>DASVPO010000012.1:0-371767 GCA_036382855.1 Pyrinomonadaceae bacterium | reverse complement strand
GCCAGAACCGTGGGCGATAAAGTGACAGCAGAGGTGATTCGTAAATACATTCAACGTCACAAAGAAGCCCAAGATGCGCAAATAGACCTGTTCGATTAAACCGAGCTAAAGCCCCACCGCTTGCGGTGGGGTACTTTACTACGCGTGTTGGAAAAGCGATTGAAGGCACTGCAAAGCAAACCTGTGATCGAGTTGGACGCGAGTACGCTCTCCAATGCGCAAATTAAAGCCAGGTGGGAAAAAGCCAAGAAGGCTGGCAACCCGTTCTGCATTGCCATCAATGAAGCCATATTAAAGAGCTTGGCTGATGATTATAAGAAATTTGAGCCGGTCAAAGAGGCTCAGGAGCAGGTGGAACAGGCGATAATCTATGGGATTGAGCCAGAGAAGAAATATTCGGTAGCGGTCTTCGATTTGAGCCGACGTAACGCGTTAGAGGCAGATGTCGTTGTCGCGGCGCTGGATAAGCTGAGAGACCCTAAGTTTTTGAGGCAGTGTTCTATATGCCCTGCCGAAGGCTGCGATCTTGTGCGAAATCAAGGCCTCTTAGGGACTTCGAGATTCAGAGAGCGGCTGCAACTTCTCCTAGATCGGGTGAGCATCCGTGGCTATCACGCGACGCTCCGGGAATTGCAGAATCTGATCTCATATCTGCTTTTCAGCGGTCGGTCGTGCGACCAATTGCTGCGGGAGAGCGGCGACAGAAGATTTGCGCTTCCGCAGCTACCTTTCAACGGTAAGGGTAAGCTATTTAAGGAGCTGAAAGACCATTTTGACCCTGCGCAGATTTCACACCCTTTGTGGGATGAAATTCTAATCTCGGCGGAAACTGATTCGGCGGATTGGCTGGCAGAATGGCCCTTCGAGGATGACTCTATTTCTCCGAGCGACTTGGAGCGCTTCAAAGCCAGGAAGCGAGCATTCTATTTTTTCCACAAACAGGGCGCTCAGTTGCTAACTCTGACGGGGGATGATGAAAGCGAATTCGAGAGATTTCTTAAGATGTCGGAACGCGACGCGTTGCGCCTCATCATCCGCCGGCTTAACGGTCTGTTCGGGTTGATCGGAAAAAGTGAGGAGTTACGGGTCTGGCAGAGCCATCGGTATAATCAATCCCCGCGAAGGATCCTCTACTCGTCTCAACTTTGCCAGCGCAGCGAATTAGAGATAGTCCATCCGCGGCTGCGGAGCAGTATGGCCGAAGCCTTCCTCCTGACAGAGAATCACCTCTTGTTGCGTCTGAAAAAACATTACCCGGCAAATTTGCGGGTCGACTTTTCACTTTTTAATCTGCTGCAGCGGTCCGAGCGAGGTGTGCCTGTCTTATCGCTTGAGGGGGATACTATGCGCCGTCTCTGGCAATTCATGGAGCAACTTTATGATCCCGCGAGGCAGGAGGATGAGGTGAAAATCGTGTTGTTCGATCCGACGAGCGCCGAACAACTGACCGTCGTCATAGACCCACAAGATAAACGGTACTTGAGTATTACCAGAAAGGGCGGGAGCAGTGACTATAGCCATTGAAGAAGCGAGGGAGTGGATTGAAGAGCAGTTTATTGGCTTTAGCCCGAGTACCAATAGCGTGAAACCTGTTCACGTCGGCAACGGGCTGTTCCGCTCTATTTTAGGGGGCACAGCCGACACAAGTGCGCTTAATCACTTCGTCTTTAGCCGAACGGATAAGGGGCGGATTCCGCGCGGACACGAGTTGGAAACCGTGTACGCCATGCTCCGCGATGACCAGCAGCTGGATAGTCAGGAGGTCAACGAAACAAATCTAGCCCGGCTGCGAGAACTGCTCAAGAAAGTCGTGGCGGCTGACGATGCCGTTTTTACGGACGGGATGGAGTCTTATTCGGCTGGCTTCATGGGGTTTGTATCTAGAGATCGTATCGGGCAGGACGGCGGCGAACTGATTTCAGAGTGGCTAGGCCGTAACAAATCCCCATTGCGCGACTGCATAGGGAAGGCATTAAAGAGTCCGGACGATACTATTACGCTTCTCTCATACCCGCTTCTCAATACATCATTGGATAAAGATTGGTCGCCCCGGTTCGACTTCAATCGGGTCCGATTTCTGAATAAGCCGATACTCTCCGAGCCTGCATCTTTATGGGAGGGGTTGGTAGAGGCCGCCGACACTCTTTCTCTGCATCTTTCTGCGCACCCCAACAAGCTGTTTCGGCTACGTCTTGCTGTGTTGTTCTCTTCTTACGTGCTGGTGCGGCATCTGGCTAACTTGGAGGTCTGTTACGTCCCTAAGGCGCGCAACTCCGTGCTGCCTTTTCTGTTAGACTTTTCTACCACCGGGAACAATCCTACGGCCCGCGCTTCGGCGATGACCTACACGCTCGTCTGCCAATCTATCGCGAGATTTTATGCCTGGGGATTTGGCAGGTACTTGCAAAAGGAGGGATACAACTATGACCGATTACGCCGTGACGATGTGCCGGTTTATAAGAAAGGGCAGGTCAAAAAAGGTGAGGGAATGGGGGATGAATTGAAAGAACTCTGGAAGTTAGCTTTGAGGGAGGCCAAAGACAGCAAACAGACTTTCACGATATGTGGGCAAGCTCTTTACGATATGCTGGCGCTTCAGGCTAATGGTCATCCCATCGGGTATTTACGTCAACTTGGTCACCGGAGTGGCCTACTGTATCCGCCGGTCAATACTCGACCTACAAAGCGATTCATGCCTCAACAGGATATGCTGGAAACATTATTGCGTGGGGCGGTCAGGCCAGGTGAGGTAATAGATATGCCCACTTTGCAAGAGCGTTTTTGGAATCGCTACGGCCTCATCGTGGGAGGAAGACCAGAGGACGAGCAGAAATTGTTAGCGTTTGGTATATATCAGGCGGACAGTAACTCCTTAGAAGAGAACCGAAAGCATTTTGCTTCTTCTTTAGGCCGGCTCGGCTTCGCTAATCTTTTAGCAGATGGCGTATTACAAGTGAACCTGGAGGGTTCCAGTGCAATTTAACCGTGACGAACTTGCGGGGGCTGTTATCGCTGAACGTCTGAATAACGCCCGTGTCGGAGTTGTGGTCAGAGATTTGGCCGACATCAAGGTAGACCGTGTGGCCGCGTTCGCGGCCGACCAACTGGACCGGCCGCTCCACGTGGCCGCAGTGGATTACCCGTTAGCGTCGAAGCCACCCAAGCTGACTTTAACGTTCGATATTGAGAAGGCAGTTCTATGGCGTAGCCAGCCGGACCTAGCGGGCCAGATAGTGGTCTTCGTCCAGGGCGAAAAGAAAAGATTGCATTCACTAGAGGATTTGGACACGGTCACCGCCCGTGATCTTGCTTATCAGCTATTGACCACCGCTGGCAGAGAGTTATCCAGCAACTTGCCCCAAACTAAGTTCTGGGATGCACTGCGTGACGAGGCGGCGACATTTCCACTGAGCAAGATCGAAGATTTTGTAAAGGCTGTCTACGCAGCTAAGAAGAACGTGGACGCTATCCCTGATAATCTCTGGCAGTTGGGCCTGTTAAAAGATGGGGCCATTCTGCAAACCAACCGCGACCCGAGTGAAAGACTACGCCGCAATCGCGAATTGATTGTTGAGATGAGCCAGCTCTCAGAGCAGAGCCGTAAGCGAATGAGTTCCGTGCTCGCGAAAGCTCACGGGAGTAAACAGGCCGGGTTGAGAAACGCTTTTAAGGATCTGATGGAGTTCTTCCGCCGAGGCGGAGATGACATACTGAAGCGGCTCGATGTGGCTACGGTTGAGCAACTGCTGAGGGCTGGCCGTCCGCTACCGTCATCCAGCACAAGTGCAGCGGTTTTAGATAATGTTGACGATGTGAATGACAATGAAAACGGGGAGCCCGTGGATCCGCCTCCCCCTCCGCCTGAGAGGCCGTTGCGCGGTCGCTCCCTCGTAGAAGCGGTGGCCCAACTGGCTGTGCGGACTGACAAAGAGGCGGAGAAGGGGCTACACGAATTCGGCGAGAGCTATCGACGCAATCTCGATAACCAGCAGCACATCGAGGAAGCCACTATAACACCCGGCTTCGGCGGCCAGACGCTTCACCCCGACATGCCTTCAAAGGAACTGCGTTCATTCATGGGCTATGCGTGCCGAGCAGATAGTTGGGGCGGCGTGCTGGAGACTGAGAATTACAGCATACGTGAAGCCATCCGTCACGCTAATCTAGAGAACGAATTCACTCTTTATAACCCGGAGGATCCTTCGCAAGGCGTGCTGGGCCAGTGCCTCTTCTCGCTCCTCCGGAGGTTCGATGATTATCTAAAACCGGACATTCCTTTTATTGATGCGCTCAATCGTTTCACTGCCGCCCGCACAGTATTACTCAAGCACCTCGATCTCCTGTTGGCTTATCCCCTTGTGCTTTTCGGCGGCTACCCAGACGCGCGTCAAGCTCTCAATGACTATCTCGCGGCCTACTCCAAGATAATCCACGCGCTACGCCAGCATGACGCGACCCTACATAGCCGCGACGCCAACGCCTTGCGGTATGTCATTATAGAGATTTTAAGGCTCGACGTTGTTTACATTCGCACCCCGAATGAGTGGAAGGCCATTCTGACGCCGCTGCACCCGTTTCACCTCTGGCGGTTTCGGGAAATCCTCAAGGCAGTGCATAGCGACAAGACCTCACTTAATGAGGAAGAGCAGAAGCAGTTGTCAAAAGCACTCCCTGATCTGCCTCACCTGCTTCACTTCGTAATATTCAGCTCGGACATGACCGGGGAGAAGAGGGTCGAGCTACCGCAGGCGGGCAGCTACGAGCTGTTGCCTACCTATGAGAATCGCACGAACCGATATTTAGGCAATGATGGGTTGGATTTTTTGAGTAATTTGTTAAGGCGCTGGCTAGATTATGCGCCATACAGCCGCCCGCAGATCCGGATCGCTTTAGTCGATGTCCCGGACCTCCGCGTGGCGCTCAAGTCCGCATCAGCTTTCTTCGATAGTGTGCCTGATACGCGGTTGATGATTGATTGCCACTTTACCCGCGGCCAGAATCCTGCGGGCGAGCTTGCCCGATTCGATTACGACGATAAGGATTACGAACTGGCTAAGATGCTGGATTCGGGCAAACTCGCCGTGCAACTGCACAGCCATAAATCCCTAGCCGAAGTAGCTAAGGCACTCAGCGAACAGCCGGTTCACATCACCTATCTTTTCGACCAGTCGCAATACCAGCTAGGCTACGCGCCGCACGCCCGGCAACTATTGGTGAGTCCCTTGGTGATTACTTACCAGTACGAATACAGTGAGACTTTTAAGCGAGGGACGATCGCGCCTTCGTCGGAAGCTGATGAGGGCCTGTTCGCCGACTTCCACTTCTTGGTCAATCGCGCTGCTCACTTGCCGCCGGGCCAGCAAATCAGGCTGCAACATGAAGGGGAGATGGATCTGGAGTCCGTCAATACGCTTTTGCAGAGCGGGGCGACCCGCTGGCTCGTGATAGGTGACCGTGTCTTAACCCCTTATAGGCTAGAGAACGCTGTCCCGCTCAGTGAGCAGAGAGTCGGTCATCGCGAAATCGCCGTCTGGACTAAATCATCGCCGCGCGCCGTGGCGCGTTTCGTTGATCTGCTACGGCAGTTTAATCTGTACCCGGACCCGAATGTAATCTCCGATCTATTGAGAAGATTCAGCCACATAGCTGCTGGTGGACTGTTTTCAGTTCCGCTGGTGGGAGGCGCACGCGAAACTAAAGAGAAGGGCCTTCTCGGCACTGTTCTAGCGGCGGCGTGGTATACGGAAAAATACCCTGGCTCTCTTGTTGCATCGCTCGATTCAAACCTCGCTCAGCAATGGCTTAAATCGCGCCCTCACAGCGGGGAGCGTGCGGACCTCATCGGCCTACGGATAAATGAGAACGAACTGGTGATCGAGCCAATTGAAGTGAAGACGCGCGCCGAGGGTACTGAAGCGCGTATCGTCCGCGATCCTGATACGGGACGGCGTCGGCTTGAGGGCGGTGCCGTGAATCAACTGAAAGCTATGCTGGAGGCTTTGGGGCCGATTTTCGGCGGCACCGACGACCAGCCACTTTTTACCCCCGCGAGGCGCGAGGTATTAAAGTATCAACTGCACCGTGAATGCTTCCGCGAAGTCCACGATCCTGAATGGCAGAAAGAGTGGTATCAGAATCTGCAGCACGCTTTCACCCTTCCTAATCCTTCGGTAAGTGTTAGTTTCCACGGATTAGTGCTGCACGTTCATTTAGAGGAGAACGCAGACGTCGAGGTGTTTGATGATACGACGCAGCCGATAGCTCTCGTGAAAATCGGGGCAAGAGCCGTCCAGCGCCTCGTATCTCAGCTGGCAGACCAAAGCTCGCAATCACCCCCTGCCACATCCTCTCTGGAGGAAGGTAGTAAGGGAAGTGACGACGGCCCTGCGCCTGCGGAAGAGGAGAAAGAGGGCGACGATCACATTACGTCGTTCGCTCCAGAAGCCAAATCCCCGCTGCCCGAACCGAAGCGAGCCATCATGCCAGCTCCCGCAGAGCGTTCCGAGGTTGAGGATCTGGCCTATGCCTTCCGGCGCGCGTGCCAATCGTACCGAATCGAGATCTCCGAGTGCGACCCGGCGAGGGCTGTTGTCGGACCTACAGTATGGCGTTTTTACGTCCGCCTGAAGCGCGGTCAGAGAATTGATCCGTTGCGTAACGCGCTGGAGGATATTGGCCGGGAGATGCGTCGATCGGGGTTGCTGGTGACAACCATTCCTAATTCCGATGAGATTGCCGTTGATATACCTCGCATGTCTCGGGAGAGCGTTCCACTCTCTCGGGGATTGTCGCGTCTACCAGCTATTCCGACGCCGGAACTGATGCCAATACCTATTGGTGTTACCCCAGAAGGCAACGACATTATTAGAGATCTTAGTCAGATGCCACATTTATTGGTCGGAGGGACGACAGGCTCTGGGAAAACTGTCTTTTTATATGGTTTGTTGGCAGCTCTTCTAAAGACCCATCCTGATCCAACAACATTACGGCTATTGCTTTCTACTTCGGGCCCAGAAGATTTTAGCTTTTTTGAGGGTTTACCTCACTTGGAAGAAGGAAAGGTCATCGCTGATGCACGAGAAGCAATCGAGTTGCTGCAAACACATGTGACTCAGATGTTCGAAGAACGTCAGGAGCAACTTACCAATGCCAGATGCCGTGATATAGGAGACTATAACAACAAGCATCAGTCCTCTCCTCTGCCGCCATTCGTTGTTGTGGTTGATGAATTTGCAGACCTTGCAGATCAACTTGTTGGTAACCGAGCAAAACGAGAAGCTTTTTATACAAACATACGTCGCATAGCACAATTAGGGCGCAAACGAGGTGTTCATCTCGTTCTATGCACCCAGCGCCCTTCTGCTGATCTGGTGCCTACAAACATTCGAAATATAATGAATGGGCGTGTGGCATTGCACGTAAATGATGCAACTGCGTCACGAATGATTCTGGATGAAGTTGGAGCAGAGCAGCTACTAATGAGAGGCGACCTTCTATTCAAGGAGCAGACATCTTTGATTCGTGCTCAGGGATACTATATTACGAGTGATGAGTTGGACCATCTTTTGCAGCCATATAGAACGCTTAAGATAGCGCTCCAACCTAAGAAAAGATCTCGCAAAAAGTAATCACTCTTATCTATATGCCGCGCACACCAAGATACCGACTTGCTATTTAGCTTTTCGCTATATCGAAAGGCAGCTTGGAGCGCCTATAGAATCCGAATCTTGGCGTAGCTTCCATATAGCGACTTGTTCGCGTCACTGAATATTGTTGCGTGATATTCAAACTTGGTGAAGAAGTGAATAAAGTTGCGTTGGCTTTGGAGGAGACATCCGAGTGAAAAGCATTAAGTAATTCGGCAAAGCCCCTTGTTCATTAATTCAGGAATGATGAAATCAATTCCCAGCTATCCTTATACTTTTCTATATCAGGTATGTTTGTAATCGTTACTTTTCCCCACTTATCAGCGACATTTTGAGCCGCTTTCACAACGGAAATAGGTAAAATATAAAATTCAGGGGATTTCTTGCCAGAATCTCCAACCTTGTTCCGCTTAGAGAAACGATACCCACGGTTAAGAGCCACATGAACGACAAAATCACAGTTGAAGTTCTTTATTGGGAAGCTCTTATCATAATCAGTAGCCCATCGGCTTTTCACTTGGATTCGTACAACCTTTTGTGAGATCGGATTAACAGCAATAAGATCATAACCAGGGAAGTTAACATAGGCCTTATAACAAAAGATTCCTTCTATAAGCAGATTGGCCATAACTAAAAACTCTGCGCCTTCAGATTCAAGCTTTGTATTCTGTCTTGCTGGAGATATCACTTCCGTTGGTAGAGTCGCCATATCAAATCCTATTCCTGGGTGCGTTCCTGCTTGCGAAGACGTTTGATTTCGCGGTCTAGAATGTCCGATGCTGGCTTTTTTGTAAGTGTTTACGGGGCTCTGTCCTGCTCGCACTGGATTGTGGCAACCCACACGGACAATCTATCCCAAGAACTACCCAATACTGGATGTCGTCGCACGCTCTCAATTGAAGAGGCGCTTAACTCACACTATCTTTAGCATCTTTACGAAAGATAATCTTGCTCCAACCTTCCAAGGTTCGATCGCCTGACGATCTGGTTGGTTGAATCCGCTTCAGGCATTCCCTCACTTCTTCGACGGGCATTTTAAGGAAAGTCTGAACGAACGGTATCAACGCTTTCTCACGAGACGTGGATTTAACCGGTGGCAACCCATTATCTGCGACAAAATTTTTCATCTCTCTTAGGGTTGGAAGAATGCTCTGGTTCTTCAAGCCATCGTAAAGCTCTATTAACAAGGCAGCCTTCTCAGGATCGGATCTCTCAAGCCTTGAAAGAAAGTTACCCTTTTGCGGCTTGGATCGAGATCTGCTCTTTAACTTGGGCGTCGCTCGGTACGTCTTGGCGGTCGTGCTGAGAAGATCAGCCAAAATTATTGTAAACTTTGGATCCGTGATCTGCTCACCCAATGTTTCAAAAGTCTCCGGCCCATATTTCTTGAGCAATTTGGCGATGTCGGACAACAGATCAAATTCTTTGTTATTGTTCATAAACCTATTCTCTCAGAGAACTCTTGGGCAAATGTTCGGAACAGTGACGTTTGATCAGTACGAGCGTAAGTCGTTCGAAAAATTGGTTGCCCCTCCCGCGCCCCTTTGGGATATGACCTCGAATACGCTAGCTCGGTTTTGAAGACATACCAGTTGTATTCCTTGGCAAGCGCTTTTACCTCCCTTTTCGATTTCGACTCTTCTGGAGAGTAATCCGTTGTGGCGTTAAAAACGATGCCGGCAAGTTCTATGTTATGTTCCGGATAATCCAGTTTGAAATCATTAATTGAACTAACAAGGAGCGGAAGACCTATTGTTGATAAAAAGTCTGGCTTCACCGGCACCAAGATGTAATCGCTCGAAAGATAAGCAGCGGTACTAAGGATCGATTCAGTTGGCGCGCAATCTATTAAGATCAAATCATACTTTCCATCAAGCTTTTTCAAAGCAGGTGCCAGAAGTCGCTCCTTAGTGCCTGAACTTTTTAGCGTCAGCGCGAGTTCTAACTGTGATGGTATCAAATCCAACCGACCCCCCCCCTGAATTGTGGACACATTTCTGACTGTGTCCTTTGGTTCGACAGTGCGTACTTTTGCGCCCGGAATCTTTGTATGCGCCTCAAATATATTCCACACAGTCGGACGGTCCTCATCAATGATTTGTTTATATCCGTCCACTCCCAGTAGGTATTGGCTAGCATTGAACTGGGGATCAAGATCAACCACCAGCACTTTTTTTAGCCAATTTCGATAGGCCGCAAAATGCCATGCTAGGTTTACAGTTAGCGTGGATTTTCCGACACCACCCTTCATATTAATTAACGAGACTGTTTTAGCCATTTCATATCTCCAAACAACAGGTCAGGGAATTGTCGCACCCCATTTAAACTGTTGTCTTCCGATGCTGCACGAAACCGGGAAGCTGTAGCTTAATGTTTTCCCACATTACCAATTGCCCCCGCACTTGGGTTAGAGCTCTCACGTCTCCATCTTGGGAGACAACAAATCCGACACTCCCCGGCACCCGGGAACAATACCTCATCATAGATCGATGACGTGTGCCATAGTGTTTGTAGTCAATTGGCTTTAATGAGTTGGGCGTTGCACTTCGATTTCCAGACATATAAACGCTTGCGGGCTCTTTTTGAATAGTTATCTCAACCCCAAAGCCTTGAACCTCCAAACTTGGGTTAAGTAACAACAAGCCGTCGACGCGAGTCAGAAGAGAGAGAAACCATATTGTTCCTTCTAGTTCTCTACGGTTAGCCTTCAGATTGTCTCGGACAGTGGATTCATCCAAATAGAGGGCGACCGGGACCGTTTCGGCGTCCTTGTTAATATAATCTGACCAAATCTTCTGTGAATAGTACGCTTGAGCAATTCTTAACACGGCATTGTCCTGCAGAGCGGAGCGTAATCGATCGTAGGTTAGTTCATATTTGAGATTTAGGCCGCGCAGAGAATTGCTGGGTGTTATTAAGATGGCTCCTCCGTGCCCATACCGTTGCATTCTCAACAACAAGCGGGATAGAGTCCGTAACCATGAAGCCACAAGATCCGCTACCGATGTGGAGCGAGCATGATACATATTTGCTGGGACATGTGACTTAATGGCTTGCAGGTAAGTTTTAATGCCCGGTTGCAGAGCTTCACGAATTGGCCCTCCTCCTAGGACATCAGACGCGCTCATTAGCAAAGCATTGATCTTTAGCTCGGCGATTTTCTTCATTTCAATGAAGGCTATTAAATGACCTGCGCCTGCAATTGTTGCTTGAAACAAGCCTGGCCGATCAGCGCCTTCTTCAGCCTCGTAATTCACATACTCACTGTAGCTGCTCCCTTGATCAACAAAGCCCCATACAAACAGGTGCCCTTGCTCATCATGATAAACCGCAAAAGATGAGGTGCGAGGATCCGAGGCATTCGCCAACTTAATCAAATTTGCGGTGGTAAGGGGAATCGAATATGCAAGCTGAACTACCATCCAGCGATCCTTAGTAATTGGGCTCAGTGGTTCAGGGTCAGGATCTGTTGGATCTAAGTAGACCATGTGAAATGATATGAGGTGAGACTCTTCTGTCTGAAGGCTTGCATAGTACATCGTCTCAAACAAATTAATGAGAATAGCGAGTTTAGGATATGTTTCGCTTTTCCTCTTCAGTTCAGTAAATACTGCCTGTGCCAAGTCTTTTGGGGTGCGGTTCTTGGACATTAAACTCTCTCATTACAATTCATACTATTCGAGCCTAACTTGTATCAGCCAACTCAAAGAGAATCAACTTTTGACGTAATGTCGAGAACGCCGAGCGGAAATACCAAGCTTCCGTAATATTGTAGTAGAACAAATGTGATTTTGTATTTGTTAATGCGTACCACCGAGCATTGGAGTATACTTTTTCGGGAGCCTTTTTGGACGCTTTTTGACTTTTCGGACATTGTTTTATAGAGCCGATGTTGGCTCATTGCCTGTAAAATCAATTGCATCAATGGTTTGGCGGTGGTAGTGTATGGGATACATTTTTGGACTTTGCCCACTGTTCAAATGTAAGTAAAGGACAACGCTGTTTCGAGTGAAGAGAGATGAGCCGCCCGCTGGCATGAGATTGATGCTGGCGGGCGGCCTGCTGTTTGTTGTCCGTTGAATGATTGTGCTGTGCGTTCTGTTTGTGTAGAGGAAGCGCGCAAGGGTTTGCGGGCCAACGTCTTTTATTTCTTGCGCGTGCTGGCCTTGGGCGTATACTATGCGCGCGCAAGAGCTAAGCTATGAAAAATTCTGTTCGAGCCGGGAGGGTGGGCGATGCCGGTTGAATGCATTGAGCGTCCTGAGTTGAAGGGGCCTGTGCTGGATTTGATAAAAAGGGTTGCGGACGCGCATAAGGCTGGCGAGTTTACAATCGAACTGGCCGAGTTGTTTCTGGCTTTCGGGCTGACGCTCGAAGAGGTAGAGGTGGAGAAGCTGCGTGCGCGCGGGGCGGTCAGTTTCACGCCGAGCGATAAGAAGCAGGGAGAGTTTTACAATGAAGGCGCGGAACAGAAACTCGCGACCGGCGAAGGCGTGACCATCGTCGTTCCTGAAACTCTGTCCGGGACTTACGAAACTACGCGCAAGTCTCTGACGTTGATGTTTGACGAAGGCTCTGCACTGCGCGGCTGCAAACGATTCTTCGTGCTCGTCTGTCAGGACATCATCAAGATTGAGGCCGACGAGCACCAGCTTTACATTGATTTGCCCGGCGATATGTACGATATGTGTTTTGTCTTTTGAGCAGCTTCCCTGTTCCTCGTTTGTGCGTTTGACTTTGCGTTTAACCGGGAAACAGCAATGGAGGGTGAGCGTCGAAAGGAACAGCGTTTTTCCTTGCCGCTCGAAGTGCGTTGGGAAAGCTTGTCGGGCAAGTATGCTGCGCGGATTAGCGACCTCAGCATCGGAGGTTGTTATATAGAATCTCTCGCACAGGTGAGCACAGGCGAAGAGATTCATTTTGAGATACAACTGCCGACCGGCTTCTGGATGCCGCTGCGCGGGACGGTTGTCTATCATCAGCCGACGCTTGGTTTCGGTGTGAGCTTTGCTAATCTGACGATGATGGAGCGAAACGTGCTGGCGCGTGTGCTCAACACGGTCGCATGAAAA
Source organism: Pyrinomonadaceae bacterium (assembly GCA_036382855.1). Lineage (GTDB taxonomy): Bacteria > Acidobacteriota > Blastocatellia > Pyrinomonadales > Pyrinomonadaceae > DASVTR01. The sequence goes on along the minus strand of DASVPO010000012.1, from coordinate 359,049 downwards.
GCCCGCACGCTCGTCCATGTTCGCTCGCGAGTGAGGAGATGCGATGACGACCCTCTGGTCTCCGCTCGAAACCAACACGCATCAGGATCATGTTATCGCGCATGTTCTAGGGACAACCGTGCTGGGCTATTTCATCATGGATGAAGCAGCGCATCTGCTCTTGGACATAGGGTTCATCTGGACGATTTACGTTGACACGGAGATGGCGCTCCTGCCACAGTCCGTAGCGGTTAACGAGTTGGCGCTTGAGGCCGCAACGCGCGCCGCGCTGCTGGAGGAGATAACGCTCCTGCACGACGGGCGTGAGCAACCGAACCTGCGACAGTTGACGCCAGCGCCCGTCGAGTGTTTGATTACGGAGATCGCCTGCTACTCTCAAGGTGAGCAACGCCGCGTAGTGCTGCGCGGCGAAGATGCAAGCCTTGCGATTGAAACCTCGCTTGAAGACGACGACGCCCTGCGTGTGACGACAATCGTCATCTGTGAGGGCGACGCCGTTTAAGTAAGACGCAAACCGGCAAACTTTAAACGTGAGTTCAGATTAATGATGCTACAACGCCAACATGAGACATTCTTCACCGCAAACATTTACAGCTTCGGTCAGGATGCATATATTCTAACTGCCGGAGAGAACCCGACATCCGAAGAAGACGAGAGCGGACTGGAAGACGCCGCGCGCTCCGAAAGAGACTACTTGCGCCAACGCCTGCGCAAGGAATTAGGGCACGAGCCGACCGAGCAGGAACTGGACGAATGGCTGCGCCAGCACACCGAAGGCTATTAGGACACGACAAGCGGGCTTACTGAAGAAACTACCGCGCGCATCACCTCGCACGCGCTTTAAGCAACTCCAACGGATTAACTCACTGTAGGAGGCAACAGCATGTCAAAGAGAGAACCGGCTGAATATAGAGCGAAGGTGACGGACGATGCAGGCATCTTTCGCGGCAAGGTTCCATCGCCGCTGATCAGAGAACTGGGCGGACGGCCCGGCGATTACATGGTATTTCAATATGATGGCGCGGGCAGAGTATTGATGAGCATCGCGCGCACGAGGGGCGGCACAAAAGCGTCTGTCGCTAAAAGCAAAAAGAGGGGCGGCAGCACAAAAGGGAAACGACGCTGAGCCGTCTTCGCAGCACAAGCCTTCGACGATCAGGGCGCTGTCTCTGACATGTGATTAGCGCGCGCAGTCGTCGCACTCTCTTTCTGTACGAGCAGCACGCATCACGTCCGCGCAGCTTACGCGGCTGCGACGGCAGGCATCCTGATGTTTGATTGTCGTGTGGATGTGAGCGAGTTGTCGAGAGCAGAATGAGCCGCGCGTCCATGCAAACGCGCGGCGCATTCTGAGGTTGAGATGGTTCGTGCCGGGTGCGAGCTTGAAAGATTCGCCCGGGCTCTTAGCCGCCGAGGATGGTGATCTGATTCTCGACGCTGCGCACGCCTTCGATTCTCTTGACCATTGACTCGACCTGCCGTTTCAGGTCGGCCGTGTCAACGCTGCCTGTGAGCGTGACTTTCCCGTCGGCCACAGAAGCGATGACGCCCAGAGAAGCAAACTTCGGGTCTTCCGCCATCTTCTTGTCAATTCTGGATTGAATGGTTGCGTCGTCGTTGCCGCGCGGTCTGGCGTCTGTTGACGACGGAGAGGTTGTTCCCGCAGGTTGTTCGATGACGACGGTCTGTGGCGGCTGCTGTTGCGCGGGCTGCTCTATGACGACCGTTTGCGGCGGTTGCTGCTGCGCTGGCTGCTGGACGATGACGGGCGGTTGCTGCTGTTGCAAGGGCGTCGGCGCAGTAGTCGCCACGCGGACGTTCGTGTTGCTCGACTCGTTATTTCTGTTCAGCAGAAAGAGGAAGAGAATCGTCGTCAGGGCGATTGCGCCGATGACGAGCGCGGCCACGACTCCCGTGGAGATGCCCTGCCTGTCTGGGACGCGGGAGGTTTCCGTGCGCACGACCTCGCGGCGCGCTGTGGGTGTTTCCACGACTACGCGGCTTCTTCTTTGTTGTTCTTCATCGTATGACATACTAAGTATCTCCTGATTGTTTCGGACAAATTCGCGAGGTTAGTTTTTAAGCTCAACGGGTAAGAGTATCACGCCACGCTCTTTAGCAAGTGGTATTCCACTGCCGGAGACGGAGAGCCTTGCCAGCAAAAACGTCTGTTTTCGCATGGTTTTCGCGGCGTCGCGGCGTTCTGGTAAGTAGATAGGACAGTGTGGCGGCCACCTGTTGTATGCAAATGAGGCAAGCCGCAGGCGCGTCGCTTTGCCTTTCTGCGACGGCTTTCGCATAATCTGCGTTATGAAGACGGCGATTATCCATCACCCGGTTTTCAGGGAACACGACACGGGCGAGCATCATCCCGAAAGACCTGAGCGCTACGAGGTGGTGATGAAGGCACTGCGGGAGGACGCGGAGTTGTGGGGGCGGCTTGTGGAATTGGAGGCCATCAGTGCGCCGCGCGGCGACGTGCAGGCGTGTCATACGCCGCAGCACTACAAGGCCGTCGAGCGCGTTGTCAGCGAAGGCACGGGCTACCTTGATTCGGATACGGTCGTCTCTATGCGTTCGCTGGATGCGGCCTTGCGTGCGGCGGGCGGTGCGTGCAGGGCTGTGGATGCGTTGATGAATGGCGAGGCCGGGAAGGCTTTCGTTCCGGCGCGACCGCCCGGCCATCACGCGACGCCGGAGCGCGCGATGGGTTTCTGTCTTTTCAATAACGTGGGCATTGCCGCGCGTTATGCGCAGGCGCGTTACGCGGAGATAGAACGCGTCGCCATCGTTGACTGGGACGTGCATCACGGCAACGGCACGCAGGGCATCTTTTATGACGACCCGACCGTCTTCTTCTTTTCGATGCATCAGTACCCCTGGTATCCGGGGACGGGTGCGCGAGGGGAAAACGGCTTGGGCCGTGGGCGCGGCTACACCTTGAACGTTCCAGTGCGTGCGAACACGCACGCCGTTGAGCAGCGACGGATGTTCGACGCGGCGCTCGAAGAAATCGGCGCAAAGTTCAAACCAGACCTCGTTATCATCTCCGCTGGCTTCGACGCTCACGAGAGCGACCCGCTCGGCCAACTCATGTTGGAGGACGAGGATTTCGTCAACATGACGCGGGCCGTGGGCGAGTGGGCCGCGACGGCCTGCAACGGCCGCATCATCTCCTGCCTCGAAGGCGGCTACAACCTAGACACGCTCGGCCAGACCGTGCGCTCACACGTCCGCGCTCTCGAAAGCGACTGACCCGCCTTCGCCCGCCTGAAGGTCAAATCTTCCCGCGTCGCCGTCAGGCTCGACCAAGCCACAAACCGCGCTGTCCACGCCACGGAACGCGCCGCCCGTGACACGGGCCACCTCTGCCCACGCCACGGGCCGACTCGCCCGTGGCGTGAGCAAGTCCGCCCACACCACGAGCCAGCCCGACCACGCCACGGAACAGTCGGCCCGTGCCACGGGCGACGCGGCCCACGCCATGAGCCGGTTGTCCCACGCCGCCGTCCAGCCGTCCGCGCCACGGGCGAGTCTGACCGCGCCGTGAGCAGACTTGCTCACGCCGTGGGCGGAGTCTGCCCACGCCACGGGCGGAGTCGCCCACGTGACGGGCAAGCTTGCCCGCGTGACGGGCGGACTTGCCCGTGGCGTCGGCGTCAACGCCTACGGCGCGGGCGGGCCGTCCCGTGGCTCGGGACAGCCAGCCCACGGCGTCGGATAGCTGCCACTTAGCACGGAAGAGTCCGCCCGCCGTGGCTGTAAGTGGTTCGGATGCGTGCGTTTACCCGGTTTTGCCGTCGGAGTGTTGAGCTTCGCCGTGATTCTCGCGGGGGGTGTCGTCTTTCCCGCCGGTTTTGCTGCATTTACTGCTGATTCGGCCGTCCTCAAGAATTTCTCAAGTCTGCGCTCGTGCGGCGGGAAAATAATTTTTCCGGCGCTCAAGGATTTCTCAATACCCTTCCATAAAGTGTAACTGTCAACCGACACCTACATCTTTTTTGACACACTTTTAGGAGGAGAATTCGAGATGCCCCGTCAGCCGCACACCAATCGTTCCTGGCGATTCAGGTCGAGCCTGCGAGTTATTCTGGTGGCCGTCATCAGCGCGGTCGCCCTCATCGTTAACGTAGTCAGTTTTGCTTCCAACTCTTCAAACAACGCGCGTGCCCTCGCGCCACAGGTTTCAAACACTAAACAGAACGTGAGCCAGCAGCAGCAACAGCAGGCATCGCGTGCGTCCGCGCGTCAAGCGCTGCAAGCCGTGCAGGCTGGCGGCCAAGTCACATCCCTTGCCTCGCGCGAAACGGGCGCTTACAGCTTCGTACGCGCAGCAGCGGGCGGCGTGCTCGCAACTGACGACGCCAAGGCCAGCCCCGAAGCACGCGCTCTCGCGTTCCTCAGCCAGCACGGCGCGCTCGTCGGCATGAACAGCGCAGAGCAGGCTCTCGCCGCTGGGCAGGATGCGTCCGGCCCTGCCAGCGAGCTTCGCGCCGCGCGGGTCACGGAAGACGACCTCGGCGCAACACACGTCCGCCTCGAACAGTTTTATCAGGGCATCCCGGTCTTCGGCGCACAGGTCATCGTGCACATGAACGAACAGGGCATCACGGCCGTCAACGGCAACTTCGTGCCGGACGTGGCCGTCAATCCGCAGCCGCGCATCAGTGCGCAGAAGGCAGGGCTAATGGCAGTTAGCCTCCTTCGCAAGCAGCTCGGCAATCTACAGTTCAGCGTCACCAAGAGTGAGCTGAGCGTTTACCGCACCGGCCTGCTTGAAGGCTACGCGGGTCAGAACGTGCTCGCCTACAACATAGAGGTTGACGGCGGGCAGAAGGCCAAAGAGCAAGTGTGGCTCAATGCGAACACGGGCGGCCTGCTCAACCGTATCTCTCTGACGCCCGACGCTCTCTATCGCGTCGTGCACGCGCCGCGCTACGACTCGGCCAATCCCTCTCTCTTCGTCATGCGCGAAGAGGGCGGACTGCCCAGTCCAGTCCCGGTCTTCAACGAGCTTTACGATTTCACGGGCCATACCTACAACCTCTACGCGTCAGCCTTCGGTCGTGATTCCTACGACAACGCGGGCCACAAGATGCGTACCGTCTATCTCGTCAACCAAGTCTGCCCCAACGCTTACTGGGACGGACAGACGACCAACTATTGTCCAGACATCACAGGCGACGACGTGGTCTCCCACGAATGGAGCCACGCCTACACGCAGTACACACACGGGCTGATCTACTCCTATCAGTCCGGCGCTTTGAACGAGTCCTACTCCGACATCTTCGGTGAAACCGTTGACTTGCTGAACGGCGTTGACGGCAACGGCGGCTCCAACAACAACGAACGCGCCATCTACGACGACAGCAACGGTGTTCCAGTCGTCGTCGGCGGCGGCCAGCGCTGGCGCATCGGTGAAGACGTGCAGAGCTTGAACCAGCCCGTGCTCGGCATTCTCCGCGATATGTACCAGCCGGCCGTCTACGGCAACGCAGACAAAGTCTCTTCCGCTAACTACACCTGCGGCTCGACAGACAACGGTGGCGTTCACAATAACTCCGGCGTGCCCAATCACGCCTTCGCCCTGCTCGTTGACGGCGGAACCTTCAACGGACAGACCATCAACGGCATCGGCCTGACCAAAGCCGCCGCCATCTATTTCCGCGCGGCCGCCATCTACCAGATGCCGACCACCAACTTCGCTAACCATGAGCAGTCGCTCCGCGCCGCAGCAGCAGACCTTCTCGGCGCGCAGCTTTACGAGCTTTCAACCAGCAACACCAACCGCACGCCTTCCAACCAGACCATTACGCAGGCCGACATCACGGAATTAGGGAAGGCCATGGCGGCGGTCGAGATGAGCCAACCGGCCAGCCAGTGTGGCTTCACGCCGCTGCTCGACCCGAACACTCCGGCTGCCTGCGACGGCAACACCACCGTCTTCACAGACGATTTCGAGGACGGCAACATTGACGACTGGACCAAGACCAGCACAGGCGTCTATGCAGGTTGGCCCAACCTCAACTGGACGATCAAAGAGCAGCTTCCTGAAAACCGTGCCGGCAAGGCTGCCTTCGCCATTGACCCGCCCGACGGCGTCTGCCTTGACCCGAACGGCGACTACTCCGGCAAGTTTTCCATGGACAGCCCTGCCATCACCGTTCCCGAAGGCGGCAGCAATCTCAAGATGAGCTTCGACCACTTCGTCGAAACGGAAGCGGCTGTTGACGGCGGCAATCTCTACATCAGCGTCAACGGCGGCGCGTTCACAGCGATTCCGGCGTCGCGCTTTACCTTCAACCCGTACAACGTTCAACTGCGTGCCGCGCCGCCCGCCGACCAGAACACCAACCCGAAGGCCGGTGAAGATGCCTTCTCAGGCTCCAACGTCGGCACAGGCATGGGTTCCTTCGGCACTTCGATTGTTGACCTTTCGGGCCTCGCCACGCCCGGACAGACCATCAAGGTCCGTTTTGAGTTTGGCCTCGACGGCTGCGGCGGCGGCACGGGCTGGATCGTGGACAACTTCCGCGTCTACTACTGCCCGACTCTCTCCGCTCCGACGCTCACGATGGGCACGGACTACGAAAACCCCGACACCAACGGCTCTTACACGCTCAACTGGACGCGTCCGGCCAATGCTACCGGCCCGGACATCCTGCAAGAATCCACAACTTCCTGCGGCCCGCTTCTCTCCGACAACGCCGAGAACGGCTTCACCAACTGGGTCGTCTCGACAGACCTCGGTGATGGCACTATCCCGCCGTCATGGGATAATGCTCCGGCCAACGCCAAGCCGCAGTACAACAGCAAGACCTTCTGGGCACACGGCGCAGAGCAGGAGACGCAGACCTCCTCCGCCATGCTGACCTACAAAAACCCGATTACGCTGCCCGCAGCAGGCACGACCACGCTCAACTTCTCGCAGTGGTACTTCAACGAGAACGACGATAAGGGCTTAGTCGAAGTCTCCGAAGACAACGGCGCAACCTGGGTCGCCGTCTACACCAACAATCGCTCGATGGGTGAGTTGCCGGACGAAGGCACGCTTGCGTTCGCACAGGAATCGCTCTCGCCGCAGGCCGTCAACTTGAGCGCCTACAACGGCAAGACCATTCGCCTGCGCTTCCGCTACGCGCTCGGCATCTCCAACTACTACTTCTTCACCCAGTACGGCTGGTACATAGACAACATCTCGCTCACGAGCGATAACTGGTCTAACGTCACCACCGTCAACGGAACGTCGCACACCGTCTCGAACGTGCCTGTCGGAACGCGCTGCTATCAGGTGCGGACCAACTACAGCATCAACGGCCAGACGATTCCGAGCGGCTTCAGCAACAGCGTTCAGGCCATCACCGCCAGCACCGTCCCCGGCTGCTCGCTGCCGCTGCCCTTGCGCATCGCCACTTCCGATTTCGACGGCGACGGCAAGACAGACCTCTCCGTCTGGCAGCCTGAGAGCGGCAACTGGACGATTGTTAATAGCGGCAACAGTGCTTCCAGAACGCAGCCCGATTGGGGTCGCGCAAGCCTCGGTGACATCCCTGTGCCCGGCGACTACGACGGCGACAAGAAGACCGACATAGCAGTCTTCCGTCAGAACGAAGGCAACTGGTACGTCATCCTGAGCAGCACCGGCGCAGCCTCCGTCCAGAACTGGGGCGGCAGCGGCGACAAGCCGATTCCTGCCGACTACGACGGCGACGGCACGACAGACCTTGCCGTGTTCCGTTATTCGGAAGGAAACTGGTACGTCCGCAAGAGCAGCGGCGGAAGCCTCGTGCGCGGCTGGGGCAACTCGACCGACAAGCCCGTTCCCGGCGACTACGACCGCGACGGCAAGGCCGACATAGCCGTCTGGCGTCCAGAGGATGGCAACTGGTATATCCTCCAGAGCGGCACGAACAACTCGCTGCGAATTCAACAGTGGGGCTTGCCGGACGACAAACCCGTGCAGGGCGACTACGACGGCGACGGCAAGACCGATGTTGCCATCTACCGTCCAGGTGAAGGCACTTGGTACATCACCGCAAGCTGCGCTCTCTCTTCGGGCAGAGTCAAGCAGTGGGGTGGACATCCGAGCGACGTTCCCGTTCCCGGCGACTACGATGGCGACGGCAAGACTGACATCGCCGTGTTCCGCGCCGCAGACGGCAACTGGTTTATCCTGCTCAGCTCGACGAACACGCACATTCAACCGAACCTCGGCTCCGGCAATGACCTGCCGACGCCCGCAACCTATATTCCGTAAGCTCTAACAGGAGCTTTACGCCACAAACGGAGAGGGCCGCTCATTCTCGCGAGAGTGAGCGGCCCTCTTCGGTTATTTCATTATCAGAGGGCGCGTTTTCTTATAAAGAGCCTCACTTTCGTCCGTCTCGTCTTGCAGCTTGGTGCAAACGTCGCTTGATGAGTCGTTAAAAGACCGCGCTTCCTGTAAATGTTCTTTTTCTGTCTCAAATTATTCCTGTACACTTGCGCAGCCGTGCGGTAAACTTTCAGCCACTCAAAAAGGTCTCGAGACGCGGGCCAGTTGCATCAGTTGTCGAGACCCTTTGAGGCAACGGCTCAGGCTTTCGCTCATTGCCCATTGGTTGGCGAAAGCTGTAGGCCGTCTCAATCGAGGAAGCCGAACAGCGCTCTTCCCCGTTGGCACACAGGAAGCTCAGACGGCCCCGCCTTTGCTTTCTCAGGGAGAAAACGGTCATGCCGGACATAGAGATCATCTGCGCCGAGTGTGGAAATCCTTTTCCTTTTACTGAGCGCGAGCAAGACTATTATCAGGAACGCAATCTGAGCCAACCGAAACGATGCAAGCAATGCAGGGATGCGCGCCGCGCGAATTTTGGCGGCGGCGGCGGTGGCCGCGGTGCTGGCGGCGGTGAGCGCCAGCGCTACGACATCACCTGCGACCAGTGTGGTAAAACCGACACCGTCCCCTTCAAGCCTTCTACGGGACGTCCCGTACTGTGTGGTGAATGCTTTAGCGCCAGTCGCGCTCAATAGAAAAAGCCATTTTGCGGCGAACAAATCACGCGCCGCCTCCGTACAGCATCGAGGAAGGTAGACAGGCCGGAGGCCGAAGTCAGCCAAGAAGGAAACAGCCCGCCGCTGTGTCTCCTTTAAGACTGCTTTCGCCCTTGCGCCTCTCTGTTTGTAGATGAGCTACGAAACTATCCAACTCGAACTCCGCGACGACCGCGTCGCCCTGCTGACTCTCAATCGTCCCAACGCGCTCAACGCGCTGACGACCGTGATGGGCCAGGAGTTCCGCAGCGCCCTGAATGAAGCGCGCGAGCGGGGCGCGCGTGCTGTTGTGATAACGGGCGCGGGGCGTGCGTTCTGCGCGGGCGGCGATTTGCGAGAGATGCAGCAGATGGCCGAGCGAGAAGGAAGAATCGAGGCTTTCTTCGACGAGCCGCTGCGTCTGCTCAACGAGTGCATCCTGCTCATCAGGCAAACGCCTTTGCCCGTCATCGCCGCCGTCAATGGTTTCGCTTCGGGAGGCGGCTGCAATCTGGCCCTTGCCTGCGACATCGTGCTGGCGGCCGAAAGCGCACGCTTCAATCAGGCTTTCGTCAAAGTCGGCCTGACGCCCGATTGCGGCGGCACGTTCATTCTGCCTCGTCTCGTCGGGTGGCGCGTTGCGACCGAGTTGATGATGACAGGCGAGCAGTTGAGCGCCGAGCGTGCAGCCGCTCTGGGAATGATTAATCGCGTCGTCCCCGAAGCGGAGTTGATGCCGGCCGCGCTCGCTCTTGCGGCGCAACTGGCAAGCGCTCCGACCGCCGCCCTTGGCCGCATTAAGGAACTCCTTGAGCAGAGCGCGACCAACGATTACAGCGCTCAACTCGAAATGGAGCACAGAGCGCAGCTTCAGTCAGGACAAACAAAAGATTTCAGAGAGGGCGTCGCAGCCTTCATAGAGAAACGGCCACCCCGTTTCACTGGCGGATAAAACGTTTCCGCCGCAAAAGCTTCAAAGGCTGCGAGCCGCTCGGATTCGAATCCGGCGGCTCTTTTCGTTGGGGTGAAAAAGGGTAAAAGGGAAAACGGTGAAAGGTTAAAAGCAGAGCGAATGATAGAGCAGTAAGACGAGAAGAGAGGGAAGCATGAAAGAGCACGCTATCGAAATCAAGCGTTTCGCTTTTTACCTCTTTCCCTTTTTCCCGTTTCCCCTCTTCCCCCACGCTTGAGGTGAGTCATGGCTTCGTTAACATACATGCAGCTTGTGCGCGGCAATCGTTCGTTCAGGCGATTGCTGGCGGGGCAGGTGGTGTCTGAACTCGGCAACTGGTTCAACTTCATTGCCGGGCTGGGACTCGTGCGCATGGTCTCGCAGGCCGCGCCGGAAGCGACTGCGACGATGATGGTCGTGCGCCTTGTTCCGTTCGCGCTGTTTGCGCCGCTGGCGGGCGCGTTTGCTGACCGCTGGTCGCGCCGGACGGTGATGATTGCGACGGACTTGTTGAGGGCCGTCTTCGCACTCGGCTTTCTGCTCGTCAGCGGGCCGGAAGACTTATGGATTGCATACGTCTTCGCGGTCGCCTCCACACTCTTGTCCGCCTTCTTTGAGGCGGCGAAGAATGCCGCGCTGCCAAACATAGCTGGCGACGAAGGACTTCTGGCCGGAAACGCATTGATGTTCTCTTCCCGTTTTCTGCTGATGTCCGTGGGCGCGGCGCTCGGCGGCTGGGCCTCCGCGCGCTTCGGCTATCAGGCGGCCTTCGTCATCAACGCGCTTTCTTTCCTCGTTTCGGCTTACTCGATCTGGCTCATCCCCGAGCAAGAGATGAAGCAGGACGAGAGCGCGGCTGAGAGTCCTGCTGCTCTGGCGTGTCAGGTTGTTGCTGTGGAGCGCGAGCGGCGTGCGCGGCAGTCTTTCTGGCAAGACCTGCGTGAAGGCTGGGCTTTCATCGCGAGCCACCGGCTGGTTGCGGCCATCATCGGAATCAACGTGATGTGGGGCATCGGCGGCGGCGCTTGCAACCTGATTTACGATAGGCTCGGCGGTGTTGTCTTCGCCGGAAGCGGCGGGTTGCAGGGAGACGCTGGCGTCGCAGTCCTGTACTCGGCCGTCGGCGCGGGCGCGTTTCTGGGCATGCTGCTGGCGCGTCGCGTCGGCGCACACGTAGAGTTGCGCGGTGTGACCGTTCCGTTCATCGGCTGGACACTCGTCGTCCACGGCGTGTTGTTTGCGCTCGGCGGGTTGATGCCGTCCTTGTGGTTAATCGCGGTCCTCTTTTTTCTCTCGCGTGTGGTCATCGGGATGGAGTTTGCTCTACAGGAGACGATGTTGATGCGGCTCCTGCCGGACCGCCTGCGCGGGCGCGTGATGACGACCGACCGTGCTGCGGAAATCTTCATTATGAGTGTGACGACCGCCTTCGCAGGATGGTCGCTGCACGCGATAACGCCGCGCACGCTGACCATCATCTCCGGCCTCGTGTCGGCCAGCCCCGGCCTCATCTGGCTCGTGCTCTTCGCGTGGGGTAAACTGCGCCTGCCCCGCCAGATTCAGCACGAGCGGGAAGAGGCCGGACAGACGGAAGAAACACTCCTTGCCTCGGCCGGATGAAACACGCCGCGCGCAAACGGCGTAAGGCAAGGGAAATGGAAAGGATAAACGCAGCAGCGATGAACGATGAACCGTTAAGAGCTTGCCTTTAACTTCATCGTTCACGCTGCCGCGTTCATCGTTAAATAGACGTTATGCAGAGGCGAATGCGGGCCGCATTTTTCAGGCTGATGAAGACTATGGCGGTCGTGCGCGTGTGGCTGCGAAGGATAATGCCGGGTGTGGCTGCGACGGCCGCCATGCTCTTCGTCCTGCGTATGCTGCTCGACGAGACGGGCTTCTACGGCGAAAACTTCATCGGAAGATGGCTCGACTTCCTGACCTCTTTCATCATCATTGCGGCGCTCGTCTATTACGGATGGAGGGGCTTGCTCTGGTTAAAGCGTCGCCTGCTCTGGCGCGTGCGGCGGCGGCTCGTTATCACGTACCTGTTCGTCGGGCTGACGCCGATTGTGCTCTTCGTTCTGCTGGGCATGCTCTCTGCATTCGGCGGCTCAAGTCAGGCGATGTCGCGCATCGTCGCCGCACAGTTTAATACGACCGAACGTTTAGTGCGCGACAACGCACGCGCGCTCGCTGATGCCTACTCAAGGCTTCCGCCAACGAACGACACGCGCTCTCTTCAATCATGGCTCGACGAGCGGACGGCGCTGCTTCAGGCATCGCTGCCCGGCGCACGCGTCGCCATCTGGCGCGCGACTTCGGCCGAAGACACTGAGGCCGCGCTCGGCCACAAAAGCTTCGCCGCGCTCACAAGCGAACCCAAGGACGAGAACCTGAGCGTCGTCGGCAGTGACGAGACGCCCGCCGGTGCTCCCCTGCCGGAATGGCTGCGCCCGCGCGCAGAATGGACCGGCCTGACCTTCATGCCGCCCGACGACGAAGAGGAAACCTTCATCTCTCCATCCATTCGCTCTATGATGCGCGGCACGACGGGCGACAAGCCTTTCACGTTGCTGCTGGTCGTGCCCATCAGTCGCACGCTGATTCAGCAGTATCGCGCGAGCACAGGGATTAACGTTCGCCCTTACTTTCTTAAAGCGCCGAGGCCCACGACAAACCATGCTCGTCTTCATTTGCGCCTCAATGAGGGAGTTGCGCAACGGCAGACTGAGCCTGACTCTCTGACCGAACAGGAGCGCCGCGTTCAAAGACGAAAGGAGCAGGGCTTCCAGCAGGACCAGTTTGGCGAACCCATCGAAGGCAAGTTTTACGTCGTCGTCCTCGAATCGAGAAACTGGCTGAGCGGTGAGGCGAAGCCGAAGCTTGCTTTCCTCTTTGATTGGTCATGGTCTCTGGCGGGCAAGCAACTTCTCGGCGGCGGCGAGCCGGGCGAAGTCTGGCGTTGGGTGCTGAAATATGTCGGCCTCGCTTTTCTGATGCTGGAACTGCTGGCGCTCTTTGCAGCCGTCTGGATGACGCGCGCCGTCACAGGCACTGTGCACAGGCTTTACCGCGCGACAGAGTTTATCAAGCGCGGCGACTTTTCTCATCGCGTTCGCGCCTCCTCCCGCGACCAACTGGGCGAACTGGCCGAATCCTTCAACGACATGTCTTCCAACATAGAATCGCTGCTGCACGAACGCGTCGAGCGCGAGCGACTCGAACGCGAGGTTGAGATCGCAGCCGAAGTGCAGGCACAGCTGTTCCCGCGCCGCGTGCCAACGCTTTCATCAGTCGAGATTGCGGCCGAATGCAGGGCCGCGCGCGGCGTCGCCGGAGATTATTACGACTACATTGAAGTCACGCCGGGCCTCGTCGCCGTCGCTCTGGGCGATGTCGCGGGCAAGGGAATCTCCGCCTCGCTCGTGATGTCAAATTTGCAGGCGGCGCTGCGCGCGCAGACGACCATCACAGAAGAACGTCTCAACATCACAGAGCGCGCCGCATTCGTTCCCGCAGTCGGCGCTGGCAGCAGCGACAGCAGTAGCAGCAGTAGTAGCACGCTCGCACGCGCCGTCGCTGATGAGGCGATTGACGGAGCGCTGGCGCGCATGACCACCAACATCAACCGTCAACTCTGCCAGAGCACCGAAGCCAATCGCTTCGCCACGCTCTTTCTGGCGCTCTACGAAGATGAGACGCAGACTCTCAGATATACGAACGCCGGACACAATGCGCCGCTCTTAGTGCGAGCTACCGACGGACGCGTTGAAGAACTGACGGCGGGCGGCATCATGGTCGGCGCTTTCGATTGGGCCAAGTACGAAGAGGTTTCAACCCGCCTTCAAACGGGCGACGTGCTGGTCATTTATTCCGACGGCATCAGCGAGGCCGAACGCGTGACCGGGGAAGAGTATGGGACACAGAGATTAAAGCAACTCGTCATTAATCAACGCCACCTCAGCGCAGACGAACTGCGACAGGCCATCTTCGACGAGATAGACGCCTGGACGGACGCACTGGAGCGCAACGACGACCAAACGCTGGTCATCATCAAGGTGAAAGGTGCGTAAGCTGTAACGAGTTAGTAGCGAGTTAAAAGAAAAGCGGCGTGTGAGAAGCACGCCGCTTTCCTGTTTTACATCCCTTCAAAAATTTGAAGGACGTTGCGTTTCGCTTTTACTGCTGTGGCTGTCCCTGGCTCGCTTGATTGTTCGCCTGAAGGCTGCGTTTGAACTCTTCAAACTGAGCTTTCAGTTCGTTCACTTCAGCGCGGAGTTGTTCGACCTCCGATGTCTTCTGCTGTAGCTCTGCGGTGCGCTGCTCAAGCGCCTTGATGGCTGCCAGATTAACGCCTGCGATGTCCTGCACGCCGATTGAAGTGTTGTTCGCGCCAAGGCCGAAAGCCTGATAGAAGTCTTCGGCCATTGGGCCCATGTGCCGGACCTGACGACCTTCGGAGATGTAGTTCCATGTGGTGACGGGAATGTTGCGCAGTTTCAGGAGCAGGTCGTTGCCGTTAACGTTCAGGAAGTTCTCCTTCGTGTAGCGGCTCGACGTGCAGTTGAAGACGCCGGAGCCTGCGGGCAGGTTGCAGCCGGTCGTGCCCGTCAGGTTGGTGCGGAAGCGGAAGCCGCCCGTCGCGCGCGCGGCAAACTCGTTGTTGGCCGTGTTGCGGAAGGTGTCTGCGCTCTGCTGGGCCGAGCCGTCCGACCAGATGAACGTGCCCGTGAAGCCGTTGTTCGTGGCGAATTTGCCCATCGCGGTCGTGTGATCCTGGTCGGCAGTGACGTTGTAGCCGATGGCGACCGCAGCGAGGCCGCGAATGTTGAAGGTGTCAGGGTCGCACTTGCCGTTGATGAGCGGGCCGCCCGACTGCGCCTTGTTGCCGAAGGCGACGCCGTAGGTGTCGCAGACGCGGTTGCCAGCACCCGCCGAGAATCCGGCCGCACCTTTGACTTCGTTGCCGCTGCCAAAGGCGATGCTCGATGTGCTGCGTGCGAAGTTTGTGTCGCCGAAGGCGAACGCGTAGAGACCTTCGGCGGTCGAGTTGCTGCCGCCCGCCCAGGAGAAGAAGCCAACGGTGGCGTCGTCCCACTCGTTGTCGGCGTAGCCGGAGCGAAACGCGCCCTTGTAGCTGTCCCAGGAGGTTCGGTAGCCCTTGCCTTGCATGGGGGAGACGCCGATGCCGAGGTTGCCGGTGGCGACGAAGCTGCCGTTCTGGAAGACCTTGAACCAAGCGGGCGTGTGGCCGCCGGGGCCTGAGCAACAGGTCGAGCCGCCGCGCAGGTTAATCATGGGAGCCGTGCCGTTAGCGTCGCCAACCGAGAGTTGCTCCGTGGCGGGAACGAACCTGACGAGGTTGGGAGACAAACGATTTTCACCGATGACGTTGTTTGTCGAGGGGTCGTTAATCGCCGTGACGATGTTGATGCCGGAGGGCGTTCCGTTTCCGGCGCTGGCGCTGCTCATGGTCGAGCCGTCAGCGAATGTAATGCTGCTGTTAGTGCCGCTCAGTTTGATGTTGCCAGCGACTTCGAGTTTCTGCGTTGGCGTCGGAGTGCCGATGCCGACGTTGCCGTTGTCTGGATTGACGAAGAAGCGCGTCTGGTTAGAGATCAGGTCGTAGACCTGAAAGCCGTCTGACTGATAGGGCATCCCGAAAATCCACTTCAACTGCCCGCCCGTGCCGAGAATCATAGAGGCAGAGCGTGTGCGGTCGTCGCGGTCAACAAAGAGTTCACCGAAATCGTGAACGCCAGCCGTGCCGCCGTTCTTACGCACGCTGAAGATGTGCGGCGGCGTGTTTGTGCCGATACCGATTTTGCCGCCCGACTCGATGATAGAAGAGTCGCCGAGCGTTCCGGCTGTTCCGTCAACCCACTTCGTGAGCCTGTTGCTTGTGCCCGCGCCGTTGACCACCGCAGAGACTTCCTGCGGCGAGTTAGTCTGCGACTCGTTGGTCTTGCCGCCCGGAGTGGTCGTTGAAGAAGTCGTTGTGCTATCGGCCGCGGGCACTTCAACCCCGACTCTATCTACAAGCGACTGCGTCTCTGCCTGACGATTTGTTTCGAGCGCGCTTGCCTGCGCCTCAGGCAGACGCTTGCGACCTGTTAGTTCAACGGCGATCTGCTGCTGTTGCAGTGTGACGTTGCCGTATTTCTGGCTCAACGCCTGCGCGAAATCGCGGACGGTGACGATAAACAGATACGAGCCGTCGGCAAGGCGCTGTCCCTGCTGGTCTGTTAACTGCCAGTCGTAAAGATTGCCCTGCGTGAAAGATGAATCGAAGACCTTCTGCCCGGTGGCGTCGAAGACTTCAACCCGCACTTGCTGAACTTCACCGAGAGCGGCGAAGCGAACCTGCTGCCCTTTGGCCGTGGCCGTCACCACCGGGACCGACGGCTTTGCGCTCTGCTGTTGCTCCTGAGCGAAAACCGGGCCGAGGGGAGCGAAGATTAGACCGAAGATAATTGCCAATCGAATGATGCTAGACATAATTCCACCTTTAACTACAAAATATGAATTGCCCTTTTTTTAGGCTTCATCCCTTAACGCGCAATCTTGAGAGCATTTGAATCATGCGAAGGAAATTTTCTGTCACCGTGTTGTCAGGCTTAACGCGATGATGAGGTTTTAAGTTGGATAAAGAGAGGCCGGAAGGACAGTTAAAAATATTTGACGAAGATTGGTTGATAAACGTATGAGCGATTTGATGCCCGCTATTTTTTTCGGACACGGCAATCCGATGAACGCGCTGTTGAAGAATCCTTACACAGACGGCTGGGCCAATATCGGAAAACACTTTCCGCGCCCGCGTGCCGTGCTCGCCGTCTCGGCTCACTGGTATTTTCCTGCAACGGCCGTCACGTCCAACGCAAAGCCGCGCACCATCCACGACTTCGGCGGTTTCCCGCGCGAGCTTTACGGCGTCGAATATCCTGCGCCGGGAAGTCCTGAACTGGCGCAGCGCGTTCAGGAGTTGCTTGCGCCTGCCTCGGTCGCGCTCGATGAGAGTTGGGGACTTGACCACGGAACATGGTCTGTCTTGTGTCACGTCTTCCCGCAGGCTGATATTCCTGTCGTTCAACTCAGCATAGACGAAACGCAGCCGCCGGAGTTTCACTACGAACTAGGAAAACGGCTCAAGCCGCTGCGCGAAGAGGGCGTTTTAATTTTGGGCAGCGGCAACATCGTTCACAACCTGCACACGTATGCATGGGGTCGCCAGCGTGTCGAGCCTTTCGATTGGGCCGTGCGTTTTGAAGAACAGGTGCGCGAGTTGTTGCTCAGGGAAACTCACGATCCGCTCGTCGCTTACGAGACGTTGGGACGTGATGCGAGGCTGTCCGTGCCGACGCCGGAACATTACCTGCCGCTGCTGTACGTCGTCGCCGTGAGGAAAGAGGGTGAGCCTGTCAGCTTTCCAATAGAGGGAGTTGACGGCGGCTCTGTCTCTATGCTGGCAATTCAGTTTGGCGGAGAGCGGGCTTAGGTGAGAGCCGTAATAATGGCGGCGCGTGTGCCCGTTAGTTCTGAAAAGTCTTTCGAGTAGATGGTTTCGACCGTGCGGACGCGGTTGATGGTTTCGACCAGTTCGTTAGTTGAGACGAAGCCGTTGTCCGTGTGTGCGATGGCCCACGCGGGAAGGTGTGCGGCCGTTTGCAGCAGGTCTTCGACGAGACGCAGGTATTGCTGCCGCGTCGCAACGTAGGCTCCGAGCCGACCTGCACGCGCGCTTTCGAGTTCGTCCCAGAAAGCATCTTCACCGCGCAGCCATTCCTCGCGCCATGCGGTCAGCGCATTACGACGAAGCTCGCCTTCACGCCGCGCGCGCGGCAGACGCAGGTAGAGAAGGCTCGTCTGCTGCTCTGCGATGAAGCGGCGCGCATCCATGTTATGACTCTCGTTCTGCTGCTCGTTGTCAACGGGCGGCGCTTGCGCTCGCCAGACGCGACGGAAGACCTGCGAGAGCGGCTGCCGTAGTTCGCGTGTGCCTTCGTCGAATGAAAGTACGTAGTCTCCGACGGTCATCCCGATTGAGAGTGCGAGCGAGCGTGAGCGTGATGATTCCACCTTTTCGGCGTTCTGACGAACGTTGTCAAACCACCAGGCGTCTGTTTCGTTGAACCAACGGCGCAGCGCAGGGTTCTGCAACTTGTAGCGCGGCACGTAAGCATCTTCGAGCACAATCTCGACATCCGTTTCCGTCAACTGCTCCGTGTTGTTCTCGATGTAGGCTTTGGCCTTCGTTGTGGCCCAGCGCGACAAATCGTTGGCTACGACGCGCACGCCCCAGTGTTTGAGATAGACGCCGAGCTCCGGCTCTCCGGCGAAGGCCAGCGCCGCCGAGCGAAACTTTAAACGGCGCAGCACGCTCAACTCGAAAGCCAGCCAGCCGTTCGGAACAGTGCTTTTGGGCAAGGGCATAAGTTAAAGAATACAGAAGTCAGAATCCAGAATAAAAGAGAATCAGAAGAGCGCGGTCTCAGCCTTATCTTCCGCCTCGCGGCTGCTGAAATCTGCCTCCTGTTTTGTCGCATATGATTTCAGTTCGTTAAGGGGCGCGAGCGAGAGAAAGGCGCGGACGACGTGTGGGTCGAATTCAAGCCCGGCCCACTCTGTTAGATGTTTTCGTGCTTCTTCTTCGGTTTGCGCCGGACGGTAGGGACGCGCATCCGTCAGCGCGCAGTAGGAATCAACGACGCGCAGGATACGCGCTCCGAGCGGTATCTCTTCACGACGCAAAGCATCTGGATAGCCCGCACCGTTCCACCATTCCTGATGCCAGCGGACGAGCAGTTGCACGCCGCGGTCGGCTCCTGCGCGGGCGGCCTCCTGTTCTCCGATGACAGGATGACGCGCGAGGTCGAGGCGTTCTTCCATGCTGAGCGTGCCGTCGCGCTTGATGTATTCGCGCTCCATAGCGACCTCGCCCAGGTCGTGCGCGAGCGCCGCGAGCCTGAGCGCCGCGCGGTCATGTTGGGCCAGATGAAAAAACCTTGCGACTTCATCCGATAGTTTCGCCAGACGCGCCGCGTGCGGGTGAGCGTAGCCCTCAAACTCGTCTGCCGCCGAAGCCAGACGCAGAAACGCTTCGCCGGCGGCGCGCTCGTGCTCTGCAAAATCAAGATGAATGGAAGACATCTCTGTGAACGATGAACGACGAAGTAGGAACGATGAGCGATGAACTGTTAAGAGCTTGTCTTATACTTCATCGTTGCCGCGTTCCGACTTCATCGTTGTCCTTTCAGTGTGGCCTGTATACTGGCGAGCAGTTGCCGGGCCGTTGTGTTTTGTGAATCGAGCGCCAGCGCGCGTTCCAGTTCGCTCTGTGCGCGGCGCGGCAATCCTATCTTCAGATAAAACTCAGCAATCATCACATAATAGTCTGTGTTCCTTGAATCCAGGGAGATAGCAGCCTTCATCTCTGCTTCGGCCTGTCGCCAAGTTCCTTCGTTTTCCGCCAGCGCGCGACCATGATAAGCGCGGTATCGCGCTTCTCGCGGGACGAGGCGTGCCGCTTCGCTGAAGGATGAGACGGCCGCCGTCGGCTTGCCCTGCTTGAGGGAGAGCAGGCCGCGCTGGAAACTATTTTCCGCCTGCCGCATGAGCGCCGCGTTCTCCTGCGCCGCCACGTTCACAACGCTCTCTCGCTTTGCTCCGCCGGAGGGCTGAAAGCCCGAGCTTGATGTCTGCGGCTTGCTCTGCTGTGTGAGCTTGAGGTCGTAGATTGCGCGCGACTGCTTCTCTTTGAGCGTTTCATACGCCTGCGCGATGCGCGCGAAAGCATCCTCGATGCGCGCGTGTAGCTGCTCATCCTTATGAAAACGGTCCGGGTGAAAACGTTTCGCCAGCTTGTGATAAGAGCTTTTGATTTCACCTGCGGCGGCCGTGCGTCTGACGCCGAGCACTTGATAGTGGTCTTCTGCGACGGCCAGCCGCGCGAAGAGTTCGTCCAGTTGAACCGCTTCGTCGTCTTCCTCTTTAACGGGTGCAACGGTGGCCGCAGCCGGTTCTTCCTTTTTAACCTGCTGTGCGCTCGCCTGTGCAGCAGGCAAGGCCGCCGCTTTCGCCGTCGTCTTAAGAGAGCGCGCTCTTTCAATCGTCTCCGTCGAGAAGGCGTGCGGCCAGTGCTCACGCTCAATCAAGCCGCCGAGCGACAGAATATAAACGATTTGCTGTGTCTGCGTCTCCGGCAGTCCGCTGATGGCGATTAACTCAGACACGCTGAGCGGCGCGTCAATACGCGAGAGCACGAAACCCTCGGCCGGAAGCAGTCCGACGCCAACCGGGGCTTGCTCAACGGGAGTCAGTTTTTCAGAAGGGTCAGCGAATCTGGACACGGCCAACTCCACCGGCAATCTTCGCGCGCCCTCCAACATCAAACCATTCACGTCAACACTGACCCTCACGTCGCTGCTCATACGCACGCGCGCGTCAAACTCCCAGGTGCCATCCGTCCAGAGAAAGGCCGCGCTCAGCACCTCCGTCACCTGCCTGGCCTGCGCCATCTTGAGCGCTTCGCTATCTAGCGTTTTCGCCTCGATGAGCGCCGCCGCCAAATCAAGGTCGGAAGCGTCTGCGGGAAGCGAAGACAATTCCTGCTCATTGAGCAACTGCCAACGCCTGAGACATTCCGCGAGCCTGTGACGCCGGAGGTTCGATGCGGCGTAAACTATCTCGCCGTCTGCCAGATAGACCACCGTCTTCAAGCGCTCCTGCTCAAGCCGTAAAGCGCCCGACAATCCGGCAGCGGAAATTTCATGTAGCAGTTCGGCGAGTGGATGCTCGCCCAGTTGACCAGTCATGCGCCCGCTTCTTATCCCGCCACGCATCATAACGCACGCGCGCGCGAAAATAGAAGGTGGGAAATAGTTTTCAGTCTTTGACACTGCCAACGCCAGCGCACTATATTAGCTTCAACTACAGTTCAGAAAAAACGCGGCTCTCCGACCGTTGTGCATTCAGCGACGAGCCGTTTGGTGTGTCAAATGAGCGAGCAGCGACTAGAACAGGCAGTTTCGAGCGCGGCGGCGGCAGAACAACAGTCGGCTGATGCGCGCCTGCGCGACCTCATCTCCCTTAACGAAGACGTTGTCGAGCTTTTCTACACGCAGACCTATTCGCCCGCGAGCATCTGCACTCCGTCGGACGTGTGCGCCGCCTTCTCGCAGATTCTCCAGTGCCACTGGAATCTCTGCTGCATCATCATCTACCTGCGCGAGACGGACGGACGCCTTAGCGAGAGCGCGATGAACAAGGATGAGCACTTCGACGAGGAACATGCGCGCCGGATTGGAGAACAACTGGTGGCGGCCGTCGAGCGCGAAGGGCGAGAGGTGCAGGTCTGGGCCAACGGAAACGGAACTGAGACGAGCGCAGGACTCTCTGAGTTGCGCGGCGCGCTCGAAGAGACGAATCTGCGTGCGGGTGTAGCGATTCCGATTCGCGCTCGCGGAAACCTTGTCGGCGCGCTCGTCGCCATCACCGCTCATCCCGAACGTCTTCGCGCCGCGCTCGACGGCATACGCTTCATCGCTCCCCTGATTGTCGTCGCCGTCGGCAACGCGCGTCGCACTCTGGCGCTCAGAGAGCAACACGGGCGCATCGAAGAACTGGTCGAACAGTTGCGGCAGCGCGGGCGCGAGCTTGAAGACGCAAACCGCGAGTTACGCCACGTGGGCCATTATCGCTCTCTTTTCCTGGCGCGCATGTCGCACGAGTTGCGCACGCCTTTGACCTCCATGCTCGGCTTCGCGGAAATTCTGTTGGACCATGAAAAGCTGACCGACACGCAGCGTCGCTTCTGCGAAAAGATTCAATCTTCCGGCGTGCAACTACAAACGAGTCTCAACCAGTTGGTTGACCTCTCGCGGCTCGAAGCAGGGCAGTCGGAGTTGTTCCTGCACGAGTTCTCTTTGCGCGAGGCGCTGCGCGAATCATGTGCAGCGGTGGGTCGTCTCGCACAAAAGCAGGGCGTGCAGATTGATTGCCAGCCTGACGCGGAGCTTCAGACAATCGTCTCCGACGAAGGCAAGCTCAGGCAGGTGCTCTACAACTTTTTCGCGAACGCGATTAGTCGAAGCCCCACGGATGCAACCATCAGAGTCCGCGCCGAAATGGCGACGCCGACCCATTTTCTTATCACCATTGAAGACGACGGCGAGCATCTTCCAGACCTCTCGCATATCTTCGAGCCGATTGACATCAGCGCGCCGAGCCAGGAGGCGACCAGCATGAACGAGCTTGGCCTGGTGATTTCCAGACGCCTGATAGACGTGCTCGGCGGCTCGGTGCATCTTGATAGTCCGGCGGCGGGTGGCCTCAAAGTCTCAATCGAGCTTCCATCGCGGCCAACGGAAAAGTAAAGGTAAAGGTAAAAG
This sequence comes from Pyrinomonadaceae bacterium, assembly GCA_036382855.1. Taxonomy (GTDB): domain Bacteria; phylum Acidobacteriota; class Blastocatellia; order Pyrinomonadales; family Pyrinomonadaceae; genus DASVTR01. The sequence continues at coordinate 336,696 of DASVPO010000012.1, read as the reverse complement.
GTAAAAGTGAAGACCCGCGCCTGATTGACCTTTTACCCTTTACCTTTTTACTTTTGCCTTATCATGTATCTTGACCGTGCGCTGCTTTACGATTTCGAACTCAGGGGACGCCGCGTGCGCTTATGGAAGCGTTTGGGCGAGAGCTACGAACACGTCCTGATGAAGGCGCTTGGCTACGCGATGTTCGTCGGAGAGTTTCCGGGGCTTGAGATTGAAAAGCGTGTGGGCCTGCGTTATAAGCCGGATTTGGTGGCGCTCGATGAGACGGGCCGCTTTCTCTTCTGGGGCGAGTGTGGCGCAAACAGCCTGCGCAAGACCGCATGGCTCTTGAAACACGCAGGGGTCGAGCGCCTTGTTCTTTTCAAGATAGGCCATAACGCTGCTCAACTGGCGGAACAACTGCGCGAGGTAATCGCCCCGCGCTACAGACCAAGTGGACGCGCTCTCATCGTCAACTTCAACGCTGACATTACAACCCGCACAGCCCACAGGCTGATTGAACGCGTGCCCGAAAGCTGGTACACGCAAACAGCGATTTGAGTTTCGAGTTTCAGGTTTAAGGTTAATATCGTTCGCTCTTGAACCTGAAAGCTGAAACCCTAAACCTGAGGCCCATGAAAAGCCCGCAGCAAATTAATCAAGACGGCATCGTTATCCGCGAGTGCACGACGATTGAGGAGTTTGACGAGTGCGTACGTTTGCAGCGCGAGGCGTTTGGCTTGCCGGAGTTGGAGATTTCGCCGCGCCGGCACCTGATTGTTTCACGCAGGGCCGGTGGCTGGACGCTCGGCGCGTTTCTTGACGGACAAATGCTTGGGTTTGTTCTGCATCTGGTCGCGGTGCGCGGCCAAGATGAACTCATAGGCTACTCGCACATGATGGCGGTCGCAAAGTCTGCTCAGAACATGGGCATCGGTGCGCGCCTGAAATGGGCCCAACGCGAGCGCGCGTTGAGCGAGAAAAGGAGTTTCATCAAGTGGACTTGGGACCCTATGCAGGCGCGCAACGCTCATTTCAATCTCAATCGCCTCGGCGTCACAGTCAGTTCTTACGGCGTTAACTTTTACGGCACGGATTACCTGACGTTTCCACACGAACAGGCGGACGCTGTCAGCCTCGATAGCGACCGCTTGTTTGCAGGCTGGGACTTGCTCGCGCCGCGCGTCGTAGAGCTTGCGGCAGGACGCGATGCTGCCGTGCTCGCTTCGCCGTCTGCCGAGATAGAGATTCCGCCAGACTGGCACGCGCTCGTTGAGCATGATCCGCGCGCCGCGCGCAGAGAGCAGTTGCGCGTTCGCGCTGAATTTGAACAGGCTTTCAGTGCGGGCCTCATCTGCGCCGGATTCGTGCGCTCGGAAGAGCGCCCTCGTTATCTTCTTTATCAAGAGTCCAAAGTCCAGAGCACAAAGTCCAAAGTCTGAAATCAGCATTGACTTTATACTTGAGACATTAGACATTGGACTTTAGACTCTGGACTATGACTTTCGCACGCTTCGACCGCTACGTTGAACGGCACGCTCGTTCCTTTACGGAACGCCTGCAAGCCCTGTGTCGCATGCCTTCTGTGGCGGCGCGCGGGACGGGCGTGCGTGCGACATCGGAGGCGGTCGAACAGTTGATGAAGCGCGTCGGCGCGGGCACACGCGTTTTCCGCATCGGCAGCGGCTATCCGATTATCTACGGCGAGTTCGGCTCCGGCTCTCACTGTTTCGTCGTCTACGGCCATTACGACGTTGCGCCCGTCGGCCAGTTGACGAGTTGGGCCGCCGGGCCTTTCTCCGCCACGCTCTCCGACGGCAAGCTCTACTCGCGCGGCGCGGCCAACAGCAAGGGCGACCTCGTTGCGCGCCTCGCCGCCATCGAAGCCTACCAGAAGACGTTTGGAAAACTCCCCGTCTGCCTGCGCTTCATCGTTGAGGGCGAGGCAGGCATCGGCAGCAACAGCCTCTATCGCTTCACGGAAGAGAACGCGGAGATGCTGCGCGCAGACGGCTGTATCTGGGAAGAGGGCTACAAGGACACGCAGGAGCGCCTTGTCATCAGCCTGGGCTTCAAGGGCATCACTTTCATCGAACTGCGCGTTCACGGAGCGCGCACCGATTTACATTCCAAGTGGGGCGCGATTGTGCCCAATCCCGCCTGGCGGCTCACGCAGGCGCTCTCCACACTCACGTCGCCCAAAGGCGTCATTACGATTGACGGCTTTTCGTCGCACATCGCTCCCATCTCGCCTGAAGACAACGATGCGCTGAAGCGGATCGAATTGGACGAGACCGGGTTGAAACAGGAGTTTCGCATCAATAGCTGGCTGCGCTCCATGAAGGGCCACACGCTCGTCAAAGAGCACATCTTCGGCGCGACCTGCACCATCTGCGGCATCCAGACAGGGCACACCGAAGCAGGGCCGAAGACCGTCCTGCCGAGCACGGCGATGGCGCGTCTTGATTTTCGTCTCGTCCCGGACCTGACGCCGCAGTTAGTCGTCGAACTACTGCGCGAGCATCTGGACGTGCGCGGCTTTAAGGACGTGGAGATTATAGAGCTCGGCAGTATGCCTGTGACGAAATCCTCTCCGCAGTCAATCGTCGCACGCGCGGCCATCGAGAGCGCGCCGGAGATTTACGGGCACGAGCCTATCGTCTATCCGCTTGACCCCGCGAGCGGCCCTGTCGGCGCAATCTGCGGCGTCTCCAACCCGCCGACGCCGGTCGTCTCCTTCGGCACGAGCTATTCAGGCTCTAACCCGCACGGCCCTGACGAAAACATTCGCATTGACGATTACCTGCAAGCCATCAAGTTTTTCGGCCGCGTCATACATCACCTGGGCCAACATGGACACAAGCACAAAACGAACCGCGCCCTTCAGATGGTGACGCTCGGAAGAAACTAAAGAGGGTGTCTAATTTAGAGTTCAATTTTGAAGAGGAAGCTGTAGAGTTGCCAGTCAAGCGCCAAACAATCGAACGCGAAATCGAAAACTTACGCACGGAGATTCGTCGTCACGAAGAGTTGTACTACGTTTACGACAACCCGGAAATCTCCGACGTTGAATACGACCAACTGCTCGCGCGCCTGCAACAGCTTGAAACGGAGCACCCGGAACTCGTCACACCCGACAGCCCCACGCAGCGCGTCGGCGGACGACCCGCCGAGGGCTTCGATGAGTATGTGCATCGCCGCCCTATGCTCTCGCTCGACAACAGCTACAACATAGATGACCTGCGCGCCTTCGACGAGCGCTGTCAGCGGCTCGCAGACGGCCGCCCCATCGAATATGTCGCTGAACTAAAAATAGACGGCCTCTCGATTTCCCTGCACTACGAGGATGGCATGCTCGTGCGCGGCGTGACGCGCGGCGACGGTCAACGCGGCGAGGATGTCACACAGAACGCGCGCACGATTCGCAGCGTCCCTCTCAAGCTTAAAACTGAAGACAAGCGTTCAGGGCGCGAGATAGAGGTGCGCGGCGAGGCTTATCTCCCGCGCAGCATCTTTGAAAAGATTAACGCAGAGCGCGAGGAAGCGGGCGAGACGCGCTTCGCCAATCCGCGCAACGCTGCCGCCGGAACCATCCGTCAACTAGACCCGCGCATCGTCGCCGCCCGCCGCCTGGACATGTTTGCCTACGACCTCATCACGGGCGAGCGCAAGCCTTTCGCGACCCATTGGGACTCGCTCGAATGGCTCGACCGTGCGGGCTTCCGCGTTAACCCGAACCGCGCGCTGTGTGCCTCGATTGATGAAGTGATTGACTACTGCAACCAGATGGAGATGAAGCGCGATGAGCTTGGCTATGAGATTGACGGCGTCGTCGTGAAAGTCAACTCGACGGCGCTTCAGGATGAGTTTGGCGCGACGACGAAAGCTCCGCGCTGGGCCATCGCTTACAAATATCCTGCCCGTCAGGCGACAACGCAGGTGCTCTCCATCGTCGTGCAGGTCGGGCGCACGGGCGCGCTCACGCCCGTCGCGAATCTAGCGCCCGTTCTGCTGGCCGGAACGACCGTCGCCCGCGCCACCCTTCATAATGAAGACGAGATTAAGCGCCTCGACGTGCGCGTCGGTGATTGGGTCTTGATTGAAAAGAGCGGCGAGGTTATTCCGAAGGTCATCAAGGTTGTCGAGTCAAGACGCACGGGCGCGGAGAAGCCGTTCAGGATGCCTAAGAAGTGTCCTGTCTGTGGCGGCGTTATTTCGCGGCCCGAAGGCGAAGTGGTGGCGCGCTGTGTCGCGGCCGATTGTGCGGCGCAGTTGAAGGCGCGGCTGTTGCACTACGCTTCGCGGCGCGCGATGCGGATTGAAGGCTTAGGCGAAGCCTTAGTCGAACAGATGGTCGAGAAGAAGATGCTGCGCGATGTCGGCGACCTCTACGGCTTGGAGCTTGAAGCGGTCGCAGGGCTTGAACGGATGGCTGAGAAATCTGCATCGAATTTGCTGGCGCAGATTGAAGCGAGCAAGTCGCGCGAGTTGTCGAATCTGGTCTACGGCCTCGGCATACGCCATGTCGGTGAACGCACAGCCGGTATCCTCGCGCGCAGTTTTCGTTCGCTCAAACGCCTTGCTGCTGTGACCGTCGAAGAACTAGACGCCGTGCATGAAATCGGCTTGACGGTCGCGGAGAGCGTGCGCGATTGGTTTGCCGACGCGGGAAACCTGGCGCTCTGCCAGCGCCTCGAAGCGGCTGGCGTCAGGACGGAGCTTTCGGGCGGCGCTGCCGCAACACACGACGAGGCTTTCGCAGGCAAGCAGTTTGTCCTGACAGGCAAACTGGAAACACTGACGCGCGACGAAGCGCGTGCTCTCATCGAAGCGCGCGGCGGGCGCGTGACTTCGACAGTGAGCAAGAAGACGGATTACGTCGTCGCGGGCGAAGAGGCAGGGTCGAAACTCGACAAAGCGCAGTCGCTCGGCCTGCGCGTGATTGACGAAGCAGCGCTCCGTCAAATGCTCGAATAACGAAGCTGAAGACTAAACCTCCGGCGTTCATAATCTGAACGGACGGCGCTTGATTTGAATATTTGATTTCAAAATTTGTTTTAGAACGGAGACTTTATGACAACGGCAGCAGAGGCAGACAATCTCAAACTCGTTTACACGATTCTTTGTGAAGATGTGCGTGTTGAAGTCGGGCCGAAACTATCCTTGATGGGCATTATTCCGAACATCATCACGGTGCAGGAATTTCCCGTTACGCTTTTTAAGCTCGCGGTCGTCAGCCGTTGGCGCGGCGAGGGAACACATCTCTCGGAGGTCAGGGTGATGTCGCCCGACCGCCAGCAACATCTGATGCTTTCACAGCCGACGCGCTTTGATGTCGCCGCGCAGGGCTTCGCAGAAAATATCAACTTCTTCTTTCACCTGACGTTTCCCACGCCCGGCCAATACTGGGTGCAAACCCTGATTGATTCGTCGCTCAGAGACGAGCAGGCGCTCGTCGTCGCTCAAGCGCAGGCCGAGCAGACGGCGGAGCATATGTCGGAAACTATTAACTAGGATTAGAAGACTACAGTCAGGATGAGGACTGGCGACAGTGAAAGGCGACAGTGAAACAGGATTTGCCTTTTCACTGTCGCCTCTCTTTATGCGGATGAGTGGATTTGAACCACCACGGTGTCGCCACCACAGGCTTCTGAGACCTGCGCGTCTGCCAGTTTCGCCACATCCGCCCGCGCTTGAGTTTTAATATAAGGACGCGGGCGCGAGGGTGTCAAGCAGGCTTATCTGCCACCTGTTACGGGCGACCGAAAATATCGCCAAGGATGCCGCCGATGCCGCTACGGTTCGAACTTCGGTTGCGATAGCCGTCTTCATAGCCTTGACGGAAGCCCTGACGGAAGCTGCTGCGATAAAGGTCTATGTTGCCATAACTGTTGCGGTAGCCGATGGTCGCATCCCTGTAAGCGCTGTGCGCGCTCGCGTCGCGACTTCTTCCGCTGGCGCGGTCTTGCTGTCCGGCGCGATAGCCTTCGTCGTAGCCAATGCTCTGCGCCTGACGACGAATTTCGGTGCGGTCGTTGATGCCGTCATCGTCGCGGTCGTTGTCGCGCCGACGCCCGCGTCCACGGTCGTCATCATCGTCGTCATCGTAGTCGCGGTCATCATGGCGGTCATCGCGCGGGCCGCGTCCGTCCCAGCGCCCGTCGCGCGCGTCGTGCCGGTTCTTGAATTTCTCGGCCTTCTTGTCCTGCTTATCCTGCTTGTGACCATGACCTTTCCCGCGTCCCTGCGCAGCCACGAGGCTCGGCGCAGCGACGGCCACAACCAATGTCAAAATCAACGCCCACAGTATTGAGCGTCTGCCTTTAGAATCTCTCATCTTTTCCTCCCGTCCGACCAAAGAGGCGAAACTGTCGGCAGTCTCGCTTAGTATTGTTTCCATTTAAATTTTGAGGATGTAAACGTCGGGGGCAGGAAATTAGTAACAAACAGCGTGCCGGAGCCGCTGCATTGTTAAGTTGTTGATACCATTTACGAGCGGGCCGCGTTCGTTCCGCAACCGTATACTATATTGTCATTCGAGAGTCCGTATATGGTGCGCCTCGCTTTGGGTCATGGCAGCAAAACGAGCCTTGCAGGCACGCGCTGACCCTTTGATGCGGTTGCGGGCGGGCGCACGCGGTTGTTATAGTTTCTCTTTCAATTTCTCGAACGGAAAACGGATGCCTGAAAGAGCGTCGAGTTCTGAAGTTTTAAGCGAACGTCTGGCGGAGGTGCGCCGCCGCATAGAGCAGGCCGCGCGCCGCACGAATAGAGCGCCCGGAGAGATAAGGCTCGTCGGCGTCAGCAAGACGCAGCCTACGGAACTGTTGAAACTCGCGCTCGAAGCGGGCCTTCAAGACTTCGGTGAGAATCGCGTGCAGGAGGCCGACGCGAAAATCGCTGCGGTCGGACGCAACGACGCGCGCTGGCATCTCATAGGGCATCTACAGGCTAACAAGGCGCGTCGTGCCGTCGTGCTCTTTGACCTCATTCATTCGCTCGACTCAATCTCGCTCGCGCGCCGGCTCGACCGTCTCTGCATCGAAGAAGGACGCGGGGAGTTGCCCGTGCTGATTCAGGTTGATCTGGCCGGGGAAGCGACGAAGACGGGCGTGAGCGAGGAAGAGTTGCCGTTGATGGTCGAGGCGGTAAGGGAAACTGAGCGCTTGCGCTTACGCGGGTTGATGACGCTGCCGCCCTTCTTCGAGGAGGCTGAACGCGTGCGCCCCTTCTTCAAACGACTGCGAGAATTGCGCGACGCGCTTTCCGCAGGAGAAGCGTTTGGCGCAAATAGCAGCGGCGAACTCTCCATGGGGATGAGCCACGATTTTGAGATTGCCATCGAAGAGGGCGCGACGCTTGTGCGCGTCGGCACGGCCATCTTCGGTGAGAGGCGCGCGAGGGAAACGTCCACGGGCCAATAAACGCATCCGTCTCGCTCTTGGCGGCTCTGCCCTCTGAGGCTCTGCGCGGCTACGATGGCCGCCGGTGGGATGCAAGTTGTTGTTATTCTCTACATGAACATTTTTCTCTTCATAGACTTGCTCGTCTGGTATGCGGTGATAACTATCTGCCTCGGCGTTATCGTCCTCGTCTTGTTGCGCCTGATAGTCACCTACGCGGATTTGAATCCGTTTGGCTGGATTGCTCTCAACGTCAGGCGGACGACAGACCCGATGGTCAACCCTATCAGGCGCGGCCTCGCTCGCTCCGGCCTCGAACCGAAACTCGCTCCGCTGTTGACCATCCTGATAGCAATCCTGCTCGGCTATTTCGCCTACTCGCTCGTGCACACCGTCTTATGGACACTGGACGGCATCATTGATAGCTTGAGTACGGGCAGAATCGTCAGGCTCGTCGGCTTCGTGCTCTACGGGCTGCTGGCGCTCTACTCGTTAGTGATTTTCATACGCATCGTCTTTTCGTGGGGCGTTAGCTCCGTTAATCCCGTGATGCGTTTTCTGTTGATGTTGACGGAGCCTGTTCTGGGCCCGTTTCGCCGCCTGATTCCCCCGCTCGGAATGTTCGACATTTCCCCCATCGTCGTGCTCTTGCTGCTCGATCTGTTTCAAAGGGCGATTGCCGGAACTCTTCTCGCCCGTTGAACGTATTAGGCTTTCTCTCAAAAGGGCCACACCCCTTGATTGATTGCACGGAACAGGATGACTCAATAACGTTTATGGTGCGGGTTGTGCCGCGCGCGACGCGCAGCCGGACGGCCGGAGAGCACGACGGCGCGCTCAAGGTGCGCGTCAGCGCGCCGCCCGTAGAGGGCGCGGCCAACGAAGAATTAATGCGCACGCTCGCACGCGCTTTCAGTGTGCCGCGTCGCGCCGTCCGCATCATCAGCGGGCAGACCATGAGGCTCAAACGCGTGTGCGTCTGCGGCGCACAGAGAGCGCAGCTTGAAGGTCTCCTGAGTGAAAAGTAAACTCCCCAAGCATCGTACACTTCGGTTTAATTTATCGCTTATTCGGTTTCCAACGGAGGTTCTATGAAGATTAGCTTTGGTCGCTTTGTCTCCGCGGCTTTGTGTCTCGCGCTGGCGCTTGGGATGGCCCAGCAGTCGAGCGCTCTTGCTGCCGCGAAGGATAAGGACGGTTTCAGCGTTCCCGTCACTTACTACAAACTGCCGAACGGCCTGCGCGTCGTGCTCTCGCCTGATACGAGCTCGCCGACCGTCGCCGTCGCCGTTTACTATCGCATCGGCTTTCGCGTCGAGCCGAAAGACCGCACAGGCTTTGCGCATCTCTTCGAGCACATGATGTTTCAAGGCTCGAAGAATCTGGGCAAGATGGAGTTTATCAAACTCGTCCAGCAGAACGGCGGAATCCTCAACGGCTCGACCCGTTTTGATTTCACCAACTACTTCGAGATCATGCCCGCGCACAAACTCGAAACGGCGCTCTGGGCCGAGGCCGACCGCATGCGCGGCCTCAACATCACAGAAGAGAACCTGAAGAATCAGCAGGGCGTGGTCGGCAACGAAGTCAAGGTCAACGTGCTCAATACGCCCTACGGCGGTTTCCCATGGCTCGACATGCCGCAGTATGCCAACACCAACTGGTACAACGCGCACAACTTTTACGGCGACCTCAAAGACATCGAAGCCGCCACGCTCAAAGACGTGCAGGACTTCTTTAACACTTACTACGCTCCGAACAACGCAGTGCTCGTCGTCGTCGGAGATTTCGAAGAGAGTGCCGCCCGCAAGATGATTGAGAAGTATTTCAACGCCATTCCGGCATCAAAGCAGCCCGCGATGCCGGACCTCGTAGAGCCGCGACAGGAGAAGGAGAAGCGCGCCACCAAGAAAGACCCGCTCGCCAAGCGACCCGCGCTCGCCTTCGCCTACCACATGCCGGAGCGCAACACGCCGGAGTATTATGCAATGGGCCTGCTGGACCAGATTCTCCTTCAGGGAGAAGACAGCCTTCTCTACCAGGAGCTTGTGAAGAAGCGCGGGCTTGCGGCCAACATCCCCGGCGGCATCAACCTGCTCGGCAACATGTACAACTACAGCGGGCCTATGCTCTGGCTAGGCTATCTCTTCCACGACAACAACAAAACGCCCGACGAGATTCTCTCGGCCGTTGACGCTGCCATCGCGCAGGTGCAGACAAAACCCGTTGACCAGAAGACGCTCGACCGCGCGCTGGTGAAACTGCGTTCCAGTCTCTACGATACGCTGACGACCTTCAACGGTTTCGGTCGCGCAGACCTTCTGGCAAGCTTCGCGCTCTTCGACGATAACCCGGAGCGCATTAACTCGCTCGAAGCGCAGTTCAAAAAGGTGACGCCGGAGTTGATTCAGCGCACCGCGCGCGAATACCTGCGCTCGACCAACCGCACCATTCTGGCAATCGAACCCGGCAGCGGAAGTTAAACCGCGCCCGCATTGATAAAGAAGATGGAGATTGATATGTCTGTCAAGAAAATAAAGATCGCAGTTTGCCTTATCCTGCTCGGCGTCTTCGGCCTACAGCCCGCAAGTGTTGCGTTGGCCCAACAGCAGAAAGAGACGCCGCCCGCAGGCGCAACGCCGAAACCTTTCACGCTTCCGCGCAAGGAAACCTTCACGTTGAAGAACGGGATGCGCGTGACGCTCGTGCCTTACGGCTCTGTGCCGAAGGTGACGGTCAGGGCCGTCGTACGTACTGGCAGTTTGAATGAGACGGCCACGCAAACGTGGCTGGCTACCCTGACCGGCTCGATGCTCAAGGAGGGAACGACCTCCCGCTCCGCAGAACAAATAGCACAGGAAGCCGCACAGATGGGCGGCCAGATAACCGTCGGCGTTGGTGCTGACCAGACCAACGTCGCGGGCGATGTCCTCTCGGAATTCGGCCCGCAACTGGTCGCCCTGATCGCAGACGTGATGCAGCGCCCGCTGCTTCCCGCCTCGGAATTGCAGCGCTTGAAGAATGACCGCCTGCGTCAACTGACCATCGCGCGCACGCAGCCCGGACAGATTGCGACAGAACAATTCCGCAAGGTGCTCTATCCGAATCATCCTTACGGTCGCATGTTTCCGACCGAGCAGATGATTGCCGGCTACACAATCGGAGATATACAGAAATTCTACAAGGACAACTTCGGGGCAGCGCGCACCAATCTCTACGTCGCCGGACGCTTCGACTCAGCCGCGATGAAGAAGGCCATCACACAGGCTTTCGAATCATGGACGCGCGGCAGCGACCCCGTCGTTGATATTCCGAAACCGACTGCGGCGCGCACGCTGCATCTGATTGACCGTCCCGGCGCGACGCAGTCAACCATCCTGATTGGCTTGCCCGTCGTTGACCCCAGCAATCCAGACTACATAGGGCTGCAAGTCATGGATTCATTGCTCGGCGGTTCTTTCGCCTCACGCATCACTTCCAACATACGCGAAGCCAAGGGCTACACCTACTCGCCCTTCAGCCAAGTCTCTACGCGCTACCGTGATGCCTACTGGGTTGAAACAGCAGATGTCACAACCGCCGTCACAGGGCCCTCGCTCAAGGAGATTTTCTACGAGATTGACCGTCTCAGAAAAGAGCCGCCGACCGAAGAGGAGTTGCAGGGCATCAAAAACTACCTGGCCGGAATCTTCGTGCTCCAGAATTCCAACCGGCAGGGCGTCATCGGCCAGCTTGCTTTCCTTGATTTGCACGGGCTGGACGAAAAATATCTGACCACCTACGTGCAGAGGGTCTTCGCCATCACGCCCAAAGACGTGCAACGCATCGCGCAGACCTACCTGATTGACGATAAGATGACTCTCGTCGTCGTCGGCGATAAGGGAAAAGTTGCAGAGCAGCTAGGGCCGTTCGGCAAGGTCGAGAATTAAAGACCGAAGACGAATGCAGGTGCAGAGTGAGTCCGCAGCGTGCCGTTCATTTAGTGGCTGGCGTGCTGCGGATTCTCTTTGCGCCCGTCCTCTCTTTTAGTCTCTCTGGCTGGACTGCCGCACACCCCCCTGTGATATATTTCATACCCGCTCCAATCTTAAATGAATTTATCAAGAAGGAAGTCCCCATAAAATGTCTGGACACTCGAAGTGGCATACTATCAAACACAAGAAAGGCGCGCTCGATGCCAAGCGCGGCAAAGTCTTTACCAAACTGATTAAGGAAATCACTGTTGCGGCGCGCACGGGCGGCGGCGACCCCGGCGCAAACGCGCGCCTGCGCAAGGCAATCTCCGACGCCAAGGCCGCCAACATGCCAAACGACACTATTGACCGCGCCACCAAACGCGGCACGGGCGAACTCGAAGGCGTCAACTACGAGGAGATTACCTACGAGGGGTATGGGCCGGGCGGTGTGGCAATCATGGTTGATTCGATGACGGACAACCGCAATCGCACCGTCGCGGAAATACGACACCTCTTCTCAAAAAACGGCGGCAACCTCGCGACCTCCGGCGCTGTCGGCTGGATTTTCGAGAAGAAGGGCTACATCGTCGTCGAGAAAGCGGCCAAGTCGGAAGACGAACTCTTTGAGATAGTCACGGAAGCGGGCGCTGAAGACCTGCGCGACGACGTGGACAACTACGAGATTATCACTGCGCCCGATAGCTTCGACACCGTTCTAGACGCCGTGAAGAAGGCAGGCATCGAACCGCAGGTGGCCGAAGTCGAGATGGTTCCGAAGGAATACAAGAAGCTTGAAGGCAACGAAGCAAAGCAGATGCTCAAGCTGATGGAAGCCCTCGAAGACCACGACGATGTGCAGAAAGTCTCCGCCAACTTCGACATCAGCGAAGCCGACATGGCATGAAAAGCTCTGCGGAAGCAACGAGACAAGAAGGATGACACGGCGGCTCTTAATTCGTCGCTTCAACGGGCCGGTGAACCGATGTTAACGACTGAATTGTTAGCAATTAATCGTGCAGGATTTTTAAGTTGACTGCTTGCAGCAGCGAGTTTTTTCATCTCTCGGAAATTCTCGGAATCAACTGAATTTTTATGTGCTATGCTCCGCGCCGCTCGGATAAAAGGGATTGGCGCGGGGCTTTCGAGTAGGGCCGCTTTTTTAGGGCGAGAGGAAAGACGTGCGAGTCTTAGGCATTGATCCGGGCAGCGAGACGACGGGCTGGGGCGTCGTAGAGGGCGATGGCCGCCGCTACCGTCTCGTCGAATACGGGACGGTTAAGGCCAGCCCGCGCGAGAGATTTCCGGCGCGGCTGCTGAAAATCAGCGACGGCATCGAAGCCGTCATCGCGCGCCACACGCCCGACGCTTTCTCTATCGAAGAGGCTTTCTATGCGACCAATGTCAAGGTCGCGTTAAAACTCGGGCAGGTGCGCGGCGTGGCGCTCCTTGCGGCCGAGCGTGCGCGGCTGGAGATTTACGAATATAGCCCGCGCCTTATCAAGCAAACGGTCGTCGGCTACGGTAACGCCGAAAAGCATCAAGTGCAGGAGATGGTGCGCGTGCTGCTCTCGATGGCCGCCGCTCCGCAGCCACACGACGCGGCAGACGCGCTCGCTATCGCCATCTGCCATTTTCATCACGCAGGCTCTCAACAGCGTATCCTCGCGGCACAGCCACCGCGCGTGACGTTGGCCTCCTCCGTATCGCCTGCGACCACTCGTCGCCGCGCCCCCCGTTAAGTTCCCTCGCGCGGCCATCCAGCGCGAGCGTGTCACCTTTTTGTGTACCTCATCTTTCAATCAGGAGACGTTCGCGATGATTCGCCACTCTCTAGACACAAGGCTCTCAACTCTTTTCTTGCTGTCTCTCGTCTGCTGTCATGTGTTTGCCGCTCAGGCAGTGGGCCAACAACGTCGTACTGCCGTAGCAGAGCGTCGTTCTGCTGCGCCGGCGGGCGGACAGCGTGCAGTGGTTGTTGACGAAAGATTGGCTGCGCTTCGCGAATCGCCGGAATTATCCGCGCGACTCTTGCAACGCATGAGTCGCGGGCGCAGGCTCTCCATTATGGGCAGCCGCCGCGCGAGCGATGACATCACGTTTTATCGTGTGATGCTGACGAGAAGAACGGGCGGCTGGGTGCAGAGCGAGGCTGTCGTCTCCACTGCGCGCAAGGATGACGACGAAAGGCTGCTGCGCCTGATTCGCGGCTCGGAAGATTTTGACCGCTTAGCCCGTGCACACATCTTTCTTGAGTTGTTCCCGAAGTCTCCTCTGCGTCCAACGGTCTTGCTGCTCTACGCAGAGGCCGCTGAAGAGGCCGCAAGCCGACTTTCGCGCGACGCCTCAAGGCGACTCGACGCGGGCGAAATGAAGGCCGGCGGCGCTCCCGATTACAGCTACTTTCTCAACTACACAGGGCTCGACAGGTATAACCGTCAGGGCATCTCTTTCGTCTTCGACCGCTCAAAGAAACAGTTTCACTACGACGGCGCGGCGTGGCGCGAAATCCTGCGCCGCTATCCGAACAGCGCCGAAGCCGAAGCTGCGCGCAAGCGTCTCGATTTGCTGGCCGCCATCCTAAGGCAGTGATATTTTAACTTTCATTATTAAGACTCGGAGAGCAAAAACTGTAGGGATTCTTCAGGCGGGTAATCGCGCGCTTCCTGCCCTTTGCGGAAGATGGTTGCCGGCTTGCTGCCGAGAAGTTTGATGTTTGAGCCTTCGATTCTGAGGATGCTGCCTTCGCGCAAGCCCACGACGTAGGTGTCCGGGTTGACTTCGATGAATTCCGCGAGGCGTTCGGCGCGCGTTTCTCCGTTGTGTCCTGCGAGGGTGGCGTCCGTGTAGTGTGGATTGATCTGGAAGGGAACGAGGCCGAGAGCCTTCAGGCTTTGCGGCTCGACGATGGGCATGTCATTGGTGGTCTTTATCGTCGGGCAGGCGAGATTCGCTCCGGCGCTCCATCCTATGTAGGGCAGGCCATTTTCGACGCGTGTGCGAATGGCTTCAATCAAACCGTACTGGTAAAGGCTGTGCAGCAGTTGAAAGGTATTGCCGCCGCCGACAACGATTGCTTCCGCCTCGCTCAGGGCTTGCGTTGAGTCAGAGTTTTTGTGCAGGGAGTTGAGCTTGTAGCCCCACTCGGAGAAGCGCTCTCCGACTTTCGCCGCATAGTCGTCATAAGAAAAACGCACGCCCGCGAAGGGGACGAAGAGCAAGCTTTTTATCGTGTCTCCCAGAAAATCCTTAACGGCGTCGCGCGGGTAGGCCAGATATTCTTCGCCGTAGTTTGAAGAATTGCTGAGCAGCAGGAGCCTTTTCTGTGACATAGCTTTCTCTGACATGACTTTCCACTTGCGGCCGCCATCGCTCACCAGCGATGGTAAGCCGGATGGCCGGGCTTGACGGCGACGAACGTGCCGCGGCAGGTCGCGCAGACTTTGCCTTTCGCCGTTAACTCCGCTTCGACGGTTGCCCTCTCATCCGTTGATTCGACGACTCTGGCCGCGAGCGTGATTGCTTCATCGGTGGGAGTCGGTCGCAGCAGCTTGATTGCGTAATCGGCCGTCACGGTGCAGGGCGGAGTTTGTAGTTGGTTGCGATTCATCAGGTGAAAGGCGGCCGTCCAGTTTGAATGGCAATCGAGGAGCGTGCCGATGATGCCGCCGTTGAGCATGCCGGGAAAGGCTTCGTGGTGTGGTTCGGGCTGCCATGAGGCGATGACCTCGCTGCCTTTCGCGAAACTGCGTATGCGCAGGCCGCGCTCGTTGGCCGGGCCGCAGCCGAAGCAGGCGTTGCGCGGCGCAAACTTTTCTTGCAGGCTTTTCTCGTCCATCAGTTTTGAACTGTCCCTCTACAGACTCTCGTCGTCCGTCTCAGACCTTAGCTTACCACGATAATGAGCGCGCGGGTGGCCGCCAAATTTTTCGCGAAAAAGAAGGTTGCAAAATCCGGCGCGCGCGGTTAGATTGTCGGCGTCTCAAACAAATAACAAGGTGGGGTCTCTCCCGACAGGTTTTAGGAAGGGTGCGCCACTGCCGTCAAACCATCTAACGCTGGAGGAATAGACAAGTGCCGACCGGAACATGTCCTGAATGTGATGCTGATGTCCACGTGGATACGGATGCCGACAAGGGCGATTTAGTCGCGTGTGATGAGTGCGGGTCTGAGTTGGAAGTCGTTGGCCTGGACCCCGTCGAATTAGACATCGTTGAAGAAGAAGAACTTAGTGATGACGATGACGAGGACGAATACTAAGAACAGCGACGAGCGATGAGTAAGAGTGATGAGTTAAAGCAAACTTCTTATCACTCGTTACTCATCACTCATTACTTATCACTGTTCTTGCTGCTGTTTTTGTATCCGGGTCGGCTTTGCCGTAGTTTGAAGCCGGGCGGCCCTTCAACGCGGATGGTGTGAAAGCGGCCGTCGCGCCTGTTCTCTTCGGGCGGATAGAAGGCGAGCACGTAAGTGGACGTGACCTCTTCGGCGAGCGCGCGAAAGAGTGTCGCGAAATCCTTGTCGGTCGCATAGATGTTCGTACCGCCCGTCTTCTCCACCAACCCACTGACATCCAGGGGCGTCGGCAGCGGTCTTCTTTCGGCCGAGGCCATGACGCGCGAAAAAGAGGGCAGCGTCACCGTGTAGATGCTCACGTCGGCCGCGTTGGCGCGCTCGATGACGGTACGCGCCTCCACAGTATCCCCGACAGGAAAACCGTCTGTGACGACCACGACGGCCCGCTTCATCAAACGCCGCTCGCGCGTGCGCGGAGCTTTTCTGACCAGCAATCTAATCGCATCATCAACAGCGTCGTAGGTGTGTGTGGAGAGACCGCTCGGCTCGCGTGTGAGGCGTTCGAGCGCGCGGTCCAGTTTCTGCGGGTCATTGGTGAAGCCCTGTATCGTCTTGACCTCCATTCCAAACGCCATCACGGCAAACAGCGAAGGATATTCCGAAAGCCTTTGCGAGAAGATTTGCAGGGCCGCGCGCAAGCGCTGTATTTCCTCAACGGTCATGCTGCCCGATACGTCGAGCGCGAAGACGACGGCGATGGGGCGCAAATCGCCGCCCCTCTTTTGCACGTTGAAGAATGAGATGGGCCGCTCTGTGTCGTCTTCGTAGAGCTTGAATTGTTCAGCATTGAGGCCGCGAACGGGCCGCCCCTCTTCATCCGTCACCATCACATCCACAGACACCAAATCGGTATCAATGCGCAGAACGTCTTCGTCGTCGTCTTCCTGAGCAGGAGGTTGAGGGGTGGCGGTGGTTGTAACGCGTCGCGGGCGCGTCGCTTCCTGTGTTTGCTGGCCGCTGGCGAAGGGTGGAAAAAGCATGAAGAGCAGACTGAAAATAAACGCGCAAACGAACAGCCGCCGGAAGCCGCACGGACGAAGCACCACTGTCTTGCTCGTGTCTGTCATAAATCTTCAGGCCAACTTTACAGAACTCGCGACCCTTTTGACCAGAGCGAAGGCGAGTTGTTCGTCAGTTATTCTGTGCGAGGCGGTTAAGAGTGAAGGCAAGCGGGCGGGCAACACGGACGGCTTTGGCGTGCATCAACTGTTCGTTCGCCTTTCCCCATAAACAGACGCTCTAATCTTTTTAGCCGCATGTTATAATGCCTGACACTGGTTGAGGCGTGCAGGCAATAGAGAATCCTGATAGGTTAACGATGACGATGAAAGCAAGAGAGATAATTCCGGGAAAATGGATGACGGCCGTTGCGCTTGTGTTGCTGAGCTTCGGCGGCGCGGGCTACGCGCAGGACAAGACGACGGGCGGATTCAAAGGCAAAGTACGCGCGGAAAATGGCTCTTCGGTCGCGGGCGTCACCATCATCGTTCGTCAGGATAATCGAGAGTTGAAGCGCGTCGAGACCAATCGCAAAGGCGAGTTTCTGATTGAGGGACTGAAGCCCGGCGCTTACGGTTTGACTTTCCGTAAGGCAGGTCTTGGCACGGGCACGCTTGAGAATGAACAGGTACGCGCGGGCAAAGTGCGTGAGCTTGAGCGGCTTGTCTTGGCCGTTGACGATGCTTCGATTGCGATTGTTCGCGGCAGCGTCTTTTCGGCTTCGGGGCGGAGCGCGCCGGGCGTGCGCGTCGAGTTGTACCGCGTCGAAGCGGACGGCTCGGAGAAGAAGATTGCCGAGAGCATCTCTTCGGGAGAGACGGGCGAGGTTAAGTTTCGCGTCTCGCCTGATGCTGCGAAGTATAGAATCGTTGCGAAGGCGCGCGGCGGAGAAACGGTGCGCGGCGACGTAGTCAACGTTGATGGCCCTGCGATTTACAGGACGGCCGTCTCGCTGCCGCCTCTCACCAGATAAAAACAGGCGCGGGGTGAAAATACATTGTGAGCGACGACACACCCCAGAAGAATGAGCAGCGCGAGGAATTTTTGACGGCGCGACAGTTGGCCCACGTTTTGCAGGTCAGCGAATCAACCGTGCGCCGCCTCGCGCAGGCGGGGCGCATTCCTTCCATTCGTCTCACGTCGCGGCTCATACGCTTTCATCTTCCATCCGTTCGCGACGCTCTCGACGGCACACATCGCTCGCGCACACCTCGCCATCAAACGGAATCCGAGACGGACAACCTGCAACTCTCTTTCGCGGATTTGCTATAAGGGTCAAACCCTACTGCATAAGCTTTATTAAAAACTGAAGGGCGGAAATTCGCATCCAGCGTTTCCGCCCTTCTGCAATTTTACTTTTCACCACTGCCTTACGTTCTGCGGCGCGGCATACTGAGCGAACTGACATCCACCCAGCGCCCTTCGCGCCTGACGTAGATGCGCGGGCTGCGAATAGGGAATTTTCGCGCGAAGGTTGGATTGGCGGCGAGAAATTTTTGAACCGTCGCGCGGTCGCCGGTCGCGACGCGCCATCTTCCTTCCTCACGCACCAGATACTGCTGCGCGACTATCTTGCCTTCGCTTTGAATAGGACGCAGCACGCGCCCGTACATCACGGTATCTACGACCGCCAGGTCGCCGCTCGTTCGCACCGTACCGACCTCCAGCCTGTCCAGTTCATATGCATCACGCGAACGCGCGAGCGCACGCTTGAAACGCTCGCGCGAGATGCGTCGCTGTTGAGCCGTCGGCAGCGTATCGTAGAGCGAGTCGTAGTCGCCGGCTTTAAGTTGCTGGAAAATTTGCTGCGCAAGGCCGCGCACTTCCGCTTCAGCCTGCACAGTTCGCGCTGCCTGAGCGGGAAGCGCAAGCGCGGCCAGAAGCGCGCAAACAGTTAGAGTAATCGTGTAAGCTTTAATCCTCATCTTGATTGTCTGTCTCCTCCGTCTCGCTTGTTGGCACGTCCTCGTCGCGCGGAATCGTCTTTCGCAGTTGCGTGCGGAGGCGCAGAAACCATGCGACGACGCCGAGCGATGCGGCGACGAAAGCCGCGTTCATATAGGCTTCGTTGACCTGCGCGCGCCACAGAAAGAGAGCGGCGGCAATCAGGCACAGCGTTGCGACAATGAGCCACAGACGTTCCATTATCAACTCAAAAAGAGCGCTGCCCCTGCGAGCGCACGGCCAAGCTCAACTCGCGCCCGCAGAAGGGCATTTGATGTTTGGGCCAACGTTTGCTGTTGCCTTTACGGTTGTTCAAGTGATGCGGCGCGCTCTTAGTTGACGTTGACGGGAATCGAAGTCTCAATATCGCGCGGTGGATAGCACGTCTGGTCGTCGCAGGGCTGGACGCGCAACTTGGCGCGCAGTGTATGCTCACCCTTTCGTGTGTCGGTCGCAGCCTTGAGTTGTACCTTGATTGTCGCCTCGCCTTCGTAAACGGCCAGCGGGTCCGGGCTGAACGGAAATTTCTTCGTCACAGACGGCGGATACTGTGGCTCGCCCGGGCGAATGCCTTCGCCCTTTTCGACTTCGAGCGTTGTCGCAATCAGGAATTTAGCCGACGCCGGATTGGCGTTGATGTGATAGCCTTCGGAGATATTGACGAGCACGACGGCCTCTGCCGCGCCGCCCGGTGTTATCTGCACAGGCGTTGCGCCCGCTATGACGATGTTGGCGGGCGGCGTCTTCGTCGCAGTCGCGGGCGAAGCAGAGTTTGATGCGTTTGATGAAGCGTTCTTGTTAGCCTGCTCCGACTTCGAGCACGCGGCGAAGCTCAGGAGCAGCGAGCCGCAAATAAGAGCGAAAATTGTTCGACGCATGTGAATCCTTAACATGAAAATGTGTGTCTGACGCTTGCCTGCCTTCCCGGTTCAAATCAAGTAACTCGAAAGAGCGGCGGGCTGCACAAAAAGCGCGCCCGTCTTTATCTGCGCGCGTCGCCTGCGATCCGTTGGCCGCCGAAGAAAGCGCGTGCCGACGCTATCATGCGGCGCAGTCGGCGCACAACCTTCGGTAGTATCCACGCGAGAATCAAAAGAAAGACGGCGATGACGACGAGTATTACTACGGGATTGACGACCATCAGGACGGACGCGCCGATAGCGACGACATCCTCTATGATTGAGAGCGTCCAGTTTGTAACGGGCTCGGGGCTGGTGTTGGCCGCCGCCCTGACGGTCGCCTTCGTGCCGTGAGTTGAAAGCGCAAGGCCACCGCCAAGCAGCAGCGCCAGCACTTGAACGGTCGGGTTCATACCGGCCGTCGCTGAAAAAGCAATCACCGCGCCCGCCGGGACGCGTATGAACGTGTGAACCGCGTCCCACACCGTGTCAACGTAAGGAATCTTGTCTGCGACAAACTCGACAACGTACATAAAGAGAGCCACGCCGATGATAATCCAGTTATCAAGGACGTGCAGGCCGCCGGGCAACTGCGCGAGGCCGAAGTGCTGCAACAATCCGAGCGCCGCAACGGTCGCATACAGGTTGATGCCGGATGTCCACGCAGCGCCAAGCGCCAGCCCTACAATGTGCACGAGATTCATAATGAGAATCCAGGCATCAGTTGCCGGAAGTATAGAAACCTGGAAGACTGGAAAGCAGAAACAGCAGCTTGAGCCTTATCTTCCGAAGTCAGCTCTTTATAAGGTTACACTTTATTCTTCGTGACTTCTGGATTCAGAATTCTGAGTCTTCCCGTCAGCCCTCTTGATGCCGAATTTTTCCAAGCGGTACTGAAGCGTGCGGAAGGTCAGGCCGAGCAGCTTGGCAGCCTTCGTGATGTTGTAGTCCGATTGCTCCATCGCCTGCATTATCAAATCGCGTTCGACCTCCTCAAACGAAATGCCTTCGGGCGGCAGCTTAAACGCTCCCTCGGAGGCGGGCCGCGCTTCCTGGCGGACTTCGAGCGGCAAATCTTCAATGGTAATCAGGTCGCCTTCGCAGAGCAGGATCGCGCGCTCGATGGCGGATTCAAGCTGGCGCACGTTGCCGGGCCAACTGTAGTCCTGCATCAGCTTCTTGGTTTCGGGCGTCAGCCCGCGCACAAGGCGCGACGTGTTGCGCGTGTGCTTCTTCAAAAAGTAGTTGATGAGAACGTTGATGTCGTCGCGGCGTTCGCGCAAAGGTGGAACGTCAACCGAGAGCACGTTGATGCGATAATAGAGGTCGTCACGAAAACGCCCGTCTGCAACCATCGCGCGCAAGTCGCGGTTGGTCGCGGCGACGACGCGCACGTCAATCTTGATGGGGCGCGTGCCGCCGACACGCCGTATCTCTCGCTCTTGCAGAGCGCGCAGGAGTTTCGCCTGCATGCCGATGTCCAGTTCGGCTATCTCGTCAAGAAAGAGCGTGCCGCGGTCTGCGACTTCAAAGAGACCTTTCTTCTCGGCGTGTGCACCCGTGAAAGAACCTTTCTCGTGGCCGAAGAGTTCGCTTTCGAGCAGATTTTCATTAATGGCAGCGCAGTTAACGGCCTGAAACATCTCCGTCACACGCGGACTCTGGTTGTGAATCGCACGCGCGATTAACTCCTTGCCCGTGCCGGATTCGCCGCGTATGAGAACCGTAGAGCTTGAGCGCGCAACCTTCAGAATCATCTTTTTGACGGCTTCCATTTCCGGCGAGGCGGAGATGATTTCGGCATCAATGGCGTCAAGCTTGGAAAGGGCCCGATGAATCGTCTTGAGCAAGGTGTCGCGGTCGTAGGGCTTTTGCAGGTAATCGAAAGCGCCGCGTCGCAAAGCCTCCTTCGCGGATTCAATCGAGCCGTGGGCGGTCAGGAGAATAACGATGATGGAGGAATCCTGCGCAAGCAGATGTTGCAGCAACTCTATGCCGTCCATGCCCGTCATCATCAAATCGGTGAGAGCAAGGTCAAAGCGCTTTTCTTTCGTAAACTTCAGCGCCGCTTCGCCCGAAGAGGCGGTCGTCACATCGTAGCCCTCGCCGGAGAGAATCATCTCCAGAATTTCGCGCTGCGACTTTTCATCGTCCACGACCAGTATGCTTTTACGTGTCATTCAAGACTCCTGATGATTATTAGACAGACGACAGGCGAGCTTCCGCAAACTCTTTAAGGCTTCCCGTTGCGGCCTTCCGTGATGAACCGCTCGACAGTTTCAGCCAACCTGTCAAGCCGCGCATCCGTGCGCATCTGCGCAGCGGTTAGTTCGCGCACCGCGCTCTGCATAGAGGTACTAAGTTCACGCACCACACCCTGCATAGAGGCACCCAGTTCGCGCACCATGCCACGCAGCGAGGCGTTAATCTCGCCCTGCGCCTCGATGTGTCTGGTGACGACCTGTATAAACTCCCTTTGCGTTTCAGCGTGCATTTCGAGCCGCGCATTCGTCTCTTCGAGTCGCCGGTCTGTCTCTTCGAGCCGCTGACTGAGCCGCCGATCCGTTTCTTCAAGACGCTTATTTGTCTCTTCAATCTGGCGGCTTGTGCGCTCTAGTTGGATTTCAAGCGTGGCCTGATTCTTCAGCACAAACTCGATGCTCCGCTCTACCTCATCATCTGTCATTTTGAGTCACCTTTCTGATGCCACATTCTATCTTGTCATACATCAACTGTCACTTGCCTTTGTTGCGACGGGCAGCGTGATGGTAAAGGTCGTGCCGCTGTCGGGTTTGGAGGTGACGGAGATTGTGCCGCCGTGGTCGTCAATGGCCTTTTTGACGATGGCGAGGCCGAGGCCCGTGCCGGTCTCTTTCGTTGAAAAGTAGGGCTCGAAGACCTTCGAGATGTTTTCGGGTGCGATGCCGCGTCCCGTGTCTGTGATGTCAATGCGTGCGCGCGCGCCGGCGGCTTCAGTTGAGAGCTTGACGGTCAATGTGCCTCCGCCGTCGCCGTCAATCGCCTGCATGCCGTTGATGATGAGGTTGGTAAAGACGGAGCGCAGTGTCTCTTCGTCGGCCAGTACGAGCGGCACTTCGCCATCCTCTTCGACGCGCGTTTCGATGTGGCTCTCAGCCGCTTTGACTTCGACGAGCCGGAGCGCATCTTCAGCCGCCGCACGCAAATTCAGCGGCCGCAACTCAAGACTAGACGGACGCGTGTAGTTTAAAAACTCCGAGATGCGCGTGTTGATGCGAGCGACTTCGGCCTTGAGCTGGACGGCGAGGCGTTCGAAGGTCTCGCGCTTCTTCGTGTCTTCGGGAGCAAACGCCGTGCGCAGATGGTCGAGGGTCAGGTTGATGTAGTTCAAGGGATTTCTGATTTCGTGTGCGATGGCGGAGGCGAGCCGCCCGACGACTGCGGATTGTTCGGCCTGATGCAGTTGGGTCTCAAGCTCGCGCGTGCGACCGAGGCGCGTAATCATTTCGTTAAA
The DNA here is from genome assembly GCA_036382855.1 of Pyrinomonadaceae bacterium. Taxonomy (GTDB): domain Bacteria; phylum Acidobacteriota; class Blastocatellia; order Pyrinomonadales; family Pyrinomonadaceae; genus DASVTR01. The sequence continues at coordinate 313,667 of DASVPO010000012.1, read as the reverse complement.
GCGCGCGGAGAGTTGGCCCATCTCGTCGCGGCGGTCGGCCGCGGGCACGCGAAAGTCGAAATCACCGGCGGCAATTCTGCGCGCCGCGTCGGAGAGATCTTTAATCGGGCGCGTAAAGCGCCAGACGAGAAAGCCTGTGACGAAGATTGCGACCAGCATGACGGCGAACGTGTACATCAATGAGCGCGCGACTATACGAAACCACGCTCTGCCGGGAGTGCTGGCCGCGCCGAGCACGACGATGACGTGCCACCTCCCGAATTTGTCGTTGCTTTCCCTCACGTCTACGGGGAAGAAAAAGGCGCGCGGCTGGCTGAGCCTGACTTGTCTGGTCGGCGCTGATGCTGTGTAGGGCAACTGCGTTGCGACGCCCGCCACGTTGGCTGCGTCAACGAGTTGCGGCAAAGGAACATCGCGCAGTTTGACGAACTCAAGCTCGTTGGTCTCAGGATTGACCTGCGGATTATATTGCCTGAGGCTATCGCGCACGTTGCCTTCGCTGTCAACGGCCAGAATATTTGTCACCCAGCGTGATAGCTCGTCATCCTGCGTCGCCTGTGCGGATTGCTTGGCGCGGTCGAGTATGTCAACGATATACTCGCCGCTCGTAATGCCTTTGACGCCGAGCGCGACGCCAGCCATGATGGCTTTTTCCTGTTCGGCAAGAATCCGCGCACGCTCGCGCTCCGAGCCGATGATCAGCAGGTATTGCACGAAGATTGTGACGGCCAGCAGGGCCGCCAGCACCAGCATCATGCGAGCGCGAAAGCTGTAGAAAAGTTTAAGTGCCTTCATGGGCTTTATTTGACGATGGCTACGGAAGCGAATTGGTTGCAACTGCCGACGAGCATTCGCGTCTCCAGTGTGCCGGACATCAGTCTTTTTTATCAGTGCCATTAGCACGATTTATTTTTTGTTGCCACGCCACTGTTCAGATGTTATATTTGCGCTGGCCTCAAAGCAAACTCCCCGGAGGCCGCCTATTGGGAACTCTCCCAACCTCACCGAAACTGAAACGAAGACGTTGAAGAAAGAAAACTGGAACCCTAAGGGAACGTTTTTGCAGACTCTCAGCACTTCGATTTTTATTATTAACCCGACGCCGAGCGCGCCGCATTACCCTGCGCGCAAGACCAGACCACTTTCGTTTACATGTTCGCCTGTGTTTGCGTTTGACGCTAACTCGCGAGTTAACCCTTAAGTATTTTTTCGAGCGAGGACCCACATGACCCAGAATCTGTTTCTCCGATACCCCGTGCGCATTGCGCTTAGTCTCTTCCTGTTTATTTCCCTGTCAGCCGTCGCGCCGAGCCTCTGGGCCAAAGACAAGCGCGCGGCCAAGCCTGCGAAAGCCGCTGCGAAATCAAAGACGGCGAAGGCCGAGCGCAATGATAAAAATGCGCGCGCCGAACGAGGCCGCGATGCCAAGAGCGCTCGCAACGAGAAAGGACGCAACGCGAAATTATCGCGCGCCGAACAGGCACGCGCGGCCAAGGAGTCGCGCGTGGACAAGCGACGCGAGAAGCTTTCGGCCAGAGAGCAGCGCGCGGCGCGTAAAGAAGAGAGCGCTCGTGACAGAAAGGGAAGTCGCGCGGTCTCAAAACGCGAGCGACTGCTGGAAGCGCGCCGGCAGGCAGAGCAGCGCCGCCGCGAGATTGCTGAAGCGAGAAGGCGTGCGGAGTTAGCGCGTCAGGCTGCCATCGCTCGCCAGCGCGCCGCAGACCAGGCGCTTCGCGACGAGTCTGCCGCCAACATCAGCCGGGATGAAACGACTGGCGAAGACATGGAAGTGCGCCGCGCGGCTGTCGCAGCGCTCGGCACACACGCCGGTTCGGTCGTCGTGATGGACCCGAAGACGGGCCGCGTCTATACGGTCGTCAATCAGGAATGGGCGCTGCGTCGCGGCTTCAAGCCCTGCTCGACGATTAAGCTGGTGACGGGGCTGGCCGGTGTTTCCGAGAACGTGATTGCGCCTGAACTGCCCGAAGGCTTAGGCATGGCTAAAGTCCGGCTCGATTTGACATCCTCGCTGGCCTATTCCAACAACGGTTTCTTTCAAAACGTCGGTGGGCGCGTCGGCTTCGACCGCATGATGAATTATGCGCGCGAGATGGGCCTGGGCCAACCGACGGGCATTAATCACGCAAACGAGTTTTCCGGCCGCGTTCCGGCCTACAAGTCCGGCTACGCCGTCAACCACATGTCTTCGCACGGCGACGATTTTGAAGTGACGCCGATTCAGCTTGCCACTCTGACCTCGACCATCGGTAATGGTGGAACGCTGCTCATCCCGCACCTGCCGCGCACGCCGCGCGAAGAATTGCAGTTCAAAACGGAAGTCCGCCGCCGCGTCAATATCTCGCCGGAGGCTCTGCGCCGTTTGATTCCGGGCATGATTGGCGCTGCCACCTACGGCAGCGGCAAACTCGCCTACGACCCAGTGATGCAGGTCGCTGGCAAAACAGGCACGTGCATCGGGCAGGGAAGCTGGCTCGGCCTCTTCACCTCCTATGCGCCAGTCAATGACCCGCGCCTCGCGGTTGTCGTCGTGACGCGCGGCTCGGGTGAGCGCGGCCGCATCGCCGCCGCCATCGCAGGCAAAGTCTACCGCGCGCTCGATTATCGCTTCGGCAGGGCCAACGGTAATCAACTCGCCAACACGCCGCAGCCCGTTGTGCCGCGTCCGAAGATTGACCCGCAGACGGCCGCCGCCCTCAACGATGAAGACAAGGAAGCAGACGAGGCAGCCGCCAGCGATGAGGCTGATGCGGACGCTTCGAGCGTTGAAGGCAGCAAGGTGAAGAGCGTGATTATGACTGTGCCGCGGCAGACTGAAGTGACGACGCGGCCCAGTGTCACACCGAACAATTCGACCGCGCCCGGCCAGCAGAACGACCAGCGGCCGCGCCGCGTGCTGACGAATCGTCCGTAAGCGAAGGCTGCTGCCTCGTTAGTAAAAGGCAGAAGGAAGAGAGGCTCGTGTGCCATCTTCCTTCTGCCTTTATTATTTTCTTCTTTCGCTTTGACAAGAGGCTTGACAGCCGAAGCAGTATTGCAGGATGATTGCGCAAACGCTTTTTAAGTTTTGATGAAGCCAAACGCGCTCCCTTGAGACGCGTTGCTCCCTCTGGACGACGGCGAGCGGCAACTGGCAGTCAGGCGGCAACCGCCCTTCTGAGACGCGCATCTGAACAGTTGCGCGACGCTGGCTGACAAAGCCCGCTCACACTCCCCCGAAAAGATTTTGCTGAGGTCAGGACAAGAACGAATATCGCTTGGAGGATATGCGACCGATGAGAAGACTAATACAGTTAATGATGCTGGGCATGATGCTCGCGGCCTTTGCGCTGCCAGCGCTCGCGCAGGATACGGCCGCGGCGCAGACCGGGGCGCAGGACGAGTCGGCAGCCAAGACCGAGTTATATAAGAAGTTTACGGCCGCCTATAATCGTGGCAAAGAAATCAAGAAGGCCGACCCGAATCTGGCGCAGCCGGGCAACAAGGAAGCCTACAATCAGGCGGCCAAAGAGGCTTACGAGTTTGCTAAGGAATACGTCCAAAAATATCCGGCCGTAAATCCTGATCCCAACAAGCCCGACGCCATTTTTAACTTCCAGAAAAACTACATTGATGCTTACGAGAAGGCCGTCAAAGAAGAGCGCAAGATTCAACTCGGCCAGTTAATCAAGGACAACAAGTTCAGCGAGACCTTCACGCTCGGTCGCCAGATTCTCAACGAAGAACCGAACGACCTCGGCACTAACTACGATCTGGCGCGGGCCGGTCTGACCGCAGCACTCAACAAGACGCCGGATGAATCGCACAACGCGGAGACGGCCAAGGCTGCCCGCAAAGCCATCCAGCTTATCGAATCAGGCGCGACGTTTGAGCCGGGCAAGCCCATCGCCAAGAAGGACGAAGTGCTGGCTCTGATGCACTACGCTCTCGCTGTGGCTGTCAGAAAAGATGCGCCCGGCGATGCGGTTAACGCCCTGATAAAGGTCGGCCAACTCGAAGGGCCGTTAAAGAGCGACCCGTGGCCCTACTATCTGTTGGCCGTCGCTTATCAGGCTAAGGAGTATGACACTCTGGCATCTGATTTCAAGGCCCGCTGCACAACGCAGGAGCAGCGCGACGGGGCAGATTGTAAAGCTCTGACCGACAGAATAAATCTGGTGGTTGACCGCGTGATTGATGCCTATGCTCGCGCCATCGCCTATAGCGGCACGAACCCTCTTTATCAGCAGGCGAAAACCGAGTGGACGAAGTCGTTAACGGATTTCTACAAGTATCGTCACGACGGCAAAGAGGATGGCTTGACAGCCTATATCGCTGGCATCAAGAACCAGCCGATGCCGGGGCCGCTGCCCGCCGCCAACGCGACGCCTGCGCCGACCTCTTCATCAACGCCCGCAACTTCGGGCAGCGCGATGACGACGACGCCCGCCGTGAGGACGACCCCTGCGCCGCAGGCAACGCCCGTGAGCGCGACGACGAACACAACGACCACCGCGAAGCCTGCGACGACAGCAACTACGACGCCGAAGACGACGCCTACGACGACGACGGCTCCCAAGACGACGCCGAAGACCACGCCGAAGAAGAAGGCTCATGCCGTCCGCCACTAAAAGCGGTCATCGGCGCATATGCTCCTGCTTCTCGGTGTGAGATAAGCCTTCAACGCCGGACGCCAGCTCTAATTGAGAGAGCGCGTCCGGCGTTTGTTATAATCCTTACCTGTGAAGAAAACGAAAGCCAGCGCGCCAGACCTCGACGCCCTGCAAAACATCCTCGGCTATAGTTTCAACGAGCCCTCCCTTTTGAAGCGGGCCGTGACGCACCGCTCGTGGGCACACGAGCAGGTCGCGCCCGGCAGCGAAGGTGAAGCGCGTCGTCTTCATAATGAGGCTCTTGAATTTATAGGCGATTCGGTGCTCGGCCTCATCGTGGCAGACTACCTGTTTCATTCCTATCCTGACGTAACAGAGGGCGAGCTATCGCAGATGAAGCACAGGCTGGTCAGCGCGCAGACGTTGGCGGCCGCCTCAGAGGCTCTTGAACTGGGCCAATTCCTGCGCGTCGGCCACGGCGAGGAGAAGAGCGGCGGGCGTCGCAAGCGCGCACTGCTGGCAGACCTCTTTGAAGCACTACTCGGCGCAATCTTCATAGACGGCGGGCTGACGGCGGCCACCGATTTTGTGTTACACGCCCTTGGCGACGAACTCTCAAACGCGAACCCGGAGGCGGCTGCGGCTGCCGATTACAAGACGATGTTGCAGGAGGTACTACAGGCCGAGCGGCGCGGGACGCCGCAGTACGCCGTGATCAATACGGACGGCCCGCCGCATCGTCGCACGTTTCAGGTCGAGTTGAGTTGGGAGGGAGGCTCCGTGCGCGGCGAGGGGCGCACAATCAAGGCCGCCGAGACGATTGCCGCGCGCCGCGCGCTCGAAAATATTAAAACGGTGGACGACGTTCAGTAGTGTGTCGGCGGCAAACGCGTCTTTTTCGTTGCCGCATAGCGCGGACGAAAGCAGCGCTCAAGGCGTTTAGCCGACTGCCTGCTCAATATTGCTTATCTCTTACTGAACTTGACCGGCCTCGCTTGCGTTATTTAGGATGTTTTTATGAAAGACGATTTTACGAACACAGGGTTAGCAGAGCCGCCAATTGAGGCTGGCAGAGACAAGCTTACGGAAGAGGCGGAAGCTTCCATCAGCCGCAACGGCCACGAGCGCCGCGCCGCAGACGCAGAGATTGAAGAGGAAGTTGGCCCACCGAAGAGTATCTACCGCGAGTATTTTGAATCGGCGTTGGTGACGGTCATCATGGCGTTGTTCGGGATGACGTTTATCGTGCAGGCGGTCAAAGTGCCGACCGGCTCGATGCAGAACACGATCACCATCGGGGATCATCTGCTGGTCAATAAGTTTGTCTTCGCGCCCGGCCCGTCGCTGCCTATCTTGCCGCAGCGTGAGATACGGCGCGGCGACATCATCGTCTTCAAGTATCCGGGCAACGCGGACGACCCGCAGGGCGACACACGCCCCGACAACATTCCTTTTAAGACCAACTACGTCAAGCGCGTCATCGGCCTGCCCGGCGACCACGTAGAGATTAAAGGCAATCAGGTCTTCATCAACGACAAGCTGCTGCCTGAGTACCGCATCAGCGCGCGCGACCACGTTGACATTCCCTCCACGGATGAGCAGGAGAACAACAAGCCGCTCGACGATTTAAGGGAGCTTGCGCCGCGCAAAGCCGACGAGCCTTACACTGTCTACTACAGCACCGACCGCCAGTTTGACGGCGGCGGGAAAATCTGGGACGTTCCAGCCAACTCCTACTTCGTCATGGGCGACAATCGCAACAACAGTCAGGACAGTCGCTTCTGGGGATTCGTCCCGCGCGACCTCGTCGTCGGCCGCGCGATGTTCGTCTACTGGTCTTACGACGAAAGCGCGCCTTCGAGCGGCAACCCGCTGCTCGACTTTTTCCGCAACACGCGCTGGAATCGCACCGGCACGATGATTAAGTAAGCGGACGCAAAGAGTCTGACACACGAAAGCAGCTATCGAGGCAGGGTGTTTGTCCCTGCCTTCATTTTTTTGCCGGCAAAGATGTTGGTCGCCGTCGTTTTTAAGCCTCTACGGCCTCTCGCTTGCTTTGTTGCGCTGATTGTTGTTTATGTGTCGTAAAACAGAACATGGAGGGTGACGGTGATGGCGTCCTTGTGGAAGCTTGGCGGGCTGACTTGGAAGAACTTGGGCAAGCGTGTTTGGAAGGAGATGAACGAGGACGACGTTTTCGGTCGCGCCGCGCAGCTTTCTTACTACTTTCTGCTCGCGCTCTTTCCGTTGCTGCTCTTCCTGATGACGATGCTCGGTCTCTTCGCTGACGCCGGTTCGGAACTGCGCACGAGTCTCCTCAATTATCTGGGGCAGGTCATGCCCGCCTCCGCCACCGACCTCGTTAACAAGACGCTCGAAGAGGTCAGTACGCAGGCGGGCGGAGGCAAGCTTTCCTTCGGCGTGCTCGCAGCCCTCTGGGCTGCCTCTAACGGCATGGGCGCAATCAGCGAGACGCTCAACATCGCTTACAACGTCAAGGAGTCGCGCCCGTGGTGGAAAGTCCGGCTCGTCACCATCGGCCTGACCATCGGACTCGCCATCCTCATTATCTCCGCTCTCATATTGATGCTCTACGGCCACCGCATCGCTGACGCCATCGCCGCCAGCTACAGCTTCAGCACCGTCTTCACTATGACCTGGAAAATAGTGCAGTGGCCCATCGTCCTGCTCTTCATCCTCCTTTCCTTTAACTTCATCTACTTCTTCGGCCCGGACCTTAAAGAACAAAGCTGGCAATGGGTCACGCCCGGCTCAGGTGTCGCCGTCCTGCTCTGGCTGCTCGTCTCCTTCGCCTTCAAGCTCTACCTCAGTTACTTCAACTCCTACAGCGCTACCTACGGCTCCCTCGGCGCGCTCATCATTATGATGCTCTGGTTCTACCTGACCGGCCTCGCCATCCTCATAGGCGGCGAGATTAACTCCGAAATCGAAAACGCTGCTGCCGAAGCTGGTGCGCCCGACGCCAAAGAACGCGGCGAAAAAGAGCCCGACGAATTCGAGAAGAAAGGCCAGAAGGGCAGCACCAAAAAGAAGATTCAGGAAGAGAGGGAGAAGGAGACTAAACCAAAGACCGATAAGTGACGAATAATCTGCGACTGATGATAAGATGACGAGCGTTGTCGTTCATCATCCATCGCACAGTCGTCCATCATCGTCTTTATGAACACGGAAATTTTGCGTTTCAACGCGGAAGTCGCCAGCGAACTCTCAGAGCAGCGCGCGGCAATCGTCGCTCTTGAGTCAACCGTCATCGCGCATGGTCTGCCGCGTCCACGTAATCTTGAAACCGCGCTCCACCTCGAAGCGATTATTCGCGAGTGCGGCGCTACACCGGCCACCATCGCCGTCATCAAAGGCCAGTTGCACGTCGGACTCGAACGCGCCCAGTTAGACGAAATCGCCAACAACGACGATGTGCATAAACTCAGCCGCCGCGACCTGCCGCTCGCGCTCGCAAACAACTGGAACGGCGCAACCACCGTGGCGACGACCGCATGGATCGCTGAGCAGGCCGGAATCAGAGTCTTTGCGACGGGCGGCATCGGCGGCGTGCATCGCGGCTCTCTGCCGGATGTCTCCGCGGATCTGCCCGAGCTTGCGCGCTCGTCTTTAACGGTCGTCTGCTCCGGCGCAAAAATCGTCCTCGACCTTGAAGCGACGCGCGAGTGGCTGGAGACCTACGGCATCACAGTCGTCGGCTTCGGCTGCGACGAGATGCCAGCCTTCTACTCGCGCCTGAGCGGGCTGCCCGTTGATGCGCGCGTCGAAACATTTGAAGAAGCCGCACGCATCGCCCAAGCGCGCCGCAAGCTCGGTCTTGAGGGCGCAACGCTCGTCACCGTGCCCGTCCCCGCCGGCAGCGAAATCCCCGCCGCAGACTTCAAAGGCATACTCGCTCAAGCGCTCTCGCAAGCCGACGCAGAGAAGATCGCAGGGCGCGACCTGACGCCCTTCCTGCTCTCGCGCATGGCCGCAGACAGCCACGGCGCAACACTCGAAGCCAACATCGCGCTCCTCGAAAACAACGCCCGCGTCGCCGCCGGAATCGCCCTCGCGCTCAGCCAACTATAAAGAGAAATCTACGGCCCTTCTGTGGTAAATTTACACGCTCGTCGCCCGAACAGTTTCTTGAGAGCAGTGATTGTCGCTGTCGTTCTGTGATGATGACAGACGGGCAGAGACAAGTCATGCTCCTATAGTTTTCTTTTTAAGATAAAGAGGAGAAAAAGAATGGCCGACGCACAGGTTGCGCCCTATGGCTCTTGGAAATCCCCGATTACTTCCGACCTCATCGTGCAGGGTTCAATCGGAGTCGGGCAGGTGATGCTCGACGGCGCGGACGTTTACTGGATTGAGATGCGCCCCTCCGAAGGCGGGCGCAACGCCATCGTCCGCCGCACGCCCGACGGCCAGACCATGGACGTAACGCCCCTGCCCTTCAACGCGCGCACGCGCGTTCACGAGTACGGCGGCGGCGACTACACAGTCAATGACGGCATCGCCTACTTTTCAAACTTCTCCGACCAGCGTTTCTATCGCTGCTCTCCCGGCAGCCAACCGCAAGCGCTGACGCCCGCCGTCGAACTGCGCTACGCCGACCCGGTTTTTGATAAGCAACGCAATCGCCTGATAGCCGTCCGCGAAGACCACACACGGAGCGGGCAGGAGGCCGTCAACACCATCGTCAGCCTCCACGCCGAGACTGAAAGCGAAGGGCAGGTGCTCGCCTCCGGCTACAACTTTTATTCGTCGCCACGCGTCAGCCCTGACGGCGCACGTCTCGCGTGGCTCTGCTGGAATCATCCGAACATGCCCTGGGACGGCACGGAACTCTGGGTCGGCGAATTCGGCGCGGACGGCTCTCTCAAAAATACTGCGCGCGTCGCGGGCGGCACTGAAGAGTCTATCTTTCAGCCCGAATGGTCGCCAGACGGCCAACTCTATTTCGTCTCCGACCGCAGCGGTTGGTGGAATCTCTATCGTCTAGATGCTGAAGGCGCTGCTACTGCTTTGTGCGAGATGAGCGCGGAGTTTGGTATGCCGCAGTGGGTCTTCGGCCTCTCAACTTACGCCTTCGAAACAAAAGAGCGCATCATCTGCGCCTACATCGAAGGCGGCCACTCGCGCCTCGCCAGCCTTGCAACGACGACAGGCAAGCTGGAAAACATTGATACGCCCTACACGGACATCACGTACCTGCGCGCCAGAGCGGGCCACGCCTTCTTTCGCGGCGGCTCCCCGACTGAGCCGGCCGCCATCGTCCATCTAGATTTGGCAACCGACGGACACGACATCTTACAACGCTCAAACGATTTGCAGATTGACGCGGGCTATCTCTCCGTACCTGAGGCCATAGAATTTCCGACCGAAGACGGACTGACGGCACACGCCTTCTTTTACGCGCCGAAGAATCGCGATTTTCAGTCGCCGCCGGATGAACTGCCGCCGCTCTTAGTCAAAAGTCACGGTGGGCCAACACACGCCACCTCGACCACGCTCGCCCTCGGCATTCAATACTGGACCAGTCGCGGCATCGCAGTCCTCGATGTCAACTACGGCGGCAGCACGGGCTACGGTCGTGCTTATCGTCAGCGTCTCAAAGATCGCTGGGGCATCGTTGATGTGGACGACTGCACGAACGGCGCGCGCTACCTGATAGAGCGCGGCCTCGTTGACGGCGAGCGTTGCGCTATCACGGGCGGCAGCGCCGGAGGCTACACGACGCTCTGCGCGCTCACCTTCCGCGAGCTCTTCAAAGCGGGGGCGAGCCACTACGGCGTCAGCGACGCAGAAGCCCTCGCGAAGGAGACGCACAAGTTTGAGTCGCGTTATCTGGACGGCCTCATTGGCCCATACCCGGCGCGCGCAGACCTCTACCGTGAACGCTCGCCCATCCATTTTACCGAACAGCTTTCCGCCTCCGTTATCTTCTTTCAAGGTCTGGAAGATAAGGTCGTGCCGCCGAATCAGGCCGAGATGATGGTCGAAGCCTTGAGGAAAAAGGGCGTGCCTGTTGCATACGTCCCGTTCCCGGGCGAGCAGCACGGCTTCCGTCGTGCCGAAAATATCAAGCGCGCCCTCGACGGCGAGATATATTTCTATTCGCGCATCTTCGGCTTCGAGTTGGCCGACAAGGTTGAGCCGGTGTTGATTGAAAATCTTTGATGACGGAAGGCGATGGCCGATGAAGCGTAGAAACTTTCTGGCAAGCGCGTGCGCGGCGCTCGTCGCCATTCCGCAACTGCGTCAAATCATTGACGCTCAAACTCTCGCGCCCAAGTATCTTCGTCCGAAGGCGCTACGTCCCGGCGACACCGTCGGCATCATTACGCCCAGCACGCCCGTCATTGACCCTGACCGCCTTGCGGTTGTCGAGCGGACGATGAAATATTTCAAGCTTCGCTGGAAGACTGGAAAGAATGTCGGCAGGCGTTCGGTTGATTATAAGAGCTTCGTCGAAGAACGGCTCGACGATTTGCACGCCATGTTTCGCGACCCCGGCGTCAACGCCGTCTTCGCCCTTCGCGGCGGCTACGGCGCACCTCAACTCCTTGACCGCATTGACTACGACCTCATCCGCCGCAACCCCAAAATCTTCCTCGGCTTCAGCGACATCACGGCCCTGCATCTAGCCATACACAAACGCACGGGCCTCGTCACCTTTCATGGGCCAAACGTCGCGTCAGGCTTTTCCAACTACACCCAGCAACACTTTCATCGCGCTCTCTTCGAGACGACGCCACCGGGCCGCCTTACCAACCCGACGGAGACAAACGAACTACGCCCTAACCATACGCTGCGCACCATTCGCTCCGGCACGGCCACCGGCCCGCTCACGGGCGGCAATTTATCTCTCATCGTCGCCACGATGGGCACGCCCTACGAGATTGAGACGCGCGGCCGGATCTTCTTTATCGAAGACGTTGGCGAAGAACCTTACCGCGTTGACCGTATGCTGACGCAGTTGCGGCTTGCCGGGAAGTTGGAGCAGGCGGCGGGCATCATCTTCGGTGAATGTGCGGGTTGCGCGCCCGGCGATTACAAGCCCTCGACCGCTTCGCCTTACACGCTCGGAGAAGTCGTTGATAATATTCTCGGAGCGCTCAAAATCCCGGTCCTTTCGGGCCTCACCATCGGCCACACAACAGACCAGCTAACTCTGCCGCTCGGCGTCATGGCGACACTGGATGCAGACAAAGGAACGCTGGAGATTAAGGAAGCAGGCGTCGTCTGATTTCCGGCCCGGAAGCACGTGCACAGAGATTATGCGGGAATTTTTCTAGCAGTCTGAAAGAACCTGAGTTAAGATGGTCACTGCGCTTGCCTTTCACTCGTTGCACTCGTTTCTTACTCGTTTCATCACATTTCGATAAGGAGTCCCCCATGACCACACCACAGCAGCCGTCTACCTCCAATATTCATCTCTCAATCAACATTGATGAGAAGAAACCTGACTTTCATCTCTCCGTCAAAGACCCGGCCACTGAGGAGAAGAAGTATAAATACAACTACACGTATCTTCCTCCGTTAGCGATGGTGGATTCCGTTGCTCCCGAAGAGGATTTCTCGGCGCGGCCTCAGTGGGTGGAAATGGTCGGCTTCCGCGTCGTCACCGTCCTGCTTAATACCATTATGGTCGGCATAGAAAAGGAGCAGGGAATTGAAAACTACCTGAAAGAATTGATGAAAGACTTGAAAGCGCTCTCGGGCCTGCTGGAAGTCCAGGTCACAGATGCTCTTTTAGGTGCGATTGTCAAAGAGTTTGAGCAGAAGGGCTTTCCACGCAACTTCAGCCAGTTGGAAGAGTTTATGAAAGGGGCCGCGAAGCTTTTCGCGTCAACCCTGACAGCCGATGCGCTTGGCGAACTCGCGCAAGTCTTACTCAAACTGGGCACTCTCAATGGCCGCCCACAGAGCGTTGAGGATTACGCACGGCTCTTCGAGTTGATTCCAGTGCCGGAGATTAGCAGTTCGTTTGAAAATGACGCGACGTTTGCAGCCATGCGTGTAGCCGGTCCTAACCCTGTGATGATTGAACAGGTGAAAAGCCTTGAGGCTCGCTTTCCCGTCACCAACCAACAATACCTGTCAGCCATGAACACAGAGGATGATGACCTTCAGGCCGCTCTCGCCGAAGGACGACTTTTTCTGGCTGACTATGCGATTCTCGGTCGCGCCGTCAACGGCAGTTATCCTTCTGAGCAGAAATATCTCTCCGCACCTTTAGCTTTATTTGCCGTTCCCAAGGGCGGGAAATCCTTGCAGCCGGTGGCAATTCAGTGTGGTCAAGACCCTGCGACAAACAGGATCTGTTATCCGAACGACCCTGACGATAAGGATGGGTACAACTGGCTCATCGCCAAGACCTTCGTGCAAATTGCCGACGGCAATTTCCATGAAGCGGTCAGTCATCTCGGACGCACGCATCTGTTTGTCGAGCCGTTTGTCATCGCCGCTCACAATCAACTCCAACCAGCCGACCCGTCGCAGCCACCGCATCCCATCTACACTCTCCTGCATCCACACTTTGTAGGAACACTGGCTATCAACAACGCCGCCCAGTCAAATTTGATTAGTGCCGGTGGAACAGTGGATAAGTTGCTGTCCGGCACGATAGATCAATCGCGCGTCTATGCCGTTGAAGGCGCTCAAAGCTATCTTTTGAACGTTAACAATTCAATGCTTCCGAAGACGCTGGCAGCGCGTGGATTCGATAGCCAGAGCAAACTTTCGGACTACCCATACCGCGACGATGCGCTGCTTCTCTGGGGCGCAATCAATGAGTGGGTTTCAAACTACGTGAACCATTATTATCAAACCGATAACGCCGTCGAAAACGACCAGGCGATTCAGATGTGGGTTAGCGAATTGCTCGCGCATGACGGCGGGCGCATGGGCAACATCGGTAACAACGGCAAAGTCGAGACGCGTGCGAGCCTGATAGACCTCCTGACGATGGTCATCTTCACCGCCAGCGCTCAACATGCCGCCGTCAATTATCCGCAAGACCCTCTCATGAGCTATGCGCCTGCTATGCCTCTGGCAGCCTACACGCCGCCGCCAGCCGTCAACGCGGCTGCGACAGAGCAGGACTTCCTTAATCTCCTGCCTTCTTTGTCGCAAGCACAAACCCAATTAAACCTGCTCTTTCTGCTCGGCTCGGTTTATTACACCACCCTCGGAAATTACGGAGACGGATATTTTACCGACCCGCAAATACAGACATACCTGTCTGCCTTTCAGGCTCGTTTGACTAAAATCGAACAGGAGATTCAGGAGGCCAATCAACATCGGACTCCTTACACCTTCCTTCTGCCCTCCAAGATTCCGCAGAGCATCAATATCTGACGCTCTGTTCAGGCCATTGTCGCGACCTTCGCGCCCGTGGCCTTTACTATCTTCATCTTGACAGTAAATACTGTTGACACGAACTGCCGGTTATTGTAAATTGTCGCCGTGATGAAGAAGGAACTGGAATCGGCGCGGCAGAGAAAATTCGTCGGTGTGGCGGAGCTGGCCGCGGAGGCAGCAAAAATTCTGGCGGAGAGCGGTCTGGCACAGGCGCGCGGGACAGTGAGCGACGTGCCGGACGAGCGCACGATCCGTTATTACCTAGCAGAAGGCTTGGTATCGCCTGCCGAGGAGAAACAGGGCACGGCTTCCGTCTTCGGCTACAGGCATCTGCTTCAACTGCTGGCCGTGAAAAAGTTGCAGTCGGAGCATTTGCCGATTCGTAAGATACGAGAGTTGGTCGAGCGGCGGGAGGTGCGCGAGTTGGAGCGCTTGCTCGGATTGGAGCGGGGCGCGTCGAGCAAAAACGAGGCTCTGAGTTATCTGGAAAAGTTGCTGACAAAGCCTCAGGCAGCGAATCCTGCAAGCTCTGCCGGAAGATTGAATTTTTCGAGCGCAGCACCCTTAAGCATGCCGCAGAGCGCGGCCGCGCCACCGTCGTCTTCAATGGCGCAGAGCAGCGGTAGTAGCAGCGGCGGCGCTTGGGAGAGAATAGAGATTGAGCCGGGGCTGGAGTTGCATATTCAGGGTGGCTATCAGCCGCCGTCCGATACCAGAGGCTTGCGCAGGCTGACGCAAGCCGTCATGCGTCTGATTGATTCACGCGGCCGGAAGATGCCGGGAAAGTGAGAAGTAAAAGATAATGTCGCAAGCAATACCGAAAGTAGAATTCCTGACCGAGCGCGCAAGGCTGGTTGCCGGGCGCGACCAGACCGTTGACGTGCTGGTTCGTATTACGCCGCCCAATATTGACACAGGTGTCGGTCGTCGTCCGAAGCTCAATCTGAGCCTTGTGCTCGACCGCTCAGGTTCGATGGAAGGCGAGAAGATGAGGCGTGCGCGCGAGGCGACCGCCTACTGCATAGACCAACTGCTTCCCGTTGACCGTTTGAGCGTTGTCCTCTTTGACAACGTCATCGAAGTGTTGATTCCCAGCCAACTCGCGGAGAACAAGGAGACGCTGAAGATGCGGCTCTCCGAAGTCTATGCGCGTAATTCCACGGCGCTGCACGAAGCGTGGGTGCGCGGCGGCATGCAGGTCAGCGAGCACCTGACCGATGGCGCTATCAACCGCGTCATACTGATAACTGACGGCCTCGCCAACGAAGGCTTGACCAACACAGACCACATCGTCTCGCAAACGAAAGGACTGGCCGAGCGCGGCGTGAGCACGACGACCATCGGCATCGGCGACGACTTCAACGAGGATTTATTGATTCCGATGGCACAGGCTGGCGGCGGCAATAGCTGGCATGTCAAGACGGCGGATGATATGCAGCGCCTTTTCAGTGTGGAGCTTGAAGGATTGATAGCGCAGGTTGCGCACACGGTCACGCTCGGCCTCGTGCCGGCAGACGGCGTGCGCTTGAGCGACGTGCTCAACGATTTCGAGA
Source organism: Pyrinomonadaceae bacterium (assembly GCA_036382855.1). Taxonomy (GTDB): domain Bacteria; phylum Acidobacteriota; class Blastocatellia; order Pyrinomonadales; family Pyrinomonadaceae; genus DASVTR01. Next base: position 298,132 of record DASVPO010000012.1, on the reverse strand, counting down.
TGAACGAGACGGGCCGTTACAAGCTTCCGAACTTACAGTCGGGCGCTCCCCTCGATGTTGTCGTGCAGTTGCGCGTTCCGGCGCAAAGTGCTGGCACGCGTCTGCGGCTGCTCGATTTGCGTCTGGGATACACTCCGCAGGAGATGCGTTCGGCGGAAGTCGTCAAGCACGCGCTGGAAATCGAATTCGCGCCGGAGGAAGCCGTAGAGCCTTTGCCCGTCAAGCACGAAGTGGCAAAGGCTGTGCAGATGTTGATGAACGCGCGTGCGCGTGCGGAGGCGATGCGCCGTATGGATGCCGGAGACTACGCAGGTTCGCGGCATGTGCTTGCGTGCGCACGCGCGGCGAGCACGGCTGCCTTCGCGCCGGTGGCGAGCGATGATGACGTGCGGCAGGAGATGGCCGTACTCGAAGAGTATGACTCGGAAATACTCAATCCTGCATCGGCCAAGATGAATCGCAAGCGTCTGATGTATGACATGTTCTCGCGTCGTCGCAGCCAGAAGCTGAGTTAAGTACGCTTCTTACAGCAGCAGAGAGGTCTTCAGCAGCCTTTCTGCTGCGTCCCTCCTTTGCTTCCATTTCGTTAACCTTCTATCATAGCTGCCTGAACTTTTTCTTTAAACGGCCGGAAGCATTCTCCGGCCATCAACCGCTGTCGCTATGACTGAAAGCTTAAACGACAACAAAAGAGCGGTCGTGCTTTTGAGCGGCGGGCTTGATTCGACGACGACGCTGGCTATCGCGCGCAGCGAAGGCTACGAGACTTACGCGCTGACGTTTCGCTACGGTCAGCGACACGAGCTTGAGATTGAAGCTGCGCGACGCATCGGCGCTCTCTTCGGCGTTAGCCGTCACGTTATCGCGGAGATTGATTTGAGAGAGTTTGGCGGCTCGGCTCTGACGAGCGAGATGGCCGTGCCGAAGGGGCGCGCTCTCGCGGAGATGACGAGCGAGATTCCTGTCACTTATGTTCCGGCGCGCAATACAATCTTTCTCTCCTTCGCACTCGGTTGGGCGGAAGTGCTCGAAGCCGAAGACATCTTCATCGGCGTCAACGCGCTCGACTACAGCGGCTATCCCGATTGCAGGCCAGAGTATATCGCGGCCTACGAGCAGATGGCGCGGCTTGCGACACGCGCGGGTGTGGAGGGACAACAGCGTTTGAAGATTCACACGCCGCTGATAAATCTTTCGAAGGCGTTGATTATCAGGAAGGGAATCGAACTCGGCGTTGATTATTCATTGACCGTCACCTGCTACGACCCGGGCGCGAAGGGTGAGGCTTGCGGCGAGTGTGACGCGTGCCAGTTGAGGCTCAAAGGGTTCGCTGAGAACGACATCGTTGACCCTGTTCATTACAGAAGCGCTCCGAGCGTATGAGCTACAGCGTCAAAGAAATTTTTTATACTCTGCAAGGCGAAGGAGCAAACACTGGGCGCGCGGCTGTCTTCTGTCGTTTTGCAGGGTGCAACTTGTGGAGCGGGCATGAGGATGAGCGTGCGAGCGCCGTCTGTCAATTCTGCGATACGGATTTTGTCGGGACGGATGGCACGGGCGGAGGTCGCTTCACAAAGGCTCTTGATGTCGCGCAGGCTGTTCGTGCGTCATGGCCCACGCCGCGCTCGTCAACGGTGCGCCCGCTCGTCGTCTGCACGGGCGGCGAGCCGCTTCTTCAGCTTGACGCAGCACTCGTCTCTGCATTTCACGACGCGGGCTTCGAGATTGCCGTCGAAACCAACGGCACGCGCCCTGCGCCACAGGGCATTGACTGGATTTGCGTCAGCCCTAAAGCCGGAGCAGAACTCGTCCTACGCAGCGGGCACGAATTGAAACTGGTTTTCCCTCAGCCGGGCGCTGAGCCGCAGCTTTACGAGCAACTGGACTTCCAGCACTTTTTCCTGCAACCGATGGATGGCCCACAGCGAGACATGAATACTCAACTCGCTGTCGCCTACTGCCTAAAGCATCCGCAATGGAGGCTCAGCCTACAGACACATAAGCTGCTCGGCATTCCCTGAGCAGTAGCAGTTATTGCTTTCCTACAACTGTTGATTTGCTGAAATTCGTCAGGAATCCCAGAAGGCGCTGGTGATGATGCGTCGTGCTTCGTTGAGGCTCAGGTCGTTGTGGTTGAGCTTGAAAGCGATTGTGTCTTCATAGTCGGCCGTGCCTGCTGTTGTGCGCAGCGCTGCCTGTTCGGGAGTGAAGCCTGCCGCTTCGAGAGCCTGCGCACGATTGGGCGCAAAGCATCTGGCGCGCAGCCAGCCTTCTACTTCCTCAGGGTCGTCGAATCCGGCCTCAATCCATTGTCGCGCGACCTCTCCGGCGTTTGCGCTGCCGAGCGCATCCGGCGCGTGCTCCTCCAACACGCGGCAAATACGCCCGGTAGTTTCAGCTTGCTCTTTATCTTGCTCAGTCGTCATCAGATATGCGGACATCCTCGCCGGGGCACTACTTTATCATCGAACCGCAAACGCCGGAAAGCTCGGCGATTTCTCACGCGAGTAAACTTGGCGTGAGCTTTTAATTCTACTGTGCGCGAGTGTAGGATGATAAGTGTCGGGCGAATTTGCTCAACGCTTGAGAGATGTTGACGATGAAGATTACAGAGCGGCCTGTTTTCGAGTTTGAGAAGCAGGAGTATTTGCAGAAGTTGAAGCCCGCGCGCGATAGCGCCGGGTTGGTCGCGCATTACGGCGGGTGGTATCTGTTGCTGCCGATGATGATGGCGGGTGTGCTCGCGGGGTTGTTGCGTGCAGTGCTGCGCCTGTCAGAAGATGCCGCTGTGATGACGGGGCTTGTCATAGGCTTTACCGTCGCCGTTTATGCGTCGTTCAAAGTGAAGCAGGGCGAGCGGGATTTTTACGAGCGTGAGCGTGTGCGGCTTGAAGCGAGCATCATAGAGACGATGGACGTAGAAGTTGGCCGCGCATGGATGCTCGACGAATGTTCTTGCTGTAGCATGTCGTACCTGTTGCGGACGAGCGGAGATGAGTTTGTTTATCTGGAAACGAGCGGCCGGGAAGATTCGGAGTTGGTCGGATTTCCAGCCCGCCGTATGAAAATTGAGCGTGAACGCGAAACGAAAAACATCTGGGCCATGAGAAACGAAGGCCCGCCTGTTTCCGTCGAAAAGTTAGACTTCATGTTGGACGACCTCTTTCCTGAAGGCTCGCCGGAGTGTGAAGTCCTGAAGATGAACGAATTGCCCGAAGCCTTGAAGGCACAACTTGCTGCAAGCTAAGGATTGATGTTGGTGCGAAATTTAGGCGTAGGAAAAATCGGCGTGCGAAGATGAAACTGACGACCGTTGCCATCAGCGGGTTTTCCTCCAATGCCGGAAAGACCAGCCTCATGTGCGAGTTGCTGCGCGCGTTTCCCGGCTGGGAGGCCATCAAGATGACGCGCGGGCATTATCGCTCGTGTGGCAAAGACCCGCACGCCTGCTGCGTCAGCCATCTCTTGCAGAGCGAGCCTGTCATCCGTTCAGGCCGCGCGCAGACCTACGCGCCCGGAAAGGATACCGGGCGCTACTGGGACGCCGGAGCGTCGAATGTTCACTGGGCCATCGTCACAGACGGGCAGGTCGAGCAGGGCATCAGGGAGGCGCTCTCAAACGTGCGCGCCAGCGGCGTCTTCATAGAGGGCACGAGCTTTGTCAATTATCTGGACGTGGATTTGATGTTGATGTGCGCGCGTCCGAATGGTGGCAAGATTAAATCTTCCGCACGCCGCATGATGAAAAAAGCTTCGGCGCTCTACCTCTTCGATGACGGCGAGAATGACGATGTAGCACGCGCTCAGTTTGCTTCGTGGCTTGAAGACTCAGGCGAGAGCGCTCTCGTTAAAGGGTTACCCGTCTATACTCGCTCGCAACTTCCGCAACTCATCGAACGCCTGCGCGCCGTTCAACGTCAATGAGAAACATGCTGGCATAAGTTCACAGGGCTTCTGTTCTGCTCTTTCGCTTCTGCACGCTCCGCGCTCGATTCGTTATCTGAGCCTCACACGGTAAAGGATAAACTTGCCAATCGTTTCGCCCGCATCGCGCTCGTACCAGCGGTCAAGGTTGGAAAAATCAACTCCTTCGACGGCGGTCGTGACGACGTAGCTTAAGGGCAGGCGTGCGGCCACGTCGCGGTTGAAACGCGAGCGATAAGCCGAGTAGCTTTGTAGCTCGGCACGAATCTCTCCGGGCGTAGTGGGTCGCCAGTTGATTGTCCATGCGGCGTTGCTGTGTCCCCAACCGACGAGCGAGCGCAGTAGAAACTGCTTTTGATAGTCGAGCCTGTCAAGATTCTGCTCGTCAACAATCTTCTCGTCAAACCCTGTGAAGTAGAGCAACAGGTAGATACGCTCTTTGTTCTCTGCACGGTCAACGCCGGAGAAGGCAGGAGTGTGCGGAGACCAGAGCACGGGCTGCGGAGCATAGGCCGGAGCGCTGTCGGCGTGAGCGATGTTGGTGTAGAGAACGAGCGAGCGCGTGTCGGGTTGAGGCGATGCTGCGCGGGAGATTTCGTTGAAGCGTGAGGCGACGTGTCTCGCTTCGTCGCGTCCGAGCGTCGCCTGTAGATTCCTGTTGGTCGCGATTGTCGTTTCAACTATTCCCCAGCCGGAGGAGACGACGGTGACGATGACGAGCATGCGCGTGGAAAACTTCGTGGCTGCATCCTCGCGCGGCCCGCGACGGAAGAGCACGACGGTCAGCAACAGGGAAATCAGCGTCAGGTATTTTGTGACGTACATTTCGTAGTGCAGTGGTTGCAGCGAGCGGCCTGTGATGATCTGCTGGTTGAAAATCAGGAGCGGCGCGAGCGCAAACGAGAGCGCAAAGAGTGTCGCGTGGTTTTTCGGCGTGATGCGTCCGCGCCACATCCCGTAGAGCAGCACGAGAATGAGAACGATGCCCAGACGCACGGACGAGCGAGAGAAGTCCGGCGCGCGTGAGAGTGCCAGCAGTTGCATGGAGTCCATTGTCGGCGCTCTTTGCGCGACCATGTAGAAGTATGGCAAGAGCGAGAGGAGCGCGAGCGCGCCCATGAGGAGCAGCGCGTGGATGCCTCGCCTAAAATCGGAGGGACGCAGGAGTAGCCACAGCATGCCAACGCAAACGAGCCACGCGGCAGCAGCCGTCCACAAATAGAAGTAGGAGAAAACGAGCGCCGCGAACACTACTCCCGCGAGCAGCGCCGAACGCAATGCCGCAGCGTTAGTCGCGGCCGTCAATGCGCGCCACACCAGAGCGCAGAGGATGAATAGTAGAGCGAAGGGCGCGGCCGGTTGGTAGCGGCGCAGAAAGGGAAGGTGGCTGAAGTTGTAAGTCGTGTCCAGCCCGGAGAGCAGGCGTACAGGGCCATAGACGATTGAGAAAGTTCCCAGACAGAGGATAAAGAAAACGGCTGCCGCTGCGAGTTGTTCATCGCCGGTCATTAGTTGAACGAGACGGAAGACGGCCAGCGATGACGCGAAAGCTGCAAGGCATGTCAGCACGAAAAAGATGGTGGGTGCGCTCAGGGACAATACTCGCGCCGCAAAGGCCAGCGCGTAGGGTGGAATGAACTGTATGGAGAAGAGGGATTCGGGTTGCTTTTGACCGGGGCGGTCGTCGCGTCCCGTATAGGGGTCGCTGCGGCGCGGTCGCGCGTCTATCAACGCGTTAACGTAGGCACAGTAGGCAGCTTCGTCTTCGGAGAAGAAGGCTGCGGAGGCGGGCTGTTCAAACCCGCGCGCGAGCCACACCCTGCCTTGCGGGTAAGCCGCCAGCATCATCATTAACAGAGATGCGTAGATGCCCAAGCGCCAGCGCAGCCGTGTCTGCATGTTCCGAGAAGAGCAATGCTTCCGCGCGAAGTTGAAGGAGCGTCGGCGGATTATGACATAAACCGGCGCGCGCTCGGAAAAGTACATCTCAACAGGCAGTTTTCTTAAGCTACTCGCGCAGCGAGAATTATGGCGAGGGGCTGAGATTCTTATTGACAGGATTCGTTAATCGGCCTACGCTTCACCTGTTTCGAGCGCGGCTATCCTTAACCTGTCCATCTGTGGTGGTCACAGACGTTGCCAATGTAGTGCTGCTCCTCTACAAACACTCATCTCAAAACCTGCCGGTCGCAGGCACGGAGAACCAAGCAGGAAGGAGGAACAATGAATGATGAACCAAAGGCAGCTTGCCTGTCATTCAGCGTTCCATACGTCTGCTTCAGTGCCTTCTCTCTGCGGCTGACTCCGTAAGTTTACAACCTCGCTCTTCGTCCTCATGCCCACTGGAAAGGAGAGACATGAAAGACATAAATCCCAACGAAAAAAGACGGCCTTCTGCTCGCAAGCGCGTGCTTGTCGTCAACTGCTACTTCGATGATACGCGGCGTCCTCTGCGTCGCACGACCAAGCTTCCACAGGCGATGGGGCCGGTTTATCTGGCCGGTGCGTTCTCGCAGGAGTTGTGCGATGTTCGCGTCTACACGGAGCTTTACAGCGGCCCGCTGGAAGACGAGACGCTGCTCTCATGGCCCGACATGCTGGTGATGACGGGTCTCACCAATTCCTTCGACCGCATGCTGCATCTTGCGGCCTACGCGCGAACGAAGAATCCGCGCGTCATCGTCGTCGCAGGAGGGCCGCCCGTTCGCGTGCTGCCGCTGCTGGCACGAAAATTCTTCGACTACTGCTGCACGGGCGACATAGAACAACTGACGGACATTATCACGGACGCCTTCGGGCCGGAGTTTGTGGCCGCGGAGATGCTGCCTAGATTCGATCTGGCCTACTGGATAAGCTGGTTGGCCCACATCGAATCAACACGCTATTGCAATTTCCACTGCTCGTTCTGCGCGCTGACGGGCGAGGGCCGCAGCTATAAGACGTATGAGCTGGACTACGTGCGCAAGCAACTGCTGGCAGTGAAGAGCAAGTATGCGCTCTTTATTGACAACAATTTCTACGGCAGCGACCGCCAGCACTTTTACAGGCGCGTCGAGATGGTTGGCGAATTGCAGCGTGCCGGACATTTGAAAGGCTGGGGCGCTCTCGTCACCAACGACTTTTTCCATAAGACGGAAAATTTAACGAGAGTGCGCGATGCCGGATGCAAGGTTCTCTTTAGCGGCGTCGAATCCTTCGACGACACCTGGCTGCGCAGCTTCAACAAGCTACAGAATACGACGGCCCCGCAGGTGAAGATGATTAGCGATTGCCTGCGCGCGGGCGTGGTCTTCATCTACGGCTTAATCGTTGATGCCACCTCGCGTCGCGTCGCAGATTTACGCCGCGAGCTTGAGTTCATTACAGGCACACCCGACATCACTCTGCCGAGTTTCATCACGATGTCAATCCCTCTGCTCGGCACGCCCTATTTCCACGAGTGTGCGGCGCGCAAGGCAATCTTCCCGGAAACGAAGCTGCGCGATATGGACGGGCTGACCGTGATGATGCAGCCCGAAGACCCTCTTGACGAGGTGATAAAATTCCTGCGCGATGTGCAGAGCCTTCGCGGTTATCGTCGGCGCGTACTGCGCCACTCGCTTGGCTTCGCGAGGCGCTATCGTGCGTCGCTTGATTCCGTGCAGTTGGCGCTGGCGCTCGGCAATGCAGGGCTGCTCTGCGTTCCTAACCTGATGAACGGTTTTAAGAGAGCGGGGCGACGTAAGGAGCGGCCGCGCACGTACATCAGCACGACAGAGCCGCTCGACAGCGTTTACACGCCGGCCTTCCGTGTCGAGTCGCGCTTCGAGAAATATTTTCAGCCCGTGATGGTGACGGACAAGAGCGGGAATCTCTCCGAAGACATCATCAATTCCGGCATGTCCGGCCTCGCGCAGGCGGTGGAGAAACAAGAGTTAACGTACGCCTGAGCGGGCGGCTAACGTTTATCGCGTTCGATGAGCAGGCGGCGAATGATTTTGCCCGCCGGGGTGCGAGGAATCTGTTCGATTCTTTCAACCCGGCGGATTTTCTTGTGCGGCGCGACGCGCGCGGCCACGAAGTCCATCAACTCTTCATCGCTCGCCTCTGCCTTCAACACAACAAAGGCTTTCGGTATCTCGCCAGCTTCATCATCGGGATAGGGAACGACCGCCGCATCTGCGACCGCCGCGTGCGACAACAGCAGAGCTTCCAACTCCGCCGGCGCGACTTGCAGGCCCTTGTATTTAATCAACTCCTTCAGGCGGTCAACGATGTAGAAGTGCCCGCTCTCGTCTGCGTAGCCGATGTCGCCGGTGTGCAGCCAGCCGTCTGCGTCAATGGCCTCGGCAGTGGCCTGCGGTTGATTCAGGTAGCCTTTCATCACCTGCGGCCCGCGCGTCCAGAGTTCGCCCTGCTCGTTTGGGCCAAGCTCCGCGCCGGTCGTTGAGCCCATCACCTTACACTCTGTGTTGGGCAGGCAGTAGCCGACAGAGCCAGCTCTGCCTTCGCTCTCTTCCTCTGCGCTCATGTGCGAGAGAGGGCTGACTTCCGTTTGCCCGTAGCCGTAGCGAAGATAACAGTTGAGCCGCGCTGCGCAGTCCTGCGCCACGCGCGCGGCGAGCGGCGCGCCTCCGCTATGAACCCGCCGCAGGTTTGTTAAATCGTAGTTATCAATTGACGGATGATAAGCCATCGTTGAGACGAGCGCGGGAACGAGCGGCGCACGCGTGATGCGGTAGTCCTGCAAGGTTTGTAAAAACTGCTCAAGCTCGAAGCGCGGTAGTGTGACGATGGTTGCTCCCTTTGAAAGGCCGACGTTCATTATGACGTGCATGCCGTAGAGATGAGCGCAGGGCACAACGCAGATGACGCGGTCATTCTCTTCGATGGCGCTGACCATATTCATCTGGCAGAGGTTGGCGACCATGTTGTAGTGCGTCAGCATGACGCATTTGGGCAGGCCCGTCGTTCCGCTCGAATAAGGAAGGGCGAATAAATCTTCGCGGGGCGCAATCTCGATTGACGGGAGTTGGCCGTTGCTCTCAAGAAGAGAAGCGAAGGGAGTTGCGCCTTCAGCTTCACCGAAGACGAAAATCTCTTTGACGTTTGTCTCTTCAATGGCAGCAAGTACTGTTGGCATCAACTGCGGGACGGTCAGCAGGTAGCGCGCGTTTGCCTGCTTGAGTTGGCCTGCTAACTCGCGCGGCGTCAATAGCGGATAGACGGGCGATATGATGCCGCCGACGGTAGCGACAGCGTGCATCGCGACGGCATACTCCGGCACGTTAGGGCTGAAGATGGCGAAGACTTCGCCTTTCGTTAAGCCGCGATGTGCGAGGCCGGAGGCCGCGAGCTGCACGGCCCCTGCGAGTTGAGCGTAGGTGATTGTGCGACCAGTTGTGCCGTCAATGAGCGCGGGCTTGTCTGCCAGTCGTGCGGCGTGCTGCAAGACGATGGTTGTCAGTGAGACTTCTGGAATCTGTATGTCAGGGTAAGGGCTGCGGAAAATCATATGTTTTAGAGGAGCGCGATGGTCGGGCCGAAGCTTTGCGAGGAGACTCGCCCGGCGCGCAGAATGTTAGCTGTCCTTTGCCGTAATAGTTATCCTTTAGAAGTGGATGGGCCGAAGTCTCCGAAAGGCTCGTCGCGTTCGCGCACGGCTTGCTTGAAGCCGACTTCGGCTGCGCGTTGTTGAAAACTGTAACCCTCTTTCGTATGGCGTGCGATGCCGTCAAAGACAGTGCCTAGAATCTGCGTCGCGTGTAGCCCCTGCGCCATCACGGTTTGATTGAGCAGGAGTTTCATCATCATTAGCTGGTTAACTGGAAGGCGCGCGATGCGTTCCAGTAGATTTTCAAAGCGCCCATCGAGTTGGTCTCTGGGTGCGGCTTCGGTCGCCAATCCCCATGCGACGGCCTCCGTACCTGATAAAGAGTCGCCGGTAAATAAGAGTCGCTTGGCCTTCTCGATGCCGATGCGGAAGGCCCAGAGCGCTGTCGTCGGCACACCCCAGACACGCGCGGGCGGATAGCCTATCTTCGCGCGGTCTTCGATAATCAAAAGGTCTGAGCAGAGCGCCATGTCCGTGCCGCCTGCGACGCAGAAGCCGTGTACCTTGCAGACCACAGGCTTCTCGCTGTGGAAGAGACTCATAAAGCCGCGCACGTTGCGGCTCATCATCGCATAATCGAGCATCCCGTCCCACGTCTCCGCAGGATTATGATTGGCAAGCTGTACGGATGGGTCCAAGACTGTGCCCGCGACCGATGCGGTGCCCGCGCCGTCGCCGCCCGCGATGCCGTGCTCGGCTGCGACGACCAGATCGTAGCCGCCGCAGAAGCCTTTGCCGTTACCCGAAAGAGCGATGACATGTATGCTCGGGTCGAGGTTTGCGCGCTCGACGCAGGCTGCCAACTCCAAGGGCGTCGCCGCCGTAATGCCGTTGCCGCGCTCCGGGCGGTTTAAGGTGATGCGCGCGATGCGCCCTGTGGCTTCGTAAGTTAGTGTGGTTAGCTTTTCCATTTCAGGTCCCGGTAGCGAGTTGTCGTTACAATTCAAGACGCTCGAAGAAGAGCCGGAGAGACACGAGGAAAAGGAGATTTCAAATTCGGAATCTCAAACTTTAAATCTCAAACTTCAAACCATTAGCTTAGCCTCTTCATATTCGACTCCGTGGCCCACTCTTAAACGTCGTGGCTTACTCTTAAACGTCCTGTTAGTGCTTGTCATGTTTGACGACGGCGAGAGTGCGCGCCATCAGTTCGGGCTTCCTTATCAGTTGCGCTGTCATCCATTCGTCGGCTTCGCCTTTTAGTTGCGCTCCCTCGTCGCCGCCGAGGAGTTGGCCCAGGTGATGACGGGCAGCGGCCGCGTAAAGATTCATGTCCACGCTGCTGAAGCCGTCGGCCGCAAGCTTGAGAAAAGAGGCGGCGCTCTCGTTTTCACCGCGAATGCTGTGGATTCCGGCGCGTATCAGCGAGACGTGCGGGTCAGCCCATTTAAGCTTTTCTCTTGTAATCTGCAAGGCGATGCGTTCGGCTGTGCGCAGGAGTCTTTGCGGTTCTGTGCCCTGTTGGGCGGCGGCGAGAGCGCAACGCGCCAGCAGGTAGTTTGCCTCCACGCGCAAAACCTGTATGCGCAGCAGAACAGAGCGCTTCATCTGCGACCATTGCTGGCTGAAATGTTTCCAGGCGACATGACCGTCGCCCGTATAAAGCATGATCTGCGCCATCGCGGAAAGAGAGCTGTAGTGTTGCAGGTGAAAGCCCGTGTGCGGCCATTCCTGCAATGCCTCTACGACTTCGAGGCGAGCGCGGTCGGGGTCGTCGGCCGCGAGCCAGATGATATTAAGACGCGTGCGGAGGTCTGTTGAGGCAAAGAGATTGCCCTGATCTTTGGCGGCAGCAAGCAGCACGGGCAAACGCAGCGAGACTTCCTTCAACTCTCCGAGGAACATTAACGCGTTGAGCAGAAATCTGTGTGCAGTCGTAATCTCCCAGTTGACGCCCGTACACTGGTCGCGGAAGATTTCAGCGGCGCGCTCGCAAAGCTCGTAAGCCTTCTTCCATTCGCCGACGAGATAAGCGGCCGCGGCCTCGTTCATTATAACGAGTCCTGTGACGTGCGGGCTGTTGACCTTCCCGGAGAGAGCGTGTGCCTCCTTCAAGAATCGCGTCGTGCGTTTGCGGTTAGGCTCGCCGGGCGTCGCAGATAGTCCCGCCTCGATGGCGATGGCCCGCGCAAGGCGATAGGGTTCACCGACTCTGAGTGCGAGCAGAAGATGGCGCGTCTGAAAATCCATGCCGCGTATGTTGTCAACCAACGCCAGCCCCGCGGCCACAGACCAGCAGATGTCAATGCGCAGCAAATCCTCCGGCGAGACTTCGCTTTCCGGGCGCTCCGTGTATTTCAGGCCGCGCAACCAGAGTTGGGAGCGCCGCATGATGAGCGAGGCGAGCGCGCGCTTCGGGCCGGAAGCGAGCTTGAGACCGAAGGCCGCCAGCACGATTCTAATAACATCAAGTCCCTCGTCAATGTAGCCGCCCATCAGCAGTTGCTCCGCCGCACGACGCTGAAACTCAAGCGCGCGCGACGCTTCCGCCTCGCGTGCTGCGACCAGATAACTCTCTGCGGATTCGGCGGGCCGGCCTGCGTTAGCCAGCGCTTCGCCTAGTTCGGCTTGCAGGTTAACGAGGTCTGCGCCGCTCGGAGGCGCGAGTTCGAGAGCCTTGCGATAGAACATCGCGGCGCGGTCGAAGGCAAGGGCCGAAGAGGCTTTTCTGGCTGCAAGCGCGGCCTGATGCGCGGCGCGCTCTAATTCGCCCGCGCCCAGATAATGCTCGAAGAGAGCTTCCGGGTCATCGAAGCCTTTTTCAACGAGCGCCTGCGCCATGCGGCGATGAATGAGCTTGATGATGTCGGGTTCGAGCAGCAGGACGAGCGTTTCGCGTATGCGGTCGTGGTACAACTCTATGCCGCGCTCCGTGCCGCTGCCGCGCAGGAAATGTGCTGCGCGGAGCGATGCAATCAACGGCTCTTCGTCGCCCTCCATGCCTGTTGCGTGATAGGCAACTTCGGGAGCAACGGGGCGGCCAGCCACTGCTAATGTTTCCAACAACTGTCGCGCGCCCGACGGCTGGTGAAGCAAACGCGCTTCCAGCATCTCTCCGAGGGTGATGCCGGTCGTGGCCGCGCCCTCGCTCTCCATCGCATAGCGCGCAAGTTGCTCAACGAAGAACGGGCTGCCCGCTGCCTCGCGCACGATGGCCTCGACGAAGCTGTTGGTCGTTGGCAACTCTGCCGGCAAAAATGAGCGTGCGAGGTCGCGCGCCTCGTCGTGCGTTAGAGGGTCTATGGAAAGCTCTCGATAGTTAATCGTGCCTGTCTGGCCGAGCAGCGATTTGAGAAACGGTTTCGCTCCAAGCTCCTCCGTGCGGAAGCTGGCTATGAGAAGCAAGGGCGGCGCATGAGGAGGACGCAGCAAATCGTTAAGCAGCGCGGTGCTGTCGGCGTCGGCCCATTGCAGGTCGTCAATGTAAATGATGAGCGGTTGCCGTTCGGCGATGCGCATCAGCAGTTCGCGGAGCGCAGCGAAAGCGCGTCGCCTGAGTGATAAAGGATCGGGGATTTCCTGTTCGCGTTGAGGCGCTTGCGTGACGGCGTTGACTTGCAGCATGACTGGAAAAAGACGCGCCAGCGCCAACACGTCGCGCGGTATCAGCGCAGCCGCCTTGGCCGCAGGCAACGACAGCAGATACTTGCTGAGGCTGTCAATAACACCGTCGAGCGCTTTATAGGGAACAGACTCGCGCTCGTAGCAGCGGCCTTCGAGGACGACAGCCGTCGGCTCTCGCCGTTGAACCTGTTCGAGAAAGCGACGGACGACCGTGCTCTTGCCCATTCCCGAAATGCCGTGAATATAGACGGTCACGGTCTCGCCGCCGCGCGTCGCCAGGAAAGCATCGTGGAGCGCCTTCATCGGCCGTTCGCGACCGATGAACATTCCTTCGCGCGCTTCGGGCGGCGGATTGACGAGCGCCGCCGAAGCCGGATTAAGCCGCTCGCCCTCGAAGGCTTCGAGACGCATCAGCACTTCGCGCCCGCGCGGGCGCTGGTGCGGATTGATGCGCAGCAAATCGCGGCACAACTTATCGAGGTCCGGGGGAACGCCGGGCGCGATCTCACTCGGCGGCGCTGGCTCGAAGTTCTGTTTCTTCATCATCACTTCGAGCATGTTGCCGACGAAAGGCAGTCGCCCCGTCAGAGCTTCGTAGAGCATCACGCCGACGTTGTACCAATCGCTGGCCTCCGTGATGAGATGTTGAGAAAGCTGCTCGGGCGACATGTAGGCCGGTGTGCCCGCTATGATTAAGCTCTGGTGCAAACCTTCGGTCGCCATGTCCGTGACGAGACCGAAATCGAGCAGCACGACCCGCCCCTCTTTTGTCACCAGCACGTTTGGCGGCTTGATGTCGCGATGCAGCTTGCCCGATTGATGCAGCGCGTAGACGCCTTCGGCCAGTTGCCTGACGGCCGAACGCAGGCGCGCAAGATTCGACGCGGAAATCGGTTGAGCCTGACGCGAAGACAGAACCCGCCCGTCCATCTCGGTCGAGCGCAGGGTGGGCGTGTCAGGGCCGTAGGAGTATTGGCGCGTCTCGCCGTCTGTGAGCGTGACGCGCAAGGTCGGCGATTCGGAAGATGGCGGTTGTTCCGGCTCTGGAGTCATGCCGTCGCGGACGTACTCTAAAAAATTCACGCCCTCTACGAGTTCCATCGTGAAGAACCAGTAGTTGCCGTCGGCCATCAACTCGTAGAGGGAGACCAGATTCGGATGGGCCACGTCGGCCAGCGCGCGAAACTCTCTTTTGAAACGGTAGATGTCGGCCGCTTCAGCATGGACGAGCGTCTTGAGGGCGACCGTTTTCCCGCGCTCGCGGTCGTGCGCTTCATAGACGACGCCCATCCCGCCAGCGCCCAGCCTACGGCGGATTTCAAAGCGCTCCGTCCCTGTAAAGTCAACGCTCGAACTACTCATCGTCTGTAAACGCCCGGCAGCCGGAGAGTGGGAATTTGAGGAAGCCATCTCTTAACGGAGAGGATACAGGCCGTCGTCTCCGTTCTGGCCCTTTGCGCGGTCCTGACCTTTAATGATTCATCATGTCCGAAAGCCATCCTTGAAAACCCGTCGCTTGTCCTCCGTCAGCCGTCAGACAGATTCTTTGAGGCAAAGTTTAATACATTCCAACAGCAGGGCAAACCCGCTGGCCGCTAGACAAATCAAGAATTCGCGGCATATGCTGAGCCGCCATAGCAGAACGCGAGGAAACGCATGCAACAGCGTGACGAGGAGTTATTGCTAGCCTGCCGGCGCGGCGACGCGGCCGCATGGGAAGCGCTCGTCAATCGTTACCAGCGCCTTATCTACGCGATCCCGCGCCGCGCCGGTCTGGATGAAGACGCCGCGGCCGAAGTCTTTCAGGAAGTCTTCACCACGCTCTTCGAGAAACTGGACGACATAGAGCAGCCCGAACGCCTTCACGCGTGGCTGGTCACGACCGCCAGACGCAAGACATGGCGGCTCATCAGCCGCGACCGTTTTACGCGCGGCAGCTACGCTCAGGATGACGACGACGCCGATGCGGAATTGAATGCTCTGCCCGACGCCGCGCCCTTGCCCGACGAGGCTTTGGTTCAACTCGAAGAGCAGCACCGCGTGCGCGCCGCGCTCTCTGATTTGGACGAACGATGCCGCAAGCTTTTGACGCTCCTTTTCTATCGCGACGACCCGCCGTCGTATGCGGAGATTGCCCTTGAAACAGGCACACGCGAGGGCAGCATCGGCCCTACGCGTGCGCGTTGCTTGCAGAAATTGATGCGTTTGCTGGAAAAATGAGTTTCCGTGTATTTTTGGGAAAAGGCGGGGCACTGTTGAATTGAGTTTGAGGGGTGGAGACACTTCCACAGGAGCCTTTGAGCCATGAACCTGACATTTCAACATCTTCCATTCGAGAAAATCGCAGATTTGGCCGAAGGCCGCCTGCTAAGTGCCGAGCGCGAATCGGCCGAGGCGCATCTTTCAGGCTGTTCGCGCTGCTCTGCGCAGTTTGCGCATCTTGGGCAGACAATCAGTTTGATGCGCGCCGATAAGGCGGAAGACGCGCCGCGAGACGTGCTCTCGTCGGTCGTCAATATGTTCCGGCAGCGTGCGGAAGCTAAGCCCTCGCTCGTGCGGCGCGTGCTGGCGGCCTTGAGTTTCGATAGCGCGCAGGTCGCGCCCGCCTACGGCGTCCGTTCCGGGCAGGCGACAGCACGCCAGATGCTCTACAGCGCAGGCGACAACGACCTCGATTTGCGTGTTCAACCTTCGGGCGACGCGTGGGTCATTTCGGGTCAGGTGTTGGGCGAGTGCGCCGCTGGCGGGCGCGTCGAACTGGCCGGTGCAGGCGCGTTGATAGCCGCAGAATTAAACGAACTCTGCGAGTTTACTCTGGCGGCTGTTCCATCCGGCAGCTACACGCTGCGACTGCGACTGAGCGAGGTTGAGGTCGAAATTCCAGAGCTGCACCTGCGCGCTTAAAGCCGTCTAAGCTCAAGCGGAAAATAACTTGCGGGCCATCTTTTCATCGTCGCTTGATGGGAAGATGGCCCACAGTTATGCTAAACGGGCGAGCAAAAAAAGCCACGGACAAACTGTTAAAGGTTTCAGAGACATGGAGCGTGCAGAACTGGCAGCGCGTCTCGCGGAGGCTGATGAGGCTGAACGTGAAGCCTTGTTGACCACGCATGCTGCGCTGATAGATTTTGAGCTGGCCTCTACGCTCAAGGACATCTGCCTCGATGGTTGGAGCAGCAATCCTGCTCGCTCGACCCGCGCGGCCGCCGCGCTTCATGCGCTGGCAGCGCGAACGAACGATGCGGAAATCGCTGCGCTCGCTGCGTGGGGCGCAGGGCTGGCCGCCCTCATCGAAGGACAAATGGAACGCGCCATCGCGCATCTAGATGATGCGGAGGCGCGTTTCGTCTCTCTGGGCAAGCCGGGCACGGCCGCTGCAACACAGGTCAGCAAGCTTATCGGTCTGGCGATGCTTGGGCGTTACGACGAGGCGATTGCGTGTGGCCTGCGTGCGCGCGATGTCCTCGTTGCTCACGACGACCCGCTGGCCGCCGGTGTCATCGAACAAAACCTGGGCAACATCTACCTGCGTCGCGATTGTTATCAGGAAGCAGAACAATTCCAACTCGCCGCACGCGACCGCTTCATCACTCTCAACGACCAGAAGCGGCTCGCGCAGATAGAAAATTGCCTCGCCATCACTCACGCCGTCCAGCATAAATTCCGTTCCGCCGAGAGCCTTTACAATCAAGCCTTGGAGCGCGCAGAGAAGGCGAAGTTGGTCGTCATTCAGGCCGAAATCGAGTGCAGCATCGGCGAGCTATCACTCTTTCAGGGGCGCTACGACCGCGCTCTTGATTACCTTGAACGCTCGCGCCGCAAGTATGCCGTGCTCGGCATGGCCCATGAGTCCGCGACCGTCGAGCTTGAACTGGCAGACGCCTACCTTGAGTTGAATCTTGCTCCCGAAGCGGCGGCTATTTACGAGCGAGTGATTCAAACGTTTGCGCAGTTGGGGATGCGCGCCGAACAGGCACGCGCGCTGGCCCAACACGGACGGGCGATGATTCTGCTCGGTCAAGCTGAGCACGCGCACGCGCTTTTGGCTGACGCGCGCACGCTTTACGCCGCAGAGGAAAACTCCGTCGGTGAAGCGTCAGTGATGCTGATGACTGCGCAGCTTCATCTGTCGGAAGGCAACTACAGCGAGGCACGCGCCGCGGCGGAAGAAGCCGAAGGACCTTTCGCAGACGTGGGCACATGGCGACGCATGTTGCTCGCACGCTGGCTGCGCGGCGAAGCGGAGCGACAGCAAGACAACCTGACGGAAGCGCGCACGCTCTTTGAAGCCACACTGCGCGACGCCGGAACACACGACCAGCCGCAAATCGTCCAACGCTGCTATACCTCGCTCGGACTGCTCGCGGCCAGAACAGGCGATCGCGACGCCGCCGAATCCTTCTTCAAAAGAGCCGTCGCCTTCATCGAAGACCTGCGTGCGCCGCTTCCGGCCGAAGAGTTTCGCACAGCCTTCTTCGCAGATAAGCTTGCGCCCTACGATGAGCTTGTGCGCCTGTGTCTTGAGGACGAAAGAACGAATCGTGCGGCCGAAGCGCTCGGCTTTCTTGAGCGCGCACGCTCAAGAGCCTTAGTTGACATGCTCGGCGGACAACTGAAACTCCCGACGCAGGCGCGCGACCCCTTCGAGACTCAATTGCTCGCGCGTCTCGACGAATTGCGAGAGGAGTTAAACTGGTTCTACAGCCAGATTAACCGCCCTGTCGCAACCGACGCAGAGCGCGGCGCGAAAGAGTTATCCGCGTTGCAGGATGCCGCGCGCGAGCGCGAACGCGAGACGCTGGAAATCATGCGCCAGCTACAGCATCGCGGCCAGACAGCGCTCACACAGGTCGAGCAGCTTGACATCGCGCAACTTCAAAACGACCTCGGCACACACACGGCCCTCGTCGAGTACACAACTCTTGACGGCGAGTTGCTGGCCTTCGTCGTCACGGACAGAGGAGTCGAGGTTGTGCGCGGCCTCGGCCCGGAAGAAGAGGTCAATGCGGCGCTCGGCCAGCTACGTTTTCAGATTGATTCTCTACGCTACGGCGCGGCCCGCATGCGCAAGCATCTTCCGCATCTGACGACGCGCGCCGTCTACTACTTGCAGGAGTTGTATGAACTGCTGCTTGCGCCCGTGGAAGATTTAATTGGCGAGCGGCGATTGATGATCGTCTCGCATCGCGCGCTGCACTACGTTCCCTTTCAGGCTTTGCACGACGGCACGAGCTACCTGATAGAGCGGCGCGAAGTCTGCTATACGCCGAGCGCCGTCGTCCTGCGTCATTGTCTGCAACGCCCGCACAAATCGCTTGAGCGTGCTCTGCTGCTCGGAGTTGAAGACGAGCAGACGCCGCTCGTGCGCGCTGAAATCGAGAGCCTGACGCCGCTCTTTCCAGAAGCCGTGGTTTTGATGGACGAGCGCGCGACGCTCGCTGCTGTCAGGCAGCACGCGCCGCGCGCAGACCTCTTGCACCTGGCCTGCCACGGACAGTTTCGTCCCGATAATCCGCTCTTTTCTTCCCTGCGATTGACGAACGGCTGGCTGACCGTCAGGGATGCTTACAACCTTGATTTGCATTGTGAGCTTGTGACATTGAGCGCCTGCGAGACGGGCGTCAGCGCCGTCGCGCCCGGTGACGAACTGATAGGACTTGCGCGCGGCTTTTTCTCTGCTGGCGCGCCGACGCTTCTGCTGAGCCTCTGGACGGTTGACGATGCGGCGACCGCTGCGTTGATGACAGACTTTTACGGGCGGCTGCGCGCGGGCGACGCTCCGGCCTCAGCGCTCCGTGCGGCACAACGCGCCCAACTTCAGGAACAGCCGCACCCTTTCTTCTGGTCGCCCTTCGTGCTGGTCGGTAGATGGTGAAGGGAAGGGCGGAGTTAAAAGAGTTAACAGGTTAAAAACCGAAAGAAAAGGCCGTAAAAGAGGGCTTTCCTGCGTCTACTCTTCTTCTGTTGTTAGAGGAAACTCACGGCGCGCCTGGTGCATCGTAATATCCCCTGCTGATGACGCTGAAATAATCCCGATAGAATGTATTTTCTGAGCGCCGACGCGCACTGTTATCTCGGTAAGAGGTCTCTTTTAGGTAGCAATCCGGGCTGTCGTTTGTGCGAGAGCGCGTTTTGTTAAAACAGTTCTCGCGCCCGGCTGTTTTTAAAGATAGAGGAATCATACAGAATGCCCCGTATCCGTCGTCTCCTGAGAATCCGTCTGAATCTGTTGTGGATTCTTCCCGCGCTGCTGCTGGTTCTGCCGCACTCTGCGGCAATCGTTCGAGCGCAGGGTTCGGATGACGATTACGTACGCGGCGAGGTCGTCGTTAAGCTATCGAGCACAACTGTTCTTCCGGCCGTCACCGCGCAATACGGTCTTGCCCCCGCTCCGCTCGGCCAGTTTGGCTCTCGTCCAATTTATAGACTGAAGATAACTGACGGCGCATCCGTTCAGCAGAAGGTGACGGCGCTCAGGGCCGACCCGCAACTGCGCGTGATTTATGCAGAGCCAAACTATCTGGCTAACGCGCCGGAGGCAAACAAGCCATCATGGGGCGTCGGGGATTCTTACGGCGTCGGCGGCGATGAGACAACATACAGGTCACAGTGGGCTGCGCAAATGCTGCGGCTTCCCACCGCGCATAACGTGACGCGTGGGGCTGGCGTGAGAGTAGCCGTGCTGGATACGGGCGTTGACAGAACGCACCCCATCCTCGCAGGCCGTCTGTTGCAGGGTTACGATTTTGTTGACGACGACAACGACCCCTCCGAGGTTGGCAGCGTGGAGAACGGCCCGTACGGTCACGGCACTCACGTTGCAGGACTCATTGCGCTCGTCGCGCCCGACGCGAAGATTATTCCCATCAGAGTGCTGGACCGAAACGGCGTCGGAAACATCTGGGTTCTGGCCGAAGCTCTGGCTTACGCCGTTGACCCTGACGGCAATCCCAACACCGCCGACGGAGCCAACGTCATCAACCTCAGCTTGAGCACACTGAGGAAGACAAACCTGCTATCGAGCCTTCTTGACCGCGCGTGCAGCGATTACCCTGATGATGCAGACCCGTCTTCGCCGATTGCCGGTCAGAATTATAACGTCGTCGTCGTCGCCGCCGCGGGCAATCGTGGCACGCAGATAGAGGAATATCCGGCAGCCGAAAACATTAACGGGCTGCTGGCCGTCGCCGCCACCAACGAGACAGACCAGCTCACCAGTTTTTCGACACACGGTTCGTGGATTAAAGTCGCGGCTCCGGGCGACCGCATTCTGAGCAGTGTGCCGGGCGGGCAGTTTGGCACTTGGAGAGGCACTTCGATGGCAGCCCCTCTAGCGGCTGGCGAAGTGGCGCTTGTGCGCGCGGCCTTCCCCAATCTCAGGCCGAGCAAAATCATCGCTCAAATCGAGAACACTTCCAAACGCATTGACGCTGACGTTCGCTCGCGCGTTGACGCCGCACGCGCAGTCACGACACAGCCCGAAGACGCGCCGACGCCTGGGCCAAACGTCATACAGTTTGCCACAGACGAGTTTGAAGCCCTCGAAGGCGCTGGCAAGATTCAGGTAACGGTCATTCGCTCCGAGCCGACGACTACCCCGGCGACTGTTGACTACAGCGTCGGCCTTCATGGAACGAGCACAGACACGGCCAAGCAGCATGCGGATTTCACGCTCACGTCGGGCACGCTCTATTTCGCGCCCGGCGAAACCAGCAAGACTTTTTCTGTACTGATTAATCAGGACAATTTCGATGAGCCGGACGAAAGCGCCAAGCTCATTTTGTCTAACATCACGGGCGGCGCAACGCTTGGAGGCTTGAGCATCGCCGAACTTGAGATTGAAGATGACGACCCGTTAGGCGGAACTCCGGGCACTGTCATTGACGACAACGTGAATTTCGTACGCCAGCAATATCACGACTTTCTCAACCGCGCGCCTGATCAGGGCGGCCTTGATTACTGGTCCAGCGAGATCGTCCGTTGCGGGTCGGACGCGCATTGCATCAATCAACGTCGCCGCGATGTCTCGGCAGCCTTCTTCGTCGAAAACGAGTTTCAGCAGACAGGCTATTTCGTCTACAAGCTGGAAAAAGTCTCCTTCAACCGGCGGCCGACCTACCAGCAGTTTATTCCCGAAGTGCAGGCGCTCAGCCGCAGCGCGCAACTGGTAGGCACGGAGGCGAGCAAGCGCGACTACGCCAACGCCTGGGCCAACCGCACCGATTTTCGCGCCCGCTTCGATGTCTTGAGCAACGAGCAATTCGTTGACGAGCTATACCGCAACGCGGAGATTACGCCGGACGCGGCGACGCGCTCGCGCCAGATTGACGACTTGAACAACAATCGTCTTGGGCGCGGTGAAATCCTGCGCGAAGTGGTCGAAAACAGAGAGCTGCATAATCGCCACTACAACGCGGCCTTCGTCCTGACGCAATACTTCGGCTACCTGCGTCGCGAACCCGATCAGGGCGGCTATGATTTCTGGTTAGGCATTCTCAACAACCGCCTGCCCAGCGACATGAGCGGCTACAAGAGCATGGTCTGCGCCTTCATCACCTCCAGAGAATATCAGGAGCGCTTCAGCACGGTCGTCACACGCACAGACAACGACTGCGCGCCCTGACCGCACAGCACAAATTCTCATCAACAAAATAATCGGAACGAGAGCTTGACCGTATATGAAAGCTCTCGTTCCGATTACTTTGTTGTTAACCAGTTATCCGGCATCCGAAGTTGGCCCACCGGGTCGAGAGTTCATCTCAAAACGGTTTGTAGTGTTAGCGTAGAAGCGCGTTCCTGTGTTAAGTTGCGCCGCATCAATCTTGAAGGGGCGACAATGAAGAATGCGCGAGCGTGTGATTGAAGAGTATCACCGTATGCTGTCGGCGGACGAGAGTCTGACGCCGGAGTTTTTCGCGCGCTTGAAGGAGGCGATGAGGGTTAACCGCCTCGCTTACGGCGGGCGTGAGTTGGGAATCTCCCTGCGCCCGCACCTGCTCACGCGCGAGCAGTACGACCGCCTCGTGTATGCCTCCGAGGTGCTGGCCGGTGCGTTTGATAAGGTAGTTGACGCGCTCGTAGAGAATCCTTCTCTGATGGAGAGCGTCGGCCTGCGCGAGAATGAACGGCGTATGGCCCTCATCGAGCCGGGCTTCCGCTCTTCGACCGTCACCACGCGCCTCGATGCCTTCGTGACAGACGGAGAGGTGAAGTTTGTCGAATACAACGCCGAGAATCCTTCGAGCCTCACAGACCAGAATGGACTCAACCAGGTATTGTTTGAAGTCGGGGCGCTGCCAGCCCTCGCCGCGCATTATCAACTGCGGCAGTTCGATTCGGTTGAAACACTTTTGCAGGCTCTACTCGCGACCTACAAAGAATGGGGCGGCCACGCAACGCCCAACGTCGCCATCCTCGATTGGGCCGGGTTGCTGACGGCCCATGAGTTTGTCCTGCTGCGCAACTACTTCGTAGGGCGCGGTGTTCCCACAATCATCTGCGCGCCCGACGAACTCGAATACAAAAACGGGCAACTGCGCTGCGCAGACTTTCGCATTGATTTAATCTACAAGCGCGTCATCATCCACGAGCTTCTCGCGCGCGTTGACGAGTCTCACCCGCTGCTGCGCGCCTACAGTAATCGTGATGTCTGTTTGATAAATCCCTTCCGCTGCAAGATCGCTCACAAGAAGGCAGCGTTTGAACTGTTGACGGATGAAGAGCGTGCGAGTTGGTTTAGCTCGCCGGAGTTGGAAGTAATCAAAAGATGCGTGCCGTGGACGAGGCGCGTCAGGGAGCGGAAGACCATCTATCGCGGGCAATCAATTGACCTGCTCGAACACGTGCGAAAAAACCGTCAGGATTTCATCATCAAGCCGAACGACGACTACGGCGGGCACGGCATCTTCTTCGGCCAGCACTCGACGGATGCTGTTTGGGAGCAACAACTCGCGGCCGCGCTCTCCGACGGAGACTACATCGTTCAGGAAGCGCTCAACCTGCGGACGGAAGAGTTTCCCATCTTTAACGAACAGCAATGGAGCCTCCAGCAGATGTTCGTTGATACCAACCCTTTCATCTTTCGCGGAAAAGTGGAGGGCGCTATGGTGCGTCTCTCCGACACTCCGCTTGTCAACGTCTCCTCCGGCGGCGGCGAAACAGGCTTCTTCGTCATAGAGGGCTTGATTGACCAGACCTGAATCAACCAGCGCCCGCGTCTCAGCGCGTGCTGAAAAGCAAGGAGAGAGCGATGCCCACCCAGCCTACTTATCCGGGCGTTTATA
This sequence comes from Pyrinomonadaceae bacterium, assembly GCA_036382855.1. Lineage (GTDB taxonomy): Bacteria > Acidobacteriota > Blastocatellia > Pyrinomonadales > Pyrinomonadaceae > DASVTR01. The sequence continues at coordinate 274,768 of DASVPO010000012.1, read as the reverse complement.
TCGAAGAAATTTCAGGCAGTATGAGGACGATTGCAGGGGTCGCCACTTCCATTACGGCCTTCATCGGCAGCGCCCTGCGTGGGCCCGTTGATGAGCCTATCGTCATCAACAGCTTCGACGATTTTGAACGCCGGTTTGGCGGCCTCTGGGCAGACAGCATGATGAGCTACGCTGTCCGCGATTTTTACCAGAACGGCGGCAGTCAGGCCATCATCGTTCGCGTTATCCGTGATGCAGGCACGGCGCGCATCTCTCTGCCCACGGGACAGAACGACCCCGACGCTTCTGTTTTCATAGATGCTGCCAGCGCAGGCGCATGGGGCAACAACCTGAGCGCACTCGTTGACTACAACACTGAAGATCCTTCTTATCAAGATGCACCGGCAGACCCTCATCTTTTTAATTTGAGCATCACCGAGACGGTTGATGACACCGTCGTGTTGACGGAGAAATTCCTGGGCGTCTCAATGCAGCCCGGTGCGCAGAGCTTTCTGCCTCGTGTGCTCGAACAGAGCTCTACGCTCGCGCGTGTGCCGAAAAACTCTAGCGGCAACTACGATGATGTCACAAGGTTCAGGCCGCAGGAGACTTATCATCCGGGTAGCCCGCCGACACCCATCCCCGTTAACGCCATCGGAGGCGGGCCTGATAATGACATCACAGACGCCGACATCAACGGCGACGAAAATAATCAGACTGGGCTTTACGCGCTCACTAAAGCAGACCTCTTTAACCTGCTCTGCATCCCGCCGCCCATACGCGGCGCAAACACAGCTCCCTCCGTTTACGAAAACGCGATGGCCTATTGCGAGAAGCGGCGGGCCATGTTGATTGTTGACCCTCCGGCCGGATGGGGCGCTTCGCCCGCCACGGCCGCCAGCAAGGCTATCGCCGGACTCGGCACGCTCAATCTGGTTGGTGTTGCCGCGCGCAATGCCGCGCTCTATTTTCCGCGCGTCGTACAGCCAGACCCGCAGCGCAGCAATCAGCCGGACGTGTTTGTGCCTTCGGGCATCATCGCCGGAATTATGGTGCGCACCGATGCGCAGCGCGGCGTCTGGAAAGCTCCCGCCGGACTCGACGCAACTCTTAAAGGCATCAACGGCCTGCAAGTCAATCTTGACGACGCGGACAATAGCCAACTCAATCCGCTCGGCATCAACTGCCTGCGTTCGTTTCCCGTCAACGGCCACGTCGTCTGGGGCGCGCGAACCCTTCGCGGCGCTGACCATCTGGCCGACGAATACAAATACATTCCCGTCCGTCGTCTTGCCCTCTTCATCGAAGAAAGCATTTACAGGGGCACGAAGTGGACGGTCTGCGAGCCAAACGATGAGTCGCTCTGGACGTTGATTCACCTCAATGTCGGCGCGTTTATGTACGGCCTCTTCCGCGAGGGCGCGCTTCAGGGCCAGAAGCCGAATGATGCCTATTACGTTAAGTGTGACGGGGAGACTACGACGCAGAACGACATCAATCTGGGCATCGTCAACATCACCATCGGCTTTGCGCCCCTGAAGCCCGCCGAGTTTGTCGTCATCAGGATTCGACAACCCGCCGGACACATTAAGGACTAAAAAGAAAACTCGTGGCCCGCTTCAGCGGCAGACGCAGCAGACGTTTTGCTGGCATTTCATTAAAGTTGCGGCAGCTTGTCTTGAATAAAGAGGGTTAAGAGAGAGGCTCTTATTGTGTGTACGTGCGGTGGTTTCCGGCTCTGTTTGTTGAGCGGCATTTATGAGCTTCTATCTCGCTCGTAAATTTTTTGCTGACAGCGGGGCAGGTTGATGATATAGTGCGCGGCCTCCATTAAGAAATGGCGCATCACCTCGATGCGCCTGATGTGAGGAAAGCGGCAAGCTTTGCGAGGGGCTTGCCGCTTTTAATATTTTCCGGCGGCTGCTCGTTAAAAACCATCCACGCCCGTGCGTCTTAAAATAAAAGAGTCAGGAGAGGCCATTGCGCCCGCTCCTGACTCTTCTATTAACTCGGGGACAGGGATTCGAACCCCAATTCTCTGATCCAGAGTCAGATGTCCTACCATTAGACGATCCCCGAAGGCAGAAACGAATTTACGGATGAAAGCGGCGGTTGTCAACCGCCCCGGTGGGCAGATGCGCCCCGCTATCGAGCGGCCTCCCGGCAGCGACAAAGCGTAAATTATGCTTGCTCAATATCAGGCTCTCCGAGCACAATGGAGCGAGACTGTCATCAGTCAGCCCGGAGCGCAGCCCTGAGGCTTTCTTGTGGGCTGTGCGGACGAGAAAATTTTGCGGAAAGTGCGGTAAGCCGAAATGAGTGGAGATGAGCCGCAGGCCATTCAGACTGAGCAACAACTGCGTTCCCTGATAGCTGAGCAGGAAGCCAGATTAACAGAGATTGCAGACCTCGTGGCTCACGTGCGCCACGAGATTAATAACCCTTTGACGGGCGTGCTCGGGCAGGCGCAGTTGCTTTTGCGCGAAGAGTTGAGCGAGAGCGCGCGTCGTCGCGTTGTCACTATCGAACAACTGGCCGGACGCATCAGGGACACGGTTGCACAACTACGCGAAGTGCAGCGACCGCAGCAAGCCTTTAACGGTCAGAGCGGAGGCGAGGATAATGAGCCTCCGCGCCACTAAGCAGGGAAAATCCGTAGGGCTGTAGGCAGCCCTCTTAAAACGCATCGTCAGGACGCGCGGAATTTTCCCAGTTGGCGCGTGAATTTATTTGCACCGGCTGTTGAGCGTTGGCGGCGGCAACGTGCTTACGCTTCGGCGCGAAGGGCGCTTTGAGCGCTTCCTTGAGCATCAGGCGGCGGCTGCTCAAGGTCGCCATGTGGAAGGGAACGACGCAGCCGCAGCGGTCGCAGTCGGCCTTATCGCCCATCATGCATTTGCCTTTGTGCTCGCCGGTCGGGCCGAGCGTGAACGCCTTGCTGCTGAAAAGACAATTATCCGTCACACGCTTTGCGTTCTTTGAGCGCATCAACTCAAGTGTGGAATCCATCATGTTGATGACGCCCGGATATTTTTTCTTGAGTTCGAGGATTCGGTCAATCATCACATCGCGTTCTTCCCAATCAAGCCAGAGCGCTTCGTCCAGATTGGTGACGGGTGTGAAGAAATCGAAGATGACGCCGCCGCGCGCAATCGGCCCCCACTCTTTAACCAGATCCTCTATGCAATCTTTCGTGATGCTGGTAATGACGCAGGAGATTTGAATCTTCAGGTTAGGATGGTTGATGACATTCTGTTTGATTTTCTGATAAATGCCGGGTGCACGCATACGCGCGAAAGCCTCTTCCGTGCCGTCAATCGAGATGACGTAGTTGCAATCATCCCAGTCTGGAAGTTCCATCGTGCCGTTGGTGACGATGGTGTTGTGACGGAAATATTTACGCCCGACCTCGATTAGATTCTTCCGCACCATCGGCTCGCCGCCGACCCACGTGCAGAGCATCATCGGATGCCCTGCCGCCTTCATCGCCTCCAACTTCTCGACCCACTCTTCTACGGAGAGTTCCTTTTCGCCCTTGTGGCTCTCTGCGAAAAAGTAGCAATGCTCGCAGCGAAGGTTGCAGCGATTGGTGACATCAATCGAGCCGATGGCGTATTTCGGCAATCCGAAGACGAAGAGCTTTGTGGCTTGCGCGAGGCGTTGGATTTTTTTAGTGACACTCATAAGTTGCAAAACTTTAGGACTACGGGCCGAGCCATCAATACCAACTACGGTAAAGACTCGCCTCTGCGTCTTTGATTCCCGCGCATTATGAACGACAGCCATGTGAGAATCAAAAGCGCAGAGGCGAGAGCACAACGCTCGAAGCGAAGTTCAACTTAACCCTTCATTTGAATTTTCTTCTCTTCGTCTGTGTATGCCTTGATTTGAGTTCCTTCTTTAATCTTGGCATCCTTGCCTTTCTTCAGGAAACCCAAAGGGCCAAACAAGACAACGAGCGCGACAGTCGTTCCCGTCTTATCGTCTCCTTCTTTGCCTTTCGAGGCGCGGAGACGAATTTTCTGGTCGTCAACCGTCATGGTTGATTCGATTCTAATACTGAGAGCTCCAGCCTTGCCCATCCGGCCGCTCTTTTTGGCGTTAGAGACGACGCCCTTGACCAGCGTGCCTTTGGCGATGACGACGCGGCCATTGACCTTCACATCGTCTTCAACCTTAAAAGTCAGCGGATCGCCTTCGACAGCAGTCTTGCTGGAAATCTCTTCGGTGGTGACGACTGTGATTTCAGTGCCGTCAGGGATGGTGATTTCCTCGGCCTGAGGGGCAGCTATTGTTTTGACATTCGCGGCCAGAACAAGGGAAGGGACGACGGACTGTGCAAACAATGTGATGAGCAGCCCGAGCGCAACGGATTGCGCCATTCGGCGGGGGGAAGATAAAAAACTGATAGACATGAGATGTTCTCCTTAAAGGGGTGCAAGCGTAAAGTCTGAGGAGCAAACCCCAGAGTGTGTGTAGAGTGAAAGCCCTGACGTGCAGTTGAGCAAACCAGAACTGTTAGGTGCGGGCCGGGGCGACAGCGCCACCCGTTTGTGCGAATGGCGCTGTGAAGAAAAATATGAACAAGCCTGAGCTATCTCTTAAACCGTCGCTTCTTCAGTCTCTTCGACGAGATAGGGCGTGACAGTTGAAGGCGTTTGCTCTTCATCCTCTGACAGGATAGCGTTGATAATGGGCAGGCTCAGTGAGTGCTTCCGTGTCTGAAGCGGAACGTTCCTGCCTTTCGCATAGACTGCGTGGCGTCCGTGCTCCTGATACCACTCTGCGAGGCCAGCGGTCTTGTGCATGTTCTCTATAATCTGCCGCCAGCCGACGCCCGTGTTATAAGCACAGAAGGAGATTTCGCCTTCCTGTGTGCCGTAAGGGATAACGCACATCTCGGTGCGGCGGAAATCGTAGTTGAATAAGTCCTGAAACCACATGCCTTCGACGCAGAGCACACGCCACATGTCGTTTGCATCCTCTGCCGGCGCTTGCGTCTTCATGCGGTCGTTGCGGTCAGAGTTTGAGTTGGTCGAAGACGGCTTGAAGAGATTGATGATCTGCGAGATGGGAAATCCTTCGGGCGCACGCCTTGCGTCGAAGTTTCTCATAATCGCCATCGCAAGCTGCGCGTAAGAAAGCTTCTTCCCGCGTGCCGTGTCCGTTATGACCGCCACGTCCTTCATAAACTGCTCGTAGTCGAAGAACTCGAAGAGCGATGTCATCTCGCCCGTCTGGCGGTTGACGACAATCAGCGTGAAGATGCCGCAGTTCGGATGGCAATTACAACTGGACCAGCCCCAAGGCGCATCAGCGCCCTGAAGCATATCCATCACGCTCGTGAAGGCAGAATAAGAAGAGAGCGGGAACCAATCGCGCAGGGGTTGCAGGCGACCCTTTAGTTGATCTTTGAGGTCGTGCGTCATTCCGGCGAGCGTGTAACGCTGCTTGATGCGAACCTCATCGGGCACGTCTTCATCGCGACCCGTGAAGGAGACCGGCTGGAAGGCGATGGTCTGCACCTTGTCTATGTTCTTGGCTGCAAACTCTACTATCTGGCCGATGCCGTCGTTGTTGATAGTGTTGACGATGGTTGTGACGAGCGTCACCTTGATGCCGACGCTCGCCAGATTCTCAATCGCGCGCAGCTTGACATCGAAGAGATTGCCGACGCCCCTGTGCTTATTCTTCTCTTCCGAGACGCCATCGAATTGCAGGTAAACGCCGTGTTGCCCGGCGGCCTTCGCTGCCTTGCAGAATTCTATATCCTCGGCAAAGCGAATGCCGTTGGTGGCTGCCAGAATTCTATAGAAGCCAATCTTCTTGGCATAGGCGACGGCCTCCAGATAGTACGGCGAGAGCGTCGGCTCGCCGCCGGAGAAGAGAATGATGACTTGTCGTCGCGGCTTGAAGGAGACGGCGCGGTCTAAAATGGCCTTCGTGTCTTCAAACGTCGGCTCGTGCACGTAGCCGACCTGATTGGCATCCATGAAGCACGGATTGCACATCATGTTGCAGCGGTTCGTTAAATCAACCGTCAAGACAGCGCCGCGCCCAAACTTGATGTTGGATGTACCGTGACGGTGAACGTCCTTGTCTTCGGCGGCGCGAAAGTCGCGCCCGAAAAAGAGCGATTCGATGCGTTCGAGAAACTTCGGGTCGGTCGCCATCACGTCCGTAAACTCGCCGTGCTTCGGGCAAACCTTACGCATGATGACCTGATTGTTCTCTTCCAGAATTTGCGCCTTGATTTCGCCCGGATGCTGGTGCATCAGCGTCTCAAGCGGCGTCTGGCCGGTGATGACAGCCTCGCGCACCTCCTTCACGCAGCGCGGGCACAAGCTATCTGTCTCGCGCGGAAAGCCGAGCGGCGGAGCCGTGCGCTCGTAGGATTTCAGGAGCGGCCCCGGGGCCCACTTCGGCCGGATGGCTTCTCCCTCAGGCAAGCGTTTATTAACCGACTGAAATACCTTCCACGCGACATCCGAAAGGTTTGAGAGCAGCGTGGAGCTTTTCACTCCGCTAAACTTGCCTTTCTCTGATTCGCCTCTGCGGAATTGATCACTGAACAAGAATCGTTCTCCTTAAGATGAACGCGACGGCCCGCGTATGGTTTATAAAAAGTAAGATAATTGACTTTCCAGTCGGGCAACGGCAAAGCACACACGTATACACATAAAGCTTTGCAACGTGACATGATAGCGGCATTACCGGGCAAAGGCAAGGCCGCTATTAGAAGTTGAGAGGCAGAAATTCGTTGGCCGGAAACCGCGATTCAGAAGAAAGGGCTGCAACGCGGGCCTCTTTGTGATTCTCTATTCTGACCGTGTTCTTTATCTTCCGGCTGCTGGATTCCGGGTTCTGACTTCTGCTCTCAGTTATTGTACTATCCAAGCCGCGACCAAGCCTGTTATGAACATTCATCCGACAGCTATCGTGAGTCCGCGCGCACACATCGCGCGCGGCGTGAGCATTGGCCCTTACGCTGTAGTCGAAGACGAAGCCGTCATCGGGCCGGGATGCGAGGTCGGCGCTCATGCGGTCGTCAAAAAATTCACCTCGCTCGGTCGCCGTAATCGAATTTACGAGCACGCTGTCCTGGGCGGAGAACCGCAGGACGTTAAGTTCAAAGACGAAGCGAGCGGGTTGGTTATTGGCGATGATAACCTAATACGCGAGTATGTCACTATTCATCGCGCGAGCGGCGAGGGCGAAGTGACGCGTGTCGGCTCGCGCAATTTTCTGATGATTGGCGTGCACATCGCGCACAACTGCGTGGTTGGCGACGATAACATCTTTGCCAACGGCGCTGCGCTCGCCGGACACATCGAAGTCGAAGACCACGTTTTTCTTTCCAATAACGTCGGCTGTCATCAATTCGTGCGGCTGGGGCGCTATGCGATGGTCGGAGGGAAATCTAAGATCGTGCAGGACGTGTTGCCGTTCTTCATCACGGACGGTAATCCGCCGCGCGTTCGCGGCCTCAATTCGGTGGGGCTGCGACGTGCAGGCTTTTCATTAGACGCGAGACGCGCGTTGAAGGCGGCCTACCAGTTTCTCTTCCGCTCCGGCCTGCCCTTAACGGATGCGCTTGCTCGTATGTCGCAGTTGGGCGATGAGCACGTTAACCATCTGATAGACTTTATACGCAACTCCCCGCGCGGATTCACGCGCGAGCGAAAGGCACGGCGCGCGACTACTGAAGAGAGCATCTCCATCTGACCTTATGAGCAGAGGCATCAACGAAAAAAGCGTCGCCGAATTGGCCGCTCATGTTGGAGGACGCTTGAGAGGCGAGGGCCGCGTCCGCATTAGTAGCGTCGCAAGCCTTGAGAGCGCGGGCGAGGGCGAGATTGCTTTCGTTGAAGACCAGAAATTACTAGAGAGCGCAGCCGCAAGTAAGGCTTCGTGTCTGATTGTGCCTGAGGGCACGCAGCTTGACGCGCCGTGTGTAATTGAAGTCGCGCGTCCGAAGTTGGCCTTCGCACTCATCGCAAAACTCCTGCATCCCGCACAGAGAAGAGAGCCAAGCCTTCATCCTTCAGCCAACATTGCAGCGAGCGCGTCTGTTGACGAGAGCGCATTTATTGGCGAGCGCGTTCACATCGGAGAGCGCGCACGCGTTGGTGCGGGCACACAGATTCTAGCGGGCGTGTTCGTCGGAGACGACGTTCGTATCGGGCTGGATTGCGTGCTGCATCCGAACGTCGTGCTCTACGATGGCGCGCAACTAGGCGACCGTGTGATTCTTCATGCGGGCGTCGTCATCGGCGCAGACGGTTTCGGCTATGTCAGAAGCGAAGAGGGCTATCACAAGTTTCCGCAAACAGGCACGGTCATTATCGAAGATGATGTTGAGATTGGCGCTCTGACGTGCGTTGACCGTGGAGCATTGGGTCGCACGCGCGTCGGGCGGGGAACGAAGATAGATAATCTGGTCCAGATTGGGCACAACGTAGAGATAGGCGAGCGCGTCGTCATCGCTTCGCAGACAGGCATCAGCGGCAGCACAGTCATCGAAGACGATGCTGTTATCGGCGGGCAGGTCGGGATGGGCGACCATGCGCGCGTCGAGAGCGGTGCTATCGTCGGCTCGAAGGCGGGCATACTGCCGGGTAAAATCGTTCGCGCAGGCGTCTGGTGGGGCATCCCCGTTCAACCGCTCGAAGACTACAAGCGCCTCAACGCGCACATGAATCGCCTGCCGCAGATGCGTGCCGAACTCAAAGAACTGCGACAGCAGTTGAGAGAACTACAAGAGAAGATGAACGCCGCCGGAAGCTCGCAGCAGGAAGACGGAGAGACGCGCTGACGCTTAGATGCGTTGACGCAATGAAGCTGGACGCAGATTGTCAGTCGCCTGTTTACACTGGAACAATGCAGAGATTGGTTTTGCGTCAGCGCGTTTGTGCGTTAGCGCTTTAGCGCGTCAGACTTTTCTTTCCAATCGCGAAGGGCATTGAGGATGGCGTCGGCCGCGCGGCTGGATGCCTGGCCTGCACCGAGGAGCGCTGTGGTTTCGCGTAGGCGTCGGCGCAGAGCGCGATTGCGCTCGTCGTCGAGCAGCGCGTTTAGCTCCTGGGCCAATCGCTCGCCGTTCAAGTCGTTCTGCATTAATTCCGTCACCAATCTTTCGCCCGCAATGAGATTGACGAGGCCGTAATGGTCGGCCGTGATGAGGCTGCCGAGGACGTGCCAGTTTATCTGTGATTCCTTGTAAACGATGACGAGCGGTGTTGAGAGCAGCGCGGCTTCGAGCGTGGCCGTGCCGCTGGCGACGGCCGCCGCGTCTGCTGCGGCGAGCGCTTCGCGCGTCTCATGTTGGATGAGCAGCAGGCTTTCCGGCAGTCGCACGCCACTACGTTTTGCAGCATCAACGTGTGCCTGCGCTTCAGTTAAATTCCTGTTCGGAGCGAGCGCGACGACAAACTGCGCACCGGGTCGCGACTGCCATAGACGGGCGGCAGCATCGAGCATCGGAGGCAGTATGCGTTCGAGTTCTTTGTGACGACTGCCGGGCAGGAGCGCGATGAGCGGGCGCGACGCATCCAGTTTGTGTCGCGCGCAAAATTCCTCGCGCGTGCTGCTTGAGCTGACTTCTCCTGCGAGCGGGTGGCCCACGAAGCGGACTTGCTCGACGCCGCGCTCTTTGTACCAGTCGCGCTCGAAAGGCAGGATGCTGAGCAGCAGGTCAACGTCGCGGCGAACGCTGCGCACGCGGTAGGAGCGCCACGCCCAGAGTTGCGGGCTGATGTAGTAGATGATGCGCAGGCCCTCGCGGTGTAGCCTCCGTGCAAGCCGCAGATTAAACTCAGGCCAGTCAACCAGCATGACCGCACAGGGCCTGCGCTCCTTCGCCGCCCGCTGCAAAGCCTGATAGGCGCGCCAGAACTTGGGCAGCACACGCGCCACCTCAAGGATACCCATAATCGCAAGGTCGTCGGAGCGAACGATTGACTCCACCCCGGCTTCGCGCATCAACGCGCCCGTCGCGCCAAAGAACTCGAAACGTGTTTGCGGGGCTTTAATCTTGAGCGCGCGAACAAGCGCCGCCGCGTGTGCGTCGCCCGAAGGCTCGCCTGCTACAATCATCAAGCTTAAGTGTTCGGTCATCGCAGTTGATGATAAAGAAGTCGCTCCGCTTTTGTCTTTCGCTGGCTACGTGTTAGCATCAGCGCGTTCTGAAAACGACATGGCGCTCGCGCAAGGGCAGATGGCCCTTCAAAGCTTAAAATGCGCGGCGCGGCTTGCGGCCTGCGGAGGTCAACAGGTTCTTCTTTGCGGAGCGGATTTCCCCTGAACAAAGAAATATACTCACGCTTCGTGCTCGTCCTCGCCGTGCTCGCGACGCTGGCAGGAAGTGCTGTTGTGCGTGCGCAGCAGACTAATCCTGTTGACCGTCAGGTCACAAATCCAATCACAGACACGCCGAGCGTTAACCCTTTGTCGCAGGAACAACCCGTGCGCCCGCGTGTGCCCGTGCAACAGCAAACAGAAACTACTACTACGACGCCTGCGACGCAGGAGTTGGACGTGCGCGCCGACAAGGCGACAGCCTCCGGCCCGAAGGAAGCGCGCGTGGCTGTCTACGAAGGCAACGTTGACGCGCGCATCGGCGTTTATCGCTTGCAGGCCGACAAGGTCACGGTTTACGAAGCGACCAACAAGGTCATCGCCGAAGGCAACGTCGTCTTCGACCAGAACACAGACCGCGGCACGCAGCGCATCACGGGCTCGCGCGCCGAATGGAACTACTCAACCAAGCTCGGCTTCTTCATCAACTCCACAGGCTTTACAAACCAGACAGAGGACGGCACGGTCATCTACTACACGGCCGATAGCGTCGAGAAGGTGAGCTTCGATACCATCGTCGCCATCAACGCAGAGATTACGGCCTGCGATGAAGACGTGCCGAAGTGGAGTTTTAGAAGCAAGCGCGTTCAAATTAAGATTGGCGACCGCGTGCGCGTCTCCACGCCCAACTTCCGCGTCAAGGGCGTGCCGCTGCTCTTGATGCCGTATGCTTCCATCTCGATTAAGCGGCGCGATAGGGCCAGCGGTTTTCTGACGCCGACCTTCAGCGGTTCAGGCGCAAAGGGCTTCCGCATCTCCAACGCCTATTATCAAACACTTGGACGCTCTGCCGACGTGACCTTCCGCAACGACTACTACTCTGCGCGCGGCCTCGGCTTCGGCGCAGACTTTCGCACGCGCGCCAACTCGCGCTCCTATCTCGACTTCGGTTTCTTCGCCGTCAAGGATCGCATCTTCGGTAGAAAGGCCGGTGAGGGCACGCCCGATCAGGGAGGCTCAAGCTTCTACGTCAAAGGCGTCCACTATTTCCCGAACGGCTTTCTGGCCGCCGCCGATGTTAACATCACTTCCAACCTTGCCTTCCGGCAGGTCTTCTCCGATTCGATTCAACAGGCCATCTCGCCCGAAGAGCGCTCGCAGATTTTCATCAACAAAAACTTCGGCGACTACAGCTTCGATTTCCTTGCGCGCACGCAGGTGACGAGTTTGCCGAACGCGCGCGTCCGTATCCGGCAGTTGCCGAGCATCACGCTCGACAAGCGACCTTCTGCGCTCCCTTATTTCGAGCGCCTGCCCGTCTATTTTTCCATCAGCGGCGGGCTTGAGGGCGTCAGCCGCAAAGAGACCGTCGAAGACCCTGAGTTGTTCGAACGCGAGGTCGGCGGCCTACCCGTCATCACTCCCTCAATCGTTCAACGCCTTGACGTTTACCCGCGCTTTTCCGTGCCCGTCTATTTCGGCGGCTGGTCTGTGACGGGCACGCTGGGCCTGCGCGGAACTTACTACTCAAACTCCATTGACCCGACAACAAGACTCGTCTTGAGCCGCGATGTCGTGCGCGGCTACGGCGAGTTTGAGCTGGACGTGCGCCCGCCGGCCTTCGCACGCAACTTTCGCCACCGCGACGGCACGTTCTTCTTTCGCCACGTCATAGAGCCCTACTTCATCTACCGCAAAATCGAAGGCATCACCAACTTCGAGAGCATCATTCGCTTCGATCAGGTTGATACGGTCGCCGATACGAACGAGATAGAGTATGGCATCGTCAACCGTTTTTTCACACGCCGCTCGACGGAAAACGTCAGCCCCGCGGCGCGGCGCACGGAAGGCGCGCGCAGGAATCAAGTGCCGCTCTCAAGCCAGCCTTATGAAGCGCTGACCATCACCGTTCGCGGCAAATATTTCTTCGACCCCTACTTCGGCGGCGCGCTCATTCCGGGCCGTCGCAACCAGTTCTATCCGATTAACACTTTCTCCGGCTTCTCCTATGGCGGCGTGCCCCGCCGCTTCTCGCCTCTGAACGTCGAGGCGCGTTATCGTCCGAGTCAGGAATTGTTTGCAGACGTGCGTACGGATTTGGATGTGCAGGGAGGAGGCTTGCGCAACCTCGCCGTCAGCTTCGGCCTCAGCCGTCGGCTGGTCAGAGCTTTTACGACCTTCTACTACACGCGCGCCATAGAGCTTGCGCCGTCTCTGCGCCGCTTCAGCGACGCGCGCGGCTTCGAGGCAGGGACGCTGCGCGGCTCGCAGTGGAGCCCGACGCTCTTTCTAGGCGACCCGAATCGCGGCCTCTTCGGCGGCGTCTCCTTCTTCTTCGACTTCCAGGACCGCGCGCAACTGCCCGCACGCCCTGTGCTCAGAAATTCCTCGCTCGTCAGTTCCGTCGTCACCGTCGGCTACACCTTCGACTGCTGCTCCGTCACCGTCCAGAACTACACCTTCAACGTCGGCCTCCGCAGCGAAAATCGCTTCGTCTTCAGCTTCCGCCTCAACGGCATAGGCACGTTCGGCACAGAGCAAATCGGCCAGAACTTCCGCTAATCCAGAACGGCAAACAGCCGCATCTCCCACTCTCCCGTAAAAAAGCGGACGCTGCGGCCGTCCCTTCTGTTATAATTTTCCTGCCCTTCGAGGGTCTCGCGTGGGACGTGCTCCCGGCGGACCTGAAAATCCACCAGAAAAGCTAAAATTTTCAGTCTCAGGATGGCCTGTGCGTGCATCTTACGGGCGGTTTTTGTCATCAGAATGTACTGTCTGGAACCCCCCGCTCGGCGTCGCGCCATAACCTTCGACAAACACTCTATTGGACGTTGATTTTGTTGGCCCAAGGCAGGCCCGTTGCATCTCTGGCCGGTCTGTTTTGAGGTATGTTTTAACCGCTTTTCGAGGAGATAATAGATGTCGCAGTTTCCCCGGTTCGTTTTGCGTTTCCCCGGCCAAGCCAATTATTCCCGCGTTAAAATATTCAAAGGCTTCCGCAACGTAGTGGCTCTCGGCCTCGTTGCGATGATGCTTGCGACCTCTTTTAGTTTCAGCGTTTCGGCGCAAGAGGTACAGCAGAGCAGCGCTTCTGTTACTTCAAAGTTTCAGGAAGCGCCGCGCGGAGACAGCTACATCGTTTACCAGCGAGAAGACGGGACGACCGTCTGCCGCGAGCCTACGCCTGCGGAGAGGCAGCGACAGTTGGAACGTCGCAGCCGCACCGGCCTGCAACAGATTAACCACCTGCCGACGCGCGACCTTGAGGCTAATGCCACCAGCGCCAACGCGACGGCAGCCGGACTCAGGATTATTCTGCGCGGAACGACGCAGTTGAATAATTTCCCTCAAGCCAGAGACGCCTTCATCAGGGCCGCCGCAAGATGGGAAGCGCTGATTCAGAATCCGATTACGGTCATCATTGATGTTGACTACGGCCCGACCAACTTCGGTGACGCATGGGAGTCGAGCCTCATTTTAGGCTCGACGAGCGGGCATAGTATCGGCACTGCGAGTTTTTACAGAACGGCGATTCGCCCCCGTTTGATTCAGGGAGCATCGAGCGCCGAAGAGACGAACCTTTACAATCAACTGCCGCTCAACTCTGTTCCGACCAATTTGGGCGCGACCGCTGAGATGTACGTCGCCACGCCCATCCTCCGCGCCCTCGGTGTTATCAATGCGGACGCCAACACCGATTCGGCTCAGGGAATCCCCGGCGAGCCGCCGCACATCGCTTTCAATTCCAACTTCCAGTTTGACTTTGACCCGAGCAACGGCATTGATTCCAACAAGACTGACTTCGACGCCGTTGCCGTCCATGAAATCGGCCACGCGCTCGGCTTCACCTCATTCGCGGGCGAGAAGGAATTAGACTCGACCATGCCGAATGTGCTTGCCCTCTGGGACTTGTTCCGCTTCGCTCCCGGCGTCTCTTTCGGCACGTTCAGCTCCGCGCAGCGTTATATGTCTTCGGGTGATACCACGGCTGGCAATCCAGTCCATTTCGCTGGCGGCGCACAGTTGAAAGTCTCCACCGGGCGCTCCGACGGGACTGGCGGCGACGGCGAACAGGCGAGCCACTGGAAAGACGACCTCAATGCTACGGCCAACTACATAGGCATCATGGACCCGACCATCAGCAGGGGTCGCCGTGAGGTCATAACCAACAACGACCTCGTTGCTCTGGATTACTTCGGCTACAGATTGAACGCCGCGCCGCCACCGCCTCCTCCGCCCGCTAACGACAATTTCGCGAGCGCGCAGGACATCAGCATTTGTTCAAGCAGCACGACCGGCAGCACCATCTCTGCGACAAGAGAAACAGGAGAGCCGAGCCCTTGGACTTATGGCGGAGAGGGTTCAATCTGGTATCGCTGGCAAGCACCTGCCAGCGGCAGTGTGACCTTCACGACCGTCGGCAGCAATTTCGACACGCTGCTCGCAGCCTTCACGGGCACAGCTTTAACCAACCTGTCGAGCCTTGCCGCCAACGACGACGTTAACGAACAGGCGGGCGACCTGAGCAGCAGCATCACCTTCAACACGTCGGCCGGGACTGTCTACTGGATTCTCGTCAACGGGGCCAACGGAGCGACAGGCAATGTGACGCTCAACTGGACCTGCACGCAGGTCGCCAACCAGATTGACGATTCCAAATTCTTCGTCGCGCAGCACTACCGCGACTTTCTTGGCCGCGAGCCGGACACCGACGGGCTTAATTACTGGTCGCAGCAAATCTCCGGCAACTCAACCAACACGCCTGCGCCCTGCGCGCCCGGCGATAAGCTCTGTGAACATATTCGTCGCATCAGCGTCTCGGCAGCCTTCTTTGTCGAAAACGAGTTTCAGCGCACGGGCGGCTTCGTCTACCGTTTCTACAAGGCGAGCTACGGCACGCGTCCGACCTTCTCGCAGTTCAACGCAGACCGCGTGCAGGTCTACGAAGGCCCGAATCTGGATGCGCGACAGCAGGCATTTGCCAGCTCGTGGGTGCAGCGGCCTGAGTTTCTGGCAAAGTATCCTGCGACCTTGAGCGGCACGGCTTTCGTTGACGCGCTCTTGCAGAACGTGCTGCTCAATTCCGGCGTTGATTTGTCCACACAGAGAGCGAACCTCATCAACGACTTTAACGTCGGCGGGCGCGCACGCGTTGTGCGCAGCGTGACGGACAACGCGACGTTTGCGCAGGCGGAGTACAACCGCGCGTTCGTCCTGATGCAATACTTCGGCTACCTGCAACGCAATCCTGACGAAGGCGGTTATAACTTCTGGCTCGGTATTCTCAACGACCGCGCGCCGAACAACTTCCGCGCGATGGTCTGTGCCTTCCTCACCAGCGCCGAATACCAGCAACGCTTCGGCTCCGCCGTCACGCGCTCCAACAGCGATTGCGCCAACGTCGGACCGTAAGTTTAACTCTCAAACGCGCGCAGCTACCGGCCGCGCATTTCAAAGGGGCATGGTCAAATTCGTGCCCCTTCTTTTTTATCGTACGGTTTGACGCGGGCCTGTTATGGGCTGGCATGGGCTGACACTGAGCAGGGAAGTGTTGTATAGTCCGCCTGAGATTTGGTTGTTCCTGATACTTCGCGACCGGCAGAGCCGGACGCAGCCAAATTTTCCAAACATCATTAAGGCTGTTCGCAGAGTCGCTCCCCGCTCGACAGCAACCGCACGGCAGACTGCAAACGGGAAGTAACAAACCGGCTGCCGCCACAGAAAACAGCAAAACTCGCAGAGCCTTCGCTCTGCCTCACTGCAAACGGAAATGAGCGCGCTCTCTCTCGTCTTAACCTGAATTGAGAGCGGCACGCCTCTCTCGCGTTGTACATACTTTGTCGGACGCCTGTTCACACGTCACATTCTTAAGTTCGGAAGATTGCCATGAAAAAATCCACCCACTTTCGCCTCCTCCTTTTCGTCACCCTGCTGCTTGCAGCCATCTTCAGCACGGGCGTTCTGACACTCGCACAGAAGGACGACAAAGGCCGCAAAGCAAGCGAGCGTCGCAAGAACCGCACCACGAGCGTCAGCAAAACGCAGGAGAATAATCTCGAAGAGGGACGCGCGCAGGTCAAAGGCGAGCGCGGCTCAACCGTCCGCTCGGCGGTCGTTAACTTTGCAGCGATTGCGCGCAAGGAAGCGCAGGGCTCAGCGAGGCCGCACAAGCCCAAGGACGCAGACGGGCCTGAGCCTGATTATGACAATCTTCCGATTCCGGCGGGTGCAATCATCAGCGGAAAAGATAGTGCCGTAGCGTCGGGCAGCAATTCTTCCAGAGACGGCGAACAGGGCGGGCCGCTCGCCGCGTCGCCAGCGCCGCTGTCAAGTTTTTCGGCGTTGCCCGATGGCCTCAATTCGATTCCACCCGACACGCACGGCGCGGTTGGCCCAAACCACCTGATGGTGACGCTCAACACGCAGATTCGGATTCAGGACAGAAACGGCGCAACCCTGAGCACCGTCACGCTCGATAGCTTCTGGTCAAGCCTCGGCAACCCAGACACCTTCGACCCCAAACTGCTCTACGACCCCTTCGCGGGCCGCTGGATTTTTACGGTCTGCGCCAATTCCGACAGCGCCAACGCAGCCATCCTGATCGGCGCATCGCAAACCAGCGATCCGACAGGCAACTGGAATCTCTACACCATTGACGCCGACCCCGCTAACCAGTTGTGGGCAGACTATCCGAGCATAGGCTTTAACAAAGACTGGATTGTCGTTCACGTCAATCTGTTTCCGATTAGCAGCGCCACACCGCGCACGAAAGTCTTTGCCATCAGTAAAGCGAGCGTCTACGCGGGCGGCGCTACCGCCAGCTTCACAGGCTTCGATAGGGCGATTGATAACTCGTTTAATCAGACGATGGTTCCCGCCGTCACCTACGACAACGCGCAGGCGACGATGTATCTCGTCAGCCGTTGGAGCAGTTCGGCCGGGTCGCTGCGCATCTTCACGCTCTCAGGCCCGGTCGGAGGTGAAACCCTGACGCCGACTAACTTTTTCCCTTCAAGCCCGACGCCCTGGTCGGCAGGGACAAACGGCGCGGGCGACTTCGGCCAGCAGGCAGGCTCCAACCAGAAAGTCAGCAACGGCGACACGCGCTTGCAGCAGGTCATATTCCGCAACGGCTCGCTCTGGGCCGTTCATCACATCTTTCTGCCCGCAGGCGAAGTCCCGACGCGCACCGCCGTGCAGTGGTGGCAGATAGACCCTGCGACCGGCGCAGTCTTGCAGCGCGCGACCATTGACGACCCTTCCGGCACAACTTCCTACGCCTACCCGAGCATCGCCGTCAACAAGTTTAACGATGTGCTCGTCGGCTATTCGCGCTATTCGGCCACGCAGTTCGTCAGTGGCAATTATTCGTTTCGCGCGGGCACTGACCCGCTCAACAGCCTGCGCGAAGACACTGTGCTGAAGGCCGGCGAAGGGCCTTACTACAAGACCTTCGGCAGCAGCCGTAACCGCTGGGGAGATTACAGCAGTTCATGCGTTGACCCGCTCAACGACATAGACATGTGGACGATTCAGGAATACACCGCCGCGACGCCAGCCGGGTGCGTTTCCAACTGTGGCCGCTGGGGAACGTGGTGGGGACGCATCACCGCCGACGGCACGCCGCCCGGTGCTGCGCCTGCGCCTACTCCCGTCCCCGTTCCGGCGGCCGTGCCCGCGAACAATAATTTTGCGAACGCGCAGGCCATTAGCGGTTGCAGCGGTAGTATCACCGGCTCGAATCTCTCTGCGACGAAGGAAGCAGGCGAGCCCAACTACGAATTCGGCGCTCCCAGCGGCAAGACTGTCTGGTACAACTGGCAAGCGCCCATCACAGGCACAGTCTCCTTCGACACACGCGGCAACAGCTTCGATACCATCCTCGCAGCCTACGCCGGCAACAGCGTCAACGCTCTGGGAACGGCGCTCGCTGCAAACGACGACGCTGCCGAAGACCTCTCCTCAAGCATCAGTTTCAGCGTTACAGCCGGAACGACTTACCGCATCGTCGTTGACGGCTGGGGCACGACTCAGAGCAACGTTGCCTCCGGCTATTTCGCTTTGAGTTGGAACATCAGCGGCTGCACGGGCGCGCAGGCTTCGACCTTCCAGTTCAGCAGCGCAAACTACTCCGCGCTCGAAGGCTCGCACTACGCGCTCATCACAGTCTTCCGCAGCGGCAACACCAGCGGCGCGGCGACCGTTGATTTCTCGACCGCCGACAGCAACGCCACGCAGCGTACGGATTACGCGACCGCCGTCGGCACGCTCAGTTTCGCTTCCGGCCAGACCAGCAAGACGTTCGCAATCGTCATCACAGACGACGCCTACGTCGAAGCCAACGAGACGATAACGCTCACGCTCAGCAACCCGACCGGCGGCGCGGGCCTCGGCGGCATCAGCACGTCTTCCATCGCGCTCGTCGAAAACGACGCCGCTGCGCCCACCGCCAACCCGATTGACGAGGCGCGCTTCTTCGTCCGCCAGAACTACGCAGACTTCCTCAGCCGCGTGCCCGATCAGGGCGGCCTTGACTACTGGACAGGGCAGATTACGCAATGCGGCTCAAACGTCGGTTGCATAAACTTCTGGCGCTCTGCCGTCTCGGCTGCCTTCTTCATCGAGCTGGAATTCCAGAGCACGGGCAGCTTCGTCTACCGTACCTATCAGGCGAGCTACGGCGTGCGCCCGGCCTACGGGCAGTTTACGCCCGACCGCGCTCGCCTCGTGGACACTTCCAATCTGGAACAGAACAAACAAAACTTCACGCTGCTCTTCGTGCAGCGGCCGGAGTTTATCGCTCGCTATCCGCTCACGCTCGATGGCCCGGCCTTCGTTGATGCCGTCCTGCTGACCGTCCAGCAAGCTTCACAGGTCAACTTGACGGGCCAACGGAACGCGCTGATTGGTGTCTATAACAGCGCCGGTGGTGGAAATTCCGGGCGCGCGGCCGTGCTGCGCTCTGTGGCTGATAATCCGACGTTCACGCAGGCGGAATACAACAAAGCCTTCGTCCTGATGCAGTATTTCGGCTTCCTGAAGCGCGACCCCGATGATGGCGGCTACCAGTTCTGGCTGGGCGTAGTCAATAACAGCGTGCCGAACGACCCCAGAGGTTATCGTTCGATGGTCTGTGCGTTTATCACGTCGCCGGAATACCAGCAGCGCTTCAGCAGCGTCGTCACGCGCAACGACACTGTCTGCGCGCCGCAGTAAGTGCAACAAAAGCAAGTAGGAACGATGAACGCGGAACGATGAAGTCAAAGCGGCTTGCTTTTCATTCCGCGTTCATCGTTCCTATTTCCCACTTGCTTGTGCTGGCTTGCGCTAGTCAGTGGCTTCCGCTTAAAATGGCGGTTCTTTAGCCGCGACGAGGTGTGCCTGTGTTCTTCATCACCTCTCGCTGGCTAACTGCTGCTCAAAGCTCCCTGAGCATTATTTCTTTTATGTCCTTGTCTTAATTCGGAGGCTTTATACTCGTGAAGCAAGCTTTTCGTTTGTCGTACGTCGCCTTAATGTGTGCTTTCATCATCGGCGCGTATGCTGTGGCTCAGGCACAAAACCCTGACCCCTTCGTCACCCAAATCAGTTCATCAACCGGCAACACGTATGCGGGCGGCATCAGCCTCAACGGGCGCTTCGTCGTTTTTGAATCCACGGGTGACATCGCTACCGAGAAGATACCAACACTCAACCCAGACGGGACAGTCAATCCCAACGCGCGCAACAACGAGGACGGCAATCGCGAGATTTTTCTCTTCGACTACGCGCAACGCCGCATCTTCCAGATCACAAACACCAAGAGCGCCTTGAGAACTGCCACCGCCTGCCCGACGCCAAGCCCTACGCCCACGCCGACGGCAACGCCGACACCGACGCCGACGCCAACCCCTTCGCCCGTTCCGGGCTGCGCCATCGAGGTCGAGGTCAGCAATAATCAACCCGTCATCAGCAGCAACGGGCGCTGGATTGTCTTCAGCTCAAACGCGCCGACGCCCGCCAACTTCGACGGCAACACGGCCGCCAACCGCACGGCGCTCATGGCCGACGGCAATCAGGAAATCTTTCTCTACTTTATTCCGCAGGTCGCAAACCCCAACGCAGATCTTTCCGCAGGCGTCGAGCAGCCTTTGACGGATTTGACGACCGGCACTTATACGCGTATCACCGACACGCCTGCCTCTCGTCTGCCGACGCCCGGCACGGCCACCGTCTCGCCCTTCGTCGCCTTCGACAATCGCGAGCCGACGACCAACGATAATTCATCGGTCATCGCTTTCGTCTCAACGCGCAACCTGACCGGCGGCAACGCGGATTTCAATCCCGAAGTCTTTCTCTACAACAGGCTCACCGCGGCCACCGTTCAGTTGACCAACACGCAGACGACCACGGCCACTAATCCTATCTTCAACAGCAACCCGTCGCTCTCCGGGCAAACTCTGCCCGGAACGCAGACCTTGAGCTTCTTCTCAAACGCCAACATCAGCATCGGCGGCTCAACCAACAATGCGGACAACAACGGCGAGGTCTACATAGGAACATTCGACGGCGCAACTGCGACCGTCACGCGGCAGGCATCGCGCACCACCACGCCCGTCATCGGCTTCTCTGTTAACGTCTACAGCCCCGGAAACAGAATCAGCCGCGACGGTACGATGGTCGCCTTCGAGTCGTATTCCAGCGACCCGAAGACTAACGGCACTGCGCAATCAAATCCGGCCATCTTCGTCTACAACATCGCCGCAGACACCTTCACGCAGGTTGGCCCACGCGCCACTTCCGGCTCGGACGTGCAGCGCTTCCCGACCTTCACCTACGACAACACGACGCTTGTCTTCGCCTCGACTCTGAATTTCCGTGCCGACGGCACATCGCCCTCGACGGCTGCCGATGGCCTCAATCCGGCTAATCTGGTGCAGGTCTTTTCAACGCCCGTGCCTCCTGCGACGAGCACCTTTACGCGCCTGACCAACACGCTCTCGAGCGCGCTCTCTTTCCGGCTGCAACCGTTTCCGAGCAACACGCGCGAACGCATCGCCTTCAGCATGGAGGCCACGGAGCTTGGCGGCGGCAACGCAGACAATTCCGCAGAAGCTTTCTACCTGCGCTCGCGCACCGGCACTGATGTCGCCACACCGACCGTCTCATTTTTCACGGGCGCAACGCAGCGACCCGTCGCTACGCCAAGCCCGACGCCGCCTGCCGTCAACGGTCTCGCGCCCGGCATGATAGGCATCGTCCGCTCGACGAGCGCGCTTGCTCCTGCGGCCGTCACGGCGACGGGCGCTTCGGAATCGCAGCGTCGCCCGTCGCTGCCCGTAGAGTTGAGCGGCGTCACGGTCTCAATCAATAGCGCGTCGGCCGGTCTGCTCTCGATTGCGCCCGGCGAAATACGCTTCGTCGTCCCCGTCGGGCTTGCACCGACCGCCGGAACAGCGACTTATCCAGTCGTCATCAACAACAACGGCTCGATTATCCGCAGCACGATTCAAATCAACCCGACGCAGCCAGACATCTTCTCTACGACTAACGATGCCGGTGGCCGCGCCATCGTGCTCAACGTCACGAATCCGGCAGCGCCGACGCCGGAGCCTTTCACCGTCACTTCTCTGAACATGTCCGGCCAAACCGTGCCGACCATCCTGCAAATCATGCTGACGGGCGTGCGCAACGTCTCGCGCGGGCAGGTCACAGTGACCATCGGGACGACGGCCATCACGGGCACGGCAAACATCCTGCTCGTTGGGCCAACGGATATGCCCGGCGTTGACCAGATCAACGTCCAACTGCCCGCTTCGCTCGCGGGCGCTGGCGATGTTCCCATCGTCGTTAGTGTGACGATTAACAACGTCACCTACACCAGTCGGCCGACGACGCCGACGGACACAGCCCCGCGCATCCGAATCAACTAACACTGCCACCACTTCCGGCGGCAGACAGCCAACGGCCCGCATGAGTCAGCTTTCGAGCGCTGGTTCATGCGGGCAGCTTTCTTTCCCGGCAGGAGTTAAAAGAATCCGTCTCGTCTTTTTCCGATTTTTGCGTTAACTTCATCCCTCTAACCTTAAGAGCGCAGATGATGGAGATTAACGAGCCTCAAGTAACAATCGAAAGCCTGACGGATAAGATTCGCGAAGGCGCGCGTCTCTCTGCGCGCACGAACGGCGTCGCTTCGTCCGGCAACGCTTCGTCAGCCGCCCCTTCATCCTCAGGCACGCGCGCGGCAAACAACGACCACGGAAGTTTCCCCGCGCTCACACGCCTTGAAGCCGCGCAGCTTGCCTTGCAGCCCGCCTTCGAGCCACACGCCGACGACCGTTATCAAGCCGGAGACCTGCTCAAATATCACGACCGCAATTTTATACAGAACGCCTACCGCGCGATTCTCAAGCGCGGGCCCGACGCAACGGGCTACCGAAGCTTCATAGAGAGTCTGCGCAGCGGCCGGCTGAATAAGCTGGACGTGCTCGCGCGGCTGCGTTATTCGAAGGAAGGCCGCAGCAAGAAGGTTCAAATCGAGGGGCTATTTCTGCCCGCCGCCGTCAGGCAGTTGTATCGCGTGCCGCTTCTGGGATACCTGCTGCGGTTCTGCGTCGCGCTCGTGCGTCTTCCTGCGATGGTTCGTCACAGCCAGCAATTCGAGGCCCACGTCCACGCGCAGCAGCAGTTAATCGTTGACCACGCTAATCATCTCAGCAACCTTCTCAGCCAGCACGAGCGGGAAGTCTCAAACGCTCTGGCCCAACTAAACGAATCAACGCGCACCGCATCCCTCAGCCAGCAACAGCAACTCGCACAGCTTAAGCATGAACACGAAGCATTGCAGCAATCGCTGTTTGAGCGGCTCGACGCCGTTAAGCAACAGTTTGACGTGCTGATTGACAAGGCCGTCGCTCGCTGGCAAAGAGAGATGGAGCAACTTGATGCGCGCCACAACGAGCAGAGCGAGCGCCTTCGTGAGCATGCAGAGCAGTTGAACGCAAACGCGCGGCGCGAATCCGGGCAGCTCATTCGTCAACTGCGAAACGAAGTCGAGCGAATCTTTCAAAAAGAGCAGGAGGTGCGAACCGAGTTGGCTTTGCAGGGACAGCGCGTCGCGCGCCTGCTTGAAGAAGCGCAAGGTAAGCAGGCCGCGCCCTTCGATAGTCGTCAAATGGAAGTGATAGCGGACGAGCAGCGCCATCTTCACGACGCCTTCTATCTCGCGTTGGAGGAAAGTTTCCGCGGCAGCGCTGAGGAGATTAAAGAGCGCTTGAAGGTCTATCTGCCGCTCGTCGAGCAGGCACACATCGAGAGCGATGCGCAGCCGCTTCTTGACATCGGCTGCGGGCGCGGCGAGTGGCTTGAGCTTTTACGTGAAGCGAATGTGCCCGCAGTCGGCGTGGATTCAAATCGCGTGCTCGTCGCGCAAGGACGCTCGCGCGGCCTCTCTATCACAGAGGCGGACGTGTTGGCCCACCTGCGCAAACTACCTGACGAAAGCCTCGGAGCTTTGACTGGATTTCATATCATAGAGCATCTGCCGCTTGAAGAGTTGCTCGGATTGCTGGACGAAGCGATACGCGTCGTGAGAGCGGGCGGGCCTGTCATCTTCGAGACGCCGAACCCCGAAAACGTGCTGGTCGGAAGCTGCAACTTCTACTTCGACCCTACGCATCGCAACCCCTTGCCTGCCCCCGTTATGAAATTTTTGCTTGAGTCCAGAGGCTTCACGCGTGTCCAGATTCTGCGGCTCAATCCTTCGGACGCCGAGCCGGTCGCGGGCGACACAGACCTCGTCAAGCGCTTCAACCAGTATTTCTATGGCCCGATGGATTACGCCGTCGTCGGATGGAAAGGCTAAATAGTTTTCAGTCTTCAGTTTTCAGCACCCGTGCTTTAACTGGAAACTGGAAACTGAAAACTGAAAAGATGAGAATCCTGATTGCGACGACGCAGGTTCCGTTTATTCGTGGTGGCGCGGAGGCGCACGCCGAAGGGTTGCTCGAAGCGCTCCGCCTAGAAGGTCACGAGGCGGAAATCGTCGCCGTTCCGTTCAAGTGGTATCCGGCGGAAAAGATTCTGGACCACATGCTGGCTTGTCGCCTGCTGGACGTAACGGAATATGCAGGGACGCCGATTGACCTGCTGATTGGACTGAAATTTCCGGCCTACCTGATTCCGCATCCCAACAAGGTCGTCTGGATTCTGCACCAGCATCGCACGGCCTATGAACTTTGGAATCACCCATTGGGCGATTTGATTTACGAGCCTGATGGCGCGCTCGTGCGCGACGCGATTCACGCGGCAGACAAAAAAATTCTGGCTGAAGCCAGAGCGCTCTACGCTAATTCGGGCAACGTCGCGCGGCGTCTCAGGCAGTATTGCGAACTGGACTCGCAGCCGCTCTATCATCCGCCGCCGCACGCCGAAAAGTTTTACACGGCTGGAGCAGTTGGCGATTATCTTTTTTTTCCGAGCCGTCTGTGTCGTCCCAAGCGCCAGTCGCTTGTGCTCGAAGCGTTGGCCCGGACGCAAGAGCCTGTCCGCGTGAAGTTCTCCGGCACGCCGGACCTTCCGTCCTACATCAACGAGCTGCAAAATCTAGCGCGTAAGCTCCGGGTCAGGCAGCGTGTCGAGTGGCTGGGGCAGGTCGGCGAAGATGAGAAGCGTCGTCTTTATGCGGAGTCGCGCGGTGTGCTCTATCCGCCGATTGACGAAGATTATGGCTACGTGACGTTGGAAGCGATGCTGGCCGCTAAGCCCGTTATCACCTGCACGGACTCAGGCGGCCCTCTGGAGTTTGTCAAAGATAACGAAACGGGACTCGTCGCAGAACCGACAGCCGAAAGCCTGGCCGCGCGTATGGACCAATTATGGAAACAGCAGGAGCAGGCGCGAGAGTGGGGCAGGCGTGGCCGCGCCCTCTACGATGAGATGGGAATTAGCTGGACGAGTGTGGTGCGGACGCTGCTCGCTCAAAAATCCTGATGATGAAGCTCAACTGGTTTTCACCGCTGCCGCCGGCCAGCACGGACATAGCACACTACACGACGCGCGTGCTCGCGGCCTTGAGCCGCCGCGCTCATGTTGTTTTATGGACGGACAGCCGCGAGTGGGATGAGAGCTTGAAAGAATATGCGGAGGTTCGTTTCTTTCAGGCGGGAAACATTCGCTGGGAAGAAGTCAACCGGGCAGACATGAGCGTTTATCACATCGGCAATAACCCGCTCTTCCACGGCGCAATCTGGCAGGTCAGCCGCCGGCATCCGGGCATCGTCGTACTGCACGACGAGCGCCTGCACCATTTTTTCGACGGCCTTTACCGCGCGCAGTGGCGCGATCTGGAATCTTATCTGGCGTTGATGGAGCGATACTACGGCGCGGAAGGCCGTCGTGCCGGTGAAGAATGTTTCCGCAATGATGCGCGTAACATAGACGAGATGGCCGAGCGTTATCCTCTGACAACGCTCGCCCTCGAAAACACGCTCGGCGTCATCACGCACACGCGCGAGACCTACACGAAATTAACGGAAGAGAATCGCTGGATGGTCGCTTATCTGCCTCTACCGTTTAGCGCCGGGCAGAGTGAGAGAGTTTCAAGGGCAAGCGTGGAGACAAAGCCTGATGGGCCGCCCTTCCGTCTCGTCGTCTTCGGCTACCTTGGGCGCAATCGTCGTTTGCAGCAGTTGCTTGAAGCGCTCTCAGGGTTTTCCGGCAAAGAGCAGTTTCGTCTGGACATCTACGGGCAGGTGTTGATTGACGAGAGAAGACTGCGCGCCGAAATACGCTCGCTCGGTTTGAAACGACTGGTGAGGTTGCACGGCTACGTGCCGGAAGCAGAGCTTGATGATGCTCTCTCAAAGGCGCATCTTGCCATCAACCTGCGTTATCCGACGATGGGCGAGGCTTCCGGCAGCCAGTTGCGCATCTGGCGACACGCGCTGCCGAGCATTGTCAGCCGCACCGGCTGGTATGCAACGCTGCCCGCGGAGGCCGTCGTCTCCGTAGAGCCTGAAAGGGAAGTGGCGGATCTTCAAAAACAACTCGCGGCTTTTCTGGCAGACCCCGCGCGCTTTGCCGCCATGGGCCGTGAGGGCCGTCGCATTCTCGAAGAGCAGCACGCGCCGGAGCAGTATGCGCAGTCGGTCGTTGATTTCGTAGCGCGCGCGCAAAGCTTTCGCACGCTCGTGCTCGCTTCAAGACTCGCTGAACGAACGGGCGCACTGATGGGCGAGTGGCTGGGGCCTCTGATTCCAGAACGCACCGCGAAGAGAACGGCAACGGCAATCGCAGAACTAACTAAACGATGAAGTAGGAACGATGAACGATGAAGTAAAGGCAAGCTCTTCTTACTTCATCGTTCCGCGTTCCGCGTTCATACTTTTTTTATGCTGATTGGTCTTGATGGCTTGCCTTTGAGCGAGACGCTGGCGGGCGTCGGGCATTACACGCTTGAGTTGGCGCGTGCGCTCGCGCTCGCGTCGCCTTCGGACGAGTTTGAGCTTGTCTCGCCGCGCCCGTTCGTCTACGGGCTCGATATTGAGGATGAACAGCATCGTCCGTCAAACCTGCGGAGCGTGCGGGCGCAGGTTGGCCCACTCGGCCGCCGCTGGTTTCTTTTCGGGCTACCGCGCTATATCAGGCAAAGACAATTCACTCTCTTTCACGGGACAAACTACGAAGTGCCTTTGATTAAAAGCTGCCCGACGGTGTTGACGATTCACGACCTCTCTCTGCTGTTGCACCCTGAGACGCACGAGAAGGCGCGTGTCCGTCGTTCGCGTCGTCGCTTGCCGCTGATGGCGCGTGCTGCGACGATTGTTGTAACTCCGACGGAAAGCGTGCGGCGCGAAGTCTGTGAGCATCTCTCTATAGAGGGCGAGCGGGTTGTTGCCGTGCCGGAAGCGCCGCGCAGCATCTTTCGTCCGCGCCCCGATGCAGAGACGCGAAGCTTGAGAAGCAAGCTCGGCATCGGAGATGATTTTCTGCTCTTTGTCGGGACAATCGAGCCGCGGAAAAACTTGCTGACGCTCGTCCATGCTTTCCGCGAAGTGTTGCAGGAGACGAAGGTGCGACTCCAACTCGTTATCGCAGGACAGACAGGCTGGCTGGCGGACGAACTCTTCGCAAAGGTGAAAGAACTGGGACTTTCTCAAACAGTCGTCCTGACGGGTTATCTTCCTGACGATGATTTGTGTGCGCTTTATTCGTCGTGTCGCGCGTTTGTTTACCCGTCGCTGTATGAGGGCTTCGGCTTGCCGCCGCTGGAAGCAATGGCTTGCGGCGCGCCGGTCGTTGCCAGCCGCATCGAGAGCATTTCCGAAGTCGTCGGGGATGCGGCCATGCTGTTTGCTCCGACGGACACGGCTGAACTAACACGCAGCATCATTGCCCTGCTTCAGGATGAAAATCTGCGACGACGCATGTCCGACAAGGGGCTTCGACGCGCAGCAGCGTTTAGCTGGCAACGCACGGCGCAGTTGATGAGAGAGGTTTATGAAGAAGCGCTGCGGAGGGAATCAGTGCAGCCGGGGTAGTTTTGAACGGTTGAGGAAAAGCGAAAGGCTCGCTTCTTTTGAGAAGCGAGCCTTTCATCGTTTGGATTCTACAGCAGCGAAGCGCTTGCTAGTTGATGTTGGCGCAGTCGGCGTTGGTGTAGAAGATGCTGTTGCCGAAGCGCTCCTGATATTCACGGGACGTGATGAAGGCGCAGACCATCGCGCGATAGTTGTTGGTGACGCGATTGTTGACTATGTCGAGCCAGAAATCATATCCGCCCTGGTCGTAGTCGCGACCCAAGTAGCCCCAGTACTGCATCGCGACGAACGCGCGATTATATTCGGCCTGTGAAAACGAGGGGTCTTCCGCGATTGCGCTGATGACGGCCGCGCGTCCGCCCGTGTCAAACTGGCTGAGCAGCGCGTTGCGTTGGCCCGCAAGGTTGACGCCGGAGGTTTGCTGCACGGTTGCAATCACAGCGTCAACGAAAGCGTCGCGACCAAGCGTTGCCGGATACTTCTGTATGAACTCCGCGCGCTGCACGAAGGCCGCAGCCAGAGCCGATTTGCCAGCCGCGATTGACGAAGCGCCGGCGATAACGCGACGGTCGGGCTTAAACTCGGCATAACTCGGCTGGCGATTGAGCGTTCCCTTGAAAAGCTTGTATACGAAATAGCCCGTGGTCTGGAATTCGTTTTCGATGAAGAAGGCGGCTGAGACGCCGACCTTGCGGCCGATGACGTTGCAGCCCGGCTGGCCCACACAACTGCTGATTTCGTTAGTCCAGTAGCTCAGACCGCCCTGATCGGGAAAGCGTCCGAAGAAGTCAACGTAGTGGGAGCTGACGAAAAAGTCTGCGTCGTTAATGGTAATCGGGGTATTGGTGCCGGGTCTGAGTCGCACCGGCTTGACCTTGATATTGCCGTAGAAAAGTTCGGACGGCAGATTCGGGTCTTCGGTCACGATTCTGAGCGTCGGCGCGCTTTGACCCTGCCCCAGAACGGTCATGGCGGCAAACGCTATTGTCAGCACAGCAAGGGTAAACTTTGACATCACAAAACTCCTGATTATTGTTCCTCAAGACGAACTGCGTTCCGAATTATTCAGGGAGAGGGAGGCTGCTCTCACGCGCAGTCAAAAGAGGGGCGGGGCGACGCCCTTCCGCAACAGTTAGTCTAGCCTGCTCTACAACTTTTTGTCAACGATATACTTAAAAGCGAGCAATGCCATTTTGTGCGAAATTGCCTTAAAAATGAGCCGTGCTGCCCGGCCATCGAGCAGGATGACCGGGCAGCACGGCTAATAGCTGAGCAAACTCTGACGTGTCGCAGGCGCAGGCTACTTGCGCAGCGCTGTATCGAGAGAGCTAATCAGTCTTGTCGGTTCATCGAGCGCGTCGGCGCGAATCCAGACTCCTTTATCGTAGTCGCCCATGAGGGCTATGGCCGAGTGGTCTTTGAGGCCGGAAGGGTCGCCCGTTAGTGCGACCAGCAGCTTGTCTATCTCGGCCTTCGTGCCCGTGACAAACATCCAGCCGGGTTTCGCCCCGAAGCGCTCGCCCCAGGACTTGAGCCGCTGCGGAGTATCGTTGAGCGGGTCTGTGCTGACGGAGATGAGGGTCACATCTTTGCCGAGCCTGTCTCCGAGCGTGGCTTGCAGCCTGGAGAAGCTCGCGCCCTGTAGCGGACAGATGTACGTGCAGGACGTGAAGATGAAATTGACGATGACCGTCTTGCCCTTAACCAGGTCGCTGTAGAAGCGGAGCGGCTTTCCGTGCTGGTTGAAGACTTCTATGTCGGGGAGTGGTGACGGCTGCTGTCCTTTCACCGCGCTCGCAGGTTTGTGCTCGGTGCAGGGCTGCACGGTTGTTTGAACCTGTGCGCGCACATTAGTCGAGCACAGGTACAGTAGAGTTGTCAGGATGAGTGTAAACAGCTTCATAGTTTTTCTCGGAGAATGACTTTCAGGATTGCTCATGTTAATACCTCGTTTCATTGGCCGCTTTGTGATGAGGGCGGCCGCCACGCCGTTTGACTACAGGGCGTGGCGGCTGCACGCTCATCCATTGCACGCTTCCGAACTGACTTCCGAAAGCGGTTGCAGGTTTCCGCTCATCGCTAAGGCTTGTAGAACCTGTTCCTGTATTCACCCGAATAGATGAACCCGTGAATGACGGTGTATTCATCGTTGGTGTTGTTCAGGTAATTGAGCCATGCGTTGTAGCCGCTGGAATCCGGCTGCCTGCGTAAGAAAACCAGGTAACACTGACGTACGAATTCCTGATTGTAGGCAAGCGTTCCGGGTTGTTGCAGAGCCGGGTTGTTGCGCCGGAATTCGGACGAATCAATGAAGCCTCTGGCGGAGATGATGCGGTGATCCTGAAGGCAGGCCGCATCGTTGCCGCATTGGGTGATGTAATTCGTCCAGTTGCGCCAGCCGCCCGCATCCGGGTCGCGAGCGAAAAAGTCGTAGTACAACTGGCGTACGAAGTAGCGCTGGTCGTCTATGGCGTTCGAAGGAGAACCGGGAATCGTCAACTGAATTATGGAAGCCACGGAAGGCACTCCGTTTGAGTTGACGATAAACATCATGTAGTGGCCCGGCGGGCAGAGGTTTCCGCTTCCGGGCAGCGTAACATTCAAGCCGCCGGTCGCCTGCCTGAAGCTGAGAGTGTTTATCCGCTGGTTCTCGTTGAACGCGTGTGTGACGGATGAGAGCCTGACCAGCGTCACTTTTGAAATGCTCGTGGCATCGGGCGTGCCGACGAAGATTTGCTGGCCGTGGCTGGCGACCGCCGGCGCTGAAGTGATTGAGGGGCGTGCGCCCTTGAACAGGTAGGGCGGGGAATAGATCTCCAGACTCATCTCGTCAATGGAATGGTCCGGCGGATGAAGGCCGCCGCCGCCGCCTGTCAGAACGCGTCCGTCCGGGAGAAGCACGGCAGTCGAGTGATAAAGCCTTGGACGAGCAGCGCTCGCGAGCGTTGACCATTGGCCCGTGTCTGGACTCCACATCTCTGCGGCGTAGACGGCTCCCGATGGGCTTGTAAAGCCGATGCTGGTTCCGCCCGTCACCAGTACGTTGCCGTCAGGAAGGAGCGTCGCGTTCAACTGCTTTCTGGGGAAGGCCATCGGATTCGTCGGCATCCACTTGACCGTGAGCTTGTCGGCAGGGTCAACGAAATTGCCGCTGAGGTTTATCACCTGTGCGGAATTGGTGGGAGCGCCGCCTCCCGCAAGGAGCACTTTCCCGTCGTCGTACATGACGGCGGTTCCGTAGTCGCGTGTGCCTGCGTTTGTGCTGGCGACATCCGTCCAGCTACCTGTGCCTGCGGTCGAGAGATAGCGGGCCATGGCGTTTGGCCCGGCCATGAAGACTTTGCTGTTCGGAGCGAGCAGCAGCATCGGGTAGAGCGGCTGACCCTGATCCGCACCCGTGAGCGGACGCCACGTCTGGTTCGTCTGCAACACCTGCGGCAGCGTGTTTAATTGCCCGAACTCGTTTGTGCCAGACGTGACCAGAGCCTCGCCGTTGCCGAGCGCGCAGGCTGTCGGATACCAGCGTCCTGCGTTCATCAAGGGGCCGAATGAGAAGGTGTTGGTCGTGTAGTCGAAGAAGTTTGAATGAGGCTCTCCAAGGCCATCGTCGCCCTTGTGTCCTCCCGTGACAAGTAATCTCCCGTCAGGCAGGAAGATGTGGCCGCTGCAAAACATATTCGTCGTCGAGTTGTAAGGATAAGCGACGAAGCCGTTTTGGGCTGGGTCGAAGAGGTAGGTCTGGGTCGAGCCGGTAACGTCAATCTCGTTGCCGAAATAGTCATACGTGAGGTCGCGTCCCCACATCAGCGCCTTGCCGTTTGGCAGGACGGAGACGTGAATGGGGATGAAACCGAGCCAGAGCGGCGCTGCCCACTGGCCCACAATCGAAGGGTCGCCGCTCTGGGGTCTGACGGGCGGCGCGGCTGTTTTCGCTCCTTCCGTTACGGGCGCAATCGTAGCGAGCGCTATTATCAGGCTGCAAAGAAGCAGGAGCAAACGGCGAGCAGTTTTAGCTGAGACACTTAGACTCTTGTGCATCATGTCGAGAACTCCTTTGGTGCTGAGCCTTCGCTGTGCTTTGCGCAAAAATGTCTAAACGGGAGAGAATACACTCCTACACAGAAGCCGCAGCGAAGGGTGGTGTCGGTTAAGCCTGCTTTCACCGGCAGGTAAAGGCAGACTTCTGTTGCTTGAGCTAGTGTGCGGTGATGAGAGAGAACATTCTATCCCTGCTTATCTTTGTAACGGGGACACTGGTAGTCCTCTGAACAGGATAAGCGGGCGGATGCTCTTCACATCACACTTCCGAGTTGTGTCACGAAACAATGGGAGTGAAGGTGCGGGGAAGACCCAAACTCGCTATCAGCTTTTTCGTCCGTAGTCTGAGAAAGCTAATATCAAAACTACCTTTGCGCGTCAAGCAAAAAATTTTGCTATAAGAACTAGGCCGCGTCCGGCTTCAGTTATCACGTTCGGTTCAGGTGCGCCTGCGAGATAGCCGGGTCGCAAGCGAAAGGAGCATAATCAAGCTATGACAGGGCCTTCCTATCCGGCGGCACGTGCCGTTGCCGGTACATTGCAGTCGCACTTCGCGCGCCACATCGCGACGGCGCGCCAGCAGGAGGGGCAGCATGAATTGGCCCAGCCGCCGGATGCGCAAGCGATTGAAGCCATCATTGATGCGACGTTCTGGGCGAGCCTGCGGCGCGAGGAAGGCTTTTCGCCAAAAATCTCCCTCGCCTTTCTGTCGGCCGAGCAGGCCGGACAACCGCTAAAATTTGAGCAGCACCTACCGCTGACGCCCACTGCCCTCTCGCGGCTTGCGCCGGCGGTAGAGCGGCCCGGCATTCATCTTGGTGTCTGGCGCGATGGCAACGAGTTGTGCGTCTGGGGAACTACTCGCACGATTCCTCGCTTCTGCTTCGTGCTGGAAGTCATCGAACCCGGACTGCTGGTGATTAAGTATCGCAGAGGACAAGACCCGGGCAAGTTTGTCAACGTCGTGGTGCTCAAGGGCGACCAGATCAAGATGGTTGACGAACATGGCGCTAACCTGCCGGACTGTCCTGAGCTGGTGACGAAGCTGCTCGACTTCGGTTCGCCTGCCTCCAGTAGCAGCGACTCCGTTAACGTGCTCGTGCAACTCGCCGCCTCCATGCGCACGCACGGGCGCGGCGGCAGTCTCCTAGTCGTCCCGCAAGGCTCCGAGGCTTGGCGCGAGTCTATTGTGCGCCCCGTCTCTTACTCTGTGATGCCGCCATACACGGAGCTGGCCGACCTGATGCGGCAGGAGGCAAGCGAGAGGATTCGTAGGCTGTGGCAGGAATCTCTGCTTGATGCGGTCGAAGCCATTGCGGGGCTGACGGCCGTTGACGGCGCAACAGTCATCAGCGACCAGTATGAACTGCTTGCGTTCGGCGTGAAAATAGCGCGCAGGGAAGGTGGCGCACAGGTTGAGCAGGTAGTCGTGACGGAGCCTATTATCGGCGGCGGCGCGTCGGTCGTCCATCCAGTCCAACTGGGCGGAACGCGCCATCTCTCGGCGGCGCAATTTGTGCAGGACCAGCGAGGGGCGGTCGCGCTCGTGGCCTCGCAGGATGGACGCTTCACTGTCTTCGCATGGTCGCCGTGCGAAGAGATGGTGCACGCGCATCGCGTGGAAACATTGCTGCTGTAAATCTTCTACGAAGTTACTGCCGGGCATGAGAGCCAAACCTTTGCTGGCGTTACACGCTTTCCGTGGTTAACAATTACATCTTCTTGGGCGTCTTGTGGATTGCTCCGTCATTACAGTAAGCGGGAGTGGAGATTAATGTCGCGAATCATCATGCTCGTCATCGTATTCATAGCCTTGTTGAGCGGGAACGCTGCCCAGAATAAATTCGACTACCTGAAAGTTAAAGGTCATAAGGTTACGTCAGTTCATCGGCTTAAGTATGTCGCAAGCATAGATAAGTCTTTTAAGTTGCTCGGCGAGTATCACCATCAGCCGACTTATGGCGGGAAGATGTTCAACGTCTCGGTCGCGGCCTTTGCAAAGGGCGATGACCTCATAATGATTCACGCCGAAGCGCACACGGATAACTCCGGCGGCCTCGATTACAGCAACTTAAAACCAGACCCCTTATACGGCATTAACTTCACATCCAGAGAGCAATGTGCCGTCATCGCGGAAATCCCTGACCCTGACAGCATCCCCGACTTGCGCTTCCTCCGTGAGCGAGGCTTCTCGCCAGCGCCCGCCATGTTTCTCAAGCAATACCTGATTGCTTCGCCCGACGGCAGCGCAGAATACGTTCTCAGTTATGGTAAACGCGTTGCTTCCTGTGGCGCTGAAACAATTACGCCCGAACTCAAAGCAAAAATCGAACGCGATGTGCGCGCCCTCGTCAGACTCAGAAAGTGAACGCTCGCCCGATTTAACGCTCACTCAATCAACCGAGGAATCTAACGCCGCGTACTATTGACTCCGGCTGCGTTTTTGCGTATCGTCCCCGACGCGCAGTTAAGGGCTGAATCCTCCGAGTCTGTACGTGCCTTGCAACTCTTCTATTCAGCCTTCCGAAATTAATCAACTTAAGTTGACCCTTCGTTCGCGGCCCGCGAGCAATGTGCAGTCAACTTCTTCCATCAAGGAGACTCTAAAAGTGAAGCGACCATTCCCCTCTTTATGTATCCTCGTTCTGTTGTTCTGCGCCGCAGCCAACGCTCATGCGCAGACCTACCAGATCATCAGCGCGCAAACCTCAACGGTGGCGAACAATTTGACGAAGACCGTCGTGACCGTACAGGTCGGAAGCCACCCCCTCGACAGATTTTTAATGACGCGCGTTCGCAAAAACGTTCCCGACCAAGCTCTGAAGGGGACGCTTCTGTTGTTGCCCCCGCTCGGCAGCGGATTCCAGAACTACGAAACTGGAGACGGCGGCGACTATGACAAATCGTTCGCCGGATTCTTTGCCCGACGCAACTACGATGTCTGGGGCTACTCGCAGCGCGTGCAGGGCCTCACGGCCGGAACGTGTGAGAGTAGTGCTGCGGATTGCTCTGTGATGGCTGGCTGGGGATTGCAGACTATCGTTGATGACGTTACTTTCATTCGCCAACAGATCGAGTTGGCCCACCCGGGCCAGAAGCCTGTGGTCGGCGGCCTCTCTCTGGGCAGCATCGCTTCGATTGCGACCATCAACGCGCATCCAGATGATTACGCGGGCGCGATGCTCATAGAAGGCACACTCTATGATGAGGATGCACAGGTGCGCGCCATCAACGCGAATTTTTGTGCGGGCTTCGACAACCTTCTGGCCGACGGCATCTTTTACGATGGTCAGGGCACACCGGGTTTTAAGTTAATCAGCCATCTGGCTGCGGTTGACCCTGATGGGCAATCACCCATCCCCGGTTTTCCTGCGGGATTTACAAACCATCAGGCGTTTGTCGCAACGATGTCAGCGCCGCCCGTTTCGCCGACCACGCCTCGCCCCGGCTACAACTTCCTTGCAGGCAGTGTTGCCGGAGACCGTTTCTTTTACGCGAACGAGCCGCTGGTTCACGCAAACATCGCAGGCTTCGTTGACTATGTTGCGACGCGAACCATCCGCGACGTAAGCTGCGGGCTGGCGGGCGAGCAAACATTCTCGAACAACCTGCACAGCTTCAAGGGCCCCGTCATCATCTTCGCAGGAGGCCACGGTTTCGGCACAGGCATGGTTGATACCGCAAACCTGATGACTTCGGCCGCGATTACGATGAACTACAATGAAGCCTACGGCCACGTTGATCACGTCTTTTCACAGAACCATCTACAGGAAGTCGAGCATCCCGTGTTGAAGTGGCTGGCAGGTGTGAGGAAATAGTAGTCTTGAAGTAGGCTGAAGGTTGACGGAGAAGCTGACTAACAAGTCGTTCCGGCCGGTCTGCGAGTCAGCTTTCCGCTCAAAGTTAAAATGTAGCAGCGAACAGGCGCAGTGAGCCTTACGGCCTCGCGCCTGTTCTGCTGTAACATGCGCGTTGAGGTGATACGGATGAAGAGGATGCTGACATTAACGCTGCTTGTTTTAGGTTTCTCGTGGACGACGGACGTTTGCGCGCAAGCGACAGCGGCCGACGCTCAACGCGATTTCATCTCCACGAGAGAGATGGAGCGAATTAACTGGATGGAGTTTCGTGAAGTAGTTCCTTCGAGGATTCAAACGGTGCTGTTGCCGACGGGCACTCTTGAGCCGCACGGAGTGATTAACAACGGTGCTGACAACACAGCGCCGTTTGCCATCGCGCAGCGCATCGCACGAAGCGTCAACGCCATGATTGCGCCCACCGTACCCTACGGTATCACTGGAAGCATGGAAGCTTATCCGGGTGCTTTCCAGATTACGGAAGCGGCCTATCGCCCGTTCATCAAGCAAGTGCTGGAAGGACTGGCTAAGAACGGCTTTCGCAACATCATTATTCTTAACGGGCACGGCGGCCCGCAGACGGCTGTGCTCAATGCGGTGGCGGCGGAAGTCTCTGCCGAGCGGCGCGTGCGAACGCTGGTCATCAACTGGTGGTCGTTTGCCTCCGATATTACCAAGCAGGTTTTCGGTGAAGACGGAGGCCACGCGGGTTTGAACGAGACGGCGTTCATACAGGCGATTGACCCTTCGCTCGTGCACCCCGAACGGTATAAAGAAGAGATGGCGACAGCCTATCCTCCGGCGGGCACTTGGTCTGCGTCGCCCTTTCCTTCATCAATCGGCCTCTACCAGCCAGGGCAGGGCTATCCGAAGTTTGACCAGCGAAAAGCCAGAGAATATTTTGACAAGGTGACGGAGAAGGTCGCGGGGTTGATTAACGAAGTAGTGCGGAAATGGAATCTCGCGGGGCTGTGAGTTGGAAGACGGAGGCGGAGGTCTGCACAGAGCCAGAGACCTCCGCGTCCGAATTTGTCCGCCGAATTTGTCCGGCAGTTTTTTCCTAGTTTGACGCGCGACGCTTGATGGAGACTCCGCCGTTGGTCGTGTGTATGCGCAGGTTTGTGCCGCCCGCGCCCAGATTCAGCGATAGCTTTTTCGTCTCGCGTGTGACCTGTGCAATCGAAGGACTGACGACAACGCCGCCGTTGACCGTTCCTGTTTCCAGATGAGCCGAGTAGTTCTCAGGGATGGAGACGGCCAGCCCGCCGTTAGTCGTCTTCACGTTGAGACCTTCACCTTCCCAGTTATTTCCCGTCAACTCCACGGAGAGCCCGCCGTTGACAGTCTCGCCGGTCACGTTGCCGCCGATGCGCTTCAGAGAGACGCCGCCGTTTTGCGCTTCAAAAGTAATGCGGCCACGAACATCGTTGATGCTGATGCCGCCGTTGTGCGTGTTGAGCGAGAGGTTTGATTGATGCGGCACGAATATTTCGTAACTCACGCTCCAATGCGACTGACCCCTCTGCTCAGGGCCTTCGGCGCGAATTTGTCCGCCGGCGGTCGCAACCCGAACCTGAGAAGCAAGATTGTCTGCTTCGGCTTGCGTCGCAGCCTGCGTCTGGATGCGGTAGCGCACAAGAATCTCGTTGCGTTCCCAACCTTTAACGGAGATGCTGCCGTTTTGCATCCCGTCAACGTTGAGCGTGCCGCCGGTTGCTGCAAGCGACTGCTCTTTCACTTCGCAGTGACGCCCACGCAAGTCGTCGTTGTCGGATTGATACTGGTCGCGGCAATTAAGCGAATAACGCGAGTTGTCCGCTTGCGCAAACGCAGTCGCGCACGCTAGGCACAGGGCCGCCAAAATAAATGCCGTTTGTGACAATACATTTCTGCTCATCTTATTCTCTCCTCAAAATGGATTATGCTTAAACAAAGACGCCGGTTTCCTGCCGTTCTATCTGTGTAAACACCGCAAGCATCTGTTTTGTGGCAGAAAATATGAGAGGTCTCTAAAATTGAGTGTTCATCAACCGTCAAGGCTCTACGAACTGGCGAGTCGGCCTCGCAGGAAAATCGGAACTGCCGCGCCCGACTCTTGATATTCACGCGCATTATGAGATATAAGCTGCCTCAGTCCCGCTCCCAAAACCTTAGCTCGTCCTTGCGGGGCGCGTGTCCAAAACTCACAAGGCGGAGTCTCTTCATCTCAAAAGGAGAACAGCTATGACGTGATTGCTTCCCCTCGCTCTGGGAATCTCCGTCGCAGTCCTCTCTTCTGTCGCTTGGCAGATGCAACCAGCCGGTTTTTATCACAGCGGGAGTTGTAGTAAGGAATAAAGAACAGCGGCACTGTAATGAACGAAGAGGTCTTCGTCTTTCCCACATCCTATGCCCAGCAGCGACTCTGGTTCCTGGACCAGTTGCCGCCCGGAAACCCTTTCTACAATGTTCCCACGTCCACGCCCATCAGCGAACCGCTCGACCTTACAGCGTTAAAGCGAAGCCTCAACGAGATAGTCCGCCAGCACGAAAGCCTGCGCACAACCTTCACAGCCATCGAAGGCCAACCCTTCCAACTCATCGCTCCCTCGCTCTCCTTGCCGCTGCCAGTCATTGTGGTGGGGATGTTGGGGATAATGAAGGCCGGAGGGGCGTATGTGCCGGTAGATGTGGAGTATCCGTGGCAGCGTGTGCGGTACATGCTGGAGGATGCTGGGCTCAGAGTGGTCTTGACCATGAAGCATCTGCGCGAGAGATTTTCGCAAGTGGATGTTGAGTCCGATCAGACAGACGCGTGGGCCAAGCAGCCGGAAGTGATTTGCTTGGACACTGATTGGGAAGTAATCGGTCGGGAGAGTAAAGAGAATACGGACAGCGGTCTGAGCGGGGAGAACCTGGCGTATGTGATATATACGTCTGGCTCGACTGGAGAACCAAAGGGCGTGTGTGTTCCTCACAGGGCCATAACCAGCCTTGTGCGCAACACAAACTACGTAAGGCTCGAATCTTCTGACATTGTCGCTCAAGCCTCGAACTCTTCGTTCGACGCTATCACCTTCGAGTTGTGGGGGGCGCTTCTTAACGGTGCAAGGCTTGTTGGGATCACTAAGGATGTGGCTCTTTCTCCGAGAGACTTTGCAGCGCAGATTAGTGAGCAGAAGATTAACACGTTGTTCCTGACGACTGCTTTGTTCACTCAGTTGGCGAGCGAAGTTCCTGCCGCGTTCAAGCCGTTGCGACAACTGGTGTTTGGAGGCGAAGCGGTTGATCCAGTGTCGGTCAGGAAAGTGCTCAAAGGTGATTCGCCGGAGAGGTTGCTTCACGTTTATGGGCCAACGGAGTGTACGACCTTCGCGACCTGGTATCTAGTTGAGGATGTGCCGGAAGAGGCTGCGACTGTTCCGATAGGGCGGGCTATCAAGAACACAGAAGTCTATGTCCTCGACCAACACCTGCAACCGCTCCCCATCTGCCTCCCAGGGCTCCTCTTCATCGGCGGCTGCGGCCTCGCTCGCGGATACCTTCACCGCCCGGACCTCACCGCTCTCTCCTTCATCCCTCATCCCTTCAGCCCTACTCCGGGTGCTCGCCTCTACCGCAGCGGAGACCGTGTCCGCTACCGTGAGGACGGGACACTGGAGTTTCTGGGTCGTGAAGACCAGCAGGTGAAGGTGAGAGGCTACAGGATAGAGTTGGGAGAGATAGAGGCGGTGTTGGAGCAGATGGAAGGAGTGCAGCGAGCAGTGGTGGAAGTGAGAGAGGAAGGAGGCAGAGCAGAGAAGCGGTTAGTAGCATATCTGGTGGCAGAGCAGGAGAATGAGGAGGAGAGACCGAGCGTAAGAGAGGTGCGAAGATACTTGCGGGAGCGGTTGCCGGAGTACATGGTGCCTTCTGCTTTGATGTGGATAGAGAGATTGCCTTTAACTCCGAATGGCAAGCTTGACCGCAGGGCTTTGCCCGCGCCCGACCGAAGCAGGCCGGAGATGGAAGGAACTTTTGTTGCTCCTCAAACTGAGGTTGAGGAGACGTTGGCGGGCATCTGGGCAGAGTTGTTGAGTCTCGACAGCATCGGCGTTCAGGATAACTTCTTTGAATATGGCGGACATTCTTTGTTGGCGACGCAACTCATATCTCGCGTGCGCAACGTTTTTCAAGTCGAGTTGCCTCTGCGGCGTTTGTTTGACGCGCCGACGGTTGCTGGCCTGGCCGCGGCTATTGAAGAAGCAAAGGACACGAGCCGGGATGAGACTCCAAAAATAGTACCGATTTCTCGCGAGCGGCATAGGGTGAAAGTCTCCGCGACGGGAGCGATTGAAATTCCTGAGGCGTTGAAGCAAGACCTGTCAGAGCAGAGGAGGACTGATGAAAAAAACACACCAACCTAAGAATCCGAAAATCGAACTAGTCGAAGGCAACGGCGAGACAACGCTTTACATTGACGGCGGGCAGGCGATGCAGGCTTGGGAAGTAGAACTGATGCAGGAGTCTGCCGATATGCTCTGCGAGTATGGGTCGGAGTTTCTTGAGGTGGGCCTGGGACTCGGAATATCCGCCCTCCACATCGCTAATCATCCGAACACACGCAAGCATGTGGTGATTGAAAAGTACAAACCTGTCATCAAGCTCTTCCGAGAGAAGCATCCTTCTCTGCCTCCG
The DNA here is from genome assembly GCA_036382855.1 of Pyrinomonadaceae bacterium. Taxonomy (GTDB): domain Bacteria; phylum Acidobacteriota; class Blastocatellia; order Pyrinomonadales; family Pyrinomonadaceae; genus DASVTR01. The sequence continues at coordinate 234,423 of DASVPO010000012.1, read as the reverse complement.
ACTCTGGAAATACGGCATGGCGACTTCGTTAACTTAGTGCCCAAGCTCAAGCCCGCGAGCTTCGACGGGATTTTCTTTGACCCCTATCTACCGGCCGCGATGCGGGAGGACATGGCTTTCTGGGACGAGATTGTGCCGTTGATGATTCGTGCGCTGCGGCCGGGCGGCGTCTTCCTGCCCTGCTTTACGACGCGCCCGGTCTTAAACTTTATAGACTATTTTGATAGAGCGATAGTAGAGCGCCGCACCTTCACAGCGTATCCGACGACCGAGTACACCTGCTACGGCACGACAGGAGACGCTATCATTCAATGCTACATCAAGACTCGCTGAACATGAGCGGCATGAATGATGTGCAGGGCGAGAGCGACAGTGATGTTGATAGCTGGGTTTCGCCGCCGGAGAACATCACGCTGGAAGACGATGATGTTCATGTCTGGCGTGTCTTGTTAAGCCGGAACGCATCACAACTTCAGAGCCTCCTGCATACACTCGCGGCGGATGAGAGAGACAGAGCCGGACGGTTTCACTTCGAGCGAGACCGCGAGCGCTTCATCATCGCGCATGGCGCGTTGCGCTCTATCCTCAGTTGCTATCTGAATCTGGAAGCAAGTCTGCTGAGCTTTAGTTATAGCTCATACGGTAAGCCCGCGCTGGCGATTGGTGCGGGTGACGATGAACTCCGCTTCAACATGTCCCACTCCGGCAGCCTTGCCCTAATAGCCGTCACGCGAGGGCGAGAGATTGGCGTTGATGTCGAACGCATCAACGGCGCTGTGGCCCACGAACAGATCGCCGAACGATTCTTCTCGCCCGCAGAGGTTGCCAAACTCCGTTCACTTCCCGCAGATATGCAGGCCGAAGCTTTCTTTCACTGCTGGACGCGCAAGGAAGCTTACATCAAAGGCAGAGGCGAAGGTCTCTCTCTAGCACTGGACCAGTTTGACGTGTCGCTCATACCGGGAGAAGCGGCAGCGCTATTGAGCACCAGAGATGACCCACAGGAAGCGGCGCGCTGGTCTCTGCTGAAACTCAGCCCCGGCCCCAGCTACGTAGCTGCCCTCGCTGTCAAAGGACACGACTTGAACATCAAATGCTGGCAATGGCAAGAATAGACAGGTAACAGGGTAAGAGGGAAAAGGGTAAAGGGGAAAAGGGTGAAAAGGAAGGCCGCTTGTCTTCCTTTTCACCCTTTTCCCTTTTTACCCTTTTCCCTCTTACCTTTTCACCTTCTTCTTTCCATGTCCTCTGCGCTCTTAAAGTTAAGACGCTTCTTTCTCGCCACGCTCGTTTTCAAATAATAATAAAAGCTGATGCCAGTTTCGCAGCGTTTGTGTATCCGTTTGATGCGGGCCTGTGATGGCGTCAGTTACACAATTGCTCGATTCGTCAACGCGCCATAAATTTCCGTGAAAATAGAGCAAGCTCTTGAAAATCAGTTGCTTTAGGAGGTAGCCGCGAAGTGCGTTCGTGCTCTCTACGGTGTTAAACGAGTCTGGCCCGGTGGTTGCTTCAAGATAGTCGAAGCGATTTTGAGGGGAATGACGAGCAAGAGGGTAGTAAATGCGCCGTTCGATGACAGCACTATTTTTGATGGCTTCGCTGCTAAGCTGGGTCATCCCCGCGCCCGCCTACACGCTTCAGTACACCAATCCTTCGGCGACTCCGCAGATTAAATGGGCGAACACCACAATCACTATCGCGTTCTCGACCTCGCTCAACTCGCCGCCGCCTAATATCAAAGCTGGCAGCGACGTAGTCGGCGCAGCGCGGCGAGCGCTCGCACACTGGTCGCAAAACTCCAACATACGTTTTATTGAGACGACCTCGGAAAAGCTATCAATCAGCCCCGGCGGCAGTCAGGGCGGCGACGGCGTCAACCTGATTTCAGTTGCCAACACGCCGGAGAACACAGCCGTCTTTCCAGCGTGCGGCTCGACTCTTATCAAGACCGGCCAGACGCGCGTTATCTATAACCCGGACACGGGCGCGATTCTCGAATCCGATATTGTCATTAATCCCTGCCTGCAATTTTCGACGGACGGGACAACAGGCACATACGACCTCGAATCAACCCTGACACACGAGCTTGGTCATCTGCTCGGACTCGAACACTCTGGCATCATCGGCGCAACCATGCAGCCGCAGCAGGGACAAAACGGACTCTACAACTTGCCGGCATTGACGCCGCGCACGCTCTCCGAAGACGACCGCGCAGGCATTCACGCTCTCTATGGCCCAGGCAACGGCCTCGGCGCAATTGCCGGAACGCTTCGTGCGGACACGCCCATCTTCGGCGCACACGTCTGGGCAGAAAACACTGGCACGGGCCAGGTCATCGCAGGCAATATCACATTTCCGAACGGCACGTTTCGCATTGATGGTTTGCCGCCGGGAACATACCGCGTTATCGCGGAGCCCATAGATGAGCCAATCAAGGCCAGAGAAATCGCTTCGACCATAGGCCCCTACGGCCAACTGCAAAGCACGCAGCCGCTCTTTCGCACAATCGAGCTATCGAGCCAGTTAAGCGTGACGGCAAACACGACGACTGCGCTCAACGTCATCATCGCCAACAGCGGAGCGCCGACCATCAATCCGCGACTCTTCGGCATCGCTGGTCAGCTTTCGACCATCCCCTTGCCGCTCACGCCCGGCAATACCTATAAGCTCTACGTCGGCGGCGAGGGCCTCGATAGAGTCTTCGCGCAGGGCGTCACCGTTACCTCGCCCTACTTCAGCATCAATCCTGCTACCTTCATGCAGCAGGATTTCGGCACGGGCTATCCGATTATCACTTTCGATGTGACGGTCGCGCCGAGCGCACCGGCTGGCGACTACAGCCTTCGCTTTCTAGCGACGGGCAACGAGATTGCTTATCTTTCAGGCGCTCTGACCGTTGACTACCCTGAAGCTTCGGCCACGGCGAATCCGATTGACGATGCGCAGTTTTTCGTGCGCCAGCATTACATAGACTTTCTTAATCGAGAGCCTGACGCGGGCGGCCTCCAATACTGGACAGAGCAGATAACCGGCAACAGCTTCAACACTCCGCCGCGTTGTCCCGCTGGCGACAGGGCTTGTGAGAGCAACCGTCGTGTGCGTGTCTCGGCAGCCTACTTCATCGAAAACGAGTTTCAGCAGACGGGCTATTTCGTCTATCGCATGTACGAGGCTTCGTTCAACCGGCAGCCGACCTTCAACGAGTTTGTCGCAGATCGCGCGAAGGTCAGCGGCGGCAACAACACGGAAGCCAAGAAACAGGCGTTTGCAGACGAATGGGTGCAGCGACCAGATTTTCTGAATAACTATCCCGCGACGCTCTCACCCGAAGCCTTCGTGGACAGGCTCTTCAGTTCGGCCGAACTGTTCCCCTACAACACCGAACGCGCACAGTTGGCAGCAGACCTCCGCAACGGAGTCAAGACGCGCGCTCAGGTCGTGCGCGCCGTGATTGAAGTCCCTGAGTTTGTCAATCGCGAATACAATCCTGCGTTTGTCCTGATGCAGTATTTTGGTTATCTGAAGCGCAACCCCGACCCCGGCGGCTATCAATTCTGGCTCGATGTCGTCAACAACCGCGTCACCAACAATTATCTGGCGATGGTCTGTGCCTTCATCACTTCGACCGAATACCAGCAGCGCTTCGGCCCCGTCATCACACGCTCCAACAGCGACTGCTCGACCGTCGGGCAGTAAGAAATGAAACGATGAACGCGGAATGCGGAACGATGAACTGTTGAGCAGCTTGCTTTTCATTCATTGCTGCCGCGTTCCGCGTTCATCGTTCTCTCTTTCACACGCCCTACGCCTTTGCGTGTCGGTCGTATTTTAACTATCCTCTGCTGTCACGCTCTTGCTTGTCCGCCTGTTGTTCAGCATTCGCAGAAGATGTGATGAACGGAAAATCGAAGCATCGTCGTGCGCTCCTCTCTGCGACCACATGGGTCGCCGTCTGCCTCTTCTGTTTCACGCTCATCGTCTTCGCGCTCTCGCAGGTTCGGCAGGTAACAGACTCAAACTATTCCATGCTGCTCAGCCAGAGCCTCGTCGAGCACGGCACATTCAAGCTGGACAACTACAATCTCCCGCGCCTTGAGCCTTTCAACCGCGGCTACTTCACCAGCAACGGCGTCATCTACCAACTCGAATTAGCCAACAATCACATCTACTATCATCTGCCGCCCGGTAGCTCCGTTCTCTCCGCGCCCTACGTGGCAATCGTCAGATTATTCGGCCTCAAGGCGACCAACGCCGACGGAACATATAGCCCCGAGGGCGAAGCCCGGATTGAAGCCAGCCTCGCGGCTCTCCTGATGGCGGCGCTCTCCGTCATCTTCTTTTACACGGCGCGTCTGCTCTTGCCGCTCGCCTGGAGCGCCGTCGTCGCGATAGGCGCAACGCTCGGCACGCAGGTTTGGAGCACGGCCTCGCGCGCCATGTGGACTGACACCTGGGGCATCCTTCTGCTCGGCATCGTCGTCCTCTTGCTCGTCTCGCACGAGACCGGCAGACGCACGCTCAACCCCGTCTGGCTGGCAACTCTACTCGCATGGACTTACTTTGTCCGCCCGACCAACGCCATACACATTATCGCCATCACCTTTTACCTGCTCGTCTATCATCGCAGGTTCTTCATCCATTATGCGCTGACCGGCGCTCTCTGGTTCGCCGGATTCCTCTTTTACTCATGGCACAATTACCGTCAACTGCTGCCGAGCTACTACCAGTCGAGCCGCTTAAACTTCAGCGTCTTCTGGACGGCGCTGGCAGGCAATCTCATCAGCCCTGCGCGCGGCCTGCTCGTCTACGTGCCAGTGCTGCTCTTCGTCGCCTACCTGCTCTTGCGTTACTGGCGATACATTAAATTTCAACGCCTCGTCATTCTCTCTTTGGCAATCATCGTGGGCCATCTCATCGCCGTTTCAGGTTTTCCACATTGGTGGGGCGGCCATTCCTACGGCCCGCGCTTCACGACGGGACTCGTGCCGTGGCTGTTGCTGCCCGCTATTCTGAGTGTCGAGGCTTGGCTGGCGTGGCGGAAGCAGCATCAGGAATCCAACCGGCAAAGCTTAGTCTGGAGAGCGCAGCTTATCGCGGGCGCTGTGCTTCTCTTCGTCAGCATGTTTATTCATGCGCGCGGAGCGATGTCTCACGAAACGTGGCTCTGGAACACGAGACCGATTGGCGTTGACGAACATCCCGAAAGACTCTGGGACTGGCGCGAGCCGCAGTTCCTCGCGGGCTGGGTCGCGTCGCCATTGCCGCAAACATATCCGCTCGTCGCGGGCTACATTGATTTCTCGACAGCGGACGCGGACAAGTATTTGTGGTATGGCTGGGCCGACAGGGAGGAGCGCTTCCGTTGGACTGACGGCAAAGAAGCTACAGTCGTCTTCGGCCTTAATCCTGTGACGGATATGCGGCTCGCGATGAAGCTCGGCCCGTTTCTCTCGCGGCCGGAGATGAGCGAGCAGCGTGTGCAGTTGATTCTCAACGGCCAACAGGTCGAGACGCTGGTCTTGAAGGAGGAGAAGGCAAACGAATACAGGCTGCTGTTGCCCAAACATCTGCTGCGCGAGAAGAACGTTTTGACCTTCCGCCTGCCGGACGCCAGTTCGCCGCGCGCCTCCGGCAAAGGCGAAGACCCGCGCCAGCTCGGCATCGCAATGTACTGGATGCAACTGCAACCACACGCGAACGCAGGACAGAATAGCGCCGGGCAGTAAGAAGCACGGCAACTGCCGAGGATAGTCAGCCTACGGTAGGCTGCGCGCTCATTTCATCCGTGCGATACTATTGAGGCCGCTGCCCGTTAAAGAATAATCTGAATCAAGAGATGAAAGATTTGTCCTCGACATATCAACTGGAGACTGAGGCGAAAGCCGCGCCGCTCGATGTGAGTCTCAGCGCGGCGCGTCAGCGATTCTTATTCGCGCTCCTGTTAAGCACGTGGATTCCGATGCTCTTCTTCATCTCCGTGGCCCATCTGGCGACGACGAACAGCGGCATTTACGGAATGAAGAGCCTGTTTCTCTTTCTCGGAACGGCGCACGTCCCGGCCACCTTCTTCTTCTACGCGGACAGGAATTTCTCTCACATCATCAGCCAGCACAAAGCGCGCTACATCTACGTTCCGCTTGCTCTGACAATCGGCGGCGGCCTCGTCGTCGCCCTCTCAAACATTCAAACGCAAGCCTACCTGTTTCTCATCTTCTGGGCCTGGCAGGCGTTTCATTACGGGCGACAGAACCTCGGCATCTACTCTTTCAGCTCAATCGCGCAAGGTACAGGCGCGCCCGACAAGCTTGAGAAGCTCGCGATTGATTTAACGACCGCCTGCGGTATCTTGGGAACGTTCAGGATACTGGGCATGGACGTGTCGCCCGAATACCTGCGCGGCCCGATTGAACTGTTGTACGAAGTCGGCAAGTTCGGCTACTTTGCCATCATCGTTTTCAGCCTCTACGTCTTCGCTAGAAACTTCCGGCGTACGACATGGCTCAAGGCCGTCTTCTTCTGGACGCTGATTCTTTTCTTTCTTCCAATCTATTTATCGAACGACATTAACGTCACGTTTCTTAGCTACGCCATCGCGCATGGTCTTCAGTACATCATCTTTATGGGCGTCGTCTCTCTAGGCGCGGAGCAGGGCGAGCGCGCACGCGCCGTGCGTTATCGAAACGCGCTGAAGCTGATGCTGCTGATGATTCTGCTCGGGCTGCTTTTTTATCACGCAGACCCTTTGAGAAGATACGAGTTTGTGAAGAACAGCAGGCTGCTGTTGATGGGCTTCGATTTTCTTTTCGGCGCGGTGTTGGGTGCGACGATGGCCCATTTCGTGATTGACGCAGGGGCCTGGCGTTTGAGCAAATTGCCGCAAAGAGAGTATATGACGAAAAGGTTTGGATTTATTTTCGCCGCGAGGGATACGAAGGAGCCGCTCGTCAGGCAATGATGTAAACTAGTCAATGAGACGCGCGGTCTGTTAAAACAACAACGCTCGCAAGACGGACGCGCCCCGACGCTCGCTTGCTCTCTATTAAATTGATTCCTGTTTCAATCAGCATATGGTCTCTATGGGTTCGGAACAACTGCAACAAGCGCATTACGACAAAATCGCATTGCAGTATGAAGCGCACTACGGCGACCCTTTAAACCAGCAATATCGCGCCCGTTTTATCTACGACCCGATGTTTGAAGGCATCAATCTCAACGGCCTGAAGGTCTTGGAAGCGATGTGCGGAAGCGGGCAGACGACTGCCTATCTGCTTGAGAAGCGGGCGCTCGTAACGGGCCTTGACATCTCCACGCAGTCCATCAACGCTTTCAAAGAACGCTGGCCGGAATCTAGCGCGGTTCGCGCTTCCATTCTCGATTCGGGGTTGGAGAGCGAGTCTTTCGATTGCGTAGCGGTGGTCGGCGGACTTCATCATCTGCACCCGCGCCTCAATGAAGCGCTCGTCGAAATTCACAGGGTTTTGAAACGAGGCGGCTACTTCTGTTTCGCAGAGCCACACGGCGGCTCGCTGCCCGACGCGATTCGCAAACGCTGGTACAAACACGACAAGCTTTTTGCCGCCAACGAAGCCTCGATTGATGTCGAGAGCTTAAAGACGGAGTTTGCCGAACGCTTTGAGTTCAAAAGGGAAGCTTACCTTGGCAACGTCGCTTATCTGCTCGTCTTCAACTCGATGATTTTCCGCATTCCGCTGCGGCTGAAACCGCTTTACACGCCGCCGCTCTTGAAACTGGAAGCGCTCATCAACAAATTTCAAGGGAAGTTGTTGTCATGTTTCGCCGTCGCGCAGTGGCAGAAGAAATGAGCGCACAGCAGAGGCGTCAGAGACAACCGAAGGAGATGCTCCGAAACTTTTCTGCACGACGGCGAAGGAGTTGGCTAACGCATCGTGAAGACGCGGCGGCGCTGCTCCTCATCCTCATCTTTTTTATCCTCTTCTTTCAGCCCGTCTTTTTCGGCGGCGGGTTCTTCGTCATCAACGATGCTTTCGTTTATTCGTATCCGCTGCGCGTGACCGCCTGGGAGGCAATCAAGCAAGGGACGTGGCCGCTCTGGACGCCGCTCATCATGTCCGGCTATCCGCTGCTTTCGATGTCACACATGGGGCTGGCTTACCCTTTGACGTGGGGCTATCTTTTCCTGCCCGGCCATTGGGCCGAACAAATCTATATCCTCGCGCCTTATTTGTTGACGCCGATGTTCGTTTACGCTTACGCGCGCGAGATTAATCGCAGCCGGATAGCAAGTGTGCTGGCGGGCCTCGCCTTCGGTTACGGCGGCTTGATGGTCAGCGCGGTTGCGAATAACGGGCTGCTGCCGAATGCTTTGATGTGGCTGCCGCTCGTTCTGATTGCGTTGGAGAGAGCGCGAACGCGCCCCTTCATCGTGTGTCTTCTCGGAGCGACGGCGGCTTACGCGATGTCCGTGCTGTCTGGCGTCGGACAGGGCTTCGTCTATGTCGGAGCGCTCATCTTTGCTTACGCGGCTTTTCTTGTTCTTGCGGCGAATTCGTTGAAAACGGATGAGAGCGACGAAGCGCAAAGCTGGAAATCATGGCGGCGCTGGCGACCGCTCGCCGTCGCCCTTGGCGCTTCGATTCTCGCGGCTGGTCTCGCCGCTTTTCAAATCTTAGAGACGATGCGCGCCGCGCGCCGCAGCGTCCGCAACGTCCTGACCTACGAAATCTTCACGGAGAGTTCTTATACACTCCTGCTCACGCTCAAGACGTTTCTCACGCCGCTTCATTACATTATGCATGCGACGGCTTACGTATCGCCGTTAGCGATGGCGCTCGCAATCTTAGCGGTCGTCTTCGTCATCCGAAACTCGCAGCGCGACGCGAGAGTCTTCTTCTGGCTCGGCACGGCCATCATCGCCTGGCTCTTAATGATGGGCGCGAACACGCCGCTCTATCGCGTGCTCTACTACGTGCCCGTCATCAATAGCTTCAGAGCGCCGCCGCGACACGCTTTCGAGTGGTCGTTTGCCATCGCCGTCTTGTCAGCTTACGGTTGGGACGCTGCGAGCCGCTCCTTCTCGCGTGCGGGCGATGCTTTGTCGCGCTCTTCTTTGCAGAAAAGCATTGTGGGAGTAGTCCTGCTGGCATTGGGCGTCATCGTCTACGTGCTCTGGTTGAGAGGCGCTAATCGCGTTCCGGCGGTCTGGGACGAATCGAACCACTATCCGCAGTTTCCAGAATCCAGCTATCTTTTATGGAAACTGCTCTTCACGTTGCTGGTCTGCGGCGCGGTCTGGCTGGGCTGGAAAATTAGAGCGCCGCGCTGGCGAACGAGCCTGCTGGCGTGTGCGGTCGCACTCGCGTGCTTTGCCGAAGCCTCGATTATGGCTTCGCGCTGGTGGTGGCCCGCGCTCAAGACTGCGGAGCGTTTCACCAGGGCTTCACCGGCGACGAAGTTCATGCAAGGCTTCGAGCCTGAGCAGAATCGTATCTACACGCGCACGGTTCTCTGGACGGAAGAGATGCACGAAGAACCGCGCGTTGATGCGCCGAATTTGACGATGCTGCATGGACTGAGGAATACAGCGGGCTACGAGCCTTTGATACTCGAACGCTACAGCCGTGCGCTCGGCAACGTTAGCATGGACGCGGCCAATCCGCGCGCCGGATTCAAACCCGACCGCACAATCTTCGAGCCGCAATCTCACGTCCTCGATTTACTAAACACGACCTTCGTCGCTTCTTATTTCGATTTACTGTCAGAGCCTACGCCGCCGCTTGAAAAAGATGGCATACGCTTTCAGGCCCTGGACCTCGCGCGGGAAGTAAAGCCCGGCGAGACGATAGAGATGGCGGGAGTGGCGCGCGAGGCTGACGCGCTCGGTGTCGTCTCAACGCTCGCCCATTCCATCCTGGAGGCGGACGGACAGCCTGTCGCACGGCTTCGTCTGTTAACGGAAGACGGGCGAACGATTGAGCGCGAGTTGCGTGCCGGAGTTGACACAGCCGAGTGGGCGCATAACCGCCCGGACGTTCTCAGCGCCATCAGGCACAAGCTCGCAAAAGTCTTTGACAGCTTTGCCGGAGACGAGCAGAAGAGCTTTACCTTTTATCGTTACTGGACGCGCATTCCTCTGGATGAACGCGTCCGCGTGACGCGAATAGAAATCAAGAACGTCTCCGCGCACGCCATCCTCGGTCTCTGGAAGATGTCGCTTTATGATTCCGCGACGCGCTTCTCGATGCCGCTCCCGCATTATGATTTAAACAGGTGGGAGCACGTTTATGAGAAAGACGGAGTGGAGATTATCCGTAACAAACGTGCGCTGCCGCGCGTCTGGCTCGTGGCAGAGGCAGAAGCAGTTGATGGCGAGGAAGCATTACGACGTATACGCGGCGAGAGCGAGAAGCCGTTTGACCCTGCGCGCACGGCCCTGCTCGAAGTCTCCACAGCGGAGTTGCCGCAGTTGCCCGGCGGCCCCATCTCTCCAGACGCTTACGCGCAAGTAATCATAGCCGAACCGAATCGCCTCGTCGTTGATACCAACTCTCCGACGGCATCTGTGCTCGTCGCGAGCGAGATAAACTATCCAGGCTGGGCGGCGACCGTTGACAATCAACCTGCGCAGATTCACACGGCAGACTTTCTGCTGCGCGGCGTCAGTTTGCCGGCCGGAACGCACCGCATCGAGATGATGTACACAGCACCGGCGGCCAGAAGCGGCGCGATTCTCTCCCTGTTCACGTTGCTTGTCATCTTCGCGATGGCGCTGGCCGAGCGGCGCGCGAGACGGAAGAGATGACGCGAAACGAGGTGCGACAAACAACAGGCCACGAGACGCACGCCTTCAAGCGTGCCATTCGTGCAAGCGATAGCTCTTGGGGAAGTTTGCTGTTGTGCGCAGCCTTCTCGCTCGTGATGATGTACAACTGTGTCTTCCCCTTGGGCGCAATCTGGCAAAGCGAGGGCATCGTCGAACCCGATTGCGCGCAGATGGTCTGGAATCTCTGGCACGTCAACGAAGCCATCACCAGCGGCCACAATCCTTACGCAAGCTCTCTCATCTATTATCCTGTTGGCGCAAAGAACCTCAGCCACCATTCGCTCGCCGCAGGTTTCTTCCCCTTCACTTTTCTCGTCAAGAAACTGTCCGGCGCAAGCCCGCTCTATCCGCTCTACGCCTATCGCCTCCTGATTCTTTTGTGCTTTACGCTGCTGCTTTACACTAGCTATAAATTACTGCGAGAGCTTGGCTGCTCCATCTGGGCCTCGGCCACGGCCGCCGTCGCCTACAGCTTCGCAGATTTTTACATGGAGCACGTCACGCACCTCAACATGCTCGCAGGTTTTTTTATTCCACTAACCGCTCTTAGTCTCGTCCGCCTCTATCGCCGCCCCGAACGCTTCTCAAACCTTCTCACGACAGCGCTGCTCTTATCATGTGCCATCTACTTCACTGAGTTCGCGCTCTACATTCATCTGGGCCTCCTGCTGCTCGTCGTGCTCATGCTCTCGACTGCGGAGAGACACACTCTAATAACGAAACTCAGGCAGGTCGGGCGCTGGCGCGGACTGGCAAGCCTGATTATTTACGTCATCATCATCACGCCCTTCATCGCTCTGCTGCTGACTGACGATTTTCTGCGCCCGCCCGCCAGCGAGACATCTCTTTACTCGGCCAACCTCGCGGGCTTCTTTGCGCCGTATCCTGTGCGAACGCCGCTCTACGGCCAACTCTTCGCCGGACTCTCTGCGCGCATCACGACCGGCATCGGCGGCTACGAGGTTTTTACGAGTTTCGTCTTGATGACGAGCGCCGTCGTTGCGCTCTGGAAGTCAGGGCGGAGAATAGTGCGCGTCGGCGCAATCCTCGCGTTCATCTTTTACGTTTTGAGTCTTGGCCCAACGCTGAAGGTTCTAAGTGTGGAAACGGGCATCCCTTTGCCTTACGCGTTGCTTGCCAGCCTACCGCCGCTTGATGCCAACCGTACGCCGTCGCGTTTTGTTGTGATGGGACTCTTCTTCCTGATGATTGTCGCTGCCTGCGGGCTGACGTGGCTTAATCGCGCGCTTGCAGAACGACGGAGAAGCTTGAGCTTCATAATCATGCCGCTCATCTTCGTCTGGGCCACTGCGGAAGCCTACTCGCCGACGCCGCGACAGCAAGACATAAATGTTCCGGCGGGCGTTGAGAAAGTTGTGACCGGGCCAGCGTTGAATCTACCGTTGCTGGAAGCTGACGGCTATGCTCTCTTCCTGCAAATCTTTCATCGTCAGCCAATCTCGACCGGCTATCTGGCGCGCGGCTCCCAGCAGCGTCACGCGCAGTTTGTCCATCTCCGTCGTCTGCTCGAAGAGGGCGGCCATCAGTTGTGTGAAGGCGCGGCGCGCATGGGCTTTCGACAGCTAATCATCGCGCCGGAAGCTTACTGGCTGCGTCAAGCGCCGCTGAAAGCGCCGCTCGATTTTTCACGGTGTCAATTGAGCATCGTTGACATGCGCCGTCAGGATGGCGCTTCACCCGCGCGCGATGCAGATGCAACGTGGATTCTTCCGGCGCGGCCGCAGAGCTTCCCGCTTGTTCAAGGAAAGACCCGGATTGAATTTTCGAAGGCAGAGGCCGACGCGTTTCTCTGGTACGGATGGAGCGGGCGCGAGCCGCACTCGCGCTGGACGGAGCATCGTAGGGCAGCCATCGTCTTTATGCTGCAAGAGGCGCGCACGGCCGTCATGCACATCAGGATGTCGCCGTATCTGTCGCAGGGAAGACTCACGTCTCAACGAGTGAGGTTAATCCTGAACGGAGAAACTTTGGAGACGCTGACGCTCACCGAACTGGAAGCGAAGGAATATTCTATTCAATTTCCGCGTCAGAGCTTGCGAGAGCAGAATGAACTAACTTTCGAGATGCCCGACGCGCAGTCTCCGAAGCAGTTGGGAGTGGGCGGAGATTTGCGGCTGCTTGGAATCAACGTGCAATGGATTGAGTTGGCGACAGAAGACGCGGGCCAGCAGTAAGACTTTCTAAAGGCGCTCAAGCTAAGACTACTCTGAGGTCTGCGAGCCATGCATCAATTAAATCCAACTCCTGCTCGCCGACCAGATTCATGCTCACAAGTTTTTCGTAACAGAGTCGGAGGTTATCGCCCAGATGCTCCGGGCCGGATTTGATGTCGAGTTTACTGAGCGCGTCGCAGATAAGCGTGTTGTTCAAATAGCCCGGCACTTCGTCCTTGAAATCGCGCATCAGGTTGTGCTCGTTGCGCTCCTGCCAGACGGTCGGCTCGTGGAAGAGGATGGCCCAACCGTTGGCCCAGCAGATACGCTGCGCGACGAAGCTGCGCCAGATGTCCGTCATGCGGAAGGAACAGTAGGCCGGAAGATAGAGCAGCGGGAAAGCGTCGCGCCACCAAGTAGTGTTCTGGCTATTGAACGGACACCACGAACCGCTCGCTAAGGCGACACGCCGGTCTGTTCTGAAGTTTTGCGGCAGCGGCAGCACCAGACGGTAGATCGCATCAACGTCAGGATTCTCATTTGCTAAGCCTTGCTGAATAGGGCAATCAACTTCGTCTTGCGTCAGAGTCTCGAATGACGGAATTGCTGATTGAACATGTTCGAGCGGAAGCCCGCGCGGCCAGATGTTCGCGTCCGTGAAATAGCGATAGACGTTGACCCAGCCGGCATCGTTGACCACGCCCGCAGACTGTCGCCGCTCGCGCTCGCCCCAAAACTCTTTTTCGGGAAAGTTGTCATCATCGGTTTCCACAATCATCCGGGCGCCGTCACGGATGGCGACGAGATAGCCTATGTTTTTGCGCGCGTAATGGCGCGTCGGACACTTCCGGGCAAACGCAAGCTCAAGTTCGCGCTGTTCGGCGAGGCTATAGAAACGACAACTTTCGAGTTGGAAGTCTGCCGGGCTGCGTTCATCACCGATGACTATGAACTCGAATTCGTGTTCGCTGGAGCCGCTCGCCAGAGCCTGCAAGACAGCGTTAGGCGCGGCAATCGAAGTGACAATCAGGGCTTTTTTTTCGGGCATGAAAAGTTGTCTGGACGGTTAAGTCTAAAGGAAATTTAGTTTGTCCCTCATTCTACTGTGTTGTGGGTCGTACTTAAAGCTGTCCCTGCCTGCGCAGGCGAAACAAGCGCCAGAGATTGCTGAAGGAATCTTTGAGCGCCTTATTGTTAACGTCGTGGCTGGCGGCGCGGTATTGAATCGGCACTTCTGTGATGCGTAAGTTGCGGCAGTAGGTTTTAATCTCTGTTTGAAAAAAGGGCCCGCGCGATTTGATGCCGCGTTCAAGCACTCTTTGCAGCGTAGATTGCGAAAACATCTCAAAGCCGCTCGTCATGTCCTTCAGCTTTGTGCCGAGCAGGAGGTTGGCAAGTATCGTTCCGCCGCGACTGATGACTTTTCTCTTAAACGAGCTGTCGGAAATAGTGCCGCCAGCGCAGAAGCGGCTGCCGAAGACGCAATCGTAGCCTTCTCGCATCTTGTCGAAAAACTGCGGAATGTCCTCCGGCTGATGGCTGAAGCCTGCGTCAATCTCTAACACCCAATCGCAACGGGCGGCCAGCGCTTCGCGATAGCCGCGCACGTAAGCATCAACGACGCCCTTGTTCTCCGGCGACCAGACGACGCGCAACTGCGGCTCTTCAAGCGCGTGCGCTTCCAACAGTTCGCGCGTTCTGTCCTTACACGCGCGGTCCAGAATCGCGAAGAAAGTTATGGACTTGAAATTTTTAGAGCGACACTGTTCAAGTACGGCGTTGACGAAGGGCACGGCCGTTTGTTCTTCGCTCGCCATCGGGCAGACGATCCCTAAGTTGATTTCGGAGAATTGAAGGCCGTTGTTGTTGAGCTGCGTGTCGTCCATGACGTGACAAATAATCAGGGAAAGATTTCGATATTGCAAACGGCCACGGAGAGTTGACGGTCGTCTGTGCTCCGGGAATCCGAAAGGTTCGGTTGCCAGACGCGGTTAGCGCGAATCTCAAGCTCAAACGGCTTGTCTGTCACGCGCCTGAGCCGCGCAGCAATCTCGCGCGCGTCAACTTCAATCTCAACCCAGCCATAAGATGAGAGCGAAAACGCGCCCGTTTGAATGTTGTTAAGAAAGAAGCTGAGCCTGAGCGGTTGTGTTTCGATATCCGGCAGGTGCGTTTGCAGTTGGAGGCGAACGAGCGAAAGGGAAGCTGCCTCAAAGCGAACCGCCGCACGCTCCGCCATCCAGCGCGCGATGGGAGGGAAACACTCTGCTTCATACCAGCCGTCATCAAAGGCGGCCTGCGTCAAATAGTCTAAACAAACGGGCGCGTGTGGCTGAGATGTGTTTGACGACGAAAGCAACTCCGCGCGGTCACGGTGCTCGTTGTAAAAACTTCCCAAAGGTTGGTTGGAAGCCTTCAGCAGCAGATATTCGCTGGGCGGCATCCTGATTCCGGCGGCTGAGATTTTGTCGAAGACGTAGCCCATCGCCATGTTGAAAGCCCTGCGCTCTTTGAATGACATGCGGCGCAGGTAGCTCAGGAAATCAGGCTCGCAGTAGGGCCGACCGTAGTCGTCCGATTGTTTGAGAAATTCTTCGTAGCTCTGGCAGATAGCGAAGCGCGGGTCTGTCTGCACATGATGGAAGAAACGCATGAAGCGCGTCGCATTCTCCCGTTCGTCTTCCATCCCGACGTGGCCGTCAACCTGAACGTAACGGCGCAGTTCGTCCTCCGTCATCTCGTCGTAGTCTTTACGCCGCTCGCGGTCCAGACATTCGATGCCGTGCATCGTCACGCCACCGGGGCGCAACACGCGCGCTATCTCCCGCAGCACAGCATCCTTCTCTTCAAAGGCGACGTGGCCCAGCACGTCGAGGCTGACAACGTAGTCGAAGCTGTGGTCGCCGAAAGGCAGGGCCGTCAGCCCTGCAACGAAGGTCGCATCATAACCGTTGAGGCGCGCGCGGGCGGCGCATTGTTCGGAAATATCAACGCCCGTGAGCATGACTGCTTTGCGCTTGAGCAGAGCGAGCGCTCCCTCGCCGCAGCCGAGGTCAAGCACGGATGAGCCGCGACGCACGTTGTCATAAACCCACATCGTTCGCGCCCAGCGAATGTCGAAGCGGTTAACGGCGTCGAAGTAGCGCGCATCAAGGAGTTGCCCGGAGACGGGGCGAGTGCGGTAAAACTCGGCCACGTCCAGTATCCCCGCGCGCTCGTACAGATTGTCTTTCGTCTTTTCAGCCACGACGCAGGCTCAATTCCTCATCCGCGTTATCTTGTAAGTCGCTGGTTTGGCCTATGCGGCGCATCATCGCGCTGGCGTTTAAGTTGGCAATGCCCTCGACGGGCGTTGCGGAGACGACGCGGAAGAATAGTACGCCGTCGAGCCAGTCGTAGCTGATGCCTTCGGCGCTGTGCACCGCGACCGAGATGTTGTAAAGGTCAACTCCGAGCCAGCAGTCAAACGCGAAGGAGACTTCCAGAATCTCTCCGCGCCGGACGCGCCCGCTCTGCAAATTCTTCTGTTCGGTATTTGCGCCGTAAGCATGAATGCCGTGGCGATTGCGAATCAGAAAACCGAAGACAGGCTCGTCAACCTCTCTATGAAAGAGGACGCGCATCCGCGCCACAAGCCGCTCGCCTGTCTCAACGAGGTCGGCGCTGCGTCGCCTGTCGTCAAGCAACTCTGCGCTCAGAACTTCCGCGCTTCCGTCGCCATGACGGTAAGAATAACGGAGCGGCGCGCTCTGCTGCCTTAAGGCTTCCGAGGTCAACGACGCATCGGCCGTGTTTGCGTCGCCTGTTTCATTATTTGCATTGAAGGCAGAAGCGCTCTCCGCGTCAAACGCTTCCTCGCGCTCCATGATTAATTTCTGGTAACGGTTGAGCACGTCCGAAGGTTTGCCGTCGGCGACCATGTGCCCGTTGTTCAGAAGGATGGCGCGAGAGCAAAGCGCCTTGATGGCTGAAGGATCGTGTGAGACGAAGAGAATCGTCGTGCCTGATTCCTGCATCTGCTTGATGCGGCGCAGGCAGCGATGCTGAAAGACCGCGTCTCCGACGGAGAGCGCTTCGTCAATGATGAGAAGCTGCGGGTTTGTGCTGATGGCAGTGGCGAAAGCTAGGCGGACGTACATGCCGCTCGAATAGGTCTTGACGGGTTGATGAAGGAAAGCGCCGATTTCAGCGAAGCGCTCGATTTCGGGCAGGAGCGCGGTGGTCTCTGCGCGCGTGAATCCCATCAGCGCCGCGTTCATGTAAACGTTTTCCAGCCCCGTGAATTCGAGATTGAAGCCAGCGCCGAGTTCAAGGAGCGCGGCGATGCTACCGTTGTGAGAGACTGCGCCGTGCGTCGGCTCAAGCGTCCCCGTGATGATTTGCAGCAAGGTAGACTTTCCGCTGCCGTTCGGCCCGACGATGCCTGTCGTCGTGCCAGCTTCGATCTCAAAACTAACATCCCTGAGCGCCCAAAACTCGCGATGACATTTCCAGCGCCCGCGCGACAGAGACTCCTTCAAGCGGTCGCCCGGATGCTCGTAAATGCGATACTGTTTGGAAACGCCCTCGACGCGCAGCGCAACACTCATAGACTACAGATTCTATAGAAGCAAAGGGCGGCGAGCAATCAGCCGTCGGCCCAAAACATATTTGCCCGCAGGCTGACGGCCTCGCAGCTTGTAGCTTACAATGGCGCGCATGATTTCGGCTCAGACAGCGAGGCGCGCTGTGTGGCGACCCCTCTGGGAGTTGCCGCAGCGTTTCGACCTGATTTTGTCGCTGGCGCGGCGCGAGCTTGCGGCGCGCTACAAAGGGTCTGTGCTGGGCCTCGTCTGGGCCGTGTTGACGCCCATCGTGATGATAGCGATTTTCACGTTTATCTTCGCCGGAATCTTCGGAGCGCGTTTTGGCGAAGGCGGGTCGGCCTGGGACTACGCGCTTTATCTCTTCTGCGGACTACTGCCCTGGACGGCCTTTCAGGAATCCGTGCAGTTATCGTCAACGACGATTGTGGCGCACTCAAACCTCGTCAAGCGCGTCGTCTTTCCGCTGGAAACTCTGCCAGCCGCGCAAACGCTCGCGACGCTCGCCAATCAAATGTTTGGCACGCTGGCTCTCATCGTTGCCGCACTCATCATTCGCAGGGAGATGCACGCGACCGTTCTCTGGCTGCCCGTTCTAGTCATACCGCAGCTCGTCGCCACGCTCGGCGCAGCATGGTTCATAGCCTCGCTCGGCGTCTTCCTGCGCGACATCGTGCAGGGCATCACGCTGCTCTTAATGGCCTGGATGTACCTGACGCCGATTATCTACCCCGAAGCAATCGTGCCCGGAAGATTCCGCGCCTTCATCAACGCCAATCCATTCACGCCGCTCGTCCGCAGCTACCGCCACATCATCCTTGAAGGCACAGCGCCCGACTGGCACGGCCTCATCTACTTCACCATCTTCGCCATCATCACCTTCATCTCCGGCTACTGGTGGTTTGCCAGAACACGCAAAAACTTCGCCGACGTAATTTGACCACGGTTCTCAGTTCTCAGCTTTCAACTCATTAGTTTCTGGCTGTTGGCTTAAACTGAAAACTGTTCCCATCAGCCACCAGAAGACGAGCGCGACTTCTGCGTCGCCGAAGTTGTAGTTGACGAGGGAGCTTGCGAAGAAGCCTGCGATGCTGCCGGTCGCTCCGAGCAGCAAGCCGTGCAGGTTTGCGTCGTCGGAATCGCGTGCCCGCTTTTCTGCGCGGGCCGTGAGCCACCAGAATCTAAACATTATCCAGAGCCAGAAAAGAAGCGCTGGCAGGCCGCGCTCGAAGGCTATCTGCAAGGGAGTGGAATGCATGTGAACGACTTGCGTGCCGGGAAAGCCCCAGTCGGCCCAGTGATTCTTAATGGCGTCCATGCCGTGTCCGAAGAAAGGATGCAGGGGCACGCGCAGGAGTCCGGCTCGCGCGACACGCAGGCGCAGGCTCGCGCTCTGGTCCTGAAAACGGAGCGCATTATCAGCCCGCGTGCGCCAGATAAGGAGCGCTCCGCCTGCGAGCAGGAGCATGATAACGGTGATGACGAGCAGGCGTGTGCGGCGGCGCGTGGCGCGCAAAGCGATGACGAGAGCACCGATGGCGAGAGCCACCAGCACCGTTCGCATCGCTGTCAGACCGATGCCGACAGCCAGCACGGCGAAGCCTGCGAGCGCAAGCATGATGCGAGAGCGCGTGCCTTGGCGTTGCCAATTGGCGAGAGCGAGGCCGAGCGCAAGCTGTGCGAGGATTTGCAACGTCTCGGAGAACGTCTCGTAGTGGCGCGTCCAGCCGGAAGCGCGAAAGCGATGCGTTGGGCCTGCGCCCACAAGGCCGGAGGGAGAGGGCCGCGCCTTGATTTCGTCTGTGACGATGATGCCGGGCCACTCTGCGTGTTCGCCCTCCTTAATCGCGCTGACGGAAAGGCGAGCGCCCGTCTCCGTTTTTCTGATGGCTTCGTCAATCTCCGTCGTGGATGAGATACGCTGTGAGCCGACGCGCCAGATGGCGTCGCCCGTGCCTAGTTGAAGAGTGTGAAAAGGGCTTCCGGCTGTCATCTCTTCGATACGGACGCCGCGCCCGCGCACAATCTCCGCCACGCTCCACAGAGCGCCCGCCGCGCCCGACGTTATCATCAGTACGACTAACAGCAACGCCGTGCGGCGCGTGATAATGGCCTGTGTCAGATAGAAGAGAAAAAGGACGCAGACCGATTGCAGCTTCGCGAGGCTGATGCGCGGCTCAGCGGAGAGAAGGGCGGAGAGAATCGTCCAGGTTGCAAAAAGGATGATGGGAAGGTCTAAGGGGCTGCGGCGGATTCCAGTGCTGTGCAGGAGGATGGTGCGCACGAGCCAACCTATGGCGACAAGCAACAGGCCGGTTTCGGCTCCCGCAATCGAGTGTGGGGCAAAGATGGCGTACAGGACAAAGCCAGCGAGCGCGACGCGTTCGGCTAAGCTTTTAAGAGGCCCGTCGGGCGTGCTTGAGATGGAGGTTGCGATAGTCTCTTTCAGGGCGTTGGTCGCCGTCGTTGAAGCTCAAAATAATTGCTGCTCTAAGTCGGAGTTGAGATTGCCTGACCCGCTCGCTTTCGTTGGACCGATGATGAAAGCTGCACTCTCATTCCGTCCGCATTGTCCGAAATTACCGCGACGAACTCAATCGGCGGAGCGTTAAGAAATAGGGCAACGCGCCGCTCGGAGGCATCCGGCAGGCTTCTGCGGGCCTTGAAAGAGAGGGATTAAAGCGTGTGCAAAGCTTGACGATAAAGGGCGTTGACACTGCCTGTTTTCGCGTGTTAGCGTACATAACAGGGCGCTTCCGCCAACGGAGCGGGCGTCTCCCGATAACGACAATGGTGCAATCCTTCTTGGGCGTGAACCAGCTTGAGGGCCACCCCGCTATGGTTGATGCCGCGATTCCTATTCCTGTTGAACCGAAAGACTGCTGATGGGCTTTGATAAAGCAAAGGTTGTGCGTGCGGCTGAAAAACACCTTGCTCAGGGCAAGATTTCGGCAGCCATCATCGAATATCGCAACATCGTTGCGCACGATGAAAACGATTTCGCGGCGATGAACACGCTCGGCGATCTGTTCGTCCGCACCAAGCAGACGGACGAAGCCATCAACTGCTTTCGTCACGTCGCAGACCATTATCGCCAGCAGGGCTTCACGCTCAAAGCCATCGCGATGTACAAGAAGATTGACCGTCTGCTGCCGGGCGACCCGGAAGTGGCGGGCAGGCTCGCCGCGCTCTACGAAGAGCAGGGATTGCTGGTTGATGCGCGTGCGCAGTATATGGTCGTCGCAGAGGCTTACTCGCACGACGGGCAGGCACGCAAGGCGCTCGAAATCCTGCGCCGCATCGCAGACCTCGACCCGCAGAATACGGACATTCGCATCAAGCTCGCGCAAGGCTACATGCGCGAGAACCTGACACAGGAAGCCGCAGAGACCTTCGCCGAAGCAGGAAGGCAATCGCTCATGCGCGGGGTTCACGACCGCGCTCTCAGCGCCTTCGACCTCGCGCTCGATATTAATCCGCAGAACCCCGTCGCCCTGAGCGGAATGCTGGAAGCGCACATCGCGCTCGGCTCGGCAGACGAGGCCGCGGAAATCCTCGCACGCGCCGTCGCCGAACAACCCGAAGACGTTGAACTGCTCTCCATGCTCGTCACCGCACACGTCGAAGCGGAAGACGCTCCGGCGGCAGAGCACGCGACGGCGCTGCTCGTTAAGCAGGATGCTGCTCTGTATGAACGCTTCGTTGACGTGGCTCGCCTCTATATCAACAAGAACGACTTGAGCGCGGCCGTTCGTGTGCTCGGTAATATCTCGGAGCAGATGTTGGCAAAACGCGAGGAGACGCGTTTGATGGAACTGCTCAACGAAGTGCTGTCGCGCGACCCCGAACAGATTCCGGCCCTGCACCTGCTCATCAGAATTCACACCTGGCAGCGCGACGACGATAAGCTGCGGGCCGCCTTCGAGCGACTGGCCGAAGCGGCAGAGGCCGCCGGACTCGTTGATGAAGAGCGACGCGCTCTCGTGCAGTTGATTCATCTCTCGCCGGATCAGGATTATCTGGACCGCCTGCATAATCTGGGCGATGCACCCTTGCAGGAAGGGAAACCTGAGCAGGACAGCTTTAGTTCTACTCAAGAAGAAACACCGACCTTCGAAAACTTCGCGCTCGTTAACGAAAGTTTTACGACCGCGGATGCGATGGGCCTTCCCGCGACTGAAGAGAGCACGGAATTTGAGTGGAACACCGTCGCATCTCCTACTGCCGCAGAGTCGTCTGCCGAACCGGCAGTCACCTTCAAGCCAGATCCTTCGTCATCCTTCGCTGACCTTAACGACGAGATAGGCTGGGCCGAGACTGAAACCATAGAGACTGCGCCCACTGTTGAAGACGTTCAGCCTGCGACCTTCACGACGGGTTTTCAGGAGATAGATTTCAGCGCCGAAGCGCTCGACTCACAGCCGGGCGGGCAGGCCGAAACAACCGACGGCGCGCTCGACCCGCAACGCGAAGCGCTCCTCAAGCGCGAACTCGATAGCGTTGATTTCTACATCGCGCAAGGCTACACGGACATCGCGCTCGACACGCTCAATATGCTCGAACGCCAGTTTGGACAGCAGGACGGCATCACCGAGCGTCGCCAGCAGTTGACTGCAAGCACCACTGCTGCTGCTCCTGCTCCCGCGCCTGCTGACGAAGCCAGCCCGGCGCAGGAACACGTCGTCGAATTCACAGGTTTCTCAAACTACGATGTCGCGGAGGAAGCCGCCGCAGTAGACGAGTTAGTTGGGCTGGACAACGCCTTTGCAGAACTTGCTGCGCCCGCCTCCGTTGATACGACAGGCGAGAAGTCTCCTGGAGCGCAGGCAGAGGACAAGGCCGCAGGGATTGACCCCGGCTTAGCGGCCGTCTTCGATGAATTTCGGACGGCTGTTGAGGATGATGCCCCTGCTTCGAACAATGGCGACTACGAGACGCATTATAATCTCGGCATCGCCTACAAAGAGATGGACTTGCTGGACGAGGCCGTCGAAGAATTTCAGGCTGCGGCCGGATTGGTTGCGCCGCGCGACAACACGCCGCGCTACCTGCAATGCTGCAACATGCTCGGCCACTGCTTCATGCAGAAGGAGATGCCGCGCCTTGCCGTGATGTGGTTCAGGAAGGGCTTGGAAGCGCCCGGCCATAGCGAGGATGAATATCAGGCGTTGCGCTACGATCTAGGGCTGGCCTATGAACAGATGGGTGAACTGGAGCGCGCCATCGAAGTGTTTACGGAAGTCTACGGCATTAACGTCTCTTATCGCGGCGTCGCAGACAAGCTGCGCGAACTTGAAACACAACGAGCAGCAAAATAGAGACTGGATAACGGAGGCCGCGCCTCCCAAGCGTTTGACTTTTGGTGCATCAGGTATCTAACCTATGATATCTGACGGTTATCGTTATGGCTTCTAAGTTAAGCGTCATCTTTTTCATCGTCTTATGTCTCGAAGTGGGCCTCGTGCTCACCTTTCTGCCGTGGGTTCATCCCTTCGGCCTCAGCGATTGGGGCGACAACTACCTGCTGCTTTACGCGGCGCGCAAAACGGGACTGATGAGCCTTCAGCACGCTATGTCTTCAGGCTGGGTGCGCGGCGCTGTGTCCGGCCTCGGCATCCTGAATCTGGTGATGGCCTTCTGGGAGATGGCCCACTTCAATCAGACCGTGCGCTACTTGCAGAGCCAGAGCAATCCGCCTGACACGAAAAAAGATGCCGCTCAATCTGCCCCCTCCACCGCTCAGCTATCTCATCACGAGCGGCAAGACGACGCCGGCCACCACACCGGCCAGTGAAGATTTCCGGCGCATTCTCGCGCTCGTCGCCGCAGCCGTCCGCGAGCGAGTCTCGCTCGTTCAACTCCGCGAAAAAAAACTTTCCACACGCTCTCTCTTTCAACTAACAACCGAAGCCGTCAAAATCACGCGCGGCACACAGACGCGACTGCTCGTCAACGACCGGCCGGACATCGCACGCGCCGCACGCGCCGACGGCGTTCATTTAACAACCCGCTCGCTTTCCCCTGCCGTCGTTCGTCGTGCTTTCGGTTCTTCCCTACTCATCGGCGCTTCAACACACACGCTCGCAGAAGCACTCGCTGCGCAACAAGGCGGCGCAGACTTCGCCGTCTTCGGCCCTGTCTTCGAGACGCCATCCAAAGCAGCTTACGGCCCACCCGTCGGCCTCGAAAAACTGAGCGAAGCGGCCCACGCCTTAAAGCCCTTTCCGCTTCTCGCGCTCGGCGGTATCACGCGCGAAACGGCCGCGCTCGCTCTCGAACAGGGTGCGAGCGGCATCGCCGGAATCCGCCTCTTCAGCGATGCGCGGGCCATCAAGCTTGCGATTGCTGCGCTCAATCCTTAGCTCGCTCTAGCTCGCGCTCTGTCTTATCTCCTGACCCTCTCTATCGCAACTTCAGAGGCTTTGAAGCCCATCTTCTCCCAGAAGGCTTCGCTTCCGCGGCCCGCGCGCAAGACCCATGTGATGCCGGCATCATCCTTGATAAGGCGGCGCACCATCTCGCGCCCGATGCCCTCCCCGCGCCTCTCCGCGGCGAC
The DNA here is from genome assembly GCA_036382855.1 of Pyrinomonadaceae bacterium. Lineage (GTDB taxonomy): Bacteria > Acidobacteriota > Blastocatellia > Pyrinomonadales > Pyrinomonadaceae > DASVTR01. The sequence goes on along the minus strand of DASVPO010000012.1, from coordinate 210,306 downwards.
GGCCACCATCGAGATATACCCGTTTGAGACTTCATCGCACAAAGCTCTCGCAAATCCGACGACGCGTGCATCATCAACGGCGACGATTGTGCGGTTTGTGTGCTCCAGCATCTTCCTGAACCTGGAGGCGTCCGCGACGCGATGTTGCCAGCCCGCCCCGGATAAAAATTGGCGAATCAGTTCGTAGTCTTCTGGTGTTGCCGCTCTATATTCCATTAGCGCCTTCCTTCGGTTGTCATTCAAGTTAACGAGCGCACAAAACTCTCTGTTATTATTGCTGCTCGTCTGCCGGTTATTAAAGCCTTCGGAGCGGAGCAAGCGAATCAACATGAAAGATAAGCTCAAACATTTCATACGCTGCGCTGCATTCTTCAGCGCATTACTGATGGCCCTTGCGCCGACCGCATCATGCCAGCAGAAGACTCAACAGAAGTCTGCCGTGCAGGCAGCACCCGCCGCTGCCGTAAGTGAGCGCGGCACTATCTGGAAAGAGATACCAGACAAGGTTGACTCCAATGCCAAGTACTTGTTCTACATGCACGGCATCATCGTCGAGAATGAAGGCATTCGCCCGACCAGCCCGCAACACGGCGTCTACGAGTATGAAGAGATACTCAGGGTTTTAGCGAGCAAGGGCTTCATCGTCATCAGCGAGGCACGCCCGCGTGGAACAATCCCGACCGCGTATGCCGCGAAAGTCGTTCGTCAAATCAACAAGCTCCTGAAAGCAGGAGTTTCGCCAAGACATATTACAGTCGTCGGCGCGTCGCGTGGCGGAGTAATCGCCATTGCCGTTTCGAGTCAACTTAGAAACAGGGATCTCAACTTCGTCATTATGGCCGCGTGCGGAGACTCTCCGATCTACAGGACGTTTCGCTCCGACCTCTGGGGCAACGTGCTTGCGATCTACGATTACAAGGACACGGTTGGGCCGTGTGAAAAGTTTTTCGCCACGGCGACGGGCCTCAATCGTCACAAGCAGATAGAGGTCAGGCTGGGCGTGGGCCACGGGTTGTTGTATCGCCCGCTTAAAGAATGGGTCGAGCCGGTCGTCGAGTGGGCCAACATGCCTTAGAAAATTCGTAAGCTCCGTTTATCTTTGAAGACCATGACGAGCAACAAGCCACTTGCTCCACCCGTCGCGTTGACCATCGCCGGATTCGACCCCTCCGGCGGCGCTGGCGTCATCGCAGACATCAAAACCTTCACGGCCTTCGGTTGCTTTGCGACTGCCGCCATCACCTCTCTCACTTTTCAAAATACAAAGGGCGTCTCCGGCGCAACTCATCAATCGGGAGCAGACGTGCGCGCGCAGGTATTGCCGTTGTTGGAAGATTTCGCGGTGTCGTGTGTGAAGACGGGGATGCTGCCGACGCGTGAGGTGATTGAGGAAGTCGCGCGGCTCTTCCGTGAGACGGCTTTGCCGCCGCCCGTCGTTGACCCCGTTGTGCGTTCGACATCCGGCTACGACTTGATTGACGACGCAGCGCTCTCAGTTCTCATACGCGAATTGCTGCCCCTCTCGCGCGTTGTCACGCCTAATATTCCCGAAGCGGAGCGCATCACAGGGCTGCGGATTGAGGATGAAGAGGGAATGCGGCGGGCCGCGCGTGTGATGCGCGAGATGGGCGCTCGCGCAGTTCTCATTAAAGGAGGCCATCTGCAATCGCAGCGCGTTGCCCTCGATTTGCTGGACGACGAAGGGCGCGTCACACTCTTTAGTGAAGAGCGCATCCACACTACTTCGACACACGGCACAGGCTGCACGCTCGCCGCCGCGATTGCCGCCTGCCTCGGTCGCGGGCTAACGCTGCCGGAATCAATCAGCACGGCGAAAAGTTTTGTCACAGATGCTATCCGCCAAGCGCCCGCGCTCGGCCACGGACACGGCCCGCTTAATCACAACGTTGCACCGCGCTTCAATCAGCAGAACTTCAAAGAGTATGAAGCGGCCGGAGGAGACGATTGATGCCGACGGCGACCGGCAGCGCTACAGAGATTACAAAAATGAGCGCGACCGCAATGGCGGAGCGGGTTGCCTTAGGCGCTCCGGGCTGCCAGCGCTGCGCCACGGCAGCAGCTTTTTCCTCTCCCACCCGATGAGCTATTCGGCCCTCTTTAATTTGCTCGGCATGCCCGCAGGAGTCGTCGCCGCCACGCGCGTGCGCGCTGTTGAGGAGAGCGACCGCGAGCAGAGCATTGACATTATTGAGAGAGCGGCGCGCAAGGTCGAGAAGGATAGCGCAGGATTACCCGTCGGCGTACAGGTCGTCGCGCGCCACTGGCGCGAGGATGTTGCGCTCTCCATCATGCGCGCCCTCGAAGAGCATTTCAAAACAGAGGACGACTATCCTTCTAATCCCTCGGCGGTTTAGGGAAGGGGTAAAGGGAAAGGCAAGCGGCCTTCCTTTTTCCCTCTTACCTTTTACCCATTTACCCTTTTAAGCTCGTCCCTTTCGTTTATTCGATTGTGACTTTTTCTATCGTTACGTCGCTGATAGGCTTGTCGCCGGGGCCTGTCTTGGTGGTGGCGATGGCGTTGACTACGTCCTGACCTTCTGTGACGCGCCCAAACTTGGTGTAGCTCGGAGGAAGCGGGTAGTCAACGTGCATGATGAAGAACTGCGAGCCGTTAGTGTTTGGTCCGGCGTTAGCCATCGCGACTGTGCCTGCCGCGTAAGAGCCCTGATAGAGCGGCGATGAGCGATTAATTTCGTCGTTGAAGCGGCCTCCCCATGCGCTCTCGCCGCCGCGCCCCGTGCCCGTCGGGTCGCCGCCCTGAATCATAAAACCCTTGATGACGCGATGAAAGATGACGCCATCGTAGTAGCCTTTTTCTGCGAGCAGGCGAAAATTCTCGGTCGTCTTCGGCGCATCCTGCTCCAACAACTCGAAGCGAATAGTGCCCATGTTCGTTTGAATAATTGCCGTACGGTTTGCCATTTTGTCTCTCCTAAAAATTGGTTGTTTGTAAAACGAAGCGTTCAATCGCGAGTGCCACGCCGTCCTCGTCGTTGGTGGCGGTCGCGTGAAAGCCTGTGATGTTGTGTAGCTCTGCGTCGGCGTTGCCCATGACGACGGCCGTGCCCGCGTAATGAAGCATGGCGAGGTCGTTGAAATTGTCCCCGACGGCCATCACCTGCTCGTGTGTCAGACCAAACTCTGCGGCAGCCGCCGCCACGCCAGCGCCCTTTGAGGCTTTCGGGTGGAGCACGTCGAGCAACGTGAAGTCCTGTTTCTGGTAGACGGTGCTGAAAACTTTGACGCGCTCTTTCATCTCTTGCTTGATGGCCTCGCCTAGTTGCTGCATCTGCGCGACGCGGCCAGAAAAGGAGATGTGAACGGGCGCGTGGTCCAAGTAAACGGGCAGCGATGGAACACGACGCACAGACTCTTCCGCCTCAGCGCCGTGTATGCGGTCTGACCACGCGATGTATCTGGCGAGCGCCGGATTGTTGTCGCTCGAATGGTCATAAACGAGCACGCCCTTGCCTTCGTGGTCATCCGAGACCATCGCGGCGATGCCATGTTCGCGACCGATGCGCAGCACATCCTGCGCAGCATCAAGAGGAAGCAGTAAGACGGCGACGTTTTCCAGCGTGCGCGCGTGCTTGGTCAGCGCTCCGTTATGAGAGATGAGCGGAACGTCTAGGCCGAGTTCGAGCGCCAGCGGTCGCGCGTCGCGAAAGCGGCGGCCCGTCACAAGCGCAATCCTCACACCCTGCTCACGCGCCTGCGCGAGCGCCTGCCTGTTGCCTTCGCTCACCTCGCCGCGCGAATTAAGCAGCGTCCCGTCAAGGTCGAGCGCGATTAAACGGATAGCCATGCAAAATCAGAAGCCTTACGGACGCGCGCCCTCCGCGCGAAAGCCGTTGAGCGCGGCTCAGGCCGTGCCACAAGCTTTACCAAACTCTAAAAGCGACGATACGAATGAAGTAACCTTAGACTAGAAAGACCGAAAATTCTAGTCTGGACGGATGAGGGCGGCCGTCCAGTCTTAACGGCTCTGGAGAATAAGCAGCACAAACTTTTACAACCTAACAAGGCGACTGACATTCGCTGCCTTTCGCTTTTTTACTTGAGCCGCCAGCGCGACGAGTGCAATAGTTATGCTCCACCTGAGCGAAATTGCTGCCGCGGATTGCCATAAGACCGGCAAGCAGGTATTTAAGAAACGACAGTTAAGGCCCGGCTAAGACGACACGAAAGATTCCTGCGGCGCTCGCTGCCGTTCCGGCTTTCGAGCCGAACTGTTAGCATTCCGGGCTCGTTTGATTCTTCTAGCAGGAAATTCTACTGATGAACGTCACACACCTTGAATGCGGCGCGTGCGGTTTGAAGCATGAGGCACGACGCTTGCAGAACTTGTGCACGCAATGCGGCAAGCCGCTCCTTGTGCGCTACGACCTTGAGCGCGCCGCACGCAGTTTGACAAAAGAATCTTTACGCACGAGGGCCGCCGACCTCTGGCGTTATCGCGAAGTGTTGCCCGTCGAGCGCGACGAGAACATAGTCTCGCTGGGAGAGGGATGGACGCCGCTCCTCCGTGCTCGCCGTCTGGGCGCGCGGCTCGGTCTTGAAGAGCTTTACATCAAGGACGAGTCGCAGAATCCGACGCAGAGCTTCAAGGCGCGCGGGATGACGGCGGCCGTTTCGCTGGCGCTTGAATTGGGCGCGAGAAAGCTGGCCGTCCCTTCGGCCGGAAATGCGGCGGGCGCGCTCGCGGCCTACGCGGCGCGGGCCGGGCTTGAAGCACACATCTTTATGCCGGAAGACACGCCGCGCGCCAACGTCGTCGAATGTGAACAGACGGACGCTCACGTTCGTTTAATGGAGGGGTTGATTACGGACTGCGGCGCGGAAATCGCGAGGCGCAAGGAAGCCGAAGGATGGTTTGATGTCTCGACCCTGAAAGAGCCGTATCGCGTCGAAGGCAAAAAGACTCTCGGTTACGAACTGGCCGAGCAGCTTGATTGGCAATTGCCCGATGTAGTTGTTTATCCGACGGGCGGCGGCACGGGCCTGATAGGCATGTGGAAGGCTTTCGATGAGATGGAAGCGATGGGGTGGATTGATGACAAGCGGCCGCGCATGGTGACGGTGCAGGCTGCGGGCTGCGCTCCCATCGTCGAGGCGTTCAGGGCGGGGAAGCGTTTCGCGGACGAGTTTCCAAACGCTGCGACGGTTGCTTCGGGCCTGCGTGTGCCGCGCGCCATCGGCGACTTCCTGATTCTGGATGCCTTGCGAGCCTCGAAAGGAACGGCCGTCAGTGTGACGGACGACGAGTTGATCGAGGCGACGCGGGAAATCGGCGCGAGCGAAGGGTTGTTTGTCGCACCCGAAGGCGCTGCCTGCGTGCCCGCGCTCAGAAAGTTAATGGCGACGGGAGAAATCCGTCCAAGCGAAAGAGTCGTACTTTTTAATACGGGAGCGGGCGTAAAATATCTTGAAAGCTACGGCGGTTGAGTCTCCCCTCGGAAGAGAAGTTAAACGGAGAGAATGAAAGCATGACTCATGGAAAAGCCACGTTGTTGCTTTTGCTGGCGCTCTGCCTGACGTTTAGTGCGGCGGCGCAGCAGACGGAAAAGGGAGCGACGACAACGACAAAAGCACAGCCCATCGAAGTTGATAAAGCGCGCTTCGACGAACTGCGCGCGCAAGGATTTGAAGCCCTCTATAATCTGGATTACGAGGGAGCACGTCAGAAGTTTAGAGAACTGGCCCGGCTCTTTCCAGAGCATCCGGCAGGGCCGCAGTTTCTCGCCGCGACTCTCTGGACGCAGACGCTCTATCAATCACGCAGGCTGCAAGCCTCCGTCTATAACACGGAGAGCTTTTATGCGAAGAACGAGGACAAGGCTGACCCGCAGGTCATACAGCAGTTTCGCGAGTTGACGAAAGCGTCAAAGCAGTTGGCCGAAGCTCGTTTGAAGCGTAACGCACGCGACATAGAAGCGCTCTATTATCTGGGCGCGGTCGAAGGCTTGAAGGCTGCGTTCGCGTATGCTGTCGAACGTCGCTTCGTCGCGGCTGCGCTCGACGGTTCGCGCGGCGTTGACCGTCATCGTGATGTCATTAAGCTTGACCCTACGTTTCGCGACGCGGAAGTGACCATAGGGCTCTACGATTACACGGTCGGCGGCCTCACGCTGCCGCTGAAAATCATGGTCGGCGTCACGGGCGCGCGCGGCTCTAAGAAGCGCGGCTTGGAAACCTTGGAGCGCGTGATGCGCGAAGGGCGTTGGGCGCGCGACGACGCGAGGATTATCCTCATCGCGCTCTACAAACGCGAGCGCCGCTTTAATGACGCCATCGCCGTCACACGCGAACTCGCAGCGAAATACACGCGCAACTATCTCTTCAAGATGGAACTGGCGGACGCTCTGGCCCAGCAAGCGAGCCTTGAGCGGGCAGCGAATCGGACGGCTGAAGCGCAGAGGCTCGAACAGGAAGCCTTCGCGACGTTTGACGCGCTCCTGCGCGACCGCTCGACGCGGGAGGCTGCGGCGAGGCTCTTAGACCTTATTCATTTTCAGTATGGGGAGGCGCTCTTAGTCGCCGGGCAGCCTGAAAACGCTGCGAGAGAATATCTGGCCGCGGCGGCCGTGTCGGGCGCTGACGCGGGCCTGATGACGATGGCACGCTTGCGCGCCGCGCAGGCTTACGATCTGGCGGGCAAGCGCAATGAAGCGCTGACGCAGTACAAGGTGGTGCTCGGTCGTCCCAACGTTTTCGACGCACACGACGAAGCCAAGCAGGGGTTGCAGCAACCTTACAAACCGAAGAACACGGGAAAGAACACATCCGAATGAACAACAACGGTAAAGCGAACAAGGAGGGCGCGGGCCGCACACGCCCGCGAAGACTACTGCTCGGCCTCGACGGCGTGCCTCACAAGGTGATTGAAGCGGCGAAGAGTCGCGGGCTGTTTGATTCATTCGGACAGCCCTCGTGCCTGCTCTCGCCGTTTCCGACGATGACAAACGTCGCTCTGGCGGCGATGCTCGGCGGCAGCGCCCCTCTGGGCTACGAGAGTCTCTATTTCGACAAGCAGGCGCGGGAGCAGCGCGGCGGAGTGCGCAAGTATGTCGGCTGGCGCACGCCCGACAAGATTCCTTCGTCCTACATGGACGAGCTTGATTATCAGGAGCCGCTCCCGTTTGAGTTTCTGATTTACGTCGCGCCGGATGCTGTCTGGCGGGCCGACATGCGACGCTTTCACGAACGCTTTCGCGCCGCACCGCAAACGCGCGACTTCTTCGCCTTTCTCAAGGGCACGGACGGACTCCTGCACATACGCGGGCCTGAGCGCCTCGGCGTCGCGCTTCAATCTCTAGACAAGATACTGCGCGACATACAATCCTACTGCGGCGACGAGACGGAAATCGTGCTCTTCTCAGACCACGGGATGAACTTGCAGGAGAATCGTCGCATACACTTGCAGACACACCTGCGGCGACGCGGGTTCAAGTTCACGGAGAACCTGCATCGTAAAGAACGCCGCAGTGTTTCCGTCCCCGCCTTCGGCCTCTGCGGCTACGCTGCGCTCTATTGCGACGACGACGAAGTGAGTACGGTCGCAGACTCGCTCGTTGATTTGGAGGGTGTTGACTTCGCTCTTCATCGCGACGGCGATGGAATCATCGCCGTCAAGGGCGGCATGGGCAGCGCACGCATTCATCGCTGGCAGAGAGACGGAGAGACGCGCTTTCGTTATGAGCAGATAGCTGGAGGCGACCCGCTCGAACTCGCAGGCATAGTGCGTGCGCTCCGTGATGAAGGACTCCTGGACCGCGAAGGCTTCGCTTCCGACAAGGATTGGTATTCGCGCACCGCAGGGCACATCTACCCTGATGCCCTCGCGAATCTCTATGCTTCGCTCAACGCGACGCGCGTCGGCCACACGGCGGACGTGCTCGTCAGTTGCCGCGACGGCTACTACTACGGCGCGTCTATCTTCAGCCGCTTCGTCCGCATCGCCGCCACACACGGCAATGCCCTGCGCGCCAGCACCAACGCTTTTCTGATGAGCACGCATCGCACCTTCCCCGCACACGTGCGCGCGGACGAAGCCAGACCGCTGCTGAAAGGATAAGCTGAAGGCCAGTCAGTGCGCTTGACGCATCGCGCCCGCAGCGCGTACAAAGCAGAGGCATGATTGAACCGGCCTCGCCAGCTTCGCTCCGCCCTCAAGCCATCGAGACAGTTAATCTGGTGCGTCGCTTTGGCAGCTTCACGGCAGTTGATAACGTCAACCTGCGCGTCGAGCGTGGACGCTTCTTCGGCTTTCTTGGCCCAAACGGCGCGGGCAAATCCACGACCATCAAGATGCTGACCGGCCTTCTCGCTCCGACGAGCGGCCAGATTCGCGTGCTCGGGCGCGACCTTTTGAGAGAATCGCTGGAAGTTAAACGCCGCATCGGCGTCGTCCCCGAAGACCTGAATCTCTTTGACCGTCTGACGGGCGCTGAGATGCTCACCTTCACGGGCCGCATGTACGGGCTGGAACGCGCAGAGACGGGCACGCGCGCTGCGGAACTACTGGCCCTGATGGAACTCGACGGCGAGCCGAAAAAACTGGTCGTCGAATACTCGCACGGGATGAAAAAGAAACTCTCGCTGGCCTGCGCACTGATTCATCGCCCCGAAATCCTCTTTCTGGATGAGCCTTTCGAGGGCGTTGACGCCATCGCCTCGCGCACGCTCAAGAATCTGCTCTCAAGGCTCACGGAGCGCGGCCTGACCGTCTTCCTCACTTCACACGTACTGGAAATCGTCGAACGCCTCTGCACGGACATCGCCATCATCTCGCAAGGAAGACTCGTCGCCTCCGGCTCGCTTGATGAGTTGAAGCGCGGCATCCGTGTTGAAGACGATGGACAAACGACGAGCGGCCCTATGTCGCTCGAAGAATATTTCATACACGTCGTCGGCGGCGTGCGACAGACGAACGACGACGTGCTTCAGTGGTTAGGTTAGAGAGGATTCTTAGTTTAGACGTACTAGGCTTGCATTGTCGCGGATTGCCTTGCGCCGCGCACGCGAGTGGTCTGTTCTTCAAAGATGAAGGCGAGCGATTTGTAGATGAGCTTGGCGCAGAGGAAGGCGGAGGCGTCCTGTCCTTCGACGTAGGAATACTCCGTTAAGTCCATCCCGACGACGCGGCGCTTGCGGGCCAGCGTGCGAATCAGTCCGGTAGTCTCATACCATCCGAGGCCGCCCGGCTCAGGCGTTCCCGTCTGCGCGACGAGCGACGGGTCAAGGCCGTCAATGTCAACGGTCAGGTAAACATTTTCCGTCAACCCGTCAACGGCCGCGTCCCACCAGTCCGAGCGCCCGACGATGTCCTTGGCCCAGAAGATTTGCGTCGGCAGACTGTCGAGGACGCGCGCCTCTTCGGCCGAGATTGAACGGATGCCACACTGTACGGACGGCAGGCGCATGTCGCGCACGACGCGCGCCATGATGGAAGCGTGCGAGTGCGGCGTGCCGTCGTAGGTATCACGCAGATCGGCGTGAGCGTCTATTTGCAGGATGGAGAGGTTGTCGTAGCACTCCGCGTGTGCACGGATGACAGGCGCGCTGACAGAATGTTCGCCGCCAATCATCGTCACGAATTTTCCCGTCGCTACCAGCTCTCGACCGCGCTCGTAGAGCGACTGCATCATCGCTGCGGGCGGGTCAATCGAAGGCGACTCAGGAAGCGTGTGGATGCCGAGCCTGTAAACTTCCCCATCAGTCTCTTCGTCGTATAACTCCATGTTGCGGGAAGCTTCGATAATGGCTTCCGCGCCGCGCCCCGTCCCAGTCCCGTAAGAGACCGTGCCCTCGTAAGACACGGGCCACACCAGCACACGCGCCTGCTCGAAGCTCGAAAACTCCTCTTCGTCAATCCCGCCGAAGTTCATTGGTAAGTTTGCTGATTCAGACATGAGCGAAGTTTACAGAATTTAGAAGCCTGTAGCCAGCATCAAAAGCAGGGTGTTATAATCCGACTTATGAAAGTCTTGAATTACACGGTGATTATGACGCCTGATGAGACTGGTGGCTACATCGTGACCTGTCCTGCGCTGCCGGGGTTGGTAACAGAAGGCGATACACTGGAAGAGGCGCGCACGATGGCAGCCGATGCCATTCGCGGTTATCTGGAAGTTCTGATTGAAGACGGAGAGCCTGTTCCTGCTGATAACGCGATTACGGAAGAGATAGCCATCGAAATTTCCTGATTTTGCACCATATCTCAAACCGTGCTTGTCTTAAAGCAAATCTAAAAATTCCTCCACAGTAAAACCTGCCTGATTAATAATCGAGGTCAGCGTACCGGGCTTCAAATCCTTATTATGAAAGGAACTACTGTGATTTGTTTCCCTCGCTGAAGGATGTAATGGCTGCCTGTTATACGCCTGATTTGAAAGCCGCTTCGCTCAAGTGCTTTGATAACCTTTTTCGGTTTTAGCGCGGGCAATTTCTTAGACACAGGTTGCTCCGCCTATAAAATTAAGAGCCAACAGTCAGTTTTGATTTTCTGCTGACTGCTGGCTCTTATCTGCCGAGTCAAAGGGCTTTTTACGGAACTTCGATTGTCAAATCGCGCCCCGTGAATGTGAAGTTGGGACGCTTGCGGCCCTTCATATATTTGGCGGCGGTTTGCGAGAGCGCGGTGACGAGAATCGGGAGCGCGATGGTCGCGTCGCAGTTGACGTAGGCCGTGTGCGCGCCGCGCGCCAGCTTGCCGTAGATGAGCGATTCGTCGTTGGCCGTCGCGCTTGAGCGCCCGCCCGGATGCGGCGCGTCCGTTGCCACCGTTATCGCATACTTGTGGCCGCGCGCAGGAGTCTTGACGATGTTCGTAGCGATTTCCATCTGCTGTATAAAACTCTTCGATGTGCCGCCGCCGAGATTGATGACGCCCGTGACGCGCGCACGCGCAGCAATCTGCGTGATGTCGAGCACGTCCTGCACGATGTCAAACTGAAAGTTGTTCTTCTTCTCAAAGCGTGCGGCAGCGATGCCGATGGCGAGTGAGCTATCTGCGATGGCGGGGCAGAAGATAGGAACACGCGCCTTGTAGGCCGAAGTGAGCACGCCGTCTTCGGTGGCAATCTCGGCTAACTCGCGCCCGACTAAATGCAGGAACTCGCGTGTCGAGTAAGGACGCGACTGGTCCAACTGGTTAGCGAAGCCGCCGACCCACTCGTCAGCCTCTCTATATTCTTCGTCGCTCGCCAGCAAGTCCCACATGCGATTAATCTGCGAGGCTTCAAGCTCTGCGTCCGTCATAGAGGGGTGCGCCTGAAAATGGTGACGGCCCAAGGTCTCGTGCAGGTCGTGGAAGATAATCGAGCCTGAGAGAACGAGCACGTCAACGAAGCGGTTTTTGATGACGTAGGCCAGCAGCCGACGCATGCCCGCAGGAATCAACGCACCTGAGCCGGCGACGAAAACGGTCGTGTTGTCGCCGAGCATGTCGAGCCAGATGCGATGCGCTTCCGCGAGCTGGCGTCCGCCAAAGCCCGTGCCCTCCATCTTTTCCAGCAGCCCGGCGACAGAGCGGTCGCGATCCACCTGCACGGGCCGTGTCGGGACGGTCAGATATTTCGAGGGTCTAGGTTTCCGTTGCGTCACCATAAAGTTTTCTCCAACCAAAGTAAGAAGTGATGAGTGATGAGTAATGAGTGATGAGTTAAATACTCTTTCTTTTTACTCATCACTCATTACTCATCACTCATTACTGTTTTTAACGTTTGCCGCGCGCGTCTTTGCCGTTAATCGCCAGATACGTGTAAGAATCAAAGCATGATTCGTAATACTCGATTAGCTCAGCGCCCTCTGCTTCCGTCAGTTCTTCGTGTTTGATGCGCTGCGCAATCTGGCGGCGGAATCCTTCGTGCATCATGCTGCGCTCGTAGCGCGCACGCTCGGCCGCTTCACCGACGGACGTGCCCTTGATGACTTTCTTAATCAGGTAGCCGTCCTCGTCTATATGAATGTGTGCTTCGTGGGGCGTGCCGAAGAGGTTGTGGTTGTTGCCCATCACTTCTTGGTACGCGCCGACGAGCATGAACGCGATGTAATAAGGCTCGCCTTCGACGAGCGGGTGCAGTTCCAAGACTTGCTTGACATCGTGCAGGTCAACGAACTTGTCAACGATGCCGTCGGAATCGCACGTGATGTCGCAGAGCGTCGCGTATTCAGTGGGCGGCTTGTTGAGCTTGTGTATGGGCACGATGGGAAACAGTTGGTCAATGGCCCAGTGGTCCGGCACAGAGCGGAAGACAGAAAAATTCGTCAGATACTTGGCGCACAACAGCCGCCGCAAATCATCGAACTCTTCAGCCACATACTTTGCCTGCTGTGCATACTTATCCGCGCGCTCGCAGACATCCCAGAACAGAACCTCACCCTTCGCGCGGTCTTCCAGCGAGATAAGACCCAGATTGAACATCGTGAACAACTCCTCACGATGTTCGAGCGCGTCGTGGTAATACTCGCGGTAGGTCTTGACGCTGATGGTCTCGCGCAAGTCGCCAAGCTCAACGACGACCTGCGGGTCGTCTTCGTCAATCTCCATCGGAGAGATGTCTTCGACAACCGTTTCAATCTCGTCCTGCACGTTGGTGACGAGAATGGCGTGATAGGCTGCGAGATAGCGGCCCGATTCCTGAATGATGGTCGGGTGCGGAACGTTCTCGTCGTCGCAGACCTGCTTGATAGTATAGATAACGTCGTTGGCAAACTCCTGCGCCGTGTAGTTGGCGGAGGAATCAAAGGCCGTCTTCGAGCCGTCATAATCAACGGCCATCCCGCCGCCGACATCCAGCAAGTCAATCGGCACTTTCATCTGCCTGATTTTCGCATAGACGCGCGCAGCCTCCTTCATCGCATTCTTGATGCGCTTGATGTCGGTCAACTGCGAGCCGATGTGAAAATGGAGCAGGCGCAGCATGTCAATGCGGCCGGCCTCCTGCATACGGTGTATGACTTCGAGAATCTCCGTCGTCGTCAGTCCAAACTTCGCGGCCTCACCGCCAGACTTTTCCCAGCGCCCGCTGCCTTTGGAGTAGAGCTTGACGCGCATCCCGATTAAAGGGAAGTTGCCTTCGTGTTCGTCTGCGATGCGGAGTATGTGCCCGAGTTCGCTCAGCTTCTCGATGACGATGACGACGCGCTTGCCGGATTGCGCGCCGACATAAGCCAGCCTGATAAACTCCTCGTCCTTGAAGCCGTTTAAGACCAGCAGGCTATCCGCCGATTGGTCTAAAGCGAGCGCGGCATAAAGCTCTGCTTTCGAGCCTGCTTCGAGTCCGAAGTCGTAGCGCGAGCCTTCGCGCAGGTATTCTTCGACGACCGCGCGCTGCTGGTTGACCTTCATCGGATAGACGCACATGTGCGCGCCCTGATACTCGAATTCGCGTATGGAATTACGGAAGGCGCGTTGTAGTTTGCGCACCTGGCTTGCGACCAGTTGTGGAAAACGGAGCAGGACGGGCGTGTTGATCCCCCGGCGCGCAAGGTCGTCTATAATCTCTTTTAAGTCTGCGGCGCGCGCGTCAGATTCAGACGGGTGCACAATCAAGTTACCTTTGCGGTTAATGTCAAAGTAACCCGCACCCCAATTTTCTATGCCATAGGTTTCAAGCGTCTGTTCAATAGCCGTGGTCAATGCGCGGTCTCCTGCCTTGCCCGCCGCGTTTCTGCGTGCAGGCCCCTTGTGAATGAGGCAAGCCTCAACCCTCGGTTCGTGTCGAAGCGGAATGTCATGGTTGGTACACTAGGCGGCGAATGTACCAGAAAATGCGGGGTCGGACAATAACTATTTTTTTTTGGCTAAGCACGGGTGAAAGCGGTTAAGTGTGCGGCGGAGAGAGGTTTAAGCCCGGAACGGGGCGTCCGGCGCGTTCGACCCTCGCCTTTCTTTGCAGCGAAAACCTTGACAGAACGCCACGCCAGACTATAATGCAAAGCTTTTTACGCGCTGCCGTATATGTACTGGACGCACGCTGCGCATAGCACATCACCTGCTATTATCAAATCAAACCGCTCTGCTGATTGCCACAGCGCGGCTCGAACCCCTAACACTCCCTACACCACTCAGGAGATTACATGAACGCAAAAACTGCCATGAAATATGTCGGCGAGCAGGGAGCCAAGTTCGTCTCCGTTCGCTTTACGGATTTACCGGGTGCGTGGCACCACCTGACCTTTCCGATTAGCCAGCTCAGCGAAGATTCCTTTGAAGATGGTTTCGGTTTCGACGCCTCCAGTTTGCGCGGCTGGGCAGCGATTAACGAATCGGACATGCTGCTTGTGCCAGATGCTTCGCGCTACTGGATGGACCCGTTTGCGGAAGAGCCGACCGTCTGTTTCATCGCCAATGCCGTTGACCCGATTACGAAAGAGGGCTACCCCTTCGACCCGCGTTCGGTCGCCACGCGCGCCGAAAGTTATCTGAAGTTTACGGGCCTCGCCGACACTGTCTTCTTCGGCCCTGAAGCAGAATTCTTCGTCTTCGATTCCGTCAAGTTTCACAACGACCAGAACTCCGCAGGCTTTACAGTTGATTCCGACGAAGGCCACTGGAACAGCGGGCGCGCGGCCGACGAGTTTAGCGGCACGAATCTGGGCTACCGCATTCGCGCCAAAGAGGGCTACGTTCCCGTGCCGCCCACAGATTCTTTGAGCGACCTGCGCTCGGAAATCTCTTTGACGCTCGGAGAGGTCGGTATCAACGTCGAGTGTCATCACCACGAGGTCGCCACCGCTGGTCAGTGTGAGATTGACTTCCGTTTCTCGACCCTTCTGGGCACGGCCGACAATCTGCAACTCTTCAAATACGTCGTGCGCAATACGGCGTACATGTACGGCAAAGCCGCGACCTTCATGCCCAAGCCGCTCTACGGCGACAACGGCTCAGGCATGCATTGCCACCAGAGTTTATGGAAAGATGAAAAACCGCTCTTCGCAGGAGACGGCTATGCAGGACTCTCCGAGATGGCACGCTTCTACATCGGCGGCCTCTTGAAACACGCGGCGGCGGTCGTCGCCTTCGCAGCGCCGACCACCAACAGCTACAAGCGTCTCGTTCCCGGCTTTGAAGCACCCGTCAATCTTGCTTACTCTGCGCGCAATCGTTCGGCCGCCATTCGTATTCCGATGTTCTCTACGAATCCGAAGCAGAAGCGTCTTGAGTTTCGTCCGCCCGATCCGTCGTGCAACGCTTACCTTGCGTTCTCCGCGATGCTGCTCGCAGGGCTCGACGGCATACAGAATCGCATTGACCCAGGCCAGCCGCTCGACAAGGACATCTACGATCTCTCGCCCGAAGCTTTGAAGGACGTGCCAAGCCTGCCCGGTTCGCTCGACGAAGCTTTGAAGGCGCTCGAAGCGGACCAGTCCTTCCTGCTCAAGGGCGATGTCTTTACGCCGCAGTTAATCGAGCGCTGGATTAACTACAAACGCGAGAAAGAGATTCAGCCGCTCAGGATGCGCCCGCATCCTCTGGAGTTTGGAATGTACTTCGATATTTAACCCGATGTCTCTCAAATAGCAGCCGTGAGACTAACCAAACAACGGGCCGGAGGAGATATACTTACTCTTCCGGCCCGCGCTCGTTTGCTGAAACAATCAGCAAGCTTACGCAACGCAAACGTGCAAGGCAGCCACGCGAGCTTGCTGGAAGTTCTGCTTCGGTTATCTTAATCTCTGGGTTGTAACGTTCTCTTAAACAAACGGCCTTGCCAGAAATGGACGAAAAAGTTGATGCGCTTGTGCGCGACCTGCCCGATGCGGAAGGAGCGCGCCTCTTCTTCGGGCGGCTGATGAGCGTGCACACGCATGCTTTCAAAACTCTCACGCGCGACGTTGGCCTGCTCGCAGATGTGCTCGCCCTTGCGGCATGGAGTCCTTTGCTTGGGACGACGCTCGCGCAGCACCCTGATTATCTGCCTTGGCTCATGCGCGAGCGCGGGCAAACGCGCGTCAGGACACGCGAGGAGTTTGGCGAATCGCTCGCACGCTTCAATCTGACCAACTCTCAACTCGATTCTCACGTTCTGGTCGCGCGTTTTCGCCGCCGCGAGTTGCTGCGCATCTACCTGCACGACATACGCCATATCAGCACGCTGATTGAAACGACAGAGCAACTCTCGAATCTGGCCGACGCCGTTCTGGAACACGCGCTCAGCCTCGCGCGGCAGGATTTGGAGAACAGGTACGGCCAGCCGCAATGCACGGACGAGCGCGGGCGCACGCGCACCGCAGACTTCTGCATCGTCGCGCTCGGCAAACTCGGCTCTTACGAGTTGAACTATGCTTCCGATATTGATTTGCTCTTTCTCTATTCGGACGACGGCACAACGAGCGGGCGCGGCACGCGTGGGCCAACGACCAATCGCGAGTATTTCGTCAAGCTGGCCGAAACGGTGGCGCGCATCGTGGGCCAACAGGCGGGTGAAGGGGCTGCTTATCGTGTGGACCTGCGTCTCAGGCCCTTCGGTCGCGACGGCGCGCTAGCTTCGTCGCTCGAAGAGGCCGTGCGTTACTACTGCGAGACGGCGCAGGATTGGGAACTGCAAGCATTGATTCGCTCGCGCGCCGCCGCCGGCTCCGCAACTCTCTACACGCGCTTTCACGAACGCGTCCTTCATCGCATCTACCGTACGGAAGAGACTGTGGCCCACGCGCTCGCACAGGTGCAACTCGCCAAGCAGAAGATTGATCGCCATCACGCGCGCGATGTGGGCGGTTTTAACGTCAAGCTTGGGCGTGGGGGAATCCGCGAGATAGAGTTTATCGCTCAAGCTCTGCAACTGGCGCGCGGCGGGCGCGACCAATGGCTGCGCGCCGCACACACGCTCATCAGCCTCGGCCGCCTCGCAGACCGTCATTACATCACAGAACGCGAGCGCACAGAGCTTTCCGAAGCATACGTGTTCCTGCGGCGGCTTGAGCATCGCCTGCAAATGGAGCATGGCCTCCAAACTCATTCCGTGCCGGATGAACCGACGGCCCGCTCGCTCGTCGCACGCCGCATGGATTTTACGGGAGAGAATGCTCTCTCTGAGTTTGATTCCGCGTTGCAGACACAGACGGACAATGTGCGTGCTGCTTATGACCGCGTTTTCGCAGCGACGGACGCCGATGAAAAAGTGACGGATGAAGCTAGCGCCGACGACAAATCAATGATGCGAGATGAAACGGGCGCGAGCGTCCAATACCCTCTCGCAGATGAACAGCAGACTGCCACAGCCCTCGCCTCCATCTTCGCCACACACAACACAATCGAGGGCGCGTTTGGAGCGGCCTCGATTGATGCTCTCCAGCAAAAGCTGCGCGCGGCGGCGCTCGGTTCGCTCAATCCGCGTCGTGCTTTACAGTTGACAACGCTCATCGCCTCGTCGCTTGCCAAGTCAACGATTCGTGCAAACCTGACAGATGATAAACTCGGCGCGCTCGTCCGTTTGTGCGGCGCTTCGGAATTTTTCGGAGAGATGCTGGCGAGCAATCCTTCGTTGATTGAAGCATTGCCGGTCAGAGATGCGGGCGCTGCGGTGGAGCATGATTATCGCGCAGCGTTGTGTGGCGCTGTCGAAAGCGAAGAGAGTTTCGGGGCGGAGTTGTCTGCGCTGCGACGCACATGGGCCTCATTGCTGATCGAGATTGGAGCGCATGATGCGGCGGGCGTTATCTCCATGCGGGAAGCGAATCGCAGGCAGACAGAGTTGGCCGCAGCCAGCCTGGATGCCGGATGCCTCATCGCGCGTCGCGAGTTGGCGCGTCGCTATGAGCGGCTTGATGCAGAACCGCAGTTGGCCGTTCTCGGTCTGGGGCGTCTCGGCGGCGGGGGGATGGACTACGGCTCCGACCTCGATGTCGTGCTGGTTTACGACGACTCACAGCCTTCACCGATTTCCACCCTCGACCACACAGAGGCTTACGCTCGTTTCGGCGAACTGCTTGTCGTCGCCCTCTCAAGCTTAACGCGTGACGGCTTTCTCTACCGCGTTGACCTGCGCTTGCGCCCCGACGGGCGAAACGGCCCGACGTGCTCCGGCGCGCGTGCCTTCACGCGTTACTTGCAGGAGCGCGCCGCGCCCTGGGAATGGCTGGCCTACGTTAAGCTGCGCGCAGCGGCGGGCGACCTCTCGCTCGGCACAAAAGTCGAAAGCGAAGCGCGAGCGATTATCCACGATGCGGCCAGAAGTGCGGACGCTTTGCTGTTAAGAACGGAGACGCGCCGCGTGCGCGAGCGCCTTGAACATGAGAAGACGCGACGCAGGCGGCGCAGCGGGCTCGAAATCAAGTATGACGCGGGCGGAATGCTCGACGCCTATTTCGCCACGCGCTACTTGCAACTACGCGACGACGTGCGCGACGAAGGCGACAATCGTTCGACGCCCGCTATCCTTGAACGCCTGCGCCTTGCCGGTTCGTTAAATGAAGAAGACTACGCAGCGCTCAATAACGGCTACGCTACCTTGCGCTCGCTCGACCACTACCTGCGCCTCATCATCGGGCGCTCGACGCGCCTGCCCGCCGCAGACCACCCCGCGCTCCGCGACATAGCCATCAGCATGAATTACACTTCACCCGACGCGCTCATCACAGACCTCACCGCACACATGGCAAACATCCGCGCCGCCTACGACCGAATAACGGAAGAGGGTAAAAGGGGAAATGGGTAAGAGGGAAAAAGGAAGAAAGTCTTGAGTCAAGCGGATTTCCTTTACCCTTTACCCCTTTACCCCTTTTACCTTTTACCCCGTCCTCTTTCTTATGCGTCACGCGGCTCTTGAGTAGTCTCTTCGTGCCAGCAGTTGGTGCACCACCTGTGCCTCGTGACGCGTTCGCGGAAAGGATAACTTGCCGAACCCGGCAGCCGTCGCACAACTTCGTGTTCCTCCGCGCTCAGCTCGTACCACTTACGCAGATGGCCCTCGCCGCAGCGCGTGCATTTGTCTTCCTTCTGGCCCATCTCCCTTAAATACCTCGAAAAGCTGTCTGCCATCTTGCCACGCCAGCCGCCCGAACACTTCTACGGGAGCAGGAAGACGGCGTCTGGGTACTCTGTTGTTTGAGGCCGTTGCGGGGCAAGGGCTAATCTGTGAGCGCCGGGTATTGTGAAGGGAAATAAAAGCAAGGTAATATCTTCACTGTCTTTAGCATACTCGCGGAAAAATAGGAAGCTTGACGCCCCGAATGATTACGACTCGTCGTTTGTTCGCCTCACCACTGCTGCTGCTGACCATTTGCCTGACGCTCGCGCTCGCGCAGCGCGACGATTCGCAGTTTGACTTCTACGCGCGCGGCCCTTTCCGTGAAAGCGTCCCGCGCCCGCAAAGCCTGCTGCGTTTCGATGTCGGCGCGTTTCACACCAACTACGCGCAGATGGAGCGCGTCATGGAAAAAATAGCGCAGGCCGCGCCCGACCGCGTCCGACTGATGGACATAGGCGAGACGAACGAGCATCGAATGATGCATCTGGTCGCCATCAGCGCGCCGGAAAACATCAGCCGGCTTGACGAAATCAAGCGCAACCTCGCGCGCCTCGCAGACCCGCGCGGCCTTTCAGCCGCCGAAGCTCAACAACTGATATCCAACACGCCCGTCGTCGTCTGGCTCAACTATACGATTCACGGCAACGAGTCTGCATCCTTCGAGACGATGATGCAGGTCGTCTATCAACTCGCGGCCTCAAACGAACCCGCGACGCTCGACATGCTGAAAAACAGCATCGCTCTCATCAACGTCTGCGCCAACCCGGACGGCCACGAGCGTTTTGTTACCTGGTACAACTCCGTCGGCACGGGCAATCCAGAGCCCCTCTCCGCAGAGCATCGCGAGCCATGGTCAATCTACGGGCGTGTCAATCATTATCGCTTCGACCTCAACCGCGATAACGTCGCGACCACACAAATCGAGACGCGCAACGTGCAGCGCGCTTATCTAGACTGGAATCCGCAGGTCTTCGTTGACCATCACGGCCAGCCGACGCAGTTCTTTTTTCCGCCCGCTGCGCAGCCCATTAATCCGAACCTGCCGTCTGAGCCGACCGCGCGCTGGTTAAGCGCCTTTGGTCGCGCCAACGCCGCGCAGTTTGATTCGCGCAACTGGGATTTCTACGTCCGCGATGTCTTCGACCTCTTCTATCCGGGCTACTGGGATTCCTGGCCCAGCTTAAACGGCGCGACCGGCATGACCTATGAAACAGACGCGGGCGGCTTCAAGGGCATCAACTGGAAACGCGACGACGACACAATCGTTACACTGCGCTCGGGCATCGCCAAGCACTTCGTCGCCTCGCTCACAACCCTTGAGACGGCCGCGCGCAATCGCGCCGAACGCCTGCGCGACTACTACGACTTCAAACGCACGGCCCTCGAAGAAGCCCGCACGGAGAGGATGAAACGTATCGTGCTCGTGCCGGGCAGCGACCTTCCGAAGGCTCTGGAGTTAATCGAAATTCTGCTGCGCGCAGGCATCGAGGTCAAAGTCTCGCGCGGGCCGTTTCGCTCCGCGAGCGCACACAGCTACACGGAGGCCAACGCGCCCGCACGTACGGCATCATTTAAGTCAGGCGCGTTCGTCATCGAACTGGCGCAGCCGCAGAAGCGTCTGGCGAAGGCGCTGCTTGAGCCGAACACAGAGCAGGAACGCTCCTTCGTTAACGAACAACTAGCACGTTTCGCACGCAACGAGCGACGCGGCAACCGCACCACGAAAGAAGAGTATGGCTTTTATGACATTACGGCATGGTCTTTGCCGCTCGCCTTCGGCATCGAAGCTTACTGGACGGAAGACGTAACGGAGTTTGAACACTCGCCTGTTCGCTTGCCGCAGCCCGGCGATGGCGACACACGTCCGGCAGCTTCGACTGCGCGCTCCTTCGTTACGACGAGCGGGCTTCTGGCCGATAATTACAACGTAGGTGTCGTCGGCCAGCGCGCCGCCGTCGCATACATCATCCCCTACGACCGCGATGGCGCGGCGTCTCTCGCCTATCGCCTGCAACGCGAGGGATTCCGCATCGCAGTTGCGACGCGCACCTTGACGGCGGGCGGGCGCGAGTATCCGCGCGGCACGATAGTCGTGCGCGTCTCGCGTAATCCTGCGTCGCTGCACGAACGCATCAGTCAACTCGCGCGCGAAACGCAGGCGATTGTCTGGCCCGTCAATACGGGTTTTACAGAAACAGGCGAAACCAACATCGGCTCTGAAAACGTCGTCTCTTTGAAGCCGCCGCGCATCATCGTCGTGGCCGACGAAGGCGTTAGCCAGACGAGCTACGGCTCTCTCTGGTGGCTCTTCGATAGATACGGAGTTGACTTTACGCCGATGACGATTGCCAATCTCAAACGCGCGGAGCTTGACCGCTACAACGTTATCATTCTGCCCGACGGCTCGCCCGGAGCCTACTTCGCAGCCTTCGGCAAGAACGGCGTCGAGCTTCTGCGCGCGTGGTGCGAGCGCGGCGGCACGCTCGTCTGTCTTAAAGGCGCGGCCGTCTTCGCCGCGCTCAAGGATGTCAATCTCACTTCGTCGCGGCTGGTCGGCAGCGATGACGACGATCAGGTGAGTCTGCCGCAGGAAGAACCGACGCCCGCTGCATCGCCCGCGCCGCAGACGACCGCTGCCGCAAACGCGCAGGAGCAGGTTGCGGCGGCGCGCGACAAGCGCCAACTGGGCCAGACGGCCACGGAGCAGCAGCGCGAAGAGGCCAATCAAACGGAGAAGATGGAGGGCGCAGCGCCCGTCCTTCCGCCGATTGCTTCGCCTTCTGCGCGGCCCGGTCAAGTGCCCGAAGCCGTGCCCGGTGCAATCCTGCGCGCCACCATTGACCGCACGACGCCTCTCACATACGGCTACGAAGAATCGCAGCTTCCAGTCCTCGTTGATTCGGCCTATTTCTTCCGCCCAACTAAGGAGGGCACAAACGCCGTCGTCTTCACAAGGACGGGTAATCAGTCGTTGCGCATCGCGGGCTTCGTCTGGCCTGGCAACACGGAAAGGCTGCTGCGCGGCACAGCCTACGTTTTCGAGGAGCCTACGGGGCGCGGCCACGTTGTGCTCTACGCCGAAGACCCTAACTATCGCGGCATCTGGCGCAACATGACGCGCCTCTTTTTCAATTCGTTTCTTTTTCAAACGACGTTTTAAGGCTTGAGGTTAAAAGGGGAAAGGGGTAAAAGGGAAAAGGAGCAGCAGATAAAAGCTGGTAAGGAAAAGCAGCAACCTGATTTCCTTTACCCCTTTCCCATTTCTCCTTTGCCCCGTTGCTTTTGAGGTGCGATGTGTTTCGGATTAAGGCTGAGTACAGCGAGCAGTTGGAGTTGAAGGCGAGCCCTGAGCGTGCGCGAAAGTTTTTCGGTGAACTGCGTAACTTTGTAGAGTTGATGCCGGGCGTGGAGAGCATCAGGAAAGAGGCGAGCGGGATTATTCGGTGGACTGTGCGAGCGGATGTGCCGATGCTGGGAACGATGCGCGCGGCCTTCGCCGTCGAGCAGACGGACGACACGCCGGAGCGCATAGAGTGGTCGCCCGCCGCTGGCGAAACGCAGAATTATCTACGTTATACAGCAGTCTTTGAACGACGCGGCGCGTCTTCGACGCTCGTTAAGATTGTGCAGCGCGTTGAGATGCGACGCCAGAACGCGCGTGAGTTGCACCTGCTGGCGGGCCTTGTCGGCGAAGGATGCATTAGCGGGGAAATGCAAAAGCGCGTCACAGAGATGGTCAAGACTTTCCTGCAACGCGCACGCGCCAAACTCGAAAGCAAGTAGAACGAGATGACTGCTGCTTCTCGTTTATGGTGTCTTACCGTGCGTTCGTGTGTCCGTAGCTAATCATGTTGGCGAAGATGCGATATGCGCCGGGCACACCCGCTCGCAATTGCCTGTACCAGACCATGCTGGTGTAGATGTAGTGTCCGCGCCCGTAGTCGGCGGCGAGCAGTCCGCCGCGCAAAGGCGCTTCGCCTGCATCGCTCGTGGCGAGAGGGGCGCTGTAGTGTGAGTCCCATTCTTTGGGATAATAGAGTCCGCGTTCCTGAATCCAGCCGTCGAAATCTTCCGGGCCAATCCTGTTTGGAAAATTGAGCAACGCGCTCTGCGGTTCGGTAAACGTGACCGGGGCGGTTTCGTCCGTCACGCGCGAAGAATCAAGGAGAATCGGATAAGGCGCAAGCTGCGGCCGCTTTTTCTGCGCGTCAGGATTCCACTCGTTCGTCTTGTGATAGAAAACTATCAACGTGCCGCCGGCGTGTGTGTATTCGAGCAGGCGCGTGTTTGCGGCGACGAGTTCCGCGTGCGCCTGATAGCCGCGATTGTCAATGATGATGGTGTCGTAAGCTTTCAAATCGCCGGTTTGCACGTCCTTTACCGTCAACTCTCTGGCTTCGACGCCCAGAGAATTGAGAGCGTTGCGGAGCGTGTCGTCGAAGCTGCGGAGGTAAGCAACACGCAGGCGCGGCGTTGTTTGCGCGTCGGCGTAGACGATACGAACGTCGTGCTGTGAAAGCGTTGGAGGCCGGAGCAGGTTTTTGCTGAGGGGAACGACTGCGAATGAAGCGTTGTCCGCGAAAATATGGTTGCCGCCCCGTCGCGCTGAAGCATCGCTCGACGGGAGCACAAAAGGCAGCGTTATGCTTCTGGATTGACGGGCTGCGATTTCCAGTATTCTTTCCGAAGGCCCGACGCGCTTGAGCTTGCTCTCTGTGAGAGCTCCGCGAAACATTGTGCGTTGGTGATTGATGAGAGTGAAGCTGAGATTGAAGGGACTGCTCAAGGTCGCCGGCGTCAGGACAAC
The DNA here is from genome assembly GCA_036382855.1 of Pyrinomonadaceae bacterium. Lineage (GTDB taxonomy): Bacteria > Acidobacteriota > Blastocatellia > Pyrinomonadales > Pyrinomonadaceae > DASVTR01. Next base: position 186,504 of record DASVPO010000012.1, on the reverse strand, counting down.
CGGCGAAGGCGTGACGCTGGCAATCTCGATTGCGGGTGCAACGTCAACACGTGTTGTAACGGGAAGCGTGAAGCTCTTGCCGCCGACGGCGACTTGTATTGTCGCCTGAAACTGCTGGCCGAAGACCTGCGCGTCGTAGAGGTGTGCTGCATGCGGCACGCTGAGTTGCGCATCGGGCCGTATGAAATCTCTGGCCGGCACATGAGCCTCCGCTTTTGGCGCGAGTCTTGGAGGGGCTTTCAACTCCTTGCTCTTACCCAACCCTTTGAAAGACACCCTTTGAATAATCGCCTCGCGGTCGCCTCCGTTGCTGATGTTGAGAAGGAAGCTCGCGGAAGAATTAGGTGTGAGCACGTCGTCCTGCGGCGTGAGAGTCGCTGTGATGCCGCTCAGGGCGGCGAGCGCACTGTTTGTCCGTTCGTTCATCAGTTGAAGATGAGGTTCGTTGTTTGAACCGTTGAAGTTGCCTGCCGGATTGTTTGCGGAGCGGCTGGCGAGGATGGCGGCGAAAGCACGTGCGGGTTGGTCAACGAAGGATGTGAGCGGTTGCCCATCAATTGTTACGGGAGAGAGTCTGGCGGCGGTTGGCGGAAGCTGTAACCCTTCGAGAAATGTTTGAGCGCCTGAGGAAAAAGGCGCGGCAGTTGCGGCTTCGCGCGCGAGACGATAACGAATGATGGGCGCACCCGCTTGAGGCACTGACGTGGGCCATGGGCCTTGCGAGGCATGTTGATGAAGAGCCTGCAAAGCCTGCTCGGCATAGGTCGAGCCGCGTATGGCGTCGCGCTCGTTGGGATTGATGCTGATGATTTTGCCTTCGCGCTCGGCCGCTTCTTCGAGCGCTTTGCTGCCAGTTCCGCTTTCGTAGCGGACGCGTACGAAGAGTCGCTGCGGCTGCCACGTTGTGACACCGGGCTGGCTTAGTTGTTTGGGAAAGCGGCGCGGGTCGGCGGCAGCGTCGAAGGCTTCCATAACGAGGCGGCCCGTGGCCTGATGATGACCGTGGCCGCTTTTCGTATCGTGGTTGGTGATGATGACATCCGGGTGCAGCGTGCGTATTTTCAAGACGAGACGGCGCAAGGCTTCGTCGTGTCCCCAGACGCGAAACGCTTCTCCGGCAGACTTCGAGAAACCGAAATCGCGCAGCGCCAGAAACCAAGCCTCCGAGCCTTGAATCTCGGCGGCGGCCAGCGTCTCGCGCGCCCGAATCGCGCCAAGCTCTTCGTAGAGTTCAGGGCCGGTGGCGTTCTGGCCGCCTTCTCCATAGGTGGAAAAGAGTGTGACGGTGTGAACACCATATTTTCTGCGGAGCACGGTCAGGGTTGCGCCGTCTTCGTCGTCAGGGTGTGCGGCAACGCACATCACAGTCCATGGGTTAGACAAATCCAGCAGCGATTGATGCAGGGCTGCGCGCTTCGGTTGAGCGCTCGGGTTCTCGGACTGCTGCGCGGGCGCGGTGCTGGCAGTTGAGAGCAGGGCTGAGCAGAGCAGCAGGAGAAGCAGGCTGCGCAACGCGGCGCGGATTGAAACGTGTGTTGGCTTCATTGAAATTCGACGCATAGATCGAGCAGTTTGTTTGGCAGGCGCACGTCAACGCGCGCCGAAGAGACATCAACGCTGACGACGCGGTTGCAAACCAGCATCAGGATGCGCTTGCAGCCTTGCAGTTCTTCGCCTTCGTTGAAGTCAATACTAAAAGCACCGGGACGGAGTTTGTAGCGGCCGCTCATGCGCGTGGGCAGTCGCATCACGAGTCCTTCGCGGTGCAGGTCAAAGAGCGCACGCTCGCCTGCTGCGAGAATGAAAGTGCCGCCGGTTTCGCTCTCGGCTATGAAATTGATGTCGCCGCGCGTGGCGACCTTTGCCAGTTCCGCAGGCGTCGCGCCGGGAGAGAAGACGCGCAGGAAATCTGCTGCCGGAATAGAGAAACGCCCGCGCTTGTGCCCTTCGTGCATACTACTGATGAGCCGGAGCGTGACGGGGCGCATTTCGGGCCACTTAAGACAGTTAAAAAATGGCATAGCTATGAAGGCGGCGCGTTTGAATGTTAAAAGCGCGAACTATTGAATGGTAAATCCTAAATGATAAATAGACAAAGCGTTGTGCGTATCCCCATCTGGATTTCGGATGACGGTTGATGTTTTAAGGGGCTGCTGCCTTTCCCTGCGCGCCCTGTCTCGTGTTATATTCTCGCACTCGTTTTCCATTTCAACCCTTGCAGGAGAATTTATGAATCCCCGGATTACACGCTACACACTGCTGACCCTGTTGACGCTGCTGCTGGCTTTCGCCGCCGCTTGCAATCTAGGCGACGAGACGGACAAGGCCAACAAGCTGATTGAAGAAGGCAATCAACTGGTGACTGACGGCAACAAGATGGTGCAGGAAGCCACCGCCAAGAACAATCAACTCTACGACAACCTCAACGAAGAAAACTTCGCCGAAGAGCAGGCGCGGCTGAAGACGACGGCGCAGGAAGCCGTTGATGGTTTTGACAAGAGCTCTGCGAAGTACCGCGATGCGGCGCAGAAATTTGAAGACGCCAGCAAACTGAAGGTTGATGAAAAGTTCAAAGAGTATCTGACGGCCAAAGCGCAGGAGTTCCGCAAAAACTCCGAGGGCGCGGATGTCGGCAAGTCGCTCTCGAAGGCTTTCATTGACAGCTCAGACGGCCCGACGCTGCTCAAAAAGATTAACGAGCTCAAACCTCGTATCGAGAAATTGAGCAAGGAAGCCACAGAGTTTCAGGAGAAGGCCGAGAAGATTCGGACTGAAAACAAGGACAAGTTCAAGTCGTAACTGCGCGCTTCAACTTATCCCGCCGGACGTATATGGAGCGCGCCCCTGCCGCGCTCCATATAGTTTCCGGGCGACCACTTTAAACACGTTCATTACTCTCCTGCGCGGTCGCACGAATATTTATGTCTCTGCGTTACGTTCGAGGCGGGAGGCGACGACCATGCTGAGGGCGATGATGGAAATCAGCACGACGCCGTAGGCAGCGGCGCGCCCCAGGTTGAAGTCGCGCAGTTCGGCGGCAATCTTGATGGAGATGGGGCGGTTGGTAGGGACGTAGACGAGGACGCTGGCGACGTATTCTCCGAGCGCTATGACGAACGCCAGCAGCGTTCCGGCCAGCGCGCCCGGCCAGACCAGAGGCAGCCGCACGCGCCGAAAGCGCGTCCACCAGTTTGCACCGAGGCCCGCAGCCGCTTCCTCAAGCGCCGCGTCCATCTGCTCTATGCTCGCCTGCACAGCGCGCACCACCAGCGGCATGAATCGCAGAAAGTAGATGACGGGCAGAATCCAGAACGTGCCGATGAGGATGAAAGAACCCGTCAAAGGATTCTCCCTGCCGTAGGCTTCTGCAATCGCCACCGCGACGACCGTTCCCGGCAGCGCCCAGGGGATAAGTATTAACAACGAAATCAAACGCTGTCCCAGAAACTTCCGGCGGCCCGCCACCAGCGCCGTCACGCAAAAACTCCACACAAGCGCCGCCAGCGCCGCTATTCCTGCCATCAGCAGGCTATTCTGCAAGACCGAAAGCGAATCCGCCTGCGTTAGCAGTTGACGGAAGTTGTCGAGCGTATAGGCGGGCGGCAAAGCCTGCGTCGTCCACATTCCCTCGCGCGCAAAGCTGACGAGCACCAGCGTGAGAATCGGCAACGCCAGCACTACCGTAAACAGGATGGCGCAGAGAGTCGCGACGATGCGCGCCGTGCCGCTCCTGATTTGCGCTCGGCGCTTCGGCGCTCCCTTCATCGCAGCGGCGGCAAACCTACGCGTTCCCTCGTAGCGCTGAAAAAAGATGAGCGCCAGAAGCGAGATGACTGCGAGAATGACTGTCTGCGTCAGGGCCGCGCTCGCATCGCCGCGCTGGCGTGCGCTGTAGATTTCGAGCGTCAGCATGCGCACGTCGCCGCCGAACAAAAGCGGCGCGCTAAAGGACGCCATCGAAGTCATAAACGTTAAAAGCGCCGCTGCAATCAGCGAGGGCGTGAGTTGCGGCAGCACGACGCGGAAGAGCACGCGCAGTCGTCCAGCGCCCAGACTCCGCGCAGCCTCCGCCAGTCCCGCATCCACACGGCGCAGGCCCGCTCCCGTCAGGACGTAAAAGAACGGGTACATCGTATAGACGTGAAAGATCAGCAGCGCACCCCACCCGCGCAAGGACCACGGCGCACTACTGAAGCCGAAGGCATGTTGCACTCCGCGCGCGAGGATGCCGGATTCGCCGCAGAGAAAGATGAAGGCGAGAGTGCCGACCAGCGGCGGCAACACGAGCGGCAGCGCCGCCAGCGCACCAAACGCACGACGCGCAGGAAACTCGTAACGCTCGAAGAGAAACGCCAGCGGCACACCGACAAACGCGCTCGCAACGACCGTCAACAACGACAGCCAGACGCTCGACCAAGCGGCTTCAATCACAGCCCGCTGCGACAGCGCCTCACGGAAATTGCCCAGCGACCAGGAGCCGCCGCGCTCAAGAGCCGCCGCCAGCACATAAAAGTTTGGATAAACGACACCGTAGAGCAGGACGAAGGCGACGACTATCCAGAGCAGCAGAGACGAGACGTTGAGACGCCTGAAAGATATGAGCCTACGAAAACCCGGCGGCGAAGCATCAGAAGGATTTTTTTGTGTTTGCGCAGCGGCGTCTGCGCGTGCCTGCGACAGCGCATCGTCGCTTTCTGCACGTTGTCTGTCATTCATCGCTCACACCTACCATCGTGAGATGTTCGGAGGGCAAGGCAACCGCGCAGGAATCGTTGACCTTGAGCTCTTCCTGTCGGAAGACGAGTGCTTCGATGAGCAGGCCGTTTGCGTCGAGCCTGACGGTGGTGGTTGCGCCCGCGAAGTTTATTTGTTTGACGATTGCGTGCAGGATGTTGTCGTCGCCAGTCTCCTTCGTCGTCAACCGAACATGTTCGGGACGAATGGCGAGGATGACTGGTTTGTTGAGCGGAGCGGGAGCGCCCTGCTGCGAAAGGGGAAGACGGAGCGTGTGTTCTCCGTCGAGCGTCTTAAATTTGCCGTTAGTCTCATGTGCGGCGCTGAGACGCATGGCGCGAATGAGATTGTTGCGGCCCAGAAAGCGCGCAACGTCTATGTGTGCGGGGCGCTCGTACAATTCTCGCGGCGCGCCTGTTTGCAGCACGCGTCCCTCGCTCATCACACTGATGCGGTCGCAGAGCGCGAAGGCTTCATCCTGATCATGTGTGACATAGACGGCCGTCAGGCCCAGTCTCTTGACCAGTTCGCGCAACTCGCCGCGCGTCTCCTCGCGCAGCGCTACGTCAAGATTTGAGAGGGGTTCATCGAAGAGCAGGAGCGCGGGTTCGATGGCGATGGCGCGTGCAATCGCGACGCGTTGCTGTTGCCCGCCGGAGAGCGCATCAACAGAGCGTCGCTCGTAGCCGGGAAGTTGCACGAGCGTGAGTGAGTCTGAGACCTTCTGTGCGACCTCGGCTTTCGGCTTGCGTCGCGCACGGAGACCGAAGGCGACGTTTTCAAAGACGTTGAGATGAGGAAAGAGCGCGTAGTTTTGAAAGACCATCCCGAAGCCGCGACGTTCGGGCGAGAGATGTGTGACATCGCGCCCGTCGAAAAGAATCCGGCCCGCATCGGGTGTTTCGAGGCCCGCTATCATTCGCAGCGTGGTGGTCTTCCCGCAGCCGGATGGGCCAAGCAGGCCGAAAAACTCGCCGCGCTCAATCGCGAGCGATAGCTCTGCGACGGCTCTGGTCGTCTCATAACGCTTCTCAATGTTTTCGAGTGAGAGAAAGGACATAGCTAAACGATGAACGAGGAACGATGAAGGATGAACTGTTAAGAGCTAGTCTTTTATTTCGCGCTCATCGTTCTCGTTTCTTAGTTCACACTTTCATTTCCTGTTTCTTCCTCGGATCTCTGTGTCCCAGTAACGCAGCCATTCGGGGCCGTCTCGACGGAGTAGATTCCAGTCGAGGGGCATGCGAGCGAAGGGTTCGTTCATCCATGCTGGTAGTTGGGCGCGGTCAATATCTGTGCGGGCGGGGATGCGATAGTATTTGCGTGCGGCGTGAATGAGGCTTTCGGGTGTGGTGACAAACTCGTAGAAGCGGCGTGCCTCTTCTTCGTGGGGCGCACCCTTTACAATCGCGATGCCATCGGTGATGACGGGCGTGCCGCTCGCTGGCAGAACATACTTGAGCTGTGGGAAATTTTTCTGTTCCTGATAAAGGCGCGCGTCCGGCATATTCCAGAGACTAAGAACGCCTTCCTTGTTCGCGAGCTTGCGCATTAGAAGCGTGCCGTCGGCAGTGTACTCGTGAACGTTGGCATCAAGACGACGCAGCCAGTCGTAACCTCCGGCGGGCGAGTTTGTCTCTCTGTAGAAGCGCCAGATCATAGCGCCGAAGATGGCACGCATAGAATCGGATGGGTTCGGGTTGCGAATCAAAATCTTGTCACGCCACTTCGCATCCAGCACGTCGTCCCAATCCTTGGGTGCGTCTTCAGGGCTGACGGCTTCGCTGTTATAGATGATGACTTCTGGTGTCTCGTATGTGCCGTACCAACGGTCTTGCGCGTCTCTTGCTTCGGAAGAAACTTTATCGGCCCACGTCGGGCGATAACTCGCGAGCAGGTTTTCGTCTGCCCCTGTCTGAAAGGTGGTGTGCGATGCGCCCCACCAGAGATCGGCCTGCGGGCGATTGCGTTCGACGCGCAAGCGTTGCAGGACTTCCTGCGCGCCCATGTCTATAAACTGAATCTCAACGTCGGGGTGAAGTTGTTTATAGCGTGCGACGAAATCGTTGAGCAGGTCTTGTCCGTGCGGCGTGTAGATGAGAAGGGCGCGCGTCGTGGTTGAAGAAGGCGACCTGTTGCACGCCAGCGGAATAATGATGAGCGAGAAAATCAGCAGCGCGAGGCTGAAGCGGCGGAAGTTAAACGTCATCTGTCGGCTCACGTTTCCCAAAGATGTTTTGTTGATGGCTGAACGCCAGCATGCTAACACATTACGACCGCCACCCGTCATCCGTTGCAACCACGTCCACAGAGCTTGGCTGAGAGGCTGCGCGCAAGTAAAATAGAGGGCAAACAATTTTCAGCAAACATCAGAGGGGAAACAATGGCGAGCATCAAAATGTACACGACGACGTGGTGCGGCGATTGTCGCAACGCGAAACGCTTTCTGCGTGAGCACGGCGTAGCCTTCGAGGAGATCAACATCGAAGAGGAAGCTGGCGCGGCTGACTACGTGATGCAGGTTAACGACGGCAAGCGCAAAGTTCCGACCTTCGAGGTTGACGGGCGAGCGTTTAATTTGTCTCCCTACGATGAACGGAAGCTGCGCGCCGAACTAGGGTTAAACTAAAAGGGTTTCCAGTATGGCTACACTCAAGCGGAGATTGCTGCGCGCCGGTGGCTGGCGTCTTGCCAAGCGGATTATCAAGCCGATTCCTGTCATCGGTTCGGCGGTCGCGCTCGGCCTTGCCGGATACGAAGTGAAGAAGAAAGGCTTGCTGCGCGGGGCTATTCACGTCGGCCTGGATGTCACGCCCGTCGTCGGAACGGCCAAAGGTTTAGTCGAACTTTTTACAGGCGATCTGATTCCAGACCGCGAACCGCCGCCCCGTAGAAGTAGAACGCTCTAAAACGGTGTCCTGAGAGAGTTTTTCACAAAAGAAAAGCTATTTTACCGTTCTCACCCGCGCCACATCTTTAGTAATTTACTCCCGACCCTGAAAGATTTGCAGCAAATCGGTTTAGAAAGACTGCAAAGCGGTTTGTAATTATAGTAAACCAGTTCGCAACTGTTGTTAATGAGTTCTGATTTGCTGTCAACGAGTTCGCATCTGCTCTTCTTTAGTTCTCATTTACTGTAAATCGGTACTGTTGAAGAGTAAATGAGTTCCCATTCACAGCAAATATGTTGACAACTAGAGCAAACGGGTTCGCAAATAGAGCAAATCGGTTTGCAAGTACTGTAAATCAGTTCCCATGAAGAGCAAACAGGTTCGCATGAAGAGTAAATGTGTTCGCAAGTAGACTATTTGCGAACACATTTACTCTTCACGGGTTCGCAAGTGGACTACTTGCGAACCCGTTGACAGTAATTGCAAACACATTTGCTCTTCAGCAGTAGAGGTTTATTGTTACAACTTAAAGGATTATCCGTTGGCACGAACGCGCGGAAGCGCTGTAAATGGTTGAGTTAGCTCGTAGGCATGAGCGAGGCGCAGCAGCGTGGCCTCGCTCCAGTAAGGGCCGAGCAGTTGGAGGCCGATGGGTAAGCCTGAGCCGGAGAGGCCGCAGGGAAGCGAGAGGCCGGGAATGCCCGCGAGATTCGCCATCACGGTGTAGATGTCGTTTAAGTACATTGCTAAAGGATCGTCCGCCTTTTCACCGATGAGAAAGGCAGGCGTTGGCGAAGTCGGCGTGGCGATAACGTCGCACTTCTCGAAAGCGCGGCTGAAGTCCTGCTTGATGAGCGCACGCACCTGCTGAGCCTTGCGGTAGTAAGCCTCGTAATAGCCGGAGGAGAGAACGTAAGTGCCGAGCATGATGCGGCGTTTGACTTCCGGCCCGAATCCTTCATCTCTCGTGCGCCGGTACATCTCGCGCAGGTTCGCAGACTCTTCGGTGCGGAAACCATAACGCACGCCGTCGAAGCGCGCGAGATTGGAGGAAGCCTCTGCTGTCGCGATGATGTAGTAGACCGCAATCGAGTACCTGGCGTGAGGCAATTCGATCTCAACTATCTCCGCGCCCAACTCTCTATAAGCCTCTATGGCGCGCTCGACACTTAAACGTATCTCCTCGTCTAAACCTTCGCCAAGCAATGCGCGCGAGACACCGATGCGCGCTCCCTTTACGTCGCCCGCGAGTTCCGCAACGTAATCAGGAACACTAACATCAGCGCTCGTCGCATCATGCTCGTCGCGTCCGGCAATGACGCTCAACACCTGACTCACATCACGCGCACGCCTGCCAAAGACACCGATCTGATCGAGCGACGAAGCGAAGGCCACAAGACCATAACGCGACACGCGACCGTAAGTAGGCTTCAGGCCGAGGATGCCGCACAAGCCCGCTGGCTGCCGGATCGAGCCGCCAGTATCCGAGCCGAGCGCAGCGGGAACAATTCCTGCCGCAACTGCTGCCGCAGAGCCGCCGCTTGAGCCTCCCGGCACGCGCGCAGTGTCCCAGGGGTTTCTGACAGGCCCGAAGGCGGAGTTCTCGTTTGACGAACCCATCGCAAACTCGTCGCAGTTAGTCTTGCCGATAATCACCGCGCCCGCATTGTCGAGACGTTCGACCACGTTCGCGTTATAAGGCGACTGGTAAGGGCCGAGGATGCGCGAGCCGCAGGACGTTTGCATCCCGCGCACGCAGATGTTGTCCTTAATCGCAACGGGAATCCCCGCTAGAGGCTGCTCTGAATCCGCGTTTGAAGAAGCAATGTTGTCAACTTCATCCGCGCGCCGCAAAGCACCTTCATGGTTGATTTGCAGGAAGGCGTTGAGCATCTCATTCAGCCTTCCGGCGGCCTCAAGCGCTGGCTCGACAATCGCGCGCGCCTTCGTCTCGCCCCGCGCGACGCGCGAACGCAACGTCTCAATATCGTTATCGAAGAAGTTAGTCATAAATACGGAGGTCTGGAATCAGTATAAAGAAAGAATGGAAGCGGGTTGCCGCAGGTCATTCCGGCCGCTGCTTTTCAAAGCACCTTCGGCACACGGAAATGGCCGGAGGCAGGGTCGGGCGCTTGATCGAGTGCGAGTTGTTGGCCGAGGCCCGGACGTGTCTCATCCTCGCGCGCGGCCTCCGTGCGTTTGCCTTCGGGCGTTAAGCCTCCCGTTGACGGCTCGACCTCGCTTGTGTCCAACTCATTTAACTGCTCGACGTAGGAAACGATGTCGGCTATCTGCGGCGTAAAGGCGCGACGTTCTTCCGGCGTGATTTCCAGATGCGCAAGGAGCGCGATTTTTTCGATGTCGGCTTCTGTGATTGGCATATCAGTTTTCAGTCATCAATTTCAAGCTTTCAGTTTGCAGCGAATCTACAGACTGAAAACTAAAAACTGGAAACTCTTACCTCCCGTTTTCGCGGCGCTCGATACAACTGCCTGCGGCGAGCAGGAAGCGACGGCGCAGGTCTTCGTCGGCTATTGCCTCGGCAGCGGCCTTGACTTCTCCCGCAGCGCTTTCAAGAGCGCGTCGCTCCTGTGCTTCCGCGTCAATCTCTGCGGCACGCTTTGCGCGCTCTGCCTTGACCGTCGCGGGGTCTATACGGAATTCTATGTAGGTGACGACCGCCTGGCCGAGCAGCGAGTTGATACGGAAGAGAAGCTGGCCGCTGATGGCTTCAAGCTGTTTCTGCCACGTCGTGTCCGCGACGGCGACGATGAGCGTCTTGCGATAGAGGCGGAAGGGAACGGCCTGCCCGCGCAACCCTTCGCCCGCAACACGCTTCCACGCAATCATCGCTGCGGCCTCAAGTACCTCTTCCGTCTCGCCGGCCGCGCGTAAGAATTTCGGTAAAACTCTAAGCAGGTCGTCCATCGTTCAGGATTGGATTAACGATTCCTTGATGTTGAGCGTTGGAGCACAGGAGACGGAAGTTCGTGGCCCTTTAATTCTGGAATCTAAAATCCGCAACAGTCACTTGCCGCCGTCAGTCTGCTTGTCCGGCGCAGCGGCGGGCTGAGCTTGCGCGGCTTTCTCACGCGCGCGCTTGCGAATCAACGGCCCGCTCAACATCGCCGCCAGCACGAAGATAGCCGTCAACGCGATAATAAGATAAGCTTTGTTGAGACGAGCAGCGCGCATAGCGCAGGTTCGCGTCCTTTCGTCTTTTTGCTAACTCAAGCAGACACATCAAAGTGTAATGTATAAAGAGAGAGAAGCCCAAATGATTAATGCTCAAACGGGGGCGGCCCGTTTATTTCCTGAAGCGCTCGTATTAGCTTCTGCCAGCGCGCGGCGGGCGCAGATTTTGCGGGCGGTTGATTGGCCCTTCGAGGTTTCGGCGGTGGACATTGACGAATCACTGCGGGAGACGGAAAGCCCTGTCGCTTACGTCGAGCGACTGGCGCGCGAGAAGGCTGAAGCTGCCGCCGTTCGCTTTCCCGGCCGGCTCGTGCTCGGCGCTGACACAACCGTCTTGATTGACGAGGAGGTGCTCGGTAAGCCGCGCGATATGGAGGATGCTCGCCGGATGCTCAGGCAATTGAGCGGACGTTGGCACGAAGTACTGACGGGAGTGGCGTTGGTGCGGAGCGGCGAGAAGCATCAATCGGTCGTCGCACACGAGCGGACACGCGTGCTCTTTAGCGCCATGTCGGATGCGGAGATTAACTGGCACGCCGAAAACGGCAGCCCGCTCGATAAGGCCGGAGCTTACGCCGTGCAGGCACACGCGGCGCTCTTCATCAGGGAGATTCAGGGAGACTACTGGAACGTCGTCGGCCTGCCCGTGCAGTTGGTCTATAGATTAGCGATGAAGAAGTAACGATGAACGCGGCAGCGTGAACGATGAAGTTAAAGACAAGCTCTTATACTTCATCGTTCATCGTTCCGCGTTCATCATTGTCTCTTATTCTTCTTCTTGCAGAATGCGGTCGAGCGTGGGCGCGAGTTGGTCTGCGAGGTTGCCTTCGGGATCCAGTCCGCCGATGGGCGAGCCTTCTGCGATGCCCTGCTTGTTGAGTATGACGATGGCCGGAAGCTGGTCAATGCCAAACTGCTTGGAAACCTGTCCGTCCGGGTCGCGCAGAACCGTCACCTGAAGGCTATGCTTCTTCGAGAAAGCACGAAGTTGGTCGTCGCTGGCGAAGTTCTTCGATTTGGATGATTCCGAATCCGTGCTCACCCAGAAAACAGCGACGCCGCGTTTGCCGTAATCGTCCGCCAGCTTGCGCACGCCCTGCACCTGCTTGCGCGAGAGCGGCAGCCAGTTTGCACCGAAAGCCAGCACGACGACCTCGCCGCGCAAACTCTCGGACGTGACCAAGGGGCCGTCAATCGAGCGGAAAGAGAATTGTACCGGGCCTGTCTGTCGTTTGCCCGGTAGCGCCGGAGCGTAGAAGGGCAGTAACAGCAGGATTGAAATGGCCGCGGCTAAAATTGGCCTGCGACTTTTGAATGTCATCGAGTCTCCTTTGTCGTTCCCTGTGCTCGCCGTCGTTCTCAAATTCTCCGGCTGTCAGTGAAATGTCAGGGAACAATCCAGACGACGATTAGATGTGTTTCCGGCGACTTCCGTTGGATACTCGCAAAACTGTTGCGCCCTGAGCCTGATTAACCGCTTTCAACGGTTGGGTGGAACGACGCCGAAGACTTCCCTGTGCAAACGGACGTAATCTTGCCACGTATCCATGTCGCGCGCAACGAACGGCGAAGCAACTGCCAAGCGCCTGACCGCTTCACGCTGAGCATGAAAGAGCGAGCGCAATCCGCCAGCGGCGTCAAGATTCAGTAGCTCCGCGCGAAAACGTTTGTCAATCAAGACGGGATGGCCGCCGCGCCCTTCAAACTCAGGCAAGACCAGCGGCGCACCCGTCCGTCGCCACTCTTCAACCAGCAGACGAATAACAGCGGGCGGAATCATCGGTTGGTCGCAAAGCGCGACGAGGATTGCTTCCGCATCCAATGGCACACGCTCGACGCCGCGCGCAATGGACGTGCTCATCTCGCTCTCTTCCGCATCGTTGAGAGCGAAGCTAACCTTTAGGTGAGACAGCTTCTCTCGCATCAACGCGGCGCGATGGCCGAGGACGACAATCACCCTCTCAACTCCCGCGTCCTGAAGATGATTGATGCAGGCTTCAACGACCGTCCGGCCGCCGAAGGGCAGCAGCGGCTTGAACGCACCCATCCGCCGCGAACGCCCCGCAGCCAAAAGAATCGCAGCAACTTCGTTCATGGTTTTCAGTTAACAGTTTTCAGTGTTCAGAAAGACAAGCTGCTTTCTCTGAATACCGAAAACTCAAAACTGTAAACTGTTTACTGTTTCAACGCTTCCAGCGCTCGCAGAACATATGGGCGGGCCATCTGCTTACGCCAGTTCATCACGAAGTCCGTATTGTCGAGCGGGCGCGCTTTCAGATAACAGGCTTCAGCCGCCGCCTGCATCTGCTCCGGCCCGAGCGTGTGGCCGACGAGAGCCGCCGCAGCTTCTTTGACTTCAATCGGCGCGGGCGCAATGCCGCCCAGAATCAATCTCGCCTCGCGAACAATGCCATCCTCTGCAAAATCGAGACGCGCTGCGACACCGAGCACAGGGAAATCAAATGCGCCGCGCCGCCGCAGTTTCTTGTAGGTCGCGCGCCAACCATTTAAGGGCGGCAGGTGAATCTCCGTCAGCAGTTCATCCGGCCTCTTGTGCAGATAATCAATCCCGTCGTTGTTGTAAAGCCCCGCCGCCAACACCATGCGCTCGCCGAGCGTCGAGACGAGTTTGACTTTCGCGCCCATCGCCACCATCAAAGGCACAAGGTCTGCCGACTGCACGGCCCAGCATTTCGAGCTGCCCGGCGCAACCCAACACACATCGCCGTCCTTCTTCATGCAAAAGTTGATGCCGCGACGCCACTCGTAATTCTGGTCGTAGTAGTTGCAGCGCGTGTCGAGAAGGAGGTTGCCGCCAATCGTGCCCATGTTGCGCAGGAGCGGCGTCGAGATAAGCTTCGCCGCCTCGGCCACCATAGGGTAGTCGCGCTTGACGATTTCATGTTCGCAGATGTCAGTCAACGAAACGGACGCGCCAATCACCAGCCCGCTTCTGCCGTCGCCCGTAATCTGATTCAACTCTCTGAGTCGAGTCACGGAGATAACAACTTTTGGCGTCTGCTGCCGCCGCTTCATGTTCGGATACAGATCCGTGCCGCCAGCCACAAACTGCCCCTCAGGGCCAGCGTCGCCCATCATCTTCACCGCGTCCGCTATCTCCAAGGGCACGCGGTAAGAGAACTTCGGAAGTCTCATCATAAGCTTTAGTACCAGTGTTCTATTAACAACTCTTAACCATCGTTTTCATCCGACAACATACGGTAAGCAGCACCGGCGGCCAGCCCGCCGATTGTGTACCACGCAATCGTCATTGCCTGCCGTGCAGGCGTGCGTGCGCTCGGCTCGCTGCCAAGCCCAAGCTTCCCCGGCAGCGCGACAGCGCCAACGCCCGCGCCCAACCCAAGAAGCGCGCCGCACAGCAAAGCGTTTCTGCGGTCTCCCAATCCGACAAGGCTATAGTAGAGAGAATTGGAAACAACATCGCCCGCCATCGCCAGAGCATACAACTCGTCATCCGGCGGAGGCTCATTCCCCGTCGCCTTATAAAGGGCCGCGACTGCTCGCTTACCAATCACATCAACCCGCGGCGCATCAGGAATAAACTGACGCGCCGTCTCATGCAAAACATTAAGAGCCGCCGCCCCAATCAAACCGCTTCCCATTGCACGCAAGATGTTCATCTTTCTCTTCCTATCAAAATTTTATGAGTGAATAGCCACGCGCGGCATCTCGCGCCCGTCGCCACAATTTAATATGGACGCAAGCTACTGTGATGTAGATTGCCGTGCTGTGCCTCAGGCTCTCTTTCTTTCTTTAATCTTCAACTCTGGATGACGCGCGAGGAAACCTCCGCGTCTCATTTTGTAGCGCCCGGGTTTGAGCGTAGCGTCTTCATCAATTCCGGCCTCCAGGTCGCGCCGGTAGTCCTCTTCCGAGATTTCGATAATCACATTCTCTCCATCGTCCTCAACTACGGAGAAGACGAGCGGCCTATCTGTTTTCTGTTCGCTCATAAATTTGTTGCTCCACCTGGTCGGCTTTCCTTGCTGAAATGATGCGGATCATGTCATTCAAACGCTCAGCATAAATCACGTACAAGAGCCGCCGGCTCGACAAGCCAATGATGAAGAATCTGCTTTCCGTCTCCGAGTGCTCCGCATCGTAATCTTCCAGCGCGTTCGGGTCGTAAAAGACTTCCGTAGCTTCTCCGAAGCTGACGCCGTGCTTCGCTAAGTTGGCCTGCGCTTTGGCGTCATCCCATTCGAATCTCAACGCCGATTCCTTCTAATCTGTTTGCTACTAACTACGAATGAATAGCCACGCGCGGCATCTCGCGCCCGTCGCCGCCTTCGGCGGGCGTCTGCACTTTGAGCGGCTGCGGCCATTCGGTTCCGGGCACTGATTTGGGGCCGTAGCGGCCTTCCTTGCCTTTCGCTTTGTCGCGGATGGCGGTCAGCACCTTCTCAGGTGTAACCGGCACTTCGTCTATGCGGACGCCGACGGCATCGTAGACGGCGTTGGCGACTGCGGGCATGACGGGCAAGAGCGGCCCTTGCCCGACTTCCTTTGCGCCGAAGGGGCCGTTCGGGTCTGCATCTTCAATCAGGTAAGTTTTTACGTCGCACATCTCAAGCGTCGTCGGGCTTTTGTATTCAAGCAGGGAAGGGAATTTGTGTACGACGTTGCGGTTGGCGCGATAAATCATCTCTTCCATCAATGCCTCGCCGAGTCCCATGTAGACGCTGCCTTCGACTTGCCCCATGACAAGCATAGGGTTGATGCTCTGGCCTATGTCGTGACCAATCCAGATACGCTCGACGGCGACGATGCCCGTCTCCGGGTCAACGTCAACTTCGGCGATGGCCGCAGAGTAACTATAGGCGGGCGATGGGCCAACGCCCGCGCCCTTAAACTTTCCGGGCGAGCGCGGCGGCGTGTAAGAACCGACCGTGCCGATTGTCCCGAACTTTGATTCGGCCAGCACGACCGCCTCGGCAAACGTGACGCCGACCTCGGGATTCTCGACATCGAAGACGCGGCGCTCCGCAAACGAAAGATTCTCAATCGGCACGGAGAGTTTTTCGGCGACGGCCATTGTCAGCAGTTCGCGTGCGCGTTCGGCAGCCTGAAGCGCGGCGTTGCCAGTCATTAAAGTGACGCGGCTCGAATAGCTGCCGAGGTCCACGGGCGTTAAATCCGTGTCGGCCGTGACGACGCGAATGTCGAAGGGGTCAATGCCGAGCACTTCGGCGACGATGTAGGCGAGAATGGAATCCGAACCCTGACCGATGTCGGTCGAGCCACACTGGACGCAGACGCCGCCCTGACGGTCGAGGCGAAGCTGGACGCCGCTGTGCGGCATGTTGTTCCAGTAAATGGGCAGGCCCGCGCCGCAGATGTAGGAGCTACAAGCGAGGCCGACGCCTTTGCCGTAAGGCAGCTTCTTATACTTGTTTTTCCAGTCAGAACCTTCGACGATTTTTTCTATGCACTTGCCCAGGCCCATCGAACCGATGCGCAGGTAGTTGGCCGTGACGGAGAACGGTTTGACGAGATGTTTCAGGCGCATCTCCGCGGGGTCTAAGTTAAGCTCGTCTGCGATTTTGTCGAGCTGGATTTCAAGGCCGAAGCGCGGTTGAGGTGTTCCGTGCCCGCGCTTTGGGCCGCATGGCGGTTTGTTGGTAAAGACGCGGACGCCGCGAAATTGATAACGGGGCACTTCGTAAGTGACGGTTTGCAGCGCGCCCGTGTAGAAGGTCGAGGCCACGCCGTAGGAGCCGTAAGCGCCGCCGTCGAGAAAGGTCTGAAAGTCCATCGCGGTGATAGCGCCGTCGTTGCGCACGCCGGTTTTGATTTTCATCAGGACGGGATGGCGTCCGCGATGGCAGTAGAAGACTTCCTCGCGCGTTAAGGTAATCTTGACGGGGCGGCCCGTCCGGCGTGAAAGCTCGCAGACGGCGATTTCGTGATTGAAGGGGTCGGATTTGCCGCCGAAGCCGCCGCCGTTAGGCGTAGCGATGACGCGGACGTGCGCCGCTGGAATTTCGAGCACTTTACTGAGCGCACGATGAACGTAGTGCGGCGTCTGCGTCGAACTCCAGAGCGTTAACTTGTGGTCTGTGTCGAAGTAGGCGACGGAAGCGTGCTGCTCCATCGGCAGGTGCGTGTTGCCTTCGTAGAAGAAGATGTCTTCGCGTATGTGGTCGGCTTCGGCAAAGCCTTCTTCGAGGTCGCCGAATTCGAGATTGACTTTCTTGTGAATGTTGCCGCTGTCGCCGTAGTCGTGTATGCGCGGCTCGTCAATCAGAAGGGCTTCTTCGATGGTCGCGATGGTGTTGAGCTTTTCATACTCGACCTCGATTAAGTTCATCGCATCGAAGGCCGTGTCTTCGTCAATGGCTGCGACTGCCGCAACGGGGTCTCCGATAAAACGCACGCGGTCAATGCAGAGCGTGTGCTCGTCCTGACTGACGGGAAGGATGCCGTAAGGGATGGGCAAATCACGGCCTGTGATGACGGCATAAACGCCTGGAAGCTCAAGCGCCTTTGAGATGTCTATGTTTTTGATGAGCGCGTGCGGCTCAGTCGAGCGCAGGATTTTGGCGAAGAGCATGCGCGGCAACACTATGTCGTCGGCAAATTTCGTCTGGCCCGTACACTTCTGGCGCGCGTCAACTTTACGGAAAGGCTTGCCCACCACCTTCAGCGGCTTTCCGTTTCTCCCCTGACCCTTTTCACTTCCGTTCTTATTCGTAGCCATAGACACTTTCTCTCGGCAGTTCCATTTCCTCGCCGCGCATGCGCGCCGCCGCCAGTTCGACCGCCTCGTAAATCTTGATGTAGCCCGTGCAGCGGCAAAGATTGCCGGCCAGAGCTTCCTTAATCTCCTCGCGCGACGGCTGCGGATTCGCTTCCAGCAACTCTTTCGCGACCAGCAGGAATCCCGGCGTGCAATAGCCACACTGCGCCGCGCCCGTGTCTGCGAAGGTCTCCTGCAAGGGGTGCAACTGCCCGCCTCCGGCCGCCATTCCTTCGATGGTTTCAACCTCGCGCCCTTCCATGTCGAGGCCGAGCACGAGGCATGAGAGCACCGCGCGATTGTCGAGCAGGATAGTGCACGTCCCACATTCGCCAAGCTCGCAGCCGTGTTTAGTGCCCATCAGGTTAAGGTCTTCCCTGAGAACTTCGAGCACGGTTTTGTGTGGCGCGAAAGCAACTTCCGCCGGCTCGCCGTTCAAAGTGAACTCGATGTGAGCCTTCTGTTTCATCCTTTGAGACATGAGATAAAAGTAGCAGAAGATGGAGGTAAGGTAAAACGTGCGTGGGCCGTGGACGGTATCGAGCAATCAGAGAGCGCGGAGGTGGGGAGCAGTTTCACGCGAAGGCGCAAAGGTAAAGAAAAACCGAAGCCCGCAAAGGATTGACCGTCGCTTTGCGAGCTTCTGTCTTGCTGTTCTTTGCGCCTTTGCGTGAAAGGTCTTTGTTTTAATCCTCCCGGTTTCAGGAATCAGGCTTTTGTAGTAATGCCTTCCTTCTTTTTGTTGAGGATGATGTTGTCAATGAGGCGCGTCTTGCCGATATAAACGGCGATGGCGATGAGCACTGTGCGGTCATCGAGTTTGTCGAGTTTCTCCATCGTGTCGGCATCGGTGACGCCTATGTAATCGAGATGCGCAAGCGGCTCGCTTTCAATCGTCGTGCGGATAATTTCAATCAGGCGTGCAGCGGTGCGCTCGCCGCCCTTGTAAGCCTCTTTGGCGCGTGTCAACGCGCGATAGAGAACGGGCGCTGCTCGCCGCTCGTCGTCTTTGAGGTATGCGTTGCGAGACGAAAGGGCGAGGCCGGATTCTTCACGCACAGTCGGCAGCACAACCGTTTCAGTCTCCAACGCGAGGTCGCGCACAAGACGTTTGATGACCAGAGTTTGCTGCGCATCCTTCTGTCCGAAGAAGGCGAAGTCAGGCCGCACGATGTTGAGCAGGATGGTGACGACCGTGGCGACGCCGCGAAAATGGCCGGGGCGCGATTTGCCCTCCAACTCGTCGGAGAGTCCGCCGACCGTCACGTAGGTCGAAAAGTTTTTCGGATAAATCTCTTCGGGCGCGGGCGCGAAGATGTAGTCAACGTTGTAGTCTGTGAGACGCGCGGCATCCTGCGTTAAATCGCGCGGGTAGCGTTCGTAGTCTTCGCCGGGGCCAAACTGCGTCGGGTTGACGAAGACGGAGACGACGACCGAATCGCACATCCGTCGCGCTTCGCGCACCAGACTCAAATGCCCGTCATGCAGCGCGCCCATCGTCGGTACAAGCCCGATGGTCTGATCCTGCTCGCGACGCACCTTGCGCGCAACCGAACTCATGCGCTGGCGACGATTGATGATTTCCATAGACAGTTGTCAGTTTTCAGTCCTCCAGTTTTTAGTAAAAGACTCATTGCTTTTTCTGCAAACTGAAGACTAAAAACTGTTCGTTATGTTTTCTCGATTTTCTTGTCCGCGGGCGCGAGATTCAGTTCGGCTGCGGCTTCGGCTGGCAACCCGTACGATTCGTCGTCTGATGGATAAACCCCCGTGCGCACGTCTTCAGCGAAGTGGCTGATGGCCTCCGTCATCGCCTCGCGTAAATTCGCATAAGGTCGCACGAAGCGCGCCTGCTTGCCGAACGAGAGGCCGAGCATGTCGTGCAGGACGAGCACTTGAATATCGCAATGCACGCCAGCGCCGATGCCGATAGTCGGGATTTGTACGCTCTCCGTGATGAGGCGCGCAATCTCTCGCGGCATCACTTCGAGCACAATGGCAAAAGCTCCCGCCTCTTCGAGCGCACGCGCATCATCAAGCAGCGCGCGCGCCGTCTCTGCCGTCTTCCCCTGCACACGATAACCGCCAAGCTTGTTGACAGACTGCGGCGTCAGACCGATGTGGCCCATCACTGGAATCTCTTCGTCCACTAAGCGCTTGACGAGCGCTGCGCGCTTTAAGCCGCCTTCCAGCTTAACTGCCTCCGCGCCGCCTTCCTTGATGAGACGGAGCGCTGCGCGCACGGTATCGTCCGCGCCTGTATGGTAAGTGCCGTAGGGCATGTCTGCGACGAGCAGTGCGCGTTTGACTGCACGACGCACGGCGCGCGTGTGCGTCAGTATTTCTTCGAGCGTGACGGGAACGGTGTTGCCGTAGCCGAAGATGACGTTGCCGATTGAGTCGCCGACGAGAATCACGTCAATGCCCGCTTCGTCAACGACGCGGGCCGTAGGGTAATCATAAGCCGTCAGGCAGACGAGGCGTTCGCCCCGCTTTTTGCTGGCAAGAAGGCTGGGCGCTGTCACTTTTTCGGGGCGTTCGGGTTTGAGATAAGCCATTGTAATCTCTTTCAGTAGACTGCAATGCGGCGACCGAAGAGCAAGGAGAAAGGAGCAGGAATGAAGGATGAATAATTCATTCAGCTTTCATTGCCCATTCTTCTCTCGCCAAACAGCCACCGCTCAAAGTTACGAAAATACGAGGTGTGCGGCTGCAATTATAGGACAGACACGCCGAAAAGCAAGGAAGAAAGATGAAGAATAAACGATGAACGCGGAACGCGGAACGCAGAATGATGAACGACGAATGCAGAACGCGGCAACGTTGAAGTCGGAGCGTAGCGATGATGAATGACAGGCAAGCTCTTAATAGTTCATCCTTCATCGTTCCGCGTTCATCGTTTCTTCCGGCGTCCAGCGTTTGACCGCGGATGAATCTTCGGTTGCGACAAGTAGTTCACTGATGGTGCGGTGGAAAATTGGATGAACGAGTTTGGGCGCTATCTCGGCAAGCGGGGTCAGTACGAAACGACGTTCATGCAGGCGCGGGTGCGGGAGCGTGAGAAACTGCGAATTGATTTGGCGTTCACCATAGAGCAGCAGGTCAAGGTCAATGGTGCGCGGGCCGCGTGCCACGTCGCGACGCCTGCCGAGCGCATACTCTATGCGCAGCAGCCGCGCAAGCATCTGTTCGGGTGCAGGGAGAGCGCCGGCGAGTTCGGCCACCATGTTCAGAAATAATGGTTGTTCGCAAACGTCAACGGGCTCGGTCTCATAAACTGACGAGAGCCGCTGAATGCTCAACCCCGCATTCATCATCCCGCGCACGGCCATCAGCAGGTAGCCCGCGCGGTCGCCAAGATTCGAGCCTAAACAAACGTAAGCAGTCATAAGAACAAAGCGGTCAGTAGTCGGAATCCCGCGAGCCAGAATAACGCGGCCGACAAGCGGTGTCATGCTGCGTGCGCGGCCCTCATCTTCGTTTCTGTTATCTACGACTCGCTTGCTATTGTACAATCCGAGCATCGCAGCGCTTGCTGTGTGATTCCTGACCTGCGTTTTACGGCTCCTGCTTGATGAATCAATTTCGCGCGCTCATCTGGTTGAAGTGGACTCTGTTTCGCAACACTATGCGGTCGCGCAAGGCCGTCGTTAATAGTGTCGTCTCCGCGCTGGGCACACTCTTAGCGCTCCTGCTGGCCTTGCTGATTGCTGTCGTGCTGGGGCTTGCGACCTACGGGTTGACAGCGACCTTCGAGCGCCATCCGAACCGCGCTCTCACGTTAACTCAAAACGGGCAGGGCGGAATGTTTTTCATCTTTATGGTGCTGGCCTTCGTCTACATGATGTGGGCCGTGATTCCGCTGGGCCTGAGCGGCGGCAGCCGTTTTGACGCGGGCCGGTTGTTGCTCTACCCGGTCAGCCTGCGCAAGCTCTTCGCGATTGACTGGCTGAGCGAATTGACGAGCCTCGGCTCAATCTTCGCGCTGCCGGTTATCATGGCCGTCGCGCTGGGCGCAGGGCTGGGCCAGGGCAGCGTGTTGCCTGCGCTCGCGGCCGGATTGTGTGCGGCGCTGTTCGGGCTGGCGCTGGCGAAGTGGCTCTCAACGTCGCTGGGCGCTTTGATACAGAAACAACGGACGCGCGGTGAGACGTTGCTGGCGTTGCTCGGCGCGGTAGTCGGCCTCGGCGGCGCGCTGATGGGCCAGATAGCTCCGCTCATAGCGCAGCAGGGAACAGTCTTTCGCGGGATGCGCTGGACGCCGCCGGGCGCTGCCGCCATCGCCTTGACCGGCGGGCTGCGCGCAAACGGCGCGCACGACTACGCGCTGGCAATCCTGACGCTGCTCGCCTACGCCTTCCTGCTCATCAGTGTCACTTACTGGACGGCACGCCGCTCCGCGCTCGGCATCAACGGAAAGGGTCGCACGAAAACTCCGAAACGCACGACTGCGCCAATCGAGAAAGAGCCGGGCTGGCGACTGCCTCTGCTGTCGGGCGAACTCTCGGCCGTGATTGAGAAGGAGTTGCGCTACGCCATGCGGAACGCGCAGCTCCGCATGATGATGCTGATGCCGATGATTCTCATAGTGCTCAGGCTCGCTCAGCGGAGCCGTTTTGGGAGCGGGGCAGCAAACGGCGCGCGTAATCTTCCGGCCGGGGAGGTTGAAAGACTCGCTGCCGGATTCATGTACTACTCGGACGGGCTGCTGGCGGCGGGCGGTGTGCTCTACGTTTTCCTGATTCTCTCGTCGCCGGCCTGCAATCTCTTCGCATACGAGGGCGCAGGGATGCGTGCGTTTATCCTCTCGCCGCTTAACCGGCGTACAATTCTGGTGGGCAAAAACATCACCATCACGTTTCTCGCCCTCATCTTTTCGACACTGCTCATCATTATCAACCAGCTTGTCTTCCGCGATTTGACATTGGGGGCGGTCGTGTTTGCGGCGCTCTCCTTTCTGCTCTTCAGCGCGGCGGTTGCGCTCATAGGCAACTGGCTCTCGATCCGTTTTCCGAAACGGTTGGAATACGGTAAACGTATGAACGCTTCAGGCGTCGCCGGATTTCTGTTGATACCGATGGTGCTGGCTCTGATGCTGCCGCCGCTTCTGGCAGCGTTTGCGGGCTACTACACAGAGAGTTTGGCTGTGAAGTATGCTACACTGGCCTTGTTTGCAGGTGTGGCCCTTGTGCTCTATTACTTGTTGATTAACAGTCAGGGGCGGCTGCTCGCTCAAAGCGAGGTGGCAATACTTGAAGTCGTCAGTAAACGAACGGATAACTAAGCACGGATAAAGAAGTGATGAGTAATGAGTGATGAGTAAGAGAAAGAGCTTTTCAACTCATTACTCATCACTCATCACTCATCACTTTTTTCATTATTCCAGAGATGCAACCATGCTGGCGTCGCTAAAAGAGAGACGGCGTGTGTTGCCTCCGGGCGGGTAGAGCAAGCCCCGTCCAGACAAAAATGGCTCGCAGAAGATTTCGCAGCAACCAGCGGCACGAACCCGCCACGGAACGTTCTTTTCAGGAGTACATGCTTTCTGCTCCTGCGCCGGAAACCTCCCGCACCGAACTCATGCGGCTGGTGCGCGGCGGCGAAGACACCTTCCTCGAACTCAAGGTCAAGCTCTCAAACACAGAGAAGATTGCGCAGGAGATTGTCGCGCTCGCCAACACGGGCGGCGGAGTGATGGTCTTCGGCGTCAACGACCAACTGCGCGTCGAAGGCTTAGACGACACCGAAAGCGTGCAGGACGAACTCGTTCGCCTCTGTCGCGAGGAGGTGCAGCCGCCGCTCGTTCCACTGATTGACCGCATCGCTTTCGACAACGGCCGCCGCATCCTCGCGCTCGAAGTCGAAGGCAAGCGCCGCCCTTATCGCACGCGCGACGGGCGCTTCTACATTCGCATCGGCTCGGAAAAACGCGAGGCCACGCGCGAAGAACTCTCCGCGCTGATGGACGAAGCAAGGCCCTTTAGCTATGAGAACGTGCCTGTCCCCGGCGCTGGCCTGGCTGATATTGACGAGGCGCATCTGTGGAGCTTCGTGCGCGAGTTTGAGGGCGATGCTTTCGACCCCGCTGCCGTTGCCGATTACCCGACGGAGGATGTGCTCAAACGCGATTTGCTGCTCGCGGCTGGAAACATGGGCGAGGTTGTGCCGACCGTCGCCGGGTTGCTGCTCTTCGGGCGCGACGAGCATGTGACGGAACTTCTCCCGCGTTCGTCAATCACTGCGACGCGCTTTGCGGGCGACACAACGCAGTCGCCCAAAATAGAGAGCCTCACGCTCAACGGCAATCTACACACGCTCTACGAATCGGCCATGCGCTTCGTCAACCGCTATTGCGATTTGTGGCAGGAGCGCCCGCGCCGTTTTCCCGTTGCGGAGCAGGCGGAGATTCCTGTTGTCGCGCGGGCCAACTATCATCGGGGAGCAATCAGCGAAGGCGTCAGCAATGCGCTCGTCCATCGCGACCTTGCGCTGCCGCATCTCTCGACACGCATACACATCTTCGACCGCTCAATGGAGATTATCAATCCGCGCCGCACCAGCGGATTTGCGCCGACCGCTCAACGCGCAATTCGCTACGGCGTGCCGCAAAGAATCAATCCGCAATTAACAGCCATCTTTTCCAGCCCCGCCTACGGACTTGACCTCCCACACGGCGGACTCCCCGAACTGCTTCGCCAGTCGCGTCTCTTCTCAGGCCGCCGCGCCGAGATACACGCCTTCAACGACGAGTTTCGCCTGCGCTTTTACGGTATTTAGTCCACAGTCCAAAGTCCAAGGTCCAAAGTCAAAAGCATCTGCGCTCTGACTTTGGACCTTGGGCTTGGACCTTTGACTTTAAGTTAAGATTTCGGCGCGTTGTAAAACTGTCGGCTCTGGACTTTGTATTCCTTTTCGTCGTACTGCCCGTCGCCGTCAACGTCAACTTTGACGACGATTTTGTGTTGCTTGCCGTCGCGTCTTTCGCCGGGGTTGTAGCCGAGGCTGTACTGGTTGCGCAGCAGCGCGTTAATCGAGCGCAGCACGTTAGGCAGTTCGCCCTCGAAGGTGACTGGATAGAAAGCGCCGCCCGTTTCTTTGGCGAAGGTATCGAGCGCGTTCTGCGCTTGCAGGAGCGTGAGGCGACCCGGATTGCCCATCAGGTCGTCGGTGGCTGGAAGCCTGTCGCCGTATCTCTTCATAAATAAATTTCCAGTGCCGATGATGTAAATCGGCACGCCCGCGTTCTGTGCAATCTTGCGCGCCTGCCCGTAGTTAATCTTGCTGAACGTATCAAGGCCGGAGGAGACTAGAACTACGGCGCGGCGTCTGCCTTGCAGGCTCGCAAGGCCGGCGTATTCGGCCGTCCGCGATTCGCTTCTTTCCAGCACGACAGAATCGCCCTTACCTCCGACGAGCGTAAACTTCAACGCATCGTAAAGATTCGTTTCGCGGAAAGCTGGATAGTTAGCGACGAGCAGGCTGATGACCTGCTGTATGCGGCGCGGGTCGTTTGTAAAATCCGTGAGCGGGGTGGGGCGTATGTCGTAGGCGATGACGGAGACGTAGTCGTCTGGCGGCTTAACAAACTGCGAGAGGAACATGGCGGTCGGGCGCAGGACTTCGCTCCGTCCGTCTTCCGTACCGGCGCTGCCCATGTAGCCCAGAGCCTCGCCGAGTTTGCTGTATTCGACGACCATCGCCACCGTTATCGGCGCTTCGGGCGTCGAGAAGTTAGTGATTTCCTTCTGCACGCCGTCTTCGAAGACCGCGAAATTCTCTTTCTTTAATCCTGTGATGACCTGCCCGGTTTTCTTGTGATAGACGACTGCATCAACGTTGACGAGAGAGGTCGTGACCTTAATCGTTTCGGCCTCCTGCGGCTTGCCGATGACATCGGGCGGAATCTCTTCCTGCTGCTTGTCCGGGTCCGGGCGCTTGTTCTTCTTCTGGTTGCTGGGCGTTGGCTGCTGGCGTCTCGACTGGGCCAAGACGCTCAGTTGAGTTGCCGTCGCCAAGAGGAGCGAAAGAAGCACGACGAAGGCCGTCAGGCTACGACGTTGATTGGATAGAGCACGTTTCATAAAGATAATCCTTAAACGCAAGCAGGCAGGCGGAAAGTTACAGTTTTGCTGGTTAAAATATAGGACGCGGCCCAACATACGGTCAAGCCAATCGCTCTTACAGTCTCAGACAGTTTTCTGATGCGCAGGGCGCGACGAGCGTTCGCTTTAGTAAGGTAAAAGGTAAAAGGTAAAAGGAAGGCGGAAACCACTTTTGATTAAGCGGCTTCCCCTCACTTTTACCTTTTACCTTTTTACTTTTACCTTTCCCTATCTCGCTTCGGCTTCGATGGTGACTTCGTATGTGCCCGTGTTGTCGTTGAGGTTGCCTTCGTTGACGCCGAGGAAGAGAACGCCGTCGCGTTGGGCTACAAACTCGCGGCTGCGGCCTATAAGGATAAAGTCGTCGTTGTTATCACCGATGACGGCGATGAGAGCGCCTGTCGGCTCATTACGCATCAGCTTGTCTCTATCGGCTAAGGTCGGCAGCCCTGCGGGCGTGGAGGCGCGGCCCGCTCCGAGCATCACGCGCCCCGTCGCGGAGATGCGCAGGCGTTGGCCCTGACGGACGACGAGGCCGCTGTTTGTCCAGCCGTTGGTCGTGTTGTCGCCGCGCACGCGTGTATTGATCTGGAAGAAGGTCGGCGCGCCCTGATTGTTAGACGGACGCGACGTTGGCTGCGTAGTGTTATCGTCATCGTCTGGCCGTGTGGTTGGCTGCGTTGTGGGGCGCGGCTGGCTCGTGTTCGGGCGCGACGGCTGTGTGACGGGCGGTTGAGTGCTCACGGTGTTGTTGTTGTCGTCATTGCCGAAGGTGGACTGCGTTCCGGCCTGCCCGTCAAACTCTATGGATTCGACATCCTCCGCGTAGAGCAGGACGCGGCTGCGGCGACCGCGCGAGCCTGTGCCTATCAGGACGGTAAACTGCTGGTCTTTGAAGCCGACGACCTGCCCCTGAATGACGCTCCCGTCTTTGAGGCGAATCGTGTCGGCAAGGGCGGGAACGCTCAAGGCCGCCATGAGCAGGGCAGCCAGCAGCGGGGCAGTAACTTTCTTCATCATGATCTTCTCCTACAACTAAAAGGCTTTCTCGAACAGGTGGACGGATAAGGGCGCACGCGGGCAGCGCCACCGTGGTTTACCAGAGACTCGCAAGCTTTTCAAGCGGGAGAGAGACCCGTGTTGTGCAAATAGATGCTCTGAAAGGACAAAGCTGTTGCTTGTGCTGGGCGGCTCGCGCGCCGGGGAGTGCTCCGGCGGCGGCTGTGGTCGCCGTCGCGCTCAAGCATGGGTCATGCGGGGAGAGGATGCCGTGCAGCGGCAAGCAGACAGCAAGCCGGCGTGCGACCTGCTGTCTGCGTTCGTGAATTTTCGGATGGCCCGCTGGCTCTCTAAAATTCTTACCGGCCGCAGTTCTTACTGGCCGCGAATATCATCATCGTCGCGGTCGTGGCGGAAACCTATGAAGGCGGCGACCGCTGCTCCGATGACAATAGCTGATGCGATGTAGAGCGCCTTGCGGTCGCCGTCGTCGTCATCACCATCGTCATCATTATCAGTCTGTGCTTTGGGCGACACCATAAAATCGTAAGTGCCTTTTTTGACTTTCAGGAAGGTCGTGCTGGCAGCAACCTTCTCGACGCTCATCTTCGTGAAGGCCAGCGATAGCGGGCTTTTCGGTGCAAACGTGATGGAGCGTTCGGAGGCCAGCCGCGCGTCGGGCGTGACCTGATTCTGCTTGATGAAATTAAGTTGATGGTCTGTTACCACCGGCTTATTGACAGACTCTGAGTTTTTCGTTGCGGGCGTGCTCGTCGCTCGCGGGTGCGCCAGCACGTAGACCTGTGTAACGGCAACGAGCAGCACCAGCGCGATAAAGCGAAAAGTTTTCGTGAACCCGAAAGACATGGGTTTATCTCTCCCTCCGGCCAAAGTGGATGGTAAAGCACTGCTATTAAAATACCACAGAAGCGGGGAGTCAATAGTGAATGCACAACTCTCTTGCGAATCGAAGCGTCGCGGCCTTCCATTAACTGGACCAAAAAGAGATGCCGGGGCGGAAAATTCGATTGACTTCGCCCGCGCGTCGGCTTACCTTTTTGCAGAAAACAATCTATTGATTATGCCTAGCTGGCAAGCACGTCTTATAAGCGCAAGTATTCGAATACTCATCCGGCGGCGCAGTTGGGGCGATGATGAACAGCAGGTCGCGCGTCGTGCGCGCCGCCTGTTCGGACCGCCAAAGCTGTTTCAGCGGCTTCGGACGCGCGGCCTGCGTTTGAAGCCTGTAGAAAATGAAAAGCTACGCGGCGAATGGCTCGGAGTTGAAGAGCCTGAGCCGGGTGTGATTCTGTATCTTCACGGCGGCGGCTACGTCTCATGCTCTACCGCCACACATCGTCCTATCACAGCAGCACTCGCACGCCTCAGCCGACGCCGTGTTTTCAGCCCGGACTACCGCCTCGCTCCCGAACATCGTTATCCGGCAGCACTCGATGATGCGCTCGCCGCCTATCAATGGTTGCTTGAACAGGGATTCTACGCGAGTGCGATTTCTCTGGCAGGTGATTCGGCGGGAGGCGGCCTTGTGCTCGCCACTCTCTTGCGGGCGCGCGATGCGGGGTTGCCGCTTCCGTCGTCTGCCGTCTGTTTCTCGCCATGGACTGACCTTGCGGGCACAGGCGCGTCCACACGTTTTAACGACGGTCGCTGCGCGATGTTTCATCCAGAGAATACAGCCGAGTTTGCCGCCGCTTATCTGGGCGATGCTTCAACACATGACCCGTATGCCTCACCCGTGTTAGCTGACTTCAAAGGGCTGCCGCCCGTCCTTCTGCAAGTAGGCTCGACCGAATTACTGTTGGACGATTCGCGCCGTGTGCACGAAAAAATTCGAGAAGCAGGGGGAGTTAGCGAGTTAGATATTTACGGAGACGTGCCCCACTGCTGGCAGATGCTTGACGGCTTCGTGCCCGAAGCGCGAGCTGCCCTACAGCAGGCAGCATCATTCATCTGCAAACATCTCGACACGCACGCAACGAACGCTAACACGGAAGCAAGCGGTTCACAGTCTTGCCACGCTTCCGGCGCTGCACGGCAACGCACTAACGACGAAAACGAAAACGGCGGGGATGAGCCCGCCGTCAACTCTTGAAATGATTGGTGGAGCAGAGGAGGGTCGAACTCCTGACCTCCGCATTGCGAACGCCACCCAAGCGACCCTAGCAGTTATGCATACGTTTGCATGGGTATGCATACATTCAATATTTGCAGCCGTCACAAGCTATGCCCCGCTCGGCGCGGGGCTTTCCTTTTGCACACGTATGCATGGGTATGCATACGCTCAAGTCAAATTCTCGCCAAATTCGCAAATCAGGCCATCCAATTTGTTAGATATATTATTACCACTTACTATCAATCAAAACCCCGCCGTGGTCTTTTTATCGCCTTCAAGAACGCTAGAAAATGTTCGGGCAGATAGACGACCGCCCGGCCAACCGATGAATAGCGAAGCTTGCTCACAGCGCGCAGCAGCCCTAAAGATGGCAACCACCCCTTACATCATTTGTTCTTCCCTTTAGGCAGGCTTTTACGCTTCTCCTTTTCACGAATTCTATATCTTCTATGGCTATTACCTTTAAAGCCCAGATGAATAGAGTCCAGTTTGTTCAAGAGTGCAACTACTGTGACTATCGCTAGTATTTCCCAAAACGACATGCCAACCTCAACCTTCTGGATATTCGCTTCTAGTAGAACATCCTTATAAGTGCGCTGGCATAGACACACGAAAGCCTAGCGCACAAGTGCTTGGTTCAAGAAGGGAATAAGAAATCGCATTGGGCCGTCAACCTTACGCGATCACTTCCCGGTCAAATGTGTACTATAAATTCCATGCCAGAAGGGAAAATGATAGTAATTCAAGTAAGATACTCTCATACATTTTCTGCTCATAGAGATATGAGCAGATTTCACCTAGACCACTAAAGTTATTGAAATGGAAAGGTTTAGTTAACTGTTGAGTATGTCAACCAAGATGTGTAATAAATGGCCTTTAAACTCAGCATTTTTCTTATTTGGTATGTTCCTTGCTTTCCCCCTTAATAAGAGGTGAAGAGTCGTCTGAAAATATTACATTTTCAGTGTACGGCTGCATGAGAATAATTCAAAGAAGAGTTGGTTTCTTAGCCTAGCGCATTAAGCGCTTGGTTTGAGAGAAGGGCGGGAAGTCGCATTGGGCCGTCAAACCTTACGCGCTCCCGCCCTTGTTCTGCCTACATTTAGCCTCTCGCTGGCTTTCAAAAACTCTATAATATGCTCTTGTAGATAGACGACGGCGCGCCCGACTTCCGAATAACGGAGTTTGCCCTGATTGCGAAGACGCCAAGCGGTTGTGGTTGAAATTCCTACCAATTCGCAAAACTCTTTTTCGGTATAGAAAGTCTTCTCCGGCACGAACGGCACTGCCGTGGTCGTGGTCATTATTTCTTCGCGCACAATTTGCCTAATAAGGCTGATGAGCGTGTCCGCTGCTGCTGGCATGTGGTTCTCCAAAAGAAAGCGCGCGGCCGAAAGCTAGGCCGCGCGCCTTCCAGCTATTCGAGCGATGCTCTACGTTTCAGACTGACAGCGCCCGCAAGGGTGGAGCGGCGGCGCTCCACAATTTCCAGCAACGCGATGCTTGCGTTTGCGATTGCAGCGCGGGCAGCGATGGAAGCAGGCCGCGCGCTTCGTTCGTCGCGCTCGTCGGTTCATGGCCGCGCCCCCTTCCTGCGCTTCGTGCGCGTGGCGGAAGCTGCCGCGATGATGCCAGCGGCGACCGCGCCGACGCTCTGCCACGGTTGCGAGGGGAAGAGGATAATCCGTGCTGACTCTGAGGGCGCTTCAGTGATGTGGCATTTGAGCGCGAGCCGATAGCCATTGCGTAGACCATCTACCACGCGCAGGAATTTTCTGATAGATGATGGATGGAAGTATTTGCCTTCGTAGCTGCCTATTGTGATGAACCATTGCGTGAGGCTATCGCGGCGCAAGAATCCGATTTGATAGCCGCACTCGTTTTCAATCGCGACGGCTACGAGTTCGGAAGGGCGAACGGTGTTAACGTCAACGGCGACGGCTACGAGTTTGTCACTGGGACGGATGCCCGTGACTTTGCGAACAGAGCGTTGATATTCACCATACACGCCGCCGAGAGTATTGCTAAGAACAACGGCGCAGGCAATCTCCGCTTGCGTGAGGTTGAATTGGTCGTTCGGTATTAGCGCCTTTCCCGGCGTTGCGTTTCGCCGCTCTCTTTTCCATGTAGTAAGTTTGGTGACTGGCGCAGTTGATTGAAAGGGCGTGCTCATAGAGTGTCGCTCCTTTCATCCTCTGCTTTGCGCTCTCTCAGCAGCGCCTTGACGCTGGCGAGCGGGTCTGTTTTGGGCTTGCGTTGCGGTCGTTTAGATGTATTCTTACTCACGGTTATTTCCTTTCTTCTGCAAAGGTTGAAATGGAAGCCATGCCTGCTTGAGTGCTCGTAACACTCAAGCAGGCGCTTTTGCTTTGTGCGTTGATTTGACTCCTGCCCTTTGGAGTTTCCCTGCAAGTTGCCCCTTGAATAAAATACTTGAAGAGACTAAGATGTTACTCGCTTTTCTTATTCTTTTCAAGTAGTTTTGACCAACGTGAAAAAAGAAGAATTGTTGGATTTGATTTCACAAACAGAAGCGGCGAGATTGCGCGGCGTTTCTCCTGAGGCTATAGCAGACCTTATTCGGCGCGGGCGGCTGTCTTCTATTGATGTTGGTGGCAAGCGTTTCTTGCGGCGCAGCGAAGTGGAAAACTTTAAGAAGCAGAAGGGTGGCAGACCGCCGAAGCAGGTAGCGACTCAAAAGAAAGGGGCGCGCAAATCAGAATGACAGAGCCAAAAAAGAACACCGCGCACAAACGAAGTAGTAAGAAGCGAGCGACCCCTAAAAAAGAATTACCTCAAAAGTTGCCTCTTTCTACAGTTAGACGTGCCGTTGAACTTGCAATGGCGCGTGGTTACTTTTTAGGTGTATTAGATGCTGGTTCTGTGCGTCTGCAATTATCTGGCCGACATCCGAATATAGTATTGGCATCAGATGAGGTCATAAACCTTTTTTCAGAAGAACAGCCACTTGACCCTAGAGATGAAGTATATTTGCCGATAATAAGAGAACATGTTGACGTGCTGCTCGGATTTAACGGCATGGATATGATTGACGAGGCTATTAAGGATACACACTTTCCCGCTTTGAACAGTCCGGGGCGCATACCCTATTCAGATGTCCTGCTTCAGCCAGCTTCAAAACGCAGCCGGAAATCTCGCAGACGAAAGAAAAAAGAATAGCGTTGCATTTAATGATTTTAATTTGCAACGTTCTACTCCCAACAATCGAAAATATTTTTTTTGTTTTGACTTATTAGTTTAGCTAACCTGCTACATAAAAAGCCACTCAAAATCTTAATAAAAAGCGTTGCAAATTAAGACCATAAATTGCAACGCACGGCAACAGTCTAGACAGCAGAAAAGTATCAATTGATTTTTGCATCGCCGGAAATAAACTTACTCCATCATGGCGAGACTGAGAACAGGCGACGCGGTGACATACGAGCAAGCCGAAACGGCGCGCAATCGTGCTGCCATTATGTTTCGCAATATGGGCGACGATGAGCAGGCAGATTTCTTTGATGCGATGTCGGTCGAAGACTACATCGCGCACAAGGGCTTAGTGCTCGCTAATCCTGCCGCGCCTTTGAAAAATCCACAATTCACAACACGGAGTAAAAAAGAGATGGCTACAGCTACCCTGCCCGCAGACCTGCAAGGGCTAAACAAAAATGAAATTGCGGACGAAGTTCTTGATGCTGAGGAAACCCTCGATAGCATCTGGAATGAGACTCTCGTTACGGATACGCCGGAGTATGAAGAGATGTCTAAGGATGAAAAAATCGAGGCTCTTGAAACAGCCATCGAGAACATCGTGGACGCCTGCAATTCGTATGACGAAGAGCGATTCCCAATCGAAGAAGACGACGAGACAGAAAGCGATTTTGATGAGACAGACACAGAGTAGCGACGTGCCGCGAGTCCGTCTCGTTGTCACTGAAGACAGCAGCGAGCGGTAGCAGAGCAGGCCGCAATCGAGCGCGCGACTTAGTCGCCGGAGATTTCGGCAAAACGCCGGAAAAACGCCGGAGATCATCTCCGGCCAAAGTCCGAAGCGCGGGCCGATTGGAGTACTGAAAAATGATTGAAGAATACGCCGAAGAGGACGTAGGGCTGGAAGGTACGAAGCGCAGTTATGTCGTTTGGCGACACACGCGCGAAAAGTATCAGCGCCTCTTTGAAAAAAAGAGGCAAGGGCTAACGATTAACTTTTCGGAGTATCGTGTCGGCGGTGAGAAAGTTTATTCATCTCCGCAGTTGCTAACGCCGGAGCAGCTTAAATCTCTTTACGGCGCAGGCTACTACATCACAGAGCATCTTTTCGATGGTCGCGTGGGTGAGTTGACGTTCGCTGCCTTCCCCACCGCGCAGCACGTCGAAGAGGCGCAGCCGTCGCCCTACTACGAGAGCGGCCCGCGTCGTCGCCGCAACGCGCAGCGCACGCGCACTCGTAATCTTCCGCATCGCATCGCCGCGCAGCGAGAGGTCGCACGCATTGAACGCGAGCGCAGGGAAGAGCACAGCCTTGCGGAAGTCTTGCAGGCACA
The DNA here is from genome assembly GCA_036382855.1 of Pyrinomonadaceae bacterium. Classification (GTDB taxonomy): domain Bacteria; phylum Acidobacteriota; class Blastocatellia; order Pyrinomonadales; family Pyrinomonadaceae; genus DASVTR01. The sequence goes on along the minus strand of DASVPO010000012.1, from coordinate 153,142 downwards.
GCTTGAACGCGAGCGGCAGGAAGCGCGCGAAGCGATGGAGCGTGAGCGTCAGGCGATGGAGCGTGAACGCGAGAGCGAGCGCGCACACAATCGCGAGATGATGGAACTGCGCATCAAGCAGGCGGAGTTGGAGGTCAAGGTAGCCACGCCAGCGCCGCAAACGAACGCGAGAGACTTAATTGCAAAAGACTTGCTTGAGCGCACAGGAATCTTTGAGGACACACTAGACAGAATCATTGACGTGCGCAGCAGGCTTGAAGATGACAGCGAGCCTGAGCCGTGGTATGTGCGTGCGGGCATGGGATTATTTGAGGCCGTCAAGCCTCACCTGGGCGATGCTGTCAAGACAGGAATGACACTCCTTGCCTCGCGCGCGATACAGCAGCAGGGAAGGGCCGGAGTGCCACAGGCAGCGCCGCCCGCTCACACGATGAACGCCCCGCAGCCCGCGCCGCCCGTTCAAACGCCTGCGCAGCTTGCGTCAACCCCTGCGTCGTCGCCGTCAGTAGAGCAGCCCGAAGAGCAGACAGGCCCGCGCCCCGTCACTCCGCCACAGACTTTTGAGCAGTCCGTTGATGTGGCACTAGGCAACATGTTTGCCGATATGGATAAAGGCGCGAGCGTGTACGCCTCCTCGCGTGAGGTCGTCGCCATCCTGCGCAAGTATCCGCAGGAGTCAGCCGTGCTGCTTGGGATGCTTGAAACGCCAACGCCCGTACTCATTCAACTATGGGCGCAGCAAGAACCGAAGGTTGCGGAGCTTCTGAATCGTGAAGGTTCGGCGGCATGGCTGGATAAGTTGAAGGCCGACATCAGCCGACGCCTGCGCTCAACGAAGCGCAGCACGACCACGCCGGAGACAGCGGCCGCCAGCGATGCGCAGGTAGAAGCAGCGGCGCAGCAAGGCTAACGCTTGAGAGGTCTTGAGCTATGAGCTATCAGTTTCCGCATTATCACAACGGGCTTGGAGATACAGCGCCCGCGCCCGTCGTCAGTGTTCCGCCGCCGCCGCTGACAACACTATTCGGCCTTAGCTCTACAACGTGGCTGTGCTTGCTGATAGGAGGCTTTGCATATCTTGTCTATGTGGAAGAAGCGGAGCTTAATCGCAAGCCACGCTCGCGCAGAAAGCCTAACGCCACTCGCGTTGCAAACCGAAGGGGAGGCGGCTTTGCTGGCGGGCATCGGACAGCCCGCGAAGAGAGAGAAGAGAGGGAGCAGGAAAAGAAAGAGGCAGAGCGGTTAGAGGCTATCAAGCGCGGCGAAGGCAGATACGAGCCTTTGCAGTGGAGATAAGGCTCACGGCTGAAAGGCCCGCGCGCCGCGCCTGCGTTGGTTCTCCTGCGTTGGTACGCAAAAAAGCACCTGCGGTATGGATTAAGTTATGAATTTAGTTGTAGGGGCAAAGCAGACGAACTTCCCCGGCTGGCTCTCCACAGACTTGAGAGCGCAGGGCGCGCAGCTTGACATACGCAGCGCGGCAGACTGGCAGCGGAGCTTCGCGCCTAATTCGATTGACAAGGCTGTTGCAGAGCATGTGCTGGAACATCTGACGGAAGATGAAGCGCTCGCCGCTCTCTGCAACGTCAGAAGCTATTTGAAAGCGGGCGGACATATCCGCATCGCTGTGCCGGATGCTTACAACCCTAATCCGACGTATCAGGAACACAGCAGGCCGGGAGGGAAGGGCCAAGCATGGGCGCGGCTGCTCTGGTACGGAAGCGATGAGCCGGAGCATAAGGTCCATTACAACTTTCAAACGCTGTCGGAGTTGATTGAACGCGCGGGCCTCACTCCACGGTTGCTTGAGTATCACGACGCGAGTGGGCGCTTCCATCGCAATCCGTGGAGTCTGAGCGACGGCCCTATCAGGCGCTACTACAATTCGCCTTACAACACGCAAGTGTATCAACTCTTCCACGGCTTCCAGAACGTGAGCTTGATAGTTGATGGAGTGAAGGGCAGAGACGACAGCGCCGCCGATTCGCGTTGTTCAATCGTTACGACCGCGCAGCCGCAACATGCGACCGCGCCGGCCACGGGTTGCGATTCAACGGGCCGCTTGATTCTATTCGGAGCACTGGCGGTCGGTTTGTATATAGCAGTAAGCAAGCAATGGATATAAGCGGTAGAAAGTGAGCATGGAAAAATTATGAATCAACTTATTCTGAGACATCACGCGCAGGCTAGGGCGGGCGCGGGCTTCGGCTTCGCTCCGCTTACTCCACCACCTTTCCCGAATTACAACCCCGGAGGCTACAACCCCGGAGGCGGGCTAACGACCATCTTCGGCGGCACGCCTCCGCCAGTGACGACGACGACCACGGCGGGCGGGCAGCAGTGGCCGACAACAACACAGGGGATTCTCGCGCTCATCAGTCAGGGCTTGACGGTGTTTGGCCCACGCATCAGCGGAACGGGCGGCGCGCAGCAGCTATCGCCGGAGCAGCAGCTACTTCTGGCGCAGCAGCTTGCCGCTGCTCAGAGGGCGAGGGAAGAGGAAGAGGGTACGGGCGCAGGCTTTCGCTTCACAGGCAAAGGGCTGAAAGTGGGCGATTCAACTATCACCTATCCTGTGATGGGCTTGGGCGTGCTCGCAATCTTCCTGCTTCAATCGAAAGGATTCACACGCCGATGATTCCCGCAACGTTGATTTTCGGCGGTAGCGAAGAGGCACAACACGCTGCCGCTCAGTTGTCCGCAGAGGGACGCGCGGAGCTTGAGCGCATCGCGCGCGAGCTTGCCGTGATGCAGCAACGGGCTACAGACATCATTGTGCGCGAGGGTCTACAAATGACCAAAACGGAGCAAGGCGAGAGAAGGGCGCGGGCTGCTATTCAAAGCTGGTTCAACGGTCTGTGCTTCGCTGAAGTGCGCCGCATCATACAAGAGCAGCAGGCGAGCACGAACGAAGGCGGAGGTTGAGTTATGGGTTATCCGATAATGCTTTCCATACCGTTTACTGACTCGTCAACGACTGCGCAGTCGCGCTATGCGTATGTCGGAGACGGCAACTATGCGAACGCCAACACGCGGAGCATCGCAAGCTATAGTTGGATAATGAATCGCACATACGAGGTTATCCCGCGCGCCTCATCTGCCGACGTGCGAGCGGCGCAGCAGACGCTTAACAGGGTGCTCGGAGCGGGCCTCAGAGTTGATGGAGTGCATGGGCCAAACACAGCAGAGCAGCTCGTAAATTTTCAAGTGACGCGCGGCCTGATGGCAACGGGAGTGCTGGACACGGCGACGCGCCGCGCACTCGCCAGCGCAAGCGGTAGTGTCAGCAGCGGCGGCACGAGCGCAGGCACGTCTGTGCTTCCGCTCGGTTTGAATCCGAACGCGATCGCGCCCGCTGGCTCGCCGCCAGCACCAGACCCCGACAAGAAAAAGAAGAAGACGGATTATACGGTGTACTACGTTGCAGGCTTCGCGGCGCTCGTCGTGCTGATGCTGGTAAAGGAGCAATGAATCTTCAATGGCCTGTAAATGTGCATACGCCTTCGCCGCGCGGGAAATTCGGCTGGCGGCAGTTCCCCGGCCAGAGTCGGACGTTTCATCATGGCGTTGATTTGCCGGTCGTCACAGGGACGCCGGTGCGAGCAGCAGCGGCGGGAGTAGTGACGGCGGCAGTATGGCGCAAGACAAGCGGCTGGTCTTTAACAATCAATCACGGCAGCGGTATCGAGACGCGCTATTACCATCTAAGCCGCTTCGATGTGTCGCATGGTCAATCGGTCGCACAGGGCCAAGTCGTCGCGCACAGTGGCAACACAGGCTCGTCAACGCGCGGGCCTCACCTGCACTTCATGCTGCTGTTGAACGGGAGAGCGGTTGACCCTATTCCGTTCCTGCGTGGCGGAAGCGTGACGGGCGGCGGCGATGTTGCGCCAGGTGGTGATGCTGTCAGCGGAGCGCTTGACGCTTTCGGGCTTGGCCTTGAAAGCGGCGGCTATGATGTGGGCGAAGAAGAAGGGCTGCAAGTTTCGTCTGGGGTAATCGCCTTCGGCGCTGTCCTGCTGTTGGTGCTTCTGTTTAGTTGAGGGACAAGGTTATGAGTGCAAGATACTACAACGCGCACGCGCATCCTGTTTACGGTCGCGCAGGGCTTGGCGAGACATTGTTCGAGCAGATGCAGCGCTTTCTCACGGAAGGCTACAACGCAGGGTTAGACCCGCGCGTTGACGAGTCGCGCGTGGGCCGCAACGATGTCATTAAGTTTGCGTTTGATACAACGACGATGAATCGCGCCGGGAGTGTGCTCGGAATTACTCAACCGAACACTGAGCGCTTTCGTGCGGTGTTGCAGTCAAACGGTTGGGCCGACGTGCGGCTAGATGTCACGTCGTATGTTCTCTACGATAGAGTTGTCGGAGAGGCCCGCTGCATTAGCAGCGGCTTCGGCAGCTTGCAGGATGCGGCGCAGGCTATCGCGGGCCTCGCGTGGCACGCTGGCATCGGAGTTTCGTATGGTTCGCGCTCGCCTATCGCTGAAAAGATAGCGACGGCGGGCAGCGGTTACAGACCAAAGAGTGAGATAGACAGCGACGACGACGAGGACGGCGACGGGCCGAATTGGTTAATCATCGGAGCGCTTGCGCTCGGAGCTATCGTAATTCTGAAAATGTAGAAGGAGTGAGTTATGAGTCTAGGTAGATTCTTGTCGGAAGGCGAGCGGGCGCGCATGGCCGTGCTCGTCGAAAAGTATAAGACGACGACGGGTGAAATGGTCGAGATACTGAAGCGCGCGACGGAAGGCAAAGAGGTTTCAGAGGATGAGCGGTGGGCGCTCACCGCCGTTGACCAGATAGTAACAGCCGCTCGCAACGGAGCGCTTGAGGCTTCCGTGCTAGCTATGGATGAAGAAGAAAAGCGGCAGCTAATGGCGCACGCTCTGAGCCAGTCCGCGCAGATGTTTTCGCCGCCAGCGCAGCCGTCGAATAACTAAGCGGGAGCGCGTTGAATGTCTTTTCCACCTGGCACACTCCCCGGCGTAATGAATTTAGAGTACCGCACGCCAGCGGAGCAGATGAGGCTGCGCAACGAAGCTGCAAGCCAGCGCCGCGCCGAAGAGGAACACGAGAGCTATGCTCTGTTGGGCGTGGTTCTGTTGATTGTCGGCGCGATGTTGGTCAAGCCGTGGCTGGAAGACAAGCGCTATCTTTAGAGAGATTGAAGGCTTGAGATTTTAACAGGGTAGTACGTCGCCTCTGAATCTTGGCGGATACGAGCGACGTGCTACCCGCTCCACACACGTCCGATGCTTGGAACATCGAGCGGGTGCAAGAACCGCGATTGCGGCGCGGCTAGTGCGAATACTATCCGTTTACACCCTTCCTGTTCAAGGCATCGGCAGACTTAAGGAAATCTGGCGATGCAAAGTCAACAAACAATCAACGCCGATAACGCCATCCACAGGCACGCTCTGGCTGCTGAAGAGCCGGAGGCGCAAGCTGTGTCTCAATGGTTCGAGCCGTGCTTGTCTTGCGGCAAGAGATTCAACCGAACGGCAACGACTATCACCATTCTTTGCGTCGAGGGGCGCGTGGAAGTCTGCAAAGTTTGCCCGCCGTGTGCGAAGAGACGGGGGCTCCTATGACTGACTATCAAGGCTCTTGGAATGATAAGTACGCGGCGCAGCGGCGGCGCGATCATGCCAACATCGAAGCGATGCAGAATTTGATAATTCAACGCATCACTGAAGAGACCGGCATTATGATGCCGCCGAAGGTGCGCGCTTTCATCTCAGCGCTACAGAGCGCGCACGGCGGCGGGAAAGTCGCCGGCGCTCCCTTCACACGCTCGCATCTGAGCATCGCGCAATATCTGCAATTCACAGGCACGGACGTAGCACGAGAAGCGAGAGTGCGCCGCCTGCTTAACGGCCTCTTGGATTATCAGGAGCAAACAGGCTTCCAACTGTTTCACGTCAAGCGCGGCGGCGAGTTGGTCACAGCCACGGACGGCACGCAGACTCACACCGCGACCGAATACACCGACAAACTGAAGCCCGTCGCAGATGCCGCCGTGATGCTGGCGCGTGAGTCGGAATTGTGGCCCAAGCATCCGGGGGCTGCGATGGCCGCGCAGGTTGGTTGGGCAATGTCGAAGCTGGTTCGCTTTGACCCCAAAGCGGAAGATGAAGGAAAGGCGCAGATGGATTTAAGAGACTATGCCAACTCGCAGCAGGGGCGGCTGGAAAAATCGGCGCGGAAGGTTGCCGAACAGATTGCAGCGCGCGGCGGCAACGGGGCTGTCTGGCTGCGCGCGGTCGCAAAACGCTTGCTTCAGGAGGCCGAAGCGGTCGGCACGGCGAGCGGGGTAACAAATTTGTTACCCCGTGAAGATGAAGAAACCGTTGAAGAAAAGCCCGATATGCTCACGGCGGCGCTTGATTATGTAAATTATGACGATGTTCCGGCCTTCCCCGTCAAAGCTGATAAATCGCCCTACACTCCGAATGGCTTTAAGGATGCGACGCGCGACCCGGCAACCGTGCGCCTCCACTGGCGCAAGTTTCCAGACGCGAATATCGGCATCCCTACCGGCGAGGCGTCCGGCTGGCTGGTGCTTGACATTGACCCCAGACATGGCGGCGATGCTTCCCTGACCGCCCTCATCGAAGAGCACGGCGACGCATGGCTTGAGACGATGCAGTCCCGAACGGGCGGCGGCGGTCATCACATCATCTTTGCTTATCCGCAAGGCTCAAACATTCGCAATTCAGCCGGGCGACTTGGCGAGGGCATAGACGTGCGCGGCGAGGGCGGCTACATCATTGCAGCGCCTTCCCTGCACGGAAGCGGGCGGCGCTACGAATGGCTGACCAATTTTAAGCCCGCCGCGCCGCCAGAATGGTTAATCAGGAAATTGACCGAAGAGAGAGGCGCAGCGACTCAGAAAACGCAGCCACGCGCCAAAAGCGGCCCAAGCATCGGCGCTCTGATTCCAGAGGGCGAGCGAAATCAAACGCTATTCAAAATCGGTTGCTCACTACGCGGTCAAGGTTGGAGTCAGGCAGAGATTGAAACCGAACTACTGGACATCAACGCGCGGCGCTGCTCATCGCCTCTGCCGGTTGCGGAAGTCCAGAAGATTGCAAAAAGCGCGGCGAGCTACGCCGCCAACCGCGTTGCCGTGGGAGCGTGAATCATGGAGCCGGAAAAACTCCTGACAGTTGAAGAGGCGGCCGAATTGCTCCAAGTGAAGCCGGGGACGCTTTACAGTTGGGCCTCAAAAGGAAAGATACCATTTCGCAAAGTGGGCGCTCTCCTGCGCTTTCATCACGGCGAGTTGATGACTTGGACACTTGAGCAGGCCGGATGCGTCGTGCAGCAAAAGCCAAGACGAACAAAATTGAGCGTGGTAAAGTGACGCCGTTTTATGTGACGGCTGCTTTTCCGAAAGGAGAGCAACCTTGAAAATAAACATCAAGAAACCCGGCGAGAAGGGAAACCCGTCAAAGCGGTGTTACTACTACGAGTTTGCTTTGCGCGGTGAGCGGTATCGGGGAATCATCAAAGACGCGCGCAATTTCGCCCAGGCGAAGCAGGCAGCAGAGGCAATCTGGGACGACCTCTTCAACAAGCGATTCAATCCTGAGCCGCCGGCCGAAGCTCCACCGTTGCTGTTCTCGTCGTTCGTCAGGGAAACTTACTTGCCACTGCAACAGACAAACAAAAAACGCTCCTACGCGCGTGATGCTCAAATCGCGGGCGTGCTTTGCGAGTTCTTCAAGGGCCGGACTTTGCAGGAAATCAAGAAATCGGACGTTGAAGAGTTCAAAAGGAAACAGAGCGAAACGAAGACTAAGTACGAGCGAAAACGAAGCCCGGCGACGGTCAATCGTGAGCTTGCGGTGTTATCGGCAATTCTCACGCTGGCCGTGGACGATGAGTTGATACCGGGCAACCCTTGCCGGAGGGTCAAGCCGATGCGGGCCGACAACGAGCGCAGCCGCTATCTCTCCAAAGATGAAGAAAAGAGACTCTTCGCCGCGCTTGATGGCGAGCCGTTGTTACAGGATATTGTCACGATGGCGATTCACACAGGGATGCGTCGCGGGGAAATCTTTAACTTGCGCTGGTTCGACGTTGATTTTTCTCGCGGAGTGATTCACGTTCGCAATACGAAGACCAGCAAGGATAGAGTTGTACCGATGAACGCGGCGGCGCGCGAGATGTTGGAGCGCCAGCCGAAGACGAGCGGTTACGTCTTTCCGAGTCCGAAGACGGGCGGGCGCTTGGTTGACATCAAAAAGAAGTTCAACGAAGCGTGCGCGACGGCTGAGATTGACGACTTTCGCTTTCACGACCTGCGCCATACGGCAGCAACCCGGCTGGCGGACGCTGGCGTCAACGTGATTGTGATTGCGGAGATTCTAGGCCACGGCGACATCAGGACGACGAAACGTTACTCGCACGCGATGGAAGAGGCTAAGCGGGAAGCGGTGGAAAAGCTGGCGAAACCGGGCGCGGTTCGTCAAAAATCCGCCAAAAGTCGAGGCAAAGGAAAACGGCAGGCTGGCGGGCCTGCCGTAAGTAATTGAATTTAATGGTGGAGCAGAGGAGGGTCGAACTCCTGACCTCCGCATTGCGAACGCGGCGCTCTGCCAAACTGAGCTACTGCCCCATAACCTGGCGTCAATCATATGGACAGTGTTTCGCCCTGTCAAGTTATTCGCCGCCGCAAATTGCCGCTACTTGTGCGACATGACGTAGTCTCTGGCCTTAGATGGCGTGTCCACCGTGGCTGGAAAGCTGCGGTCTCTTGAGGCCCATTCGAAAGTGCCTGTGACGAAGGTTTCGTAGTAAGGCGTCGGCATTCCCTGTGCGTCAATGATGCCGATGAGTTGTGCAATCTCGCTTTGCAGGGCGGAGTCGCCGGTCTTTCCGGCGGCATAGAAAATCCTGTACTTTTCATCCTCGGTCATGGACGAGGATGTGGAAGTAGAGGTGCTGTTGCTGTTAGTAGTGCTGCTACTATTGGACGTGTTGTCGTTTGAGTTGCTGCTGGAGGTCGTGCTGCTGTTATGGCTGTTGTGAGTCGTGCTGCCGTTGGAATTGTTGCTGTTCGAACGGTTGGAATTGCTGTTGGAGTTGTCAGAGCCGAAGTAGGCAACCGAACTCGTGGCGTTCATCACGGCCGATGTCACGCCGCCCAGAAGCCCGAGCGCGATTGCAGCAATCGCCAATCCTTTACCGGCCCAGCGCCCTGCTCTGGAGATGGCAAAAATCAGCGCGACAATTCCCAGAATCACGGCCAGCCCGCCTAAGATGCTGGCAATGAAACTTCCAACCACAAATTCGTCTGTGCGGAATCTAAACTGCGAAACGTAGAAGTAGCGCGGAATGATTCCAGTGACGAAGAGAAGCGCGCCGATTGCGCTCAAAGCTCCGAGAATCAGGGCGACGAGGCTCAGCGCTTTTCGGCCGCCGGTGGCCGCCGCGTAGGCAGAGGGCGCGCCCGGCTGCTGATGGTAGCCGCCCCATTGTCCGCCCAGCTGTTGTTGTTGTCCGTAGGGTTGTTGGCCGTACTGCTGCTGCTGCTGTCCATATTGCTGCTGGCCGTACTGTTGCTGTCCGTAGGGCTGTTGCGGCGGCGGCGCTGAGCCCCATTGCTGGCCTCCCTGTCCCGGCGGCGGAGCTTGCCCGCCCGGCGGCCACGATGGCGGCGGTGTCGTCGAATAATTCGGCGGGCCGGGAGAGATAAGGGTCTTCTGTAAATCGCCGGCCGCCTGATTATCCTCAGTCAGGAGCGCGCCGTCGTCGGCACAGAAAATCTGCGCAGGGTCCGTATAAGTGCGTTGACATGAAGGGCAACGTTTCATCGCTCGTCTCCAAAAAATTTAAGTAGTAAGCCGTGTGTTTATTAAGCAGGAAACTGCAAACAGGAAACTTGTAACTTGAATCCTGAGCGCCAGTCAATACTCCTGCCGACGCGATTCTTAACAGAGAAACCTGATTCGTCGTTAAGAAAACGATAAACAGGCCGCAGGCTAAATGTCTTGTCTTAGATATTACACGACAGCCGGAACATCTGACCTGCGGCGTTTGAGATTTACGCTCCGCACGTCCGTCGCTTCAGTTCAATTTATCTTCGCAGGAGCGATAAAGGATTGCCGCCGCTCAGCGCGAGCAGCATCACGACGAGCAGAATTCCGACCCCGATAGCCATCGCTGCCCAGAACCTACGGCGGGCCATCTTGCCTTTCAGGTAAAAGAGCGTCAGCAGCCCGAGCGGAATCCAGATTAAAAGCCCCGTGACCAGCCCCGGATTATACTCGCGCGTCGCAACACTATTGACCGTGTGCGATAATCCGTTGCCCACTACGACTGCCCCGAAACAGGCCAACAACCAGTGTGTAAAACGCAGACGCCGCGCCAGCACGACTCCCACTATCATCAATCCCAGCCCGATGCCGTTCATCAACAGAAAACGCGTCGGCGGAAGATTGACGCCCCGCGTCCGTGCCATGTAGGCGGAGAAGCCGCCGCCGCCCCAGTATTCCTCCGCGATGTGCAGCAGGTAAGTCAGAGGAAATAACCACGGCAAGATTGCCAGCGTTCTATCCGTGCGGTTTTCATCGGCCATCTGTATTACCTCAACGAACAGCAGAGCGCGACTGTTCTCCTCAAAGCGCGCCCATTTGCATCCGCAACTTCAGCGCGCAGGCGAAGCGATGAGCGAAAGACTTGCTCCGTCAAGAACGTAAACGTCAATCGAAGGCGCTTCGCCGAGCGCGACGCTGAAGGCGGGCGCACTCGTTTGACGCAGGGCCGAGAGCAGCGCTTCGTTGCTGTAATAACGACGACCGCGCGCAGCGATGATGAAATCCCCGGCCGTTAACTCTCCGAGCGCAGCCGCATCCGAGAGAGAGACTGAACGAAGGTCTGTGCGGTTCGCTTGCTCTGCGTAGTAGGTTGTGAGATTCGGCGTCTCGCTGGCGATGCGTGCGCCCGGATTGGCCCGCCGCGCAATCTCAAACACGGCCTCGCGCACGCTCGAATCATAAAACTCATCGTGCGGAAAATATTCCCCCGCACGCCCGCGCTCTCCGCCGAGCAGATTAGAGTAGAGCCTGTAGTGCGGAGCGCTCCGTGCGGAGGCCCACGCGGAGGAAAGTAGCGCCAGCAGGATAATGATTGCCCGCGCGTAAGGTCGGATTTTATCGTTGCCCATCAGGGCTGCACAGTGTTGTGCGACGAAACGGGCGATGAACTGCAAGCCGAGGGCTGCCGTTATCAAAACGATTGGCAGCGACATCGTGAAGTAGCGCGTAAACTTGCTGCCGACCAGCATGAAGGGGATAAATGCGACCAGAGTCCAGAACAGGAGAAAGAAGCGCCCGTCTCCGAGCTTGCGACGAAGCAGCAACGGCAGCCCGGTCAAAAACGCAAGGAGTGTTGAGAGCGGCAGCTTGATACTGATGAAGACGAAGTAGAAATACCACGGCACGCCTTTGAGCCAGTCCATCATCTTGTGCGGGTAAAGCGTGCCCATAAACTCGTAGCTGTCGTGGCCGACGCGTTGGCCCTTAGCGAAAGCCAGCATTTGCTGCCACGTTCCCGGCAGCAGGATGGTCGGGTTACACAGCAGAAAGGCCGCACCCATCACGACACAGAACATGAACATGCGACGCTTGCCGAGACGCCAGCGCGTCGCAGGGATTTCCTGAAAGATGTAGTAGTAGCTGATGCTGATGAAGATTAGAAACGGGACGTACTTCGACGCCACCATCGCGCCGAAGGCTGCGGCCGTCGCCCAGTAGTAAAGTTCAGGACGGCTGCTTCCGCTTTCTGCGGCGCGTTGCCCGCGCAGCCAGAAGACGTTAGCCAGCAGGAAGAAGAACAAAAGCGGCGTGTCTTCCTTCACGATACGGCTAAAGCCTATTGCGCTAGGGTCAAAGGCCCACAGTGCCGCCGCTATCAGCGCCGCTTCGACGCCGAACAACTCTACGACGAGAAGATAGAGCAGCAGCACCGAGAGCGCGCCCATCAAGATATTTGGTAAACGGAGCGCTGCTTCGACAGGAATCTGAAGTTGTGCGGGGTGCTTTGCGACGAGCGATGTTGAGTTCCACTTTTCGGCGGCGATGAGGCTTGCGGTCAGCAAAGCTTTCATCAAGAGCGGGTGTTCGCTGTTAATGGAGGTCAATCCGCGCGTGCGGTAATCGGCGACGGCGCTCAGTTTGTTGAGTTCGTCATCGCTGAGACCTTCTGCGCTTGAGCCTGCGACGCGAAAGCCGAACCCGCAGAGGACCAGAACGGCGAGGATGACGCTCAACAATCTGCGGCTGAAGAAGAGACGTGTGCTGTCCTCGTCAAACAACTCCGGCCTTAACCCGGCTGTGACGGCGGCTGTTGCCATGGCAGACAAGTTTCACGTTCTCCTCGGTCTCTGAGAGCGACTGGTAGAGCGTTAAGAGAGTTCCCGTCTCCTTGAGTCTATATTATAGCCTGCAACGGCCGCCCGGCAGGGTTCTCAAATATTGCTTGCAATTCGCCGAAAGATAGTTCAATCTATGCGACGATTCGACACCGGCCCGCCTCTTGATTTTCGCCACGCCTGTGCGTCGAAAATGAGAAGGCTCAAATTAAAATCCTTGCAAAGGATTTCTCCGGGTCTTCCGTTGTCGAAGCGGTGCTTACCTTTTGCAACCGAAAAGTCCGGGGTTGAGGCAGCGTTTACATCAATCCTCTTTAAAATAACAGCAACCCGCCCATCGTAGGAAGGAGACCGTATGGCAGAAACGCAGGAACGCATCAACGCTAACCAACCGGCCACGACGCCGCCACCCTATCGCCTTGACCCGAAGCTCCATCAAATACTCTACAAGCCCGCCTCAAGGCCGACGCTCGAACCCTTGTCCGAACCCGTAGGTCTGCCTGAGCCTCCGTATCCGATTCATCCCGACCCGAAGTTGATGACAGAGTCCGAGTATCAGAAGATGAACGCGCTGCGCACATGGAAGACATGGGGCGCGCCCTACTTCAAATCGCGCTGGCACAGCAAGGAACTGCGCCCGATAATACCCTACCTGTTTACCGACTGGAAGTGTAATTACGATTGCCATTACTGCTGGTCCTACGACAACAAGGTCAAGGGCATGACCGAAGACGTTGCACGGCGTTCGATTGACTGGCTGCACTCAATAGGCTCGCGCGTGCTCGCCTTGATGGGCGGCGAACCCTTGCTGCGCCCCAAGTTCATACACAAAATCGTTTACTACAGCGCCAAGAAAGACATCTTCGTCTATCTGCCGACCAACGGGCGCTTGATGAAGCCCGACGTGATTGACCGCCTCGGCGACGCAGGCATCGCCACCGTCAACCTCGCCGTTGATTCCGTCAAGACTAGAAAAGAACTCCCGAAAGCCCTCGAACCGATTCGTCCCTACTTCGACTATCTCGTCAAACGCCAGCGCTACTACGGCTACACAGTGATGTTCAATATCAACATCACGCACATCAACATGGACGACGTGAAAGAGTTGACGGAGATTGCGCACGACAACGGCATCGCCACCGATTATCACATCAACGAGACGCCGATGACCGAGCAGCCCCACTTCAAGCACCTCGACGAAAATCGCACCTACCTGACGCCCGACGACTACGAGAAGGTTGATGCGCTGCTCGATTATCTCAACGACAAGCGCAAGCAGGGCTACAAGATGGCTAACCCCGCGCAGCACATGGAAGACATGAAGAAGCTGATGCGCGGCGAAGTCACTCCCTGGGATTGCCGCGCCGGGCAAAACTCTCTGATTATCCGTACGGACGGCACGCTTGCGCCCTGCTTCCCGATGTATTCCGCGACACACGACTGGGGAACCATCGGCAACCACAAGTTTGATGTCAAGCAACTCAACGAGATGAAGACCGAATGTTCCAAGCATTGCCTCTCGACCTGCAACTACATTCTAGGCTACTGCTACGACACGCTGCGCGTCGTCACATGGGCCATGAAGCAGGCCATGCACGGCTTCAAGGGAGCGTCCAACGGCTTCTAAAGCAGCACCCGAAATAATCAGGATGAAGGATGAAAGCGCGGCTTCTCATAATTAGAGCAGCCGCGCTTTCATCCTTCATCCTGACGTTTAAAAACCGCTCCTACCAACATCTGTCAATCCCTATCATACTCTTAAACTTTGGCACACTATAGGCACACAAAATAGAAAGGGCATCCAAAACGGATGCCCTTTCTTATTGAAACTAAAAGTGAGCCGAGTAGGGATCGAACCTACGACCCGCAGATTAAGAGTCTGCTGCTCTACCAACTGAGCTATCGGCCCATGACTCGTTGAAATTATACGTGGTGAAATGAAAGTGTCAAGCAAGGGCGCAGTTAAGCGTGAGCGTCAAGCTCTTAGGGAAGTTAAATTGATTGCAGGAGCGCCTGACGGAAGGCGTCGGCGGAGGCCCAGCGTTGGGCGGGGTCTTTGGCGAGGGCACGCTCGATGACGTTGGCGAGGATGGGCGGGACAGTTGGGTTGCGTTGGTGGATGGGGATGATGGGTTTTTCAAAGATGGCTTTGACGGTCTCGGCGACGTTGGAGCGGGGGCTGATGTCGAGGGCGACGTTGCCTGTGACGAGGCTGTAGGCGGTCATGCCCATCGCATAAATGTCGGATGAGGGGCGGACGTTGCGGAAGTCGCGGATTTGTTCGGGCGGCATGTAGGCGAATGTGCCCGCCACATCTCCGGCCATCGTGACGCCGCTCATGCCCGTCTGCGTAAAACTCTTGGCGAGGCCGAAGTCTGTGAGCTTGGCGTTGTAGTTGGGCCAAGAACCGCTGACGAGGATGTTCTGGTCCTTGATGTCGCGGTGAATGTAGCCGTTCGCATGAGCGTAGGCGAGAGCGTCGAGCGCCTGCGCGATGATGGGCACGGCCTCCTGATAGGGAAGGCTGCCGCCGCGCGCGTCGGCGAGGCGTGCCGCGTCCGCGCCTTCCACGAATTCTGTAATCAGGTAGACGACGCCGTTGTTTGTGCCGCGGTCTATGAACCTGACGATGTGCGGATGCTGTAGGGCGGCGGCGACATCTATCTCGCGCATGAAGCGGCGCAGGGCTTGATCGCTGACGGCAACTTCGGGCAGCAGCGTCTTGATGGCTACGGCCTCACCCGTCTCCTGATTGCGTGCCAGCATGACGCAGCCCATCCCGCCGCGCCCCAGAATCTTCAACGTCTCGTAGCCGGGAACGGGCTGCGGCTGCCGCTTCAATTCCTCGCGACACTCTTCGCAGAGATAGGTCATTTGCTCGTCGGGGCTGGAAGCTTCGGCTTGGTCGCGACGCCCGCAGTTGAGGCATTCGACCATGACGATGGCGGGCTGCGTTTGATGCAGCGTCGGGTGGTTCGCTCCCTGCTGTTGTTCGTAAAGCTGTGTGGGTTGTTCGGCGCTGACTTCGACGGCGAGGACTGTTTGTCCTCCCTGTATGCGGTCGCCGTTGCTGAGGAAAGCTTCCTGGACTTTCTGGCCGTTGACGTAAGTGCCGTTGGTCGAGCCGAGGTCGCGCAGAAAGCAGCGCGGCGGCGCGATTTCAAGCAGGCAGTGGTTGCGCGAGAAGAAGCGGTCATCAGGCAGGCAGAGTTGCGCTGCGTCGCTGCGACCAATCAGAAAGGTATTGTGCTGGTCGAAGACAAATGAGCGCCCGGCGTGTGGGCCGGATAAAACTCTTAAGGTGACTTGCATATAGTCTCGCTCGTTAGAGCGGCAGCGCCGCCGAGCAACTTAAGCGCAAGGGCTGCTTCGCTCGCTCAAGATAGACTGAAAAACTCTTCGGTCTATTTTTGAACTGACAGGTCATCAAACGCAACTTCGCCCCCGGTGCTCGTGTAGAAGCCGACGCGGCCGTCCGTGTCCGCAAGGTCGGCTGTGTCCGTGATGCTGGTCGCATATTGCCCGTTGATGTAGAAGGAGAGCTGCGAGCCGCTGATTCTCACTTCCAGTTGGTTCGGATTCGTGCCGGTGCGAATGGCCGAACTGGTGGCCGGTTTAATGAGCGTCTTCTGTTCACCGTTCTCCAGAAGCATCACGCCATACTTGGGGTCTGGGCCGTTCTTAATCAGGAACGCGTAGCCCTGAAGCTTACCGTCTACCAACTCGCCGTGGACGACGATGCCATAGCCGACCGTCGGGATATTGTTATCAACGCTGCGCACAGTCACCTTCACGGTCGCATCCTCGGTTCTGTAAGACTCTTCATCGGGCGAGTAGATGACGACGTACTGGTCAGCGACCGTGTGATGCATGTGGTATTCGCCGTCGGCGTAGAAGCTGCCGAAGGCGCGTGCGCCTGTGCCCCATTTCTGTGTTGAGAAGTCGTCGGTCAGCGCACCCTTGGTCGAGGAGTTGTAGTTGCTGTTGTTGGAATTGTTGGCGTTCGAGTTGTTTGTGTTGTTCGCGTTGCGATTCGTGTTGTTCGAGTTGTTTGCGGCCCGGTTGTTATTATTGGCGTTTGAGTTGTTTGAATTGCTGCCGCCCGCAATCGAGAGCATCACGATAGCGCCGATGCCTAGCACGAGCAGCACGCCGACGATGCCCAGTATCCACGGCAGCGGGTTGGATTTCTTGCGCGCAGCCGGTTGCGGCGCGTAGGGCGCGGGCGACCAGTGAGGCTGCGGTTGCTGCTGTGGGGTCGGGACGACCTGCTGCGGCGGCACGTTTGTCGGGAAGGGTGGATTGGGAGTGCCGCTGGTATCGCGCGCTGCCGGATATGCAAGAGTCGCGTTCGGGTCGAAGTTTGCTGGCCCACCGCCTGTTGGCCCACCTGCGTTCAAGAGCAGCGCGCCGTCGTCCAAACAAAAGCTCAATCCGTCGTCCGTATAAGTCCGATTGCAGGTCGGGCATCTTTTCATAGTTGGTCTCGCTTACTTTCTCTCTTGTTGGCCCATGCCGGCGCGGGCGCAAGCCGGATTCGTCGTGCTGCTCTTTACGGCCGCCATGGGCGCTAGTAGTCGTTTGAGGTCATCTGCGCTCAACGCAACGAGGATGAGTTGTATTATACGGGAAGCCGCCGCCATCTCAAGCTCTAATTATGCTTCCGCAACGACCGCAGAATTTTGTGCCGGAGGCGTAGACAGTCCGGCAGGTCTGGCAGACGACCTGCTGCGGTTGTTGCGTGCGCGGCGGAGCGGACGCTTGCGTCGCGGCTTGAATTGGGATTCCGCAGCGCCCGCAGAATTTCGTCCCCGTCGGATAGACTGTGCCGCAGCGCTGGCATCTGGACGGAGCAGCGTGCGCATAAACGGACGGACTGCCGCTGCCGTAATGGCTGCCGCTTGCAGGCTGAGACGGCGGCTGAAAGGGTTGCTGCTGTGGGGCTTGATGCGGCCCTGCGTCGGCAACAGGACGAAAGGCTGTGCCGCCGCAACGCCCGCAGAATCTCACGCCTGAAGCGAAACGCGAGCCACACTGCGCGCACATGACAACGCCCGGAATACTACTCGGCGGGCCGCTGCCGATGCCGCTCGCGCCGCCGCCGCGCGAAGGCGAGAGCTGGCTACCCGAAGAGGCCGAACGCAACTGCGCCTGAATAATCTGCTCGCTTGAATCCGGCCGGATCTCTATCACGCGCTCGTCGTCCATATCGCCCGTGCGCGCAACTCTGAGCACATGACGGCCCGGCGCAATCGTCGTTAAGACCAGACGACCAGAGCGGCCGACCGTTCCGTATCTCTCGTCGTCAACATAAACCTCGGCCCCGACAGGAGCCATCACGACGACGCGCGCATCGCCCTCGTCTTCCTCTTCCTCCGCTCCCTGTCCGGCTGCTTCCTCAAACTCTTCGAGCCATTCCGCTATGGTTTGCGAGCGCGCCGCTGGGTCTTTTTCCAGCGCGTGCATCACAACGCGCTCAACCTCCGGCGAGATGTCCGAACGCAGGCTACCGAGCGCGGGCGGCTCGTTCATCATCTTCTGCATGATGAGCTGGGCCAGATCGCCGGAGAAGGGAGGACGCCCGCCGAGCATGTGGTAAGCAATCGTGCCGAGGGCGTAAACGTCCGCACGCGCATCGAGAGTTGCACCCGACTGCATCTGTTCGGGAGCCATGTATTCGGGAGTGCCTATGATGCCGCGCGACTGCGGGCCGCTGCCGCTATGTGCGTCGGCCTCGGCCACGGCCTGGCCCACAATCTTCGCCAACCCGAAATCGCCGACCTTGACGAAGCCGTCGCCAACGATTGTTCCGCTCTTCTTGCGCTGCTGCATGATGAAGATGTTGGCGGGCTTCAAATCACGATGGAGGATGTTCTCTTCGTGTGCGGCTTCGACGCCTGCTGCGACCTGCCGTATGAGGGCGAGCGTTCGCGGGACGCTCAAAGTTCCCTCGCGCCTGAGCAGGTGATGAAGAGTCTCGCCCTGCACATACTCCATCACGAGATAGAAGACGCCTTCGGGGCTTTTGCCGAAGTCCGTCACGTCCACGACGTTTGGATGGCGAATCGAGGCGGCGGTTCTCGCTTCACGCTCGAAGCGCGCGATGGCTTCTCCCTCCTGCATCTCCTCGTTGTTGAGAAAATCGGGCCGAACGGTCTTGACGGCGACGCGACGCGTCACAAGGTTCTGGTCGCGCGCCAGATAGACCTGCCCCATTGCTCCGCGTCCCAGACGCTTTTCCAAGAGATAGCGACTGTTGAGGAGCGGGCCGCCGGGCAGCGTGTGCTTCGTATTCGTGCCCTCTTCAGGACAGACGAGCACGTCGTCTTCGTAACACTTTTCGCAGCGGGGACATTCGCGCATAAAACTTATTTCTCTAAAAACTTACCGCAACTGAAAAATTCCGGCTCTTTACAAACGCGCTCAGACGGCGCAGGCGACCGGCTCTTTCGGAAGAGACAGGCGCTAACGGCGCGGCCTCCTGCGCGCTCGTTTAGAACGCATTGCTGAAGACTCTTTTGCACAAGACCGATGGGTGAGTAAAAACCTCTGTTCGGATTGCTTCAACAGGGCAAGAATAAGGCGTCGCGCGGGCGCGCGTCAATTAAGCACGCCTCACACGAACGCCCCTCTGTAGTTTGGTTGGAAAAGGAGCTAGCTTGCGGCCATCGCTTTCTTTTGTTGTTTGGCTTCCTGAAGGCGAGCGCCCAGTTCTTCGAGCTGCTCGCGGCCCAAGACCTTGCGCGCATCCTTAAACATCTCGTCTTCTTCCTCTTCGACGTGATGCTCTACGTTTTCCTTCAAGACCGTCAGCTTCGCGCCCCACATCTCGTCGTCCTTCGGCAGCGTTTCAAGCTCGGTCAGCAGTTGCTTGACGACTGAGTGCTCCTCGAAAGCTTCAAGCGTAATCTCGTGTGTTTCCTTCAACTCCTTGAGCACGGGATAAAGAATCTGCTCCTCTATTTGCGCGTGTATGTCCAGTTCGTTTTTAAGTTGCGCGAACAACTCTTCGCGCGTCTTGATGCCGCGCTCGGTCGTCGCGTCTAACTTCTCCAGAATGCCGGAGACTTTCTCGTGGTCTTTCTTCAGTAATGTAAATGCGTCCATGAACCAAAACCCTCCCTTTGCTTTCAGCCGTCAGTCAATCTTGCACGCTAACAGTACGCGCGCCAGCCTTTTTCACTAGACGGGCAAATCGAGTGCCAACAAAATAAAGTCCAAGGTCCAAGGCCCAAAGTCCAAAGTCAAAAACCATGTTCTTGACCTTGGATCTGCTTTAACTTGTCTGCAAATCTATGCAGCACTCTGCGCAGCGTGTGGCCTTGAGCGGGATGGTCGAAAGACAGTAGGGACAATCTTTGGTCGTCGGGCCGTCATCGGTCGCTTGCCTGCTTTTGAGGCGATTAAACGAGCGGACGATGAGGAAGACGACGAAGGCGACAATGAGAAAGCTAATCAGGTCGTTGATGAGTTGGCCGTAGGCGATGACGGGCAGCCCTGCGGCTTTGGCTGCAGCGAGGCTCGGCGGATTTTTCCCTGAGATGTCGTAGAAGAGGTTGGCGAAGTCAACCTTGCCGAGCAGTTGGCCGATGGGCGGCATGATGACGCCCTCGACGAGCGTCGTCACAATCTTACCGAAGGCGGCGGCGAGGATAACGGCCACCGCCAGATCGAGCACGTTGCCGCGCTTGATAAACTCGCGGAACTCTTTGAACACTTTGGTTTCTCCTTCTCGAACGAGTACAGTTATCAAACTCGGTCGGGCACGCAGAGAGTAATATTAGAGCTTCCAGCAGTGGCTTTTATAACAGGAGGCGAAGATGCGTCAACGTAATTCTTCGCGCCCGTAAGCTTTCATCAGCAAACTACGCAAGCCTTTGCATGACGTATGAACCTCCGACAACTTAAAACTCCATCGCTCGTGCTCGATTACGAGCGGCTCAAGCGCAACGCCGGAGCGATGAGCCAGCGCGTCGGCCAAATGGGTGCTCTCTTGCGCCCGCACGTCAAGACGCACAAGTGCATTGAGGTCGCGCGCCTTCAAACAAAAGGGCACACGGGCGGCCTCACGGTCTCAACCCTCGCTGAAGCGCGTGCCTTCGCCGCGCACGGCTTCAACGACATCACATACGCAGTGCCCATCGAGCCGGGCAAATTTACAGAAGCTTTCGAACTCACTAAAAACTGCGAGCGCTTCTCTCTCATCACGGACGACCTTGAAACCACAGCCCAACTCAACGACGCCGCGCGGCGCGAGGGCATCAGGATTAATCTCTTCCTGAAGGTTGATTGCGGCTATCACCGCTGCGGAGTCGAACCCGGAAGCGAAGCCGCTCTTGAGATTCCGCGCTTTATCAGCGACGCATCAAACCTGCGCTTCGCGGGGCTGTTGACTCACGCGGGCCATTCCTATCACGCACGCTCGAAGGAAGAACTGCTCACAATCGCACGCCATGAGCGAGATTTGATGACGGAGTTTGCAGAAAGACTGCGCGCGGCCGGTGTGCCCGTTGCAGTGGTCAGCATCGGCTCGACGCCGACCATCACACACGTTGACCATCTCGCGGGCGTCACGGAAGCGCGCCCCGGCAACTACATCTTCTTCGACGCCTTTCAAGCCACGCTCGGCAGTTGCACGTTTGCAGACTGCGCGCTGACGGTGCTCGCGGCAGTCGTCCACCTTGACCGCACGCGCCGCAAAATCATCATTGACGCTGGCGCAATCGCCCTCTCGAAAGACAGGGGCGCTGTTGAATTTGACCCGACCTGCGGCTACGGGCGTGTGCTGGATGTGGAAGGAAACGATTTGAGCCTGCGCGTCGCGGGGCTATCGCAGGAACACGGCGAGATTTTCATTGAAGATGATGGACTGCTGGACAAGCTAAAGGTTGGAACGCGCCTGCGCATTCTCGCGAACCACTCGTGCCTGACCGCCGTGCAGCACTCGCATTACAACGTCCTGCGCGGCGACCAGATTGTTGACCGCTGGGAGATTCAACGCGGCTGGTAGGCACTATGGACAGGATGGTTTATGCCATAATCAGCTGCACAATTCCCAATGTCACGAAATATCTTCTTCTTCGAAGGCCAAGCGCCACGACATCTTACTATGAGGTCAGGGCGCGAGATGCGGCTCTTAAGAGCTTTATCGTTACCGCAAGGCTGCAAGTTTATAATCAATAAACTCTCAATATCCGAAAGCAACTCAGAACTAAATCGCCTACCTGGTTCTAAACAGATGTCCCCCACAAAAACTCGCCATCCATCAAATCCTCTTTTCTTCTTTATCAAATCCCTGACTCTTTTCTTAGATTTACATTTATACCTCTTCTTTACAGTCGTGAAATCAGCTTTGCCAACATAAAGTGCTTCATCACTTTTTGGAGCAAAAAATGCATAAAGAACGCACTGCAAACTCCACAATGGTGACTCAAATGACGGGATATTAGTCCAGTGAACTTTTACTTCCATAACTGAACTCCATATTCATCAGCTTACTCTTGTTTGCTGTTAAAAAAATGAAGCCAGAAGGATGAGAGAGTGAGGATTCAAAGTAGACTATCACTCTTTCATCCTTCTGGCTTCATCCCTGCTTTTACTACGCTCGCTTCAAATTCCGCGTCGGTTGTCCTCTAGAGGTCGTCTCAGTTCCGGCTGCGGCTTGCTTGGTTGAAGTGCCGGGCATCTCGGTCGGGGTCGCGTTCATTTTCTCTATGCGCGCTGTGATGCGTCGGTCAAGGTCTGTGATTTGTTCGGGCGTCAGACGGAAGATATTGGGCTGGTTGTGATAGAGCTTTGCGCCCGTCACGATGTCTGCCTGTTTGAAGCCGTGCTTTTCGGCCTTGGCGATTAACTCCTGAATCGTCATCGCGGGCGGCACGAGCGACAGCGGTGAAGGCTTCTCTTCGAGCACTTCGGGGACGGTCGCAGGCTTCGGCGCTTCCATCGGCAGGTCGTTAGACGCCTCGCGCTTCATGTGGTCTATGAAATCTTTGAACGTCACGTCGCCCGCCAGTTCGAAGCCGACTTCAAACGCCTGACTGTTGCTCTTGACGACTTGAAAGACGCGCGTAATTTCGCCCGCGCGTTCTTGCAGGGAGACTTCGACCATGATGTCAACGAAGTATTCGAGGCCGCTGGCCGTCATCGGCAGCACGCGCCCGACTTCGTTGTCCTCCTTCGCCTCTTTTCCTTTGGCCGCAATCTGGTCAACGATGACGACAGACTTGCCGCTCTCTATGCAGAGCTTGCGGAGCACGCCCTGCAACACCATCTGGTCTGCGGCCAACTCTTCGGCCGAAGGCTGCGCCAGCGGGTCGCCCGTACGCTCGCGCACAGCCGCCACCATCTCGCTATGCTTGGCGCTGAAATATCCGGCCCACGAATCCAGAGCGAAGCAGCCGTAGTTCTGTTCGCGCCCTTCGCCGTTCAAGGCCCAGTCAATAAATTCCGGCAATTCGTCTGGGTGTTCAATCTCAAGGCCGTCGAAGAGCGTGCCGTTGCCTTTCAAGAGGCGCGACTTGCGCTCCACGTCGAAGATACAGAGGCGGCCCAGGCCAGCTTCCGCCATGCTGCGTATGAAATGGCTTTTGCCAACGCCCGCGCCGCCACGCACGGCCATCACAAGGCGCTGCTGTCGCGGCAAACGGCTGAGCGGGTTAACTTTCGGTCTTTTCGTAGTAGTCATTTTTCAATCCTCTTTTAGCTGTCACCAAGTCAATCAGAAAGGGGGAAGTCTCGGAAAAACAGGCACGACTCGTTCGCGATTGAACCCGGTTCGGGAGTCGAGCACGCTCAAACGTTAGAGAACTTAGCACACTTTCCGGCGGGAGTAAAACAAAATTTCATACGTGAAACAAAAAATCGTCAACCTCCCATGTCACAACGCTATCTGGCCGTAACGTTTATGCAAAACATGAAGCAGGGCTGTTCGTTGGCCGCTGCCTGCCGCCACTCGCGCATAAGTGCGTCTTGCTATAAGATGCGCGCGAAGGATTTTCAAATTAACAGAGGATTTCAAATACACAGATGAGCACGCCCGCTAACAAAGTTATCTACTCGATGGTCGGTGTCGGCAAGTACTACGACAAGAAGGCCGTCCTTAAAGACATCTACCTTTCATATTTCTACGGCGCGAAAATCGGCGTCATCGGCCTCAACGGTTCGGGCAAGAGTTCCTTGCTGCGGATTCTCGCGGGCGTTGATAAAGAGTTTGTCGGCCAGACGATTCTCTCGCCCGGTTACACGGTCGGTTATCTCGAACAGGAGCCGCAACTCGACGACTCGAAGACAGTCCGCGAGATCGTCGAGCAGAGCGTGCAGCAGACTGTTGATTTACTGAAAGAGTTTGACGAAATCAACGAAAAATTCTCAGAGCCTATGTCCGACGACGAGATGGCAAAGCTGCTCGAACGTCAGGGCGTTGTGCAGGAGAAACTGGATGCAGCGGACGCTTGGGATTTGGACAGCCGCCTAGAGATGGCTATGGACGCGCTGCGCTGTCCGCCGGGAGACACGCCCGTTAAAGTTCTTTCCGGCGGCGAGAAACGCCGCGTCGCACTCTGTCGTCTACTACTCCAGAAGCCGGACATCTTGTTACTAGACGAACCGACCAACCACCTCGACGCAGAATCCGTCGCGTGGCTCGAACAGCATCTACAAAAATATCCGGGCACGGTCATCGCCGTCACACACGACCGTTATTTTCTGGATAACGTCGCCGGTTGGATTCTCGAACTCGACCGCGGGCAGGGAATCCCTTGGCAGGGCAACTATTCCTCATGGCTCGAACAGAAACAGACGCGCCTCCAACAGGAAGAGAAGGCCGAATCCGAAAGACAGAAGACTCTGCAACGCGAGCTTGAATGGATACGCATGTCTCCAAAGGGACGCCACGCCAAAGGCAAAGCGCGCATCAATTCCTACGAGAGCCTTCTCAGTCAGGAGAGCGAAAAGCGTGCGCAGGAACTTGAGATTTACATTCCACCCGGCCCGCGCCTCGGCGAAGTAGTCATCGAAGCCGACAATGTGAGCAAAGCCTACGGCACGCGTCTGCTCTTCTCAGACGTTTCTTTCCGGCTTCCGCCCGGCGGCATCGTCGGCATCATTGGGCCCAACGGAGCAGGCAAGACCACGCTCTTCAGAATGATTACCAGACAGGAAGAACCAGACACGGGCGCTTTCAAGATTGGTGAAACCGTCACGCTCGCCTACGTTGACCAGAGCCGCGAAACCCTCAACGCGGACAAAACCATCTGGGAAGAGATCTCCGGCGGGCAGGACACCGTCAAACTCGGCGCACGCGAAGTCAACTCCCGCGCCTACGTCGCACGCTTCAACTTCGCAGGCTCAGACCAGCAGAAGAAGATCGGCACGCTCTCCGGCGGCGAACGCAATCGCGTTCACCTCGCACGCATGCTCAAGGAGGGCGCAAACGTCCTCCTCCTCGACGAGCCTACAAACGACCTCGATGTCAACACCATGCGCGCCCTCGAAGAAGCCCTCGAAAACTTCGCAGGCTGCGCCGTCGTCATCAGCCACGACCGCTGGTTCCTTGACCGCATCAGTACACACATCCTCGCCTTCGAAGGCGAGAGCCGCGTCGTCTGGTTTGAAGGCAACTACTCCGACTACGAAGCCGACCGCAAGGCGCGCCTCGGCGCAGCCGCAGACCAGCCACACCGCATCAAGTATCGTCAGTTGACCAGAGCTTGAAGATGATTAAGCGACAAGCAATGGTCTGTTCGCTTTATACAGGAAACTAGAAATTAGTACCTTAAAGTACTAAACTGCACGGGGAAGCAGTTCACATATGACGACTCTGGAAACAACTCAAACGTTGCCTCTGCAATTGACGGACGATGGAACGATTCGCATCGCAGGCTCGCGCGTTAGCCTTGATTCAATCGTCCATCACTACAAGCTTGGTGCATCCGCCGAACAGATAGCCCAATCCTTCGTGCTTGATTTAGCGGACGTTTACGCCGCCATTACCTACTATCTCAATCATCAGGAATCCGTCGAGGAGTATCTGCGCGAACAGGAAGCACAGGCCGATGAAGTCCAAAGCAAGATAGAATCCGACCCTCAATATCAAAAACAAATTGCCGAACTCCGCGCCCGTGTGCTGACCCGCAAGTCAGAACTTAAATAAGACTTACCGCTATCTAAAAAGCTCGCCTGCGAATCATCGCCTGACCGCTTTATGTTACGGTTGCTGATAGACCAAGACCTTGACCAGGACATACTTCGCGGACTAATGCGACGCATCCCGCGGCTTGATGCCGTGACAGCGTTTGAAATCGGGATGAATGAAGCGACTGACCCTCAATTATTAACTTGGGCAGCGCAGGAGGGCCGCATCATCATTACACATGACCGGCGAACCATGCCCACGCACGCAGCCGACTTGATGAGTAATGGGAAACATATCGCCGGACTTTTTGTGGTGCTTCGCAGTTTGCCGCTTCATCAGGTGATTGATGATTTGGAATTGATGATAACTTGCAGCGAAAATGATGAGTGGGTGAATATTATACGATATTTGCCTTTCTGATGGTTTTGTCAGTTGACGCGCGCTTGATAATCTACGAGAGCTAAGCTGTCATCCGTCAAGCGGGCAGGGAAACTTAAAAGGGAGTATTTCGAATGGCGCTCATCGGAGCTAATGAACTGAAACGCAAGATGCTGATTACGGTTGATAATCAGCCGTACACGGTTTTGGAAGTCTTCTTCGCTTCGCCGACGGCGCGCGGGGCTGCGACGATGGTGCGCACGCGTTTGCGCCAACTCCTGACGGGCGCTGTGCTGGAAAAGAGTTTTAAGGCGACCGAAAAATTCGGTGAGCCGGATGTGCAGTTGACACCCGTTTCATTTCTTTACGCGGACGGCGACGGCTTTCACTTCATGGACGAATCTTCTTATGAGCAGTTTAGTTTTACGTCCGAGCAGATTGGCGATGACCGCGACTATTTGAAGGAAGGCGTCTCGCTGCACATCCTGAAGTACAACGGCGCGCCCGTCTCGCTGCAACTGCCGCAGTATGTGGAACTCGTCGTGACGGAGACGGAGTTGGGCGTGCGCGGCGACACGGCCGCCGGAGGTGCGAGCAAGCAGGCGACGCTCGAAACAGGATTGCAGGTTCGCGTTCCGCTCTTCATCAAGGAAGGCGAAACGGTGCGCGTCAATACGCAGACGGGCGAAGTCGCAGGCCGTGCGTAGAAAAGTAAAAAGGTAAAAGTAAAAAGGTAAAAGGAAGGCGAAAACCATTTTAATTAAATGGGCTTCCCCTCATTTTTACCTTTTTACTTTTACCTTTTACCTTTTTTGGAACTTTTCCGCTCGCTCACGCGAATCACAAGTGGCAGCCGGTTAGAACCTGAGCGAAAACGAAGAGAATGACAGTGTCCACAACTCCCAGTGATGACGAACTGCTGCGGCTGAGCACGGCCGGAGACGAGGAAGCGTTCGTGGCGCTGTACAGGCGGCGGCAGGGCGGAGTGTACCGCTTTGCGCTGCAAATGAGCGGTTCGCAGACGATTGCAGAGGATGTGACGCAAGAGGTGTTTATGGTCCTGATGCGCGAATCACACGGCTACGATGCGATGAAGGGGTCGCTCTCGGCCTATCTTTACGGCATCGCGCGCAATCACGTCCTGCGCTGTCTGGAACGCAATCGTCCCTTTGTGCCAATGGCTGCGGACGATAGCGAGGAAGCAACGGAAACGTCTAACGCACAACTCGTCGCACAGGATGACCCGCTCGGAGAATTGACGCGCAACGAAACGATTGCCAGCGTGCGTCAGGCAATTCTGGCGCTCCCTGCACACTATCGTGAGGTCGTCGTCCTCTGTGATTTGCACGAGATGAGCTACGCGGATGCGGCTGTCGTTCTGCGTTGTGCCGTGGGGACTGTGCGTTCGCGCCTTCATCGCGGGCGTGCGTTGCTGGTCGAGAAGCTGCGCGGGCGCGGCGAGGCCGATGCGGCAGCTAATAGTTTTAAGACGGCGGGGTGCTTTGCATGAACTGTCAAACTTTCGAGCCTACTGTTAACGACTTGGCGCGCGGGCAGATGATGGAAGCCGCTCTGCGCGAGAGCGCGTTGGCCCACGCAGAGGAGTGCGCGCATTGCAACGCGCGCCTCGCAGACGAGCGTGCGCTGAGCTTCAGCCTGCGCGCCTTTGCTAACGCCTCCGAGGCACTGGAAGCGCCCGCGCAGGTTGAAACGGCGCTGCGCGCAGCCTTCCGCCAGCAGGGCGCAATCCTGAAGCCCGCGCCGGTTGCAGACATCGCACGCGCGCGCACGAGCCGCTGGCTACCATGGGCGACCGCAGCCGCCGCGTCTATCTTAGCCGTTATTGCGATTCAGGCTTTCAACCTCCGACAGACGCATGCGCCTTTGCGTAGCGCCGCCAACACTCGCAACCTCTCGCAAGTGTCTGCGGTTGCATGGACGACCGGCGGGAGGAGTTTAGTTGATGCTCCGCAGAAGGTTGAGAGCGGCGTCACAACGCAATCGCGCAACGCTTCAGGCGAGAGAGGCAGCATGATGCTTGCCAATTATTCGCCGCACATAAATAGAGGCTCTCGACAACCAAAACAGACTTCGATGGCGCAGCCGGAGGCGGAGATAGTGACGGATTTTATGCCGCTCACTTACGGGGCGGCGCTTAGTCCAAACGAAGGAGCGCAGTTGGTGCGCGTCGAATTGCCGCGCTCGGCGCTCGTGTCGCTCGGATTGCCTGTGAATGTGGAAAGGGCAAACGAACGCGTTAAGGCGGACGTGCTGCTCGGCCACGACGGACTGGCACGC
Source organism: Pyrinomonadaceae bacterium (assembly GCA_036382855.1). Classification (GTDB taxonomy): domain Bacteria; phylum Acidobacteriota; class Blastocatellia; order Pyrinomonadales; family Pyrinomonadaceae; genus DASVTR01. The sequence continues at coordinate 124,944 of DASVPO010000012.1, read as the reverse complement.
GCGATCCGTTTCGTCCGTTAAGTTGTCCCGAGCGGAATCTAGATTAACTTGTGAAGACTGAATAATTATTTGAACGATGGAAAGGATGAAAGGAGTGCTGATAATGAGAAGAGAGAAGCGAAGGGTAATGATAGCCAGTTTTATATTAACGATGCTGGCGAGTGTGGTGAGCGTCTTTGCTCAGGAAGCGCCGCCGCCACCGCCGAAGCCGCCGAAAGGCGAGGGCGACGTAATAATGTTTGAGCGACGCATCGGCCCGCCTCCTCCGGGAGTTGGCCCACAGATTGAGGTGCTGCGGCAGGGACAAGGGCCGGGCGAGACTTTCGTCTTCGTCTCGACAGAGATGAGCTTCGGACACAAGATTGTCAAAAACGCTCCCTACTCTGCGCAGGCCACAACAGAGACTACGCAAACTCTCGCCGACGGCAATCGCATCGTGCGCAAGAACACGGCGAACGTTTATCGCGACAGCGAGGGACGCACGCGCCACGATCAATCGCTCAGCTCAATCGGCCCCTGGTCGTCGGCAGGCGAGCCGCAGCAGACCTCCTTCATCGGCGACCCCGTCAGCCGCGTTCATTACATACTTGAGCCGCGCACGCGCATCGCGCGCAAGCTACCCTTGCCGCCGCATCCGCCTCTGCCGCCGGGACGTGTGCAGGGTGGCCCAGATGCAAGGCATGACATAAAGGTTCGTGTCGTCGCTCCGCCAAGCGGCGCGCCGGACAGGGCCGGCGTGGTCGTTGACGAGACTATAGATGTCGAGGGGGGCAATGATAGCACCGTCGTCAGGACAACAGACGCGCAGAGAGCAGCCCGCATCAGGAAGGCGCAGGACAACCTCCGCAGCGAATCTTTAGGCAAGCAGATTATCGAAGGCGTCGAGGCCGAAGGCACGCGCGAAACCTTCACGATTCCCGCCGGAGAAATCGGCAACGAGCAGCCGATACAGATAGTTTCCGAGCGCTGGTATTCGCCCGCGCTGCAAACCGTCGTGCTCACCAAACACAGCGACCCGCGCTTTGGCGAGACGACCTTCCGCCTGACCAACATCAATCGCAGCGAGCCCGCGCGCTCGCTCTTTGAAGTGCCTGCGGATTACACCATCAAGGAAGGCCCGGCTGCTCCGCGTGTTTTTCGGAAGAAGTTAAACGAAGAGAAGTAAGCGCGGGATAATTCCACGTTCAGTAGATAGCGGGGCGCGAGTGTCGCCTCGCTATCTTTTTTGTTTTGCACGCCGTAGCGTGTGAAAGAGTTCGACGGCGATTTTGCGTGCGGCTGCAATCAGAGTATGATGCTGGACTTCGTGCTGCCTGACGGAGTGAATCTGTCAGGCGTTTGCCGGCAGCTAAGATTAGAGAGACGGAGAATTTTTGAATGAACGAACAGAATGAATTTTTTGATGATGTGATTGGCGACGATTTGGACACGGACGCGACCGAGTGGGATGCTGAGCCGGATGATGACGACGATGATGACGGGCCTGTTGAAATGCGCACGGTCGTGATGACGAAGAACGACATGCTGGCGCTTCTCGGTCTGAAGAAGTCTGAGCAGGGCGGATTGATTGTGCGCGTTGACCCGCGCGAGGAGAAGCCCGCGGCGCAGGTTTACGATGATGCGGACGCTGCCACGCGTTGGTTCAACAAGAGCGTAGCGACGAGTCGTAAGAATGGTTGGAGCATCGTTTACGACGGCACGCCGCTGTTTGGTTAATCTCACCTTGCCCCAAATTCTTTTCTCGCCTGACAAAGGACAGTGGATGAAGAAAGAGACAAAGCGATTGCTCGGCAGCTTCGCGTTGGCAGCGGGGACGCTCGGCACGCTTCTGTTAGTGGGCAAACGACGCGAACCTGTGCCGCGCGCAGACCGTTGGGCGCGGCCCGGCATGCTCGTCACCTTCCGCGCCGAATTAATGCCGGGCCGCGACTCTTCGGAACGCACCTACCGCATCCTCGAACTACTGCCGAGCGACCGCGTGCTGCTCGAAGGCGTTGCGGGCGAGCACATGCGCAACGAGTTTGAGCGCATCCGCTGAGTTGTTGTAGTTAAGATACCTCTTATCCTCAGTCGAATCCTTCCCCTCTCAGTTAGCATCCTTGTTATCATCAACGCCCGTCGGAGCGTCTAATCAGTTTGCGCAGACGAAAACAGGAGTTGTGTGTTCGCGCAAGAGCGTGCGCGTGAGCACTGCATAAACGCTGGTGCGCAAATGATGTGGAACGCAGTTCGGCAGTGCCTCGTATTTAGTTGTTAGATTCGGAGTGAAGGAGGACGGTTATGAAGAAGGGCCTATTGCTGCTCATTGCGAGCACGGTTTTTGGCGTCTCATGTAGCAATGTCAACTTTTACCTGGCTCATTCTCCCTCTCTTCCCAAACAAGAAGCCGCAACGCAGAAACAAGCGCGCAGTGTGAAGGGGCAGACGTTGACCTCGACGGTGATGCCGCCCGTCAGGCTCAAATTCGACAAGAAGTTTAAGTATGCGGGCGGCCATGATTTTATTCTCTACGATGTTGCGCGCGCCGAGCAGCACTTCTTTGTTGACGCCGACAAAGAGGGACGCGTCAAGCGTATGTACTGGGTGCAGTTTGAAGGCTACCTGCCGAGCAATTCTCACACATACAAGTACAAGGTCAACAAGAGCGTACAGATTAACGGCCTCGACTTTATCGCTGACGCTTATGCCCGCAACATCAAGGCCAATCCGGGCCGCCCGGATTCCGACGGCAGCCGCGCACGCGGTTTTCTAGAAAGCAAAGGCTATCGCTTAGCGAGCGACGACGTTATCTCTCAACGGTTGGTCTATCTCGTTGATAAGGAGAAGCGCAACGAGTTGATGATTATCTACCTTGAAGATTTGAGCGCGATGGGACTCAAGGCCGCCGATTTCGAGGCAAGTGGCAGCGCCGCCACTCGTTGGGATGAAATATCAGGCGGACTACTCGAACGCGCCATCAAGGGCATGACCATCTCCCACGACATCAAAGCCTCACGCTGAAGATTGCTGTTGCCTCTTCGTCATCGTTCAGCTTTTGGCGCGCGGCGGGACTGCCGAAAGCACCTTCTGCTTCATGGAAGCGTGGAAGATTCTGTAGCCTAAGAGCAGCGCGAGGACAAAGGCCAGGAGGAGCGGCAGGCGAACGTTTGTTTTGACCAGCAGGTAATAATGAACGACGCCTGCGATGGCGGCTAGATAAGCGGCCTTGTGCAGTTTTTGCCAGCGCTTGCCGCCGAGGCGCTTGAGCATCTTGTCCGTGGAAGTTATCGCCAGCGGAACCATGATAAAGAAGCTCAGCATCCCGACGGCGATGAAGGGACGCTGAAGAACATCGGGCACAACTGTTCCAAGCTTCCATGAGCGGTCGAACCAGACGTAAGTCAGCAGGTGCAGGAAGCCGTAGAAGAAGGCGTAGAGGCCGAGCATGCGGCGAAAACGGATGAGCCATTGAATACTGGTCAGCTTCCGTAAAGGAGTGACGGCCAGCGAGATGAGCAGGAAGACGAGCGTCAGCATGCCCGTCGTGCGCGTGACAAACTCGACAGGGTTTGCGCCCACGCGCTTGCGGTAAACATCCCACAGCATTAGGGCGAGCGGCACGGCGCAGTTGATGAAGACCACGGCCTTGTAAAACTTGTCGTATTTCCAGTCTTTAATCAACGCTCAAACCTTTTAGAAGTTGGCTCTCAAATCCATGCCCGTATATAACGCGGCGACCTGTTCGGCGTAGCCGTTGAACATCAGCGTCTCGCGTCGCCTGTACTCGCCTATGCGCTGCTCCGTCGCCTGACTCCAACGCGGATGCCGTACGCTCGGATTGACGTTTGAATAAAAGCCGTATTCGTCAGGCGCGGCCATGTTCCACGTCGTCGGCGGCTGGCGCTCGACAAGGCTGATCTTGACGACGGACTTGATGCTCTTGAAGCCATACTTCCAGGGCACTACGAGCCGCAAGGGTGCTCCGTCCTGCGGCGGCAGCGCTTCGCCGTAAAGGCCGGAGGCGAGGAGGGTGAGCGGGTGCATCGCTTCGTCAATGCGCAAGCCTTCGACGTAGGGCCAGGGGAGCACGCCGCTGCGCCTCTGGTTGGGCATCTGCTTGCGGTCGTAGACTGTCTCGAAGGCGACGTACTTCGCCTCAGCCTTCGGCTCAACCTGTTCGAGCAGCTTCGAGAGCGAAAAGCCGACCCACGGAATGACCATTGACCAGCCCTCCACGCAGCGCAGGCGATAGATGCGCTCTTCACGCGGCGCAATCTTCAGCAGGTCGTCAAGGTCGTAAGTTTTCGGCTTGTTGACTAATCCTTCGACCTTCACCGTCCACGGACGCGTCACAAAATTCTGCGCCAGTTCGGAGACTTCCGTCTTGTCGGTCGAAAATTCGTAGAAGTTGTTGTAGGTGGTGATGTCTTCAAAGGGCGTCAGCTTTTCCTCTGTCGCGAAGCCTGCGGCCTGTGCCTCTGCGGGCGCGGGCTTGACGACATCCTGCAATTTCTCCCCGACGCGCGGCGGTGGCGGCGGCGGATTGAGCTTGCGGTAAAGGAGGCCGGTGGCGACCGTCGAGGTAGCGAGCGCGGCGGCGCGCATAAAGTTTCTACGGTTCAGGTAGAGACTTTTATCCGTTATCTCGCTCTCTTTAATGTCGCCGGGCTTCTTTATCAGCATCACGCCTCGCAAATCTTCCGGCATCGCCAGAGGCGCGCGCCGTCATCAGGATACTCAATTATACGAGGTGAGGCCGCTTTCGGATTTAAACGCCCGCCGATTCAATAGCGACTTAATAACGACTTAAATCGAGCCTGTCTGCGTCCGCCAGCGTTTTGCCCGGAAACTCTCAACGGCTCTTCTTCGTCGTACGACGCGCCGCAGCTTTCTTCGTCGTGCCTTTTTTCGCGCTACTCTTCTTACTGCTTTTCCTGCTCGATGAACGGTGCGGTCTGCTCTCTCCATGATCTAAAAGATGTTTTGAAAGGTCTATGCCGAAGAGGCTTTTGACGCGTTCGTTGACGGCTGGCAGCAGAATGTTTTCACCGACGGTTGCCAACTCTGCGAGCAGGCTGTCGGCCACTGAATCCTGCGGGCGACGATTGCGGCGCGGGTGGCGTTCGCCTTCGCGCATGGCGGCGATGCTATAGCCGATGACGAGTCCGGCCCCGACTGCGGCCGCTCCCCAGAGCAGCGGGTTTTTCGTGAAGTGCTCATTCCAGTCGAGCACGTCGCTGACCGTCTCCTTGACGCTCTCAACCGAGTCAGTAACCGTGTCTTTAATCTCTTCGACGGTTTGCGCGATTGTCTCGCGGGCTTCCTCCATTTGTCTCTGAAGCTGCGCTTTGCTCGGCTCGGCATTGACGGCGGACGACGCGATGGCGGCTCTTTTCTGGGCCATTTGCTTATATCCCTTCTTCCGTGAATTTGAATTGCAAGGATGCTAGCAGCGAATCAAGAGCGGTTCAATCTTTTTTCGCGGGTGGCTGTTGCGATGGTAATCGGCTATTATCGTTAGCGGAAGCCGCGTTAGTCGTTCAGACGAAGGTCGTCTCACTGTTTAACTCTACTTTTGCTCCCGGCCAGCGAACTTGTCCGCCTCGGAAAGGTCAGTATGAACTCAAAGCATTTCATCTGCGTGCTCCTGCTCCTGATTGCCTGCGCGTCAGCCAGCACAAACATCAATGCGCAAACAACTCCCGCGAGCGCGCCCGCCCCGCAGCAGCCGAAAATCAGCAAAGAACTCGAACAGAAAGCGCTCGTCATGCTCGACGAGATTATCAAGGATGCGCAATCGTTTAAGGTGGCGGAGAATCGCCTGCGCTTAAAGGCGCTGGCCGCCGGCCTGCTCTGGAAGCACGACGAGCCACGCGCTCGCATCTACTTCAAAGAGACGATGGCCGGCGTCGTTGACTTGCTCAACGACCAGAACGAAGACGACGCGCCGCGGCCACACATTTTTCAGGGAGTCGGGCAACTGCGGCGTGAAGTCGTGCAAATGCTGGCTTCGCGCGACCCGCGCCTGGCCCGCGAATTTCTGCGCGCGACGCGCCCGCCCAACCAGTCGCAAACGGTCTCCTACAACCGTTATGGCGAACTCTTCAACGACCTGAACCTCGAATACGGCCTCGCCACACGCATTATCGAAACAGACCCCAAGCAGGCGCTCGAACTCGCTGAAGAGAATCTTTCCAGAGGCTTTACCTACGAGTTGATTAATACGCTTACCACCCTCAAGGAGAAAGACCGTGAGGCCGCGGCCAAACTGGCGAGCGCTATGGTCGCCAAGCTGCGTACGGAAAATCTGTCGGGCAACGACGAGGCTTCCAACGTCGCTTTCAGCATGCTCAACATCGTCTTCGATTCTTCGACCGAGAGCGAAAGCAAAGAAACTAAAAAGGAGAAGCCGCTCCTTGACCAGCAGGGCATGCGCGAACTGCTGGAAATGAACATCACGTTGGCTCTCAACTCTCCGTCCTATTCCGGCCGGCTGGAAACTCTCTCGGCCCTGCTGCCGCAGGTGCAAAAATATGCACCGGCGCGCATGGCCGAGTTGCGCCGTAAAATGGCTCAACACAAAACTACAGTCACCGCTACCGCCAGCAGCAACGGCGATGATGGAGATGAAGCCGCGCCGCCAGCGCCAGCGCCCGACTGGGCCGGAATCCAGAACACAATCGAGAAGGGAACGCCGGAAGATTTGCTGACGGCGGCTGCGAAAGCCCCGCCCGGCATGCGCGACCATTTGTATCATACCGCCGCCATGAAATTTGCGGAGAAGGGCGATGTAGAGCGTGCGCGCGAAATCATCAAAAACAATATCAGCGACCCTAACATGCGCAAGAATTATTTGAGCCAGCTTGACCAGGAAGCTTCTCTCAGCGCTGCCGAGCAGGGGAAGATGGAGCAGGTGCGCAAGTTGCTGGCTAACCTGCGGACGAACGAGGAGCGGGCAATAACGTTGGCCCAGATCGCTACGACGCTGCTTGCGAAAGGCGAGAAGAAGCTTGCCCGGCAGTTGCTTGAAGAAGCGCAGGGCTTCGTTAACTACCGGGCCAAGAACATCACACAACTGGGCGCGCAGTTAATGGTCGTACAGGCTTACGCCAAGTTGAACCCTGAGCGCAGCCTGACGATGCTCGAACCCATCGTTGACCAGCTCAACGAATTGCTGGCCGCCGCCGTCACGCTCGGCGGTTTTATACTTGACCAGGAAGTGATGCGCGACGACGAGATTCGGATGGAGGTTTTTACAGGCATGCTCCCCTTCGCCACAGGCTACTTCATGCCCGACCTGCGCAGCCTCGCCGTCTCCGATTTTGACCGCACGCGCGCTCTGGCCGAAAGATTCCAGCGCGATGAAATACGGATGATGGCCCGCCTGCTCGTCGTCCAGAGCGTGCTCGGAGAACTGACTCCTACAGTTGATATAGAACAGATGACGAACACAGCGAGGCCGACCAGCAGTACAACGATAACGGTAGCTGATGAGCCGCCGGTCAACGATGGTAAGAATGATGACGACGGTACTCCGTAAAACTATTCCGCTCGTGTGCGCGCTCTGTAAACGTTTGCGTCCGTCCTGACTGTGGGTGCGGAACTCAGCGCAGGCTTGATTCGTAAGAGCATTGAATTCTCAACAGCCGTCACGTTTGTTTGAATGACGGCTGAGCTTCGCAGGGGAGAGAAACGATGTATTGTTCAGGTTGCGGCGCTGAAATGCCGGAAGGGTTAAACTATTGCAGTCGTTGCGGCGCGAGCCTCAACGCGGCGGCCAACCTGCCTGCGCCGCAAATCGCCCCGGTGAGTTTTACGAAGCTGGCGCTGATCATCAGCTTCACTGTCATCGTCGGAATGATTGTCGTCTTTGCGGTTGCAGACAAGTGGCTGGACAGAGGAGTCGCCGAGCCTGCCATCGTCATTATGGCGATGCTCTCGATGTCAATGCTCTTCGCCGTTTCCTCCATGCTCATTAAGCTGTGGTCGAAAATTTCCGGCCCCGGTTCACAGCCAGCGCACAGGCCCGCTCAACCCAACCGCCAGCAGAACTTAACAGAGCAGCCGCGCCCGGCCCAATTGCCGCCGCGCCCAGCAAACTTCGGCAGCGTCACAGACCATACGACGCGCAACTTCGACCCCGTTTTAAGAGACGCAGTCGAGCAGCAGAAATAAGAGCGCTCAAAACAGGCGGCGCGCGAGTGGCTGCTTGCGTTAATAAAAAGGGCTGCCGGGCCTGAAGCAATGCTTCAGAGTCCGGCAGCCCTTATGTTAATGCTACTGTCACAATTGAAATCGTCAGCAGCACATGCCTTGCGGCGCAAAGGTGAGAGCCTTGTTATGGCCCACACTCCGTGTTGTTGTGCGTCTGCACTCCGGCAAAGCGGTCCTGTAGCTCAGCCGAGGTGATGAAGGCGCAGACCATCGCCTTGTAGTTGTTCGGCACGCCGTTGTTAAGCACGTCGAGCCAGAACTGGTAGCCGCCCTCGTCAGGATTGCGCCTGAGGTAGCCGAAGTATTGCATCAGCACGAAGGCTGCGTTGTACTCGCGCGTCTCAAACTCCGAGAAATTCACTATCTCACGCAAGACCTGCGCGCGTGTCTTCTCGCCGCGGCGTAAGGCAGCAGCCAACTGCTGTCCCTCCGCCTCACGGTTCGTCAGGCCCGCCGTTGTTAATAGCTTGACGACGAACATCTCAGGCATCATGTCTGACGGGTAAGCTTGCAGAAACTCGCTTCTCGTCACCCATTCGTCTGCGAAGGCTTGCGTGGCCGCGTTAGCATCAGCCACGTCTATCAAAGAGCTGCGGTCATACATAAACTCCTCATAACCGGGCCTGCGACCGAGCGCGCCCTTGTAGAGACGGTAGATGAAATAGCCTGTCTTCTGGAATTCGCCCTCAGCGAAGAAGGCCGCAGAGACGTTGATGCGTTGCGCCTTGACGCAGGAAGCGTCGCGGCAGCGCGTTATCTCGCCTGACCAGTAGTCAAGCCCACCAGCATCAGGCTCACGGTTGAGAAAGTCGTGATACTGCTGACGGACGAAGAAGTGCGCCTCGTCGAAAGGATTCGCCGCGGCAGCACGGCTGTCGTTGTCGTTGATAGTTAACACGACGGCAGCAGGGCTGATAATCTGCGTGCTGTTTGAAGCGTCAAAGAGCATGAGATTGACTATCTCGTCGCCTTCGACAAAAGCATCATCCGTGATAAGCACGGAGAAGCTCTTGCTCGCTTCTCCGGGTGCGAAGGTGAGACGGCCGGAAGCACGCGTGTAATCGGAACGGTCGAGCGCCGTGCCGTCCGTAGTCTGAAACTTGACCTTCGATTCACGCGACAAATCACCGCCGCGCAGCACAGTGATATTGATGCTGCCCGCGCCTTCATTAACGCTGTAGCTCGGAGCGCTGAAGCGCACGGTGCGCGATTCGTCGCCGCCGGGCGTGGGCGTCGGGCTTGGCGACGGCGTTGGATTAGGCGTCGGTGTCGGCGTCGGGCTTGCTGTCGGCGACGGTGTTGGCGAAGGTGTCGGCGACGGGCCGGGCGTCGGCGAAGGTGTTGATGTTGGCGTTGGTGTTGGCGACGGGCCGGGCGTCGGCGCTTTGGCTCCGTCGAGCGACTTCAAATAAAGCTCCAGCGCTTCAAAATCGCTGGCAGACAGGTGCGATGTCCTGCCGTGCGTGTCCTTAATGACCTGAATATTGTTGGCCGCAAGCTGCGGATTAATCTGGCCGTTCGTTACGAGCGGAGCGACGTTGTTTGTGCCGAGGCGGTCTATCAGGAAACTGCCGTCTGGCTGTCGCACAAACGGGCTGTCGAGACTGACGTAGAGCGGCCCCATGCCGTCGCCTGCCAGCCCGCCCTGGCTATGGCCGAGCGTGATGGGAACTTCCGTCGGCAGATTGTTGGGCCCACGCCGCTGGTCTGTGCGGACGGTGCGGAAGTTAAAGCCGCGCTCGCCGGGACGTAGAAGCGGCGAGTCCGGCGCGAGCAGTATTTCGCGGACGGTGTGCGCGCCGCCGTAGTGCAGCCAGCGCGGAACGGAATCCCAGAAGGTTCGCAAGTGTTTTGTGTTGCGGCTGCTGAAATTCTGCGGCGTCCCGACATCCTGTGGTGGGCCGAAGCGCGTGAAGAAGTAATCATTTTCGGGACGGAAGAACGGGCCGTTGCCGTCAACGGTCGTCTCGCTGATGACACCGGGTTCGTGTATGTTGAAGTCCTGAAAAGTATCGTCGAGCGCGTCGTTGGTAAACTTGTTGCCGTTGTGATGACACTCCGCACAGCCGGAGCCGCCCTCTCGGACGCCCTTCGTGAAAATCTCTTTGCCGCGCGCGACCTTCGCAGCCTCCGCCAGATCAGGAAACTGTTCGAGCGGGTTCGGCATGCGCCGCGTCTCATTCTGCGACCAGAGGATTTGCAGGTAAGCCATGTCGTAATAACCGACCTTGAAGGCTTTGCCGTTGAGGTCGTCGCGTCCGATGGCTCTTGAGTCTTCCTCCGTTTTTCTGAGCACGTAGTCTTCGCGCGCGTGGAAGCGTTCAATCTGGTCTGCCTGCGGGAAGAGCGGCGTGGGCGTGCGCTCGCCGAGCAGCACTTCGCCGTTACAGGCCGAAGCGTAGGCCATGAAATCGTTGTTCAAGCCTTCATACCACTCAGGCCAGTTGTCGGAGATGTCTTTGTTCTGCGGGCAGACCTTGACGCCGCCGACGGCATTAGCCGCGACGTTCCACTGGCAGCCGTCCTGCCGCCCGTCCCAGTGGCAGAAGCCGCAAGACTTCTGGCCGTCGTCAGAATAAGAGGAAGAGAAGAACCAGCGCAGGCCGACTTCCTCATCCGTTGCGAAAAGGTTCTGGCCGTGGCCGCCTGTGGTCGGGTCCGGCGTATTGGGCGTGACGCCCACGTCAACACGCGTCTGGCGCGCGAGATTGCCGTTTGCGTCAACATTCAACACGGAAACATCTTCGGTCTGAAAATTGGCGACATAGATTGTGCGCCCGTCAGGCGAGACTTCGACGCCCTGCGGCGTAATGCCACCCGTCAACTCTATGTCAGCCGGAGAGAGAACCTGCGAAGGGTCGCTCGCATTCACGTTGATGCGAAACGCCTGCACTTTCTCCGAATGAGCAAACGTCACGAAGAGCATCTGGCCGCGAACCATCATCTGCTCAGGGCCGCTGCCCTTGATAATCTTCTGCGCGTCTGCGTGGTCTTTGAGGTCAACGTACTGGCCGGGCGTGACGAGTTGTGAAATATCGCGCCCCTCGTCAACGTAACGATAGACGAAGAGATTGGTCGTCGTGTCGAAGATGTTAAGCTCGCTTCCGATGTCGTCGAAGGTCGTGGCCTTCGTCGCGTCCGACATGACGGGCGTATAGCCGAGCGGCTGCCCGTTGTTCTTAATCGCCACTCCGTCGGCCGTCTTCGTCGGCAAGCCGTGGCCCGTCTCGCGTCCGTTCAGCTTCGTGTTCGTCTCCTGCCCGCTGACGATACCCCAGCGCCCAACAACCTTCACGTCTGTCGAAAGACCGCCGACCGGCAGATTCTTAATGAGCGTGTTGGCATCATTCTCAACGTTGATGGCGGCGATGGTATGGCCGAGCGTGTTGGCGACGTAAAGCGTTTTGCCGTCAGCGCTCAAGTCCAGATCGCGCGGATTGGCGCGCTCAAGCTCAGTCGTGCCGGTCGGAATCTCCGCTATCTGCGTGAAGAACGGGCCCGGGTCAATGCGGAAGGCGCGCACCTGATCTTTGAAGCGGTCTGTGATATAGAGGCGCGTGCCCTGCGCGTTGAAGATAACTTTTTCGCCGTAGAAGCCGGTCTGGAATTCGCCTATGACCTGATCGGTAGCGGTGTCAATGACGCTGGCGAAGTTGCCATACTGATTGAGCACGACGACGTACGGGCGCGGGTAGATGCTTGTGTTCAAAGGAGAGACTTTGACGCCGATGGGGCGCGTGCCGAGCATGACGCCTGCGGGACGCAGGTCAATCCATGAGAGCACGCGCCGGCCGGCAGTCTCGACGACGGCGACGCGCCAATCGGGATAGCCTTCGCGGCCCGGCAGCGTAACGTAGAGCTTCTGCCCGTCGGGCGTTAAGGCCAGAGTGCGAGGCTCGCTGCGGAAAGGCTGCGGGCGGAAAGGCCAGAATTGATTGCCGCTCTTGACTATTGGGTTATTAGGGTCAATGCGCGTGCCGGGGTCGGGCCGCCCGTCAATGTAGCCCGCGCCGAACATGATTTTGGTGAAGCGTTCAAGCCCTGCTCGTTCTCCGGCGCTCTCCGCGCCGACGATATTCTTAACAGGGTCATCCTGCGGCCCTGTAATTATCTTGCCCTCGGAATCCGTCTTGACGGCCGTGGTGAAGAAGCGAAGTTGGAAGGGTGCTTCGGCCGAAGTGGACATCACGCGCCGCTCGAAAGCAGCGGAGAGCGTCGGATGTACAGCACTCGCGCCTGCACGAAAATTCGTATTGAAGACCAGCCAGCCGAGTCCGATGCCGACTGTCAAACCCATGACGATGAATTTGATTCTATTGATTGTCATGCCAAACTCCACAAGGAAAGTTAACGAAGCATCAGCGGGGCGGCGCGCAGGCGAGGGAAGCCTGCGTGTAAAAGTAATAGCGTCAGGAAAACTTCCTGTGTCGGCATCAAGCTGACACGACTAACAATAGCCGTGCCAGCTTTGATTGCCTTCCCCTTGAAAACCGTCTGCGGAAAATCATGGCCCGCATTCCGTGTTGTTGTGTGTCTGCTGTGTGCTGAAGCGATCCTGTAACTCGCTGGAAGTCAGGAAAGCGCAGACCATCGCTTTGTAGTTGCCCGGCACTTTGTTGTTGAGAATATCGAGCCAGAATTGATAGCCGCCCTGATCGGGGTCGCGCCTGAGGTAGCCGAAGTATTGCATCAGGACGAAGGCTGCGTTGTACTCGCGCTGCCTGAACTCCGGCACTTCTATGACCCTGCGCAGGATTTGCGCGCGTGTCGCGCCCGCTCTCATCTCGGCCATAAACTGCTGTTGCAGGTCCGTGTAATGTGAGAGGCCGGCGGTCGTCAACAGCTTCGCGACGAACTGGTCCGTCGTGAGCGTGTCGGGGTAGAGCGCTTTGAAAGCCGCGCGCTCGACCCATTCGTTGGTCAGCAAGGTCTTATTGCCTTCGAGGTCTGGACTGTCAACGACGCGGCTGCGGTCCGGCATAAACTCTGAAAACTTCGGCTGGCGGCCAAGCCCTGCCTTGTACAGGCGATAGACGAAACTGCCCGTCTCTTGAAACTCCGTCTCGACGAAGAAGGCCGCAGAGACGTTGATTCGTTCGCGACGAACGCAGTTGTCATCCGTGCCGCAACGGTCAATCTGTCCTGACCAGTGTTGCACGCCGCCCGTGTCGCCGACGCGATTGAGAAAGTCTGCGTAGTGCTGCTGGACGAAGAAAGAAGAGTTGTCAATCGGGTTTGACGTTGGCTGCGTCGTGTCGTTGTCAGTGATGGTCAGCAGGACTGTGCTCGGACTGACAAGCATCGCGCTGCCGCCCGGATCTGTCAGCCTGAGCGTCAGAGACTCGTCGCCCTCGACGAACACATCATCTGCGATGAGCACATTGAATGTCTTATTGGTTTCGCCCGGAGCGAAGAAGATGCGGCCCGCTGCGAAGGTGAAGTCGGAACGGTCGGAAGCCGTGCCGCTCACTGTAAAGAAATCAACCTTCGATTCGCGCGCACGGTCGCAGGTGCGTATGACGCTGATGCTCGCGCTGCGTGCGCCTTCGTTAACAATGAAACTCGGAGCGCCGAAGCGAATCGAACAGTGTTCGTTATCATCATCGTCGTCGTCATCACCCGGCGTCGGGCTTGGAGAAGGCGACGGCGATGGACTCGGAGATGGACTCGGAGACGGCGAAGGCGAAGGCGAAGGGCTAGGGCTTGGGCTTGGGCTGGGACTTGGTGAAGGCGTCGGCGTCGGGCTGGGATTAAGCGCGCCAGCGTTGGAAGATGTATTGAGCATTGGCGGCTGGAAAACGCTCTTGCCCGTCACTATTGCCATAAAACCGCTGCCATCGGACAGGCTAACTGTCAAATATTCGCTGCCGTCTTTCCCTGCATGGACGGCCGCCGGAACAAAAGCAAAAACGGCCAGCACAAACAGCGCCGTCGTCAAAATTCGTTGTTGAGAGATAAACCTGATCTTTTCCATGTTCTTTCTTTCAGATGATTAAACCTTCCCCTTGAAGGGGAAGCGCGTTGATGCCACGCGGGGTTTTGCGTTCGGAGCGCAGACGGACTGCTCAAACTGCTCTTCGCGTCTTCAGACAGCGCTCGGCCTGACAGTTCTCGCAGGCGCTCGAAAAATACGTTGGAGGGCTGAAAAATTTTTTGGAGTGGGAAATTTTGCGTGGAGCAGTAGAAGGATGTGGGGTGGGTTGGCGGCTTCGTGCGATTTTGAGGCCGCGCGACTCAAGGGCTATGGCAAAAGAGCCACCGAGGAGGCTCTCCCCCGCTGCGCATAGCCCTGAGGCGCGACCATGGCAACAGTTCAGCGGAGCGGCTGAAAAATACACGACCGCCGAAAATTATTTTAGAGACCGACGAAGATGCTTTATGCGTGCGAATTGAAGCTGCCGGAAAGGGTTGACGAAAAGAGAGGAAACTGAAATACCCGCGGCAGGGGTCGAACCTGCGGCCTTTCGCTCCGGAGGCGAACGCTCTAATCCACTGAGCTACGCGGGCGCACCTGACTTAACGCGTTAAGAAAGATAGCATAGCTCGCTGCAAGCCTGCCACTCTCAAGCGAAGCGCTTGACATGGCCTTTTGTCGCCTGCATAAATCACTCGCAGAGGAGTGGAAATTCTCTAACAACGAAAACCGTTAACTTCCTGTCTGCGGTTGATTCGGGATGATAGCTTAGAAAGGGAGGGCGCAAGCTGTTAGTCGGAAGTGCGCGCTCATAAGACATCGAATGATTATCGTTAACCGTCAAACGGCCGCTGTCATTAACACGCCGCACGGCTCGGAGATTCGCCCGCTGGTTGACCGCACCACTTCAAACATAGAGCGATGCAGCCTCGCTGAGGAAGTGTTGCCGGCGGGAAAGAGCGTCGGCCGCCATTATCATCTGGAAACCGAAGAAGTCTATTACATACTGCAAGGCGCGGGGCTGATGACTGTCGGAAGCGAAACGAGAGAGGTCGTCGCCGGAGACGCCATCTTTATCCCGCGCGGCGCTGCGCACACGCTTGAGAATACAGGACAAACGCCGATGACGATTCTTCTGGTCTGCGGGCCAGCCTACGCTTACGAAGACCATCACGCCGGAGAGAACAGTCGAAGCCAATCGTCAAGCGTAAACAAGCAAGCGACTGTTGATTGATAGTCGCTCTTCTTCCATCAAGATTAACTGCCAGCGTAGTTCCCGTTTTAATTGCACTACTCGAATGGAGAGAAGTCTGCGCGCGTGGCCGTCATCTTCTGCGGCCAGATTTTGAGGCGCGTAAAGGAATCGAGCGCCGTCAGTAGCTCAGGGACACTCTGGTATCTCGTGTGCGGATCGCGCGACAGGCAGCGCTTGATAATCTCCTCCATGCGGCGCGGAGCGGTTCGTCCGCCTTTTCGCAGCGTGAGCGGCGCTTCGACGAGTTGGGGGTAGCGCCTCTCAAGCGGAAGCTGGCGGTCGTGGCGGTCTTCGCCGTTGCGGAAGGGTCTTTTGCCTGTGATGAGTTCAAAGAGGAGCAACCCTAAACCGTAAACATCCGTGGCGGGCGACAACTGTTCGCGCATAATCTGCTCCGGCGCTAAATACTGCGGCGTGCCGGAGCGGTCAGGCGGCCGCCGCGCTCTGCGCCATTTCCAGACGATGCCGAAGTCCAGAAGAACTGGACGCCCTTCGCGCAGGATGATGTTTGAAGGCTTGAGGTCGCGGTGGATGAAGCCTTGAAGGTGCACGTAGGCGAGCGCGCAGCCGACGTGTTGAACGATGCGGACGGCGTGGTCTATCTTCAGTCCGCCCTGCCTCAGGAGAACGTCTTTCAGCGTTTCCTGTCCTACGTGTTCAAACAACAGGTAAGGCAGTCGCGCTTCCATGCGCTGTGAGATAAGACGAACGATGCCGGGATGATTGAGCGACGCGAGCGCCGAAGCCTCCGCTCGCAGCAGTGCGCGCCACTTTGCATCGTGCTCATCCGCAGGGCGCAACCGTTTGCAGACGAGCGGCGTGCGCAGCTTGTGATGCCAGACGGCGTAGAGGTCTGCGTTCATTCCGTGTGAGATGAGATAAGCGATGGTGAAGTCGTCTATACGAGTTCCGGGTTGAGGGACGGGAAGCGGCGCGTTGCCTGAAACGGGAGCTTTCATTATGCATGGGAAGATACAAGAAGAGGCGCGAGCCGGTCTATCAAAAGAACGACTCGCGCCCATCAATTAATGAATACTTGTGCTGGCCTTCTCGTTTCAGCCGACCGTTTAGACTTGCGACGAGCCGCCCTTGCCGCCGCTGCTGCCTTCTGAAGTGCCGCCCTGTCCTAAGCCCTGTCCGGCGACATCTTCCTGTGTGCCCTTCTCGCCGGGACGCGGCGGATGCCCGTCGCCCGTGGTCGAGTATGCGTCGTCGCCCTTTGATTGATTCTGCGGAAAGCCACCCTGATTTTTTTCGTCTGCCATCGTCTTTAATCTCCTTTTGTTGGGTGAAAGAAAACTGAATACTACAGGGAACGACGAGGGATTTCTTGTCAACGAGGTCAAGTGTTCGTTACAACTTTGGTGTACGGCGATAGGCACATTCATATAAGAACGGAGTTTGAAGTGTTCAGGTTGCGAGGTTGTGAAGCATCTCGATGATGAAGTAGGAGATGGCTGCGATTGATGCGGCGACGGGAATTGTCAGCACCCACGCCCAGACGATACGCCCTGCGACGCCCCACTTGACGGCCGAGAGCCTGCGCGTTGCTCCGACACCGACGATAGCTCCCGTGATGGTGTGCGTGGTTGAAACAGGAATGCCTGCGAGTGTTGCTCCGAAGAGCGTGAGCGCGCCGCCCGTCTCCGCACAGAAGCCGCCGACGGGCCTGAGCTTAGTGATTTTTGAACCCATCGTGTGAACGATGCGCCAGCCGCCCGAAAGTGTGCCGAGGCCGATGGCCGCGTGCGCCGTCAGTACGACCCAGAGAGGAATTTCCGGGAGCTTGCCGTCCGGCCCTGCGGCGAGCATGCCGCTGGAGACGAGCACGATGGTGATAATGCCCATCGTCTTCTGTGCATCGTTGCCGCCGTGGCCGAGCGAATAGGCGGCGGCGGAAACCAACTGGCCGCGCCGGAACGTCTTGTCCACGCGGCTTGGCGACCAGCGACGGAAAATCCAGTAGACCGCAACCATCATCAGGAAGCCGAGCGTCATGCCTATCAGCGGCGAAGCGATGATGAAGGTGATGGTCTTAATCCAGCCTTCGGGTTTGAGCAGGCCGCTGAAGCCCCTGTAGGCGGCAATCGCCGCGCCCGCATAGCCTCCGACAAGAGCGTGCGAACTGGAAGTCGGCAGGCCCAAGTACCAAGTGAGCAGGTTCCAGATAATCGCGCCGAGCAAGGCGGCCAGCAGAACGTAGAGACGCAGGTCCGGCTGCACTAAGTTGATGTTGACCATATCGCCGCCGATGGTCTTGGCGACGCGCGTGCCGAGGATGGCGAAGGCTATGAAATTGAAGAAGGCCGCCCAGATGACCGCTATGCCCGGCGACAAGACGCGCGTCGAAACGACGGTCGCAATCGAGTTGGCCGCATCGTGAAAACCGTTGATGTAATCGAAGACGAGGGCGACGACGATGATCGCGATGACGAAGGCCAGCGTGGTAGTCATAACAGTTTGCAGTTTACAGCTTCCAGTTTCCAGTTAGACCAACTGCTAAAAACTTGAGACTGAAAACTGAACGCTGTCTTTCATGTGTGTTTGATGATTACGCTTTCGATGATGTTGGCGACATTCTCACAACGGTCAATGGCGGCTTCGAGTTTTTCGTAAACATCTTTCCACTTGATGACGGTCAAGGGGTCCGTCGTGTTGTGGAAAAGCTCTGCGACGGCTTTGTGGTATGTATCGTCGCCTTCGTTTTCCAGACGGTGCAACTCAACGAGGCGCGGCGTGATGCCGCTCGGCCGCTCAAGTGTTTTGACGACCTCGTGCAACTCGACGGCCATGCGTTGAATGACATCCGCAAAGTGTGTCGCGTGGGCCGTGCTCTCGTGAATATTGTACATCACCATCGTGCGCGCCGCGTCGTCAATCAGATCAACGATGTCGTCGAGCGCGCCCGACAGCAGGTAGATGTCTTCACGGTCGAAGGGCGTGATGAAGGATTTATTGAGTCGCGTCGAGACGGTGTGAGTCAGTTCGTCGCATTCGTGCTCAATCTCTTTGATGCGGGTGACGTAGGTGGTGTAGTCGCCCTTCTTGTCGCCCAGCATTTCGACCAGCGCGCTTGAGGCGTCGTAGATGTAGGAGGTCATCTGCGCGAAGAAAGAAAAATACTGCTCTTCCCTCGGCAGAAAATTGAAGAGGCCCATAACGGTTTACCGTCTCCACAAGATTGAGATGAAAGAGTAGGCAATATAGTCGAAGCCGACGGGCATTGTCCATACGGAAACTGAGGAGAATCTAAACAACTTCCGGGCGGAAAGAAAAGAAAGGGACTGAAGGCGTAGATTAACTGTCCGCCTTCAGTCCCTTTGTGATTAATAACTATTAGCTTCGCGTTTGGCTAGAAGCTAATCGTTGTCAAGAATTGTGACCACAAACGTGCTTGGCGAGCCGATTGTGAAGCCACCCGTCGGGCTGCTGAGCACGATGCTGAAAGTCTCTGTCGGCTCAGGGGTAGCGTTGTTCACAATCTGCACAACAATGTCCTTCGACGTTTCGCCCGGATTGAAGGTGAGCGTGCCGGAAGTCGCAACGTAGTCATTGTTAAGACCGGCGGCGGCCGTGCCGTTTTGTGTGGTGTAGTCTACGGTGGCCGTGCCGGATGTGTCGCCGGTACGTGTGACCGTAGCGGTCACGGTGAAGTCTGTGCCCTCTGTCACAGTAGCGCCTGCACTGTTGAACTGGACTGTGCCCGACGGAGCGATGGCGATACCGATGATGGTTTCCGTGCCGCCGATGGCTCCGATGAGCACGCCGCGGTTGGGCCTGTTCGGCAGACCCGGTGTCAGGTCAATGGCAAAGAGAGAACTCGGGCCGCCGCCTTCGGGCTGAAGCGCGGCGTAGGCGGCATTGGTCGAGGACGAGATGTCGAAACCGGCAAGGTCTCCAAAGCCGAAGTCGAAGAAGGCGACCGTCTGCATAATGCCGCTGTTGGGATTCGGGGACGTGGCCAGCGAGTTGAACCGCGAATCGAGATAGTAGAGCGTCGTGGTAGTCGCGCCCGCGAAGCTGTTGGTGTAGGCCGCGCCGACGATGTTCGGGTTTGTCCCAAAGAGCGGGTCCATCGCCTGATAAGCGAGCGGGCTGTCGGTGGCCGTGAGCGTGCCATCGTTCGGATTGACCCTGATGTTCTGCTCGTTGTCATTGACGACGCGAATGCGGTCGGGCACTGGGTTGAAGTCGAAGCCGTAGGAGTTGCCGACGAGGTTGGCGGGCGTTCCAAGAATGGTCGCAGCGCCGGTAGCCGTGTCAATCCTAATCAGACGATTGTAGGAGGTGTAGCCGTAAAGCTGGCCGGTGGCCGGACGGAAATCAATGCCTAGAACATTTTCGCCGTTGGCGAGGCCGGTAATCGGCTTCGACGACAAGAGCAGTCCGGGGCTGAGCGAGTTGAACAGGACGAGGTTGTTGCCGGACGTGACGCCGAAGATGAGCTGCGGCGGAAGCGTGCTGATGGCGATGCCGCGAAGTAGCTGCGGGTTTCTGCCAATCTGTCCGACGAGCGAGGCTGCGCCGGTCGCCAGATTAATCGCGTAAAGACTCGAAGTATTGACGGCGTCGGAAAGCGAGGCGTAGGCGATGCCTGTCTGGCCTGAAATGTCGAAGCCGACGAGGCTGCTTGTATTGACGCCGAGCGGGCCGACGGTGAACAGTTGACCATTGTTCGGGCTGGGATTGCTGTTCGGGCCGCCCTGCGTGACCAGTATGTCCAGATTAAAATCAATGCCGTAGAGCGTCGTGGCGGTCGCGCCTGCAACGCTGTTGGTGTAGGCTTCGCCGCCGATGTTCGGGTTCTGTCCGAAGTTCGGGTCGCCGGGAGCGTAAGACAGATTCGGGTCGGTCGCTGCGGTTGCGCCCGTGTCCGGGTTGATACGCACGTTCTGGTCGTTGTCGTTGACGATGCGAATACGGTCTGGTACGGGGTTGAAGTCGAAGCCGTACTCGTTGCCGCCTAGCGGGTTCGGCGAGCCGACGACGGTGGCTACGCCGGTCGTCGAAAGCGTGATGATGCGATTGTAGCTGGTGAAGCCGTAGAGCTGATTAGTCAGCGGGCGAAAATCAATGCCGAGCACTACCTCACCGTTGGCGAGGCCGGTGATGGGCTGGTCGCTCAGGAGGATGTCGGGCCGCGCGGAGTTGAAGGTGATGAGCCGGTTGGCTGTCGTCACGCCGAAGATGGTCTGCGGTTGAACGGGGCTGATCGTAATGTCGCGGAGCGCTGTCGGGCCGCTGCCGATTTGACCTAAGAACTGTGCCTGCCCGGTCGCGAGGTTAATCGCGTAGAGGCTCGAAGCGTTGAAGGCCGAAGAGAGCGAAGCGTAGGCGACGCCGGACGCGCCGGA
This sequence comes from Pyrinomonadaceae bacterium, assembly GCA_036382855.1. Taxonomy (GTDB): domain Bacteria; phylum Acidobacteriota; class Blastocatellia; order Pyrinomonadales; family Pyrinomonadaceae; genus DASVTR01. The sequence continues at coordinate 104,228 of DASVPO010000012.1, read as the reverse complement.
GATGTCGAAGCCGACGAATGAACTCGTGTCCACGCCGAGCGGGCCGACGGGCGTGAGCGTACCCGAAGCGGGCGGATTCTGTATGTAGAGCGTGTCGGTGTTTGAATCAATGTCGTAGAGGGTGGTCGTTGTTGCGCCGGCGAAGTTGTTTGTATAGGCGACGCCCGTCACGTTTGGGTTGCCGGGATTGAGCGGAGTTTGCAGTGTGGCAACGCCGTCGGCCGGATTGACTGATGCGTTCTGGTCGTTGTCGTTGACGATACGCAGGCGGTCGGCGACAGGGTTAAAATCAACGCCGTACTCGTTGCCGCCCAGCGGTTGGCTAACGGAGGCAACGAGCGTTGCTGCGCCGGTCGCAGGGTTGAGCGTGACGAGGCGATTATAGCTGGTGAAGCCGTAGAGTTGATTATTGGCCGGGCGGAAGTCAATGCCGAGGACGACTTCGCCGAAGGCGAGGCCCGTGATGGGCACGCTTGAGAGAATCCAGTCGGGCGCGTTGCTGTTGAACGTGACAAGCTGATTGGCTGTGGTCAGGCCGATGATGGTTTCGGTTGAAGGGGATTGAATGATGACGGCCTGCGCCGTCTGCGGCATCTGGACCAGTGTCGTTACGAATAATGCCAGAATCAGGACGTAGCTCACACGCCTGCGCGTCGCGCTTCCGTGCAGGCGAGCGACGCTGGCCCGGAAGCCCTTTAACGAATCGGAAGATAGACGGTAGTTTCCAAAAAACTTCATAGTTTCTCCTTGAATTAATTCGCCCTCGATGGCCGGGCGGGGTGGAATTTTTACAGTAAAGCTTGCGACCGGCAGACGCTCTCTGTTGGAGAGTCGTTCGCAGCCGGCGCGACATAATGCCGCACAAATTTGCGACGAATCAATCGCTTTTACGAGAAAGATAGGGCAAGACTGTAAAAGCAATTGCGAAATTGACGATGCCTTTGCTGACACAATACGGAATTGTCGGGCCGTTTGGTTTTAGCTGGCGGCAGACGAGCAATGTTATTTCACGAACCGAATCGGCGCATTATAAACGACACCGGCTGGCTCATCTCTAAATTTTGTGTGTCGAAAACCGTAATTCCTGCCGCACGCTATCAGCCGCGAGAGAGATGACTGCGAAACGATGACGGCTCAAGCCTGAAACCCGTAATAATGAGCAGCAGCTTTCTCTTCATCATTCGTCGCAGACGGCGTTCAACCTTCGTCAGCGCGTCTTGTCGAGCTTGCGCGCTTCGTCGTATGCTCCACCTTCGCGCCTTTGAAGCAAAGTCTGTCTGAGATTCGAGACGCACATGAAAGGACGCTTCTTCACTGAAAGGCTCTAAGGCTTTCAGTGAAGAGTCTGGAATTGACTGGACCAATGTCGGACAAGCAACATTTCTCGCAGGTCGTTGAACTGCTGCGGATGGAGGCGGCAGCCATTGAGGCGACCACCAACAGGCTGCGTAGCGAAGAGGTCGAGCGCGCCATAGAGCTTCTCGCAGCATGTCGCGGCAAGATTGTGCTGGTCGGCGTCGGGAAGTCCGGCAACATCGCGGAAAAGATTGCTGCGACACTGACCAGCACCGGCACTGCCGCCGTCTACCTACATCCTTCAGATGCTTTACACGGCGGCCTCGGCATCGTCAACGCGGAAGACATCGTCGTCGCTCTCAGCAATAGCGGTGAGACGGACGAGGTTGTGACGATGCTGCCTTACCTGAAAAATCGTCAAGTGCCGATCATCGCGCTGGTCGGGAATCTGCGCTCGACGCTGGCACGCAGCGCCCTCGTCGTGCTTGACGCTTCCGTTGACCAGGAAGCCTGCCCGCTCAACCTCGCGCCGACAACCAGCACGACCGTCGCTCTCGCCATCGGCGATGCGCTCGCGATGACGCTGATGAGCGTCAAAGGCTTAACGCCCGACGATTTCGCTTTGAATCATCCTGCGGGCCGCATCGGAAAACGACTGACGCTGCGCGTGGCCGACCTGATGCACAGCGGCTCGGAAAATCCGATGATTGCGGCCGACGCTCCGTGGCTCGAAGTCATAGCGAGCATCAGCCGTGGCGGGCTTGGCGCAGTTAATGTTGTTGACGACGCGAATCATCTCGTTGGGATTATCACGGACGGCGACCTGCGCCGCGCGCTGCAAAAAATCAACCATTCGGATCTGGAAAACCTGCATAGCGATTCCATTATGACGCGCAACCCTGTCATCGCTACGCCCGACCTGCTCGCCTACGATGCGCTCAGGTTGATGGAAGACCGCCCTTCGCAGATTTCCGTCCTGCCGGTCGTGGACAAAGAGCGCGTCTGCGTCGGCCTCATCAGGCTGCACGACATCGTTCGCAGCGGATTGTGAGAGAGAAGGCTCAGGATGACGGTTCTGGAAACTCAGGCGCTCACACGGAAGTTTGGAAAGCTCTCGGCCGTTGATGCTTTGAGTATAAAGGTCGAGCGCGGGGAAGTTTTCGGACTGCTTGGCCCAAACGGGGCTGGGAAGACGACCGCCATCAAGATGCTCACGACGCTTTTGCCGCCCACGTCAGGCACGGCGCGCGTCGTCGGCTGCGACATCACACGCGACGGCGCAAACGTGCGTCGCCGCATAGGCTACGTGCCGCAGGCGCTCTCTGTTGACGGCTCTCTGACCGCTTACGAAAACCTTTTAATCTTCGCCAAGCTCTATGATGTTCCCACGGCAGAACGGAAGCAGCGCATCCAGCAAGCGCTGGCCTTCATGGGCTTGACGGATGCGGCCGGCAAACTCGTGCGTCAATTTTCGGGCGGCATGATTCGTCGCCTTGAGATAGCGCAGTCAACGCTGCATCATCCTCCGCTTCTGTTTCTTGACGAGCCGACCGTCGGCCTCGACCCTCTCGCGCGCAAAGGAGTCTGGGAACACATAGAGCAGCTACGCGCGGACAACATGACGAGCGTTTTCCTCACCACTCATTCGATGGAAGAGGCGGAGAGCCTCTGTAGCCGCGTCGCCATCATGCACAGGGGCAGGATAGTCGTCATTGATACTCCGCAACGTCTGAAAGAATCCATCGGCGTTGAAGGAGCGACGCTCGGCGACGTGTTCATACACTACGCTGGCGATACGCTTGAATCGGGAGGAAGCTACGTTGAGACTTCAAGAGGAAGACGACGGGCGCGCCGCTATGGCTGATGCTGCGGTCTTCACACCAACGCTGAATCCATTCACGGCCGCCACACGCTTCGCCAGCAAAACTCTCGTCATCGCGGAGATGGAGGCGCGCAAGCTGCGCCATGATTTTACGGAGTTGATTCTGCGCGCCGTCCAGCCCGCGCTCTGGCTTCTGTTGTTCGGTCAAGTCCTGAATCGCGTGCGAGAGATTCCGACCGGCGGCCTCCCCTATCTGGACTTCATAACTCCCGGCATACTGGCCCAGAGCGGACTCTTCGTTGCTATCTTTTACGGCATCTCGCTTATCTGGGAGCGCGACCTCGGAATCATAAACAAGCTTCTGGTCAGCCCTACGCCGCGCGCTGCGCTCGTCTTAGGCAAGGCGTTGTCGGCCGGCATTCGCTCTCTTTCACAGGCGCTTATTATTTACGCGCTGGCGCTCGTGCTCGGCGTGAGAATCAACTGGCATCCGCTGGCGCTTCTCGGTGTGCTGACAATCGTCGTGATTAACGCCGCGCTGTTTTCGAGCTTCTCTCTCATCGTGGCGAGCCTCGTCAAGACGCGCGAGCGTTTTATGGGCATCGGGCAGTTGTTGATGCTGCCGCTGTTTTTCGCGAGCAATGCACTCTATCCCGTGCAGCTTATGCCCGGCTGGCTGCGTGTGATTTCGCGCGTCAACCCGCTCAGCTACACGGTGGATGCGCTGCGTGCGTTGATGCTGAAAGATGGGGCGAGCGCTTTTGGTTTGGGGATGGATTTCTGCGTCCCGCTGGCCGTGACCTCAATACTCGTCGTCATCGGCGCGCGGCTCTATCCGCGCGTGGTCGTATAAGGATGGAATCAGACGTTGACGAACTGTAAGAGCGTGGCTGCTAACCGGCGCGAACAATCGTGCCGACGTGCTCGCCTTCGAGCGCAGCTTCGATGCGCTCCGGGTGTAGTCCGTTGACGATTTGAAACGAGCGGAGCAGTCGCGCAGTGTCCAGCAGATCGAGCAGCACACGCTCGAAGGGAAGCGTCGCCAACGCGCGTTTCCTCAATTCCGAACTGCTGATTTCAGGTATAAAGCCCGCCGTTGAATCAATCTTCGGGTCGCGTTCGTAGAGGCCGTCAACGTCCTTGACGAGAACGAGCGAGCGGCAGCCGAAACACTCTGCCAGCAGAAACGAACCCGCGTCTGTGCGATGCGGCGGGATGCGTCCCGTCGCGGGCGGATGCTCCCACAGAGAATAGGGCGGCACGCCGTTGAAGATGATGCCGGGCACGCTCTTGACGAAGAGCGGCAGCAGGTGGCCCATGATTTCCGGCGGGATGGCGACGACGCCGTAAGGCGCGAGCAGTGTGCCGAGGATGTGCGCGTTGGCGAGAGCGTCGGCGGCCGCCAGTTGGGCCAACACGCCGACGGGAAGTCCTAAGTCTATGCCGATGGAGAAGACGTGGCGGCTTCTGACGCCTCCGCCCGTGCCGATGATTAACTTTTTCGTCTCCAGTGCGCGGGCCAGCGCTTCGACAACGGGATAGACGACTTCGCGCCCCGCATCAAGAATCGAACGCCCGCCAATCTTGACCACGTAGCCTTCCGGCAGCATTCGATAGACGGGCGTCTCCGTTGACCTTTGCAGGTCTTTGTCCACAAGGCTCTCCCGCATCAACATTGATTCGAGATGATGACGGCCATCCTGTTTGTTCGCGTCAGACAATTAACTCTCCCTCATCAGGCCATTCTCTCGCCCGAAAAATTTTTCAGCAATTCTCTCTGTTGATTTTGCAGCTTAATCGGAAGTGATGATAGTGCCGACGTGTTCTCCGTCGAGAGCCTTGGTCAGGTTGCCACGCTCAAGGCCGTTGATGATCTGAATCGAGCGCCGCGAGATAGCGTGCTTCATTAGTTCAAGAACGCTGCGTTCGACAACCACGTCCTGCAAGTCTAGCTGTTCCAGTTCAGCGACTGTTATCTCCGGGATAAATTTCGCGTTGCGGTCTTTCTTCGGGTCCGCCGTGTAGAGTCCCTTCTCATCCTTCACGAAAATCATGGACCTCGCGCCGAAGACTTCGCTGACGAGATAGCTTCCGGCGTCTGTGCGGTGCGGAGGTATGCGGCCGACAGCCGGATTGCGATGCCAGTAGATGTAAGGCGGCATGCCAAAGAAGACGACAGCGCCGCGCTCCGCAAGGTAATGCGGAAGCTGCGGAAACTGCGCGGGTTCGATAAACGGAATCCCGTAACGCGCCAGCAGGTGATTGAGCATCCGCGCATTCTGCATACTGACAAACGTGCCGAGCACGCTCAACACGCCGACTGGCAGACCCAAATCAAGCCCGACGCTGTAGCTGTGCCGCGCACGCGTTCCCGCTCCCGTGCCGATAATCATCTGATGACGGCCTAAGTTTTCGACCACCTCTTCGATTAACGGAAAGACTGCCGCGCGCCCGCGGTCAATAAAGCTCTGCCCGCCAATCTTAATCACATTGGCTTCCGGCAATATCTGCACGGGCGCAGGCTCGCCCGTGCGCGCCATCAACTCTTCATCGTCAAGAGAACCGACCAGCAATGATTTGCCGAGTTCTGTCAGAAGCTCATCCTGCATCTATTTTTCGCTCGCTCTCGTTGAGAGTCATGCTTGATTCTATCGTTGGTTCTGTTGCTCGAACGTTCAATGAGCAGGCACGACGCGCAGAGAACTGAGAACGTAAGTCTCCTCGGATTCAAACTGCTTGTCTAATCCGCTAAACGTTTCAACGGCCCACTCTTCAAGCTCCTGCAAGATCTCATCGCGCGTCGCCGCCGGAACTGAAAGACCGCCCAGGCGCGCATGGCTGCGCCATGAATCCAGAGATTGACGCGGGCTGCTCGAAACGCTCCATCTCGCTACCACCAGAGGTTCTAGAATCTCCGCGCCGCGTATACGGAACAACTCAAAGAGCCTGCGTTTTCGTTGTTCGCCCCTGCGTCCTTCAAACCCGTGCTGGCGCAGCCGCTCGTTCATCTCGCGCGACATGCGCGCTCTGATGCTTTCGTGTGCTCGCTCCACGCGCCCGATGATGAGCGTCGCACGAGCGGGCGCGGCCACGCGTAAAACTTCCGAGACGACGTGCTCCTCGCTAAGCAGGTGCACGGCCCGCGAGCTAAACACAACGCGCGCGACCTTTCCTGCCAGCGGCCACCTTGCATTAGCGTCAGCCCGTATCACAAGTTTGTCGCCGTTCTGGTCCTGCAAGTGCTCTTTGAATTCGCGGAGCATTCCTGCCGATAAATCAAGGCCGGCGTAGCGCGTGGGCTGTTTGAACCATTGACCGATCTGCCCAGTGCCCGGCCCTATTTCGACAACCAACTCGCCGGGACTGACCTCTCCAATCTCAACGACGCGGCGTGCAATCAAAGGGCAAACGCTCGCGGGCAGGCCAGCACGCTCTTCAAAGCTTGCCGCCTGCTCGTCGAATAATTCACGCCCGCGCCCGGCGGAATCAGCAGGCTGAGGCTCAAAGCCTTGACGACTCTCGGTTGATTCCATCACTTAACCATTTCGGATTTCGGCTGTGCTATCGAATACGAGGCGAAAGGACGAGGGAATGTAGCACGGGTGGATTGATGACGCAATAACTAAGAGCGGCGGCATATAAAGCCGCCCTGCGAGCGACGGAAAACTAAAAGCCACATACTCCGCAAGCGAAGCATTAAGGTGTGCTATGCTCAAGACCGATGAAGAATATAGACTGGTTTCCGCTGCTGCTCTCGTTCAGGGTGGCTTTGATAGCGACCGTGCTGGCGCTCATCATCGGCGTCGCGCTGGCGTGGTTGTTGGCGCGGCGTCGTTTCATCGGACGTGAAGTGCTTGACGCGCTGGTGACGCTGCCGCTTGTGTTGCCGCCAACCGTGCTCGGCTATTACCTGTTGATGTTGCTGAGCCAGCAGAGCCCCGTCGGGCGCGCTATCGAGTCCGTCACAGGATTGCAGCTTGTCTTCACGTGGCAGGGGGCTGTGATTGCGGCGGCGCTCGGCGCGCTCCCTCTCGTTGTGAAGACCTCACGCGCAGCCATCGCGACCGTCAACGAACAACTGGAAGACGCAGCACGAACCTTCGGCAAGAGTGAATGGCAAATCTTCTGGCGGATAACTCTGCCGCTGGCGTCGAGAGGCATCATCGCATCAGCGATGCTGGCGTTTGCGCGCTCGCTCGGAGACTTCGGCGCAACCTTGATGGTCGCGGGCAACATTCCAGGCCGCACGCAAACCGCCGCCATCGCCATCTACGACGCCAATCAGGCGGGCCGCGATGCGGACGCGCTCTCGCTCGTGCTCATACTTTCGGCCATTGTTCTCACGTTGCTCTACGCTACAAACAAGCTCACAGGGCGCAAGCCCATTCAATGAAAGAGCGCGCGAATCCGAGCGATGATTTCGGTCAGAATCAGAAAAGACTTCGGCGGCAAAACTGCCATCAGCGAACGCGACGAAGACGCGTCTTCACACGACGCGCGAACTAAATTCAAACTTGACGTGGAGTTTGAAGCCCCTGCGGGAATCAGTATCCTCTTCGGCGCATCCGGCTCTGGCAAAACGACGACGATCAAATCAATCGCCGGAATTGTTCAACCAGATTCCGGCCGCATCAGTATCAACGGCCACACGCTCTTTGATTCCGAACAGCGAATCAATAAGCCCATACGCGAGCGCGGCGTCGGACTCGTCTTTCAAAATCTCGCGCTCTTTCCGCACATGTCTGCGATAGCCAACGTGGAGTTTGCCGTGAGCGCGCGCTCGCGACAGGAGCGCCGCGAGCGTGCGCTCGAATTGATGCGACGGCTGCACATCTCGCACACGGCCGAGCGTCGCCCTTCCGACATCTCAGGCGGCGAAGCTCAACGCGTCGCCCTTGCACGCGCTCTCGCGAGCAGCCCGCGCTTGCTGCTTCTGGACGAACCGCTCTCAGCCATAGACGAAACAACAAGGCGAAATATCATCACCGACCTGAAGATGATAAATAGGGAGCTGCGAGTGCCCGTCATTTACGTCACACACAATCGCGACGAAGCCATCATGCTCGGCGATTATCTCATCGCATACGAGCGCGGGCGCATCGTCGCGGCGGGCGAACCCGTTGAAATCTTCGGCGGGCCTGTCGCGGCAAGTGTGGCGCGTTTGACGGGCGTGGAAAATATTTTCGAAGGCGTCGTCCAACACAGAAACATACCGGCCGGGACGATGACTGTCCTCGTCGCAGATAACAGCGGCTCTTGCGAGTTGGAGATTCCGCTGGGCAAAGAGACTGAAGGGCAGAACGTGAGGGTCGCGATTCGCGCCGGAGACATACTGCTTGCGACCGATGAACTGCGCTCGACATCGGCGCGCAATATGTTGAGCGGACGGATAACAATGATTGAAGAGAGGGGCGCTCAATGCCTCGTGCGCATTGAGAGCGGCGTGTCGTGGGCTGCGAGCGTTACACGTCAGGCCGTCGCTGAGTTAGGATTAGCACGCGACCGAAAAATCTGGATGGCTATTAAAACCCATTCCTGCTACTTGCTGGATGGTTAGACCTAAATTATGCGAACTAAATTGAGTTTCACCTTAACCCTCGCGCTGATTCTTTTCGCGCAGGGCTTTATTCACGTTGCCTCGGCGCAAGGTGAGCGTTCGAGCCGCGCGCGGCAGGTCGGCGCTTCAAGTGCACCGGCGGCGGAAGCCATTGTTACGCTCAACGAGCAATTCCTTAACTCATTCCTCGAAGCGATGTTCACGCGTCTGCGTGGGCCGCAGTTTCCGCTTTCACTAACGAAGCTTGACAGGCAGGAAGAGACACCTGATGCGTCCGCTCTTGAAACGCAGGCGATGCTTCATCACGCCAGCTTTTCTCACGCGTTTGCGCCGCGCGCGGTCTTTGGGACAACGCAATGCGCGAGTGTCATCGTGCTGGAAAGGGAGATGGGCGGAGTCAGAACCGCTGTGCGTTTTGAGCAGGGGCGAATCAGCGCGCCGCTCGCTTTCTCAGGTTCATACAGCGTCTCGCTTCTCGGCTGCATACGCTTTCAGGGCTGGGCCGACACGACCATCAGCCTCAGCTTCAACCGCGAGCGGCAGGTCTTGAGCGCGCAGGTGCAGGTGCAGGACGTGCGGCTGAGCGGCGTTCCCGGCCTTGCCAGCGGCGTCATCGTCGGCCTCGTGCAGAACGCCATAGACCAGCGCATCAACCCCGTCGAAATCCTGCAAGCTGCACAACTCTCTGCGCGGATTCCAATCGCTGCGGCGGGCGGCGCGCTTCGCTTAATGGCTAGAGAAGTGCGGCCAGAAATCATTCCGGGCGCGCTGCGACTGCATATTATTTACGAGTTTGAGAAGGCCGACTGAAATTCGCGGGCGGTCGTTTCAAATTCAATTGCCGACCATCAGAGCTTCCGGCGCGGTCTTTGAGTTTCGCTTCGCTGTGAGGTCAGCTATCTCCCAAGCTTCATCGTTGCGCAGCAGTTTTGACATCAACGCAGCGTGCAGTATATGACCGCTGCGCTCTGCGTTGACGCGGCCCATGATCGGCATTCCGAGCAGGGCCAGATCGCCTATGATGTCCAGAATCTTGTGGCGTACAAACTCGTCCGCGTAGCGCAGGCTGGTCTCGTTGAGCATCCCTTCGGGCGTGAGCACGATGGCGTTGTCGAGCGAGCCGCCGCGCACCAGATTAGCGCGACGCAGTGCTTCTATCTCTTCCGTAAAACCGAAAGTGCGAGCGGCCGCAATCTCGCGTCCGAAGCTTTCTGCGGTCATCTCGAAATGAAAACGCTGGACGCCGATTAAAGGGTGCGGGAAATCAATCATGCAGTCTATCAGGTAGGCGTCCGATGGCTCTATGCTGATGCGACGCGCTCCCTGCTCGATTGAGACACGCTCTCTGACCTTGAGCGCGTGCCGTGCCAGCGGTTGCTCCATGAGCCTTGCGCGCTCAATCATCTCCGTAAAGACTTCGGACGAGCCGTCCATAATCGGAAGTTCAAGATTGTCAACTTCGATAAAGACGTTATCCACGCCCGCGCCGCGCAGGGCCGCGAGCAGATGCTCGACGGTCGAAAGCATCACGCCCGTTCGCATCAGCGTCGTCGCATAACTGCAATGCGCGACCGACTCGACCGTCGCCGGAATCTCGAAGCCGCCGAGGTCTGTGCGTATAAAGACGTAGCCTGTATCGGGCGGCGCAGGCCGGAGGCGCAAATTGACGGGCACAGCCGTATGCAGTCCGATGCCGCTCGTCTCGACCGCTTGGGCCAATGTTGTTTGATGAATCAATCGAATGGATTAAGCCTTTCCGTTTAGCTGCGACCGCGCGCTCTCACCCGGCAAGCTTTATGCCACAGGCGTTGCACTAACTACAAGAATAAGATAGATGCAACGACGGCTGATGATTGTCGCTCGCAAGCGACGCTGCAACGACTGTTGTGCGGCATAATCGCAACACTGCGCGGTCAGGCAAGCTTGCCTGTCATCTATCAAGCATTGTGTGCTGACGAGTCTGTTGACACTCAGATGAGCGCGCCTCTATCATCAGTTCAAATGCCACGGAAACAATCTTCGACGCCAGCCGAGCCGACTGAGCGAGTCTTTCTGATTGACTCGATGTCGCATATTTTTCGCGCCTACTTTGCCCCTATGGGCGGGCGCACAGACCCTCTGACCAACTCGCAGGGGCAGGTCACGCAGGCCGTCTTCGTCTTCACAAACATGCTGCGCAAGCTGCTCGCAGACGAGAAGCCACACTACATCGCGGCCGTCTTTGAATCCGGCGAGAAGACGTTTCGCCATGATACGTTTTCGGAATACAAGGCACATCGCGCGGAGATGCCGGAAGAACTCTCTTCGCAGTTGCCCTACATCATACGCGTCTGCGAAGCCTACAACATTCCCATCCTGAGCGCGCCGAGCTTTGAGGCAGACGACGTGATAGGCGCGCTCGCCGTGCAGGCTGCCGAGCAGGGCTTGCAGGCCGTCATCGTCTCCAACGACAAGGACATGTGCCAGCTTGTGCGCGACCCATGGATTATCTGCATGAGGCAGAATTCGCAGAACGTCAAACGCAAAGAGCCTGTGCCGCCGGTTGAGTGGTGTGACGAAGCATGGGTCGAAGCGAAGTTTGGCGTGCCGCCCACGCAGATTGTTGACCTGCTCGGTTTGATGGGCGACTCCGTGGATAACATTCCGGGCGCTCCCGGCATCGGCGCGAAGGGTGCTGTGCAACTCGTCAAGCAATTCGGCTCGATTGAGAACGCGCTCAAGGGTTGGGAAGAGGTCAAGCACAAAACCTATCGTGAGTCGCTCCGCAACAACGCAGACTTGATTCGCCAGTCGCTGGACCTTGCGACCATCAGGACGGATGTCAACATTAAGCTCGACCTCGAAAAGCTGCGTTCGCGCCCGCCAGACCGTGCCGCCGCCTATCAACTCTTCCGCGAGCTTGAGTTTCAATCGTTGACGCGTGAATTTTCCGACGCCGCCGGAAGCGTCGAAGGTGAAGCTACGGCTGTCGGCTCGCGCCGCTATCGCATCATACGCAAGCGCGCCGAACTTGAAACGCTCGTGCGCGGCCTCTGGGACGCGGAGCATTGGGGCTTCGCCGTGGCCGACGGCTCGCCTGCGGGAGCGGGTCAGCAACAGAGCGTTCGCGAGGCGGAGCAGCCGAGCGGCCTTGCTATCTCGACGGCTGCTGGCGCGTCTGCCTTCGTTGACCTTGAGAATTTTGAGAACGGTGCTGACGCGGCTATTGGCCCACTCAGAGACGTGTTGGCAAACGGGTTGCTCTCAAAATCCGTGCACGATTTGAAACGAGCGACGGGTTTGCTCGTAGCGCTCGGCATAGAGCCTGAGGGCGTGACGGACGACACGCTGCTGGCAGCTTATTTGCTCGACCCGATTCGCAGTAAGTATGAGTTGACGGATTTGGCGCGGGAAGCCGTCAATGCGGAGAGCGCGGGAGAGCCGCCCGAAGGTTGGACGGAAAAGCAGTGGCGCACGGCGGAGGCCGCAGACCTGACAGCGCAGACGGCACACGTCCTGCACGGCCGCCTGCTCGAACAGGGACTCGAAACCATCTACAACGAAATGGAACTCCCGCTTGCGCCGCTGCTTTATCGTATGGAGCGCGCCGGACTGCGCGTTGACACGTCCGTGCTCGGAGAGTTGTCGAAGTATCTGGGCGCGGAACTGGAAAAGCTGACGAAGAAAATCTACGAGGTGGCCGGGCGCGAGTTTAAGATTAACTCGCCGAAGCAGGTCGGCGACGTGCTCGAAGAGTTGAACATTAGCTCAGGCCGTAAGACTTCGACAGGCCGTGTCTCTACGAGCAAGGCCGTGCTCGAAGAGTTGGCCCAAACGTTTGAGTTGCCGCGATTGATTATCGAATACCGTGAGCTTGATAAGCTGAAGACGGTTTACACAGACAGCTTGCCCGGACAGATTGGCCCTGACGGGCGTATTCACGGCCAACTCAATCAGACCGTGACGGCGACGGGCCGCCTCTCATCCAGCGAGCCAAACTTGCAGAACATTCCGATTCGCACGGAGCTTGGTCGCCGCATTCGCCGCGCCTTCATCGCAGACGAAGGCTGCAAGCTCATCTCCGCAGATTATTCGCAGCTTGAACTGCGGCTGCTGGCGCACGTCACGCACGACCCCGAGATGCTCGACGCCTTCCAGAAGAACGACGACATACACTCGCGCACGGCGCGTCTCGTCTTCGGCGCGAAGACGAAGGAAGAGATGAAGGAGGCGCGTCGCTTCTCCAAGATAGTCAACTTCGCCATCGCCTACGCCATTGAACCCTTCGGCCTTTCGCAGCGTGTCGGCATCACGCGCAAGGAAGCGAAGAAGGTCATTGACGATTACTACGATACCTATAAGGGCGTCCGCCGCTTTATGGAGGAAGTGCCGGAGAAGGCGCGCGAGATGGGCTACGTCCGTTCGCTCTACGGCCGCATACGCCCGATCCCCGGCATCAACGACCGCAACGGCAACATACGCCACCGCGCCGAACGCGAAGCCATCAACATGCCGATTCAGGGAACATCGAGCGACATCGTTAAGCTGGCGATGCTGCGTGTTGACGAAGCACTGAAGCGCGAGGGATTGAAGGCGCGCATGATTATGCAGGTACACGACGAACTGCTCATCGAAGCGCCGGAGGCGGAGACAGAACGCGCCGCAGAGATTGTCAAGCAGGAGATGGAGCACGCCGTCGAACTGGACGTTCCCCTCACGGTCGAACTCGGTATCGCGGACAACTGGATGGATGCGAAATAAGAGTAATGAGTAATGGGTGATGAGTGATGAGTTAAAAAACTCTTTCACTCATTACTCATCGCTTATCACTCATCACTTCGTTTTATGGAAGAGAAAACGACACCGCAGGCGAAGGAAGACGGCGAGGTTGTTTACAGGCGCATGACTGCGCCTGAGGATGAAGGGCAAGCTGGTGGCGGCGGGTCTGCGGGGAGGAAGGGGAGCGGGCCGCTGGCGGCAGTCGCTTTGCGCAAGCTCGCGCCGAGTTTGCGGCCCATCCTGATTGGCTTCGCATTGCTGCTGGCGCTGGTCTTCCTGCTTGGTTACTTGAGCGCGCGAGAGCTTGAGGATGTAAGCGTCGGCATCTTCGATTTGCAGAGCAGGCAGGCGACGAAGGTGAACACGCTGCTGGAGCTGCGCACGGCCATCACGAAGCTCGATAACGAAGCGCGTGCGCGTGCGCGCATAGGCGAGCCGGAGAACACGTTGCAGCCTCCATTCGCGCTGCGCCTGCGCAACGCGCGCGAAGAAGTTGACGACAAAGTGCAGCGCTTCGACCGCCTGGCGTTGGCCCGCACGGAGCGCGGCGCTGCCTTCCGTACCGAACTCGTCTCCTACCTCGAAATGACAGGCGACCTCAACCTTTATAAGCAGCAGCAGGGGTTTGATAAGTTTAAGCAGGTGGATGCGAGCCTTGACGCAATCCTGCGCGACGCGACGGGGCCGGAGCAGGCGGAGGTGACGCGGCAGACAAACGAGCTACAGCAGGTGGCGAAAAGGAAGGTGCGGCTGCTGTGGATTATCGCTCTGGTGATAGGTTTGCTTGTGGCGGCAGGGTCAATCAGGGAAGTGCAGCGTAGGTTTAGGGAAGTGCGCAGGAGCATGGAGGAGACGCGGCGCGAGCGCGAGTTCAGCACGCAAATGCTGGAGGGGATGGTGAGCGCCGTGGCCGCCATTGACGCGCACGACCGCATACGCAGTGCCAACTCCGCCTTCCTGCAAATCTTCCCGCAGGCAATCGTGGGCACAAGCGTTCACGAGCGCGTCGCGTCCGACGAAGCGATGAAGATGCTGGAAGCCGCGACGGCCTCGCGCGTCACGGCGGCCTCCTATCGCGGGCGCTGGACCTGTGAGATTAACTCTCCGACGTGTGCCAACAAGACGTTTGATGTCTATTCGTCGCCGCTTCAGATTGACGGCGAGCAGGGACAAATCGTGACGCTGGTTGACGTGACTGAGGCGGTCGAGGCGGAGGCGGTCGTGCGCAAGACGGAATCGCTGGCCGCGATGGGGCAGGCCACGGCGCAGGTCGCACACGAGATTAAGAATCCTCTGGGCAGCATACGGCTCGGCGTCTCTATGCTGCGCGACACGGCGAAAGACACCGAATCGCAGAACACGATTGACCTCGTAGAGCGAGGCATACATCACCTCAACAAGCTGGTGGTGGACGTGACGCAGTTTTCCAGACAGAAGCCTCTGGAACGCATCGAGGTTGATTTACACGAACTCATTGATGCCAGCCTCGAACTCGTCTCAGACCGTTTGCGGGAGAAGCGTGCGCGCATCGAAAAGCACTACAGCCAGGACGGGCTGCAAGGCGAGTGGGACGAAGACCAACTGCGGCAGGTCTTCGTCAATCTGCTGGCAAACGCCATGGACGCCAGCCCCGAAGGCTCCGCCATCAGGATTACGACCGAACGCGCGAGCCTCCCGCGCAGCACGCGCGCACACTTCGGCAATGGCGGTGGCAACACAAACGCACAGCAGCGCCTCGCACGCCTCATCATCGCGGACGAAGGCGAAGGCATGGACGACGAGACGCGCGCACGCATCTTCGAGCCTTTCTTCACGACGAAGAAACGCGGCACAGGCTTAGGACTTGCCATCTCGAAGAAGATAATCGAGCAACACGGCGGCACGATTGCCGTCGAGAGCGCACAGGGCAAGGGCACACGCTTCATCATTGACCTGCCGCTTGAGGGGTAGCAGGTGCGAATGCGGCTTGAAAATGTTTACAGCGTGCGGAAAGCCCTGCGCGCTGCTTCGATGGTTTTGTCGAGCACGTTAATGTTGTGGGCCGTGCTGATGAAGGCCGCCTCGAATTGTGAGGGCGCTAGATAGACGCCTTCGGAGAGCATCGCGTGGAAGAATTTGCCGTAGCGTTCGCGGCTGCTCCGGCTGGCGGTCGTCCAGTCCGTGACAGGCTCGGCTGTGAAGAAGGAAGTCCACATGGAGCCGACGCGATTCGTCGTCGTTTCTATTCCTGCCTCGTGCGCAGCTTCGGCGAGTCCGGCGCAGAGATGCGCGCCTGCGTGGTCCAGTTGTTCGTAGATGGATGTGTCGCGCAGACGCCGTAGGGTTGTGAGGCCGGCGGTCATCGCTAAGGGGTTGCCGGAGAGCGTGCCCGCCTGATAGATGGGGCCTGCGGGAGCGATGTGCTCCATGATGTGGCGGCTCGCGCCGTATGCGCCGACGGGCAGGCCGCCGCCGATAATCTTGCCGAGCGTCGTAATGTCCGGCGTAACGCCGTAAAGCTCCTGCGCTCCTCCGCGTGCGACGCGAAAACCCGTCATCACCTCATCGAAGATGAGCAGCGCGCCGCCCTTGCGCGTTATCTCGCGCACGGCCTGCAAGTAGCCCTCGCGCGGCGGCACGCAGCCCATGTTGCCTACCACCGGCTCTATAATCACAGCCGCTATGTCTTCATGCTCAGCGAAGATGCTTGCCAGCGCCGCCTCGTCGTTGAAGGGAACGGTCAAGGTGTTCTCTGCAAGCTGCGCGGGCACGCCCGGACTATCCGGCAAGCCTAAGGTCGCCACACCCGAACCAGCTTTCACCAGCAGGCTATCACCATGACCGTGATAGCAGCCCTCAAATTTGACGAGCTTCGTGCGGCCCGTCACACCGCGCGCGAGGCGAATCGCGGACATCGTTGCCTCCGTCCCGCTGTTGACCATCCGCACCATCTCGATTGAAGGAACAGCCGCGCAGATTTCCTCCGCCATCAAGACTTCCAACTCGGTCGGCGCACCGTAACTTGTCCCACGACGGAGCGCAGCCTCAAGCGCCGCCATCACTTCCTCATCAGCGTGGCCCAAGATCATAGGCCCCCAAGAGCCTACGTAGTCAATGTACGTGCGCCCGTCAACGTCCGTCATCGTCGCGCCCTGCGCGCTCGCTATAAAACGCGGCGTGCCGCCCACACCGCGAAACGCACGCACAGGCGAATTCACGCCACCCGGAATCAACTCGCTCGCACGCGCGTACAGCGTGGTCGAGCGCTCTGCTTTTTGTGTTGAACTCATAAATGCATTCTCAGCCGACCTGACAACAAAAAGCAAGAAGCGACGCGCCTGCCCGTGGCAGTACACGACGCTTCTTGCTTTTCTTCCCGCCCCTTGCTCGAAAACTCGACAGCCTGTTATCTCTTCTTCGGCACTTTCAATTTGTCGCCCGGGTGGATGACCGATTGCGGAGTCTGCAACTTATCCCTGTTAGCGTAGAAAATCTGCATGTACTCGTTGCCGTTGCCGAGCTTGTTCTGCGCAATCTTCCACAGCGAGTCGCCCGCCTTGACCTCATACTCCTCAGTCTCCGGCGCGTTCGGGTCAACTCTAATCTCAGCCGTCAAATCCGAATAGTCCTGGTCAACAGACTTAATCTGATCCCAGACCTTATTCTTCGCTTCCTCGGACGGTGCGACGCCGCGTATGAACAACTTGCCGTCCTGCATGTGCAGATTCTCAAGGCGCACCTCATGCTCTTCAATCGCACGCAGCACGCTCTGATACTTATCCTTCGCCTGATTAAACTGCTGGTCGCTGTTAGGGTCTGGCGCTTGTCCCGCTCCGGCGGCGACGCCCGCGCCAAACGCCTGATCAAATATTCCCATCTCTCTGTCTCCTTCTCTGCTTCCAAGTGGTGTGTCTAAAAGACAACAAAGCGCTCCGGCCAGGTGCCGTGCGCGAATCCTGAGTCTGACTTCTTCGCTTCAGCAATCATTATACCAGCATTTAACTTTCTGTGTTTACAGAAGTCCACGCCGCGCAACTGTTCGCTTATGAATCAATGCTGTGTTCGCCTTGACGGCAGAGCTTTTCCGTTGGGCAGCATCTTTCGCCAGAACTATCTAGCCGAAGATGCTGCGCCAGCGCCTATCAAGCGCGCCGCCGAAGAGAAACGCACTCAGAGAAGGCTGCTCGTGCGAGCGGTCGTAGCCGACTAGCTCGACGTAGGCGCGCCCCTCCGTCTGCTGCTCGCCCTGCCGCCCGCTGACTTTGCAAGCGCCTTCCCAGTAGACAATCATCGTCGTCCCGCGCGTGTCCAACTCCTGCTCCTTCAAGACAGGCTCAACCTTCAACTCCAATCCAAAACGCGGCACGCGCACCATCCAGCCGCTAGGATAGACTGCGCCCGTCTGCGGACTCTGCCAGTAGGCGTTTGCCTCAAGCTCGAAATCCTCGCGCACTAAATGCGTGCTGCGCCCGCTTCCGTCAACGAACGTCCCGCTCGAAAAAGGCGACGGTTTATCGCGATGGTCGCGCAGGTGATAGACCATCAACTCCGCGCCCGTTTCCAGTTGAATACTAAACCAGTCCCAGCCCTTCTGATTCTCTGTCGTCCGCCAAGTACCAAACTCCCTGTCCATCCACGCAGCGCCCTTGAAATGTTCCGTCTGCCCATGCCACGTAATGTCGCCCTCGGCCTCCATTCGCGTGAAAGAGAAATAACGAGAAGCTTCCCCTTCATCCTTGAAACTGACGCCCACGCCCTCGTGCCCGTTCAAGGCCGCAGGCTTCCTGCTCCTGAGCGTCGCCTCGAAGACGACATCGTTGTCGAGCGTCGCACGGATGATGTGCGCGCCCTGTGCCTCCCGCACGCTCCAATCGCCAAGCCGAAGGTAATAATGCTGCTCGCTGGCACGGGCCTGTAAATCAAGCGCGCCGCCGGTGCTCTTGCGATGCGCGTAACGGAAACGACGACGGCTTTCATCCGTGATGGCGAAGTGAGCCAGATAGAGCGGGTTGGCAATCAACCTCAGCGGGACGACGCCGAAGCGGTCCTGATCAGTCCGCCGTTTGAAGAAGACAAACTCGAAGCCGAAACTGCGTCCACTGACGGTCTGCATGTGGCCTGTGTAGTACCACCACTCTGTCTGCGCTTCCCTGTGCGCGTATAAATCGCGCGGCAACTCAACACCCCTGTGCTCCGTGCCGTCGCGCAAACTGGAGGCTTCACCCGCAACCACGTTGGCGATGCCTTCCAGAACATTAGCCGCTACCTGTCCGAAAGCTTCCGCGAGATTAGTGCTCATGCGTCCTTCGTGCTTGTCCTTAAGATTTCTGTGCAGAGTGGAAATTACAGGGAGGCTGTGGCGAAAGTGTGCGGCAAATGCAATAAATGCAAACGAAGCTTGCGCTTTGTGTTCGCTTAAATGCGCTCGACCGCTTCGCGCGGCTCGACCGTGAGGTTGCGGAAGCTTGACATGCGAACCAGACCGGGCGCAGCACCCTTCGGCTTGGTGAGAAACTTGCGCTCCGTATAATGCACGTCAACTTTAGCGTCGCGCCGTGCCTGACTGAAATGTGCGGCCAACTGCGCGGCCTCAAAGATTGTGCGCTGCGGAATCTCTTTGCGCGATGGATTGCGCACGATGACGTGCGAGCCTGGATAATCCGCTGCGTGCAGCCAGAGGTCGTGCGGGCGTGCGATGCGGAAGGTCAGCCGGTCGTTATCGTGTGCCGCGCGCCCGACCAGAATCTCATAGCCATCAGACGAACGATAACGACGCGCCCCCGGCACGGCAGCGTCCGTCTCCTTGCGCCGCGTCGTCGGAGCGGGCGCTTTCTTTCGTCCCTCCGCCTCCTGCTCGAAATTTTCCAGCGCCACTTCATCGCCCGCGGCGATTATCTCCTCAAGCCTGTCTTGCTGCGCGTGCAGCGAGGCCAGTTCGCCGTCGAGCTTTTGCAGGCGCTCTTCAATCTCGCGTGCGGCGCGACGCGCTTTCGTGTAGCGAGAGAAACGCCGCGCAGCTTCCTCCTGCAAGCTTATTTGTTCGTCAACTTCAATCTCTATGCGCGGCGAATTTTCGGCGTAGTAGTCCGTCAGCACAACAACCTTGCCGCGTCGCTCGGCGGTCGTCAGGTTAGCCAGCAGCAAATCGCCTGTTCGTTTGTGCTCATCAGCATCGCCGTGCGCAAGCCTGTCATGCACAAGCCGCCCGCGCAGCTTCTCGCGCTGCGCTATCTCTTTACGCAAACGCGCGCGCGCAGCCGCAGCCCTCGATTCAAAAGCACGATGTTCAGCGAGACGACTGTAGTAATCGTCGGCCGCTTCCGAGAGAGACGGAAAAGAGTTGCGCACGAAGGGCAACTGAGCTTGCGTGCGCGTTTGTTGCGCGGGCGGCGGCTCATATTTATTGCCAATCTCCTGTCCAGCGCCGCGCGGCTGCCGCAGCGTGTCCAGAATAAACCCACGCTCGTCGAGCAGGACGAGGTTGGACGCGCGCCCTGTTAGCTGTGCGACCAACACGCGCTCGCGGCTGTTGCCAATCTCATCCTGCGCCGCGAAAGAGAGACGCACAATACGTTCGCCCTCATCCTTCGTGATGCTTTGCAGGATTGCGCCGCCGAGTTGCTTGCGCAACACGAGGCCAAACTGCGAAAGAGGCATTGACTGCTTTTCCAGTTCGCGGACGCGACGCTCAAACAGGTAGAGGCTAGGGTCTGAAGGGTCTACGCTGATGAAAAGGTAACGGCTATCGTGAGTGCGAAAATCAATGGCGACGGACATGCGCGAGAGTTGGAAAATCTTGCCCATCGTGCGCCCTATAAGCGCTGGCGCAATCTCTTCGACTATCGCCTGTATAAGCTGCTCGTGCATCTCTATGAAGGCAAAAGTAAAAAGGTAAAAGGTAAAAGTGAGGGGAAGCCAATTATATAATAGGTCGCTTCCGCCTGACTTTTGCCTTTTACCTTTTGCCTTTTACCTTTCTTTATTCGCGGACGACTGCTGTGCCCGAAAGATGGTCGTGGGCCGTCCGGCTCTCTGCGTCGAAGAGGGCATACAAGATTCCCAGTCCGAAGGAGGCAAGGGAAATCATGTACAGCAGCGCGCGGCCGATTGACTGTTTAGTTGTCGGCGGCAAACCCGTATTGGCATCAACGGCGCGAATCGAGAGCAGCGACATGCCCCACGTGCGGCCAGCGAGCGCCGTCGAAGCGGTCAGATAGAGAAACATCACCGTCACGATAATGCCGCCCATCGAAGACGCCACGCGAACGTCGGACCAATCGCCGTTGGTCAACTCTATAATCGCGGCAAACGGCGACGAGGCGAAAGCCACGACGAGCAAATCAATAACGCTTCCCACCACGCGCGAGACAATGGGCGCGCGGTCATCGAAAGACTCTTCAAGCGGCGTAACGTGCGGCGCAGTCTCGTCTAAATCGTCCTGACTCTCATCTTCTAAAACTTCCGCGCTCGCGGGCTGCTCAGCTCTGTTTACAACTGCGGCCGTCTTAGGCGGCAAGACGGGAGGAACAACGACGAGCGTGCGTTCGCGTTCAGGCGCGGCTTCGACGGGCATCTCTTCCGTGAGTTGTTCTGTCTGCGTTTGGTCCAGCGGCACAGACAAAGAGAGAGCGCCCGGCATCAACTCCTGATTCTCTTCGGGTTGATACTGCTCTTCGACAATGCGCGCTGTCGCCGTCGCTGCGCCGCCCATCGTCGCGCGTGTGCGCGCTACAGGCGACGTAGATTGGCGTGCGCGCTCAAGGCGTTTGAGCGCGGCGACGACAATCGGATTAACGGCAGGAGCATCCGGCTGTGGAACAAGTCCTAGTTGCGGCGCGTTGGCGGCGGGCGCGGGTTGTTCCGCCATTTGCGCTGCCGTGACTCGTTCGCGCGCCGCTTCACGCGAACGGCGCTCCTGAATCTCACGCACACGCTCGCTCAATTCCTTGCGCCACTGCGGCCTGTTTCGCGAGACGCCCGGAAATTCTATGAGCGTTGAAACAGCCGGCGCGACCGCTTCAGCCTCGTTCGTTGAACTTGCGTTGACGGATGCTGCCTCTGCGCCGTTTGTCTCTTCAGTGCGCGCTCCATTTTCCGCGAGTATTTCCGCTGGCGGAGCAGTTTTCGTTTCAACGGAAGGAGGGATGGCCGGGGTCTTGCATCTCGGACAAATACTTAAGCCGTTCGAGTAAACCGCGCGGCATGAGGGACACTGCATAAAGAAGGAGCCTCCACGTCAGGCAAAAATCAATAGGCACACAAAGCATGAAAGCTCTGCTCGTGGCCTGTGAAAAAGGATTCGTTCGGGGCAGAGGGCCGGAACTGCTAAACCCAAGCCCATTGCGGAGTCGCGCCGGATACTATCAGAAGCTACTTTAAGTCGTCAACCAGAAAATATACAAGCCGCTGTAGTTGGCCGCTCATTAAATACAAGATAAGGGAGGAAAGAAAGGTAAAAGTAAAAAGGTAAAAGGCAAAAGGGAAGACAGACAAGCTACTCTCGTCGCTTTCCCATTGCCTTTGATTTGCTCCTACTTTTACCTTTTACCTTTTTACTTTTACCCTATTAAAGCGGTTGTCTGCCGGCAAAGCCTGTATCAACGTCGTGCCACCATTCGACGCGGTCGCCCTCGCCCAGTTGCCAGCAGAGCAGCACGACGCGTCCGTCGCGCAGCGATGGGAAATCTATCAGCCCGCGCTCGTAGTCTTTGAGTTGGATGCCGAGGGCTTCAAGCTCGCTGGTGCGGGAGGCGAGTTTGAAGAGGATAGCGATATAACGGCCTCCGCCCTCCATGCCTCCGCCGCCGGATTCTGCTCCTTCGGCGGCATGTTTGGCGGCTTCCCTGAAGGAAAGCAGGCGAGCGTGCGCGGTCTGAATACTTTTCAGGATATGCCGCACGGTCGGCAGCAAAGCGTTTGCTTCTTCAACGCTGAAAATCTTCATAGTCGTGCTGCCGGATGCGAACTGGCCCGGCGTGTCGGAGGCCGTCGAGAGACAACCGACGCGTCGGGCAGGCCGCTGCCCGCTTTTAATGGTCGTCCGTGATGCGTATGAACTCCTGCGAGGGTTCATACTCGTCCAGTTCTTCTTCCACGTTGGATTCGATGATGACGCGCGCCACCGGCGGGTTGAAGCCGTCGCGATGACCGTTGGGCTGCACTTCTTCCTGCGGCATGAAGGCCGGTGAACCGGCTTCCTCGTGCAGATCTCTCTCGTGATAATGAGAGGTGTGCGGAAACTCCTTGCGCACTTTGTCTGCGATTTCGCCGAGGTCTATAAAGTAGTCGGCCACGTCAATCAGCTTCGGGGCGGTGTTGGAGCGAAAGCCGGCGACTTCGACGCGGCAGCCCTTGTAGGCGACGGCGTTGACGGCATAAACGAAATCTTCGTCGCCGGAGACGAGCACGGCCGTATCATAGCGACCGGCCAGAGAGAGCATGTCAACTGCTATCTCGACATCAAGGTTGGCCTTGCGTGTGCCGTCGTAAAAAGTTTTCAGTTCTTTCTGGACGACGCGGAAACCGTTGCGGCGCATCCAGAGCAGGAAACCCTGCTGGCGTTCAGCGCCGACATCCACGCCCGTATAAAAGAAGGCTCTGAGCAGGCGACCGTCGCCAAGCAACACGCGCAGTAGCTTATTGTAATCAATGTCTATATTGTGAAAACGCGCTGCGTGAAAAAGATTGTTGCCGTCAATGAAAACCGCCACTCTGCCGCGATGACCGAACTGCCACGAGATATTATTCGTCGGATCAAAGTTCATGCGAAAAATGTTACTCCGTTAAATTATTAAATATCTGTTCAATAGGATGCCGCCGCCGAGTGCGATAGGTCAAGTATAAAAAGAGATTGCCGCCGCGCCCACTCGTTCTAGCGAGGCGCGACTGCGATAATCTCATCCGTGATTGCATCCAGATAGACGGCTTGAGCCGGCAGGCGTGCGAGCATGACTTCCCATGCGAGATGAAACTCAAGCGCGGGCGTCGGGCCGGGCTGTAGGATTGGATAGACGACTAACTCGCGGAGGATGATGGTGTCGCCGGGTTGCGTCGTGTGGCTTTGCGGATTACCGGCGGCGTCCGTGTAAGTGAAAGTGCGGCCCATCATACGTTGCACGGCCTCGTCGGCGGAGTAGCGAGGACGGATGCTTGTGCCCGCGCGCTGTAGTTGTTCGATTTCGGGGATGCACGTGCTGGTAATCTGCAAGATGCGGCGGTCGGCTGTAAAGGTGATTTCCAGTTCTCCGAATCCGTTGCGGAGTTGATAACGGAAGGGGCGCTGCTGGTATTTGGCTTTCTTCGTACCGTCGGCCGCGTCTGTCAGCAGGACTAGGGAAAGCTGTTGCGCTTCTGCGCCGAACAGGCGTGCGTTGCTGTCAATGAAACGGCGCAGGGCTTCTGTGGTCGCGTCTTCCCACGTCTGTTTTGAACGCGACGAATTGCTGTCACCGATTTTCGGCAGGTACAAAGCAGTGGTGAGGGAGGGCAGACTGCGTATGGATGCCGTCACGGGTTGCAACTCCGGCGCGGGAACACGCTCGATGCCCTGCTCGCCTGCGAGCTTTTCCCATGCAGCCAGCGTAGTCTGTCGTCTCTCGTCGCTTTCCGCCATGACGACAGGATAGGGAGGCCCTTCGGGACGCGGCCCCGTTGCGCTCGGCGGCGGCGTTGCCGCGCAGGCTGAGAGCAGCAGAGCCAGCGCCGCGCAGAAAGATAATCGGAACGAAAAAACGCGGCGTGCTCTCCTGATGAACGGCTCGGCCATAATCTTTCTCAAGGACGTTAGGAAACGGCAAACTAAGACCGCATGATTGATGACGCGTGCGATTATAGCCGAAGGATGAAAGAATTGATTCATATAATCGTTGATTTATTATGCAAATGAAGAAATGAGTCTATGAAACTAAATGATTAAACGGCCAAGCAGCATGGCCGTCCTCATAATTCTTACGTGCTTTCGGGCCGTAGCAAGTATAATCCGCGTTTGAGGAGAAAGCTTTTGCCGCCTGACGAGGATTTTTTTCTGAGTGAAGATGAGGCTGCGCTCCTGCGAAGAGAGCAGCGAGGGTTCGCGCCGGACCAGATGGTGAGGTGCGAAGCATGCCTGCGCGCCAACCCGCCGACGCGCGCAACCTGCCTCTACTGCGCATCGGCGCTGCCCGTCACAGAGCACAGCGCCCCTTTGCGAAAGCCGACGCTCAGGCCCCTGGAGAGATGGGAGCAGGGCTTTAACAGTATCTACATTCCGCATGACAAGGCGAGGCCGGACGAAGATTGCTTGAAAGAGACTGCAACGCTTCTGCGCTTAAGCGACGAGGACGTGCGGCGGATTATTGAGAGCGGCGAGCCTTTGCCGGTAGCGCGCACCGCCGCCCTTGAGGAAGCCAAACTCATCGAGCGCAGCTTAAAAGCGTTGGGCCTCGAAGTGTTAACAGTCTCCGACGACGAACTTGCACTGGAGACACACCCACCAAAAAGAATGAGAACGCTGGAACTGACTACGGATGCGCTCGTCGCACACCCGGCGGGCAGCAACGAGATTCTACGCTCGCCATGGGATGAGATAACGTTATTGATAATGGGGCGCACAATTATGCAGCAGGTTGAAGTGGAAGAGCGGCGTGGTCGCAGGGCGGAAAATGAGATCACGGAGACGCGCGAGTTGAGCGCAGACGAAGCGGTGCTTGATATTTATTCGTCGGAGTCCGTAGGCAGCTGGCGTCTCGTCGCGGGCAGCTTCGATTTCTCGTGTCTGAACGAAAAGAAGAGTCTGCTGGTCGCACAGAATTTCGCGCGGCTGTTGGAGGAGTTGCGTGTGAGAGCGAGTCGGGCCACGTATGACGACTCTTACGCGCGCTTGCGCCGCGCGCTCGCAGCCGTCTGGCCGCTTGAGCAGCAGACGGAATCGCGCGGCTGGCGGCGTGGCGGCCCCGGTCGCTACAGCACAGAGGTCGTCACGATCACGGATAACGAAATCCAGTTCACACGCTATTCGCGGCTGCGTCATTACCTGAAGTCGGGCCGCGCGAGTAAGGGCTTATGAAGCGAGGGGAGGGACATCGCAGGCGCGAACCGGCGGACGCATCACGCAACGAGCGCGCAGCTTCGTACAAGGGCACGCAGCGACGTGATGAGCGCCCGCGTCGCCCGCCGACCGAAGCTGCTGCTCCGGCGACGAGCGCTCCCATGCGTCTCTATGGAGTCGCGCCCGTGCTGGAAGCCTTGCGTGCAAACCAGCGGCCGCTCGAACAGATTACGATTGCCGAGGGCGCACATCATTTCCGTTTGCGCGAACTGTTGGAGTTGGCCCACCGCTTAAACGTTCCTGTGCGTCGTGCTCCGCGCGCAGAGCTTGAACGAGCGGTCGGCCCTGAGGTTAATCATCAGGGCGTTGTGGCCGCTGTTGCCGCCGCGCGTTACGCGGACACCGACGAATTGCTGGATAGCCTCGCGGCGCGAGTCGGGACGAAAGAGCCGCCGCTCATCGTCGTGCTGGACGGTGTCGAAGACCCGCGCAATCTGGGCGCTGTGATTCGCACGGTCGAGTGTGTCGGCGCGCACGGCGTCGTCATCCCTGAGCGACGCGCCGCAGGGCTGACAGACATCGTGGCGAAGACGGCAGCGGGCGCTCTTGAGCACGTGCGCGTGGCACGCGCGGCCAACCTCGTGCGTTTGATAGAGGAGTTAAAAGAACGTAACATCTGGACAGTCGGAACAAGCATGGATGCCGAAGTTGAATACACCGCGTGGGATTTTACGTTGCCGTGTGCGCTGGTGTTGGGCGGCGAGGGCGCTGGGCTGCATCGCCTTGTGCGCGAGCGTTGCGATGCACTGGTGCGAATCCCGGTTCGCGGGCGCATTGAATCGCTCAACGTCTCGGTCGCCGCAGGCATAGTGCTCTACGAAGCTCTCAGGCAGCGAACCGCGGCGAGCGTTGATGCGTAAGAAGAATGGCCCACGCGCGAACAAGGGGCCGTGAAGCCTGTTTGCAGGCGGGAGACATTTGAATGTATTGCCCACAATGCGCAACTGAAAATCTTGACAACGCGAGTTTCTGTCGCGGCTGCGGCTCGAATATCAGCCTCGTCTCGCAGGCGTTGACAGGCAATCTGCCTGCGACGACCGGCGACGAAGAGCCTGATGATGATGCTTTCTCAAGGCGGCGCAGGAGAAAGGGTAGAAGCGCTCCGAGCGTGGAGAAGGGCGTCAAGAATATTTTCATGGGGCTCGCTTTCATCGTCGTCGCGACGATGGCGCGGAAATATCTGCCGGGTGCGGGGATGTGGTGGTTCTGGCTGTTCATTCCGGCCTTTACGATGCTCGGTGGCGGAATCGCCGAACTGATGCGCCTCGGGATGGAGAAAAAGTCTGAACTTCCGGCCGCCCCGCTAGCAGGCACTACTGCGCACGCGATGCCTGCGGCGCGTCCGTCTGCACTTCCGCCGCGAAGCCGTAACACGGGCGAGTTAGTTCCGCAGCCGCCGAGCGTCACGGAAGGCACGACGCGGCGCTTAGAGACGCCAGTTGAAAATAAACAGAAGGGCGCTTGATGTTTGACGGAAGCGATGCGATGAATCATCGGGTCGCTTGAGGGAAAGGAGGCGAGCCCGCAATGTTTTGTCCCAGATGCGCAGCGCATAACATAGACGATGCCAGATATTGCCGCGTCTGCGGTGCAGACATCAGTCTCCTGCCTCAAATGCTGTCAGGGCAATTCGCAGCCGACCTTGCGCGCGCAGACGAAACGGACGTTGAAGAGACAGGGAAGCGGCGCAAGGGCAAGAATAAAGTTAAAGAAAAAAAAGCGGCGAGGCTTGAAGACGCTTTCTCGAATATAAGCGTCGGGATAGCTTTTCTCATCATCAGTATGATGGTTGCCCGCTATATGCCGGGAGGACAGGTCTGGTGGTTCTGGTTGCTGATTCCGGCGCTCGCTTGTGCGGGCGAAGGCATCGGCCAACTCGTACGCATCAAACGCGAGAAAGCCTTACAAGGCACGAGCGCTGAGCCGCTGCCGGCTATCTCCCGCGAAGCTCAACTCAAAAATCTTCCGCCGCGCGATACCTCGGAAATGCTGATGCCGCCGCCGAGCATAACGGAAGGCACGACCCGTCACCTAAGCCCCGGAGCGCAGCCCGTAAATCGCAAAGAGCCTGTCAGTCGCTCCGAGGAGCATGCTTGATTTAAATTTGAAAGAGCAACTCTGAGGATGGTAAGTGTGTTGCCTTGCGCGCTCTCCGGCTGGCACTGTATAGTTTGCGAAAATTTCGATTCATACTGTCAAGTTAGAAAATTCCCTGAAGAATTGTAGGAGTTAAAGATGCCCCAGAGACCAAAGATTGCGAACGACATGCTTGAACTCATCGGCTACACGCCGCTCGTGCGCTTAAACCGTATTCCCGCGCCCGGTTCGGCAGAGATGATTGCCAAGCTCGAATCGCAGAATCCGATGGATTCCGTCAAAGACCGCATCGGTTCGGCGATGATTGAAGCAGCGGAGCGCGAGGGCCGCATCAAGCCGGGCGAGACCGTTATCATCGAGCCGACTTCCGGCAATACGGGCATCGCGCTGGCTTTCGCCGCGACCGTTAAAGGTTACAGGTTAATCGTCACGATGCCGGAGACCGTGACGGTTGAAAGGCGGCGCGTGCTGACGGCGCTCGGCGCGGAAGTTGTTTTAACGCCCGGCGCTGAAGGGATGAAGGGCGCTATCAAGAAGGCCGCAGACTTGACGGAAGCAACGCCGAATAGTTGGACGCCGGGCCAGTTTGAAAATCCTGCCAACCCTGAAGTGCACCGTCGAACGACAGCCGAAGAGATTATGGAGGACACGGACGGGCGCATTGATGCCTTCGTGTCCGGCGTCGGCACGGGCGGCACGATTGCCGGAGTCGGGCAAATTCTCAAAGAGCGCGTGGGCCAGCAGATACAGGTCATCGCCGTCGAGCCTGCATCATCGCCTGTGCTGTCGGGCGGCGAACCCGGCCCGAACAAGATACAGGGCATCGGCGCAGGCTTTGTGCCGCGCAACTACGATGCGTCGGTCGTTGACCGTGTGATTCAGGTTGACTACAACGACGCGCTGGCGATGGCGCGCCGCCTCGCACGCGAAGAAGGAATCTTCTGCGGCATCTCATCGGGCGCTATCACATGGGCCGCGCGCACCGTCGCACAGGAACTAGGTACGGGCAAGCGCGTCGTCTCGATTATCTGCGACTTCGGCGAGCGTTATCTCTCGCACGAACTATTTGAGACGACACAGTAGCTTGAGCGTTTTTGAGCGCTCTACAAACGACGACCATAGACGCGGAGCGAGGCGACGCGGGCGATCTTCTTTTATTCAGGCCGCGCCGCCTCGCTTCGCGTTTTAGTTTGACGATTGATTTTCCGTTAGCAACTCTCCGCTGCTGACGTGCGAGAGCGCGCACACGAATCATCCTTGACGTAGATGAACAACACACGCATTTGTGTTCCTGTTTGCGCAAGCAGCGCGAGCGAACTGCCTGCGGCCATTGAACGCGCCGCAAAACTCGGCGACCTCGTCGAACTACGGCTCGATTGTCTGTCAGCTAACGAACTCGATCGCCTGCAACGCGAGTTGCCGGACCTCCTGAAAGCTCAAACGCCGACGCTCATTTTCACGCTGCGTCCTGCCGGAGAGGGCGGACGACGAGAGATTGATAATCTGACGCGCGTTGTTTTCTGGACCAACTTTTTTTCAGAAGAGACTGCGACCAAGGCGCTTGCAGATCTTGAGCTTGACCTCGCGCTTCATTTTCAAGAGCAGGGACGCTCCCTTATAGATTGGCAACGCGTCATCTGCTCGCATCACGATTTCAAGGGCAGCAGCGAAGAAGAGTTGTTCAAGCTCTACGAGCGTCTGAGCAGCACGCCCGCTCGGATTCTGAAAATCGCCGTGCAGGCGAAAGAGATTACCGATTGCCTGCCGCTCTTCAGCCTGCTCGACCGCGCGCAGGCGGAAGGTCGCGAGTTGATTGCGGTTGCGATGGGAGAACAAGGGCTGCCGACGCGCATTCTGGGCCCTTCGCGCGGGAGCTATCTGACGTATGGCTCGCTTGACGATGAGCAGCAAACTGCGCCCGGACAAATCAAAGCGGTTGAGTTGCGAGAGCTTTATAGAGTTGGGCAGCTTGACCGTTCGGCGATGATAACGGGGCTGGTCGGCTCGCCCGTCGCACATTCCGTCTCGCCGCAGATGCATAACGCTGCGTTCGAGGCGTTCGGTAGTAATGCCGTCTATCTTCCGTTTGAAGTTGGCGAAGTCGCTCCGTTCATGCGTCGAATGGTTCATCCGTTGACATGTGAGATTGATTGGAACCTGCGCGGGTTGAGCGTCACCGCGCCGCATAAGACGGCGATTATGGAGCACCTGGATTCCGTCGAGCCTTCGGCCAGAGAGATTGGAGCCGTCAATACGGTCGTTGTAGAAGACGAGAAACTGCGTGGGCTTAACACGGATGCCGCCGCCTTCATCAAGACGTTGAGCGAAAAGGCTGGCATGCTCCGCGGACTCAACTGCGCTCTCATCGGTGCTGGCGGCGCAGCGCGCGGCGTGCTCTGGGGATTGCATCGAGAGGGCGCGCGTGCGACCGTTTTCGCGCGCGAGATGCGACGCGCCGGAATGCTGTCCGAAGAGTTTGCAGCCGATTGTGCTGTGCTGGCTGAGGCGCGTTTCGATGGCTACGATGTCGTGATTAATACAACACCTCTCGGCACTCTTGGGCCGCTGGAAGATGAAACTCCCGCGACGGCCGCGCAGCTTCGCGGCGCGCGTCTCGTCTACGACCTGGTTTACAATCCGCTTGAAACGCGGCTGTTGCACGAAGCAAAAGAGGCAGGATGCGAGACGATGAACGGGCTGCCGATGCTCGTCGCGCAGGCGGCCGAGCAGTTTTATTGTTGGACGGGGAGAAAAGCGCCCGTCGAGTTGATGCACAGGGCTGCGCAAACGGCTCTCGAAAAGTTGTCTTAAAAATGAACGAACGTTACAGCAGGCAGATTCTCTTCGATGGCATTGGTGCAGAAGGCCAGCTTCGGCTGCTCGCTTCGCGCGCCTTGATTGTCGGGTGCGGCGCGCTGGGAACGGCGCAGGCTGAAGCCTTGGCGCGTGCGGGCGTCGGACGCTTACGCATCGTTGACAGGGATTTTGTGGAGGCTTCGAACCTGCAACGGCAGACGATGTTCACAGAGCAGGACGCGCAGGAACGCACGCCGAAGGCCGCAGCCTGTGTGCGCCATCTCGCTCTGATTAACTCGGAGATACAGACGGAAGCCGTCATCGCCGATGTTAATCACACGAACATCGAACGCTTGATTGAAGACTGCGATGTCGTGCTTGACGGAACTGATAATTTCGCGACGCGCTATCTCATCAACGATGCCTGCGTTAAGCACAAAACCAACTGGATTTACGGCGCGGCCGTTGGCTCCTACGGTGTGACGATGACCATCAGGCCGCACGTGAGCCCTTGCCTGCGCTGCGTCTTTGAAGAGCCGCCACCGGCTGCCAGCGCGCCGACGTGTGATACGGCGGGCGTCATCATGCCGATTATCGCCGTCGTCGCCGCCGTGCAGACGAGCGAAGCGCTCAAGCTGCTCACAGGGAAGACGGAGAGCCTGCACAATTCGTTGATGCAGTTTGACGTGTGGCGCAACGAATGGCGCAGCATCAGGCTGGGCCAACCGGGCGCGGATTGCCGTACGTGCGCACATGAAGAGTACGGAATGCTGGAAGCTGAAGCGGGTGATTTTGCGACGACGCTATGCGGGCGCGATGCCGTGCAGGTCAGCCCGCGCGCGAGCGTCCGTGTGGATTTGAAGGCGCTTGCCGAACGCCTGCGCGCGGCAGGCGAAGTGCATCTCAATCCCTATCTGGTGCGCTTGCAGGCTGGCGCTTACGAGTTGACGGTCTTTCAGGATGCACGAGCGATTATACGCGGCACGGATGATATAACGACTGCGCGCTCGCTCTATGCGAAGTACATCGGCAGTTAGAGAAACGATGAAGGAGGAACGATGAAGGATGAATTGTTAAGAGCTTGTCTGTCGTTCATCGTTCCGCGTTCATCGCTCATCATTTCTCTCGTTGATTTCCGGCAATAAGCGCTTTCAGGGTATGATTTGAGTTGTACTGACCTGTTGTTAGTTAATTCGGAGAATCCGCAGTGTGCGCGAGAACGCTCTCAAACATAACTCGGCGAAACTATTCTTGATGTTCAATAAAACCTTCACTCATCGCAGCGCCCGTCAACTCTTAATCTTTCTTCTCTTAATAGCCTTCAGCGCTCAGGCCCGTGCCGGAGAGCCTATTATCTGGGAGACGAATTCGCGCACGGAGCTATTGCGCGGCGAGGCGCGCGGCGTCTCGATTACGGATACAGGCGTCGTGATGCTCGCGCCGCGCTTCCAGCAGATTTTCGATACGCAGCAGGCGTATGTCTGGGCCAGCGCGGTTGACGGCGCGGGCAATGTTTATCTCGGCACTGGGCACGACGGTCGTCTCTTCCGCATCGCGGCCGACGGGCGCGGCGCGCTGCTTTATGATGCGCCGGAGTTGGACGTGACGGCGCTCGCCGTCGCAACCGACGGCACGCTCTACGCTGGCACTTCGCCTGACGGAAAAGTTTATCGCATCGGCGCGGACGGGCGTGCGGAAGTCTATTTCGACCCGCCGGATAAATATATCTGGTCGCTGGCTTTGATGACGGACGGCGCGTTGGCCGTCGGCACGGGCGACAACGGCAAACTCTACCGCGTTCGCGCAAGCGCTGCGAAGCCGGAAGCCTCTCTGCTCGTTGATACCAACGAGACGCACGTTATCTCGCTCGCCGTGGATGCGAAAGGACAGTTGATTGCGGGCACAGATCCGGGCGGGCTTGTGTTGCGCGTCTCTGCGGACGGCAAAGCGTTTGCGCTCTTCGATGCTCCGCTCAGAGAGATACACGCCCTTGCTCCTGCGGCCGACGGCTCGATCTACGCGCTGGCCTTAAGCGACGCTGCCGCCGGACAACGCTCAGCGAGCGCGCCCGCTCCTGCTCCGCAGTCTGACTCGTCAGGCGGGCAGGGCAGCGTCACCGTCACAATTACGCCGGATGAGAGCAGCGGTGGTGGCTTGCAGTCGCAGGCTGGCCGCAGCCGCAACGATCTGTCTAATGCGCGCAGCGCAGTCTTCCGTATTCTGCCCGACGGCGGAACAGACGTGCTCTGGAACTCGTCCGCGATTACGGCCTTTTCGGTCGCGCCAGCGCCACAGGGACGCAGTGTTCTGATTGGAACGGCAGACAAGGGGCGCATCTATTCCGTCACGGATGACGGACGCGACACGCTGCTCCTGCAATCAACAGAAGGGCAGATTTCCTCTCTGACGGTGCGCGGGCGCGAACTCTACGCTGCGTCGAGCAACGGCGGAAAGCTCTTCCGCTTCGGCTCCGAGCTAATGAACGAAGGGACTTACGAATCACCTGTCAGAGATACGAAACTCGTCTCTTCATGGGGACGCATCTGGTGGCGCGGGACAGGGCAGGTCGAAGTGCAGACACGCACTGGAAACGGCGAGCGGCCAGACGCTACATGGAGCGAATGGAGCGCAGCGTATCGCGACCCTGCGGGAGCGCAAATCAGCAGCCCTCGCGCTCGCTTCATACAGTGGCGCGCGGTGCTGCGTGCGCCCGCTGCGGGCGGCGTCGAGACGCGTATGGAGGATGTCAGCGTCTCTTACCTGCCGCGCAACGTCGCGCCGGAAGTGCTCTCTATAACGACGCTGCCCATCGGCGTCGGCCTGCAATCAATCGTGCAGGTGCAGACAGACCCGAACATAGAATCATCCGGCCTCGACCCTTCGCTGTTTGGCGTCGTCTCGCAGGTTCCACCGCGTCGTATTTATCAACGCGGCGCGCGCGCCATCCAATGGCAGGCCGAAGACCGCAACGGCGACACGCTCGAATACTCCATCTATTATCGCTCCTTAAACGAGAACGCGTTTCGGTTACTGCGCGACAAACTGCGCGAGAATTTTTATACGGTTGACGGCGCGGCCCTCGCCGACGGCCGCTACATCTTCAAAATCGTCGTCACGGATGCTCCCGACAATCCCGGCGGGCAGGCGCTCTCAGGCGAACGCTTGAGCGAGCCTGTTGATATAGATAATACGCCGCCCATCGTGCGCGCTGCCGGAGAAGCGCAGTTGACAGGCGAGCGCGCCCGCCTGGCCTTCGACGTGGAGGATGCGACAGGCACTATCAAACGCGCAGAGGTGAGCGTTGACGGAGCGCCGTGGGTCAACAGTTTTCCAGACGACGGCATCGCAGACAGCCCGCGCGAGCGCTACTCGCTCGACCTGCCCCTCACGGGCGCAGGCGAGCACACAATCTCCCTGCGCGCCTTTGATTCCAGCGGCAACGTCGGCAGCGCACGAATGGTCGTCAGGCGATAAATTAAGGTAAAAGGCAAAAGGTAAAAGGTAAAAGTTAGACGAAAACCATCCGTCTAATTGAAACCGGCGCTAGCCAGTCCGCACTTTTACCTTTTGCCTTTTACCTTTTTACTTTTTACTTTCCCCTTTCCTTACACCATATCGTGAAAAGACGTGCGAAAGCGTGCGGCGGGTGTGGATTCCTGCTAAACTATTGACTGTAAAAGCAGGGCGGCAACTATCACACGCCCTTTGGCATCCATCTTGCTCAGGTTATGAGACGGCGCGTCTCTTCTCTCCCTCCCATGCGCGCTCATGTGAAAACGACATGAGGAGGCAGTACGGAAATCATGAAAGACTTAAAGCGAATGTTAACGGCCGTTGCGATGCTCTGCATCGTGGCTGTCGGCGCGTTCGCGCAAGAGCAGAAGCCGAAGAAGCCAGACCCGCCGGTCATCGTCGTGCAGCCGAAACAAGGCCCTCCCCCTGACAATCGTGACAAGAACAACAACGGTGGCAAAAAGGGTGGCGAGGAAAAGAAGAGGCCTTGAAGCGTTTTTTCAAATGCTTTCGGGTTCGCGTTTCAATCAACCTTAAACACATTCCATGAAGCCTGCGTTGCCCCAAACGGCAGTCGCGGGCTTTATGCTTTAGGATGAACAAAGGGGCGAGCATGATAAACACCAAACATAGACTTCACGCATCAAGGCTACTCCTTTTTCCGGCCATCGCTCTACTACTTCTGTTAAGCCTTGGAGCATCGCCCGCCAGCGCGCAGCGCAGCATAGAGCAGCGCCTTGTAGAGCGTGCCAGTCAAATTACGGGAGATGGTTTTCCAGTTACTCTGAGAACGCCGCGCGGTGTTCGCGTCTACGCACGAACACAACCCTCCGCTTCAACCTTGCACGCCATTGACGAAGGCTTCACAGACCTTTTCAACGTCGCACGCCGCCACGGCTATCGAGCGCGCCTCGAACATACGTCCTACACGGTCTTCATCGCGCGCGCCGACCGCAGCAAGGATTCAAGCGGCCAGTACTCGCCCGACATAGCGGTGGCTGCGGGCCAGTATGCAGGCAGCGGCTACGATCAGGGCGGCTACATCTACGCAGCCGGAATGGTCCTGGCCTACAACCCCTGCGCTTTCATCATCGCCGAGCACGGCAGAGACTTCAATCGTATCTCCAACGTCGTGCGCTACGAGGGCGAGCATCTGATTCTTTATCACAACGACCGCTCTCTCTATGAGCGCACCGCCGACCACAGCCGCGGCGGCGGCCATCCCATCCTGCAATAAATTTTTACGACACACTCAAAGAGGCACCCGCACCAACCGGCTGCTTCTTCAGTCTCCGCAGCCCACGCCGGTTAACTTAAACAGACGAACTCGCCGCGTGCCTGCGGTCGTTGCCTTCCAGCGTTATGCTGCTTCCGGCCCTCGGACGTATACTCCGCAAAAATTATCCATCACTTCTGACGTTGAGGGTGATAGTTAAGTTAAGCTTCTGCGTTCTCTGCACCAAGCGAAAAGGAGCGAAAAGTGAGACCAGTTTTCATCGCTACGTTAACGGTAGTCCTTACCTGTTCCGCTGCTTTATTCAGACGAACGCGCTCGTGCAGATTTAATCAAAGTATTGGACGCTGCCGGATGTCTGGACGATGTTTGACGCAGCAGGAGGAAGTCGGTTGTGCTATCGGCCCGCGCGAAGCGTGTCCTTGTTTATACAGCTTGCCTGTTGATCGCGCCGCTGCCCGTCATGCCTTACGTGAAAGGGACGCGTGAATTTGCCCTCGCGTTGATAGCCTGCGGCGCTATCCTTGCTCTTTCGAGTTTCTATGTCGTGCAGGGTGAGATAAGGATTAGACCTCGCGCGCTCGTAGGTACTAAGCTCCTGATAGCAGCGTTCATCACGCTCCTGTTCGGGATTGCGATGCTCATTGGCGCTCTCGTTTATCTAGGCCGCGGCGATTGAACGGAAGATTAGTTTGAATTGGGAAACGAATGTGGAACATAAGAAAAGGCTACTGATGAGAGTAGCCCTGAGAAGGTTGAAGTAGTTGATGCCCGCTAATGGATTCGAACCATTGACCCCTCGCGTGTGAAGCGAGTGCTCTACCACTGAGCCAAGCGGGCGGTAGTGTTCCTTAAAAGCTTTTAAGGAAGCCGAGATGCTAACAAAGCGGCGCGAGGAGCGTCAAGCGTGCTTTCCGTGAAGCGCTTTGACGCAAACGCTCGCGCCGCCTTTCCAGTTGCAGACTATGCTGGCGGGTCGGCTTCGGTCGCTTCTTTCTCGTCGTTGGAGCGGACGGTGCTGACGTTCGGGTCTATGTAGAAATAGCGGCTGCCTGTGTCGCCGGGTTTCGAAGGGTTAGCGTTGACGGAGTAGAAGGCTGGCTGGCCGGGCGCTTTCGGCGTCACTTTCAGATTGTAGATGTAGCCGCTGATGTCCGGCGCGTCGCCTGCAAAGCGGCTATCGAGCGAGCCGTCTTTAATCAACTGGTCGAAGGTTCCGTACTCGCCGCGATGGCCGAGCGCGTAAGCGGCCTGTGCTTCGCGGATTCTGCCGAGCGTTTCGATGGTCGCGGCCTCGTTGCCTCTGCGCGTCATATATTTCCATGCGGGAACGCCGACGCCGATTAAGATACCGATGATGGCGATAACGATCATCAGCTCGATGAGCGAGAAGCCGCGCTCTCTTGAATGTTTATGTTGAGTGTGTCTCATAATCCAACTCCTAACATCTGTGTACACGACGCGCGGTCGTGTTGAGTTCCACAAATTCGAATGAACGGGTTATAGTTTTCTCTCCCCTGTGCAAGCGCAGATTTTACTACACGGACGCACGAAGCGTCACATGGCGCGAGACCGTGGCCGCGTAAACTAAGGCCGGGCGCGAGAGCTTGAACCATTCCGGCGCTGCCGGGTCTGTTGTTGCGGAGATGCAGGGGCGGGCCTGAGCATGTAGAATGTGAAGCCGGGGCTTCTGGGGAAGAGAGCGGGAACTGATTCGATGAGACGATTGCAAACGGCGGAGAGCCAGAGACAGCAGGCCATCAGCCCTGCGCTCGAAAAGATAGACCAACTGCAAGCGGCCATTGAGAGCGTCATCAAGGGCAAGACGGAGGCTGTGCGCCTGAGCATCGTGACGTTGATTGCGGGCGGGCATCTGTTGATTGAAGACGTGCCCGGTGTCGGCAAGACGACGCTCGCGCAGGCTCTGGCCCTCGCGCTCGATTGCACGTTTCAGCGCATACAGTTTACCTCCGATTTGCTGCCCTCGGATGTCATCGGCCTTTCCGTCTACAACCAGCAGAAGGGGCTTTTCGAGTGGAAGCCGGGGCCTGTGTTTGCAAACGTGGTGCTGGCCGACGAGATTAACCGCACGACCCCGAAGACGCAGAGCGCGCTACTGGAAGCGATGGCCGAAGGCCACGTCACAGTGGAAGGCACGACGCACCAGTTGCCAGCGCCCTTCATCGTCGTCGCCACGCAGAATCCGATTGAGCATCACGGCACATACCCGTTGCCGGAATCGCAGCTCGACCGTTTCATGCTGCGACTGCGCATAGGCTACCCGGGCGGCGAGGACGAAAAACAGATCCTTCGCGACCGCGAGCGCCGCGAACCCTTGGACGAACTGCGCGCCGTCATGTCAGGCTCGGACATACGCGACTTGCAGCGCAGCGTGTCGGAGATAGCGGTTGACGATGCGCTCGTTGATTACCTGATGCGGATTGTGGCGGCGACGCGCGATTCCGAGATGCTTGATCTGGGCGTCAGCCCGCGCGGCACGCTCGCACTCTTTCGCGCAGCGCAGGCTCTGGCGCTCACGGAAGCACGCGCTTACTGTGTGCCCGATGACATCAAGCGGCTGGTGCTGCCAATCTTCGCGCATCGCGTTGTCGTTAGTTCGCGTTTCTCTTCGAGTTTGCGCAGGAGCGAGGAGGCGGAGGCCGTGCTGCGCGAGATTATGAAGACGGTCAGCGTGCCGCTATAGAGCGTGCGCGCGTGGGAGCTTGCGCGGCGAGGCATCTGGAAAGCGGCTGGTAGGGAAGCGATGAGTCTTGGGTTGAAGAGGGACGTGGCGGAGGTTGAGCGTCGTGCTGCGCCTGCTGCTCCGGGTGCGGCCAAGCCTGCCGATGCTGTTGTTCATCCTGCTACGACTGCTGCGGCTGCGCGTCGTCCGCAGTGGCGCAACGTTATCCTGGGAACGTTGCTGGTGCTTGCGGGCTTAGGGATGGCGCTGCTGACTGTGTTCGCGCGGCAGCAGCAGGAGGCGCGGCTGGCGACCGTCGCGGCCATCGCTTCTTTAATCATCGTCGGGTTGATACTGCTCTTGGTCGTCCCTGCGCTCCTGCGTTCGGCGCGCTCGGAAGTCTCGCGGCTGGATTTGCCTCTGGAGTTGACGACGGGCGGTGTCATCTTTCTGGGCATCTTCGCCATCGTCGCGTTCGCGGCGTGGAACACAGGAAACAACCTGCTCTTTCTGGTCTTCTCCCTGTTGGCCTCAACGTTCTTCGTCGCGTGGATGGCCGCGCGTGCGACTTTGCGCGACCTAGTTGTTTCGGCACGTTTCCCTGACCACATCTTTGCGGGTGAGCCTGCGCCGGTCATCGTCACCCTGCGCAACACGAAGCGTTGGCTGCCTTCGTTTTCGATTCTGATTGAAGCGCGTGGGCCAATGGAGCCGAAGCCGGGCGGGCGTCCGAAGAGGCGTGCGCGTCTGCGTTTTACGAAACGGACGCTTGCTTATTTCATGTACGTGCCGCACCGTGCTGCCGCCGAGCAACGCGTGGAGCAGTTGTTTGAGAAGCGCGGCCACGCTCTGATAACAGGCTTCGAGCTTTCGACGCGTTTTCCGTTCGGCTTCTTCCGTCGGCGCAGACGATTGCGCGCACGCGACGTTGACATCATCGTCTATCCGAAGCCGCAGCCCGCGAGCGACGAGTTGCACTTGCTGCCGATGAACGCCGGAAGGCTCGCCTCTTTCCGTCGCGGCGCGGGCCACGACCTGCTCTCCCTGCGCAACTATCAACCGCAGGACGACCTGCGCCATATTGACTGGAAGGCGACGGCGCGTGCGCGGCAGTTAATCATCAGGGAGTTTACGGCGGAAGACGAGCGGCGTATGACCGTCGCGCTCGACACGCGCGCCGCCGCAGGCATGAGTGAAGACGACTTCATGCGTCGTTTCGAGCACGGCGTGACGGTCGCCGCCTCCCTCGTCGCACACTTCATAGAGGAGCGTGCCGAAGTGCGCCTCCTGCTCGGCGCTGAAGCGGGCCGCTACGGCTCAAGCACGGAACATCTCTACGAGTGTCTGAAACGACTGGCCTTAGTTGAGCCCGCACGCGACGAGAGCCCTGATGCATCACCCGCTCAGACACCCTTTGAGACAGACCTTTCGCGGACAGCGAGCGATGGCAACTATGCTATTTTGCTGACGACCGCCGCGCCCGGCTCGATTCCTTCAAACATCTGGCGCACATCGCACGTCATATACCTGTGAATCAACATCAGCGAAATCAGGTACAGGCAGCTTGCGTCCATACCATCTTAAAATAGTTGAATACTTACCTCACATCGGCGTGCTATATTGAAATTCTCGCGCCCCTCTCACCTGATATTGTGCGGCTCAGGAGAAAAATTCCCGGATGGCAACCGTGACCGGCGAGCGCGTCGAGCGCGCTCCACTCTCAACCTATACGACCGGCAGCCTGTGGCTGATGGGCCTCTTCTTCATCCTGTCGGGCGCGACCGGCCTCGTTTACGAAGTCCTGTGGGCGCGTATGCTGGGCCTCGTCTTCGGCGCGACGACCTTTGCCATCAGCGCCGTCCTGGCCGCCTTCATGGGCGGGCTGGCACTGGGCAGCGCCTCTGCCGGAAAACTCGCCGCACGAATCCGGCGTCCCCTTCGTGCCTACGGACTACTCGAAATCGGTATCGCCCTCTACGCGCTCGCCGTGCCGCTCCTCTTTCGCTGGATTGACTCAGTCTACGCGCTCATCTGGGAACAGTTTCAGCCCGGCTTCTACGCCTTCAGCCTGTGGCGCTTCGTGCTCTCCTGCATCGTCCTGCTTATTCCCACAACCCTGATGGGCGCGACGCTGCCCGTGCTCTCCGCCGCGCTCCTGCGCTCGCCCGCCCACACGGAAACATCCGTCACGCGCCTCTATACCTGCAACCTCCTAGGCGCTATCTTCGGCACACTTGCCGCAGGCTTTATCCTTCTCCCAAACTACGGTGTGCGCCTGACCATCTACACGGCCGCCGCCCTCAACCTACTCATCGGCGTCGCCTCCATCATCATTGACCGCAGAGACTCATCCAACTCAAAGGCTTTGGAGACGACTAACAACTCGCCCTCCGCCTCGCAAACAGACGGAAGCACAACAGACGGAGCCGGACCAGCATCCTTCTCATCCTTCACTCCCAAGGTTACGGAAGACAACACTAAATTCTGGCTGCTCTGTGCAGCCATCTCAGGCTTCGTCACCATCAGCACGCAGGTCGCATGGACGCGTGTGCTGACGATGGTCATCGGTTCGAGCACCTACGCCTTCAGCATCGTCGTCGCGCTCTTCCTGATGGGCTTAGCAGGCGGCGCGTACATCGTCGCCGCTAAAAAGATGACCGGCGATCTACGGCGCTCGATTATGAACGTCGAACTCGCAACGGCCATCCTGCTCTTCCTGAGTCTCGTCGTCACGAACAAGACGCCCGGCCTGCTCATTGATTTGGGCACGCGTTTTGAAATCAACTCCTGGGGCGGCCTTCTGCTGTTGCAAGTGTTCGTCGCGGCGCTCCTGATTCTGTTTCCGGCGCTGCTGATGGGGATGGTGATGCCGCTCGTGCTCGTCTGGGCCAGCGATGCTGCGGAAGATGTGGCCGTGCGTCGCGTTGGACGCTCTTACGCCGTCAATACTCTCGGCGCAATCGCGGGCGCATTTATGACGGGCTTCATCCTCATTCCAAAACTGAGCACGCGCCTCACGATTCTCTTTGCCGCCACCCTCTGTCTGATTCTCGCAGGTCTGGCTTACAAGCCGAGCCGCAAGCGCGTTGATGTCGAGTTGCGCCGCAGCCTCGCCGCCGGCGTCACCTTCGCTCTCATCCTGCTCATGTTCGCCACAGCCCCGCGCATGTACCTGAGCGACTTGTCTAAGGGAGCGTATGACCTGCTTGTACGGCTGCGCGCCAATCCGCAATGGGGCGAAGGCCCCGGCGACGGCAGAACATACGGCCCTCTGACGAACAAGCTGTTGATGTACGAAGAAGGGCCGACGGCCACAGTCTCCGTGCGCGAAGACTGGGGCGTCAAATCAATGGCTATCAACGGCCGCACAAACGCCTCGGACCAGGCCGACATGCCCACGCAAGTCATCCTCGGACAACTGCCCGTCCTCGTCGCCCCGCGCATGGACAACGCTCTGATAGTCGGCTACGGCTCAGGCGTCAGCGTCGGCGCGATGCTGCAATCCGATGTCAAGTCACTCGAATGCGTAGAGCTTGAGCCGGAGGTTATCAAGGCCGGAAGCCTCTTTGACCACGTTAACAATCGCCCGCTCGCAGACCCGCGCACGCGCCTCATTATTGACGACGCGCGAACATACCTGCGCGTTAATCCGACGCAGTATGACGTGATAGTGAGCGAGCCGAGCCACCCCTGGGTTCCGGGCGTCGCCAATCTCTTCACACAGCAATTCTTCGAGTTGGGCCGCAGCCGCCTGAAAGAGGACGGCGTGTTTGTCCAGTGGTTGCAGATTTACCAGCTTTCGACCAGTAGCCTGCGCAGCGTGCTGGCAACATACCGTAGCGTCTTTCCGCACGTCATGGTCTTCCGCGTCGGCGGCGCAACAGAGGGTAAAGACCTGATACTCGTCGGTAGCCGTGTGCCGCTCTCGCTCGAACGCCTGCCCGAACGCATGAGCAATCCACGCGTCGCCGCCGAACTGGCGCGCATACAGATTAAGAGCGACGCAGACTTGCTCTCCTGGTATATCTGCGACGAACGCCAGCTTGGGCCAGCACTCGACGGCGCAGTCATCAACACAGACGACAACATGCACATCGAAAACCGCGCCCCACGCGAAGCCTTCCTCCCCTTAATGGAAGCCAACGCCGCGTGGATTGAAACCCTCGCCCGGCAAGCACGCGATGCTCGCAACGTTGCTCAGTTTTAGTTTGCGTTAATGCTTAGTCAATACTTGAAAGAGCGTTGAAAAGCTCGTCAGCCGCCGCTTCACCGCTCCTGATGCAGTCTGGAATGCCCGCGCCTTCGTAGGCGTTGCCAGCCAGCTTGAGCGTCCGTGTTGAAAGCAGATGCCGCTTGATTCTTCCGACGCGCTCAATGTGACCCAGATGATACTGGGCCATAGAGCGCGGCCACTTTGCCACCTGCGCGAAGAGCGGCGCTTGCTCTATCCCGAGCAGGTCCCGGAGGTCGCGACGAACAGCCTTTACCATAGCCTCTTCATCAAGCTCAAACATCTCAGGCTGCAACGCGCCGCCGACGAAGGCGCGCAGCAACGCGCAATCTTCCGGCGCACGTCCATCGAATTTGATGCTGCTGAAGGTGCAGGCCAAGGTCGAGCGCTTTTCGACGATGGGAACGACAAAGCCGAAGCCGTCGAGCGCGTGCGTTATATCACGGCGACGATAAGCAAGATTAACGGTGGCGGTCGAAGCGTATGGTATAGCTTGTAGTTCATCTGCGAGTCCGGCGTCTATATCGCGCAGGAGCGTTGACGCAACATAAGCAGGCAGCGCAACGCACACGGCGTCCGCTGCGAAGTTCTCATTCTCCGTTTGAATCTTCCACTCTTTTGAGGCTTCATCAACCGACAACTTCAAGACTCTGCTTTGTAGCTTGATTGAAGAGGGCGGCAGACGCCGCGCGAGTTCATCCGTGAGCGTTTGCATCCCATTGTCGAAGGAGAGAAAGAGGCTGTAGCGTGCGCCGCTCGTGCCTTTGGATTGTGCGGCCGCTTCGCGTCGTCGCTGCTTCCACATCGCGCGAATGAGGCTGCGCGCGTTGCGTTCCATCTCAAGAAAGCGCGGCATCGTCGCGCGCAGGCTCAACTGTTCGGGGTCTGCCGTGTAGATGCCACCGACCATCGGTTGGGCCATCCGCTCCAGAGCTTCACGCCCCAGCCTGCGACGAACAAACTGGGCCAGGCTCTCGTCGTCAACTCCGTTTGCACCACCGCGACGCGGCAGCACGAGGTCAAGCGCCATGCGCGCTTTCCCTTGCCAACTGAAAATATTGGTCGTCACGAAAGGCCAGAAGCGTGAAGGCGCAAGCAAGTGGAAGCCTTCGGGCACAGGCAGCAGCCGCCCTCTGCGAACGATGAAGCTACGGCGATAGGCGGGATTAGTTTCAATCAGGCGCGAGGTGAGATTGAGTCGTTCGGAGAGCTTGACGGCTTCCCGCTTTTCGGAGATGAAAGAATCCGGCCCGCCTTCGAGCAGAAAACCTTCGCGGCGCTCTGTGCGAACGACGCCGCCCGTGTGCGTGCCTGCTTCAAGCAGAAGGATTTCTATCCCGCGATGCTCCGTGCGGCTCAGTTCAAGCAGGCGATGCGCGGCGGACAGCCCGCTGATGCCGCCTCCTATAATGGCGACACGCTTCGGATTGTGCTGCGCTCTCTCCTTCATCATCGGGGCTTACTTCGTTGAAACAGGCTCGCGGCTCTCGTGCCACGCGCGAAGCAATTCTCGCTCCCGCTCAGGCTTCATGCCTGCGCGCGGCTCGACATCCGCAGGGCGCGACTTGGCCCACTCAAGCGTCGCGCTAATCGTGTCGGCCAGCGGGCGAAACGTCAGACCGGCAGCGATTGCTTTATCGTTGCGCGCCTCGAAAATCCCGTTGTGCTCTCCGGGAATCCAGAGCGGCAACTCTACCCAAGCGCCTGCGCCCTGCGCCACGAGGAATTCTTCGTCGAGCCATGTCAACGCAGCATCGCTGCGGCTGACGGCTTTGCAGTCTTCGAGGAGTTGGCCCATCGTCAACGAGTCTGCGCCGCTCGCGTTGAAAATACCTGTCCGTCGTTCTTCTGCCAGACGTATATTCCACTCGGCCAGATCGCGCACGTCTATGACGCGCACGTACCGCGCGGGACTTCCAGGCGCGAGGACTTCGCCGCCCTGCGCGATGCGCACAGTCCAGTAGGTGAAGCGGTCGCTGTAATCATGTGGGCCAACTATCAGGCCGGGACGAATGACGAGGGCGCGGCCCGGTAACGCTTCTTCGACCGCACGCTCACAACGAGCTTTCAGCGGGCCGTACCGTTCTCCGTAGGAGACGGCCGTGGCCCTGTCGCCCGTCTCGAAGCCTTCAGCTTCGGCTGTCTGCGCGTCGGTTATCGTTCCCACAGGTTCGCTCTCATCGTAGCCCTTGAGGGGAAACTGCGCGTAGACGGAGATGCTTGAAATAAACGTGTAATGCTCAACGGCGTCGGCAAGAAGGCGCGCGGACGCTCCAACAGTGCCGGGAGTATAGCCGCACGTGTCAATCACGACATCCCAGCGTCGCCTGCGTAAAGCATCCAGATTCGCACGACGGTCGCCATGTATTCTTTCCACCTCCGGGAAAAGCTCTGCGTTGTGAAGGCCGCGATTAAAGAGCGTCACTTCATGCCCGCGCTTAAGCGCCGCTTCGACCAGATAGCGGCCGAGGAAGACCGTCCCGCCGATGATTAGAATCTTCATAAGCCTTGCTCCTGATGTTG
Organism: Pyrinomonadaceae bacterium; assembly: GCA_036382855.1. Lineage (GTDB taxonomy): Bacteria > Acidobacteriota > Blastocatellia > Pyrinomonadales > Pyrinomonadaceae > DASVTR01. The sequence continues at coordinate 59,654 of DASVPO010000012.1, read as the reverse complement.
ACGTTGAAGGCTTTCAGCTATGCTGCGTATCCTGCGCGAAGGGTGAACGGCTTGCTCCGCTTGCGACGGGTCGGGTCGCACCCATCAGGCAACAATCCACTGGACACACATCCTGAACAGGCCCGCGCGTCCCCAGAAAACGTCGCGGCGCGTCGGGCTGCACGCGTTCGAGAATCAACTCACGAATCATGCTGACGAACGCAGGATGTGTGCCCACGGTTGCGGCCCTGACCATGTTTAGATTAATGCGTTCACAGAGAGCACGCGCTTCCGTGTCCAGGTCGTAGCGCACTTCCATGTGGTCGGAGATGAAGCCGACGGGCGCAACGACCACGTCCACAGTTCCGGCTTCCTTTAGTTTTGTCAGATGCTCGCAGATGTCAGGCTCAAGCCAGGGCTGTGTTGGCGGGCCGCTGCGGCTCTGGAAGACCAAGCGCCAGTCTTCGTGTTGTAACTGCAAGGCGATCAGGCGGCAGGTTTCCAGTAGTTGATTTTGATACTCGCAGCCTGCGGCCATCGTTAAGGGAATGCTGTGGGCCGTGAAAGCAATCTCGGCGGCGCGGCGTCTCTCAAACGGAATCTGCTCTAAGGCCGCGCGGACGCGCGCGCTGTTCGCTTCGATGAAGCCGGGATGATTATAAAAAGCGCGCAGCTTATCAACGCGCGGCGCGCCTGGGCCAACTTCAACGCGAGCACGCTCTATCTCTTCGCGATACTGGCGACAGCCGGAGTAGGAACTATAGGCGGAGGTGAAGAAACCGAGCGCGTGCTTGATACCGTCGGCGGCCATCTGGCTGATGGTTTCGGTCAGAAGCGGATGCCAGTTGCGATTGCCCCAGTAGATGGGAAGGCGCGGGCCGTTCGTCTCTAACTCTGCTTTGAGTGCGGCTATCAGTTGACGGTTCTGCTCGTTGATGGGGCTGACGCCGCCGAACAACTCGTAGTGGTGTGCGACGGCGCGCATTCTTTCGGGAGGAACGTTCTTGCCGCGCAGCACATTTTCCAGAAACGGCATCACGTCCGCCATGCCTTCCGGCCCGCCGAAGGAGACAAACAGCAGCGCATCGTAAGCTTCACTCATAAATACTATCTCTGGCTCATTTCGTGTACGGCGTCTACTAACGCGATAACGTTGTCAACGGGAGTTTCGGGCAAGATTCCGTGGCCGAGGTTGAAGATGTGACCGGGGCGACCGTTTGCGCGCGAGAGTATGTGTGCGGCGCGGGAGCGAATGAAGTCGGGGCTGCTGAAGAGTTGAACGGGGTCCAGATTGCCCATGACGGCGACATCACCGAGGCGTTGCCAAGCCTCAGCCAAGTCAACTCGCCAGTCAAGGCCGATGCAGTCTCCGCCAGCCGTCTTCATTAATTCGAGCAGGGTGGCTGTGCCCGTACCGAAGTGTATGACGGGTGTGCCGGGCGTTAGATTCTGGATGACGCTTTGCGTGTGCGGCAGAACGTACTCGCGATAATCGTCGGGGCTGAGACAGCCGACCCATGAATCGAAGAGTTGAACGGCCTGCGCGCCGGAAGCAATCTGCGCGTTGAGATAGGAGGCGAGCGCGCGGGAGACGAGAGACATCATCGCGTGCCAAGCGCCGCTGTCACCATACATCAGTGATTTCGTGTGAACGTAATTCTTCGACGCGCCGCCCTCGACGATGTAGGAGGCGAGCGTGAAGGGAGCGCCGGCGAAGCCTATCAGCGGCAGGTCTGGGCGCAGGGCGCGTCGCGTTAGCCTGAGCGCCTCGAAAACAAAATTGAGAGCCTCTATGTCTTCCACTTCGCGCAGGCGCTCGACATCGCGCGCGTCGCGAACAGGATTATGAATCACAGGGCCTTCGCCCTTGGCGAATTCGAGGTCAATGCCCATCGGTTCGATGATGAGCAGGATGTCTGCGAAGATAATCGCGGCGTCAACGTTAAGACGTTCGGCGGCGGTGACGGTCACTTCCGTCGCCAGTTCGGGTCGTTTGCAGAGTTCAAGGAAACTGGTGCGGGCGCGCACCTCCCTGTATTCGGGCATGTAGCGCCCGGCCTGCCGCATCAGCCAGATGGGTGTGTAAGGGGTTGCTTCGCGGCGGCAGGCGCGCATAAAAGGGCTGCCGATGAGCGCATCCGGGGCGGTCGCCTTCTTCTCTTCGGTCGCCAAACTCGTCTCCTCAATTCATATTCTGATTGAACCCGCGTGCGAGTCTACTCGTTCAAGTGTTTCAATTTGGTCGCATCTGCCTGCATAATAGGTTCGGGCGTGTGACATCAAAGACTACAACAGAGACGCTGGCCTAACAAAACCGGGGAAGAAAGTGGTTCATCTGGTCGTCTGTTATTTAAGCACGTGCAACGAGTTAATGACCAGATGACGAAATAACTGAATCTTTTCCGTCGTTTGAGAAATTTTGCCACAAAACGCGGGCAGGCGGTGTTTATCTCAGTGAGAGCAGCAGATATGAGCGGTAGCGCCTTGACGGACTCCATGCCCCAGACAGTTGAATCAACGGCGACGCCGCTCGGCTTCGACGAAGCCTTTGTGCTGCACCACAGGGCTGTCTTCCGCACTGCGCGCGCCATCGTCCGCGACGCGGGGCTGGCCGAAGATGTGACGCAGGAGGTCTTTCTCAGGCTCTACCGTAATCCGGGTTCGCCGGCAAATGATGAAGCCTTGCGGCCCTGGCTCTTGCGTGTGACGTTGAACGTGGCGCGCAATACCATACGCGGGCAGAGCCGTTCAATGGCCCGCGAGGAAGAGTTTGCGAAGAGGGCGAATGCAGAAAGCGAATGGACTGTGAGCGCGCCGGATGAAGACTTCGAAAGGCGTATGAAAATCGAAGCGGCTCAAGCAGCGCTGGCGAAAATTAAAGAGCCGATGCGCAGTTGCCTGCTGCTGAAGCAGCAAGGGCTCTCGTATCGCGAGATTGCAAACACGCTGCAACTGAACGAAACAAACGTCGGCAGCCTGATTGCAAGAGGACGAAAAGAATTCGTCAGGGTTTATGGGAAGATCGGAGCAAGCCGATGAGAGAATGTCTGGAAGAGGGAATCATACAGGCTTACGTTGACGGCGAACTCTCGCAGGAGGCTGCGGAAAAAGTCGCGGCGCACGCAAACGGCTGTGCGACGTGTGCCGCGCTCATCGCGGAAGCCGGAAACGAGTTGGTATTGCTGGCGACGGCGCTTGAGCCGGAGTTTAGTCTGCCTGTGCCTTCCGAGCGATTGCGCGAGCGGCTGGATGCGAGCATCGCCGAATCAAGACTGCAAGCAAGCGTGCCCGGAAGAACGCAGAAGTGGAGTCTGACGGGATGGCTCGGTTCGCTCACGTCTTCTCTGCATTTCGCGCCGCGTTATGCGATGGGGTTTGCGAGCCTCTTGGCGGTCGTTGCCTTTGCAGCGATTTTCGCGCTGGTCGTTTCGCGTTCCAACGAGAGCCAACAGATGGTCAGCGAGCGGCAGGAAATGAATTTGACTGCCAGGATTCAGGCTGCTCCGAAAATAACGCCGCCAGAAATGGCGACGCCGCCTGCGAGAGTTGACGTTGCGAAGGTTTCTCATCAGCAAGCTAATTCCATCAAGCCGCGTCGCGTGAATCGTTCAGCAGGCACGCCGGACGTTGTTAATAACGTTGCCGATCCGGCGGTTGTTGAGAGCAAGCCTCTGCCGGGCGAGGTCAACTATTTGAAGACCATAGCGTCTTTGACTTCCATCATTGAAACCAACGGCGAGAATGCTTTGAGGCCGAGCCTGCGCTCCGATTACGAGCGCAATCTGGCACTCGTTAATCAGGCGATTGACGCGACGCGCCGGACAGCGCGCCGCAATCCGAAGAATCAGGATGCAGCCGAATTTTTATACTCTTCCTATCAAAGCAAGATTGATTTGTTGAGCGCAGTCGCAGAGCAGGGACAGATGGTTGCTGCCCTGCGTTAGTTAGTCAGTCTGGATTTATAACGGTATATGAAATCAAACCCTTTAATATTAATTATGGCGCTCCTCGTCATGCTGGCATCCGCGCCGTTCGTGAGCGCGCAAAAGAAGCCGCACGAGAAGCCTGAGAAACCTGAGAAGCCGGAGAAGACGAAGATCAAGGTCGTCGAAGAAACAATCGAGCGCGAGGAAAAGGCTGTCGCGGTCGCGCCGAATGTGGTGATAACTCTTTGCATGGATTCGGGGCAGATTACAGTGCGCGGCGGCGACCGTCGCGAAGTCCGCGCACGCGTTCCGAAGGGCACGGAGATTGATTTTCATGGCGCGGCCGATGCGACGCCAGAGAGTCCTGCGGCGCGGCTGGAAATGATGGTCGCGGAGTCTGCGGACGAAGACGAACCCGGCCCGCACTTCGGACAGTGTACGGGCGCAGCAGATATCGAACTGGACGTGCCGCGCGATGCCACGCTCTTCTTTAAGTCGGAGAACGGAGAGTTTGAGATAGACGGTGTGGCCGAAGCCCACATCGAAAGCCAGCACGGGCCGATTCACATACGCCGCGCGACGCGTGCCATCGAAGCGACGACCATTGACGGCGATGTCCTGCTGGAAGATTCGAGCGGGCGCGTGCGCCTCGAATCCTTCGGCGGCAGTGTGGAAGCCGTCAATGTCAGCAAGACTGCGGAGAGCGATTTCTTCAGGGCCAAGACCATCAGCAATGATGTCGTGCTGGAAAACGTCAGCCACTCGCGCGTCGAAGCCTCCACCATCAGCGGCGAGGTCATTATGCGAGGCCCGCTCGCACGCGCCGGTCGTTATGATTTGCGTACGACCTCCGGCGATATCACACTGACGATGCCCGTTGATTCATCCTTCCAGTTGATTGCGAAAGTCTCCGAAGGCGGGGAGATTGTGACCGACTTTCCACTGAAGTATGCGGGCGGCATCTCAAGCACCGGCCTGCTCGCTTCAGGCCGCATGGTCGGAACTCACGGCAAAGGCGACGCCACCATCAATCTGGTCTCCTTCAACGGCACACTGCGCCTGCGTAAACAATAGCAAAGGTCTTGGGTAAGAGGGGAAACGGGTAAAAGGTGAAAGGGAAGGAAAGCGAGCTTCCTTTTCACCCTTTACCCTCTTGCCGTTTTTTCGCCTTCCTCTCGTGTCAAGCACTTAAAAAAAGTTGCCACAAAGAAAAGGGTCGTGGTGTTTACATCACAGAGCGACAGGAAAGCGAGGGGCGTGTGCAAAGTTTGCGCTCCTTGCGGGCACAGGGAAGAGATGAACGCTCCGTTTTATTCACACTGTAAATATTGGCTCAAGGACGTTGTGATAAACGCGCATCGCTTGAGCGGGGGAGAGAAGATGAGATTCAAGCTAATCGTCGTATTGCTGGTTGCCGCATCGAGCCTGACGGCTGCGCCGCAGGCGTTGGACAAATTCAACGAGCTGCGAAGCGCCGCAGAAAACTGGACGCGTTTTAACTTACTGGGCGGCGCGCTCGCTACCCCCACGCAAGAGAAAGAGAAGTCGGAGAGCGCGTTGTTTGAGTCGCCTGCAATGCTCGCGACGCAGCGTGCGTCGAGCGCGGAAGAGTTTCGCTGGCAGGGTCGCGTCGCCGCCGGACGCACAGTTGAGATAAAGGGCGTCAACGGTAATGTCACCGCAGAGCCTTCGAGCGGCAATCAGGTTGAAGTCGTCGCCAACAAGCACGCTGAGCGCAGCAATCCGGGCGAAGTGCAGATTAAGGTGATAGAGCACGAGGGCGGCGTTACAATCTGCGCCGTCTATCCTTCGCCGGATGCCAATCGTCCGAACAATTGCGAGGTCGGCGAGAAGTGGCATTCGCACACGCGCAACAACGACGTGCAGGTTGATTTCACTGTGCGCGTTCCTGCGGGCCTGCGCTTTGCAGGACGCACCGTTAACGGCGACGTTGAGACCGGCGCGATGAATGGCGACGTTGAAGCCTACACCGTCAACGGCGGGGTCAAAATCTCCGCCACCGGCTACGCCGAAGCGCACACCGTCAACGGCTCAATCGAAGCTTCCATGGGCAATGCCAACTGGCCGCGCCCGCTCGATTTCAAGACCGTCAACGGCAGCATCACTCTCAGCCTTCCTGCGGAGACGAGCGCGAGAGTGGACGCAGAAGTTCTCAACGGCGACATCAACACGGATTTCTCCGTCACGGTCGAAGGCCGCTTCAGCCGTCGCCGCCTGAGCGGAACCATCGGTGACGGCCGTCATCAACTGTCGCTCAAGACCGTCAACGGCAGCATCAACCTGCGTCGCGGATAAAAGCTGCGGCCGCCAAATTCTCGTCAGTTGCAGAAGCTAATAATCGTACTCGAAGGAATCAACATGAAGATGAAAAGAACTCCCCTGATCCTGTTGCTCGCCATCAGCCTTTCGCTCGGCTTCACGAGTAGTCTCAAGGCCCAGCAGCAAAACGCGCAGGAGTTGCGCGAGGAAGTGCACCGCACATTTCCGCTCTCCGCTGATGGTCGCATCAGCCTCGAAAATATCAGCGGGGCGGTGAAGATTGCCGCCTGGGATCGCAACGAGGTCAAGCTCGACGCAGTCAAGCGTGCCTACACGCGCGAACGGCTCGACGAAGTGAAAATCGGCATCGTCTCCGACGCCAACAGCCTCGACATCAGCACCGAATACCCTGAGCGCAACTACCGCTTCAACGACGATAAAGACCGCCGCAACAGCCACGCCAGTGTTGATTACACGCTGACCGTTCCGCGCGGCGCACGCATTGACGGGATAGAGCTTGTCAGCGGCAGCCTCGATATTGAAGGGCTGACGGGCGACGTTAAGGCTTCACTCGTGAGCGGCAGCGTGACGGCTCGTGGACTAAGCGGTGAAGCGAAGCTCTCGACCGTCAGCGGGCGTCTCGATGCGACGTTCAATCGCCTCGACGCCGCGAAGCCCATCTCTCTCGGCTCCGTCAGCGGCCAAGTCATCGTCACCATTCCCTCGGACGCCAACGCGCAACTGCGTGCCAGCACCGTCAGCGGTCATATTACGAATGATTTCGGTTTGCCTGTGCGTCGCGGCGAATACGTCGGGCGCGATCTGGCCGGAACGCTCGGCAGCGGCGGGCCGCGCATCAAGTTGAGCAACGTCAGCGGGCAGATTGCCATTAAGCACGCCGCAGACGGCCGCACCCTCAGCCCAGCGACGAATCAACTGCCGGAGAACGGGCGCAATGATGATGACGACGATGACGACGACGAAGATGAAGATGGCGACGTAGCAGGTGGTGTCAATCGCAACGTGCGACGCAGTGTTAGAGATGCTGCGCGCGAATCGCGTCGTGCTCAGGCGGAAGCACAGCGGGCTGCACGCGCGGCCCAACTCGAAGGACAACGCGACGCTATCGCTGCGCAGGCAGAAGCCGCCCGCGAGGCGCGAGAAGCGCGTCAGGCCGCTCTTAATGATGCGCGCGAAGCAAGACAGGAGGCGGAGCGGGCCGCGCGCGAAGCGCAGGCAGAGAATGCCGGAGAGATCCGCGCGGCCCAACGCGAGGCGCAGCGTGATGCGCTGAGGGCCGTGCGCGAAAGCCGCAGAGAGATTGAACGCGCGGGCCGTGAGGCTGCACGCGCCGCGCGCGATGCCACGCGCGACATTCACATCAACGACGAAGATCAGGACTTGCGTCTGGTCGAACGCGAATCGAAATCGTTTCCGACGAGCGGCGTGCCACGTGTTGTGCTTAATACTTTCGACGGCCGCATCAGCATCCGAGCGTGGGACAAGCAGGAAGTAATGCTGACGGCCATCAAGCGCGCAGGCAGCGAGCAGTCGCTACGCGGCATCAGTGTTAAAGCGACGCAGCAGGGTTCGGAGATTAACATACAGACAGATTATAACAGGGCTGCTGGCCGGCGTGCTGAAGGTGTCTATTCGACAAATGCTTCCGTCACGTTGGAAGTCTTCGTTCCGCGTCACACCAATATACATGCCAACTCCGGCGACGGCCGCGTCGAGCTTGAAGGCGTGACGGGCGGCGTGATGCTGCAAACAGGCGACGGGCGCATCGAAGTCCGCGACGGCGGCGGCCAGCTCATCGCGAAGACAGGCGACGGGCGCATTGAAGTCTTAAATTACACGGGCGACGTTGACGCTAAAACCGGCGACGGGCGCATCAACCTTGAAGGTCGTTTCGCTCAACTGGCAGCGCGCACGGGAGCTGGCCCAATTCTGCTTGCGCTGCCGGATGATCTGGACGCCACCATCGAGACCGATACCGAATCAGTCATGGGCGATGGCCTCGCGCTCGAAGCCGAACCTAACGCAGGGAAAAAGCTGCGCCGCTTCAAAATCGGGCGCGGCGGCGGCAACGTCTTCCGCTTGCAGACGGGCGACGGGACCATTTACCTGCGGAGGAGATAAGGAAGTGATGAGTGATGAGTAATGAGTGATGAGTTAAAAGAAAGAAGTTTTCTACTCATCACTCATTACTCATCACTCATCACTTTATGGGTTTTCGTTAACGGAGCGGGTGGTTGGGGCGTCTTAATGGGCAGGCTGTCAGGAGTCAGTCGAGCGCCGCGCCGCACGCGTCAGGCCGCGTTACAATAAATTTACAACTGCAAGTGATTTTGCCGAAACATTGTCGCTTGGGCGGGCGTTAAGCGAAGAGTAACTTGCACTCGCAGGCTTACTTCACCGAACCCGGTTTTAGTCACGCATTCTTACGGTCGTAAGAATTTGGAGCAACTTTTTTATGAATCGAGGACTGCTGCTTCTCGTCAGTAGTGTTTCAGGTTTCGCCCGACCTGAGCGACTGACGCTGCCTCAGGCACGCAGAAAAGGGCGCACAAATCTTTCTCGCCGCACGCCGCTCTCCACGCTCTTTGCTGCGGCGCTCGCCCTTTCAATCATCACTCTCGCTCAGGCACAAACCACTCAGCCGCTCAGGCAGATCATGCCGCTTCGCGCAAGCGAAACAAACGCAGGCTCGCTCGTCACCCTAGCCTCCGACGCGCCGCTCGCCGATTATCAATCCTACACGGCAGGCAACCGCTTTTACGTGCTTATTCCCCATGCCAATCTTCCGTCGGCGGTTGATGCTCTACGCGGGCGCGGCTTCGCGCAGCCGCGCGTTGAGCGCGATGGCGATGCGCTCGTGCTCTCTTTCGAGTTGATGCCGAACGGAAGCGCTCGTGTTCAGCAGAAGTTCAACCGCCTGGACATTATTTTCAGCGTGGCGGGCGAAGGCGAGCGGTTGAAGTCTGCGACCGTCGCGTTGACGGATAGCGATGCGCTGCCGCCACCGCAGCCACAGCAGGAGAGCGTCAAGCGCCGCGTCGGGCGCAGCATCAACTTGCCGCCGGAGAAGGCGCAGCCCGTGCGCGCCGCGCGTTTCGAGAAGCCGCCAGTGATTGACGGCAAGCTTGACGAAGAGGTCTGGAAGCAGGCAGCCGTCTTCAAAGATTTTTACCAGTTCCGTCCGGGCGACAACATTGCTCCGTCGCAGCCGACCGAAGTGCTGATGGGCTACGACGCTAAGTTTCTCTACTTCGCCTTCAAGGCGTTTGACGAGCCGGGCAAGGTGCGAGCGACAGTCGCCAAGCGCGATCAGGTTTTCGACGACGATACGGTCGGCGTATATCTAGATACCTTCAACGACCAGCGCCGCGCCTTCATTTTGATATTCAATCCGTTCGGCGTGCAGGCCGACGGCATCTTCACGGAAGATCAAGGCGAGGATTACAGCTTCGACCTCGTGATGGAATCGAAAGGCGTAGTGACGGACGCAGGCTTCACGGTTGAGGTGGCGATTCCTTTCAAGTCGCTGCGGTATGAAGCCGGGAAAGACAAGATGTGGGGCGTCCATTTCCTCCGTCAGATAAAGCGGCTTAACAACGAGACGGATTCCTGGATGCCCATCTCGCGCGAAAACTCCGCTCTCCTGAGTCAGGCCGGACGATTGACGGGCCTCGAAGGCATCTCGACCGAGCGCACGCTGGAGATTATCCCCAGCCTCACGCTCTCGGAGACTGGCCGCCGCGTCGGTTCATTCAATCAGTTGCCTGCGGGAACAAACGACCCCGGCCGCATCGTCAACGAGCCGCTCAAGTTTGACCCCGGATTGACCGCTAAGTTTGGCATCACGCCGACCGTCACGCTCGACCTCGCTATCAATCCAGACTTCGCGCAGGTCGAAGCGGACCAGACGGTCGTCACGGCCAACCAACGCTTTCCCATCTTCTTTGAAGAGAAGCGCCCCTTCTTTCTCGAAGGCATTGACATCTTCCGCACGCAGATAACGGCCGTGCACACGCGCGCCATCGTTGACCCCGACATCGCCATCAAGCTGACGGGCAAGCGCGGGCGCAACACCTTCGGACTTCTGCTCGCATCCGACAATGCGCCCGGCAATCTTGACCGCAGCGACCGCGAAGAGATTGGAGTCTGCCGCGAGAAAAGGCTCTTCAATGCCTCCCTGCTCGGCACGGAATGCGGCGACGAGCGGCTGCTCGATAAGAATGCTTATATCGGCGTGCTGCGCTTAAAGCGCGACATCGGGCGCGAAAACAGCCTCGGCCTCATCGCTACCACGTACAACTTCATCGAAAAGCATAACCAGTTAGTCGGCTTCGACGGGCGCTTCCGTTTCAACCCGCAGAGCGTTCTCAACTTTCAGGTGCTCGGCACGTCGTCGCGCACCTTCTTCTTCGATCCTGACAGGGGCGAAGACATTTACCGTACAGGCAACGCCGTCGCCTACGCCATTCGCTATTCGATGGACGGTCGCCACTTCGGCTACAACTACGACGGGCAGGGACGCACGCGCGACTACCGCGCCGACGTGGGCTTTACGCGCCGCAATAACAACAACCGCCACGGCCTCTTCGTCTACTACAACACGGAGCCGCAGCCCAAAGCGAAGATTATCAGCAAGCACTTCCACATCCTTCCCGAAATTCAGTTTGACTGGCAGGGACGCATTCAAAACTGGGGACACGAAACCCAGATGAACCTCAACTTTCAGAATCAGGCAGAGATGGGCGTCGGCGTCAGTTTCAACTACGAGCGGATTTTCGAGGAAGAGTTTGGCCCAAGACGCTCGCTCCTGCGTCCCGGCGCTTTCTTCGGGCCGGACAACGAGCGCTCGACCTACCGCAATAATATCTACGCCTTCGGAAACCTGACGCCGAGCAAGAAGTATTCGTTCTCCATCTTCGGGATTCACAACTGGGGCGCGTTTGATTTCGATTTCGGAGCGGGGGACAAGTTTCCGCGTGTCAGTCCTGCTGCGCTCTTGCTCGGCGAAGATGCGCCGCTCGACCCCGGCCCAGGCAACAACCTGCACATCGAAGCCAGCGCCAGATACCAACCGACAGACGCCTTGCGCCTGACGCTCGACTACACGAAAGACCGTCTTGTGCGCAGAGACACGGGCCTCGTCGCCTTCGACGACAACATCTTTACGCTGCGCGGCCTTTATCAATTCACGCGCTTTACCTTTGCCCGCGCACGCATTGACTACGATTCGCTCGCCTCAAGCGTGCGCGGCCAGTTTCTTCTCGGATGGACGCCGAACCCGGGCACGTCATTCTTCGTCGGCTACAACGACGACCTTAACTACAACGGCTTCGCTTCCGGCCAGATCGTGCCGGGCTTCCGCCGCAACGGCCGGACATTCTTCATCAAGATGTCCTATCTCTTCCGGCGCAGTTTCTAAAACGACTTAAGGCGCAATGACGGCCATGATGAATCATATCGGAATCAGGCTGCTGCTCAAGTTTGCTCTGCCGGAATCGCAGTAGCTGAGCCGGGCGTTCGTTTTCGGGATTAACCAGTCCCGGAATCGAAAATTTTTAGCTGCCCCGGCGCGCGGCAGTGAACAGGATTGAAGCAATATCGCGCTTAATTAATAAGACAGACACGGCTGGCACGCGGCTTGAACATTAACCGGCGCGTGCAATCCAACAGAGCCGACCGCTCGCCGGCGCGGCCTGACTGCACAAGGAATAACTATTATGACAAATTTATCCCTTTGCTCGGTTCGCGAAATGCCGGGAGTTTTCCGTGCACACGCGGCCGGAAGAATATTTATACGCCTTCTCTCGTTGCTGATTCTGGCTGGCCTGCTCGGCCTGCAAGCCTTAGCACAGAGCGGCAGCACGCCGGCAGGGCAAATAAAACGCCTTGCTTCGGTGCGCAGTAGCGAACTGCCCAACGGCTCTAAAGTCACACTCGTCTCCGATGTCTCGCTTGACGACTATCAATCTTACACGACCGCCAATCGCTTCAACGTTCGTCTTCCAAATGCGAGCGGCTTGGCTTCGAGCGCGCTCGCCGTGCAGGGCAGCGCGTTTACTGATGCGCGTGTTGAGCAGAGCGGCAATGACCTCGTGTTCTCGTTTGCTTTGCAGCCGGATGCTTCCGCCCAAGTTGTGCAGAAGTTCAACCGTCTCGACATCGTTTTCAACATGACGAATCAGGAGCAGGGCCAGCCTCAAACGGCCTCTGTGGCGCTCACGGCGAGCGATGCTTTGCCGCCGCCGCAGGAGACGGTCAAGGCTGCTGCCGCCAGGAAGGTCGGCAATATAGAGTTGCCGCCGGAGAAGGCTGAGCCTGTACGCATTCCGAAGTTTGAGAAGCCGCCAGTGATTGACGGCAAACTGGACGAAGAGGTCTGGAAGCAGGCCAGAGTCCTCAAAGACTTTTACCAGATTCAACCCGGCGACAATATCGCGCCCTCTAAGCAGACAGAGGTCTTGCTCGGCTACGATTCAAGGAATCTCTACATAGCGTTTCGCGCCTTCGACGAGCCTGACAAGGTTCGCGCCACGGTCGCCAAGCGCGACAACATCTTCAGCGACGACTACGTAGGCTTCTTCCTCGATACCTTCAACGACCAGCGCAAAGCCTTCGAGATTTTCTTCAATCCTCTGGGCGTGCAGGGCGACGGCGTGATAACGGAAGGACGCGGCGAAGATTTCAGCGTTGACTTGCTGCTGGAATCGAAGGGCCTTATTAACTCCGAAGGCTTCATCGTTGAAATCAGCATTCCGTTTAAGTCGCTGCGCTACGAGGCAGGCAAAGACAAGCTCTGGGGCGCACACTTTTTCCGTCGCATCAAGCGCTTCAACAACGAGCTTGATTCGTGGATGCCGTTTTCGCGCAGCATCGGCAACGACCTTAGTCAAGCCGGTCATCTGACGGGCCTCGAAGGCATCTCAACGGAGCGCACCATTGAGTTGATTCCGAGTCTGACCGTTTCGGAGACGGGCCGCCGCGTCGGCTCTTTCTCGCCAGCGCCGGGCGTTATTGACGAAGGCCGTATGGTCAACGAACCCGTCAAGCTTGAGCCGGGACTGACCGGGAAATTTAACATCAACCCGACGACCACACTCGACTTCGCGCTCAACCCCGACTTCGCACAGGTCGAGGCAGACCAGTTGGTAGTGACGACCAACCAGCGCTTTCCCATCTTCTTTGAAGAGAAGCGCCCCTTCTTTCTCGAAGGCATTGACATCTTCAGGACGAGCATCACGGCCGTGCACACGCGCGCCATCGTTGACCCTGACGCCGCCGTCAAGCTGACTGGTAAAAGAGGCAAGAACACCTTTGGCATCATGCTGGCTTCGGACAACGGGCCGGGCAATATCAATGCGGACGACCGTGGTGAACTCAACGCCTGCCGCGAGCAGCAACTCCTTGACATACAGGCCAAAATTCCGCCGAAGCCCTGCCGCAACGACAACATCGTTGACAAGAACGCCTACATCGGCATCCTGCGTCTCAAGCGCGACATAGGCACAAAGGACAGCACCATCGGCATGCTCGCGACCACCTACAACTTCATCGAGAAGCACAACCAGCTGGGCGGCTTCGACGGGCGCTTCCGTCTCAACAAGCAGACCGTCTTCGACTTTCAGGTTCTGGGCACGACCTCTCGCAACTTCTTCTATAACCCTGACACAGACCGCAACGTCTATCGCACCGGCAACGGTTTCGGTTATGCGACCACCTACGACGTGACCGGGCGCAACTGGGGCTGGCAGATCTACGGCGAAGGCTTCACGCAGGACTATCGCGCCGATGCAGGCTTCTTTCAACGCCCGAATTCAAACTTCAATTCTTTCTTTGTCCGCTACAACACAGACCCAGACCCCAAAGCCAAGCTCATCATCGGTCGTCATACACACAACTTCACGCACTTTGATTACAACTGGCAGGGCCGTCTCTACGCTTGGGAGAGCGAAAACCTCGTTGAGTTTACCTTGCCGCGCAACTCCTACTTCGGCCTTGCCTACGAATATGCCTACGAGCGTCTTTTCGAGGAAGAGTTTGGCCCACGCCGCCGTGCTGCCGGGCCGGGCGACCCCGGACAGGAGGGCGCGTTCTTCGGCCCTGACAACGAACGCTCCAGCAGCAAGCATCACTACTTCATCTACGGCGGCTCGCAGTTCAGTAAGAAGTACCAGTTTAATTTTCGCGGCGTCTACCGCGACGGCCATTTCGATTTGGACTTCGGCGGTGGCAATCGCTACCCGCGCGTCAGCCCCGCAGCGCTCCTTTTAGGCGAGGATGCCCCGCTCGACCCGGGTCGCGGCGGCCTCTTCGAGTTTACGGGCGGCATTACTTACCAGCCGACCAACGAGTTGCGCATGTCGCTCAATCTGGTCAAGCAGCGTCTCGTCCGTTATGACACAGACCGCGTGGCCTTCGATGTCAACATTTTCACTTATCGCGGGACGTATCAATTTACGAAGGCGACGTTTGCCCGCGCCATCATTGACTACAACACGCTGAACTCGCGTGCGCGCGGCCAATTCCTGCTGGGCTGGACGCCCAGCCCCGGCACAGCCTTCTACGCAGGCTATAACGACGACTTGAACTACGGCGGCTTCAGCCCGCTCAACGATAGGCCGCTTGCGCCGGGCTTCCGCCGCAATGGTCGTACATTCTTCATCAAGATGTCCTATCTCTTCCGCAAGAGCTTCGGCAGCAAGTGAGAATTTTTTTGTAACCAACGGCGCTCCGCAAACGTTAAAGCAATAGACGCAAGCGCTGGAACTTTCTGGTTGGCAACTGGGAATTCTTAACGGTCTGTGAGTTTTTCTAACGGGGGAAGTGATGAGTAAGCAAGAAAGCCTGGATAGGTACGTTCGCCGCGTTTTAAAAGAGAAGGGTTTATCCTATGCGGAGGTGGAAGCACGCTCCGAGGGCGCTATCAGCGACAGCTACATCGGCAATATCGTGACGGGCAGCGTCGGCAGCGTTACGGTGGCGAAGCTGAAGGCGCTGGCGCGCGGCCTTGATGTCTCCGAGGATGAAATCTTTGCTATCGCGCGCGGCCATTCGCCCGCCGACCTACGCGAGTTTCAGAAGAGCCGCTTTGCCACGCTCTTCGATAAGTACAAACGACTCCACGCGGACGACCAGCAGGAGATGCTCATCCTGCTGGAAGCCGTCGAGCACGAAATAGAGCGCCGCCAACTGCGCCGCGACCTCGAAAAGCGCTACTCGAAAGAGCCGCTCGTCGCATAAAAGCCGAGCATCGTTCTCATCTGTCCTGCACCAAGCTCCGAAGGCCAGCCGTCAGGCAGGCGGGTCGAACGAGTTGCTATGTTGCGGCAGAAACCCGTCGTCTTCAGAGACTACTCTTTTTTACGCCGGAGTGGGCTTTCTTCCGGCTGCTTTCATCGCGCTCGCGTAGCCGCTTAAACTCCAGTTCCAGCTTCTTTATCTCATCCTCCGAGAGGTCTTCCAGATCAACCAGATGATTCCGCGCGCTCTTCGTGACGCGAATCAGTTCGTCCAGTTTGAGATGGATAACTTTGGCATCGCGGTTCTGCGTGTTCTGGATAAGGAAGACCATCAGGAAGGTGACAATGGTTGTGCCTGTATTGATGACAAGCTGCCACGTGTCTGAGAAGCCGAAGAGCGGCCCGGACACACCCCACGCAATAATAATCACTATCGCGATGATGAAGGCCCATGCCGAGCCGACAGCGTTGGAAGTCTTCTGAGCAATCTTATGAAAGAGGTCGTTCATGCCATTTAACTCCTCTTATAAAAGAATACTATAAATTTTCAACGCGGGCATTATTCGTCTTTACTTCATCCGTGCTTACTCCGACCCGCTCGCTGCTTCCAGCGGCCTTCCGAGATAGACTTTGCTGACGAAGAAATGGATAACATAAATGATGATACTGATGCCTAGATACAGACGCGCGTAAACGGGGCCGTCGGGTTCGGCGTGCCATAAGATAAAAGTAGGAATGATTACCACCGGCAGTAAGAAAAATATATTAAAGATTATCGCCAGCTTGATGTGCCGCCGCTTCACCCATTCGTCAAACTCCGCATATGCCTGAAACAAATTCCCTTCGGCCGCGACGGGCACGTGCTGCTTTATCACCTTCTCATACCGTTTGAGATGATTGCTCATGTAAACCATCAAAGACTGTTTGAGTGTATCTCTGAAGGCGATGATGGCAACTACAAGGAGCAGGCCAAGAAAGCCCACGAAGAGATAAGTGGACCTGACCGGGCCGCCGCTCAGGGAATCGGCTAGCGGCTTGAGTCCTAAGATTGCTCCGATGACGGCGAAAAGCTTGAAATCGTCAAACGAGCTGTTCATTAACTTTTCGGTCGTGTCGCCGAGCCGCACGTACTCTGCATAAACAATGCTCGATGTCGCCATTTCAGGACCTTCTTCTTTCACAACCGACCCTCCTCATTTTTTAAGAGATGCTGAGCGCTCTATGCTCGCTGCAACTTCATTCTCACGCCGCCGCGCGGCCTCAGCGTGACGGATGCTTCAGGTTCAATCGCCTGCTCATCGGCAAGACGCAGACGGTATTCTTGCGCGACCATCGTGATAATAAGCTGCGCTTCCATGAGCGCGAAGTTATTGCCGATGCATTGTCTCGGCCCGCCGCCGAAAGGGAAGTAAGCGAAACGCGGACGTGCTGCCACCTTCTCCGGCAGGAAATGTTCAGGGAAAAACTCTTCTGGTTTCTCCCAGTAGTGCGGATGGCGCTGCGTGATGTATGGCAGCAACAGAATCTCGGATTTTGCGGGAACACGGTAGCCGCCAATCTCATCCGCCTCGATTGCGGCGCGTGTAATCATCCAAGCGGGCGGGTAAAGCCGCATCGCTTCCTGAAAGACCATCAACGTGTATTTCAGATTCGGTAAATCTTCAAAAGCCGGCGTGCGCCCGCCGAGCACTTGTGAGACTTCCGCGCGCAGTTTCTCTTCAGCCTGCGGGTGTTTCGCTAGCAGATACCAAGTCCATGAGAGAGCCTGCGTCGTCGTTTCATATCCCGCGCCGATAATCGTCAACGATTGGTCGCGCAGTTCCTCGTCGCTCAAGCCTTCGCCAGTCTCTTCGTCGCGCGCAGCCATCAGGAGCGAAAGCAAATCTTCTGGATTGCCCGCCCCGCGACGGCGCTCGTTGATAAGCTCATAAACGATGCGGTCGGCCTCGGCGATTGCCCGCCGGAAACGACGATTCTTCGGCGTCGGGAAACTCGCAGGAAATTTCAAGACGGACATGAGCCTGTCAATCATGTACCTGCGTATAACATCGAAAGCCTGACTCGCGCGGTCGGCTTCGTCGCTCAGGTCTCGTGTGAAAAGGGCTTTGCTGACGATGCCGAGGGTGAGCCGCATCATTTCCGCCTCAACCCGTACAACCGCGTCCTGCTCTGCAAACGTCTTCCAGAGTTCGAGCATTGCTGCGGTCGAGTCGGTCATAATTTTGGCGAATGACGCGATGCGCCCGCGATGAAAATCGGGTTGTGCGAGCCGGCGCTGCCTGAGCCAGACATCGCCTTCGCTGACGAACAGGCCGTTGCCCGTTGCCCGTTTGACTTCCTCGTAGTTTCTACCTTTGCGGTAATTGCGGCTGTTGGTCTGCAAGACGTACTCGACGTGCTGCGCGTCAATCAGCATAAAGGAGGTCCACAGGCCCCTAAGGCAAACGATGTCGCCGTGTGCGTGCGCCAAATCCACAAAGGCTTGCAGCACGTCGCGCTTAAACTCCGACATCAAACGGAACAACGCCAGCCCGCTCACGCCCGGAGCCAATTTGTGTTCAAGAATCGCTTCCATAAAAGCTTCTCCATTCTCACAGGAAGAGCCGCCGCAACGCTCCGGCTTAACACGCCGCGAGCATAAAGCATTCAACCTGAGAGGCAAAGAATAATCTTGAAAGGTAAGCTATAGAGCGGTCTGCTTGAACAAGTTGTTAGAGGGCGCTGGACCACAGAAGCGCATCCGAAAGATTCAGACCGCATCAGGACGGATCTCTGCCTTGTCATCAACAAACGTCTCCCCCGCTTCTTTATGCAGGCGGCCCTTGATAATCCCGTAAACCTTGAGCTTGCCGCCCCGGTTATAAACGTCCCCGTTGACAGTACCGTTGAGACGGACAGTTGACCCTTCCTCCAGAATCAAATCCCCTTCGCACGTCCCGTTCAACTCTAAGACTCCGCCATCCCTGACGTTGATATTCCCCTTAGCCGTTCCAAGCAGCGTGAACTCATCCTTGATTTCGAGATTACCCCGGACCTCTCCCTTCTCAATTCTCATCGTCGTCTCCTCCCGTTTCTTATTCCTTCTGAGAGTCCATAAAATGAACTTAATCAAGCCTGATTTGAGACTGACTTCACGCAGATGACACCAGAACCAGATCCAGATCAGTGTGATAAGCAGGAAACTGCCAATCCCAAATCCCATCGCCCTGCGGAAGCCTGATAGCTCGGTATCGAAAAAGTTGTCAGGGCCTTTCAAACTATCAACCAGCGTGTCTATCTCTCCCTGAATCTGGAATGAGTAACGAATCACCAGCAGACCGAAGGCAGCGGTTGATAGAAATAAGACCGACAGCGTTAGTCCCAGCAAGTTTAAGATAAACCTGTGCTCCTTCAGCTCTTTCTGCTTTAACCAGACAGCGGCTAACACAGAGCCATAGAAAACAACAGATGAAACCCACCATAACATGCAGACGTTGATGATGGAGTTGACATAGGTGGTCTTCTGTTCAACCAGAAAACGGATAGTCTCGTTAGTCTGCTGCATCAGAAAACGCGCTGCGTCGTCGTCAATCATTTAAACCTTCCTGAGAATCCCCGTCATCAAAAATGTAACAGCCCAACGCCCGCATTAACCCTCGCCGGACGCGAATCATTCTACATGATTCTAAAAGACAACGATGAAGGTACTGCTATCGAGGCGTCCGCGTTGAATGAGTTGTTAGACGGCGGCGCACGTTGCACCGGCCATCTTTAATTGCAGGCTTTCACTGTTCTACTATCCTAACGCGATTGAACCCTCGTATTCTGGAAAACCACTATCTGCCATTGTCCCTTTTCTTTCGTGAGAATGATTGCCGGAACCACCTGAGGCGTTGACGGAAATTCCTCCTCTTTCTTAACGACGCTCCCTTCGGCCAGCACCACCGCCACATCCTTCCGCAGGAATCTTATACTCCTTACACTCATGCGCAGCTTCGTCCCCTTGTAAATCGTCTGGAAGATTCTTCCATGTTCGCTGGTTATCACTTCACGACCTTTAACATAAGCGCCCATCCAGGCCGTAAAGTCTGCGTCTTCTGCAAACTGCTTCCCCCACAACTGAGCATCGCCTTTAGTCCAGGCATCGCTCAAGCTGACGATGATGGCCCGGATAGCTGCCTCATCTTTCGCGTGGTTGGTACTATTTTGCGAGACGGCGAAACCAGACAAAGTAAGAAGCATACCTAAGGCTGCCATTGCTCTCTTCATCATCCTTCTCCCTTCAATTCGAGACTAAACTCGTAAGACTTTGGGACTGTAAAAGAAAGCCTGATTTTATTCAAATGATAACTGCGTCCAGTGCGGCCAAGTTTAGTACGCCGTCTAACGCCCGCATTAACCCGCCGCCCGACGATAGCAGCAACATGGATTGAATAAACGTACATGAGAGACACGCTATCAAGCGGTCGGGTTGAGTGAGTTGTTAGGATTCGCCTTCGACTTAGGGGATTTAATTATTCTTGTTGGCTTTTCGCCTTTCTCCCTAAATTCTTCCAGGTCACTTGAGGTGAGGCGGGGCTTTAGGCAGCAACGTTGATGTATGAAGAATAGCTGCTCGGCTCTGGAATTTCGTGGCCTTCCTCGCGCAAACCTTCAAGATGGAATTCAATCGCCTCCTGAATATTGCGCTCAACTTCTTCTTTAGTTTTTCCCGTTGAGCCACAGCCGGGCACATTCGGCGAATAAGCTGAATAGCCGGTTGCTGTTTTTTCGACGATGATAAGATATTTCTTCATGGCTTTCTGACAATGTCGCGTACCTTCGCAGATTAACAATAATTCTTCTGCTCAAAACGGTCAACGTCCGTCACGCCTGACGCGTACTGGATAGTTGGAAGTCAAATAGTCCGTAGTCAGAACCGTACGGTTCTGACTACGGACTATGAATTTTCCGTCAGCGGAGTGTCTTTACTGGAAGACGCGTTCGACGGGGATGATTTCGATGTCTCCGGGGCGGACGTTGATTTTGTAGGCTTCGATGATTTTGTCTTCGTCCGTAATCTCTTTGGGCTTCGGGGAGTTGTAGGTGATGGGGGAGGGACGGCCGGAGGCTAGGGCGTCGCGGAGGGCTTCGGCGTCCTTCGTGACCATGATGATACGCATGCGTTCAGACTTTAGATGCTGGCGGATGGCGCGATTGACATCGGCGAGCGTGAGACGCGAGAGCTGCTGGCGTATGTACTGGTTGAAGTCTGGGATGCGGTAGTAGCGGCTGTCGAGCGCGTAGCCGAGTTGGGCGTTCTGCGTCTGCGTGAGCAGGTTGACGTTCTTTAAGAGAAAGTCGCGCGTGGCCTCGAAGGCTTCACGCGTCATTCCGTCGCGCACGAGCTTGTCGTATTCGTAGAGCGCGGCGCGCAGTGTGAAGTGGCCGTTCTGCGGCTCGACGGGGCGGATCCAGATCTGGAAGATTTGCTGCTGTCGTCCGAGGTTCGGGTCGGGCTGGAAGATGAACATGCCGCGCGGGAAATACTCTATGTAAGAGTAGTCGCCGTAGTTGAGGCCGCGTGCTTCGCGCAGGCGTTGGTAAAGGTAGCTGTTGCTTGAGCGATGCTGGCCGAAGTAGGAAGAGATGAGCATGAGTGCGGGCCAGTCCTTGTCTGCGCGCGTCACACCGATGGGAAAGCCGAGCGAGATGGCGGTCGAGCGCGTGTCGCGTTTGATGATGCCAATCTTCATGCCGGGCGCAACCGTGGGCGCGGCAATCTTAGTGCGCGCGGCCTTGCCCTTCGGCAGCTTCGCGAAATCCGCCAGCACCTTGGAGGGGAAATCGTCAGGATAGCCGCCCGCTAGGCCGACGACGAGGTTGGCCTGCGTGTAGTGTGTGCGGTAGAAGCCTGTGACATCCGCGAGCGTCAGCTTTTCAAGCGCACTCACGCTGCCCATGTTGTGATGGCCGTAGGCGTGGTTGGCGTAGATTGTGTTGTAGAGCGCTTCCTTGCCGAGTTCTTCGTCGTTGGCGTTGCGCAAGGTGACTTTCAGGAAGTTGATGGCATCCTGCTTGAGGCGCGTAAAGTCTTCCTCACGGAAACCGGGGTTGAGCAGCATTTGATTGATGAGTTGATAGTAGTGGCTCAGGTTGTCAACGTGCGTCGTGCCGCTGAAGACCGTCATCTCCTTGTCAACCTGCCAACTGAAGGTGGTCGCCATCGGATACATGGCTTCGACAATCTGCTCGTAGGTGAGCGAGCGCGTGCCGCCCTTGGCGAGCATCGCCGCCGTTAGCGCAGCCACGCCCTCTTTGCCCGCAGGGTCACTGGCAGAGCCGGTCATCAGCAGTATGCGGAAAGTGACGAGCGGCGACTGGTTCTGCATCAACACGGTCTGGATGGAAGACGACAACGCTTTAGCGGGCTGCTTTTTCTTCTTGCCGTTGGATTTGTTCATCGTATTATCGCCTGTCATCGGCGGCTTGATGCGCGCGGGCTGCTTGTCCGGCGCACTCTGCGCGCGCACATGCGCGGGCACAAGCGCGACCATCAGCAACCCGAACAGAAGAAGCGCGAGACGAGCGCGTGTGTGCAAGCTCGTCATCATTCGGTAGCCGTTTTGAAGGTCAGACATTACTGTGCACCTCCGTTGCCGTTTTTCGTGGAGAGCGTGACGATGGTGCGATTACGCTCGACGAAGTAGCGCGCGGCCGCGGCGCGTATGTCTTCGGGCGTAATCTGTTCGTAGAGTGCGAAGAGCTTGTTCATCGTCTCAGGCGTGCGCCGCAGAGCGATGTACGGCGCGAGCGTGTCCGCGATGGCCGGTGAACTGTTCATCTGAAGCGCAACGCTGTAGCGCAGGCGCGAGCGCGTCGCGTCCAGCTTCGACTGCGGAATCTGCTCCGTCGTGTAACGCTTGAAGGTCGCAAGCAACTGGTCGCGCACGTAGTCAACGTCCTGCTGCTGCTTGACGCGCGTGAAGATTGTGAAAAGCTCAGGGTCTATCTGGTCGTCAAAGCTCGGACTCAAAAGGTCAACCTTCTGCTCTTTGAGGACGAGGCGTTGGTAGAGGTCGGAGTTTTCACCGAAGGCGATGGCCGCCAAGAGATCCAGCGCCGCCTTGTCTTTGCTCTCGTCGGAGAAGGCGGGGCCGCGAAACGCTACGACCACGTAGGGCAAGGTTTGCGTCGGCCAGTCAACGTGTGCCTTGCGCGGGGCGTCCTGCTCATCCTCCTTCGGTATCTGCGGCAGGTAGTCGCCACGCTTCCACTCACCGAAATATTTGCGGGTCATCGCAAGCGCAGCCTCGCGCGTCACGTCGCCGACGAGCACGATGGTCGTGTATTCGGGACGGTAGTAGCGATTGTAGAACTGCCAGCTATAGTCAAACTGGTTCGGCATATCCTCTATGTCTTTGATGTAGCCCATGGTGGTGTGCGCGTAGGTATGTTTCCTGAAAGCCGTCTCGCGCAGTTTCTCGTAGAGCTTGGAGATGGGGCTGGCGCTGTTCTTGTCGTACTCGCCGCGGACAGCGCCCGCTTCCGTCTTGTACTGCTCAGGCGTGTACTTCAAACGCTGGAAGCGGTCGGCCTCAAGCTTCATAATCTCGTCCAAGTCTTCCTTCGAGAAGACTTCGTGATAGACCGTGCGGTCGTCGGACGTGTAGGCGTTTGAATCCGCCCCTGCGCGCTTCAGTATCTCGTCGCGACGGTCGGCCGTGTAGTTTTCGCTGCCGCGAAACATCAGGTGCTCGAAGAAGTGTGCGTAGCCGCTCTTGCCTTCCTCGACCTCGTTGCGCGAGCCTGTCTGCACGACGATGTAGAGCGCGACCAGATTCGGATAATCGGTTGGGACTGTGACAAGGCGCAGCCCGTTCGGCAAATCGTCAATCGAATAGTTGTACGGAAAGAGCTTGCGCGTCTGCCCGTTCTGCGCCAGCGCCGCGAGCGACATGCAGCAAAGGAGCGCGCCGATTATCAGTAGCTTCATTTCGTAGATACTCCTGTAATCTTCAGTGAAATTTGTATTGATGTGGAGACTCGAATGGAAGTATAGCACGAGAGGCGCGCAGAGTTTGAAACCATTAAGAGCAGGGAACAATCTGTTGACCGCGCCGCCCGCCGGAAGTTGACGCCTCAAAACAGCCACTTAAACAAGTAGATTGTCCCGACGACGAAACCCGTGAAGAGCAGCAACGTCAACGCCGCACACCCAAAGAGCACAAGCTTTCTCTTCAACCCCGCCTTCGCATCCGGCGGCGACAGCGAGCCTTGTGGAAAGTAAGGCGGCGGCGTTGATGTCGGCATAAAAGAGTCCTTCCGATTAGTAGTAAGAATTAAGATTGCGCTTCCAGTAAGAACTAAGGCTGCGCCTCGCGCAACATCTCTATGTGTATGATGCCGTCCTCGTCGTAAGGCTCGGAGACGCGGCGAAAGCCAGACTTCTCGTAAAACTTTTCCAGGTACATCTGCGCGCCGATGCGCACACGCGCACCCGGCCACAGCATCTCGACACGGCGCAAGGCTTCCGTCATTAAAGCCTCGCCCATCCCTTTGCGCCTCACGAAGGGATGCGTGACCACGCGCCCGATAGACGCTTCCTCATATTTGATTCCCGGCGCGAAGACGCGAGCATACGCACAGAGCATTTTCCCGTTCGCTTCCGTCTCACCCCAGCCAAGCAGATGCCATGCGCGTTCGTCATAACCGTCAGCGTCCAAGTACGGGCAAGCCTGCTCGACGACGAAAACCATCTGCCTTACTTGCAGTACCTCGTAGAGGTCGCTTAAAGACAGTTCATCGAAAGCGCACCACTGCCAGAGAATCTGCACAGGCGTTGACGATTCATCCGTCTGCCTCTTCGAAGTTGGATTCCTCCGCTCTATCATCTGCCCGACGCTCCGTGTGCTCTCCGCTCGCGCAAGGTTGGCCCGAACGATTTGTTAGGCCGCGCAGACCTTGCCCAGAGACTCTGCCCACTTGCTGACCACCACAGCACCATACATCTGCTGCTCTTTCTCCCGCCGGATCGCAATCGTTCTGAGAGAACTCTCCTTCGAAAATAAAATTTGTGGGAGTAGGAAGAAGTTATAGCCTTGCGCGGGAGATGTCAAAGAGACAATGAAACACGGAGCGTAGAACAACGAAACCGGGCCGCCGCCAGCATGAAGACGGGTTACGCTTTTTTCAGAGACGAGACTAACGAAATAATTCGGGGTGGAAATATAGAGCACCCTGCCGTTATAATCCGTGCCGGGTTTTAGCTCTCAACAAAAAGACGAAGGATGTGCTTGATGCCGGCGGGCGCTCTGTGCGCCTAGAGGATTGAAGAGCCGGCAGGTCTTCAGGCGGACGCTGAGAGAGAGTGCGCAGCAGCAGCAGTAGTAGTAGTGCGCGGGCATAAGGAAAACGTGCGTAACTACCGGGGAGGGCGCGTGGCAAACGATTCAGTCTCAGTTGACTTCGGAGAAGGCATGACGAGAAAGCCTGCCTCGCTCCTGTTCCGCGTCTTCGATTCGCTCGCGGATGTCTCACACGTCAAAAAGATTATCATACGCTCGTGGTATCAATACCTGAGCGGCCTTGATAAGGATGCCAGCGTGACCTTTATGAACTACGGTTACGCGCAGCTTAATCCACAGGCGCGCGACATCGAGCTGCGCCCCGAAGACCTGCCCAACCGCTACTGCATACAGCTTTATCATCGCGTCTCCGAGGGCGTCGAACTGCGCGGCAAAAACGTACTGGAAATCGGCAGCGGTCGCGGCGGCGGCGCATCCTTCATCGCCAGATACAGGCAGCCTTCTTCGATGACTGGCCTTGATTTTTCGAGTAAGGCGATAGCCTTCTGTCAGGGCCACTATCGAGACGAGGGGCTCTCTTTCCTGCACGGAGACGCCGAAAGATTGCCGCTGCCTGCAAACTCGTTCGACGCCGTTATCAATGTCGAATCAGCCCACTGCTACAACTCCATGGAGCGTTTTCTGCGTGAAGTGACGAGAGTCCTGCGAACAGGCGGACACTTCCTGTTTGCAGACTTAAGAGAGCAGGGAACTGTGCCTTTGCTGCGCGAACAACTAAAACGCGCAGGCTTACGCCTCCTCGAAGAAGAGCTCATCAACGCAAACGTCCTTAAAGCCCTCGAACTTGATAGCGAACGCAAGCTGGCTCTGATTAGAAGCAAGGCTCCCAAGTTTATGCGCGGGCGTGTGGAGGAGTTTGCAGGTCTGAAGGGCAGCCCAGTCTATAAAAGATTCCTGACGGGCGAATGGGAATACATGCGGTTCGCGCTCCAGAAAGTTTAAAGACTTCTTTGCACGATGCACTACTGCAATCGAGATGGTTTGCTTGTGAGATGAGGCGAAGACACTTGTCCTTCGCCTCATCTTCTGCGCCTCACTCTTAATTTGACTTCGCTGACTTGACAGCCGGTAGCTTCGGCGGAGCAACCTTCAGCGGATTCTTCTTTAACTGCTCCAAGAGATATTGCACGGCCGCCTCCAACTGAGGGTCGCGCCCGCGCGCTATCAGTTCGGGTCTGGCATCAACCTCTATGTCCGGCTCGATGCCCTTGTTTTCAGCAATCCACTCGCCAGTCTTCGGGTCAAAACGCGTGTAGCCGGGTGCGCTGACCTGACTGCCGTCCATCAGTTCGCGGATTTCTGCGATGCCTACGAGCGCGCCGAGGGTGCGCGTGCCTATCAGAGCACCCATACCCATGTCGCGGAACATCCAAGGCGTCAGGTCGCCGCCCGAACCTGCGTAGCTGTTAATCAACATCGCTTTCGGGCCGTTGATGGCCTGCATCTCCGAGCCGCCTTGCCAGTTGCGCGCGTAAATGACGGTCTGCCAGCGACGCGCGAGCGTCGGGAGCACCATCGGCTGCGGCGAGCCGCCGGAGTTGAAGCGCCCGTCAAGAATGATTGCATCCTTGTCTGTCTGCGCGTAGTAGCCGCGTATGAATTCGATTTGGCCGCCGCGCGCCGTGTCAGGATAATGTATGTAGCCTATGCGGCCGCCCGACATCTGCTCGACCTTTCGGCGGTTGCCCTCAACCCACTCGTAATAACGTATCTGCGACTCGCTCGCCACAGGCCGCACGCGAACCCTGCGCGCTCCCTCCATTGTCGGACGATTGTTGACCGTCAACGTGACGACGCGGTTCGCCTTGTTTATCAAGAACGAGTTCGGATGAGTTTTAGAGTTAACGGGACGACCGTCAATCTCAAGCAGGTAGTCGCCGGCTTTAACGTTAACGCCGGGTTCACCCAGCGGGCCGCGCAGAGAATCCTGCGTGAGAGTGCCCGGATAGATGCGTCGGAAACGCAGCCATTGACCGTCGCGCTCATAATCCGCTCCAAGCATCG
This sequence comes from Pyrinomonadaceae bacterium, assembly GCA_036382855.1. Taxonomy (GTDB): domain Bacteria; phylum Acidobacteriota; class Blastocatellia; order Pyrinomonadales; family Pyrinomonadaceae; genus DASVTR01. Next base: position 32,882 of record DASVPO010000012.1, on the reverse strand, counting down.
AAGCGCTGGCGGCGCGCTCGGTCGCGCCCGGTTCATTCGGCGCGTCGTACACATACGCGTGCGACGTTCCCAACTCACCGAGCATTAACCCAAGCACGTAGTAGAGGTCCTGACGATGCTTGACGTGCGGCAGGTATTGTTCGTAGTGCTTGCCGATGGCCCTCCAGTCGAGTCCCCACAAATCCTCGCGGAAGAAGTTGTCCTTCTCAAATCGCCAAGCCTCCCAGAACATCTGTCGCCACTCTGCGCGCGGGTCAACCCAGGTCTCGACGGCCTGCGTGTCAACCTTTCCCTCGCCGTGCTTCAAGCCTGGCTTGACATCCAAGACGCCGAGCGTGCCGTCTGCGAAGTAGGCGAGCTTGCTCTGGTCTGCGTTAAAACTGAACTGTATCTCCGGCCCCTCGTAAATCGAGACGGTCTGCTTGGAACTCAGGTCAAACTTACGGAGTTTGCCCTGACTATAATGATAGACGCCATTTTTTGCGCTGAAGAGCGAGCCCGCCGCACCGGCCGGCATCGGTAGCACAAGTGCGCGCTCGGCCAGCCCGTTTAAGTCAACCCTGACGGGCGCGAGCGTGTCTCCGGGCTTCTCCGCTTTCGTTTCAGGCTTAGCATCAGGCTTAACTTCAGGCTTCGCTTCAGCTTCACTTTCATCATCCGTCTTCGGAAACAGAGGATTGCTCGTCTGGCTTGAGAGCGGAATAAGATAGATGCGGTCTGCGTTCTCAACCTTGAGGCTGGCCTCGAATCTGCCTGAAGTCGGCGTGAAGGTGCGAGCCGAGGTGAAGTATAGATATTTGCCGTTAAGGTCGAAGGTGGGGTTATCGTCGTCGTACATGCCGTCGGTCACGCGCGTCGCCGTAGCGGTCGCCACTTCGTAAAGGTAGAGGGAACCGAAACCCGTCTTGCCGCGCACGACAAAGGCTATCCAGCGCCCGTCGGGCGACCAATCAAAAGCGAGTCCTCCGTCATACTCTGCTTTGACGACTTGCTTCGTAGCTTGCGTCTCAACGTTAAGGACGAACAGGCGATAGTCAACTGTCCAGTATGCAAGTTGCTTTCCGTCGGGCGACCAATCGAAGCCGCGTATGGTCGCGCCCGTATGTTTGCTCAACTGCCGGGCCTCGCCGCCTGTGACAGGCTGAGCGTAGATTTGAAAATCGCCAGTTGCGTCGCTCAGATAGCCAATCGTTTTACCGTCAGGCGACCAGCGCGGCCTTCGCTCGCGTGTGCCCGGTGTGGCCGTCAGGTTTCTGGCGTCCTCGCCGTTTGCAGCGATGCTGAAAATCTCGCCCCGCGCCTCCGCAGCAATGCGGTTGCCCTTCGGTGAAAGGGAAAGCGCGGAAATCATTTTGCCAACCTTCAGCATGTATGGCCGTGCTGATAGTTCGTCGCCTTTGACTTCAAACGTGAGCTTCTCGTCTTTGCCGGTCGAGATGTCGTAGGCATGTAGATAACCGTCGTGCTCGTAGACGATTGTCTTGCCGTCCATACTCGGCCATTTAATATCAACGTCCGTATACTTCGTTAGCTGCGTGTCCTTTTTCGTCGCGAGGTCGTGGCGATAAAGATTAACTGTGCCCTGATTGCGGTCGCTCACATAATAGATGGCGTCGCCCGCAACCATCGGAAACCATGCGTTCTCGCCCTTGTTGGGTAGTTCGCTGTAGTTGTTCGTCTCAAAATCGTAGATAGCGATGCGGCCGACGTTGCCGCCGCGATAACGTCGCCAGTTCTGCGCATGTGAGCCGGAGCGTGTGTAGGCGACGCGCTTGCCGTCTGGAAAGAAGGAGCCGTCGCTGAATTCGAGCAAGGGCGTCTCAAAGGGCAGCCCGCCGTCAGGCTCAATCAGCCACAGCCGTCGCTGCCGGACGGTGAAGCTTCCGGCCGTTGAGGTGTAAGCAATCCTGCCGTCAGGCGTCCAGCCGACAACGCCCTCGCCTTCAGGGTCAAAGGTCAGCCGCCTCGGCGCTCCGCCGCTAAGCGGCATAACGTAAACATCCGCGTTGCCGTCGTAGGATGCGACGAAGGCAATGAGCTTGCCGTCCGGCGAGATTCGTGCGCGTCGCTCTTCGCCCGTGTGTGCTGTTAATCTGCGGGCTGCTGTGCCTCTGCGGTCTGCCACCCAGAGGTCTGAGGCGTAGGTGAAGACGACTGCGTCGCCGTGGATGGCCGGATAACGGAGCAGACGCATCTCCTCCTGCGCCTGTGCCGTCTGTAAAGAAAAGAGCGCGGCCAGCGCAACCAAAAATAAGCGGTTCAAAATTGGATTCCTCCCACTGGATTTTGTGCCGAAGTGTGGCGGGGCACATCCTCGAAGCGTAATCGCGGAAGCGGAGGTGGGGAGTTCCTGCGTGTCCTGTCGAATTGCCGCGATTGTCTGTTCCCTAAAGCGTAATTTACCTTGCGGTGATTAATATGTCTAATATATCTTCCTGAATGATGAGATACATAAAAGATATAGCCGCTTTCGTCGAACTGCGTCACCTGCGCTACTTCACAGTTGTAGCGGAAGAACTGCATTTCAGTCGTGCCGCGCAAAGGCTCGGCATCGCTCAACCGCCGCTCAGCCAGCAGATTAAAAGTCTGGAAGAACTGATAGGACACGCGCTTTTTGAACGCAAGCCTAAGGTTCGACTCACGCCAGCAGGCGAAGCGTTGCTGGAAGTCTCAAGGCGCGTGTTCGCACAGATGGAGGAGGGACTAAGCGCCGCGCGCCGCATCGGCAGAGGCGAAGAAGGCAAACTAACTGTGGGCTTCGCAGCCTCTCTTTTGACCACCACGCTGCCCGATGTGCTGCGCGCCTACAGAGAGCAGTTTCCAAACGTAGAGCTTCATTTACGCGAGCTTTCAACTGCCGCGCAGGCCGAAGCGCTCGCCGACGGAACGATTGACGTAGGCTTTGTACGCGAAGCCGTCGGCGGACACGCAGACCTTTCCTGTGAGGCCGTCGGGCAGGAAGAGTTCGTTGCAGTTCTGCCGGACAAACATCCCTATACGATGCACCAACATCTGCCCCTGCGGACGCTGAAGGGAGAGGCTTTTGTACATTTCCCGCGAACGGTCGCGCCCTCGCTCTACGACCAGATTATGAGAATGTGCCGGCGCGCGGGTTTTCAGCCGCGCGTCGTACAGGAAGCGCGCGAGTGGCTGACGATTGTCGGATTGGTAGAGGCCGGTCTGGGCGTTTCTCTAGTGCCAGCCTCGTTTCGACGTTTGAAGTGGGGCAACGTTCAGTATAAACCGCTCAGCCCGCCGCGCGAGTTGACGACGATTTACACCTGCTGGCGTCCGGCTTCGACTCCGCCGACGGCCACCGCGTTTATTGAAATCGCGCGTCAGTTTGCCTTATCCCAAAAAATCGTTACACGGAAGAAGAGCCTTTGACTGCGGCGGACTGATTGAACTTTCAGCCCGCCGCACTGAATGCGTCGTCTATCAGGTTGTTTCTAGTACAGCGGCGTCAGGTATCCTCCCGGAACAGGGAATTCCAGTGGGAAGTCAACGGCAGTGTAGCCGGTTGAGCTATTAAGGAGATGCCACGTTCCAGTCGAATCGGGACGCTGGACGGCAACATCCGCCAGCCCGTCGCCGTCGTAATCACCCGGTACCGGCCGGTCGCCGGTCAAGCCGAAGGGGAAGCCGTAGAACGTGCCGTCAGGTCTGCGGAAATACCAGAAGCCATCGCTGGGCCGCCAGACAGCAACGTCCGTTATGCCATCACCATTGTAGTCGGCCTGCACGGGCCAATCGCTCGTGACGCCAAACTGGAATTCGCTGACTGTGTTATTCGATGAAAAGCGAATCCTCCAGATGCCTGTCGGGCCGGGATGAAAGACGGCAATATCTGCTCTATCATCGCCATCATAATCTCCCGGCACTACACGGTCATCCGTCTCTCCGAACTGGACGACGGTCAGGGTGTTAAGACTGCTGTTCAAGATGTACCAGGTCGCATCGCCCGGACGGAAGACTGCGATGTCCGTTCTGTTGTCGCCGTCGTAATCGCGCGGAACAGGAATGTCTCCGCTGACGCCGAATTGCACACCGTAGAATGAGCCGCTCGTATCCGTTGCGATGTACCACGTTCCATTGCCGGGACGGAACACAGCGCGGTCGGTTCTGCCGTCGGCGTTATAATCGCCGGGCGTAGCGATGTCTGCACTTTGGCCGAAGCCAAAGGAGACTAATTGTCCGTTCGAACTATTAATAGAACGCCATTCGCCTGAGCCACGGTTGAAGGTGGAAATATCAGTCCGGCAATCGCCGTCGAAGTTGGCGCGATTGTCGCGCAGGTAGCGCGTGAAGTTGGCGGGATTGTCTGTACTGCTTTGAGGGGTGTAGAAATAGCCGGTCGTGGAGATGGGCGTGGCAATGTAATTGGCCTCCGCCAGGTTGGCGGTATAGACGCCCGAAGCGTTAGTGATTTTAGTTACGCTGACTCCATTATCACCCTCGATGATAACTGTGACGCCGGCCAGAGGTGCTCCGGCACAATTTCTAACCGTTCCACTGACCTGAATTGGTAAGGGGCAAGTCGGGCATGGTGACGACTGTGCTTCCTGTGCATTTGCTGCCAGCGATGAAGCCATCAACAGGACGACAGCCATGAGCCAGATTTTGAGCAGACTTTGAGTTTGAGACTTACTGGTTCTTTCACACATCTTATTTTCTCCTCGGTTGTTTGTGTGAGCGGGCCGTATGCACGAAGTCGAACTTGGTGCGGCTCCGCTAAACGTAAAGGTAGATTGCGCATCGCGGGATGAGACAAGGCTTCATCTCTATTGTGCCTACACCGCCATTGCGCTAAGATGTGGTTCACCAAAACGGAGCATCTTCAGCGCACTTGTGCAGCGGAGGTTGTTTCGAGACCGTAGCGCCCCGATGTTACTTGCAGGTAACGTCGAGGCGCTATCGTCTGTTAAGCCATTCCAATGACACACCCGTTAGCTACGTCAATCAGGTTTATTTAACGCTTGAATCACAACCGCCGGTTTTGCAAGAGTTCTATCCGTCCGGCAGATGTTTGTCTCACCTTAGCAGATGGAGATTTACATCGCGCGGCCATGTAACTTTTGCGGCAGCGGCTATGTTCCAGCACTATACACCATTCCAGTTCAAAGTCAATAGAAATTGCTGTGAAAGCGGTAGTTAAGGTGTCCTACAATTTTCTTGTAGATGGTTAATACGAAATTTCCGAGCGAGAGTAAGAGGCGAGCTATGTGCTTCGTTAGCCTTAGCGATGTGGCTTGCGTATGATGCTGCGCTTACGCGCGATTGGTGGAATGCGTGCGGCTAATAGTTCAGGATAACGGCTCTTGATAATGGAAGTTAATCTTTCGTTGTGCTCAAGCCCGAGCAGCCTCGCGGCGATGGAGATTTTGCCTCCGGCCGCTTTGAGCGCGAGTTCGATAAAGCGCTTCTCTGGCTGCCGCAACTCATCTTTGAGAGAGAAATCTGCCCAGGGTTGTGCGAAGTTGCCGCGCGGTGTGCGATAGCGCAGCGCCACTACCTCTACATCGTCGGCGGAGACTACGGCGTCAGATGGTGCGACGGCAATTGATTGCTCAATCAACTCACAGAGGGCACGCATGCCGTCGGCCAAAAACAACCGGCTCATCGCTTCCATCGCTTCCGGCGTGAAGGTCACACGTTTCTCATGGAGGCGCAACGTTTCGAAGACGAGTTTTTCGACGGTCGGCAGACCCTCCGCCGAACTTTCATTACTTTCATTTGTAGCAACGGCATTTGGCGCAACGGTCTGTGAAGTCGGATGTTCATGCGGTTCACTATCCGCTGACCATGCATCGAGCGCTTGCCGTGCGGCTCGGCGTAAACGGGCGAGGATTTCGGGAGACTGCGAGCGCGCGAGCAACTGGTCTGCGCGCGTATAAGCGTCGCGTAGCTCACCCGCGTCAAGAAAGCCGCCCAACTCCTCGCACATTGTGAGAAGTGCTAGCCCGGCGACTTCGACGCTTCCAGCCTGCTCGGCGGCAGGTGCTGCGCGTTCGAAGGCTGCGTGTGCTTCGCCGGTGCGGCCGAGTCGTGCCAGCGCCCTCCCATGTGTGGTCAGAGCTTCGGCCAGTAGGTTGAGCACGTTGGCGCGCTCAAACGTATTGCTCGCATGGCGTGCTACCTCCTCTGCTTCAGCCGTGCGACCTTGCTCAAGCAGTACGCGCGCACGCGTCTCATTAACCTGCGCTGCATAGACGTTATCTCCGAGGCTGATGAACAACAGCCTTGCACGATTCAGATGTTCATGCGACTCCTCGAACCTGCCGAGCGCATGGAGCAGGAGTCCTAGGTTGTTTTCGACGTGTGCGTGATAGCGCGTGTGGCGTGCCTGCTCGAAGTGGAAACTGGCGGCCGTGAATTCGACGATTGCGCGGTCAAAATATTCGGCGCGGTTTTCCGCCGACCCAAGGCTCTGGAGAGCGTGAGCCAGTTGATTATGGTAGCGCCCTTTAAGCGAGTGGTTCTCACTCTCCTCAAATAACGGGGCCGCGTTTTTAAGGATTGTCAACGCGTCGTTAAACTTGGTGGCGACGCCCTCCACCACCGCCAGGCGGAGCAGGGCAACTGCCCTCACCTCGTCGTTATCGTCGAGCCTCTTTAAAGCATCCTTTAGGAGGACGCGTGCTTCGTCGAGCGCGCCGACTCTGAAGTAGCAGTAGGCAAGTTCGACGCGCGCTTCGTCCGCTCTGCTTGCCTGTCCGGCTTGCTCAAAGAGTGCGACGCTCTGGCTGATAATGTCCTTAGCAAGCTCCTGCGCCCCGCTGACCTCAGCGTTACTGCCGAGCCAGCCTGTGAGCGCGCCGACGCGCAGGAAAACTTCTGCCACCGCCGTCTCATCGAGGCCCTCGACTTCGAGGCTTGCGCCGACACCCGGCCAGAAGGGACGAAGCAACTCGCGCGCAGCTTCATACTCGCCGGAATCCTCCAACCTCTTCGCTAAACGACATCGAAGACGTGCTCGTTCGCTGAGGGTTAGTGCTCCTTCGTCAGCTAATTCAGGTGCAGTAAATATGGGGTCGGCCTGATTCATCTACTGTTTCTGTTTGCGATCCCTCCAGAGCAGATTTAAAAACGCACGGCGGGAACGCTAAAACGTTTTAGCGTTCCCACCGCTCAAAGTGCCTGCGAGCGGTTAACCCGCTTCATATCTTAACGCCGTTTGCCTATGCGTGACCACGATGGTGATGATTTTTGCGTCGAGTCCCATGTCAGCCTTGCCAAGCTCGTCCCATTCAGGTCAGTCTCATAGACTTGCCATCCGCCCTTAGCATTGATGACGAGAGCGAGCCGTGCGCTATCGGGCGACCATGTGGGTTCCACGCCGCCGTTAGTCAGCGCCAGCTTATTCTGATTCGCGCCATCAGTGGTCATAACGTAAACGCTTGTCTGCCCTTCGTTAGGAATTCCGCTTAACCCCGTTGACATGAAACCGCAGTCAAGCATGCTTTGAGTCAGGTGCGCCGTGTAAGCGATGCGAGAGCCGTCAGGCGACCATGCCGGCTCAGCTTCAGCCCACCCTGTGTACGTTAGCCGCCGGACATCACTTCCATCCGAAGCCATCGTATAAATCTCATAGTTATCATCGCGAAAACTGCTGAAAGCAATCCGCGCCCCGTCCGGCGACCATGCAGGGTCAACACCGCCTGCGCCCTGCGTCAGGTTTATCTCCAGACCGCTAGCGAGATCAATAACGTAAATCTCCGAGCCGCAGCCAGTGATGTTAGCGAAGCCGCCGGCGGTCGTGTCGTAGCCACGAACAAAGGCAATCTTTGAGCCGTCAGGCGACCATGCAGGCTCACCCAGAGCAACGAAGCTGGAACTGATCTGTTGCAGCCCGCTGCCGTCAATATTGACGACGCAAAGGGCATGGTCATTGCGCCTGTCTACGTCGCGTATGAAGGCGATGCGATTGCCATCGGGCGAGAAGGACGGGTATCGGTTAACCACGCCGGAGCTGCCATCTGTCAGCCGCCTGGCATCACTCCCGTCGGCGTTCATAACGTATATTTGACCGTCATCGGCAGAGAACGCTATCAAACCACCACCGAAGACTTGTGCGGCTGATGACGACGCCAGCGCTGGCGCGACTCCCGACGCGCGATTTTTTTCCAGACTCCTGCCTACACTCTCTCGCGGTGTGACATTAGTAGCACAGAGCAGCAAAGTGGCAAGAAGCAGCCCTCTGATTATGTTAACGACAATTCTCCTATTCATCTGATATTCCTCCGGCAGTCGTATTAAGTGGTTTTAACGTAAGACGGTTAGCGATGCTCTTGGCCCGGATGCCGCGTGATTGTTGGCCCATTTGAACCCACGAGACGAATAATCAACGGCCGATTTAGCTACGCACTACTGACTCTTTGACCCGCGAACGGCGACAACGGCGTCCGCGATGAAAAATATGCCTCCGCATCATACGCACTTATCGCGCGATGTCAAGCTAAATATTTAAAATTACTAATGATAGATGTGTCTACAAATATTTTGTATCAGGTTGGTGAGGAAAATCTTGACGTTTAAATTAATCCAAACCCTCGACAGCCAGCCTTTCTCAACATATAATCTCTCTGGTTGGTAACGCCTAACTTCTGTTGGTTGACGCGCCCAGTCTCACCAGTTCGGAAACTCCGCCGAACGAGTCAACCGACGAACAATAGATCGCCCAGAACAAGTTAGCCGGCTGCGCTCTTCGATACGGAAGCGCCGCTGTCTCTTTATATTCAAGAGGCTGCGGCGGGGCAGTATTTCTTGACGGTAAGCAGTGTGTATCAATGCAGAAATGTTCCATCCTCTATCTGGACGACGAGCAGCGATTGCTGGACATCTTCGAGGAAATGTTCGGTGATAGCTACGACGTGAAGACCGCTTCCACTGTGAGCGAAGCGCGCAGCGTCTTAGCGGAGTGTGGTGTAGACATTATCATCAGCGACCAACTGATGCCTGAAATCGAAGGCACTGAGTTTTTGCGTGAAGCAGCTGCCACTTGCCCCGATAGTTTTCGCATTATGCTGACAGGACACGCGGGCGTCGGCCAGATGCTACCCGAAATCAGCAGCGGGATTATCCAGCTCTTCGTTGCAAAGCCATGGAAGGAAGAGCAGATGCGCCAAATCCTTGAGCGCGCCGCGGCCTCGCTTGATTTACGACGCCCTTAAATGAAAGCCATGCCACATCAGGGACAAACCTTCAGCGCCACGTCTGCCGCTCATCACGAACCGGCGGATGAGGGCGATGGTCGCATTCTCATCGTTGACGACGAGGAAGCTGTGCGGAGTGTGTTCGCCAGTTGCCTCAACCGGCGTTACACTTGCGTGACGGCAGGCAATGCGCAGGAGGCTCTGGTGCGTCTTGCCAGCCAGCCCTACGCGCTCGTCATTGCCGACGTTAAGATGCCGGGCTTGAGCGGCATAGAGCTTTTGCGCCGCATCAAGGAGCACTTTCCTGAAACGGCCGTCATCATGGCCTCCGGCGTTGACCGCACACAGCGCGTGCTGGATGCCGTGCGCCTCGGCGCATTTGACTACCTGATTAAGCCCTGCGACATGGACGTGCTCGAACTAAGCGTCGAGCGCGCACTTGAGCGGCGTTCTCTGTTACGCGCAGCAGGCCACTACAAGCAGCATTTGGAACAGCAGAACGCGGAGCTTGCGCGCCGCAAGGCTGTGCTCGAACGTCTTCAGGCGCAGATTGTGCATAGCGAAAAGATGGCATCCCTGGGCCAACTCGCCGCCGGAGTCGCACACGAGCTCAACAACCCCGCCGGCTTCATCTACGGCAATATGGAGATTCTGAAAAACTGCGCCGCAGGCATTGAGCGCCTGTTGAGATTTTATGACCACGCACAATTGCCGCCAGCCCTCGTTGAAGAAGCCGCCGCGATTAAAGAGGAGATTGACTATCAGAACTCGCTCGCAGACCTGCGTTCAATCATTGACGACTGCTATGGCGGAGCCGAGCGAATTCGCGACATCGTACAAAACCTGCGCCTCTTTTCACGCCTTGACGAGGCTGAGTTAAAGAAGGTCAACATTCACGAAGGCATTGAATCAACCATCCGCCTGCTGTCGCAATACTATGGCGCGGGCCGCCTCACGATTGAACGCGATTACGGTGAGTTGCCGTCAGTTGACTGTTACGCAGGGCAACTCAATCAGGTGTGGATGAATTTGCTGGCGAACGCTGCGCAGGCGACCGGCAGAGAAGGGAAGGTGCGTGTGGCGACGCGGCTGGAAAATCGTATGGCCGTCGTCCGCATCAGCGACAACGGGAGCGGCATCGCACCCGAACATCTGAAGAAAATCTTCGACCCTTTCTTCACCACCAAGCCCGTCGGCGACGGCACAGGGCTGGGCTTATCCATCACCTACGGTATCGTCAAACGACACGGCGGCTCAATTACGGTGCAGAGCAAGCCGGGCTTCGGCGCGGTCTTTACAGTCGCTATTCCCGTTGATGCCGCACGACACGCGAAGCCTGCCGTGTAAGGCGGCCAGCATTTTTCAAGAGTTCTATCAAATCATCACAGGAGCTTTCATCAAATGAGATACAAGATTATGGTCGTTGACGACGAACCGGCCAACCTGCGCGTGCTCGAAAGGCTGTTTCGCAGCGACTACGAGATAGTCGCAGCAAACTCAGGGGCGGACGCCCTCCGATTGCTGCAACAACACGATGTCGCACTCATCATCACAGACCAGCGCATGCCCGACATCACAGGCATCGAGCTATTGAAACGCACTGCGAGCTTACGCCCACACATGGTCCGCATTATTCTGACAGGCTACACGGATGTGGAAACGCTTGTCGAAGCAATTAATTCCGGCCACGTCTACAAGTACGTGACTAAGCCCTGGAACAACGAAGAACTGCGCCTGACTGTCAGCCGTGCGCTTGAGCATTACGAAACGACGAAGGCGCGCCACGAGCTTGAAATGAGTAACCAGCGATTGCTTGCCCGCCTCAAGGAGATTCAAAAAATCGCCACTCTCGAATAGCGGGCGATGCATAGTAAATATTGATGCTGATACCTGTCCTCTTGTCAGCAAGCGGAGACTTGAGTGAGTAAGTCTTGTTGGCTGGCCTGTGTATTACTTCCTCGATTCCAGAGGCGCGTCAATAGAATGGGAGCAAGAAACCAGCTCCGGCAGTAATCGTTACGACTACTTGTTAGTTCCTCCTGCCAGATTGCCCACTATATCCATCCAGAAGATTCTGGGTTCGCCATTCTTCACGAGAAAATTAAAGAGAACCTTACGTTCGCCTATATCCACTACAAAGAGCGGCTCTTCAATGTTGAATGAAATGGTTGACCAGTAATATTCCACCTCCGGCTTTGAAGCTCTTCTGACCGCTGTCGGGCTGCTTCCTTTGACCTTGTCTATGAAGAGATTCCAGAATGATTGTTTGAGCTCCGATTTCAAGAAGCTGCGTCCTTCCTTCGTCGCCCGTCTAGGCATACTCATTATGAAACTGAGGCGTAAGGATTCCTCTAGTTCTTTACCGGCATGCTCTTTGAGCGTCTCCCAGAGGAGAGGCCCGCAAACGACTGCTTCAGCGAAAAGCTCGTCGGCGTTTGTCTCCGCCGCTTTGATTGAGAGAGCGCGTTCTAGTTTTAGTCTGGCCTTCTGGTTTATTTCATCCGGGGCGCGTCTGTACCATGTAGTATCCGCGGGCGGGTTGAAAGCCGGTTGCGGCGAACCGCTCAGAATAGGGGAGCTTTTGGCAGGTTCGAGTTTGATATTAAAATCGGTGGCTACCACAACGTAGTAATGCTTCTTGATTTTCCCGTCGGCGCTGACCCATTCGTAAGGGCCTTTCGTGATTATCTCCGTCTTCGTTTCATAACCTTCTTTCGCGACGGTCATCACGACTGGCTCGCCAAGATACCGTATTTCAACACTGTTCGGGCCATCAAACCAGTAGTCATCCAGATCACTTAAAATCGGTGTTAGTCCGATAAACGTGGATTTCTCCAGTTGGCCCAGCCTGCCTATATTCACGCGCGCACCTGAAGGCTCAGACTTTATTGAAAGCCTCTTAGTGGCGTGAGCGGCCTGCGTTAATAACAACGACAGGCCCAGCAGCAGAAACACCTTTGTAAAGAATTTCATTTCATCTCCATTATAATCTAAGCAATGAGTTGGGAAGCGCCCATCCTAATCAACAGGCTGCGCGGTTCTGGTAATGTCTTCGCCTGCCACGAGTAGCAATTCAGTCCTGGCTCCGGCCAGACGATTCTCCCGGTACGGTTTATACTCATCACTATTATAGAAAGCGAGAGCGGCATCTCTCGAAGGCCACTCGATGATGAGGACAACTTGAGGAGCATTTCGTTCACCTTCGAGCTTTTCGATATTTGAAGTGCGAGCCAGATACCGGCCTCCATGCTTTTCGACAAGCTTCGTCACGTTCTGAACGTATGCCGGAACCCAAGCCGGGTCTGTTATTTCAAATTCTGCAACACAGTAATATTTCATGTGGTTCATCCTGCTCATTATCAACTCTGAGTTCCGTCAGGCGATGTATCGGAGGGCCAGTCTGTTTTCGTCCGCGCATGTTCAATCCAATCACCTGATGTGATTAATGTATGAAGAGAATAAAACGCTGGGTCAGGCTCATAAACCCAGCATGCTCTTCTCTGGTTGTCGAGAGAAATTTCAACCCGCTTTCGCCGGTAATTGCTTGATGCTTCAAAATCATCAAGCTTATTCAGCGTCTCATCGTCAACTTCATAGACTTCGCCTGTAACGAATGAGTTTGATTCATCAAGCAGCAGGCCAGGGTATGGGCCCAGGTCATAGAGGCTGCCGCCTACTTTAGCCTCGGCTATAAATTTTGAACCGGGAAATCTGATAGACATTGCACCCGCACCGCCACGTCTCAACGTGCCATAAACAAATACGAGATGCTTATTCATCCGGCTAACCTTTCTCACAGCAACCTGACGCACGAATAACGCGCGACGCGCGAACAGCATTCTAACTGATTTGCGGTGATGACGATGAAAGAGTTTAGGATTGAGGAACCGGCGGTTAGGCTAATCTAGTATTATTAGTTTGGTTGCGTTCCTGTATATATTTCTTGATATGCGTGTGGCAGCTATCCAACTTCAAAGCGTCATCGGTGACATTGATGCGAACCTTGCGGCCTGCGAGAAGCTTGCCGGAATGGCCGCAGTTGAAGGCGCAGAGTGGATTATTTTACCTGAGTTCTTTACGACCGGCATGGGGTTTTTCCCTGAGTTGGCCCAACGCTCATTGCCGCCGGACGGAGTTGCCACAGACCTTCTGCTCAGTCTTGCCAAGAGACACGAGGCAGTGGTCGGAGGCTCGTTTCTGTGTAAAGACGACGATGGTCATGTCCGCAACGCATTCTTTCTTGCGACACCAGAGGGAATCGCAGGCAGGCATAACAAGGATATCCAACGACGTGGGAAAACTGCTTTTACACCGGCGGCACGGATGATGGTCTAATCGAGGCAGGAGGTCTGACGGCAGGCGTTGCCTTGTGTCAGGAGTTCAACCGAACGCAAACCGTCGAACGCTTGCGGGAAAAAGTTGACATCGTTGTGGGCGGGTCGTTTACGTGGGGTGCGCCGGAGGGCATACCTTTTCAACACTATCTTCAGACTTCGATAGAACGCTACACAGATTGGGCGCGGCCGTTCGCAAGGCTCGTCGGTTGCCCCGTCGTCGAAGCGACACACTGTGGGCGCATACGCTGCAAGACGCCGTTGCTGCCGATGCCGTATGACACAAAGCTAGGCGGCGGCGCGATTATTTGCGATGCAGCGGGAAACGTTCTTGCACGCCGCGCCGGAAGCGAGGGCTCGGGCATCGTTGTCGCTGACATAGAGTTGGGGCGCGTCGAAGCCAGCGAACCTCGGGCGGCAGGATTTTGGATTCAGGAACTAGACCCCTTATCAAAGGTCGGCTGGCATGTGCAAGGTTGGCACGGGCGCAGGTGGTACAGGCGACATGTTGCGCCATCAGGAAAGCATGAATAGTTTCAGTGGTGGGCCAACAGTAGTTCCTGTTCCTCCTATGCTTGTCGGATAGGTAGCCCGGACTTCAGCGCGTTTTAAGTGACTGGCCGTGTAGACATCACGCTATGAAGTTGCCTGAGCGAGGTTTTTCCGCATGGTCAGATTGGCGGAGCGATTTAAAGCCATGTCCGCTTCCGGCAACTGTAGCATCTGAGGAAGGGGAGCGTGTTCAAAACCGAAGAGTTCTTTGCGGAGGTGTAGGAAATCATCAACGCAGTCTAAGGTCAGCCGTTTGATGCCTCCGTTAAAGGGGTGTATCTCTTTCCATGCGGAAAAGCGGTTAAATGCTGAGTTCCCAATGCCGAGGAACGCTTTGGTCAACGCTCCTCTTCTTTTGAAATTTAAGAAGCGGCGTGTATTTGCGGCGGCGTGCTTAAAGGAATAAAACTTCTTATAGCAGCCATAAAGCAACGCGCGGATTTCATCGCGTGAAAAGTGTGGATGTGTCCACGTCAGGCAGGTTGCATCAAAGCGGTCCAGATTCTTCTCTGTAATTATTCCACGAGACAGAAAATCACCATACTGTTCAGTCCCCGGAATGGGACAGAGGATGTTGAAAGTGGCCCAGGCAGGACCGAGTTCACAGAGAACGTTAATGTGATGCTGAACGTCGTCCGCTGTATCGTTCGGAAAGCCGATGATGGTTGAGAAATGAGAACTGATGGCGTATTTCCGCAGGAGCTTCACAATGTCTTGGTAGAGTTCCGGCCGGTTTTGTGACTTCCTTGCGGCCAGCAAGGTGTCGCGGTTAAAAGATTCGATGCCGACGAATATCTGAAAACATCTGGCGCGGGATAAAAGCTCAACCAAGTGTTCCTGCTTTGAAATCTGCGTGTCACATTGGACGAAGAACTTTAAATCAATCCGCTCTTCAATCATCGCCGTGAGCAGTTCTTCTGCCTTGTCATATTTATTGAAGTTGTCGGAAGTGAACATAATCATCTTGACGCCGGCGGCCTTAGCGGCTTTGAGACTGGCAATCGTCGTTTCAATACTCTGGCTGCGCACGGCATGGCCGGAAATCTTGATGACCGAACAATAGTTGCACACAAACGGGCAGCCTCTTGCCGGATAAAGCCCGAGCATAGGAGTCACATAACGTCGCATCTCTTTCTGGTCCGGCGGAATCAGCACCGGGGCATCAAGGACCTGCTGCCAGCGTTGATTCTCACCATAGACGGGTTGTAGCTCTCCTTTGACCGCATCGCTCAGGATGGTGGGCCAAATAAGTTCCGCTTCAGCCAGCGCGAAGCTTACGCGGTGGCCCTGGAGCATGGATGTATCACAGGTCATCGGATGAGGGCCGCCGATGACGGCGAGGCAGCCGTTCTTAAGTGCATACGCGGCCAGATCCAGCGCCCTGTGAAATTGATGACTTTGAACGCCGACGAGAGCAAGAAGCGTCTGATAGCCCGGCTCTTTTTTTAAGAGTGAAAGATAATTCAAGTCCGTATGGACATACTCATCAACGGTGTGAACTTCCGTTGGCACACCATTGACGCTCTCAGGTGTCATGCTGCGAATGTAGGTCAAGGTGCTGTTGGGCATGAATCCCCAACGGAATCTCTCGACGTAGCCGTCAAGCCCGTACTTGCTTGGTTTGATAATCACGACTCTGAGTTTGCTTACCATCGCTGCCTCCGTTTAATCGGAACTGTCTTTAGTTGGCTTAAACCTAACTCAAGAGACTACGGCCGTAGACGCTTCTTAAGGGGAAGCGACTTCAACGCCGTCATCTCAGAAATAGGTGGCATGACGCCTTCAGGATTAAATGCTTTGCGAGGCGACTGAGATAAAGGTCAGTCGAGCTATCGGATGCAAGCTGACCTTTGAAGGCAACGCCAGTTAAAGCCAGTTCGCAGGTTCGTTAGAGAGAACGTGAGTCGTACAGCACCGCTTGAAAGCCGCCTCGGAGTAATTAATTACATGAGGCTAATGAAGATGAAAGTCTCATTAGCAGGAAAACCGGGCCATAATGTGCGCACGATATTCCCGATTCCAGTAATTGTCAACATTGTTCTTTGCGCTTGTAGTTGTTCATGGAAACTCCGTTTGAGAACTGCGCAGTATTCTGGTTAATCAGCGCAAAGACTAAGAAGAACGCTAGCTGGCTGTTAACGACTCTGTGAGCTTGCGGAAGTGATAGCCCATTGCCGCGAGCGTGACGGCGTGTGTGAAGTGTTGACGCTGGAAGAATGTCACGCGCTTCATGTAGCGCCAGAATTCTGCGCGCTCGCGGTCGCATATGCCGAGTGCGAGGATAACGCGCAGAAACGCCGTCACGTTGCTGTAGATGCTGCCGCGACGCGGTTCAGGCTCGCGCGTCAGGCGAGATAAACAGTCGAGCGAGCGCCGGTAATATTCGGCGGGGTTGTAGATGGTGCGTAATATCTTCTGATAGCCTTCGACAAGGCGCGTCGCATTCATCCGAGGGATGAAGTTCAAAGAGCCGTCGGTATTGTTTCCTGTGCTCTCTTCTAACAATCTGCCTTCGCGTTCGAGGCGTCTCCAGAGTTGAGTGTCAGGCAGAGCGGTCAGCAAACCGACCATGGCGAGTGGGATGGCGCTGTCGCGAATGAAGTTAATTTGCCGCTCGAAGATGTCCGCAGGGTCTGTGTCGAAGCCGACGATGAAACCGGCCATCACTTCCATCCCGTAAGATTGAATCTTGCGCACCGATTCCAGCAGGTCGCGTCGCGTGTTCTGGCCCTTCTGCGCTTCCTTAAGACTCTCTTCAACGGGTGTCTCGATGCCTAGAAAGACGCGGCGAAAGTTTGCGCGCCGCATCATCTCAAGGAGCGCATCGTCTTCTGCGAGATTCACGCTCGCCTCTGTGAAAAAGGAGAACGGAGTGCGATGACGCTTTGACCATTCAGACATTTCAGGCAGCAGCGCACGAACGTTCTTCTTGTTGCCTATAAAGTTGTCGTCAACGATAAAGACGCTGCCGCGCCAGCCTAAACTGCGGAGCGCATCGAGTTCGGCAATCATCTGCTCATTGGTTTTCGTGCGCGGCACACGGCCGTAGATTTCTATGATGTCGCAGAATTCGCAGTTGAACGGGCAGCCGCGCGAATACTGTATGCTCATCGCGCTGTAACGTTCGAGTTCGGCTAAACGAAAATTCGGGACGGGCGTTAAGGTAAGCGCCGGCCGTTCTGCCGCCTTGTAGATGCGTCGCGCAATTCCAAGCTCTAGGTCGTGCACAAATTCCGGCAGCGTCGTCTCCGCTTCGCCGATGAAGATGTGATCCGCTTCCGGCAACTGCTCTGCGCTGGTCGAAGCGTATGGCCCTCCGACGACAATTCGTTTCCCGTGCGCTTTGCACAAGGCTATAACGTGCTCAAGGGAATCTTTCTGCACAATCATGGCGCTCGCGAAAACCATGTCCGCCCACTCTATGTCGGCGGGCTTGAGCGAACGCACGTTCATGTCCACGAGGCGACGCTCCCAGCTATCCGGCAGCATCGCCGAGACAGTCAGGAGTCCCAGCGGCGGGAAGGCAGAACGTTTGCCGTCAAAGGAGAGCGCGTGCCGGAAACTCCAGTAGGTTTCAGGAAACTCCGGGTAAACGAACAATATTTTCATTGTCTGCTCCCTTGGCTATTTAGTTGACTCTGCCGGCCGTGCCCGAATTATTCGGCGACGATGCGAGATAAGCTGACTACGATGCGCGCGCCGATACAGGAGCGCTTGCTTTCTCATCCCGTGCGCCGCGTCCGGCTTTGACTGCATCCTTCACGACCTTAAAAATCGTGCGGCGATTCTGTGCAATCAGCTTTATCCACGCACGCTTGTTCATCTGTGGAAAGTAGATGCCACGAAAGAAGAGACGCATGATGAGATGCATGACACGGAACTGAACGGGATGGTCGCTGATTGAATCGAGCGCCTGCTGGTTGCGCTGCGGGCTATACGATGCAGCCCACGCGTGATCGAGTTCTGCCTGCGTTTCGGGAATCGTCATCTTAAGAGGGGTGTGTGCCATTTGATAGGGCGCAAATTCGAGCCAGTGTGTCGGGCGCGTCAGACGCCCGGCAGCTTCGAGTCTCTTGTAGAGCGGTGTCGAGGGAAACGGTGTGAGTTGGCCGAAGACGGGCAGCCCCGGCGGCCAACTCTCTATCTGTTGGAGCGTGCGCTCGGCCACGCCGGGCGTATCATTGTCCATGCCGATGATGAAGGAAGTGACGGCATAAATGTTCCGGCTGGCGAGGCGATTGAGCACGGTCGAATACTCGGCAGGCTTGTTGAAGCTCTTGTTCATGTCGGCAAGGTTGGCCGTGTCAATTGACTCCATGCCGATGAAAATCCACTTGCCGTGGGAGGCTGCTATCAACTCCACGAGTTCTTCATCGCGCAACAGATTGGCGCTAATCTGCGCCATCCATGGAAGCTGCGCGCCGGCCGCAATGATGTCTCTCAAAAGCGATTTCGTGCGCTTGATGTTGATGGCAAAGTTGTCGTCTATGAAAAAGACGATCACCTGATTCCGATTCTTGCGCGCATGACGTTTGAGCCGCAAGAGTTCCTCTACGACGCTCTCGTTTGTGCGGAAGCGAATCGAGTCGCCGAAGAAGCCCGTCACGGTGCAGAACTCGCAGCCGTAAGGGCAGCCGCGACCAGATTCAATCGGAATCAGATGGATACCGCCCCAGCCGGACCCGAAGCGCTTCAGCAGCGGCCGCGCGACCTTTGGAACCATATCGAACTGGTCCAGATCGAACGTCTCCCAGGGAATTGATGGGTAGGGTTGGAGACTCGGCTTGCGTTCTTTGCCGTTCTCAATCGGCGCATAAATCTCCTTGAGACAACCGTTGGCTGCATCCTCAACTATCACAGGCCAGGTCTCATCTGCTTCGCCAAGCGCTACGGCATCAGCATGCCGCGGCCCGCCATCTCGTCCGAGCGCTTCATCCGGCACTTCCGTGACGTGCGGGCCGCCCATCACTACGGGGACGCCGGCGGCGCGTATGGCGTCGGCCATGCGGTAGGCGCGGGCCACCATTCTCGTCATCGCACCGATGCCGACGAGCCCGACCTTTTGCTCTACGACATAGCGCACGAGTTCATCCTCGTTCATGGGCCGCGCGTTGCCGTCAATCAAGAGCACTTCATGTTGCGGAGGGGTGAGCGCCTTGAGTAGAAACATCCAGAGGTGCGGCATGAAATTGCGCGTCACACCGTTGTCCGGGTTATAGAGTAAGATTTTCATAACATTACCCTGAGAGTTTGACCAACGGGAAAACGGAGACGGCCTTATTGCACGGTCGTTGAGGGAACAAACAATATTGACATAAGGAGGGAGTGGGGGTTCTCGATCCAGATGACGAGTGGCGAATTGTCGGGGAAGAATATAACACTATGAACGCTAACGTGCATAGCGATTATTGGCTTAGAGTTTGGCGGGACGGCGAGCAGATTCCACGTTGACCGGGGTATAGCATTCGCAGGCAAACGCTTCCAGTTCTTTCCTGTTCAAAATATTGATGTGTCCACGCGAATAGCTAATCAAACCTTGCGCTTGCAGCCCGGACGCGGCGCTGCCAACGCTGGCTCGCCGCGTTCCGAGCATGTTGGCGATAAATTCCTGCTTGAGCAGCAGTTCGTCCGACTCCATACGGTCGTGGCAGAGCAGCAGCCAGCGCGAGAGTCTTTGTTCGACAGTGTGCAGACGGTTGCAGGCGGCGGTCTGCGTGACCTGCTTCATAAGAGTGCGAGTGTAAAGCAGCAGTTGGGTGAGGAGCGGGCTGTGATTTGTCCTCAAGTCCTTTTTTAAGACATCCGACTTCATTCGCATCGCATCGCCCGCAATCTGTACTATGGCCTGTTCAAAGGCAATATCGTCTCCCAGCAGAACGGGAATCCCGACCATTCCATCTTTCCCGATAAGCCCGACTTCGATGGTCGTTCCATCTTTCATAGTAGTGACTAATGAGACAATGCCGTCACCGGGGAAATAAACATATTCGATGGCATCGCCCGACTGATAAAGACTCACTTCGAGAGGCAGCGAGATAAACTCTAGATGCGGAAGCAAGCGCTGGTAATCGCGACGAGGGAGAGCAGCGAGTATCATGTTTTTGATGGGCGCGCGCGTTTTAGACATCAGGTTTCTTTCTCAGTCACGTTTACCGCCTGTTGATTTTGATAATCTCTATTCGAGGTAGTGTTCATAGAGTTCTGCTTGCAGTGTGACCGGGATGGCCTTCCATGCGGTCAGGCAGAGTACGCTGAGCTTGACGTTCGGCAGACGCACGCGAGAGAAATGCCAGCGGCCAAGCTCTTCCTCATAGCGCCAGCAGTAATACGGTCCATCCGCACGACGGCTGTAGAACACGACATGACTGCAAGGCGTGCTCTTGTTCGTCTGGCTGACATAGACCCGGAGTCCGTTCATCTTGCTCTCTACGATTTTTCAGTTCATATAATCTCGAAGCCCAACCAATGCAGCCACGCGCAGACCAACCAGCAAGGCTGTCAGACAGGACGACACAACACTTCCTCTTGATCGTCTTATCCTCGGCCTCTGCTTGCGCTCCATTGATGGCAGACTATCCCGCTTCAATAATGTCAACGACTTTGCCATCTTGATCTTTGCTCACGTTAGTGAAAGGCACGAGCCCCTGCTTGACCTCTTCGAGTGCGATGCTTGTGTTTTTACGCTTGCGCGGGTCGGCCTCGATGCGAGGATGAGCGCCGCGCTGAAGTTGCTTGCTTCTCAAAGACGCCACGACGATGAGACGGAAACTCGAATCTATTCCCGGCCATTGTTGGTCGCCTGCTGCGTTGGCTGTCGTTGTAGCAGACACTGGCGAACGCTTCCCCGACTCCGGCCCTCTGTCTAAAGTTAAAAGCATTTCTGACCTTTCCTGTTTTTAGAGACTCACTAAAACATCCTGAATAGATAAAAGAGAGTGGTCGCTGCCAAAACAGCGATGTTGATGCGATGCAACTAACCTACTGCCGACTCACGGCAATCAGGCCATGCAAGGAAGGGTGAAGCGGACAGGCGGCCAGACCTCTCCCGGAGAGGAATGCACTCCTGCGCCGGACGGGGCAGTCGCCTATGCAGACGGGCTTCGATTGGATTTTGAGATGTTGTTGATGCGGGCATCAGGAGACTCCTTCGTGGTCGCGTTTGTAAAAACAGCAGACGGCACAAGGAGAAGAACGCTATCGCGCAAGTCCTGATGTCTAGAATGGTGTTTTATAAAGAACAGTTAGCCGACGGAAGAAGTATATCACACTTATGCGCGCTGGACGACATAAGGAGTGACGTACAGAAACGGCTTCACTCGCTTGAGCATCTTAAAGGCTGCATCCCTACGCCGCTTCTTATACGAGAACAGACCGTGCTTGTGACAACTGATTAGCAGCACGTTACCTTGACGGGCAAGGTGTCGCCGGACAACTGATTCAACCCGATACTTCGATAGCATTCTTTTCATCGTTGAATTATTGCTTCTGCTAGAATGTTGTTGGCGCGGGGCGGGTTAATTCGTGCGTTGGATAGCTTCGGATTCTAAAACACAATGGAGGGACAATGAGTAAAATCAAACATTTCATCATCGTTTCTTTTATCGCTTTCCCTTGCTTGGCGACAACAATCTACGCGCAGAAAGTATGGGAAAAGAAGCCCTATCAACAGTGGTCTTTGAGCGAAGTTGTGCAAATCCTTTCCGATTCCCCCTGGGCGCAGACACAAGTCAAAGAAGAACACGATTCTTTCGGCACTTATCTCATCACTATCCGGCTGCGCTCCGCCCTCGTCGTGAGGCAGGCACTCGTGAGGCAAAAGCAGATTCATTTGAACTATGACAAGTTTCGACCTGCTGATAAGGCTAGATTCGATGCGGAGGTCAAGGAGTTTCTTGAATGTCCTGATTGCGAGAAGTACTACATCATCACCATCGGCTCTATGAATGATTTATACCCGATACGAGCCATTAAAGAATCATCGCTTGACAAGCTCAGGCCATACGTTTTTCTAACTAATGATAAAGGTGAGCGGCGCGACCTTGTTCACTTTATCCCTCCAAAAAACAAGCAGGGGGAGGCGATGTTTGTCTTCTCCAGATTCGACGACCAGGGGAAACCTCTTCTCACGGTTGATAACAAAACATTCCACTTCAAGATTGATGAAAAAGTATTCGAGGGTCAGACTCCGCCGCTGAAGAAGTTTACGTTTGAAGTCTCAAAGCTACTACAGAGGGGCGACATCGTATTCTGATAGCGCCAGCTAACATCTCATAGAACGGGTGGTAGATTGTGCCGGAAGAATGGGTTGCGGAAAGCACCAATCCCTACTCGGTAACCGCCGTACACACAACCTGCGTCAACAGGCTTCCGGGCATTTGCCTCCACGAGCCTGTCTTTCATCTTGCGCTTCAAAATTAACAAACGGTAGCCGTAAAAAAGTCCGACCGGGATCGAAAGCAAAGCGACAATAAAAGTGATGATGAAAGCAGGCTTTGAGAGAAACTTGAATCGCTCGATACTGAGAAAAATAGTGTCAAGTGTCGCTGCGCTCATCTTCAACGCGACGAGACAGCGAAACCAATCCCACAAGCTGGCACTAAGGACGGTGGACCGTTTATAAAGCCGAGCATAATCGTCAGCCTCCTCCGCAGTTAAAGCGACTGCGGATTGCAGCACGCTATACTTCATCAGCAGACACACTACCTGCGTGACAGCAGCCGTCAATGCCACCCTGAAAACCGACAGCAAGCTTTTTCCACCCCAGACTGCCACTTCGCCATTCAAGTTCATAAACAAAGGTACGCGCTCTGGCAGCGCCGTATAAAAATATGTCAACACCAGAAAGGGCAGAATGGTGAAAGCGGCAACAAAGATTTCAACCCAGATGTTTGTGTATTCGCTCAAGCGTGGAGGTGGCGGCATTCGCATTCATTTGTATGTTAATAGATATAGGGTTTCCGTTGCTTCCGTGAATTGTCTCCGTATTTGCTCTCCTTGATATTGGGCTTCGCCGTGTGCGCCTTTCAGGATGATTTCATCAATCTCGAATTTACCGGCATCAGAAGCATCATCATGCCCTCCATAATTCGTGATGTACAAAACGCGTAACGCTTCATGCGGCATCACGTCAATAGTGATGGTACGTGCCTCACGATCTAGCTCATATTCGCCGGATTCCAATACACGCCATTGCTTATCTGCGTTACGAAGATTAGCCTCTGCCGTTTTTGCCGGTGCGCCTACCAGTTGCAACGGCTCAGAGGGGGAGTTTTTGATTTTGTATTGAACTTTGATGGGTTGCCCGGATTCGTTGACTACGACAAAGTTAGAAGTATAAGAACAAGCTGAGAGCAACAACACGGAAGCAAAGATGAGAATGATAAGGTATCGTTTCATTTCGTCCTATCTCCGATGTCAACCGGGGGCCATCTAACGCCCGAATTCAGTTGCACGCGCGAACGGCATCCAACTCACGCCGCGAGGAAGCATCATCAGAGCCATGCTATCATAGGTCAGTTATAATGCTGTCAGGCTTCGTTTGATGTTGCCATTCTGCCTTACCTTTCATCTCTGATTTTATCACCCAACGCACGCACAGCCGCATAGCGATTCAATTTACTTCCGCGTTAACTTCCGATTCATGCGCGAAACTCAAAGCATTCAGGCGAGGGCAATTGCATTTGATTGCGGAGTATTTTGAGTGAATTTACTGTAAATCCAGCGTAGCTTAATAACAGCGACGGGCTACAGGCAAATGCTCCTTTCAATCTCTCCGCGTCTTGATGACAAAGTTTTTGTTGACTTTAGTTAACACCTGTGAAATAAGAGGCAAACTCGCCCGACGTATTCCTCGCGCGGATGTCGAAGAGAGTTTCATTAACAACGCCGGAGTTGCTGACAGCGCAATCTCAACTGAATCAGATTCAACTGCAAGACTCACAGAAAAGGAGAGCAGCCATGACAACGGACACGTCCTTTACACAACGCAGCATTGTTTGGAGCAGGTTGGGCAAAACTCTGGCTAAGACATTAGTGGGGTTGATGCTCGTCGGCTTCTTAGTAGTTTTGAGCGGCGCGAACGCACAGGCGCAAACTACGGACACCGTTTGCAGAGACAGCGGGTTTCTGGTAAACAGGGAAAACCTCAGCGGCATCTGGAAACTGACTTACAGCGTAGGCACAACGGGCTACGTCACAAAGCTCGCTATCAAAGGCAATGCCGGCGCTTCGGTGACTGAATTTTATGACGGAAGCCTGCGTCGTAAGCGCCGTATAAAGCAGATTCACGTTCTCTGTCAATCCAAAGTTGGCGTCATCATTCTGGGCTATCTCCCGACTGACATTGATACGAACCAGACGGGCGAAAACTTAAGCTATAGCGCCGACAACTTTGTCATCTCGCGGCGACCCGACGGCACAATCGTCGCCTTTAACCGCGACGATGCGGGAACGCTGGCCGAACTCGACATTGAATTCATCGAAGAATTGAACAAGTGATCATCCGGGAAATTATTGCTAATCATAATAAAGCGCAGCAGGAGTTGAAACCGCTCGAAATTCAACACCTGCTGCGCTTTATGCTTTCGCCTTGACTTTAACTTGCGGCGGCGACAACGTGAAATTCGCGGGGCGGGCACATTAGTAAACTATTCTTCCAAAGCCGCAATAGTTTTCGCAGGCATCATCGGAAAGCTACTCCTTCTCATTTCATTATAGAGAGTAACTCGGTAGCCTTATTATCACCATCCTCTGCCATTCCTTCCAGAGTTCTTCTTAACCAGTAATCCACCTCAGAATCTTTGCTTTTGATGTTGATAACATCAAGAAGCCTCTCCCACCTGTTTGGATTGGCAGAATCTTTATACCCCTGAATTAAGGAGAGCACGTCTTTCGGATTATTCTCCTTGATAATGACCCTTGCCAATTTATCAGCTTCAGCCAACGGCGAATGAGCAATAACGTAATACCCCATCCATCGGTCTTTGTTTGAACTCCTGATGAATTCCTGAGCCCACTCTAAAACTCCCGCGTCTCCTAATCCGGCTAAACTAAAAGCCAACTCCCACCGCTCTTGATACTTTGAATCAACGAGCTTTCTGATGATCTCAGTCGCTTCTTCAACAGGGTGCCGGACAAACCAGACGGCAAGTCTGCCAGCTTCCTCTTCGTCTGCGGATTTGAGGGCCGCCAGCATCAACTCGGAATCTCTTTCATCCGCCGCCTCTATCAGCGCCCACATGATAGGCCAGCGCGTCTGCTTATCTTTTATCTTTAGATAAGTAGAGGCCAGTGTTTTAATAAGACTCCGATCCTTTGTCCGCTTTGCATATTCACTTATAGGGGCAATGAATTCTTCCCATTTTCCTGCTTGCAGTAAATTTTGAATGAGAGGTTTTGCCTCTGGATGCTTACCCCATGCAAACGCCCATAAGACCTGTCTTCGTTCCTTGTTTGAAAAATTATTGTAGAGCTTAATCAGGTCTTGATATGACTTGGTTGGATATGGTGATTTGAAATACTCCTCAACGTCCTTGACTAACCCTGCCGGGTATTTCTTAGCTTCATCACCTCTCTTAGCATTTTCTTGCAGCTTCCTTAACTCAACTTTTTCAGCCTCATAATTGTTCAATGAACTAATACGAGTGTAGTGCCGCACGGCGATGACCCAGGGTGAATCACTGTTACTGACTTCTTCGTTTATCCGGCTAAACGGAGCGCCGGAAATACGCCAGCCGCCAGCTTTGTTTTTGTTTACGAATAAGAGGAACTTCTTCCCAACCTGGTAA
The DNA here is from genome assembly GCA_036382855.1 of Pyrinomonadaceae bacterium. Lineage (GTDB taxonomy): Bacteria > Acidobacteriota > Blastocatellia > Pyrinomonadales > Pyrinomonadaceae > DASVTR01. The sequence continues at coordinate 7,058 of DASVPO010000012.1, read as the reverse complement.
TCATAAGCATTGCAAGCGCCAGTGCCAGCGCCCGGACGGAGAGCACTGAAATCATTCTCGTCACTCTTCCCGAGATAGGTATCAACTCCACCCTGCTCTAATAAGTCTTGCGTGAAATCGCCTTTTATCACTTCGAGGATTTTGAAAGTGAACTTAGGCAAAGGCGGCATCTCATTAGCTCCTACTGTGCTATCGAAAGAAATCGCCTCGGCCAGCAGGATTGCGTCCGCTTCTTCTACCAGGTCGTAATTGGACGGTCGCAGATAACCATCTGTGAGAGAGCAGGCGAATGATAAAATTGAGAATAGATTCAGAAAGAGGACAAATATAATAACTACAATGCTTGATTTGATAATCTTCATGCTTCACGCTCCATTTCCCTTAAAACGAGCCATCTAACGCTCGAATTAACCTGCGCTGAGCATAAAGTATTCCACCTGATTTGTAGAGACAAGCATGAAAGTGCTGCTATCGAGGCGTCGCGCTTGAATGAACTGTGAGATGGCGGACTGCTATTGAACAGGCGCGCTCAATGGCATACTGCACGTCAACTTTATCAGGTGGCAGTAGTGAGTGCCGGGTTCCGTTTTTTCAGCCGGCGGATGCACCAAATCAAGAAAGAGAGCAAGACAACAACGCCCATTGCGAATCCGAGGGCTTTAGACCACCAGATCTCACCTTCGAGAGCCGAACCTGCAAAGAACAGAATGAAGGCAAAGAGATGGATGAGAACGCGTTGTATCCTAATCCAGGCTGTCTCTGACTGAATAAGCCACGCCAGCAGAACGTCGAGTCCCCACCAGACAGTAAAAATCGTGTCGGGCAGTGCTGCGCTTACGCGTGTCGTGTTAAAGACTCTGCTCCAGTCGTTTCCAAAGATGATGGCGACAGCCCAGTAGAAATGGACCAGAAACGCAGCGAAGCTGACGGTCCAGAAAGCTATCCAGTATCCAGCGGCAGATTTTGAAGAGCGCCGGAACAGGAATGTGCAAAGCGCCGGGATGACGAGTATCAATGCCGCCCACGCCGTGAAAAATGTTCGGTGAAGGTCAAGCCGTTGCACTTCTTTTAGGTCAGGTGGTACTTGAACATCGGGTGGCGCGTTTTTTTCACGAGGCGGTGACAAAGAAAAGATTGGCTTATCCCGGGTCAACGAAGCAGCGAGAAATGCTCCACCCAGCACAATCACAAGGCACATTGCAGCGACTACCATTTGCCGTGCAGTAGGCCGAACTCTTTGAAATGTCATAACGGTCTCTCCTTTCCGCAAGTCAGGAGCGAGCTAACGCCTGACAGCTCCGACTCTCAGCCGCCTGATACAGCCTCATCTACTAACGCCCCGTAGAAGCGTGAAAGGCGTCAAGCGATTTTTCTTTGCAAGCTCTATCAATAATGACCTTAAACGTAAAAGTGTTTCAGATGATGTTGTTGATGAAAGCCCGCGGAGCGTAGAGATTGATGTCTCGGATGGTGCTGTTATCATGTGCATGGTTTGGTCGCGGGTTGAAGAGGTTGCGCCATTTGTAAGAGATCTGGCGAAAAAGCACAATCTGGTATGCTATGACCCGCAGGAGGCGGATTTCAGATTCCGATTTTTATCCGGGAGGCGACGGCCGTGCCACTGATGAGAGCTTTAATAACTTCCATTCTGTTGTTCCATTTTTTGCTCTGCCCATTTGTCTCTGAAGCCCGGCAGTCAAAGCAAGCTGTGGTGGCCCAGAACACGCTTGCAGGCAAGGTGTTTGACGAATTCTTAAATGCGTATAACAGCGGCGACGTGAACCTGATGCGCCGTTTCTTTCTGGATCATGACCCAAACGTTGAGCAGGGCAAACGAGAGCGTTCCGCCCAACTGCGCGCTTCATGGCTGGTTAACGTTTACAGAGACTATGGCAAATTGAATCTACGCAGCATTGAACGCTCTACCGAGTATGAGATGACGGCCCTCTGCCAGGCAGAGATAACAGAAGGATGGTCAAGAGTCCCATTCAAGCTCGCGGCGGAGTCGCCCCATGCGCTCGTAACGGTCGGGTTTATGAACGCCAGACGTCCCGCGGATGCTTTCCCTCGCGGGCGAAAATTGAGCGCATCTGAGATCGTTCGCCGGCTCAATCTGTACATGGGAAAGGTTGTCTCGGCAGATAAGTTCGCGGGCGTCGTCCTCGTCGCTAAGAATGGTAGAGCGATTTTCAAAAAAGCTTATGGCCTGTCGGATAAACTTGCGCGGACGCCGAACCGTGTTGAGACAAAGTTCAATCTGGCCTCGATGAATAAGATGTTTACCAGTCTTGCAATTGCTCAGTTAGCGGAGCAGGGCAAGCTCTCCTACAGTGATCCTATCAGGAAATTCCTGCCCGATTTTCCAAACAAAAGTGCGGCTGAGAAGATTACTATTCACCACTTGCTGACTCACACATCAGGGCTCGCAGACTATTTTGATAAAGAGGAGTATCAGGCTGCGAAAAAGGCTGCGGGTGGGAAGCTCAAATCTTACAAAGACGTATTGCCGTTTTTCGCTGGCGACCCTCTGCTCTTTGAGCCGGGAGAGAAGTGGGACTACAGCAACGCCGGCTTTAATGTCTTAGGGGTAATCCTTGAAAAGGTGTCCGGCCAGAGCTATTACGACTACGTGAAAGAGCACATCCTCAAACCATCGGGTATGAACAATACAATTCCTGAAGAGGGTAGCCCTGCCGGCGGCGCGCTTTCGACAGTCGAAGACTTGCTGAAATTTGAACGGGCTTTCCGTAAAAATAAACTGCTCGGTAAAAGGTACACCGAGATTATCCTGACTCCTCGGGTTAACACTGCCTGGGGGACAAAATACGCTTACGGATTTGGAAGCGACAAAATCAACGGCAAACGCATCGTCGGTCACGGCGGCGATTCAGTTGGCATCAGCACCGAGTTCGACATCTATCTAGATCAAGGGTACACGGTAATCGTTTTGTCAAACTATGATTCTCCCGCCGCGGCAAATATTTCAGGCAAGATACGAGAGTTGATTATCCAGGAATAAAAACCAGAGTAAGAGGAGCAGATGTTGGCCCCTTTAAGGGACACAGGTACTAAAAACAGGCGAGCCTAACAAGTAGTTCAACCCGACCGTATTCAGCACAGCTTTCATTGTTAACTTGTCCGTATCGTTGTTGTTATCCGCCGAGTTAATTCGGGCGTTAAGTGCTTGTCTAGTCACGCCCGAGATTGACACCGGCCGCGAGGCAGGAATATTGTGCTCTCGCTGTAAGCTTGCGCTACTGCTAACGAGACTCAGACCTCGTTAGCCTCTCTTAATCTCACGCCAGCTTCTGGGAAAGTGCCGGAGATTGTCGCTTATGGAAAACGTAACTCTGCGCGCTCACTTTGACGGCAGACAGATTGTGCTCGACGAGCCGTTCGAACTTGAGCCGGGTGCGAAGCTGATTATTACAGTCCTGCCGGAATCCGCTGGCGAGGAGCGAGAAGATGGGTCGCAGCTTCCGTCGGAGGGTTCAGTGCCGGATGGCGGCGGCGACGTGCCGGAGAACCCATTCAAAAAGGGTTACGAATTCTCCGAGACCAACCCGCCAGCAGAGGAGCGCGTGGTCTTTAAACGGGTTGCGATCCGCGACCCCGATGTCAACAACATCGAAGGCGCGACGCTGCTGCTGCCAGAAGGCTGGAACCTCGAAGGCGGTTTTGTCTGGATGCCGCTCTTCTCCGTTCAGGCGAACCTGCTTGTGCGCGCGAGCGACCCGCAGACGGGCGCGGCCGTCGAGACGCTGCCGCTACAGTTTTACGTGTGGCCGATGCAGATGGTCGTGCCGATGCAGATCGGCACGAACTACTTGGGCTCAGTCCTGATGCCTCCGCCTCGAACCCCGGTCGAGTTCGTCCAGAACATCTACATGCAAGGCCCGCTGCAACACCTGCGCGGCGCGCGGCTCGAAGACGTGGAAGACATGCCGCAACTGGCGGCCGAGGTGGCACGCTCGCACGGGGCGGGGCGGACTGTTTACGTGTCGCGGCTGCGCTACTCCTACCAGTTTGGCGGCCGGGCGTGGGAGGAAGAGGTCTATCCCACCCTCGTGTTCGAGCCGGCGGACGGGATGATAGCGATGTGGTATGGGATGGGGAACTCCATGCGCGCGCCCGCGGGCGAGTTAGAACGTTTGCGGCCGCTGCTGTCTGTGATCGTGCCGTCAATACGCTTCACGCTCGACTGGTCGGCGTGTCTTGAGCAGGTGCGCCAGATGTACCGGCAGAACCGTGCGAATCAGATGCAACGCACAAGGGACTTGGGGCGGATGCTGACACAGTACCGCGAAGAGATGCGGAGGGCGCACCAGCAGGTTTACGAGGAGCGTATGGCCTCGCAGGATCGCATCAGCTTCGCACGGCGCGAAATCATCGGCGGCATAGAGACCTACGTTAACCCCTTCGACTCGCACGCGGTCGAACTGCCGTCGGGCTACAGCTACCACTGGGTGAGCGACGACGGGACAATCATCTCCACCAACAGCGCGACGCTCGACCCGCGCCCCGGCGACAGGCGCAACTGGCAGAACATGAAGCGTTACAGGCCATGACCGCAACCTGGTCTAACGATTCACATCCGACCAGCCGCCCTCACCCGCGCCCTTACACAAATTACATAAGAGGCAGCGTGATGGGGAGTCGAATGCATGACGTTGTTATGCCGCCCTACGACCTTGCGATCCGTTCGCCCTCAACCGTCGCTGAAGAATTTCTGGTATGTTACACCGTCAAGATTATCTTCGTAATAACGCGGCATCTCGTAGCCGTGGCTGTAGCCTATGGCTTCGTAGAAAGCACGCCCCTTTCGGTTCAGCGTTGACGTGCATGGCAAATGTAAGCAGCCAACGCCCGGATTAACCCGCGCCGAGCATAGAGCATTCAAGTGGCGAGAAACAAGACGACGATGAAAGCCATGCTATCTAGGCGTCGTGCTTGAATGAGTTGTCAGGCTGCGCCATTGATAGCACAAAACAGCTCACGAATACTTTACTGCGATCTTCTTGACGGTCGTTGAGTTTCGTATGGTCGCTGCCATTCCGAGAGTCTTTTCGAGCAGTGCCCCGGAGAACTTAGATTCACCAACCTTCCTGCGGCGCAGCCAGTAGACTTCACGCCCATAGATGTGAAACTCATCAACTGCGGTAGTCAACGACAGCAGTTTTTGTTTGGATATGGCGCTGGGCCCATCCGCCACGAAGGCGATATACAGGACATTATCTTCTCCATTCAACTCAGCCTCCCGGAACGGTTTGTAATGTGCAACGTCCGCTAGTTCGGCTGTCGATCTGATAAAAGTGACCACTCCGTAACCTAGAGCCTGTTGCAAATAATCTTCGATCCTTCTTTCGAGAGCCTTTGCGCTTTTAGATGTCGAATCAAAGATGACATTGCCACTTGCGATAAACGTCTCAACATTGGAGAACTTCATAGCTTCAAATAGCTGGCGGAGGTAGTACATTTTGACAGTGTGACCGCCAACATTGATAGCTCGCAGGAACGCAACATATTTTGGCATAGTGTTGAGTGCAGCCTCCTCGAAAGACGCCCAAAACGACCGAATTAACCCGCGCCGAGCGCCAGCGACAATTTACATCAGAGGAAGCACCATGAAAAGAATGCTGTCGAGGCGTCGGGTTGAATGAGTTGTTATGCGGCACGGTTGATTTATTGCTGACCGTAGGAATTCACACCTCTTTCCACACATAGATTGATGGCCGCATACAATTCTTGCGACAAACGCTCATATTCCTGATGTTCGGACGCATCTTCAAAGCCTAAATCGTTCCATGAACCCATGCCACCAAAGACCCATGCCTGACTAGAAGCGGCTACAAGCCTCTTTGCATCAAGACTGTACCCTTCGTGTGGAAGCAAGTCTTTATGATATGTGAGACTAATAGGGTCGTTGGATGCCAGCGCCTCTAAGCCGTTACGAAAACTTTGAGCCCAAAAATCTAAGCTGTGTTTTAGGGCAAATGCCTCTATTTGCTTCAGTATGTCTTCAAGTTTATCTTTGTAGGACGACAAATAATCATTCTGAATCTGCGGAAGCTTTTCTTTTTCTGCCACCCTGCCATATGTGACTTTCCAGATGTTGTTATCGGGAGCATTTTGATTGGTTACTTCCCAGCGCCCAATCCAATAATCTGCCTGTTGGGGAAAGATAGAAGCAATGTACCAAGTACCGCCACCTCCAACGAGGCCCGCCAATTTATAATCGGGAAATTGTGATTTCGATGTAGGAGAATATCTGAGCACTAATCTCAAGCTATTACTATCTTTAAGAAGAATGAACCAATCATTCGGGTTTCGAGCGACTTCGATTTCTTTTACTTTAAATAGCTTCTTCAATCTAACGAAATGGACTTCATTACAGAATTGGAAAGTTGAATTGGAAGGATAAAAGTCCCGCGCTTCATGACCTTCATTCAAGAAGGCATTGCCATGGGAGACAAGAGCTATTAATTGTGCCAATGTTCCAACCATACATTAGAGACGACGCATAACGCCCGAATTAACGCGCCGCGCACAGGCCGCCGGAATCACTCAGGTTCTATATGAAATCCAAGCTCATTGCGAGTCTGATTGAATGAGTTGTTATGCCCCGCTCTCCACGTACATGGATTCTTGGGGTCTCTTACACTTGCGAGCAGTCTTTAGCTCACCGCCTTCTTCACAAGCGCGACGATCCTTGCCTCTCCAGCGGCAGTCAACTCCTTCAACGCGAAGGCGGTCGCCCACAGAGCGCCTTCGTCTAGGTTCGCTGCGTCGCTGAAGCCGAACGACGCGTACCTTGTTTTGAACTTCTGCGCGCTTTGATAGAAGCAGACTACTTGGCCGTCCCTAGCATATGCTGGCATCCCATACCAGGTCTTTGGCGAGAGTTCTGGCGCGCAGGCTTTGATGATCTCATGTAGCCGCTCGGCCATGGCGCGCTCAGGTTCCGGCATCGCCGCGATTGCCGCGAGCACGTCCGTTTCCCCATCCGCTTTGCTCTTGTTTCCGCGTGCTTCCGCCTTCAGCTCTTGGGCGCGAGCCTT
>DASVPO010000011.1:0-104189 GCA_036382855.1 Pyrinomonadaceae bacterium | reverse complement strand
GGCGTCGAGTTTGATCAAACTCGACGCCGCTTCTGTTTTCCGCCTTGAAGCTTTGACAGTTAAGAATTCCGGCTCAATTTTTCGGCAACGCGGCGAATGCGGCGGACGCCTTCCTGCAAGCGTTCGAGCGAGGTCGCGTAAGAGATGCGTATGAAGCCTTCCGTGCCGAAGCCAGCGCCGTCGGTGACGACCGTATGCTCGTCTTTCAAAAGCAGGTCGGCAAACTCGCCCGAAGTTTTCACTTCACCCTTCAGACAGCCGCGCACATCCGGGTAAGCATAAAACGCGCCGTCGGGCTGCGCGCAGCAGAAGCCCGGTATCTCCCTGAGCGCCTTGAGCAGCCACTCACGGCGCGCAGTGTATTCGGCCAGCATCGTTGCGACTGACTCCTGCGGGCCGTTGAGGGCTTCGGTCGCCGCGGCCTGCGCGATGGAGTTTGGGTTGCTGGTCGAATGGCCCTGCACTCTGAGCATCGCGCGCGTCCATTCGGGGCGCGCCAGCGAATAGCCCATGCGCCAGCCCGTCATCGCGTAGGTCTTGGAAAACGAACCGGCGATGCAGAGTCTTGAACGCAGGGCAGGCGCGAGCGTGGCGGCGCTGTAGACACCGGCGGGCGGATAGACGAAACGCAGATAACATTCGTCGGAGATAGCGTAGATGCCGCGCTCATCCAGAAGCTGCATGATGCGCTCAAACTCTGCTGGCGGAATCACTGCGCCCGAAGGATTGCCGGGAGAGTTGAGAATGATGGCCTTCGTGCGCGGCGTGATTGAGCGCGCAACCTGCTCTGCGTTTAATTGGAAGTTGGTCTCTTCGGTTTCGACGAAGACGGGCGTGGCGCGCGCGAAGACGACGATTTCAGGAAACGTCACCCAGTAGGGTTTGACAATCAACACTTCGTCGCCGGGATTGACGAGCGAGACGATGGCGTTGAAGATGGCCTGCTTGCCGCCGTTGGTCGCCATTACTTCCGACGGCTCGTAAGACGCTTTGAACTCACGCTTGTAAAAATCAATGATGGCCTGCTGAAGCGCAGGCGTTCCGGCCGTCGGCGTATATTTGGTCTGGCCCGCGCGCATCGCTTCGGCGGCCGCACGCTTGATGTTCTCCGGCGTGTCAAAATCAGGCTCGCCCGCTCCTAAGTCAACTACGTCAACGCCCGCCGCGCGCATCTTCGTTGCTTCCTGCATCGCAGCCAGCGTCGAAGAGGCGCGCATGCGCGCAACGTTGTCGGAGATGGAAAATGTTTCTGTTGCAGGTTTCGTCATTGAGGTTGAAAGAAGCGCGGCGTGAGTGTGAACGCAAGCCCCTCGGCTCTCGCCGCGCCGTTCAGGAAGCTTAACGAGAGCCGCCCTTCCTTGATGCTCCCTTCTTTGAGCTACCTTTCTTTGAACTGCCTTTCCTGGATGAACTTTTTTTCGAGCCGCCTTTCGCCGCACTCTTCTTCGAGCCGCTGGCCTTACCGCCTTTTTTGCCGCCCTTCTTATATGGTTCTTTATTCTCCGCTTGACCGCGACCAGAGCCGCTCTTTTTGCCGCCGCCGGAAGCCTTGTTGACGGTGGCCCAGGCGCGACGCTCTGCTTCCTCTTCCGAGAGGCCGCGCTGTTCGTAGCCCTCTTCGATGTGCTCGGCCTGACGTTTCTGTTTATCTGTGTAGCTGGATTTATCGCCTCTTGGCATTAGCTGAAAACCTCCCCTGCTCATTCTCGCCGGTAGCGCTTACGGATGGAAGCGCCCGCACAGTTAGTTGGTAGAGCTTGAGGCGAGTATAACACGCGAGGCAATTGGTTCGCCTGCCTTAAGTTCTGCCCAACTTTTTCTTCATGCGCTCGGCCACAACCGCAGGTACAAGCCCGTCAATCACGCCGCCCAACTGGAAGACTTCTTTGACGAGCCGGGAACTGACGTAGGAGTAGGCTTCGGCAGGCATCATAAAGACCGTCTCGATGCGCGGCTCAAGCCGGCGATTCATCAGGGCCATCTGTAGCTCATACTCGTAGTCGGAGATGGCGCGAATGCCGCGCACAATCGCATCGGCCTGCCGCTGAAGCGCATAGTGGACCAGCAGGCCCTGAAAATCTTCGACCAGCAAACGACACGGCCCCTGCTTAATCTCAACTAAAACTTCCGTCAGCATTTCGCGCCGCTCCTCTATGCTAAAGAGAGGCCGCTTATCAGGGTTGACGAGAATAGCGATGATAATCTCGTCGAAGAGCTTGCAGCCGCGCGCGATGATGTCCAGGTGTCCGTTGGTGATGGGGTCAAACGAGCCTGGATAAATCGCGCGTCGCATCTGGAAGGTTTGTGTTGATGAACAGAATTGGTAAACCGGCTGGGAAAGTAGCACAAAACAATTGAGGGGCAAAGGCTGAAACGCCCGTCACAATGTACAACCGGCCTCCAGTCGCAAAGCGCTCATAAACATCTTGACCTGACGCTCGGAAAAAGGAGAACGATGAGCGATGAACAATGTAATGACAAGCAAGCTGCTTGAGAGTTTATCGCTCATCGTTCATCCTTAGTTTTCCTGCCCAATCTTGACACGGGCCACAGAGCGGTGTTTCAATACAGGTTCAGAAACGTGGTGAGTTAAGGCAACTTGCGGCCACTTAAAATAAACTGCTAAACAGCTCGGCGAGTCTTCCTGAAGGACTAATCAAGAGTGGCTTCTTAGAAGGAAAGCCCCGCGTTGTTAGGCGCGGGGCTTCATTTATGTGACGGCCCGCTCTCGAAGGATACTCAGACCGGCAGAGGATGAAAACAAAAGATGAGTAATTTTCTTGACGTATTAAAGGAGCGCGTCATCGTTTTCGACGGCGCGATGGGCACAAACATTCAGTCGCAGCAGTTGACGGCCGACGATTTCGGCGGGCCGCAACTCGAAGGCTGTAACGAGTATCTACTCGTTAGCAAGCCCGAAGCGGTTGAAAAAGTTCACGCAGACTTTTTCGCGGTCGGCTGCGACGTGGTTGAGACAAATTCGTTTGGCTCGACCTCGATTGTGCTTGCCGAGTACAACATAGCGCCGCTCGCCTATGAGTTGAATTTCAAGGCGGCCCAACTGGCAAAGCGCGTGGCCTCCGATTATTCGACCAGAGAGAAGCCGCGCTGGGTCGCTGGCTCCATGGGGCCGGGAACAAAACTGCCTTCCTTGGGCCACATCTCTTTCAGGGATTTGAAGGCGGCCTATCTTGAACAGGTACGCGGCCTCGTTGACGGCGGCGTTGACATACTGCTCGTCGAAACCTGCCAGGACTTGCTGCAAACGAAGGCGGCGCTCGCGGCCATCTTCGACTACTTCGAAGAGATTAAACGGCGACTGCCTGTGATGGCGCAGGTGACTGTAGAACAGTGGGGCACGATGCTCAACGGCACGGAGATTGGCGCTGCCTTGACGGCGCTCGCGCCCTTCCCCGTTGATGTCATCGGCATGAACTGCGGCACAGGTCCGAAGCACATGACAGAGAACGTGCGCTATCTCTGCGAGAATTCACCCTTGCCCGTCTCCGTGATTCCGAACGCGGGCCTGCCGGAAAACGTCGGCGGCCACACCGTCTATAACGAGACTCCCGAAACCGTCAGCGCGCAGCTTCTACACTTCGTCAAAGACTTCGGCGTCACAATCGTCGGCGGTTGCTGCGGCACAACGCCCGCGCACCTGAAGGCCATCGCCGAAGCCGTGCGTGATGTCACACCACTCAAGCGCGACGCGCGTCTCGTCCCTGCGGCTTCGTCAATCTTCTTCCAGCAGCCGTATGTTCAGGACACGTCGTTTCTCATCGTCGGCGAGCGCGTGAATGCAAGCGGCTCGAAGAAGATGCGCGATCTCCTGAACGCCGAAGATTGGGACGGCCTCGTCTCCTTGGCCCGCGAGCAGGAGCGCGAGGGCGCACACGTCCTAGACGTTAACGTTGACTACGTCGGGCGCGACGGCGTTAAAGACATGCACGAACTGGCCTCGCGGCTGGTGACGAGCGTGAAGATTCCGTTGATGCTGGATTCGACCGAATGGCAGAAGATGGAAGCGGGGCTTGAACACGCGGGCGGCAAGTGTATTCTGAACTCGACTAACTACGAAGACGGCGAGCCGCGTTTCGCTAAAGTGCTCGAACTCGCGCGCGAGTACGGCGCGAGCGTCGTCATCGGAACGATTGACGAGGAGGGCATGGCGCGCACCGCCGAAGGGAAATTGCGGATTGCAAGCCGCGCCTATGAGCAGGCGACCGAGAAGTATGGCATCCCGGCCGGCGACATCTTCTTCGACCCGCTGGCCCTGCCCATCTCGACAGGCATCGAGGAAGACCGCCGCAACGCCCTTGAGACAATCGAAGCGATTAAGCGTATCAAGGCGGAGCTTCCCGGCTGCTTTACAATCTTAGGCGTCTCGAATATCTCCTTCGGCTTGAGTCCGGCCTCGCGCGTCGTCTTGAATTCCGTTTTCCTTCACGACGCGGTGGAAGCGGGCCTCGATGCCGCAATCGTTAACGCGAGCAAGATTGTTCCGCTCAATCGCATCGGAGAGCGCGAGCGCGACGTGGCGCGCGAGCTTATCTACGACCAGCGCAAATTCGACGGCGACATCTGCACCTACGACCCGCTCACGGAGTTTACCAAACTCTTCGAGGGCGTCTCGCTCAAGAGCACCAGGAAAGACGTGAGCAACCTGCCGGTCGAAGAACGCCTCAAGAACCACATCATTGACGGCGAGAAAATCGGCCTCGAAGACCAACTGAAAATCGCGCTCGAAAAATATTCCGCGCTCGACATCATCAACACCATCCTGCTCGAAGGGATGCGCGTGGTCGGAGACCTTTTCGGCAGCGGGCAGATGCAGTTGCCTTTCGTGTTGCAGTCAGCGGAAGTGATGAAGGCGGCCGTCAAATTCCTTGAACCCTTCATGGAGAAGAAGGGCGGTGCGACCGCTAAGGGAACGATGGTGCTCGCCACCGTCAAGGGCGATGTCCACGACATAGGCAAAAACCTCGTTGACATTATCCTGACGAACAACGGCTACAAGGTGATTAACCTCGGCATCAAGCAGACCATCGAGAACATTCTCAGCGCTTACGACGAGCACGGCGCGGACGCCATTGGCATGAGCGGCCTGCTCGTCAAATCAACGCTGATTATGAAAGAGAATCTCGAAGTGATGAACGAGCGCGGCATCACCGTTCCAGTCGTGCTCGGCGGCGCAGCGCTCACACGTCGCTACGTCGAAGACGACCTCTGCTCCATCTACAAGGGCACGCTCGTTTATGCGAAGGATGCTTTCGCGGGCCTGCACACGATGGACGATTTGACGGGCGGCGCGAAAGACGAGAGCGCACGCGCTGAAGATAAAGCCGCTGCTCGTGCGGCGCAGGCAGGCTCAAACGGCGGAGCGGCAGCAGCAGATGATGCGGAAGATTTAGTCGGGGAAGACGCCAAGCTCGGCATCCGTAAACAGACGCGCCCGCGTGCAGTCGTCAAAATCGCTGGCGATACAACACACACGGAGCGTTCCGACGTTAATCCGAACGCTCCGATTCCGCGTGCTCCCTTCTACGGCTCGCGCGTCGTTGAAGAGATTCCGCTTGACGACGTGTTTGCTTTCGTCAACGAGACGGCGCTCTTCAAAGGGCAGTGGCAATTCAAGCAGGGAAGGCGCTCTGCGGAAGATTATCACCAGTTGGTTGCGGAGAAAGTGCGGCCCGTCTATGAAGAATTGAAGGAGCGCTCGAAGCGTGAGCGCCTTCTCGTGCCGCAGGTGGTCTACGGCTATTTCCCTTGCCAGTCGGAGGGCAACGACCTCATCATCTACGGAGAGGACGAACGAACGGAGCGCCTGCGTTTCACGTTTCCGCGTCAGCCCGATGGCAAACATTTGTGCCTCGCGGATTATTTCGCGGCGCGGGATTCGGGCCGCACGGACGTTGTAGGATTTCATCTAGTCACGGTCGGACGACGTGCTTCGGAATATTCGCAAGAGTTGTTTAAGTCTGACAACTACGCTGAGTATCTATACTTCCACGGCCTGAGCGTGGAGACTGCCGAAGCTCTGGCCGAATACTGGCACAAACGCATGCGCGAGGAACTGGGAATCGCCGGGCGCGATGCGGCGCAAATGACAAAGCTCTTTCATCAGGGCTATCAAGGCTCGCGCTTCAGCTTCGGCTATCCGGCCTGCCCGAACCTCGAAGACCAGACAAAGCTCTTCGAGTTGATTGACCCTTCGCGGATTGACGTTGAGTTGACCGAAGAGTTTCAGCTTGAGCCGGAGCAATCAACCTCCGCGATTATCGTTCATCACGAGGAAGCGAAATACTTCTCGATTGACTAAATTCAAGTCCAAAGTCCGAAGTCCAGAGCCCAGAGTCGAAGATGGGCTGATGATTTTAGACGTTGGACATTGGACATTGGACATTGGACACGCAAAGATTTCCTGAACCGGCGCGCGAAGAACTCATGGTGCTCTCAAGGATGGAGCGCTTCTGCTTTCATCTCGCGCACCGTATGAATCAGGGGCGCTGGAAACGTTTCTGGACCTTCTGCCAGCGCACAATCGGCGCGGGCTGGATTCAACTTTGCACCTACAACCTGATGAACGTCTACGGCCTTGAGCATCTTGAGGCCGTCTCGCATGAGCGCCCGCTGCTGCTCGTCGCCAATCATCGCTCTTTCTTCGACATGTACACTGTGTCCTCCGTCCTCTTCCGCCGGACGCGTTGGCGAAAGGCGCTTTTCTTTCCCGTGCGCGGGCGCTTCTTTTATCAATCGCCGCTCGGCTCTTTAGTCAACATGCTGATGGGCTGGTGGTCCATGTATCCGCCATTCTTTTACGCTAACGAGAAGCGTGCCTTCGATAAATACTCGATGCGATTTCTGGCGCACCTTTGCCGCGAAGGCGCGGGCCACGTCATAGGCTTTCACCCGGAAGGCACGCGCAACCGCAACTCCGACCCGTACTCCTTTCTGCGTGCGCAGCCCGGCGTCGGCATGCTTATCAAAGCGGCCGCGCCGCAGGTCATCCCCGTCTTCATCGCCGGACTCGGAAACCAACTGCCGCGACAGATACTAGGCAACTGGACGAAGGGCGAGCCCATCCGTATACACTTCGGTCAGCCGCTCGACCTCTCAGAATTTCTGACGAAGAAAGACCACGTTCGCACCTATAAAGAGATAGGCGACTTCGTGATGTTGAAAATCGCCGCCCTCGGAGAACAGGACAGAGCCATGTATGCGCTCAAGGGAAGAATCAGCGAGAGACTGGAACTGACAAAATAAGCGAAGAATTCTGAAGCGGCTGTAAGCAATCATGTTGCTACAGTCTCTTTCGTCGCGGGCCACCGTATTCTAATGTCAACATTGCCGCTCGTCATCGTTAATCCTGCATCCGCGCGCGGCGCGACGGAGAGCGTCTGGCCCATGATGGCGAGCGACCTGCGCACACACTTCGGCCCGTTCACATGCGTCTTCACAAAAGAGTCGGGCGACGGCCGCAAACTCGCCGCAGAGGGAGCGACGGAAGGCAGGCGACTGATTATTGCCTGCGGCGGCGACGGCACGATTTCGGAAGTCGCCAACGGCATCCTCGAATCCGGCAGGGATGTAGAGCTTGGAGTCTTGCCGAGCGGAACGGGCGGCGATTTTCGTCGCAGCCTGAGCTTGCCGACGAAGACAGCGGCAGCAGCGCGTGCGCTCCGTACGGGCCACGCGCGACGGATGGACGTGGGCCGCGTGACATACGTTAATTATGCGGGCTCTGATGAGTCCAGATACTTTCTAGGCGTGGCTTCCTTTGGGATGAGTCCGGCCATCATCGAGCGCGTCAAAAGGGAGGGCGACGGCTGGCTGCAATCCATCAGCCTGCAAAGAATCGGCGGCCAACTCTCATTCGCCCTCGCAACGCTTCGCACAACTCTGGAAACGACGGCGACCGCAGTCCGCGTGCAATTGGACGAACAATCCGAACGCCATTTAACGGTGAGGAATCTCTGCGTCGCAAACGCGCGTTACTTCGGCGGCGGGATGAAGATCGCGCCCGGTGCCATGCTCGATGATAGCCGCTTCGACATCATCTCCGTCGGCGACATGGATGCTTTTGAAATCATCAGGAATGCGCCGAAGCTCTATCTAGGCAAGCATCTCGACATGCTTCAGGTGCAACACGGTCATGCGCGCAAGCTCTCGGCGCGTCCTGCGCGAATTGATGAAAAAGTTGCGATTGAAGTGGACGGCGAATTACCGGGGCGTCTGCCTGCAACGTTTGAAATTCTGCCCGCTGCGCTCAGTATCCGTTGTCCAGCCCAGCAGAAGATTTAGACGAAGGAAGAAGCCTGCTTTTTGAAGGCCGTGCTGCCGAGAAAGTTTTCGCGCACGTACTGCACTGTGTCTTGCAGCGTCTCTGCCGGGTCGCGCGGTGTGAAGCCAAGCTCGCTTGCGGCCTTCGACGCATCCAGATACCAGAAGTGTTCGGCCATCTCGACGGCAGCAGATTCCACTGGCGGCGCTAGATTCCATTGCCGCCAGAGGTCGCCGATAAGCTTTGCGCCCGTCACGGCCAGCTTGGAGGGCAGCGAAAAATTGGGCGCGGGCGTCTTCGTCAATCGTTCGAGCCGCCCGAAGAATGTTTTGAATGTCCAGTTGGCGCTGCCGAGCAGGTAGCGCTCGCCGTGCCGGCCAGTCTTCATCGCCGCGCGAAAGGCTGCGGCCGCATCGCGTACATCAACAAAACTCAGGCCGCCGGTCGGCGTCATGCGAATCTTCTGCGCCAGAAAATCGAGCACGACCTTAGTCGAACTCAGACGCTCGTCGCCGGGGCCGAGCAGCAGACTCGGATTCAGTATGATAAGCCGCTGGTTGCGCCCCGCGAAGTTTTCGAGCGCCGCGCGTTCCTGATAATACTTGCTCGCGTAGTAGGGCCAGCGCGAGATGATTTCCAGCGGCGGCTGCCAATCTTCGTCTGGAACGACATCGCCCTTCTCCGTGACGGCAATCGTTCCGCTCGAAGAAGCCAGCACGATTGACTTAACGCCAGCGGCACGCGCCGCCTCGCACAGGTAACGAGTGCCGTCAACGTGTATGGCATACATCTCACGAGCATCCTCCTGCTCGCGCGAGACGCGCCCCGCCAGATGATAAACTTCAACTACGCCCTCAACCGCACGCGCCACATCTTCGCGGTTGGTAATCGAGCCTTCGATTGCTTCCACGCCCAACTCTCGCAGCCACGCGGGAACGCTCGTCGCCATCACACGCAAATTCTTTACGCCGTCGTCAACAAGCTGCCGGACGAGGTGTGCGCCGAGAAAGCCTGTCCCGCCCGTCACGAGCGTCAAAGGCTGCGGCCTGCGCGCTATCGCCGTGCTCTTGCTTTTCGTAGTCTTGCGTTTAGCCGGACTCTTGCGCGGCGCGCGTTGTTTCGTTTTCGTCGTTGCCATAGTAACAAAGTGATGAGTGATGAGTAATGAGTGATGAGTAAAAGAAAAACGCTTGTCACGCGCTTTCACTCATCACTCATTACTCATTACTCATCACTGTCTTTAGTCTCCGATTGTCGTCAGGTGTTCGGCGCTTTCTTCAGGGTTTGCCGCGCGGTTGCGGCGCTCGCTCTTCCATTGGCGGCGCAGGGCTTTGGCGTCGAAGGCATGGCGCGTTCCGTCGCGCAGGTTTTCGACCTGATGACGTGTGAAGGCGGCGATGAGACGGTAGGCTTCGGCGCGCGACATGCCTTTAGTCATCTCCTCAAGCTCTTCAAACGAGAGGTAGCGGCCGATGCGTGCGCCGATGTCGCGGCTCTTGATGATGTTCGAGCCTTTGGGCAGCGCTTCGTATGTGCCGTAGAGATAGACGGGCAGAATCCCGACGCGGCATGAGAGAGCCAGATAACCGATGATGGCTTTGAAATCAGCCAACTCTCCGTCGAGAGTGCGCCCGCCTTCGGGAAAGATGAGCGCGTTGTAGCCGCGGTCCAGAAACGAGCGTGCATGACGCAAAGATTGACGCAGGCTGCCGCTGCGCTCGATGGGCACTGTGTTCGTGAAGTTGTCCATGTAGGCGCGCTTATACTTGTTGTCGAAGAAATAGTCCGCAGCCGCGAGCGCCACCATATCGCGGCCCGCTTCTCCGAGCGCCATCTTCGCGAGACCCATATCCAGATGAGAGGTATGATTCGGCGCGACGATGAAGTTGGTGTGAACGGGAATGTTGGTCTGGCCTTCATAACGCGTGTGCAGGAATTTTTCGTAGAAGAGACGCTGCAAAGCGTCGAGCCCTTTATTGCCGACGGTGCGAACGATTGACGGAATATAAATCTCATCCTCATCACGACGCGCATCGGCAGCAGGAGTCTTAACAGTCTCTTTTTTCGCGGCGGACTGGCGTGTGACAACGTTGGTCAGTTCGCGTAAATCCTGCACTTCGTTTAACGTCTCAGGCGAGGTCAACACTCCGCCGGCATTCTCTATGGCCGTCGCGAGTTCGACGTACATCAAGCTGTCGAAGCCGAGGTCGCTCAAGCGAGAGTTGAAGCTGACCTGCGAGCGCGGCCTGCCGGAAACCGTCGCCACTATGTCGAGCAGCCACGTTGCTTTCTGTCCGCCAGCATCTTCCGCCTCATTTAAGCGCGGGGCGACACGCATCGCCTCCTCCAACTTCAACATCGCCTCGACCACTTCGCGCCGCTTGACCTTGCGCGTCGCCGTGCGCGGCAAATCGCCGTCCCAGAAATGGAGCACCTTGACGCGCTTGAAGAAGGGCAGGCTCGATGAAACATCGCGGAAATGCTCTTCGATGCGACGACGCAACTCGGCACGCGAGAGCGCGATGTCATAATCTTCATCTGCGACGACCATGCAGGCGACCTTTTCGCCTAAGCCGTCGGGCAATCCGACGACGCTCAGTTCCTTAATTAGCGGCGAGTTGCTGTAAGCCTCTTCGATTTCGTCCGGGTAGACGTTCTTGCCGTTGGTGTCAACGATAATGTCTTTCGAGCGCCCGACCAGATAGAGGTTGCCTTCGTCGTCGAGGCGTCCGAGGTCACCCGTGTAAAGCCAGCGATTGATGATGGCCTGATCGGTCGCGGCCTTGTTCTCGTAGTAGCCGAGCATGACATTTGGCCCGCGCGCTATCACTTCGCCGACGCCCGAAGCATCTGGCTCCGCAATCTTAATCTCAACGCCGGGCAGAGGCTTGCCGACGCTGCCTGTCATCAGTCCGTTCTGCGGCCGCGTGACGGTCAGCACGGGCGATGCTTCCGTCAGCCCGTAGCCTTCGAGAATCGTAAAGCCGAGGCCGTGAAAATCGCGCTGCACCTTCTCGCTCAAAGCAGAGCCGCCGCTGATGAGATAGCGTATGCGCCCGCCCATGCCTTCGTGAATCGGATAGAAGATGAGTTGGCCCAGATTGAGCGGCGTCTGGTCGCGCAGCCATGCGTTAGCGCGTATTAACAGATCGGCAGCATCGGCGATGAGCTTGCTCCGTTCGCTAAACTTGTTTTTGATACGACGGTGCAGAAGCTCCCACAACGCAGGCACGCCGACCATGCCCGTCACATAACCGTTCTTGATTGAACGCGCCAGGGCTTCGCCGGACAATTCTTCCAGATATGTTATCTGCGCGCCGCGACTGAGAGGCGCGAGGAAGCCTGTAGAAAACTCGAACGTATGATGAAGGGGCAGCACGGAGAGCACGCCGTCCTTCGTTGACATGTCGAAGATGGAAGAGAGCATCGAAGTCATGCTCGTCAGATTACGGTGCGAGAGCATGACGCCTTTGGGCTGACCCGTAGTGCCCGACGTGAAGATTAAGGAAGCGACTGCCTGCGCATGCCCGCGCGAGGGCAGAAGCGCGATGCGCTCATCTTCGGTCTGCTGGTCGGGCATCGCGAACACTTCGTCGAAGAGCCAGAGACGCGTTTCTTCCAGACCGGCAGCAGTGAGCCGCTCCTTCAGGTCAGCATGCTTCTCAAGCATCTCTTCGCTGAGGATGATGCCGCTCGCATCGCCCGCACGCGCGAAGTTGATGATCTCGTCCGTTGAGCTTTCGGGGTCAACGGGGATACAGGTTGCGCCCGCCTTGAGCACGCCGAAGTAGGACATGCCCCACTCCGGCGCGTTGTGGCTCAGGAGCATGACGCGCGTGCCAGCCTTAACGCCGCAACTGGCTAGAAAAGCTCCGGCGCGCGTCGCAAGCTCGCGCAGGTCAGCATAAGTGTACTGCTCTTTGCGCCCGTCTCTTTCAATGCGCATCGCGACGCGCGTGGCATGGCGCTTGGTCGTCGTCTCGAAAAGCTCAAGCAGGTCGCGGTAGGTATAGACGCGCTTGGGCTGCTCGCGCATCTCCTCTTCGAGCGTCGGCAAGACCCATTTTTGCAGGCCCGGCAGATGAGTGTTAATCCAGTAGTCGTACCAGTCGAGCTTGTCAGGATTCCAGATGAGAAGCTGTTGTTCGTCTTTGCGAATCCGCGCAAAGAGCGAGCGCACGTTGTCCGCACGGAAGACGTAGGCGTTCTCAATCGTGAACGGGTGAAACATCTCGAACGCTTCTTTAGTCTCCTGCGTGAACTCGACGACTCTATCCACGCGGTCTTTCGCGCGCTCGATAACGTCAACGACGCGGCCGCCGCCCCAGCGCGGGCGTGCGCGGTCAAGCAATGAAGAGACTTTTTTAGCCGCCGCGTTAATCATCGGCGTCGAAGTCTTTTCAAAGCGTTCGGGTGTGACGGCGCGAGCTTCCATCATGGAAGCAATCTTGTTGAAGAGGCCGAAGCCCGTTTCCTTATCCTCGAAATGCTTGCGCTTGTAGAGGCCGACGAGGCCGATGATGCGTCGCATGTCGTTTGGATTGGAATCGCCCGTCGCAGCCTGAAAGACGAGGCGCGGCTCTTCGATGCAGGCTTGCGCCGCGACCGCCAGCATCACGGCAGACACCTGATCAACGGGCGTGATGTCCAGAATCAACTTCTCATTAGCAGGAATCTGCGTCTGCCCTTTGAGCGTCAGGAAGATGATGGGCGCGGTGGTGGTGAAGCCTTCGTTCCAGCCGGGGAAAGGATAAGAGAGCGCGGATTCGACGATTGACGGGCGCACGATGGTTCGCACCATCTCTGTTTGCGCGGCGACGAGTTGTTCGCCGAGACTTTTAGTGTAAGTGTAAATGTTGGGCCAACCCCACCATGCTGCGCGTTCGATGCCGAGGTCGGTCAGGCGCGTTCTCGTCCAGACTTTTCTCTCACGCGCGACCGCGAGGCCCATCGCGTCGGGGTCGTCGGGGTCGCGTCCTTCTTCGATGAGGCGCTTGCGTGCGAGGTCGCGAAAGCGTGCGACCATCATCGCGTCGCGCGCTTCATCGCGCACGCGCTCCGCCAGCTTCGCGCAATCCCTGATCTCCTGCTCGACGGAAAATTCCACGCCCTCTAATTCGTCGCGGCGCGGGAAGTAGCCGACGACGGGGTCGCTCTCCCAGACAGCGCCGGAACGATTGCCCGCCACAAAGCAGGTCGAAACGTGTACGAGCGCCGGGCGCTTCATACGGTTGGCGAAGGCGATGACGTTCTGTGTGCCGACGACGTTTGTGCGCAGCGCGCTCTCAAGCGTCGGGTTGAAGGTGACGTTGCCGGCGCTGTTGATGACGACATCAACGTCGTCTGCGATTGCCTGTGCTTCTTCTTCGGTGTAGCCGAGATTATCGTCGCCGATGTCGCCGCCGACTACCGTGACCTTCTCGCGTATGAAACCTTCGAGCGCATCACCGTATCTTTCACGGAGCGGGTCAAAGGGCGGGGCGGTGATGACGTTGTTCCAGAAACGCGTCTGCGATTCCTCTGCGGAGCGAGCGCGCACGGTGACATAGACACGCCCGATGTTCGGAAAGCGGTAGAGCAGCATGCTCAGCGTGACTTTGCCGAGAAAGCCCGTGCTTCCGATGAGGAAGATTTTCCTGTCCTGATAAATCTCTGTCGGTGAAAGCTTCATCTTTTAATTAACGTCCGGGCCGGGAAGCACCACAAACAAATTATTCTTTAGCACCTGCGCGCTTTAGTAGCCCTATGATTTCCGTATTACCTTTCTCAATCGCGTCTGCCAGAACGGAAGGATAATAAGTTTTATCGTTAACTTCGACACCGCGCGCCAGTAGTATGCGGACAACCTCAGGCTGCCGTCGCGTGACAGCCGCACGCAAGGCTCTAACATCATCCTTGTCTTCGCCAGCGCCGTGCGCTAAGAGAAGTCTGACAATTCCGGCATAGCCGTTTTCCGCCGCTCCGCATAAAGCCGAAAGCTGTCCATACTGCGGACGAACATCAGCACCTTTTGAGAGCAGCAGCTTGACCGTCTCTAAATGCCCGTATTCAGCCGCATCCGACAGGGGAGTGTTAAGCTCCTTCCCATGGCTGTTAACGTCTGCACCTTTGTCCAACAAAAATCGAACGGCCTCAGTTTGTCCTGACTGTGCGGCGAAAATGATAGGCTCAAAAGATGAATTCCAGCCGTGGGGCACAGCGCCGATTGAGAGCAGTAGTTTCATTCTACTGATGTCACCCTCAGCGGCAGCCTCGCACATCTCTCTCTGCAAATGCCAGCTTACGTAATCACGGACGTGATGAAACTCAACATAGAGCACGGAGCTAATCAACGTCAGGGAAAAGGCCAGCACTCGTTTGTATCTCATCGCTCGCATAGCTTCAGCCCTCAACATACACCCATTCTACTCCATGTCACAGAGCGCAATCACAGGTTGATGCAGCATCGTGATTTCGGCGGAGCGGCCCATGTAGCTGCGGGCCATCGCAATCGCCTCGGTCAGATTGTCCGCGCGCTCCCAGCCGAGCATCGCTGGCACGTGTGCGTTTTCAGCCCCGGCGGCGATAACGTGGCCGACGTGCTGGCGACCGTTTTCGCCCCAGTACCACATGAAAAATGGATGCGCGCCGTGATAGGCGTTGCCGCGACGGTACATTTCAACGTAAGAAGGATTGTTGGCAAACTCGCGCTCGTATTTTTCGCGCAGCACGAAGGCGTCGCGCGTCTCCGGCAAGAGACGATTAAAAAACTCTATGTAGCTCGGATGAAAATTGTGGTCAAACTCATCATAGCAGGGATGATGAAGGATGAGCACGCCGCCTTTCTTCAGGAGCGGCTTGTTGCGGTAGAAGTTGAAGTGATAACCGAGGGCCATCACCTGCACGAGCAAGGGGTTTAAGACGGAGTAGACGTTGTAGGGTGAGATGTCCGGGATGCCGGTTATCAGTATGTCACACTGGCCGCGCACGGGGATGTTGTACTGGTCAAAATTCTTTTCCAGAATCTTCGCGTGTACGGGTTCTGTGCGCCCCGCATGGCAGGCAATCATCTCGTATTGTGCGGGGCGCGAATGAAGCAGCTTGCGGCGCGCGGGCCGAGGCAGCTTGCTCATCGTGTAGCGCATCGCTTCATACTTCATGCGGTCGAAGGCCGAAAACTCATCCTCGTTTCTCAAGAGGAAATCCATGTCGCCTTTGTACATCCGATTGTTGAGCGCCGTCTCGATGTGGAAGACGTTCATGTGCTTGTCAACAAGCTCTCCGAGACGCACGACCTTGTGATTCAACTCCGAGCGCGCGGGGTCCATGTAGCTGTCGGAGTCGCGTATGGTTTGCGGCTCGTGATGAGCGCGCAAAGATTCGTAGTCGCACAAGCCGACGGCGACCGATTTGTGCCCGCCGTCCATCGGCACGAGGTTGATGTTGACGTAGATGAGAAGGTCGCTCTCGGCGGCGCGGCGGTTGATGCGCAAAGGCTCTTTGTGGCGCGTCTCGCCAAGCGTCGTCAGTCCGTCAGTCCATTCGGCGTCGTGGTTGTAATAACGGTCTGGATAAAACTCCTCGTGAATCTTCGCGCCGACCATCCGTTTCATTTCCCACTCGGTCATCTTGCGGTGCAGGGAATTGGCGATGATGATGTGTATGTCGTCAACGCCGTGGCCGGCGAGCATGTCGAGCAGGATTTCGAGGACGGTCTGGCGTATGTCTGGCGTTGCCATCGGCGGCAAGGGCAGGCTGATGTCGTCAACGGCAATCGTCACGCGCATCCCCGGATAGAGCTGCGCGAAGAGCGGGTCGCAGTCGTGTGGATGATTAAGGGCGTAGCGAATCGCTGCCTCGCGGTTGGGCAGGCCCTTAATCGGCGGCTTCGGGTAGATGACGCGCGTGCCAATCGGTAAGTCTTCGAGAATGAAGTCCTCGCCCGACGGAATAATGCGCGGCGCGCTGTCGCGGTCAATGTAGATGACGGATTCGTGTGTCTTGCGTCGTAGTTGTAAGCTCATAAAGTCAAGTAATGAGTGATGAGTGATGAGTAATGAGTGACGAGCGATCTGTTTTTACTCGTCACTCATCACTTCAAATTCAGAATCGGCCAATCGTGATGCAGCGCCGTCTGCCTGAGGCGCATGTCGGGGTTGACGGCTGCCGGATGGCCGACGACCGAGAGCATTGGAAGGTCACTCATGCTGTCGGTGTAGGCATAGGAATCCGAAAGGCTCAGGCCCTCGCGCTCTGCAAAGGTTCTAATCCAAGAAGCCTTCGTTGCCGCCGCGAGCACGGGCGGGAGCAAGCGGCCCGTCGCGATCCCGTTAACGAACTCAAGGCGATTGGCAACGTAGTCTGTGATTCCAAGAAACTCCATCAGGGGTTTGACGGAAAGCTCAAGCGCGCCCGTAACGACGACCTGACGGAGGCCGAGGCTGCGCGATTTTTCAATCAACTCGAAAGCGCCCGGATAAATCGCCGGCTTTAAGACATCTTCGAAAAGTTCGTCGGCAAAAAAGCGCAGCCGGTCTTCGGACTCTCCCTTGTAGCGTTTAAAAAACAGGTCGTTGAAAACCTTACGGCTGTACTGGTCAGTGACGGCGAAAAGCGGAATGCTCAAAAGCGTCGAAGCGCTTTTCTTCAGGCTGCGATAAAGACCCTGCTGGTTCTTGGCGTAGAAACCGAGCGTGTGAACGAGATTTGTGCTGACCAGTGTGCCTTCCAGGTCGTAAAATGCAGCGGCTGCCAAACTGTCCTCCCTGCCGTGTCTGAAGAGCGTAAAGTTCGGAACGGAACTGCGCACCGTAGATGATACCAGAGCATAAAAGTAGTGCTCGAAATATTACCTTATTCAAGCGGTTTTAGGTAAGCTGTCAAACGCAAACGAGACGGAACAGCAGTTTGACGACTGGCTCAACTGGAAAGTTAAGTGATGAAATACAAAAAGATACTCATTCGTCTCAGCCGCCTTCTCATCATTGCAGGGCTATCTGCGGCAGCGCCCGGTTGCTCAACAGAGACGCCTGAGGCTCGCCTTCCGGGCAGCAACGAACCGGCTGCCGAATTGATTGCGCAGGCCGACAAACTTTACAGTGAGCGCGAAGACCTCTCGCGCCTGCGTGCGGGAATCGTCGCGCTCCGGCGGGCAAACGCCGCAGAGCCCAGCAACTACGAGGCTGTGTGGCGCTTGGCAAAGTTTAATTATTATCTGGGCGCGCACACGAGCGACAAAAGGGAACGCGACAAGGCTTTCCGTGACGGCGCGGAAGCAGGTCAAAGGGCCGTCGAGCTACAGAAAGATAAGCCGGAGGGCCATTTCTGGCTCGGCGCAAATTACGGCGGCAGCGCCGAACACAGCACGCTCGCCGGCCTGACAGGCGTTGACGATATTATCAGGGAGATGGAGACGGTGCTGCGTCTGGACGAAGGCTACCAGAGTGGCAGCGCTTACATGGCGCTCGGTCAAGTCTATTTGAAAGCACCGCGCATGCTCGGCGGCGACCAGCAGAAGGCTGTCGCGATGCTGGAAAAGGGATTGCGCTTCGGCGAGAACAACGCCTTCCTGCGCTTGCGGCTGGCCGAAGCTTACGTCGCCATCAAGCGCTACGACGACGCGCGCAAACAATTGGACGCACTAGTCAATCTAAAGCCTCACCCTGATTACATGCCGGAGTATAAAGAGGCGGTGGCCGAAGCTGAAAAACTACGTGGCAGGATTCCATAAGCACGCGAGAAGGTAAAGAGAGGCGACTGATGGACCAGCCAGGATGCTCATGCGCGAAGTTTGACAGACTTGAAGGAGCGAGCGCTCTTGCGTACACGAAAGCGTTTCTTGAAGAGTCGCGTGGGCCAACTTCTCTGGAGAAGAATCGCTATCGCTGTCGCGTTTGCGGCCGCGAGTGGGAAAGGCGCGAGCCGGAGGTCAAAAGCGAAGGGACGAGAGCAAGTCTCGTGCGCCTGAGCGAATAATCAAACGGGGCTTTAGAGCCTTAAACCGAATTGCAGATAATGAAAGGGAATGTGTTCGGCTTCAAGTCCTGCTTCGCAAAGCTTGTCGAGCATCCGTTGCGCGCCCGAATAGTTGAGCGAGTGAATGATGATGAGGCTCTGACGGTGGCGGTCGGGATTCGCGGCCAGCCATGCCGCAACGGCATAGCCCGTGCGCGCGTCGTCAGGCTCATCCGAAAAGTAGTGTTCTTCCAGAAGATCGTGGTCGAGTAGGATAACTTCGTAGTCGCGCGCGGCCAGCCACTCGAACGCCTGCCCGACATCGCACGTCACGTCCATCTCGCGCCCGGCAAACTTTTCGTTAAACCACTCGCAGCGCGTCTCGTCATCTTCGACAATCAGAATACGACTCATAAAGCAGAGGCTAATAGATAGAAGTCAGAGGAACAGAGAACCAGAAGCAACGTGCCTCAGCCGGTTCTTCCGGGTTCTGAATTCCGACTCCTGAATTCTGTTCCTACTTATTGCTGACCTTCCTTAATTCTTCGAGCGTCTTTTTCAACGATTCCAGTTTTTGTCCGGCCTCTCCGAGTTTGCCTTCGGCGGTTAAGCGCTGGTAGGCGGCGAGTTCTTCGGAAGCGCGATTGATAAGCTGCTGTGTGCTCTGCGGCAGCGCGGTCTGCGGCGGCGACGACTGAGCCGCAGGAGTTCCAGCCTGCTGTTCAGAGGGCTTCTGCTGTTGTTGTTGCTGCTCGGCGGGCTTCTGTTCGGCGGGCTTCGCCGTCTGTCCGACGAGGTTTGTCAGCGCTTCCTGAAAATTCTGCCCGTAGCCGAGACGGTCCTGCGTGGCGACGACGACGATGCGCAACTCCGGCATCGGGCTGCGTTCAGAGCGCAGGTAAATCGGCTCGATGTAGAAGAGCGAGCGGCCCATCGGAATAACGAGCACGTTGCCGCGCACGACGCGCGAGCCTTGTTGATTCCAGAGCGTAAACTGTCCTGAAAGCTGCGCGTTCTGGTCTATGCGGGCTTCGATTTGCGCAGGGCCGTTGATGAGTCGCGACTTCGGAAAATTGTAGACGAGCAAGGTTCCGTAGGCAGGGCCGTCGCAGCGTCCGGCCATCCAGCCAATCATGTTCGGACGGTTGGCCGGAGTGAAGGGAAGTATCTGCACAAACTCTTCGGCTAGTTGTTCGCCGGGCAGGCGCGTCATCACGTAGTAAGGCTCAAGCGGCTCGGACTGCTGCTGTTGTTTATCCTGAGCGGAGGTTTGCGCCTGCCGCGCCACGCTCCAGACATCTTCACGCTGGAAGAAGACCTTCGCGTTCTGCGTATGATAAAGGCCGAAGACTTCGCCCTGCGTCTTGAGCAGAGTTTCAGGATAACGAACGTGTGCGCGCAGGTCTGCGGGCATTTGAGAAGCATCGCGGAAGAGCGACGGAAAAGTCGCGGCGTAGGCTTTAATCAAAGGGTCTCCGGCGTCGAAGATGTAGAAGATGGTCGAGCCGTTGTAGGCATCAATCGTGACCTTGACGCTGTTGCGAATGTAGTTGACGTTCTGTTCAACGGCCCTGTAGTGGCGCGAGTAGGGATAGTTGCCGGATTGTGTGTAGGCGTCCATCATCCAGTAGAGGCGGCCCGCGTCGGAGACGATGATGTAGGGGTCGCTGTCGAAGACGAGAAAGGGCGCTAGACTGCGTACGCGCTCGCGTATGTTGCGGCGCATGAGAAGGCGGCTTTCGGGCGTCACGTCATCCGAGAAGGGCAGCTTGGACAAATCACCGAGCGACCATGCGAGCAGCATCCGGCGGAAGAAGCCGCCGACAGGGATGCCGCCTTCTTCTTCGTAGGCTGTGAAGTTGCCAGCCTCGCCCTGCGGGAAGTCAAACTCCTTCTGCTTCGTTCGGACGTAGATGTCTGTGTCGGTTTTCTGCCCGTAGTAGATTTCGGGGCGCGTGAGTTTGATGTCCGGCGCGGAGGCTTCGACGGGCATGTTGGAGAGCACGAACTGCGGCATGCCTTCGGTCGTAAAACCGTTAGAGGTGTTCATCGTCACGCCGTAGCCGTGCGTGTAGATTAGCTTCTCGTTGACCCAGTTGCGTGAGCTTGAAGGCAGCTTGCTGATGTCAAGCTCGCGGGCGGCGAGCATCATCTGGCGCGTCTGCCCGCCTGTGCGGTAGCGGTCAATGTCAACGTCAGGGAAGTCATAGTAGGTGCGAATCTCCTGCACCTGCCGGAGCGTGTCCTGAAGTGCACGCCAATCCCAGAGGCGTATGTTTTCGAGCGTGGCCTGATTGGCTTCTAGGTTCAAGCCCTCGATAGATGGGTCGGCTTCAAAGTCGCGCATCTCTATGCGGTCGAGGCCGTAGGCGCGTCGTGTCCAGTTGATGTTGTGCTCGATGTACGGCGTTTCGCGTCCCAACTCGTTTGGCTTAACGACGAAGCTCGTCACATACGCGGGGATGAGCATCACTGCGACAACGTACACGACGATGGGCAAGGCGACGGCGGCGAGCAACAACCGCAGGCCGCGTTTGGTAAAAGCGTTGAGCAGCGTGATGGCGGCGGCGATGATTAAAGCGACGGCGATGAACAGGAGGCCGGGCAGCACGTAGTTGGCTTCCGTATAGGTGACGCCGGAAAATGAATCGTGGTCCTGCCAGAGATAGGGAAAGCGCGAGAGGTATGTGCGCCACGCCAGCAGCAAGAGGAAGACTGCGAGCGCAATCGAGACTGCCGCGTAGCCTGCCTTGCGCATGGTGGCAATCGCGGCCGCCGTCTTTAACTTCTGCGAGAACGAGAGCAGCGCGAAGATGACCGCAGCCGCAAGGACGACGAAAGACAGGACGATCAGCCACCAGTTAATCGTCTGGTGAACGGGCAGCGTGAAGAGATAAAAGCCGAGCGACTTTTGAAAGATAGGGTCAACGCCTTCGGTCGCAGGCTGGTTGAGATAGAGCGCAAAGGAGCGCCAGTTATCCTTCATGCCGAGGCCGAAGGCCAGCCCGACAAGCAGCGAGATGCCCCAAGCGGCGGGCCGCACAAACTTCGCTGGCGAAATCAGGACGGGCTGATTATTGACGACGATGGTGCGCCGTTCGAGCGCGGAGGCTGCAAAGATGCGTTCGAGGACGAGCAGCGCTCCGCGCAGGATGAGAACCGTCAACACAGCGAAGATGAGAAACGTGAAAAGCTTGTAGCGAAAGACGGTCCAGTAGACGGACGCGTAGCCGAGCGAGCCGAACCAGAGCGCCGAAATATACATGGAGAGTCCGCGTATCAGCGCGAAGACGAGCAGCACGACTCCCAGGATGGCCCAACGCCGCCAGCGACGACGCGGCGGCTGCTTTTCCTGTGGGCTCACTTCGATAATTATATTGTCGTCGTCATCGTCATCAACAGCGGTTGGCTTATCCATGCCCCATAGCATACGCCCAATCGGCCGTCGGCCTCAATGGCGTTTGCATTCGCGGCGACCATGCAGGCACAATCTTTCCGCATGAACTTAACAGCCCTCAGGGAGCGGCGCGCTCCCCTTCAACGCTTCATAGCCATCTTGCTCGCCTGCGTTTCCTTCAGCCTGTTCCTTTCCTGTGCGTCGCGGCAGTCCACGGAGCGCGCTCCGCTCGTCGCCGTCCGCACGCTGGCCGGAGCAGCGAGTGAACCCGGCTCTCTTCGTTTCAGTAATCCCTTCGGCGTCGCCGTTACGAAGGACGGCACGCTGTTTGTGACTGACGGAGAAAAGAATCTGCTTGTGCAGATAGCGACTGACGGCACAACGAAGGTCGTCAACGAAAAACTGAACACGCCCTCGGCCGTCGCCCTCGCTCCCGACGGCACACTCGTCATCGCAGACACAGGCTCACACACTATCAAGCGAGTTGATCCAGGCAACGGCAGCATGTCTGTCATCGCAGGCACAGAAGGGCGCTCAGGATTCGCCGACGGCAACAAGGCCGCTGCGCTCTTTGACGCCCCCGTCGGTGTCACGGTCGCCGCGGACGGCACAATCTACGTCGCAGACACCTACAACGACCGCATACGCTCGATTGACGCGCAGGGCAACGTGCGCACGCTCGCGGGCGGCGACGCGCCGGGCTACGCCGATGCCTTTGATGGAGCGCAGGCGCGCTTCCATACTCCGTGCGGCATCGCCGCCGCGCCAGACGGTGCGCTCATCGTCGCGGACACAGGCAATCAACGCCTGCGTAGAGTCGAGTTGAGCGGGGCGGTCACGACCATTGCCGGAACGGGCGAGGCGGGTAGACTTGACGGCTTCATCACAAACGCGCTCTTCAATCACCCTGCGGGCGTCGCCGTTGACGGCGACGGCACAATCTACGTCGCGGAAGCGGGCGGCGCTGTGCTCAGAGCGTGCGCTTTCAAGGTTGTTCCGCAAGTCTTCACGCTGGCCGGCACTTCGCTGAGCGGCCTCGCGGATGGAAGCATAGCGGAAGCGCGCTTCAACCATCCTGCTGGTGTTGCCGTCGCGCAGGACGGAACGTTGTTCGTCGCAGACACAGGCAACGGCGTCGTGCGCGCAGTCCTTCGCGAGGGCGAGGAGCGAGGCCGCGCGATAACGACCGAAGAGGCGAGAGCGCTGCGCCCATCTGCCGCAGACTTTCGCGCGCAGGGCGCACCGCGCTGGCCCTACGAGCCGCCGGAGCGCACACGCGAAATCGCCGCCACCTTCGGAGAGATACGCGGCGAGGTTAAGGATGACGGCGACGCCTGGTTTCATAACGGCCTAGATATTCCCGGCGCTTACGGCGAGACCGTGCGACTCGTGCGCGACGAGCGCGTGTTGAATCCGCTGGCGGTCGAAGGCGTCGGGACGGCGCGCGAGCGCATACGTTTTCCCTCGCTCGGCTACATACACCTGCGCGTCGGGCGCACACGCGACAACCGCCCCTTTGATGATGAACGCTTCCGCATCATGCGCGACGGAGAAGGAAAGGTGACGGGCGTGCGCGTCAGGCGCGGCGCAAGGTTCAGGGCGGGAGAAGCGCTCGGTACGCTCAACGACCAGTATCACGTGCATCTCATAGCGGGGCCGGTCGGCTGGGAGTTCAACGCTCTGGCCGCGCTCGATCTGCCCGGCGTCAAAGACACTGTTGCGCCCATCATCGAGAAGGACGGCGTGCTCCTGCTTAACCAGAATGGAGAACAACTGGCAGGCACTTCATCAGGCGACGGTGCAAAGCGAGGACAGGAAAAGAGCGCGCCTGTGTATGTTAAAGGGGATGTGAGAATCGTCGTGCGTGCTTACGACCAGATGGACGGAAACGCCGCGCGTCGCAAGCTCGGCCTTTATCGTCTCGGCTACCGCATCTTGAAGGTGGACGGCACGCCCGCGCCCGGCTTCGAGCAGCCGCTCACGACCATCTCCTTTGAGACGCTGCCCGACGACCCAGCGACCGCGCACTTCGCTTACAGCACAGGCAGCCAGTCGGGCTACACGGGCCAGACCATCTTCGCCTACATACTGACCAACAAGGTGCGCGACCGCGCGGCCATAGAAGACTACTGGCACGCATCCTCGCTTCCGGCCGGCGATTACGTTGTGCAGGTCTTCGCGGAAGATTTTTTCGGCAATCGCTCGACGCGCGACGTGCCCGTCAGAATCGGCGGGCAGTAGGCGGATAACGTTGGGCCTTTAAGCCTCGGACCTGCTCATGCGGCGACCGACCCTGCTGCCTGTTGCGTGTTGCGCAAGAGCGCTTTTCCCGGAAGAGGAAATGGCGTTATATTAATTAACACGTTATCCCCGCTTCTGTTCCCCTTAAACGCTCTGACGGAGAAAGTGCTGTGAGTATGAAAAAAGCTTCTCTTAAACTGACGACTACGCTGGCTCTCGTCTCGCTCGTCCTGAGCGCGACTGTCATTCATTCCGCTGCATCAAGCGTCGAGAAAGACCGTAAGGCCGCGCCAGCGCCCGCGATCCGCGTTGCGCCTCCTGCGCCCGTCTTTAATGATGCGGCGCGTGTGGCGGAGCTTGCGAGCCGTCGCCAGCGCGTCGCGCAGAAGATAGGGCCGGAGGGCATGCTGGTTCTCTTCAGCACAGAGCCGCGCGTTTATACTAACGACGTGGATTACGAATTCCGTCAGGAGAACAATCTATACTACCTGACCAACCTCAACCAGAAGGGCGCAACGCTCGTGCTGATGCCCGGCAATCCGCAGTTGCCCGAAGTCCTCTTCCTGCCCAGACGCGACCCTGCGGCCGAGACGTGGACGGGTTACATGTACAGCCCGGAGGAAGCGCGCCGCCTCTCCGGCATACGGGAAATCTGGGAGGCCGGAGAGTTTGAGCCGTTCATGCGCTCCGTGCGCAGCCGTCAGGCATATCGTCCGAAGCCGGAAGCGACGTTGATGAGCGCAGCAGGCAGCATGAACGCGAGCACGCAGCCCGTCACGCCGCCAGTACCCTTGGCGGGGCAGACCGTGCCCGCAGCCACGGCAGCAATTCCCGCGCGGCCCGTCTCGAATCAGACGCCCGCGAATGTGACCACGACTAATGCATCCTCGACGCCGCAGGCGACGAACGTGAGCGCCACACAGCCGGCCAGCGGCGGGCCTGCTGCCGCAAGCGCTGCGGCGACGACGACAGGCTACGAGTCTTTATTTAACGCGATGGCGAAGAATCAGGCTGGATTGTATCTGCTGCTGCCGTCGCGCGAACCCGAAAGCCGCGAGTACAAGCAGGAGCAGGCTCTCGCATCGCAGTGGGCCAGAGTGGCGACGGGCTTTAACGTGCACACGGCCGGGCCCGTCTTCGCGGAGTTGC
Organism: Pyrinomonadaceae bacterium; assembly: GCA_036382855.1. Classification (GTDB taxonomy): domain Bacteria; phylum Acidobacteriota; class Blastocatellia; order Pyrinomonadales; family Pyrinomonadaceae; genus DASVTR01. Next base: position 79,188 of record DASVPO010000011.1, on the reverse strand, counting down.
GCCTGCGTAAATCGCCCATGGAGTTGCAACTGTTGCAGCACGCGATTGACATTACGACCGAAGCCTTCGGGCGTTCGATGGCTGTCGCGGGGCGCTCGCGGTGGGAGTATGAAGTTGAGGCCGAAGTTGAATACACCTTCAAGCGGCGCAACGCAGACCAGTGGGGCTACCCTTCCATCGTCGGCTGCGGGCCGAACGCGACGACCCTACACTACAACGAATCGCAGAGCCGCATCACGCAGGGCAGTCTGCTGTTGATGGATGTCGGCGCGGAGTACGGGCATTACACTGCCGACGTGACGCGCACGTTTCCAGTCAACGGCAAGTTCACACCCGAACAGGCAGCGATTTACCAGATCGTTTACGACGCGCAGGAAGCGGCCGCACGCGCCACCAAGCCCGGCGCGATTTTCCCCAACGACGTTCACGGCGCGGCGCTCGAAGTCGTCAAAGACGGACTCCTGCGCCTCGGCTTAATCACGAACAAGAACACGGACGAGTATCGCATCTGGTTCATGCACGGCACGTCACACTGGCTCGGCATGAACGTCCACGACGTAGGCGGGCGCGGCGTCAAGCTCGAACCCGGCATGGTCTTCACCAACGAGCCGGGCATCTACATACGCGCCGACGCGCTCGACTATCTGCCGAAGACGCCGGAGAACGAAGCCTTCATCGCCGCCGTCCGCCCCGCCTTCGAGAAGTACAAGAACATCGGCGTGCGCATCGAAGACGACATGCTCGTCACGGCCGACGGCGTTCGTTGGATGACCGCCGCGCTCCCGCGCACGATTCCAGACATCGAATCCATGATTGCCCGCGCCTCGCGCGAACTAAAGACGAGCGCCCTCGACATCAATCTCTTCGACTGGCCGCGCAACGTCGTCGCCGGACTCGACAGCGACCGTGCATTTACTCTTTCGGGTAATGCCGCCGACTTCAACCGCTGGCGCTTCACCGCCGTAGCGGATACGGCGGGCGTGCCTGCGCAGCGGCGCGGCTTCGTCGGCACGGCTGGCGAGTACGCGCGGCAGCATCTTCATCAACACGCCGAGTAAGCGAACATATCGCAGCCAAGCGAGGCCGCACAAACGCGAAGCGGGGCGACTCTGACCAGAGTCGCCCCGCTTCGCGTTTGTGCAGTCTCGCGTTCTCTCTACAAGCTACTGCGGCAGGTAGGCGCTGGCGACGGGCACGCCCGGCTGCGGGATGTGCCCCAATCTTCCCGTATTGGTGGTGCTCTGGAGGATGTACCAGTTGAGGTCTGACGGGCGAAAGACTGCGATGTCACTTCGACCGTCGCCGTCGTAATCGGCGGGCACAGGTGTGTCGGTTGCATCACCCCAACTCTTGGCCGTGACGAGGTTCGTCCAGTGACGTATGTACCACACGCCGTCGCGGTAGACCGCTACGTCAACTCGCCCGTCGCCGTCGTAATCGGCGGGGACGGGTTTGTCTGTGGAGTTGCCCCAGCTGACGACACGTGCGAAGCGGTCGCGGCTGGTGATGATGTACCAGTTGCCGTCGCCGGGACGGAAGACTGCGATGTCCGTTGCTCCGTCGCCGTCGTAGTCTGCGGGCACAGGCTTGTCGCCCGCTGCGCCCCAGCCTTTGAGCGTCACTGATTGGTCGCGGCTGTTGCGTATGTACCAGTTGCCATCCGAAGGGCGGAAGACTGCCGTGTCGGTCTTGCCGTCAAGGTCATAGTCGCCGGGAACGGGAATGTCTGCGGAGTCGCCCCAGTTCTTGAGCAGTACCGTGTTGTCGCTGCTCTTGATGATGTACCAGTTGGCTTCCGCTGGACGAAAGATGGCGACATCCGTCTTGCCGTCGCCGTCGTAGTCGCCGGGGACAGCCTTGTCACCTAAAGCGCCGTTGCCCCAGTTGTAAACGATGCGGGTGGTGTTGGTGGTGCTGTCCTGTATGTACCAGTTGCCGCTTGAGGGATTCCAGATGGCGATGTCTGTTTGGCGGTCGGTGTCGAAGTTGGAGGTCTCGTTGGGCTTGGGGTCGCCGCTGTAGCGGGCGAGGGCGAAGTCATTGCTTGAGCCGCCGTTCGTCACGATGGTGAAGTTAACCCCGGCGGCGACAATCTTGCCGTCGGGTTGAATTGCCACCGCAAGCGCTGCATCGTTGAAGCTGTCGAAGTCAGTCGTCAGCTTGCCGTCGGCGTCGAACGTGGTGTCGAGCGAGCCGTCCGCGTTGTAGCGTGCGAGGGCAAAGTCATAGCTCGCGCCGTTGTTCGCTGGGGTGTAGGCACGCCCGGCGGCGACAATCTTGCCATCGGGTTGCAGCGCCACTGCATTCGCTGCGTCATTGTTGCTGCCGAAGTCGGTCGTCAGCTTGCCATCAGTATCAAAGGTGGTGTCGAGCGAGCCATCTGCGTTGTAGCGGGCGAGGATGAATTTATAGTCTAAGTCGATGACGGCACGCCCGGCGGCGACAATCTTGCCGTCGGGTTGAATCGCCATCGCACGTGCTGCGTCATTGCTGGGGCCGAAGTTGGTTGTCACCTTGCCGTCGCCGTCAAAGGTGGTGTCGAGCGAGCCGTCTGCGTTGTAGCGGGCGAGGGCAAAGTCATCGCTCGATTCAATGGGGGCACACCCGGCGACGACAATCTTGCCGTCGGGTTGCAGCGCCACGGCATACGCTACATCAAAACTGGGGCCGAAGTCGGTCGTCACCTTGCCGTCAGTATCAAAGGTGGTGTCGAGCGAGCCGTCCGCATTGTAGCGTGCGAGGGCAAAGTCATAATTCGCGCTGTCGTTCACTCGGGTGAAGTTAACCCCGACGGCGACAATCTTGCCGTCGGGTTGAATTGCCACCGCAAGCGCTTGGTCAGTGTCGTTGCCGAAGTCGGTCGTCACCTTGCCGTCGGCGTCAAAGGTCGGGTCGAGCGAGCCGTCCGCATTGTAGCGGGTGAGGGCAAAGTCATAGCTCGCGCCGTCGTTCGTTGAGATGAAGGTAAGCCCGGCGGCGACAATCTTGCCGTCGGGTTGAATCGCCACCGCAAGCGCTGCATCAAAGCTGTCGCTGAAGTCGGTTGTCAGCTTGCCGTCAGTATCAAAGGTGGTGTCGAGCGAGCCATCCGCGTTGTAGCGGGCGAGGGAGAATTCCTTGTTCGAGTTGAGGAAGCTAGACCCGGCGGTGACAATCTTGCCGTCGGTTTGAATCGCCATCGCATTCGCCTGGTCAGTGTCGTTGCCGAAGTCGGTCGTCACTCTCCCGTCGGCGTCAAAGGTCAGGTCGAGGTCGGCGGGCGCGGCGAGTGCTACGACCAGCATTAACAATGTGAGACTCACAGCGCATGTTAGGGCCGCCGTGCGCTGCGCCCTACGTCGCAGTGCATTCTTCGCGCTGGTGTGCTGCTGTTTCCTGTGGGAGCTTTGATGTGTGGGCATGATATTTCTCCTGAGTATAAGGGGGCAGGGAGCACAGGCTGTGGCCGTTCTCTGCCGCAGGTGGATGAGACGCGCCGCGCACACACTGCTGCCTCACCCCGCGCCATACGGGCGCAAGAGAGCGTTTGTCGAGTGTGAGGCGGTGATTTAGTTTTGAGATATGTCACCCTGCTGTTTGACCTAGTGAGTGCTCAAACGATGTGACGTTGGGAGTTTGAGCGTGACCGAAGGCGTCTCCGGCATGAATTGAGCAGCGGCAGCATAAATTCACCGGCCCGGATTGTCAATGAAACAGCAGCGCGGCTGTAAGGCTATCGCCCGCGACGCCGCGAAAATCAGGCATTCGCGCTAAATGCTGCTATCGCCGCACTTTGCGGTCGCGCGGCAGACACACACCCCCGCGCAAGTGTCATTTGCAGCCCTGCAAGCGCCAAATGCAGCGCCGCAAACGGTAAATGCAGCGCTGCAAACGGCAGTTGCGGCCTTGCAGATGGTAAATGCAGCCCTGCATCTCAGGCGTGCAAGCCTGCAACTCAGGCGTGCAGGCTTGCATTTGGCAGTTGCAAGCCTGCATTTGCCGCGTGCAGCCTTGCACGCGACAGATGCAGCGCCGCATCTCACACTTGCAGCCTTGCACGCGCCAGTTGCAAGGCTGCATTTGCCGGTTGCAAGGCTGCATTTGCCGCGTGCAAGCTCGCATCCGTCGCTTGCAGTCGAGCGCCTGTCGCTTGCAGGCTCGCCGGTCGTGCTGGCGTAACTGTTTGTTAGCCTCCTACGCGCGCCGACAAAAACTGCCGGAAAAAGCTTGCCAAAGGCCGCGCTCTCTGGCAGAATCCGGCCCGCACGAAAACACTCTCTGCGGCCCTCCCAACTCGCTCGGTCGCAGTCGGTTTGCCCGGATTCGTTGCTCCAAACGAGGCGTGCCGCACGCAACCCGCGCCCTAATCCTTAACTTTCACGCTTTTGCCGTCAGGCAAAAAGAAAGGGAGCGCACCATGAGTATTCCACGCACAGAGCCGGAACTGGTTATCTGGCTCAAAAACTTCGCTCAGTCATTTGGCACACACGCGCCCACGCTCGGCTTCACGGCAGCCGAAGTCGCCGCCGTGCAGGCCGACGCAGCCATGCTCGACTACCTCGTCTCAGACTCGCTTCCGGCCTACAAGGCCAATCTCGACGCGCGTTACAGCTACAAGAACCTGATTAAGAACGGCCCCGCAGGCTCGCCCGGCGGCGCACCTCCGCCCGCTCCGACCGTCGGCGTTGCGCCCGCAACGGTTGCGCCCGGTATCCTCCCGCGCCTGCGCCAACTCGTGCAGCGCATCAAGAACGCGCCCGCCTACACAGCCGACATCGGAGAAGCCCTCGGCATCACAGGCAAAGACGATGGCAACGCCGTTGACCCCGCGACCGCCAAGCCGACGGCCAGAGCCATTGCACTGCCCGGTGGTCAAGTGCGCATCGAATTCAACAAGAGTATCTTCGATGGCGTCTACATTGAATCTCGCAGGCAGGGCGAAAGCGGCTGGACGTTTATCGGCATAGACCTCTACAGCCCCTTCATAGACGCCCGCCCGCCCCTACAGGCAGGCACTCCCGAAGTTCGCGAGTATCGCCTGCGCTTCTACGACGCCGACGCGCCCATCGGCCAGTGGTCTGACACCATCAGCGTCACCACCACTCCATAACCCGCTTCGACAATAAAAGAAGCGGCGCAGACTAAACAAACGGCGCGGGATAACGAAAAACATCTCTCTCGTTATCCCGCGCCATGGCCCAACTGTCTCGTGGCGCGGGATAATTTCGGCGCTACGCTGTCCCGGTCAGACAAAGCTTGATATAAAACTGTGCTCAGATGATAATTCGGGTGGAGGATGATTGATGAAGAACAAGTATCAGATTGTGCCGCAGTCCGCCAGCGCAAAGAAACCTCCTAAAGCAGAAATCAGCGCTGCGGAGTTTCGCAAGAAATTGAAGAATATCGGTGAATGGAGGAAGAAGCGACTTGCCGAGCTTCGCTCCAAGAATCCGCGTTGAAGTCTACGTGCCCATCCGTTATGAGCCCGCCTATCAGGAGACTCTCTCATGGCTCGTTAGAGAGTTTACGGAATTACGCGGCGGCTGCACAGTTATCGAAAATACCGGCGGCTATTATCTCTCTCAGGCAAATGAAATTATTGATGACCGTGTGAGTGTAGTTTATTCTGATTTCCCGGTGAGTTGGAACAAGCAGACGGAGCGCAACGAGGTGTTGCAATACTGCGCAGGGCTCCAGACATTCCTGCTTCGGAATCTATGGGAAGAAGCCGTCCTCATCGTCGCCTACGCGGTCACACATACAAATCAATAATCGTGCTGAGAGGTCTCCTTTCATGGCTCGCCGCTGTTATTCGTAGCCGAGCGCTTCGACGGCGTCCTGCCGTGCGGCGCGCAGGGCTGGGTAGAGTGCGCCGATTGTGCCGCCGACGAGTCCGACGGCGAGAGCGACGAGCAGCCAGCGCGTCTCTATGTCAATGATGAGGGAGGTCGAGCGCATCACTGCGAAGCGTATGAGCAGCGTGAGGCCGATGCCGGTCAGCACTCCGAGCACGCTGACGAGGATCGCCTCCTGCTCGATTACCCATGCGATTGATGCCTTCGACATGCCGAGGGATTTGAGGACGCCGATCTGGCGTGTGCGTTCGGTCACGGTCGTGTACATCGCAAGCAGTATGACGAGCATGCTGATGGCCGCGGCAATCGCGACGACGACGTTGATGAAGACGTTCAGCGCGGGCAGGCCCGAAGCATAAAGCTCCGGCAAGTCGCGCGTGAAGATAATCTGGTCTTCGGGAAACTGCTGGCGTATGCGCGCGGCGACCTCTTCCTGTTCGGCTGGGTTGTTGCAGGAGACGAGGATAGCCGTGCAGCGTTCTTCGCCCTGTCCATCTTCGGGCAGCGCGCCGACTTCCTCCTGCATAGTCTTCAGAGGAATCTTGACGCGCCCGCCGCCCGGAGGATCGTAGACGCCCACGATCTTGTAGTCGCGCTCGAAGAGCCTGATGGTCGTGCCGACCACGTTCGTCCTGCGTTCCTGCTGCCAGACGGAATCCACTATGGCCTCATAGCCGCTCTCAAGTTTGCGTCCTTCCTTGACGGTCAAGCCTGTGATAGCCGCATACTCTTCGAAGTTGATGCCGTCAACGAGGCGATTGCCGAAGCCGCTTTCCGTCGGCAGTAGTTTCTGGCCGATGGGCAGCGCGGCGCGCACGCCGGGGATGCGTGCTATCTCGCGTGCGCGCTCCGTCGGTAGAGCGAAGGGCTGCGAGCCGGTCAGGCCCATAGTGCCCGCTGCGCTGACTCTAATCTCCGCGTTGAGATTCGCCTCGCGCCGCCCGCGCTCGCGCAGGACGCCGTGGGCCAACCCCGTCGTGAAGACGATCAGCAGAACGCCGATGCCGATGCCGAGCACGCTGACAATGGTGCGTGCGGGCCTGTGCGCGATGTTTGAGAGAACGAGGCTGTCCATAAGTTTGCGAAAACGCGGGCTGCGCTCCATCAGCCGGCTCGCGGCCGAAGGCATCGCGCGCCAGAGCAGTATAACCAGCCCGATTGCAGTCCAGAAAACCGTCCCGGCCTTTCTCACGAGCGCCAGTGTCACGCCCGTGGCCGCCGCGAATCCGAGCGTGCGCAGGATAACTTCCGTCCCACCTTCGTAGACCCCGATGGTCGCCGGGACGAAGCCGAAGACGAAGTTGATGACCTTCGTCAGAGACTCTATGACGTAGGCCGCCTGCACCTGCGGGCTGAAGCCAAGCATACGCAGCGTGACGTAAACCTCAACGACGCTCGATGCGTGTGAGAGAATATTGTAGCCCAAGATGGCGAAGAACGAACCCGGATGATGGTCGTAAAAATCATAGACGTTAGACTCAAGCTGGTAGATGTGCTCGCGCCGCGAGGTCAACGCTCTGGGGTGTATGCCTGAGCGCGCGAGGCGGTCAATCAACCACGTCAGCAGCATCACGCGCCGCCTGTGGGCCAACGCCGCCGCCACAATCCCCAGCAGTGCGAAGGCAGCGATGGCAAGCAGCGTATAGTCAACGACGCGCGGCAGGCTGTAGGAGGCCAGCATCACGAGCGCGCCGCCGAGGATGAAAAAGACGACCGACAGGTAATAAAGAATATTATCTATCACCAGCGCCGAGACGCCGGAGACGAGCGGCACGCGTTTTTTGAGGAGCGCAACCTTCGTCGCTTCTCCGAGCACGGGGCCTGTGAAGGTCAGAAAGCTGACGGCCTCGCCGCCGAGTCGTGCGGCGAAGGCTTGAAAGATATTGACCTGCCGGTGTTCGGGCGGGACGGCCGTGCGCATAGCGAGCGTGCGCAGGACGTGGCGCGAGCCGTTGATGGCGAGCAAGATGAAGAAGCCGAAGCCGATGCGGCCCAAGGCATCGAAGATGGGCTGGAGACCGACGCGGTTGATGACGTAGACGAGAAGAGCGACGCCGAGCAGAAAGGCTATGCCCTGTAGCCAGAAGACGAAGCGACGCGCCTTCCCGTTTTCAGTCTGCGCCGCTCCGTCGGAAACCGATGCTTCGTCAATGTTACGGGGCGTCTCTCTCAAATGCTCGTCGGTTATCATCAGGGTTTAGTTGACGCTCCGGCGGCGACCGGCGAGGCCGCTTCGCTTTTGCCCGCCCCGCCCAGCACGCCCTCTATGATGCGGCCGGGAAAACGACGGAAGCCTCTCTGCCAGAGAACTGAAACGGGCACGCGCTCGTCGCGCAACTGCCCTGTCAGCGCCATCACGGTCGGCACAAAACTCAAGCTGTCATACGGCTCTTCGATTACTTCGCGGCGCGGAATCCCCGTCCGCTCGCCGCCCGCCATCATTAAAGTCGAGTGTGTCGAGATACGGAAAAACGAGCCGTGGTTGCCGCCCGGATTAAAGCCGCGCACGTCGAAGTTCCAATGGTTATTAGCCATCACCAGCACGTCCGTCTCCGAGAGCCGTCGCTGCCGCTGCCGGAAGCGGCGGATTAATCTTTCATCAACGGAAAGACCCTGCGCATCCGTCTGCAAAGACTCAGGCACGTGTCGCGCAAGCTGTTCGTTGAGGCCGATAATCGCGTTAGAGTAAGTTGTTTTATGGACGGCGCGCAACCACTCCTCGTCCGTGTGCCACTCGTCGAGCCAACTTGCGCGCAAACCAGCAGGCACATTGAGCGCTCCGTCCTCAAGGATTTTCAGCGGCAGGCCAGCGCGAAAGCTGGCGCGCGTGAAACGTATGCGGCCGCTTGCGTCCTGCCGCAGATTTTCAACCGGCAGATAACGCAGACGCAGACGACCCGCTTCATCCTCGCGCGAGAGGATCAAAGCCTGCCTGTCCGGGCCGCCGTACAACCAGACGGCATCGGTCGTCGGCATCAAATCACGTTCAAGCTCACCGGCCAACTCTTCGCGCCCGATCCTGACGGCGACGAAATCAATCGGATGGTTGTCAACTGTGGGTTGCACGTTATTGCGCACCTTCGTCTCGCCAAGCAACGAGAAGTAATCAACGCGCGCGAAGCTCTTCAGCATATCGAGCGAGCCGTCCGATTTGAGCACGAAGCCGCCCGCTGCGGGGCCGACCACGTAGTTCTGCAACTTGTAAATGCTGTTCGGCTCGCCCATCGCGCCGCGTGCGATGAAGTCTTCGATTTTGAGCTTCGAGGGAACGAAGCTCTCGCGCTTGAGCGCGAGAAGATTCGTGAGCGTGCGCGCGTATTCTGTGTATTCGCGCACGTCGCCGCTGCCTGAATCCCAGCGTGCGAAGAGACGCTGCGCTTCCTTGTCACGCCCGGCCTTTACGTCTTCCGGCGTCCATTTCTCCGGCAGCGCATCCAATTCGGCGCGCTGTTTTTCGAGCAGCCGCGAGAGCGCCGCAATCTCTTCGTTAAGTTGCGAGAGCATTCCTCGCCACTCTTCGCGCCGCCGGTCAACCGTCTCGAAGAAGGCGGACGTGAGCGCACGTCTTAGAGGCTCTGAAAGGTCTTTCCGCTCAAGCTGCTGCCAGATGATGTGCAGCATGTTGAGGTCGCTGTCGCGCAGGTGAAAGGCCGCGCGCTCGTTGCCGTCGAAATCAAGCAGCGCCGTCGGATAGAGCGTGCTCTGTCCTTTGAGATAGTAGGTGTCGTCGGTGGTCGTCGTAATTAAGGGGACGAGCGGGTAGATTCCTTTGAGCGAATAATCGAGCAGCAGGCGGCGCTTGGTGACGACGTGATGGCCGCCGCCCGCACGGCTTCCCAAGAGCTTGACGAGATTGAAGCCCTGACTATAAACGCCGCCCATGCTATTAAGGCCGTGGTCGGAGACGACGATGAGCGCTGTTTCCGAAGCCTGCGGCGTTTTCTGGATCGCCGTCCAGATACGCCCGACAAGAGCGTCCAATTCCTTGAGCGCGATGAGATGCGTCGCGGCGTCGTTGTTATGATGAGCCGCGTGGTCAAACTCCGAAGTGTAGTAGTCCAGATAGCGTATGCGCGGGTCGTTCAGTTTCTCTATCAACTCGCGTTCGAGTTGGTCCATGATGATAGAGCGCGCTTCGATGCCCATCGTCCATTCGTCAACTAACTCTCGCGGGCTGCGCGTCGTGAAACGGTTTTGCAGGCCGCGGCTGAGCGTCGTCCAGCGCACGCCGCGCTGGTACAACTGAAAACTGATATAGCGCTCGCCGTGCGGGAAAGCATCCATCAGGAGCGGGATGCCCAACTCGTCGAGCACTTCGACGCCCGGCATGTCAACGCGCCGCTGCGCAACGTTGGCGATGTAGAGCGGAATGAAATTCAGATAGTCGTAGGTGTGCAGGGTGTAGCGGTCGAATTCGACATTGCCCCTGACCTGTAGGTGCTGGCCCGTGTCGAGCAGCGACCATGAAGGCCCCGAAAGGCTCATCCCGCGCACGTAGAAATTGCTGAGCCGCGTGCCGCGTTGATAAAAGACGTGCTCTAACCAGGGCAACTCGCTCTTGCCCGTCCGCGGATTACGCTCGCGCACGTAGCGCTCGACAATCTCACCCGGCAGGCCGTCAACCTTAATGATAACGACTCGCCGCACCTGCGCCTGCGCCGCGAAAGATGAAAGAAGGATGAGAGCCAGTGTTGTGAGAATAGTTGTGATAATAAAGGACGCGCAGGCGCGCAGACGCCGCAATGCAGCGGCGACGAAGAAAGAGCCTGCTTCATCGCACGTGCTGCTTTGAGAGTCGGTCTGCTCGCAGGCGTCCCGTTGTCTCATCTCGCCGCGCTTCGTCCTCGTCATGGTCCAATCACACTCAAAATCACTTTAGCATCGGAGGGCGCGATGCGTTGTTCCTGTTTGACGGCGAGGCGCAGATACTCCGCGCTCAGGCTGCGCCAGCGTGCATCCAGCCCTGCATCGCGATAGATGCGCAGGAGTTCGGCTTTCGCCGTCTCGGCATTGATGCGATAGAGGCAGTTGAGAGAGAGCCTGAGCGTTTCTTCGTCCTGTGTGCGTGCGAAGATGCGCGCCGCTGCGCTCGCCGCCTTTCCGCTCGCCTCTGCGCCGTGTTCGGCAACGAAGCGCAGGGAGCGTCGCACGTCCTCTATCTTCCAGGCAACCTCTACCTGCTGGCTTGACTTCGCCACCTCGCGAAGGTATCGCACGTGGTAGTTGAGACTGCGCGCCGTGTCGAGCCTCGCTTTCATCTCCGTGGTGGATTTTTCCCTGTGCGTGTAAAGGCCGAAGCTCAGCAGATTGCCGAGACGGAAGAAGACCTGCGCGGTGCGATTGTGTTTGAGCGGAACCATCTCTGCACGACGGTCGCGGTCAAGACGCGCGGGCAGGCCATCCGGCTTTTTAGCATAAGCCATCAACGCAGCATACTGGTCGCGCGCGAGTTGTGTTTCCGCAGCGATGTCGTTCTCCAGAGGGTTGAGCGAGACGCGTTCAAGGCGGTCTTCGATTTCGTCGCGCAGGCGCGGGTCAAGCGAGGCGCTTAATGAGAGCAGGAGCTTTAACTGCGAATAGGTACGCATGCGCGTCGGCTGGTTGAGGTCAATGCCGCGACGGCCTGTGACGTAATCGTAGATAGTGCGTCCCAGAAAATAGGGGATGTCGCCGAAGCGCGAGAGCGCGAGCACGTTGCACGCGACATCTTCAAGCACGCGCCGCGACATCTCGCGCCTTTTCGGATTCATGCCGTCGCGAAAGTCAACGAGCAGGATGGGAATCTTCGGATAGTCGAGCCCGTAGAGCGCGAGCGGAATCATCTGCACGGGACGAGCGCCGGTCGTGTTTGCATCAACCGGGCGATTGTCCGCGTCGAAGTATCTGGTTTCGGTGTAGCCACGCCAGTAGCGCAGCCTGTCGTCGCGCCAAGGGTTAGCGACATTGAGGAAGCGCGAGTTGAACGCGCGCTCGCGATTGGTCACAAGGTCAGGGCGCGCGACCCAGAGGAGGGCGTGTGTGGCGCTGCCGTCGGGCAGTTGGAGCGGCTCGAAATAGAGTGCTTCGGCTTCGGCGCGCTGTCGCAGCAGCTCCCAGTTATGGCCGCGCAGGTCGCGCGTCAGCGTCGTCTGCTTTTCGTAAACGCGTTGCAGGAAAATGTCGTCAACGATGCCGCCGAGCGCTTTTTCAGTCAACATCAGTCGTGCCTGTATGTCGTGCATCTCGGTGGCGTTGAAGACGGGCGCGCCTCCTGCTTCCGCTTCGTAGAGCGAGAGGATGGCGAGCGCGCGTGCGATATGTGTCTTGCGATAGTCACCGAGGTTGCGGCGATAGGTGCGCGTCGCGAGCTTCAAAGGCAGCCCGTAGGAATCGAGCAGGACGGCTTGCAGCGCCGCCCAGAAGACTTTCCCCCAGACCTCTTTATCGGTCGAAGCAAGGTCAATAATAGGTGGCGGAGTCTGCCCGCGTGCACGCTCTTTGTTGCCTGCGCGATTGTAGAAGAAGGGAATGAAGGCGGCCGCGCGCTGGCTGAAAGACGGGCTGCTGTAGGTCAGCATCCATAGATAACGCAGGCGGTCGTTCTCAGGATTATCGTCGCCCAAGGTGTCGCGCAGGACACTGACCAGCGGCACTTCGCCGGCAGTTGCTTCGGTGCGCTCAACTCCGTCGAGGCGTCCGAAGATGGTCAAAAGCTCAGCGCCGCCTGCGACAGGAGTAGTCTCCAAACGGAAGCCTGAAGGTGCGTTTTGCTTAGCGCCGGTAGGCTCAGTTTCAGGAAGCGCTGCTGCGGACTGCGCACGAACCCTGAGCTGTAAGAGCGGCGAGAACGCGAGGAGGATTGCGAAGCAGACGAGAGCGCTTCGCCGCACAATTGATGAAAGGGGAATACTATTCATCTTCAGTCAATCATCCTCTGGCCGTCTGTTCCCCTCAAAAATCTGCATCAAGTGTGGCGGGAAAACTGCGCCCCTCCCTGAAAACACAGCCTTCACAGTTAGACGCTTCAATTAAACGGAGCGTTAACGCTTCTTTGCACGGCAAGCTCTGTGCCGTTCTGGAAAACCAGAGTAGTTGAGAAGGGCGGCCGCTTTCAAGGAAGACTTTAAACGCCCCGCAGCCATCTACGCCCGCAAACCTATGACACTTCCTCAACTGTCATAATTTCCGCACTCTGATGAGAGCCGTCATGCTCTCCGTTGCCGCCGCTACCTGATAAAGGGTGAAATGGCAGCGAGCGAACCGGCGTCCAATGTATAAACGCTGACGGCGTGAACACCGCCCAGCGAAATCTTCAAAACGGGCTTGCTCGCTTCCTGCAACTGCCTGACGACGGCATCGTTGCTGAAGTAGCGGCGTCCGCGCGCAACGATAACAAGGTCGCCCTCGCGGATTTCCGTCATAGCTTTAGTGTCCGAGAGCGACAGCGAGAGCAAATCGTTTCTGCCCGCAAGCTGTGCGTAGTGCGTGACGAGGCCCGGCGTCTCGCTCGCCACACGCACGCCGTTTGGAGCACGCGCTGCGATTTCCGCGACCGCCTCGCGCAGGCTCGAATCGTAAAACTCGTCGTGCGGAAAATAGCTTCCGGCTCGCTCCCATCCGCCGCCGAGCGCATTAGTATAGAGACGGTAATGCGGCATGACACTCGCCGCCGCGTAAGCCGGAAAAGCCAGCACCACAAGCGCCACAACTGCGCGTGCATAACCCTTCAGCGCTTCACTGCCGGAAAGACGAACGACGAGGCGCGCAGCACATTGGCCCACGAAGTGCACGCCGACGGCCGCAGTCATTAAAACCAGCGGCAGCGCCATCGTAAAATAACGTGTAAACTTCCCGCCCATCACCGTGAACGGCATAAACCAGAAGAGCATCCAGAAGAGCAGCAGAAAACGACCGTCGCCCAGACGCTTACGGAACAGGAGCGGCAGCCCAATCAGAAACGCAAGCACGACGGGGACGGCCATCTTGACGCCCATAAAAACGTAGTAGAAATACCACGGGCTGCCCTTTAACCAGAGCGTTACCTGATTGCGGTAGAGCGTTCCCATGAACTCGTAGGCGTCGTGGCCGATCCGTTTTTCGCCGGCGAAGACGCGCATCTCGTGCCACGTTTCCGGCAGCAGGATTGTCGGGTTACAGACTATGAAGGCTGCGCCCATCACCATGAAAAAGATGAGCCAGCGACGCTTGCCCAAGCGCCAGCGAGTTCGCGGGTTTCCTTGAAATATCCAGTAGTAGCTGACGCTGATGCCAAAAAAGTGTGGCAGGTATTTAGAGGCCAGCATCGCCCCGAACGAAGCCGCTGCCGCCCAGTGGTAAGAGTCGGGCCGCCCGCTTCCGCTCTCCGCGACGCGCTGCCCGCGCAACCAGAAAAAGTTTGCCAGCAGGAAAAAGAAGACGAAGAATGTATCCTCTTTGGCGATTCTGTTAAAGCCGATTCCGCTCGGGTCAAACGCCCAGAGCGCCGCTGCGATGAGCGCGATTTCCGTGCCGGAGATTTCCGCCGCGACCAGAAAAATCAGCACAGAGATGAACGCTCCGAATAATGCGCCGGGAAACCTGAGCGCGGCTTCTGTCGAGACGCGAAGCGACGGATAACTCGCCGCCAACGCGCTCTCGTTCCAGCCTTCCGCGGCGACGACGCTGACCGTCAGCAAAGCTTTCATCAGCATCGGATGCTCGCCGTTAGTCGCAGTCAAACCGTTTGCACGGTAGTCCTCGACAGCTTGCAGCTTATTAAGCTCGTCTTCGCTCAAACCCTCCGCGCCAAGTTGCGTGGCGCGCAATCCTAAGCCGACGAGCACAAGCAGCATGAGCACCGCAACTAAAGCCGCGCGGCTCTTTGAGCTTACCTTTTGCTGTTCCGTGAAAACCCCCGGCGCGATGCCGGCTGACTCTACACTCTCTACCGAAGCTGACAAAATACTTATGAATGCTCCCTCAAAAATTATTCCTCAAACCCCTTGCGGCCCACACTTGCCTGGATAGGTATGCGGGGCCGCATGGCCCGCAAAAGGCGCAAGGTTATCCTGATTTGAATGGTCGTGTCAAAAGCTCGCTTGAACGCGAGAGAGTGATTTGCGGCGGCCCGTGGGGAAAGAAGCCCTACTGTCTGACGGGAGGATGAGCCAGAAGGTTGTCAACTACCTTGCGCAACTGGCGCAGCGTTTTCTCCGGCTGCCAGCCACGAAAACGCTTGACGATAACACGCTCGCCAGCGATGACCAGAATCTGCGGGACAACGGAAGTCTCCGTGAGCAATGCCTTCCCCTTGTCGCCTTCAAGCCAGCCGAGCTTGAAATCCACCCTGTTGTTATCCAGAAAACTCTGCACGTCGTTAAACTCTTTTGCAGGGTCTTCGGTTGTGAGGCCGAGCACCTCTACGTGGCGGAAGGAATATTCCTCGTTGAAATCATTGAGTCCTTCGACGGCCATGCGGCACGGGCCGCACCACGAAGCCCACAAGACCAGCACCACCACGCCGCCTCTGTAATCTGCAAGACGGATGGGCGTCGAACCACTGAGGGGCTGAAACTCCGTGTTCATCAACTCCTCGGAAACGAGTTCGGCCTCTGCTTTGCTCTGGGCCGAGACGGCAGACGCAAGGCACAGGATAAGGGCGATTGTTATGAACGTCTGGCACAGCTTCTTCATCATCTCTCCAATTCAATGCTTCGCGGGGAAGCGAAGACTTACGGGCACGCTCCTTTAACGCGACGTGTTAACGGCGGCGGAAGACGCAGGATTGCGCGGGGCTGTTTGATTAGTATTAGCGTTCTCGTTCTGGTTTGCGCTCTCGATTGTTTCGGGTGATTTCCAGCCAGCGCGTTGCAGCAGCGAGAGGCCGAAGCGGACGGGGACGGCGAAGTTTGAGGCTGTGTTTTCGGTAAAGACTGCGAAGTTGATGCCGATGACGCGCCCCGTCTGGCCGAAGAGCGGAGCACCTGAGCCGCCTTCAGCGGTGCGCGCGTCGTAGACGATGCGGTGGTCGTCAAGGTCCGTGATATTGCCCTGCGTCGTCAAGGGCTGAATACGGTTTTTGTCTGCCAGACAACCAAGGAGCGATTCGAGCGACGAGCCGCAACGCGCCTGTATCATACGCGCCTCCGCGTCGTCGCGCAGCGCCAGCAATCTATCAGGGCCGTTCGGATAACCCATCATCACAACCGTCTTGCCAATCGAGACAGCGGCCGAAGATTCTTCGTCGAGTGGCAGCACGGGAATCTTCGGCGGCACGTCTTTCACATCAAACATGCAGACGGCCAGATCGTCCTGTTGTGCAGCGAGCTTGAATTTAAGATTGAAGGGCTGCTGTATGTCTGGAAAGTAGGCGATTAACTTTTTGAGACGCGGCTGGGCGCTGACGCCGCTCGAAAGAGTCTGTGCGCGCTCGTCTGCCAGCCACGGCTGCGCGACGTGGCGGTTAGTGAGAACGTAGCCGCCGCCGACGTAAAAGCCCGTGCCGACAAATTCATACTCGGCAATCGCTCCCTTGCCTTCAGGCGTGAGTTGCAAAGTCTCAGTGTTTTGAATGACCATCCCTTCGTCGTCCGTCTGCACCTCAGGATAACGGAGCGGACGCCCCGTTCTCGCTTCGACGAAATAGAAGGAGCCGGAAATGAGGCAGACGCCGCCGCCGTAATCGCTGCGCATCTTCGGCGCGAGCGAGAGGCTGTCGAGAATGGTCTGGTTCGATTGATTGAGGCCGGAGATTTGCTCGTTGGTCTTCTGAATACGATTTTTGAGGTCGTTCAACTCCGCGTTCTGGTCTTCGACGAGACGACGGTTGCGCTGTATCTCTTTGAAGACGGCGAAACCGAGATACAGCAACCCTCCGACGAGGGCCATGCTGATAGCAAGCGCAATGAGCTTCGTGCTCGTGTTGATTTCGCGCACAAGCTCGCGTGTGAATTCTCGCAGGAAGACCTTGGCGTCGTCGCGTCGCGCGGTGGCAGCTGATTCGAGAGCGGCCTGCTCTATGAAGGGCGCGACCTGCGTTTCGCGTCGCGAGCGAACGAGGGCCGGAAGCTGGTTGACGGGAAAAAACTGTAGGGTCAGATTCGAAGAGGCGAAGCTAAATTCGTCGCCCTCGTCAATTCGTGCGTCTTCAACAAGCGGCTCGCCGTTTCGTGTGATGCCGAGCGATTGGTTGAACTCCGTGACGCGGTATGCGTTGCCGGTGCGTGTGAGTTCGAGGGCGACGCCGGGCGCAATCGGTGAAGTGGTGAGCGCCGAAGCGCGCAGTTGCAAATCGCAATCCGCGCTGGCTCCGATACGAACACGATCCTGCGACACGATTTCCGTGTGACGATCATCGCCCGCAGCAATGTGAATGACCAGGCCACCAGCCATACGGCAAATCTGAAACGGTCAAAACTACGGAAACATTAAATCAGGCGGCCATGGCCGGTGACTGCCAAGCCTTGCTCGCAGCCAAGCCAAATGGTCGCCCACTGTCATGCATCTTACAATAATCACTGTGCGGCGAGCAAAAACTTCCCCTCGCCGTCACGGAAAATAATTTGCAGCCGGTTTCTCGAATAAAACGCTTCGTGCTAGCATCCTAGCTTTGAACGGAAACGGATGAAATATTTGCCATGAGTGAACGCATTAATCTGGAAGACCGCGAGCGCGTCTGCGGGCTGGCCCCTGTGGCCTACGCGGCCATTCGCCATCATGTTTTTGTCTGCAACGGAAAATCCTGCACGGCCGTCGGCAGCGCGGAAGTCAAGGAGGCTCTGGAGCGTGAGTTGAAAGAGCGCAGGCTGCTCTACGGCAAAGCGTCGAAGGGCAAGAATCCGCAGGGCAGTATTATCCTGACAGATTGTAGCTCGGTCGGCTTCTGCGCCGTCGGCGCGGCCGTGCTCGTCTATCCAGAAGGCATCTGGTACGCGCAGGTGCGCGCAGAAGACGTGAAGGAGATTATCGAGGAGCATTTAATCAACGGCCGCGTAGTTGACCGCCTCGCACTACTCAGAATGAATACTAATGGTGAGCGAGGTTCTTTTCGGTAAGACGGTCAACTCGCAAACGCTGCCCGACGGGCTGAACGCCTTTCAGCAGGCTCTCACGCGACACTTCGTTCGCCAGTAAAATTTAAAGCTAAGCAGTTGTGGCCGTCGTTTTCGGTTTCCAGCGGAGCACGGGCTTGCGCGCGGCTGCTGCTTCATCAAGGCGACCGATGCGTGTTGAGTGCGGAGCGCCCAGAACCGTTTCCGGGTCTTCGACGGCTTCGCGGGCAATCGAGCGCATCGCTTCGACGAACTGGTCAAGCTCTGCGCGCCCGACGGATTCCGTGGGCTCAATCAGCATCGCGCCCTGCACAATCAGCGGGAAATAGATCGTCATCGGATGGAAGCCGTAGTCAATCAAACGCTTGGCGATGTCGAGCGTATGCACGCCCTTGCGTGATTGGCGCTTGTCTGTGAAGACGACCTCGTGCATCGGCGCGGCCTCGTAAGGCTTGTCGTAATCGGAGGTGAGTTGGTGCGCGATGTAGCGCGCGTTGAGCACGGCGGCTTCGGTCGCTTCGCGAAGGCCGTCGTTGCCGTGCGTCTGTATGTAGGCGAGCGCCCGCACCATCATGCCGAAGTTGCCGTAGAAGGCTTTGACGCGCCCGATTGATTGAGGACGGTTGAAGTCCAGACGGTAAGCATCGCTATCTTTAACGACGCGCGGCACGGGCAGAAACGGTTCAAGCTCTTCCGTGCAGCAGCAAGGGCCGCAGCCTGGGCCGCCGCCGCCGTGAGGCGTCGAAAACGTCTTGTGCAGATTAAGGTGTATGACATCCACGCCCATGTCGCCGGGACGCGCGACGCCGACAAGCGCGTTCATGTTCGCGCCGTCCATATAGACGAGGCCGCCCGCTTCATGCACGATGCTGCAAATCTCTCGAATGTTCTTCTCGAAGAGGCCGAGCGTGTTCGGATTCGTTAACATCAGTCCGGCCACATCGCCGTGTGCGCACAACTCGCGCAGGTGTTCGAGGTCTGTGAAGCCGTCGCTGGTGGAGCGAATCGTCCTGACTGTAAAGCCTGAGAGATTTGCTGACGCAGGGTTAGTTCCGTGCGCCGAATCGGGGATGAGCATCGTGCGCCGCCGGCTGGACGCGCCCTCGCCGTCGCGCGCGTCAATGAAGGCGCGAATCAGCATCACTCCCGTCATCTCTCCGTGTGCGCCCGCCGCCGGTTGCAAAGAGACTCCAGCGAGGCCCGTTATCTCCGAGAGGCTTTCCTGCAATTCGTAAATCAACTGCAAAGCGCCCTGCGTATCCTCTACGGAAGCGAGCGGGTGCAGGTTCGCGAAGCCCGCGATGCGCGCCACCTTCTCGTTCAGACGAGAGTTGTACTTCATAGTGCAGGAGCCAAGCGGGTACATGCCGAGGTCAATCGAGTAGTTCCAGGTGGAGATGCGCGTGAAGTGTCGCACCACGTCAACCTCGCTCACCTCCGGCATCCCTTCAAGGTCATCCTCGCGGCGAAACTTTTGAGGAATAATCTCGTCGAGCGATGTTTCGTCAACGTCGAGCGGCGGCAGCCGGTAGCCGACGCGCCCCGTCTGCGAGCGCTCGAAAATCAAGGCTTCGTTCTGCGAGATGTGCGATGTGGCTTTCGTGATACTCATTAGACTTATTGATCCGTTTATCCGTTCGGTCATGGTTTCAACTGACGGTTTCTAAGTGAAAGATGACTGAACGATTACGTGTTACTTAGTTAAATCTCTTAGCCCTGCGACGAGCGCGTCAATCTCTGCGCGCGGGTTGGTTTCCGTGACGCAGACCAGAAAATCGTTTGGACGGTCTGCGTAGTGGCGCGAGAGCGCGAGGCCGCCTGTGATCTTCTTTTCCGCCGCGAGACGCTTGAGCAGACTTGCGGCTTCGACGGGCGCGCGGACGACAAACTCGTTAAAGCGCGGCGCGGTGTAGGGAAGCGAGAAGCCTTCAAGCTCGTTGATTCGACGCGCGGCGTAGGCTGCTTTCTGCACACATTGATGTGCGACTTCCTGAAGACCGCGACGGCCCATCGTCTCCATGTAGATAGTCGCGGCGAGCGCTATCAAGCCTTCGTTGGTGCAGATATTGGAGGTGGCTTTCTCGCGGCGTATGTGCTGCTCGCGCGTGGCGAGCGTGAGCACGAAACCGCGCCGACCCTGTTTGTCGTAGGCTTCACCGACGAGGCGGCCCGGTATCTGACGAGCATACTTGTCACGCGTCGCGAAGAGTCCTAGGTACGGCCCGCCGAAAGAGAGCGGCACGCCGAAAGACTGGCCTTCTGCGACAACGATGTCAGCATCGTTTGAGCCGGGAGAGCCAAGCAGTCCGAGCGAGATTGATTCGGTGATGGCGACGATAAGCAGCGCGCCTTTGGCGTGTGCCTGTTCGGCCAGCGCTTTGACATCTTCGATGCAACCGAAAAAGTTTGGCGATTGAACGACGAGCGCGGCCGTTTTGTCGTCTAAAGCCGCGAGAGCTTCCGTGGAGGTTTGTCCCGTCGCGGAGTCAACGTCAAGGCGTTGCAGTTCGATGCCGTAATGCTGAACGTATGTGTCAACGACATCCAGATATTCCGGGTGAACGGCAGTGGAGGTGACGACCTTCTTGCGGCGCGTGATGCGCTCGGCCATCAGGACGGCTTCGGCCAGAGCGGTTGAGCCGTCGTACATGGAAGCGTTAGCGACATCCATGCCCGTCAACTGGCAGACCAGCGTTTGAAACTCAAAGATGGCTTGCAGCGTGCCCTGCGAGATTTCGGGCTGGTAGGGCGTGTAGGCCGTGAAAAACTCGGAGCGCTGAATCAGGTAATCAACGACGGTGGGCGAGTAGTGCGAGTAAGCGCCAGCGCCTAGAAAACTTGGACGACGCGCGGCCACGTTGCGCTCGGCCATGCTTTCGAAGCCAGCCAGCAACTCCATCTCGGAGATGGCCGCTGGCGTTTTGAGATGTTCGCGGAGGCGCATCTCTGCCGGAATTGAATCGAAGAGTTGGTCCGCCGATTCAAGCCCGACTGTGCGCAGCATCTCGGCGCGCTCTTCCGGCGAGTTTGGGATGTAGCGCAACTTTTATTCTGTCTCCGCTTTCGTAAAGTCTTCGTATTCGGCGGCTGACAGAAGGCTGTCAACCTCGCCTGGATTTTTCATGCGAATGCGAATCATCCACGCCGCGCCATAAGGATCTGCGTTGACCTGTTCGGGTTCGTCCTGAAGCGAATCGTTGACTTCTGTGACTTCGCCACCGACGGGCGTGAAGATTTCCGAAACGGCTTTGACCGATTCGACCGAGCCGAATGATTCATGCGCCTCGAAGGTATCGCCCACCTTCGGCAATTCGACGTAGACCACATCGCCCAAAGAGTTCTGCGCGTGGTCTGTGATGCCGATAGTGCCGATGTCGCCTTCGACGCTAATCCACTCGTGGTCTTTGCTGTACTGTAAATTCTCTGGAATGTTAGCCATGTCTGCTCCTCAGTTTTCAGTTAACGGTTTTCAGTTTTCAGTAAAGACCATTTTGCTTTCACTGAAAACGGAAGACTGAAAACTGACTACTGCTTTTCTCGTTTATAAAAAGGCGTCTTAACTATCTCGGCCGCGACCGCACGACCGCGCACATCAATCTCAATAGCTTGCCCTTCATTAGCATGCTCGACGGGCACGTAGGCCAGCCCTATGTTCTTTTTCAGAAACGGTGCGGGGCTTCCCGAAGTAACATTGCCTGCGCGCTCGCCGTTGATGATAACGTCCTGCCCGTCGCGCGCAATGCCCCGCTCCTTCATCTCAAAGCCGACGAGACGACGCTTGATGCCCTCTTCCTTCTGCTGTGCAAGGCGCTCGCGTCCGATAAAATCTCCCTTGTTGAGCTTGCAAATCCAGCCGAGGTTGGCTTCAAGGAGCGTCGTCGTTTCGTCAATCTCGTGGCCGTAGAGAGCCATCGCGGCTTCGAGCCGCAGCGTGTTGCGTGCGGCGAGTCCGCAGGGTGCAACACCTTCGGGCGTGCCCGCACGTCCTGCATCCAGAATCCTGTCCCAGAGCTGCTCCGCCTTGTCTGCGGCAGCATAGACTTCAAAGCCGTCTTCGCCCGTGTAGCCTGTGCGCGAGACGATGGCCGGAACATTGTCAACCATGCCCTCGCGAAAATGATAATACTTGACCTCGGAGAGCGGAACATCCGTCAAAGGCTGCAAAATGCTGACTGCATCGCGGCCCTGCAAAGCAATCTGGCAATAATCCGCGCTCACGTTTTTGAGTTCGACTGCCTCGTCCCTGTGATGCGACTTAATCCAATCCCAATCCTTCTCCGTCGTTCCGGCATTGACGACGAGCAGCAGCCTGTCTTGCGCAAAACGATAGACGAGCAGGTCGTCAATGACTGTGCCTTCCGGCGTTGTCAGCGCTGAATACTGCGCCTGCCCATCAACGAGTTTTGCGGCGTCGTTGGAACAGAGACGATTAACGAAGGCAATCGCATCACGGCCGCGCACGTCAATCTCTCCCATGTGCGAGACATCGAAGAGGCCCGCGTGCGTGCGCGTGCGCAGGTGTTCCTCGACCGTGCCCAAGGGATACTGCACAGGCATATCCCAGCCGCCGAAATCTACCATCCGCGCGCCGGAGCGGCGGTGCGCGGCGTTCAGTGGTGTTTGTTTCAAATCAGGCGCGCTCAAGCGTCTCTCCTATGCATCCCGCAGCCGAGATAAATAGACGGAAATCCATAACTTGGGTGGAGCGGGAAAGCTAACATGCAGCGCGCAATGCGTCAAGTTAGACTTGTCAGGAGCGCGCACGCGCACTATTCACCGGCATGCGAGCACGCAAAACAGCCCCGGCAGCGGCGCGATAATAGTCGCCGCTGCCGGGGCTGTTTGCATTCGTTAATGGCCTTAAAAGCCTCTTAACAGTTCGCCGCTTAAAATTCCCGCTCGTTGACCTTGACCTTTTGCACGACGAAGACGACGCGCATGGTTTCAGGCCGCCGGTCGTAGGCAGCAGGGACGAAGGCCGCATCCTGCCTGAGCGCAGACTGAAATTCATCCAGCATACGACGGTCGCGCGGCGGCTGTACGACTCCGGCCAGCGAAGCGCTGCCGTTGCTGAACACGTCCGTCACGACAACCATATCGTCGTCGTCCTGTTCATGCGAATGAAGCTGCGAGCGCGTTAGGGCTGCGAGTGCGCCGCGCGGGTTGAGGCTCGGCGATTCGATGGCGTAGGGTGCGCGTGTCGCCGCAAACACGTCAGGCGCGACAGGCTTAGTCAAATCGTAGCCGCCATTGCCGTCCGTCAACTCTATGATTCTGTAGGCCGTCATCTCTGATTCGTGTGCGGCCCTGTCCCAGTCGTGGAAGGACATCATGTTCGGGCGCAGCG
Organism: Pyrinomonadaceae bacterium; assembly: GCA_036382855.1. GTDB lineage: Bacteria > Acidobacteriota > Blastocatellia > Pyrinomonadales > Pyrinomonadaceae > DASVTR01. The sequence continues at coordinate 55,999 of DASVPO010000011.1, read as the reverse complement.
CTGTGAGCATCCCGACGAAGAGAATGACGGACGCAAACGAGCCGACCGTGTAGGGCATCAGGCGCGGGCGCAGCCATTCAGCGAGCCTGACGCGGAAGGGAAGCACGGGCTGGCGCGCGCGAGCGGCGGCCTCAATCATCAATGCATAACTGATGGAAGGGGCCAACTCGGGCGGCGTTATGGGGCGCATCAACTGCGAAAGATTGCGCGTCATCGCGCGCAACTCAAAGAGATGCTCGCGGCAGACGGGGCATCTTTGCAGGTGTTCGTCCACGGCGACGCGCGCCGGAAGCGCTAACTCGTCGTCAACGTACAACGACAGCTCTTGCAGTATTTCCTCACATGACATCATAAGGCAGATAATCAGCGGTCAGATGCCAGTCAGTTATCTTCAAAAATCGGTTGGCTGGCATCTAACAACTGTTTCGTCAGGCGAATGGCTGGCCGACCCCGGCTGCTCCCTTTTTGTTAAAGGAAGCAACGCTATCGGCTAACTCGCGGCTATCAAGCTCCTCCCACGAGCGCCGCGCCTGAAAGCTTGAATCAATAACGGGTGTTGCTGGCCGCGTTTTCAATCATCGCTTTCAAGAGCGTGCGCGCTTCTGGCTGAGCTTTTAACCGACAAGACCGTCTTCGTCACTTCGACCCAATTGGCACCGAGTTTGTTAGTGAAGCCGGGGCGGGTCAGCCATTCGCCTTTCAAAGAGCATCAGCACTTCCCGGTCAATCAGCCTCCATCTCAAAGAGAGAACTGATGGCCGGAGGCCGGAGACTGACGTGCTGATTTACAAAGAACTTCCGAGTATGCGACGCAATTCCAATCGCCCGCGCGAGATTCTGGACTTAACCGTCCCCGTGCTGACTTCCAGCGCCGCTGCAATCTCTTCGTAGCTCAAGCCTTCCACGTCGCGCAGGATGACGGCCTCGCGGTAGGAGCGGCTGAGCGAACGCAGGGCCGTGCGCAGTGACGTTTCGCGCTCGCGCGCCAGCGTCTCCTGCTCAGGGTTGTTGCCGACGGCGTGAAGGCGTGCGCTCAAGGGCTGCTCTTGCTGGCCTGCTTCGGCATCGAGCGAGACGGTCACGTCGCGTCGCCTGCGCCTCCACCAGCGCCAGCGATTGCGCGCCTGATTGAGTGCGATGCGGTAAAGCCACGTCTTTAGATTCGCGTCGCCGCGAAAGCGGCTGATGCTCTGAAAGGCGCGCAGGAATGTTTCCTGCGTCAGGTCGCGCGCTTCTTCCGCGTCTTCCGTTAAGCGGTAAAGGAGCGCATAGACTTCGCCGGAGCGTTCCGTCACCAGATAATCGAAGGCCGCGGCTTCACCGGCCCTTAATCTTTCAATGAACTGCGCTTCCGCTGCCGCCGCACGCGCATCATCTGAGGCTGCCGCCGCAACCTCTTCCAGTTTCAGTTGCCCGCGGAGGGCGATTGGCTCTCCGAAGCTCACGCATGTCCCCCAGCGGCGGGAAGCTTTTTAAAGGCTGTCACTTCCCGGACAGTTACCGGCTTAGACACCGCTCGTTCTCTGTTTGTTCCCGGAAAATCTTTCACGCCCAAATAAAGACTGAACATCAACGTTCTTCCCGACCCGGCCCACCACCGCGAGCCGCCATTCTACAGGCTAAGACTATCTGCTCAAGCAAAAATTGCCGCGCCCGCAGGCTTCCGGCCCGCGCACGCTTGGATGTCCGGGAGAGCCTGCCGGGAGGCTCGCCTGATTGCGCGTCATCTGACTCAAAAAACGTTCCTGTAAGCCTGCTTGACAAGCTTTCGCGGCCACCGTTAGAGTTATCCTTTCGCTTATCATACCACCTTTATGAACGTCCCCGACCGTGGGCACTTGCAAAAGGAACAGACGTGGCTAAATACAACAAGAAACGCGCGCGCGAGCTTAAACACGACCGTTTTCGTGATACGACGATGACCCTCATGGACCGCGCAGGCGACCGCCTCGAAGGCAAAGGCAAGACGATTCTCTACGGCATCATCGCCCTCATCGCGCTCGGCGCAATCTTCCTGATTTTCAACTCCTGGCGCAACCGCAAGGCAGACGAAGCGCGGCAGGCTCTCGGACGTGCCATCGAAATCGCGCAGGCCCCGGTCATCGAACAACCCGTCGCAGGTAACACGCAGATCAGTTTTCCAAACGAGACGGAGCGTGCCAAGCGCGCCGTCGAAGAGTTCCGGCAGGTCGAGGCCAAGTACAGCGGCTCGACGCGCGAGATGGCACGCTACTTCGCAGCCAATAATCTGTTGAAGCTTGACCGCCCGAAGGCCATCAACGAACTGCAAACCTTAACGCAGAGCAGCGAAACTGAAGTTGCGATGCTGGCGAAATTCGCCCTCGCGCAGACGAAGGAAGCGGACAATAAGCTGGACGAAGCCGCCGCGCTCTACGCTGAACTGGCGAAGATGAATAGCCCGCTCATCACAGCCGACACGGCCAACTTGCGCCTCGCCTCAGTCTATGAGAAGCAAGGCAAGAAGAAGGAGGCGGCCGAGTTGTTGTTCAATATCGTGGAGCCTGCGCGCAAGGCCAGAGACAAGGACGGCAAACCGCTGCCGCAGCCCGCCGCCGCCCGTCAGGCCGCAGAAAAGCTGGAAAAGATAGACCCCGCGCGCTACGCGCAACTGACGCCCGATACGCCTCCCGCCGGGTCGGAATCCTAACAGGACGGAACTACAGAACACAGGATAAGAGACTGCCTTCAGCGTTCCTCTTATTCTCGTCTCTTCTTTCTTCCGGCCTCTGATTCAAAACGTAGTCAAGTATGGACAATCTCACGCATTCGCTCGTCGGTCTGGCTGCTGCGAAGGCCGGGCTTGAGCGTTTGTCGCCGGGTGCGACTGCTCTGTGTGTGCTGGCGGCCAATGCGCCCGACTCCGACATACTAGCCACACTCGGCGGGCGTTGGTTCTACCTGCAACATCATCGCGGCATCACACATTCCATCGTCGGCACGCTCCTGCTCGCCTTCCTGCTGCCCCTTCTTTTCTACTGCGGCGACTGGCTGATTGCGCGCCTGCGCAAGCGAAAGCCAAGCGTGCGCTTTGCTGGACTACTGCTGGCATCAATCGTCGTGAGCTTCAGCCACCCGCTGCTGGATTGGACGAACAACTACGGTGTGCGCCCTTTTCTGCCATGGAGCGGTCGTTGGTTTTACGGCGATCTGGTCTTTATTGTTGACCCATGGATTTGGATTGTGCTCGGCGGCGCGGTCTTTCTCTTGACCTCTCGCAACTGGTGGCGCTTGGGTATCTGGTGCTTCATCGCGGCGGCCTTATCGCTGCTGGTCTTAAGCCCGCGCCTTGAAAACGCGGGGCTTGAGAATGCGACCACGATTCGCGTCGTCTGGTTTGTAGCGCTCGCCTGTCTTGCGTTGGCACGCTGGTTTAATTTCGCGCCGCGCCGGGGCAGCCGCCTTGCCCACGCAGCCCTCTTCTTCGTACTCATTTACTGGGGCGCGCTCTCCCTTCTGCATCGCAATGCTCTGGGGCGTGCGGAAGTGGCTGTGAATCAACTGGCGTCTGCGCGTGGGGAGAGCGTGCGTCGTGTCGCGGCGATGCCGACGCTGGCGAACCCTCTGCGCTGGCGCTGTCTGGCCGAGACAGACCGCGCGACCTATCTCTACAACGTGAGCGTCGGCGGTCAGGATAACGCGATAACCGAAGCGAATGCTTTGCGCTACGCGAAGCCGGAAAACGAGCAGGCAGCTTTGGCTGCACGCGCTGCGACGGACGAGCGCGCCGTCGTGATGCTCGACTTCGCGCGCTTTCCTGTGGTTCGCATCGAAGGCGACTGCATGACGCAGGCTATCGTACAATTCGCGGACTTACGTTACACTGAACCGAGGGGCGGCGGGCGCAGCGGCGGCTTCGCAGCAGTTGAGGTTCCAGTCGCCTGTCCGCAGGGGAGCGCAGCAACAGAAACGAGCGATAGATGAACGAGACGGCGCGTTTGGAGGTATCGGGTGCGGTGGCGGAGGTGGCAGGTGTGCGTGCAAACGCGCCCGTGCGCCGCACGCGCCTTGCGAGCGTTCGCGTGTCGCCCGGCGGCTACTTGGCGGCGGCGAGCGCTTTGACCTTCATCGCGTTGCTGCTCCTTCGCGCGGAACTTGACCTTGAAGCGATGCTGACGATTGCCTGCGCCTGGCTCGTCACACCGCTCCTTGCCTTCACAGACCGCATCATCTTCGACGGCCATCAACTCTCGCGGCGCGGCGTCGTGCCGTTCGTCAAAAAACTGATACAGCGTCGCTCGCTCATCCTTAATACGGAAGATGTGGAACGCGTCGAGACAAACGCCGTGCGCACGCTGCGCAGGGGCGGGCGCGTGCGCTATCGCTATCGCAGCGAGGTGACAGGCAAGGGAATCAACTTCGTCTTCGCATCCGGCGGTGAGAGCTACCGCCGCATGGTGCGCGTGCTGTTCCCGCTGCTCGCGGACGAAAAACTGGACGCGCGCTCAAGCGAACTACGCAACTACTTAGCGTCACCGCAAACCCTGAGCATCACGCTCAACTACCTGCGCCTCGCTTCAACAGACGTGCTCGACAACGCGACCGCAGATTTGCAGCACAACGCGCGCAAGCACGTCCGTCATCAACGCACACTCAAGGAGCTGCGCCGTTCGACAGACTTTGAACGCGGACGCCTGCTGCGTCGTGCTGCAAACGAGTTGCGCGCCGCAGGGCGCTTGCGTGAAGCGGCCGAAGCTTTCCGTCGTGCTCTGCTGGTGATGCCGCGCGATGGCTGGCTGGTCTACGAGTTTGCACGTTTCCTGCGCTCACAGGCGAGCGCCGTCAGCGACGCACGGCTGCTGGCGCGTGCGCGTGCGAGCCTGCGTCTGGCTGCACGCCGCGGCGCGGACAACGCCCTGCTGCTGACACGCATTGGAGAAAGCTTCTTCGAGTTTGGCGAGATGGAATCCGCCTCCAAGCACTTCCGCCGCGCGCTCGAACTGGACCCACGCTCCTTCCGCGCCGAAATCGGTCTGGCAGAGCTTTCGCTCCGCAACGGCAAACTCGCACACGTCATACACCACTACGACGCGGCCGTCCGCATCGCGCCCGATGAAGCCCTCACCCGCTTCGCCCGCCGCGAGGCAGCCTACTACACGCGCTTAAACGACGACGACGAATACTTAGCCACCGAACTGCGCCGCATCAACTGGCTGCAACACCTCTATCAGGCACGCCGCATCGCTACCCGCGTCACCTTCACGGGAATTCTGGTCGCGCTCGTCGGCCCATCCATTGACCCCGCGATAGAATCAATCGGCTGGTCGCTCTCATCCTCGGCCGTTATCGCATGGCTCTCGGTCGCCCTCGTCAACCGCCTTCTGGCCCACCGAAGCAAAGTACGGCTTAGCGAGTGAGCAAAGCAGCGATAAGCTGTACTGGCAATGATTGATGAAAGGCAAGGCTGACTGTGGTCGGGTTGGATGAGTTACTGAGCTACCCGTTCATAGAATCGAGCAACAGGAATTGATTATCGCTTGTGACACTTAGGTATGTTTCAAGCATTCGCTGCGCACTACATAAGCTATCGAGTCTCGGTAAGTTTCAATCTGCTCTAAGATTTCAAGCAGCGTGAGGTCGTTGATTTCATCCTTATGCTCAGACAGGATGCTCCAGAGTGCTACCCGCTGTGTGTGTGGAACGGAATCCAATTCCTGTGCGGTAATCTTCTTCATCATGCCATTGACGAAATTGATTTCAGCCTCACCACGCAGACGACATTTCAACAATGCTGCAAGGGCGAGTTCTTCGTATCTTGTTAATTTAGCCATGGCCTGAAATTTAACCGCTATAATGGCAAAGCAACCTGACTCTCGGAATTAAACCGCGCGAAGCATAAAGCAGTCAAGGTGAAGAGACCAAACAACAATGAAAGGGAAGCTATCGAGGCGTCTGCGTTGAATGAGTTGTTAGACCGTCCGCTGCTGCGGACATTCAACTTGTAAGGTAAAAAGAAAGGGGAAGCCCGTTTAATAAAACAGGCTTCCCTTACTTTTGCCTTGAAGCTTTTTATTCTGCTTTCTTGGCGCGTGAAGCAGGGGCTTTCTTCGTCGTAGGCTTGGCGGCGGTTGTTGAGCCGTTCTCTTTCCTGGTGGTCGTTCTGGCCTTCCTGGCTTTTGGCTCGGTGATGGATTCGACGATTTCGGAGACGGCTGTGACGGCGTCTGTGACAAGCTCGGTTGCGCCTGTGACGACTTCAGCTCCGAACTCGCGCACGGGCGCGGGCACTATGGTGCGCGCTGCCTGTTCGGCGGCCGATGCGACGGCCGAGAGGGCGCGCTGCGGCTCAGGATTTAAGAAAGCGTCCCAGCGATAGCGCGGGCGCTCGCGGGGCTCTGCAAGGCGACGGAAAACGAGGTCTGTCACGGCGTCCGTCACCCAGCGATGATAAAACTCTCCGACCGAATGAAGGTCTGCATCGGGCGCTGGATTCATAAAGTCAATCGCGTAAGGGATGCCGTCCTTGATGGCAAACTCGACGGTGTTGATGTCGTAGCCGAGGGCGCGGCAGATCTTCCGCACGTCGTCTCCGATGCGTTGCGCCAGTTCGGTCGTCAGGTAGTTGGGGTCGTTGATGTACTGCTCGCCCGAAAGATAAGCCTTGCGCGGGTCGTAGGGCATAATCATCACGTCTTCCTGCCCTATGCAGTAGCAGCGCACGAACTGGTCAAACTCTATGCCCTCCTGCAAGGTCATGCAGAGCGTTCCCGTCTGGTCATACTCGTACCAGAGTTCTTCCAGCGAGTTAATCTTCGAGACGTTCTTCCAGCCGCCGCCGTCGAAGGGCTTGAGGAAGGCTGGCAGCCCTACGTATTCGACGATGCCTTCCCAGTCAAGCGGAAATTCAAGATTGCGCAGGCTCTCGCTCGTCACACCTTTGATGTAGTCCTTCTGCGGGAGCAGCACGGTCTTCGGAATCGCGACGCCGAGCTTGGGCGCAAGCGAGTAGTTGAAGAATTTGTCGTCGGCAGACCACCAGAAAGGGTTGTTGATGATAATCGTGCCTTCCAGAGCAGCACGCTTCATAAAGGCACGATAGAACGGTATCTCGTGCGAGATGCGGTCAATAATCAGGTCGTACTCGCGCGTGTAGTCGTAGCGCAGGCCACCGACTTTGACAAACTCCGCCACGGTCTCGCCGCCGCCCCGCTTGTTAATGCTCTCGATAAGTGCTTCTGGAAACGACTGCTCGCGGCCGACCAGAATGCCCACTTTATTCATAACTTTCACTGTCCTTTCGGAAATAATCGTAACACGGCAAACAAGGGCGGCAGAAGATGCCTCTCAAGCCTTCGTCCCCTCGCTTTGTCCACTGTTCAAGCCATTAAGAAACCGAGCACTCTACAAGCCAGAGCCTCGCATTGTCAACGCGCGAGGGGCATCCGTGAGCCTGCGCGGCGCATCCATAACATTTGCTCCCGTTGGGCGTAACGCGCGCCCTCGCGGGCCTGATTTTCAAAGCGCTGTGTTACAATTCACGCATCCGAATGGCCCGCTTTCCCTGACACGCCGTTCAAGAAAGTAATCAACAGCCACTTTTAAGGAGTCTAATTTTTCGTGTTCCGACGCTTCATTAATCTTGCCCTCATTCTGGCGCTGCTGGCCTCCGCCTTCGCGCTCCCCGCACAGGTCCGGGCCGCGCAGGACAGTAAGAATTACACCGCCGAGCAGATAGCCGAGACAGTGATTCTCGTCTTCGGTTCGCGCGAAAGACTTGAGCAGATCCGCCGCAACGGTCTGGAAAACGGCAAACTCACGCGCATCGCCGACGACGGCCGCACGGAAGAGGCCACCTATCAACGCCGCTTCATACGCGGCGCAGACTCTTCCAAAGACCGCATCCGCTTAGACCAGAAGACACCGAATCTGGAATACTCCTTAATCTACGGCGACGGGAAAACATGGGGTCTTCTCAACGGCGCGTTTTTTACGCCACGCTTCGATACGGCCACAGAGTTTCTCTCCTCTGCATGGCACAGCCTCGACGCCTTGCTGCGTTACAAGGAGAACGGCTCGACCCTCGCGCTGCTCGGCAAGGATAAGCAGAAGGGGATTGATTTCTACACGCTCGAAGTCACGGACAAGGAGAAACGCAAGACGCGCTACGCCGTCAGCGCCAAGCTCTTCAGAGTCCTCTGGCTCGAATACGAAGCGCCCGCCACCGAAGGCGGCACGCCCGTTAAATACAAGCGACAGTTTTTCGACTACAAGTATGCGCAGAATACGCTCGTGCCCTACCGCTCCGTCCTCTTCGAAGACGGACGGCAAACGCAGGAAGCGCGCGTCCTGACCATCACTTACGGCCTCAGGTTAGAAGACTCGCTCTTCCAGAACCCGGAAGCTCCGCAGGCCGCGCCCGCGCAGAGGCCGTAAAATCCAGACCACAAACGCGCATGAAACAGGCGGCGGAGGAAGTCTTGAACACTTCCTCCGCCGCTTTTTTGGAACTCTCCCCCCTGGCGAGCGTGTAGCAGACTGCGGCCGCTCGCGGCTCGCGGGTGTATAATCGCCTGTAAGCGCGTGGCACAGTCGCCGCCGGAGTTGAGCCTGAATTTAACTGTCCGAACATTGACGTGGACGCACAGAGTTGCCCTCCTGCCCTGATGAGCACGCTAACCTCTATTGATGAGTTGCGTTACGGCACGGCTGTGCAGAGAGCGGTCGTGGCCGACGAACCCCCAACAGACCATGCACTCTTAGAGGCCACGCGCACGGGCAATGAGGAGGCGTTTGCCGAACTGGTCGCGCGCTACCGCAACCAGATTACGAGCTACATTTACCGTATGACGAACGACTACGACGGCGCAGTTGATCTGGCTCAGGAGACTTTCGTCAGAGTCTATCAGGCGGCAGAGCGTTATCATTCGAGCTATGCCTTCTCGACCTACATCTACAGGATTGCGACGAATCTCGCCATCAGCGAGTTGCGCAAGCGCAAGCGACGCAAGCTCATTTCGCTGACAGGGTTTTTCGGCGCAACCGAAGGCGCGGAAGAGCGCGAGTTTAATCCGCCTGACGTGCGCCCGCTGCAAGACGCCGAACTGGTTGATGCAGAGCGCCGCAACGCTGTCGCCCGCGCCATCACGACGCTGCCGGAAAAATATCGCGCTCCGCTCGTCCTGCGCGATGTGGAGGGCAAGAGCTACGAAGAGATAGCGCGTATCCTTGAGACGAGCGAAGGCACAATCAAGTCGCGCATCAGCCGCGCTCGCGGTTTCCTGCGCGACAAGCTGAAGATATATCTATAGTCAGGTTAAAGAGGTTAGAAAATGGACTGCAAACTATTTCGTCAAGAGTTTGAAACGTTGAACGCGGGCGAGCAGCCGGGCGCACAAGCGCAGGCGCATCTCAACTCGTGCACGGCCTGCCGCAGCTTCCAGTCCGAACGGCTTTCGCTCAGACAATTAATCGGCAGCCTCGGCACAATCACTGCTCCGCCCGACTTCGACTTTCGCCTGCGCGCCCGCCTCGCCGCAGCGAAAAGTGCAGAAGGCCATTCGTTTCATCGCAACCGCTTTGCTCCGGGTCTGAAAGCTATCACGGTGGCGGCCTCCTTCGCGCTACTGATTACGGCGGCCATCATCTACAGGCAAACTCAATCCGCGCCCGCCACTAATCCGGCAACTACGCAGCAAGCGGCGACGACTGGCGAGAACAAGAGACAGGCAGAGCAGAACGCGAATAATTCCGGGCAGTTAGCTAACAATTCTCAGAACAAGGAAGCAGCGCCCGTTGCGGAGAATACCAATCCTTCGCGTACAGGCGAGGTAGTTTCTCAGGCAGGCCGCAGCGCCGGAAAGCTGACGCCCGCGCAAGCGTCTCGTCGCGATGCTCCACATAAAGCAGAGCGCTCCCCTATCATCAGCAACGACTTTGCGCTGCGTAGCAATCCGACGGTCCTGACGCCCGTGAGACCAACTGCGACTGCAAACACTACCGCAAGCCCTACTAATGAAGAGGATGCTGCTACGCTCCTGCGTGTCTCTTCGCAGCCCGTCAGGATTCTACTGCATGATAGGCAGGGCGCGATGCGCTCTGTCTCTCTGGAGCGCGTCGTCTTCGGCTCACAGAGTTTTCTGGAACGTCCCGTGCAGCGACGGCCAGTTGCTTCAGACGCAGAAGGCATCTGGTAAGTTTGGATGATGTTAAGGAAGCTGGGAAAGCGTATCGTGTTAAGAGGAATTATCAAGAGCAGGGTTTTCGTCGCTGTTATCTTTATCGGCTGCGGCTTGAGCGTTCAGGCTCAGACGGCGGGCGGAAACGGTAGTGCGCCGCAAGTGCCCGCGCAGCCCGTCGCGGTCGTACAACCTACGGCCACTCCGGCAGCGCCGCAGGTCGTCACGGTCGTTCATCGCCTGAACGGCTTGAAGGTGCTGAGCCTGCTTCATCGCGGCGGGCAGTCGCCGATGGTCGTGGGCGACGAGTTTGTCACGACGCGCGAGATGCTGACGAGCGTGACGGCCGGTTTCGTGCTTGGCGACGGAAAGAGCGTGCTGGCCCGCCTGCCGCAGGCCGAAGCGGAAATCGAGTTCAACTTCGACTGGCCGCAGATGCCGGCGCTGCCCGCTCCCTTTACGCCAAGCGCGATGCCCTCTGCGCCCGTTGCGCCTGCCGCGCCCACGTTCAACTTTCAGACGCCGCCGGAGCTACAGGTGATTCAGCGTGACGGCAGAACGCGCGCGGCCAAATACATCGGCCTTGATGCCAGCACTGGCCTCTCTCTACTACAGATTGAAGGACTCGGCACAATGCCGCTGCGCGATGCGACGGAAGAGACATTGAACGCGGGCCAGCGCGTGCGCCTGCTCGCACCGCAGCGCATCAATGCGACTGCGCAGAGCAGCAGCGGCACAGCAATCTCCGCGCAAGGCAACCTCTATCTTGCCGTCAGCGAAATTGAAGGAAAGATTACGGAGTTGAAACGCTCCGCAAACGGAAAGTTGGCCCACCTGCTTGTACACGCTCCGAAATTGAGCAGCGCGTTTGCGGGCGGCGTTGCTCTCAGCGAGACAGGGGAAACCATAGGCATTGTCGAGATGAGCGATGCAGACGAGGCGCGCGTCATGCCGGTGGCGTTAGTTCGCCGCGCTGCCGAGCGCGTTCTGGCGCGGCGGGGCAATGTGCCGCAGCCATGGCTCGGCGTGCGCGGTCAGGCAGTGGCCGCAACACCCCTGGCCCAGCTTCTCTCTCGCGGCTGGACGCAGGAAGAAGCAGCGTTGCTGCAAGCCAAGCGCTACGGCATTCTCTTGACAGCGGTTGCGCCAAACACTCCGGCCGCGCTCGCCAATCTGCAAAGCGGCGATGTCATCGTCAAGCTCAACGAAGACGATGTTAAAAGCGTTGACGACTTCTCCTTTATGCTGAACGAGGCCGGAAGCGGCGCGACCGTCAGCTTCACGGTGTTGCGCAGAGGAAAGGACGGTGCGCGTTCCGAGATGCGTATGTTTCCGAAGCCTGCTACTGCCGCTCCGCCGTCCATGCGCTTCGAGCTACTAAAGCCTTGGGTCGTTAACGTCAGGCTCAGCGAATCTTTGAACGCCGCGCGTTGGAACTGGGAGACGAAAACCAGAACGCGCTCTGCATTAGACCCGCTCGCGGCCGCAGGTATCGAGAGTATTCCGCTCTCATCGAAGGCCGCCGCGCGTCTGGGTGCGCAGGGCGGCCTGCTCGTCGTCTTTGTCGGGCCGGAGAGCGCGGCCGCGCGTGCTGGCCTGCGTGCCTTCGACGTTATCGAATCTGTCAACGGCCAGCCCGTTTCAACCTCAAACGCGTCGTCCTTTTTCAATGCGAACGACTCGCAGCCGAAAAACCTGATTGTGATCCGCAACCGTCAAAAGTTTTCCTTCTCTTTTTCGTTTTCCGCCGGAGACGCGAAAAAGCCTTAAGGCTGCCTGTTCCTCATCTGCATCTCGCCTGCTTCGTCCTTTCCCATGGCCGGAGGATTAACTCAATCTTGGTCGCGAAGCGCCAATCTGTGTTAAGCTAGGCTCTACTTAACGCTCGTTCAATTAAGCTTTCTGCTCGACAAATCAGAGCCGGAATCTATGCTGCACAATGCCGTCTCGCATTACCATGAGTTGTTAACGGAAGGCGACTTAGCTGAATCTTCCCGCAAAATGCTCGACGAAGGCTTGGAGAGCGCACGGCTCATCTTCGGCGGCCGCCGTCTTTCTCCTTACCTGCGCCCACACTTCGTCACGGAGAGCGATTGGGCGCGCGTCACCAGAATCTGCGAGACTGTCTGGAGCGCCATTCAGAAGGTCAAAGATGCGGCCGTCGAAGACAGCACGCTCATCGAAGAGCTTGGCCTGACAGACATCGAGCGCGAACTTGTTGCCATAGACCCCGGCTATAAAGGCGTCTCACCGACGGCCCGCCTCGATTCGTTTCTAACAGACGAGGCTTACAGCTTCGTCGAGTTAAACGGCGAGAGTCCGGCCGGTATCGCTTACGCGGACGCGGCCTACGACATCTTCTCAAGGCTGCCCGTGATGCGCCGCTTCAGCGAGACCTACAACGTGCGCGCGCTCTACGGGCGGCAGATGATGCTCGACGTGCTGCTGGAATCCTACGCGGAATTTATGGACCGCAAGCCTGAACGCGCGCCGCAGATTGCCATCGTTGATTTGACGGGCCGCCCGACACAAAAAGAGTTTGAGTTGTTCAAGGAGTATTTCGAGGGCGCAGGCTTCCCATGCGTCATCTGTGCGCCTGAAGAGCTTGATTGGAATAATGAGAGGCTGCGTGTTAACGGTTTCGAGATTGACATCGTTTACAAACGCCTGCTGGTCAACGAGTATCTGCCTGTCATAGACGAAAGCCCCGCGCTTCTTCAAGCCTACCGCGCACGCGCCGTCTGCATGGTCAATAGCTTCCGCTCCAAGTTGATTCATAAGAAGGCACTCTTCGCCGTCCTGACGGACGAAAGGCACGCTCATCTCTTCTCGCGCGACGAGCAGGCGACCATCAGAGCGCACGTTCCCTGGACGCGACGCGTCCGCGCGGAAAAATGTATGTACTACGGAGAGGAAATTGACCTGCTCGAATTCATCACGGAGCGGCGCGACCGTCTCGTGCTCAAGCCGAACGACGATTACGGCGGCCATGGTATTCACATCGGTTGGAACACGGACGAGATTTCGTGGGGCGAAGGCTTACAGGGAGCGCTCGCCAACGGCGACTACATTGTGCAGGAGCGTGTGCCGACGGCGCGCGAAGTCTTCCCGGCGCTACAGGAGGACGGCACGGTCAATTTCGCAGAGCAGTTGGTTGACCTAGACCCCTTACTCTTCTCCGGCCGTGTCGGTTCGGCGTTTACGCGTCTCTCGTTTTCAGAGTTAGCCAACGTTAGTTCCGGCGGCGGGATGGTTCCGACATTCATCATCAGCGAAAGATGAGCAGCGCGCTCTCGCTGGTTGTTCGTTGATGGGCCAACGAGTTAAGCCATTTGACGGTTGACGCGGGTCGAGGCACTTTTGAAAGGAGCGGATAGTGGTTGACGAGCTTGACGAGATGAATCTGCCGCAGGAGGAGCGCAGGCAGCACGACCGCTCGCGTTTAATCGTTGATGTCTATTTCAACGGGGCGGACGCAACCGGCATCGCCAGCACCAAAGACATCAGCGTCGGCGGCCTTTACATGAACACACAGGCCATCATCCCCGAAGGCTCATTGCTGACGCTGCGCCTGCCGTTCAGCAATGAGCAGCAGGTTGTCGTCAACGCCGAAGTCGTCTACAGCAATCCGGGCCACGGCGTCGGCGTCCGCTTTCACGGCCTGCTCGAACAGGACCGCGCGTTGATGGAGCGCGAGCTGCCGAAGCCATGAGTGAGAAGGCTGGGGCTACTGCCGCAGAAGCGACTGTTCTGACGTGGAGCGAGCTTTCGGACGAGACTCGCCTTGCGCTCTCTCAAAGGCTGGTCGGCCTGTACGAGCGGGAAACAGATGAAAGCGCCTTTAATGCGCTCGCGCTCGATAAGCAGCAGGCGCTTCTGATTCTGCTCAGGCGCTTCCGTGAACTGGACTTGTGGGAAACGGTCAGGCGCGTTGAGAACGTTTATGGCCTGGGCGGCGTCGGGATGAACTTCACGGTCTGGCCGTTCATCAAGTCAACGCTTGAACGGCGTGAGGATTTTACGGCATGGTTTGCACGCCACAGCGACACGACCGGCGGCTGGATTGAACGCAACGTCGGGCGCGCTTCTCTGCACGTGCTCTATGTTGACGAAGCGACGGAGCGGAAATGGGCCGCCCATTTCGACCTTTATAACCCCTGGGCCTCGCCCGTTAACGCATGGCGACATCTGCTCCACGAAAAAATTCGCCACTATACTCCCGACTGGCGCGCCATCGGTTCTTCTATCTGGGGAAATGAGTTTCATACGTACACTTAAAAAGTGATGAGTGATGAATAATGAGTGATGAGTAGAAAACTTCTTTCTTTTAACTCATCCCTCATTACTCATTACTCATCACTTCTTTCAGGTCGCGGCTGAAGGAGGATGAGAGATGTTCAAGCAATTCACGCTCGGCATTGAAGAAGAGTTTCAAATCGTTGACCCTGTGACGCGGGAATTGCGCTCGCACGTCACGGAGTTTCTGGAAGAAGGCAAGATGCTCTTGGGCGAGAAGATTAAGCCTGAGATGATTCAGTCAATGATTGAGGTCGGCACAGGCATCTGCAATGATATACAGGAAGCGCGCGCAGACATCTCTCGCCTGCGCGGCATCATCTCCTTTCTCGCGCGCAAGAAGGGGCTGGAAATCGTTGCCGCCTCCACGCATCCCATCTCACACTGGCAGGACCAGAAGATTTTTGAAGACGAGCGATACGATCTGCTGGTCGAGGAAATCCAGATGGTCGCGCGCTCTCTTCTCATCTTCGGCTTGCACGTCCACGTCGGCATCCCGGACCCCGAACGCGCGATTCACATTATGAACGCGGCCCGCTATTTTCTGCCGCACATGCTCGCGCTCTCCACCTCTTCACCCTTCTGGCTGGGCCACAATACGGGACTTAAATCCTACCGCTCCGAAGTCTTCAAGAAATTTCCGCGCACGGACATTCCAGACCACTTCGATTCACACGCCTCCTTCCAGCGCTACATAGATCTGCTGGTGAAGACCAACTGCATTGATAACGGAAAGAAAATCTGGTGGGACGTGCGCCCGCATCCTTTCTTCCCGACGCTGGAATTCCGCGTCTGCGATATTCCGACGCGCGTTGACGACACGCTCGCCATCGCCGCCCTCTTTCAAGCCATCGTCTGCAAGCTCAACAAGCTGATTGACAAGAATCTGGGCTTCCGTCTTTATCGCAGGATGCTTGTGCAGGAGAACAAGTGGCGCGCTGTGCGCTGGGGACTCGACGGCAAGATGATTGATTTCGGCAAGCAGAAGGAAGTGCCCGTGCGCGATCTTATTCTGGAATTGCTGGAATTCGTTGACGACGTACTCGACGAGCTTGGCTCACGCAAGGAAGTCGAACACGTGCACGAAATCTTGCGACGCGGGACATCGGCCGACGAGCAACTACGCGTCTATCAGGAGACGAACGACCTCAAGGCCGTCGTTGATGTGCTGATTAAGAGAACGATGGAGAGCGTGCCCACGGACATCAATCTTGATGCCCCGTCTCCCGTCGGCTAGCTCTCATGCCGGGCGATTCGTTATTAACATGCTTGAGCGATTCAATCAGAAAATTCTCGAAGATGATACGGCCGTCGCGCGATTCGTTCTGATGTTCCCAGCGCGTCCGGCTTGATGCGTCTTCCCGCAACACGCGCTTCGGGCTGGCAGTGGAATCATTCGGATTGATACGACTGGTGCGGTCGCGGTTGAGGTCTTGAAAAGACTTTTCGAGGTGAAACTGAACGGTATAGATCAACTGTGCCTTGGAGCGCTTGACCATCATCTGGTTGCGGCAGAGATAGGCGGTCGCCAGAAGCTTGAAGCCTTCGGGCACGCGGTCCAGTTGGAGGCCGTGGTTTTGCCAGACGCGCAGGATGTTGGCTTCCGTCGTGTAGTCTTGCCAGAGGCCGGATTCAGGGTCGTTGATGCCATCAAAGATGGGGTCGTCAGGCTCCGTAATCCTGATGAAGCGATACTGGTATTCGACCGTGCGGTCTGTGCGCCGCTCGTGTTGCTCCAAATCATCGAGGGTGACGACCTTCGCGCCAAAGCTGAGGCCGATGAGTTGATGCCCGCCGCAGATGCCGAGCACGGGCGTGCGTGTCGTCCGTATGAAACGCGAGAAGTTTTCGATGTGCTGCGGATTGTAGTAGTCAAAATCGCTGAGCGTGCCGCTTAAGACGACGGCCTGCGGTTGAAACTCCGCGACCGCTTCCGTGATTTCCGAGACGTGAACGACTTTTACTTCCGGCTGCTCGACGAGGCGATGAACGTTGTTAAGAATATTCGCGCAGGCGAGGCCCGAGAGATAACGCTCGCGCTGTATCTGCTGTTGAGCACGGCTTCCCCATTCCCGCCGCGCGAGGTCCGAGAGGTCTTCCTCGTCGCGCAGCAGGTTGTCAATAATCAGCACGCGCGCATGCATAATCTTTTTTTCAATCGGCTCGTAGCGACAAAACTTACGTTGGTTGAAAGGAAAGGGCAGCGGCTCGGGCGCGTCCGGCGGCGTCGGCGTTTCGTTCAGTAGCATCTTCTCGGTCTTCATCCTCTGGAAAATTGTATGGAAGTGATGATTTGCTCAGGGGCGTCGTTGCTTTGTATTTTGATTAAATTGCGGGATGGCAGCGCCCGCGCCGGCCTCCCTGATCTCTTCTCTGATTTCTTTTACCAGCAGAGCACGGACGCGCGCACGAAATGCTGTCGTGCGTTCGGCCGCAACATGCTCTATCAGCAGCAACATGCGCTGCCATGCTGATTCGAGTTCGTCCGCCAGACGGGGAATCTGCGTAATGTCATAGGGGACGGCCACATCTTGACAGCCGATGCGCGCGAAGGCAGCCAGATAGCGGGCCGTGGAAAAGTCCGGGCACAGAGCGCGCCTGCGGTTAATCTTCATCTCAACGCCGAGCAGCGTGTGCTGCACTTCGACCGCGTTTTCCTTCTCCGCCAAATCGAGATGATGCGAGCGCGTGCGCAATGAGAGGATGCGCGTCCTGTAGATGTGCGGCAGCCACGATTCATCCAACGACTCTCTTATCCCAAGGGCAGCCTGCGCGGCTGTGGCGGCACGCGCGGGCGCTGCCACAATCGAGAGCGGTGGATTCTTCGTCGTCATTGTCTGGTAAACGGCGCTCATTAATGCAGGTAAGGGAAAGCCCTCAGTGGTTATTATTACCTGATGAATGGGGATTTTAACAAGCCGCAGGTTACGGTCTAACGAGACGCGCGTGTGATGGCCGCAGGCTTTTTCTGGAAAGCGTCCAACACCTGACCGGGGAAGATGCCCAGATAAAACGTGCCGAGCACGGTCAGCACAATCGCCAGCGTGAGACTCGCGGGCACGCGCGGAGCGGTCCATTCTGTAGTCCGTTCGCGGAAGAACATGACGATAATCAGGCGCAGGTAGTAATAAGCCGAAATGGCCGTGTTGAGCACGCCGACGACGACCAACGCGATATAGATGTTGTTCTGCGTGGCGTAGCCCGCGTCGAGGGCCGCGCGGAAGACCATGATTTTGCCCATGAAGCCAGCGGTTAAAGGCAAGCCCAGAAGGCTTAGTAGAAAGAGCGAGAGCGTAAACGAGAGCGCGGGAGCACGGAAGCCTATGCCGTTGTAATCTTCGACTTCGGTGCGACGGTCGTTATTGCGCGCAATGAGCGTGACGATGGCGAAAGCGCCGAGGGTCATCACGGCGTAGGTCAGCATGTAGAAGGCGACTGCCGAGAGCGCCGCGCTTCTTTGCTCCGCGTCGGGGCTTGCGCCTGCGGCAACAAAACCGACCAGCGCGTAGCCCGCGTGCGCGATGGAAGAATAAGCAAGCATGCGCTTGACGTTGTTCTGCACGATGGCAGCGATGTTGCCGATGGTCATCGTCAGGATGGCTATCACGACGAGCGCGTTGAGCCATGCGGCATGAACCTGTCCCTGAACGGTGTTGAGCGCGGCGAAGAACGGGAAGCCGAAGACGAAGACGCGCAGAAAAGATGCGAACCCGGCAGCCTTCGGCCCGGCGGCCATAAAGGCCGTGACGGGTGTCGGCGCACCCTCGTAAACGTCCGGGGTCCAGACGTGAAAGGGCGCGGTCGCAATCTTGAAGCCGAAGCCGACTAGCATCATCGCCGCACCCGCGAAGACCAGTTCGGGATAGCGCGAGTCGCCTATTTGCGAGGCGATGCCGGCGATGTTGGTCGTGCCCGGGAAACCGCCTTTGGTGGCAGTCGCGCCGTAAATCAGGGCGATGCCGTAGAGCAGAAACGCCGAGGAGAAAGAGCCCAGAATAAAATATTTCAAAGACGATTCATTCGAGCGCAAGTCTGTGCGACGAAAACCTGCCATCACGTAGGTTGCGATGGAGAGGATTTCGAGGCCGAGGAAGATAATCACAAGGTCGCCGCCCGCGCCCATCAGCATCATGCCCATCGTCGCGAACAGAAGCAGCGAATGAAACTCGCCCGCAGGCAAGCGCTCGTTTTCCACCCAGACCATAGAGATGAGAACGGTCAGAGCCGAGACCAGCAGGAAGATTAAGGTGAAGCTCAAACGCAACTGGTCGAAGACGATCATGCCGTTGAAATCATTCGACGGCACACCCGTCCACGAAACCCACATCCAGATGCTTGCGGCGGCAGCGGCGCAAAGACCCGCGAGCGAAAGGCCGCCCGTTATCCAGCGTTGGGTCGGTCGCACAAACGCATCAACCAGCATCACCAGCACACCCGCTATCCCGATAATCAACTCCGGCATGATCAGGCCAAAATTAATCTCAGGGTCAGAGAGTGAAATTTGCAGCGCTAAAAGTGAGTTCATCAATTCCTACAGTTCCGTTTTCATTTAGTGCCGTCGGTTTCGACCGGCGCTTGAGCTTGAAGCAGTTTGTCGAGCCGCTCCCGCATCGTTCGCTTGTACAATTCCGGCTCGGCCATTCCGGCATGAGTCGGCGCAACGGGCTTGCCCTCCCGGTTGAAGAAGACGACGAGCGGGATGCGACGCCTCGTTGAAAACTGCGCGTACGTAAAGCCGGACGGGTCGCGCAGGACAGGGAAGCTCAACTTCTGCGACCTGGCGAAGCTGCGCAGTTTGCCGTCCGAGATTTCTTCCTCCCTCTCAATGCTGACCCAGAGAAATTTAACGGGCTGATTCTTATACTCCCGCTTCAATTCTTCGAGCGCACGCAGTTCAGCCCAGCACGGCTGACACCATGACGCACCGAAGGAGACGAGCAACACAGAGCCGCGCATCTCCGCCAGATCATACGTCTTGCCGTCAACGCCCTTGAGCTTAATGCTGACATCCAGAGGCGGCTCGTTCGTCTGCTGCTGAGCACGCACAGAGAGCGGTGCTGTCAGACAGACGAGAAATAAGATTAAAGCGACGCGTTTCATCATTACGGTAATCAAATGCTACCTATTGTCGTCGTTGTTCTTCTGCATAGCCTCGGCCGTTATCGTTCCGCCGCCGTTGCTGTTTGGCTCGACGACGCGCGCGCGCACGGCTTCCACACTCGCCCGCGAGCGATTCAAAAAGAGATTCGGATAAACGCCCATGAACAGCATCAGCACGAGCAAGGGAACGAGCAGCAGCGCCTCACGCGCGTTGAGGTCTTTCAAGCGCGCGTTTTCAGGATTGGTCGGGCGACCGAAGACGACGCGTTGCAGCATCCAGAGCATGTAGACGGCGGCCCAGATAACGCCCGTGCCCGCCAGCATCGTTGCTATCCATGCGCGGCTAATCGCTGTCGTCGTCCACGTACCCAGCAGGATGAGAAATTCTCCGACGAAGCCGTTTAAGAACGGCAGCCCGATGGACGAGAGCGAAGCGAAGACAAACAGCGCAGAGAACCATGGCATCGAAGTCGCCAGCCCGCCGAAGTCGTTAATCTGGCGCGTGTGCCTCCGTTCGTAAATCATCCCGACGAAGAGAAAGAGTGCGCCCGTAGAGACGCCGTGGTTGAGCATCTGGTAGAGCGCGCCCTGCATGCCCTGCTCCGTAAACGAGAAGATTCCGAGCACGACGAAGCCCATGTGGCTGACCGAAGAATACGCGACCAGCCTTTTCACGTCCGGCTGCACCATCGCGACCAGCGCGCCATAGATGATGCCGATGATAGCCAGCGTGATAATCAACGGCGCGAAGGCACGCGAGGCCGAAGGAAAGAGCGCGAGGTTAAAACGCAGCAAGCCGTAAGTGCCCATCTTCAGCAGCACGCCTGCAAGGATAACTGAGCCTGCTGTGGGCGCTTCCGTGTGCGCGTCCGGCAGCCACGTGTGCAGCGGAAAGAGCGGGACTTTAATGCAGAACGCAAACGCGAAGGCCAGAAAGAGCAACGCCTCGCCCCGCTCTGTCAGGCCGCCCGCTCCACTGCTCAGCGCGTTGAGCGCAGTGACGTAATCGAAAGAGCCTGTGATGTAGTAGATAGCGATGATGCCGACGAGCATCAGGAGACTGCCGACCGCCGTGTAGATGAAAAATTTGGTCGCCGCGTAGATGCGCCGCTCTCCGCCCCAGATGCCAATCAGGAAAAACATAGGCACGAGCGACGCCTCGAAGAAAAGATAGAAGACCAGCAGGTCTAGCGAAACGAAGACGCCAATCATCGCGCTTTCGAGCACGAGCAGAAAAATGTGGTAGGAGAGCGTGCGCTTCTCAACGGAGCGCCAGCTTGAAGCGACGGAAATCGGCACGAGCAGCGTCGTCAACAGCACGAGCCAAAGGCTGATGCCGTCAACGCCGACGTGGTAGCGCGCACCAATCGCGCCAATCCACGGTACGTTCTGCACGAAGCGAAAACCGTCAGCCGCCCCGCCGCCATCTACAAGCAGCAGCAGCGAAAGCGCAAAGGTTGCCACCGAGAAGACGAGAGCAATCCAGCGAAACGCCTCGTCGCGCCCCTTCGCAAAGATGCCGTAAGCCATCATCAGGAGCGCGCCGACGACGGGCAAGAGAATCAAGATGGTCAGTAAGTATTGCTGCATAGCTGAAATTTTTGGCCGCGAGCCTTCAGCGCGTCACAAAGTAGAAGACGAAATAGCCGATGACCGTCAGCGCGCCAAACAGAATAATCGCCGCGTAGCTTCGCACAAAGCCTATTTGCAGGTAGCGTATGACGCCGCCAATCTGCGTCACACTGCGCCCCAGACCGTTGACGATGCCGTCAATCACGCCGATGTCAAACAACTTCCACAAGCCTTCGCGCGAGCCGGCCTTAATCGGATTGATAATCGCCGCATTGTAGGCTTCATCAACGTAGTACTTGTTTTCCAGCAGGCTCGGCATTTTTAGCAGCGGCCTCTTCAGGAACATAAACAAGCCGATGCCGATGCCCGTTAAAGCAATAAGGAGAGAGATGACGGAAAAGAGTCGTTCGGCACTAACCTCTCCGGGAGAATGAAGGCGTTCGCCCGGCGGTTCATTCTGTGCGCCCTCACCGACGGAAAGCGGCGATGCGCCGTCGTGCGGCTGTGGCTCAGGCGAGACCATACGCGGGCGCTCCGCCGTCCCTTCATTGTGCGCGGGCGTCGCTCCTTCCGTCGCTTCCGGCGCGTGCGCAATGATAGGCTCAAGCGTGTGCTCGAAGACGTTGGCATCCTTCAAGCCCACCACTGAGCTTAGAGCATAGGGGATGCCGACAAGCCCGCCGACGGTCGAGAGAATCGCCAGCACGATGAGCGGCATGGTCATCACCCATGGCGATTCGTGCGGCGTGTGTACGCCATGACCATGAGCATGATGAGCATCTTCGTCGTCGTCATCAACGACGTGCGCTGCGGCCTCATCGTGCGCCGCTTCAGTGTGTGCAGCGTGAGCAAGATGAGCGTCCGTCTTCTCGCCGGGTTCGTGGTGCGGGCGGTCGCCTGCGCTGATTGTCTGCGCGTCGTGTGGCTTGTCGCCTTCATCGTAGGCGTGAGCATGTGCTTCGTCGGCCTGCCCTCCGGCGTGCGCTTCGCGGAAACGTTCCGTGCCCCAGAAGGTCATCACCATCAGTCGCGTCATGTAAATGGCGGTCAGCCCTGCGGTCACAGCGCCGACGACCCACAGGATTTTCCCGTAGCTGTTGCTGTGCGTGCTCCAAGTCTTCCAGAGAATCTCGTCCTTCGAGAAGAAGCCGCTGAAGGGAACGATGCCGCAGATGGCGAGCCACCCCGCGCACATCGTCAGGAAAGTAATCTTCATGTACTTCCGTAGGCCACCCATGCGCCGCATGTCCTGCTCGTGGTGCATGCCGTGGATGACGGAGCCTGAGCCGAGGAAGAGCAGCGCCTTGAAGAAGGCGTGCGTCATCACATGAAAGATGGCGGCGACGAACGCGCCGACGCCGCAGGCCAGCATCATGTAGCCGAGTTGCGAGATGGTCGAATAGGCCAGAACTTTCTTGATGTCGTTTTGGGCAAGGCCGATGGTCGCGGCAAAGAGCGCGGTGGCTGCGCCGACGATGGCGACGATGAACATCGCCGTCGGCGCGTTTGTATAGATCGCGTTGCAGCGGACAATCATGTAGACGCCCGCCGTGACCATCGTCGCCGCGTGAATCAGAGCGGAGACGGGCGTTGGCCCGGCCATAGCGTCCGGCAGCCAGACGAAAAGCGGAATCTGTGCGGATTTGCCTGTCGCGCCGATGAAGAGAAGGACGGCGATGGACGTGATGCCGCCAGCGAAGATTGCGCCCCATGTGAAGGGGTCTGCGGCCATGCCGCCGATGGTGGTGAGCGCGCTCGTGACACCCTGCGCGGGCTTGTCGAAGAAACTGATGGAAGGCGCTCCGGCCTGCGAAGTCAGAAAGAAGATGAGCAGCACGCCGAGCACGACGCCCCAGTCGCCGACGCGGTTGGCGATGAAGGCTTTCTTCGCAGCGTTTCCGGCCTCCCTGCGGTCCGTGTAGTAGCCAATCAAAAGGTAAGAGCAGAGGCCGACGCCCTCCCAGCCGACGAACATCAGCAGAAAGTTGTCCGCCAGAATGAGCGTCAGCATCGAGAACATGAAGAGGTTGAGGTAGGCGAAGAAGCGATAGAAGCCGCTGTCGCCGTGCATGTAGCCGGTGGCGAAGATGTGAATCAGGAGGCCGACGAAGGTGATGAAGAGCGCGTAGATGCCGCTCAATCTATCCATCGCGAGGCCGAAGTCTGCGCGGAAAGTGCCGACGCTGATCCAGGTCCAGAGATGGTCCAGGACGGGGACGGTTGAATGTAGCGCGCCGTCGTGACCAAAAGCGATGATGAAGGCGACGACGGTAGAGATGCCGACGGCCGTGCACGCGACCGTCCCGATAAACGCCTCGCTGCGCAGGCGGCGACCGATGAACCAGTTAATGGCCGCGCCCACGAGCGGCGCGAAGATAATCAGGCTGAGATAATTGTTTTCCGGCATGTCTTTCAGTTTTCAGTTATGAGTTTTCAATCTTCAGTGAAGACCATCTGCTTTTTCTGAAGACCGAAAACTGTAAGCTGAAAACTGTCTCCCATCACAGCTTCAAAATGTTTGCATCGTCAACGTCAAGCGATTCACGATTACGGAAGATGGCGATAATGATGCCTAATCCGACTGCCGCTTCTGCCGCCGCGACCGTCATCACGATGAAGACGAAGAGTTGGCCCGAGACATCGCGCAGGTAGCTCGAAAAGGCGACGAACGTCAGGTTGACTGCGTTGAGCATCAGCTCTATGCACATGAACATCGAGATGACGTTGCGCTTGACGATGACGCCCGCCACGCCAATCGTAAAGAGAATGGCGGAGAGCGCCAGATACCAAGAGAGTTGCGGAACCATAATCGAAAGCCCCTATTCTTTTTCAACGCTGCGGCGTGATTCGTCCACCTGCAAGAGGCGCGACGCTTCGGCGGTCGAAGTCGTCCTGATTTGCGTCGCATCGCTCGTTGCTTCCCCGTCAACCCTGTGGCGCGGCAAAGACTGAGCACCCGGAATGACGCGCGCCAGCGGCCCGACAATCGCCGCGCGCCGCGCCAACGTCATCGCCCCGACAATCGCCATCAAAAGCAGGATTGAAGTAATCTCGAAGGGCAGCAGGTATTTTGTAAACAGTCCCGTGCCGATTGAGCTTGTCAGGCCAACGTCGGATGTGCTTGGGTCTTGCGGCGAGCGCTGAGCGCCGACGAAGTAGAAGATAAAGGCCGCTTCGGCTATCAAGATGGCCGCCAGCGCCATCGCCGTCGGAACCAGGTAACGGAGCCGCGTGCGCCTGCGCTCTTCCTCTTCGACATTAAGCAGCATGATGACGAAAACGACGAGCACCATAATCGCGCCCGCGTAGACGATGATCTGCACGGCCGCTATGAACGGCGCTGCCAGCATCACATAGAGACTCGCCAGCGAGATGAAGACGCCAATCAGCGAAATCGCGCTGTAGAGCGGATTGCGCTGCACGACCATCGAGACAGCACAGCCGATTGCAAGTCCGCCGAAGAGTAAGAAGAGAAGTGCCAGCATCGCGAAAAATTTTAAGGCCGAGCGGCCTTTAACTGTAGGCCGTTGTGCCTTGAAAAGTCTTCCTAGCGGAAGCGGAAAAGCGGAACGTCGAAGAACATTAACGTCGCCGTCAGGATAATATTCAAAATGGCTAGCGGCAGCAGAAACTTCCAGCCGAAGTTCATCAACTGGTCGAAGCGAAAGCGTGGCAGCGTGCCGCGCAGCCAGATGTAAAGAAACAGGAAAAAGATGACCTTGCCGAGAAAGTAGATTGGCCCAAGCCACGGCACTTGCTCAACGAAGGGGCCGTTCCAGCCGCCGAGGAAAAGCGTCGTCGCCAGCATAGAGACCGTGAACATGTTGACGTATTCGGCCATGAAGAAGAGCGCAAACTTCATCGCGCTATACTCCGTGTGGAATCCGGCGACGAGTTCCGTCTCTGCTTCCGGCAAATCGAACGGCACGCGGTTCGTTTCGGCAATCGCGGAAATCAGATAAACGACGAAGCCTATAAACTGCGGGATGATGTTCCACTTGAAACCGTACCAGCTGCTCTGTTGTTCGACAATCGAATACAGATCGAGCGTGCCTGACATCAGTATGACGCCGATTAAGGAGAGGCCGAGCGAGAGTTCGTAAGAGATAAGCTGCGACGAAGCGCGCAAGCCGCCCATCAAGCTATACTTGTTGTTGGACGACCAACCGGCCAGCGCAATGCCGTAGACACCGACTGAAGTAATGCCTAGAACATATAGCAGGCCGACATCAAGACGCGTGATGACAAGCTTGATTGTTCCCAGAAAGGGCACGTACACGTCAGGCCCGAACGGGTAGACGATAATCGTCATCAGCGCGGCGACCGTCGCAACAATGGGCGCTAGAAAATAGACGAACCGCGTTGACTTGTCGGGTACGATGTCTTCCTTGAAGATGAATTTGAGAAGGTCCGCCAAGGGTTGCAGCATGCCGCCATAGCCGACGCGGTTGGGCCCAAGCCGCCCCTGTATGAAGGCCAGCACGCGCCGCTCCGCCAGCACCGTGTAAGCAACAATCATCATCACCACCGTAAACGCGATGGTGATAGCCAGCAGCATCATGCCGACATGAATGAAGGGATTATTCCAATCCATAAATTAAAGTATGAACTAGGAACGATGAAGGATGAACTGTTAAGAGCTTGTTTTATATTTCATCATTCATCGTTCCTGGTTCATCGTTTCTTCTCAGTCTCCTGCGACCGGCTCGGCGCGGCGCAGGGCAGAGTCAAGCGTAATCTGGTAGAGGGGCGAAATCGCTACCGTCGGCGGCTCGGGGTTGCCGGCGGCGAGCAGCGGAAACTGCGGGACTTTGCCCGTCAGCGTGCCGGGCTTAAACAACTCGTGGCCCACTTCGGGCGTGCCCATTAACTTCTCCGTCGTCTCGCTCAAGCTTTCGACGCCGAGGCGCACGCCGTCCAACTCTTTCGTAATGTCGCGCTGTTCAGCCTGCCTGTGTTTGGCCTGCACGGGCTTGGCCTCATTCTTCAGCAGCGCGTAGCGCAGGCCCTCATAGGGCGGAACGTTCTGCGCTATCTCTTCGAAAATCCTGCTCGCAGACATCTGGAAATCAAAGTCAACGCCGAGTTCTTTAGCCAGCATGGACGTAATCATCCAGTCCTGCTTCGCTTGATGGACGGGCGGGATAGACTGTCGCACACGTTGGACGAAGCCGTCGTTATTCGTAAACGTTCCATCGGATTCCGCGAACGACGCGGCGGGCAGTACGACATCCGCGAAGCGTGTCGTCTCTGTCTCGAAGAGTTCCTGCACGACGAGGAAATCTAATTTCCCTAAAACCTCTTCGCGGCCGCGCATCTGTTCGGGCAGAAAACTTCCGGCCACGTACATTGCGCGCACCGCTTCGCCCGCTCCGTCGAGCATTTCGCTTGCGGTCTTAGCATTGCGCATCAGCATTATGTCGTGAGCGCCGATGCTGTTGTTGTAGAGCGGGAGCGGGTGCAGCAGCACGCGCCTGTTGGCGGCTGCGAACACGTAGGGAAGCTGCGCGACGACCGTTTGCGCCGCACGGCTCAACTCTCCGCCGAACATGAAAATCAGATCGCCTTCAGTTTCGCTCAGGGTCTTACGCATCATTTCGAGGGCGCTTGCTTCAACATCGAGTTTGCGCGCGACCAAAGAGTCCGTTTCAGCGCCGACGAGCGCCAGCAGGGCAGCATCTTCCGCGCCCGGTCTGATGTGCACAAACTGCGCGGCCTGCTGCTTGAGTCGTATCTCCCGGCTGTTGATGATGATGAGCTTCGCGCCGCCGTTGCGCACGGCTTGGCGAATCTGCTTGCCCGTTAAAGGCTGCAACTCTTCAGGCTCGCCGCCAATAAGCACGATGGTCTTGGCGTGGCGTATGTCTTGGTGTGTCGCAAGCGGGCCGCCGAGGTTTTCAAAGAACGGTTGAAGGCTGAAGGCATCAGCCGCCGTGTAGTTTTCCGTGCCGACGACTTCGGTCGCAAACTTGTAGAGCGCGTAGAGCGATTCATTGGTGATGCGCGGGCTGCCGACGACGCCGATGGAGTTTGGCCCATGAGCTTCGGCTACCTTGTCGAGTCGTTCAGCCGTAAAGCGTATGGCCTCGTCCCACGTCGCGGGAATCAGCTTGCCGCCTTTTTTGTAGCGAATCATGGGCGTGCGCAACCGCTCTTCGTGATTGACGAAGGGATGACCGAAGCGTCCCTTGATGCACAGAAACTCGCCGTTTAATCCGCTAACATAACGGTCGCGCGCGACGGCGCGCATCAATTCGCCGGAGCGCGAGCCGAGCGACATCTGGCAGCCGTCGGAACAGAAAGTGCAGGTGGATTTTGTCTGGGCCAACTCCCAGGGGCGAGCCTGATGGCGATAGGTCGCATCCAGCAGCGTGCCCGTCGGGCAGACTTCAATGCAGTTGCCACACTGAGAACAGTTGAGCCAGCCGCCGTATGTGCCGATGACGGTGTTTGCGCCGCGCCCTCCAGCTTCAATCGCATCCTCGCCCATCCATTCATCGCAGACGCGCGTGCAGCGTTTGCAGAGGATGCAGCGCTGCGGGTCGTTGGCGACCACGGGTGAGAGATATTTCTCCGGCTGGTAATTTTTGCGCTCGAAGAAGCGTTCTTCAAGCCCGCCCCAATCGAAGGCCATCTCCTGCAACTCACACTCGCCGCCGCGGTCGCACACAGGACAATCGAGCGGATGATTCGCCAGCAGAAACTCGACCATCGCCCGCTGCGCTTTTTCAATCTCCTCGCTCCGTGTGGTGACGACCATTCCGTCCGTGCAGGTAATCGTGCAGGACGTTTGCAGCTTCGGCATCTTCTCGATTCGCACTAAGCACATCCGGCACGAAGCCTGAAGCGCGAGGTCTGCGTAGTAGCAGAACGAAGGAATATCAAAACTGTTCTCGCGGCACACATCAATGAGCCGCGCGCCCTTCGCGACCTGAAAATCTTTGCCGTTAATAGTTACCTTAACAAGTTCTTGCATAATGGAAATTAGAAATTCAGTTTGTTTAAAGCGTCTGTCATCGCTTGTTCGGCAGTTTTTTTGGTCTCGTCCTTTCGCTTCTTCTCTTCGGCTTCTTTTCTGTTCTTCTCATCAGTTACGGCTTTGAATCTTTCGTTTGTTGCTGACGTAACAAGTTTCAGTGCATTGAGTATGTTCTGAAGGTGTTGAAGCGCAGAAGTTATAAGAATAGATTTTCCACTAATCCGTGGCGTCGGGGCGTTGCCATATTCCTTTTGCCAAAGCGCTTGGAAAATTTCTGCCCATTTAGGAGTAGGTTGAGCCGATAGAGTAAACTGGAAGCTATGGGCCTTAGTTGCGTCGTCGGCATTTTTAATTAATTGCTTTTTTTCCGCTTCCGTGAATGGGATGATTTGTATTGATTTAAATTCCTGGGACATTGCAAAGACTCCTCCCTAAACAGTTGCTTTCGAGAATGCTTCCGCTTGCGCGAGCGGCAGTAAATGTTTTTTGAAATCTTCGGGGAACTTTTTAATCGCTGATTGAATCGGCCACGCGGCGGCATCACCGAGCGGGCAGAAGGATTTGCCTTCGATGTTGTCGCACAAATCCAGTATCAACTGCGCGTCTTCGGGGCGGCCCTCGCCGCGCGCGATGCGTTTGAAAATCTTGACGAGCCAGTCCGTGCCCTCGCGGCACGGCGTACACCAACCGCAGGATTCGTGTTTGTAAAACTCGATTAAGTTTTTCGTTGACTCGAAAACGTCAACGGTTTCGTCCATCACGATGAAGCCGCCAGAGCCGACCATCG
This sequence comes from Pyrinomonadaceae bacterium, assembly GCA_036382855.1. Classification (GTDB taxonomy): domain Bacteria; phylum Acidobacteriota; class Blastocatellia; order Pyrinomonadales; family Pyrinomonadaceae; genus DASVTR01. Next base: position 27,132 of record DASVPO010000011.1, on the reverse strand, counting down.
AACCGGCCGCTACAAGCCCCTCGTAATCCATCTTGACGTTTTTGCCGATGATGTCTCCGGCGGGCATGATGTAGACGCTTGAGCCGCCCGGAATGACGGCCTTCAGTTTTTTGCCGTTCGGAATACCGCCGCAATCTTCGAAGATAAACTTCTCCATGTCGTAGCCCATCGGCAGTTCATAGACGCCGGGATACGCGACATGGCCGGAGACGGACCAGAGCTTTGTGCCGCCGCTCTTTTCCGTGCCGAGCTTTTGATAAGCCTCGCCGCCGTTGGTGACGATGTAGGGCACTGCGCAGAACGTCTCGACGTTGTTAACGACGGTCGGGCAGGCGTAGAGGCCAGCGACGGCAGGGAAGGGAGGCTTCATGCGCGGATGCCCGCGCAAGCCCTCAAGCGAATTCAGGAGCGCAGTCTCTTCGCCGCAAATGTACGCGCCCGCGCCCGTGTGCGTATAGACTTCGCAGGAAAAGTTGCTGCCTAAAATATTGTTGCCGACTAACCCTGCGGCCCGCGCTTCCTCGATGGCGCGATCCATAATCTCGATTAAGTATCTGTACTCGCCGCGCGTATAACAGTAGATGGTCTTCGAGCCGAGCGCATAGGCCGCGAGCAGCATCCCTTCGATGAGCAGATGCGGGTCGCGCTCCATCAGGTAGCGGTCTTTGAAAGTACCCGGCTCAGATTCGTCCGCGTTGCAGACAACATACTTCGGCTTCGGAGAATCCTTCGGCACGAAACTCCACTTCATCCCCGTCGGAAAGCCAGCGCCGCCGCGCCCACGCAGAGATGACTTCTTGACTTCGTTGATAACGTCATCGGGCGTCATCGTATCGAGCGCCTTTTTAAGCGCGTCGTAAGCGCCGTGCTCGCGCGCCACGTCTAGCTGGTGCGAGTTTCCGTATTTGAATCGCGCGAGCAGCAAAGGCTCACACCCGATGGCTTCTATACGCATAAGCTGTTTCTGACAACTGCTGGCAATCCAAACCAACTTCAGGTTCATCTCGCCGGCCGATAAACGAGTTTGAGATACAAGGTGGACTGACGCCACCGGCTTAAAGACTTTTTTATGTCTGCTAACGTCTGCTAATAGCAATCGCTCAAGGCAACGCGTCAAGAATCTCGTCAACTTTTTCAACCGTCAGGTTCTCGTGATAGTCAAACCCGATTTGAAACATCGGCGCAGTCCCGCAAGAACCCAGACACTCGACTAATGAAACCGAAAAACGCCCGTCAGCCGTCGTCTCGCCCGGCTGGATGCCGAGCTTGCGGCAGACGTGTTCGGTAATCTCCGGCTCGCCCATAATTTTGCACGAGAGCGTTTTGCAAATCTGTATGTGGTGGCGTCCGACCGGCTCTGTGTTAATCATCGAGTAGAAGGTCGCGACCTCCCAGATGTCCGTGATGCGCAGGCCGAGGCGGTCGGCCAGATAGGCCACGCCCGGCGGGTCTAGATAGCCGCCGCGCTCTCTCTGCACGATGAACATCAGAGGCAGGATGGCCGAGCGCTTCACAGGATACTTCGCCAGATGCGCGTCCATCTCCGCCTCAACCTCCGGCGGGAAAGTCGCTATTTCGTCAGGAACCTTCGCCTCCTGCGGCAGCGGATTGTTCGGTGTAAACTGCTGACTCATTCGATTTTTGATTTGCGATTTTTGATTTTTGATTGGATAAGGATTAAAAGACAATAAGTTAAATTTCTTGTCCTTATCCAATCGCAAATCAAAAATCTAAAATCGCAAATTCCTTATCTATCTATTTCTCCGAGCACAATATCGAGCGAGCCGATGATGGCAACAACATCTGCGACCATCTCGCCTTCGGCCATCACGGGCAGGGCCGAAAGATTAATGAAGCTCGGCCCGCGCACGTGTACGCGGCTGGGTTTTGGCCCACCGTCGGATTTCATGTAAACGCCAAGTTCGCCCTTCGACCCCTCTATGGCGTGATAGACCTCGCCCTCTGGAACGCGGAAGCCTTCGGTCACAATCAGAAAGTGGTGTATGAGCGCGTCCATGTGTGTTTTCATCGCCTCGCGGTCGGGCAGCACGACGTTTGGCGCGTCGGCCTTAACAGAGCCGGGTTGAAGTCGCGAAAGCGCCTGCTCAACTATCCTGTGCGACTCCTTCATCTCTCGCATACGCACGAGGTAGCGCGCCCAGACATCGCAGCCCTGCTCAACAGGCACTTCAAAATCGTAGTTTTCATAACCCGTGTAGGGGTTGGCACGGCGTATGTCAAGATTAACGCCGCTGCCGCGCAGGCAAGGGCCGGAGAGTCCCCAGTCAATCGCGTCTTCAGCCGAGATGATGCCTATGCCCTGCGTGCGCTTCTGGAAAATCTTGTTGCCGGAAAGAAGCGTGTGAAACTCGTCAACCGCTTTCGGGAAGGCGTCTGTAAACTGTTTGACTCTACGCTCGAAGCCCGAAGGCAAATCCATCATCAGTCCGCCGATGCGAAAATACGACGGCGTTAGCCGCCCACCCGAAGCTGCTTCAATCAGGTTCAGAATTTTCTCGCGCTCGCGGAAGCAATAGAAGAAGACGGTCATCGCGCCGATGTCGAGCGCGTGCGTGCCGAGCCAGACGAGGTGCGAGGCGATGCGCTGCAACTCGCACATCAGCACACGAATCGTCTGCGCGCGTTCAGGTATCTCAAGGCCCAACAGTTTCTCGGCCGCCATCACGTAGGCAAGGTTATTGCCGAGCGGGTTCAGATAATCCATGCGGTCTGTGATGACGATGCCCTGCTGATACTTCTTATACTCAAAGAGCTTTTCCATGCCCGTATGCAGGTAGCCTATGTCGGGCGTGGCCTTGACGACCATCTCTCCGTCAAGCACAAGCTCAAGACGCAGCACGCCGTGCGTCGAAGGGTGCTGCGGCCCCATCGAGATCGTCATCTGCGTGTCCAGCGGACGGTCAACTACCTCAAACTGTGGCGGAACATTTACGCTCATCTTTAGATTTTAGATTTTAGATTTTTGATTTTAGATTGGAAGCAGACGGATTTTGCGGAATCCGACAATGAAATCTGTCAAAGCGCTTAATCCTTATCCAATCGCAAATCAAAAATCTAAAATCGCAAATTACGTCAAGCTGTATGGCTCATAGCCACGCAGCGGAAAATCCTTGCGCAGCGCGTGGCCCTGCCAATCGTCGGGCAAAAGTATGCGACGCAAATCCGGGTGGCCGTCAAAGATAACGCCGAACAGGTCGTAGGTTTCGCGCTCGTGCCAGTTGGCCGTGCGCCAGACGTTGGTGACCGTCGGGACGTGCGTGTCGTTGTCGTTCAGCAAAACTTTCAAACGCAGCCGGTGATGCTTCGTCGTCGAGAAAAGATGATAGTTGACCTCGAAGCGCGGCTCTTCCTCAGGGCCACGGTCAGCGCCGCACAGGTCGGATAAAAAGTTGAACTCAAGGCCCTGCGCTGTCTTAAGAAAAAGGCACATCTCGGAGATTTTTTCGCGCGGCACGACGACCGTCACTTCGCCAAACGCTTCTATCACTTCACCGACCCACTCAGGATTCTCATGCTGCAACGCCGTCACCAGCGGCGACGGCGTCACGGCGTTGCTCGGAGTTGGTTGCGCCTCGGCGTCAGCAGCGCCCTGCTTGTTCTCAGCCTCATTCGCCATATCGTTAAGCCTTCAATAGAGAGTCAGGCGTCTGGAATCAGAAAGCAGTTTTTTTAACGGCCCGACTCTAAAACGACTCACGGCTCCGCGAGCAATCAGGAAGAGCGGCGGCGTTCATGCCGCGATGCGTTCCACGATGCGATTGCATAGGGACGCGAGGGCTGTTGCTGCGCGGCGGCCTCGTTGGTGGCAGAGATGCCTGAGCCGGGCAGCGTTCCCGGCGGCACGGCTTCGCGCGCCTCCTCCACCTGCACGTCCTTGCGGTCGCGCACGGATTCCTTCATCACCTTGTCCTGCAACATCATCACCGCATGAATCAACATTTCAGGGCGCGGCGGACAGCCCGGAATATAAACGTCCACAGGCACTACTTTATCCACGCCCTGAACGATAGCGTAGTTATCAAACACGCCGCCCGATGTCGCACACGCGCCCATCGAAATCACCCACTTCGGCTCAGGCATCTGATCGTAGATGCGCCTTAAAACGGGAGCCATCTTGCGCGAGACGCGACCCGAAACAATCATCACGTCGGCCTGTCGCGGGCTGGCCCGGAAGACTTCCGAGCCGAAACGGGCCAGGTCGTTGCGCGAGGATGTGGCGTTCATCATCTCTATGGCGCAGCAGGCCAGCCCGAAGGTCGCAGGCCACAGGGAAGACTTGCGCGCCCAGTTGATGAGCGAGTCGAGCCTTGTGGTCAACACTTCTGGCAGCGCTTCGGCAATCTTGCTTTCGAGTCCCATTGCTAATTCCCCTTAAAACTTCAGGCGGCGCGTCTCTCCGCCTCTTCCTTCGCTTCGAGGTCGTGCAGCGCGCGAGCTTCTGCTTCCGCCTCGCGGCGTGCACGCTCAGACCAATCAAAAGCGCCCTTCTTCACGACGTAAACGTAGCCGACGAGCAGCAGCCCGACGAACATCATCATCTCAACGTAAGCCAGCGTGCCCAATCCGCCGCGCGACAGATTCTTGAAGACCACGGCCCAAGGCACTAGAAAGATGACTTCAATATCGAAGAGAATGAAGAGCATCGCAATCAGGTAAAACTTGACCGAGAAGCGCTCGCGCGCAGACCCCACAGGATCTTTGCCACACTCGTAGGGCATCAGCTTCGTGCGCGTTGACTTGCGCTGTCCGACCAGTTGCGAGAGCAGCACGTTGCCCACGGCGAAGCCCGCCGCGACGATGAACATCAGCAAAATCGGCAGATAATCCTTCAGGGCAAAGTTTGACATACGCCACCCAAAAGTCTGCGCTCGGCCGAACGCAGGCGCTCTCTACAGAAGAGCCGCCGGAGCTTACAAACTGAGATTGAGAATCATGGTACAAAGTCATCGTAGTGCAAGCAACTGCCTGTGTCAAGCTTGACTTAAGGCGTCTCCAAGTGCTCTTTCCTGAAGAAGATTGACCGCCGAAAAAAGCTTATGCTACTGTTCCAAGTGCCCTTCAATCGTGACCATTTCAAGACCCTTTGAGAGCAGGCTCTCCGACAGCAGAGCGACGGAAGCAGATAATCGTGATAACTGGCTTTAATACCGATATTGTGCATGACGGTGTGACCTATCATGTGCAGACGGAAGACAAAGGACTGGATTCACCGCTGCTCCTGACGCTCGTCTATTCCGGCGGCGCTATTCTCGCCAGCAAACGCTCGCCCTACGACGACCTGATTGCCGCAGGCTTTAACGAAAAAACTCTGGCCGAACGCCTTCAACGCCAGCACAAGCTCATCTGCGCCGCAATCCGCGCCGGGCGCATCGAAGAACTCAAGCTGATGACGCAGCGCGAGGCGGGCCACCGCACCGCACAGAAAACCGAACGCAAGGAAACACAACCGCCGCCTGTTGTTCAAAGCGAGCCTGCCGTCCGAAGCGAGCCTGCGAGCGTTGCGACCGCAGAGACGCTCTCTCAAGGCGCGGAACCCGCGCCCGCAAGCGAACAGCCCGCGCCTCTTGTTCAAACTGAACAGCAGCCAGCGGAACAGGCAGCGCCGATTTTGCCCTTCGCGCCGCGCACGCCCCCTCCTCCGCCGTCATTTCGCGGTAGCCAGACTCCCATCGTCATGCGCCCAGCCCCGCCCGACGATTTCGTGTTTGCCAATCGCGGCGGCGCGCAAGACGAGCTGCATCTACAGTTGATGGACGACCGTGATTTTCACGCGGGCGACGTGGTGGCGCTGCGGATACGCGTGAGCCGGGGCGCGGGCGGCGAAGAGGACGGCGTGGCTAACGCCTCCGTGACGGTCAAGGTTCTGGGCACGACGTTTCGCCCTTTAATCTGCGCGGCGACGACCGACCGCGAAGGCATGGCTATCGTTTTTGCGACGCTGCCGCGCTTTTCCTCGGGCCGCGCCGCAATTCTCATACGCGTCGTCGTGGGCAGCAGCGATGCGGAAATGCGTCGCATCATTCTTCCTTCCAAGTAGAGGTTGAAAACGTTTGCGCATCGAAGTTAACGGCGAGAGCCGCGAAGTAGAGCAGGGCACGACGCTCGCTGAACTCGTCAATCAACTCGCTCTCGTGCCTGCACGCCTCGCCATCGAGCGTAATCGCGAAGTCGTTCGCCGCGCCGACTGGCCTCAGACCGAACTCTCCGAAGGCGACCGCATAGAGATTGTCCATTTCGTCGGCGGCGGATTTCAGGAAAAGAAGTGATGAGTGATGAGTAATGAGTGATGAGTGAAAAAGCTATTGCCTTCAACTCATCACTCATTACTCATCACTCATCACTGTTTTTATTTCCGGCTCTTCGGGTGTAAAGTCAAAGCATTAATTATTGGGAGAAAGTGTTACGCGAGAGATGTCAACTGCAATTCAATCAGGGACGGAAAAATTTGAAATCGGCGGCCGCTCCTTTAGCTCGCGGCTGATTATCGGGACGGGCAAGTATCGCAGCTACGAGGAGATGAAGGCGGCGCATCGCGCGTCGGGCGCGGAGATGGTGACGGTTGCCGTGAGGCGCGTGCCGCTCGATAGAAGCGCTGAATCCTTTTTGGACCACCTAGACCCGGCGCTCGCCATCCTGCCCAACACGGCCGGTTGCTACACAGCAGAGGAAGCCATTCGCACCGCACGGCTGGCGCGCGAAGCACTCTCGACCGATTTAATCAAACTGGAAGTGATTGGCGACCAGACGACGCTCTTTCCAGATAATGAGCAGACGCTTGAAGCGGCACGCGTGCTCGTGCGCGAAGGCTTTACTGTGTTGCCGTATTTCACGGACGATTTGATTATGGCGAAGAAGCTTCTGGACGCGGGTTGTGCGGCGGTAATGCCGCTGGCCGCGCCCATCGGCTCCGGCCTCGGCGTGCAGAATCCTGCAAACCTGCGCATCATGCGCGAGCAACTGCCGGAGGCGACGATTATAGTGGACGCGGGCGTCGGGACGGCTTCGGATGCAGCGATTGCGATGGAACTCGGCGCTGACGCTGTGTTGATGAACACGGCGATTGCCGAAGCGCAGGATGCGGCACGAATGGCGACCGCCATGCGCCTCGCCATCGAAGCGGGCCGCCTTGCATATCAAGCGGGCCGCATGCCAAAACGCCTCTACGCCAGCGCATCCAGCCCGCTCACGGGCGTCGTTCGCTGAACTCTCATCCTCAGAACAAAGGCCAGCTAAACAAAACTAATCTTGAATAATCCTGCGGCGGAGGAATTGGGCCGCCGCAGGAGTTTGTAGGCGAACTCGTGTTGCGCGGATTCGGCGTGCCCGTGGCGAAGTCGGCTGCGTTGCTGTTGGTGTCCGTGCAACCGTTGCCAGCGCGCAGGTCAGCCGTCGTGTTGCTCGGAGCGGGAGCGGGGCCGCTGCCCTCGAAGCAGTTGGCAGTCGTGCCGTAGCCGACGAGGTCAAGAATGTTTGCACTCGACGGACATGCGCCTGTGAGCGCGGTCGTCGTGTTAAGCAGCGCAACCTTGCCGGCGGTGGCGGCCATCGCTATCGTCCCGGTCGCGTTCGGCGTCGGCAGAGGGCTTCCCGTTGCGCCGCCGCCTTCTTGGACCAGGAAATACTGTCCCGGTTGAAGCAGGCACGTGCCGGTTGGGCAAATGGCCGTCACCTGCCATGTGCTGGTTCCATTTGCAGTCTGATACTGCACGGACCATCCCGCGAGGTTAACAGCCGTCGTGCCACGGTTGAAGATTTCGATGAAGTCGTTTGTAAATGGTGCACTGGCGTTGCCGCCGCCGCCGTAGACCTGACTGATGACGACGAACGGAGTCGCCGCTACATCATCATTAGTGATTGTCCCTGTGCCCTGACCATCGGTGACATTCGCGCCGGTGACACTCGTCACGTTGACGAAGAACGTTTCGTTGGGTTCAACATTAGTGTCGCCGTTGACCGTCACGTCGAAGGTGTAGGTCTGTTGTCCTGCGGGGATGGTCTGCGCGGTCAGACTACGGGCAACGTAGTCGTTGTCGGCAACCGTGGCGGTGTTGTCCTGCGTACTGATGTTGAATGTCACGCCGCCGGCGGGCGCGGGCGCTGAGAGACTGACGGTGAAGGTGAACGTGGTCGTGCCGCTGTTGCCTTCGTTTGCGGTTACGTCGTTAATTGAAAGATTTGGCAGAGCCGCAGCGTCATCGTTCTGTATTGTGCCCTGACCCTGACCATCCAGAACGGTCGCACCCGTGACGTTCGTTACGTTAACCAAGAATGTCTCATCGGGTTCGACGAGCGTGTCGCCGTTGACGGTTACGTCAAACGTGTAGGTTTGATTCCCGGCCGTAATCGTTTGACCCGTGAGGCTTCTGGCTACGTAGTCGTTGTTGGCGACCGTAGCTGTTCCGTCCTGCGTCGCGATATTGAAGGTGACGCCTCCGGCGGGCGCAGCAGCCGAGAGGCTGACGGTGAAGGTGAAGGTGGTTGTGCCGCTGTTGCCTTCCAGCATCGTTACGTCGTTGATGGAGAGCGTTGGCGCGGGCGGAGCGCTACAGTTGTTGAGCGGAGAGCTTGTGTTGCGCGGATTGGGAGCGCCGGTCGAGAAGTCGGCTGCGTTGTTATTCGTATCCGTGCAGCCATTATTGGCACGAAGGTCTGCGAGCGTCGCGCTCGGAGCGGGAGCGGGGCCGCTGCCCTCGAAGCAGTTGGCGGTTGTGCCGTAGCCGACGAGGTCGAGAATGTTTGCACTCGACGGGCACGCGCCTGTGAGCGCGGTCGTTGTGTTAAGAAGCGCAACCTTGCCCGCTCCCGCTGCCATCGCAATCGTCCCCGTCGCATCCGGAGTCGGCAGTGGACTGCCGACTGCGCCGCCTGATTCCTGAATCAGGTAGTACTGTCCGGGCTGAAGCGTGCCGGAAAGTGCTGTGACCGACCATGTGCTGGTTCCAGTTGCAGCCTGATACTGCACAGACCAGCCGGACAGATTCACAGTCGTTGTGCCACGGTTGAAGATTTCGATGAAGTCGTTCGTGAAGGGCGCGCTGGTGTTGCCGCCGCCGCCGTAGACCTGGCTGATGACCACATTGGCCGTGTCATCATTCTGAATCGTCCCCATGCCCTGACCATCCAGAACGGTCGCGCCGGTAACGTTCGTTACGTTAACCAAGAATGTCTCATCAGGTTCGACGAGCGTGTCGCCATTGACCGTCACGTCAAAGGTATAAGTCTGTTGTCCTGCGGGAATGGTCTGTGCGGTCAGACTACGGGCAACGTAGTCGCTGCCGGCGGTGGCCGTCCCGTCCTGCGTTGCGATGTCGAAGGTGACGCCTCCGGCCTGTGCGGGCGACGACAGGCTAACGGTGAACGTGAAGGTCGTAGTCCCTGCATTGCCTTCGCTCATTGCGACATCATTGATGGAGAGCGCTGGTAGCGTTGAGACATCATCGTTCTGGATTGTGCCGATGCCCTGACCATCGCTGACCGTGACGCCGCTAACGTTGGTCACATTAACGGAGAACGTTTCGTTGGCTTCGACTTTGGTGTCGCCGTTGACTGTCACGTCGAAGGTATAGGTCTGTTGCCCTGCGGGAATGGTCTGCGCCGTCAGGCTTCTGGCTACGTAGTCGTTGTCGGCAGTCGTCGCCGTTCCATCCTGCGTACTGATGTCGAAGGTGACGCCACCGGCGGGCGCTGGCGCTGAGAGGCTGACCGTGAAGGTGAACGTGGTCGTCCCCGCATCGCCCTCATTCATGGAGACATCGTTGATAGAGAGTGTTGGCAGCGCGTTGATTGTCAACGTCGCAGTGCCTTGCTGTCCTCCTGCGCGTGCGCGGATGGTGGACGTGCCTGCGGCAACGCCTGTGGCCGTCGTTGTCATGCCCGTTGTGGGTGAAACAGTTGCTTTGGTCGGGTCGCTGGAATCCCAGATGAACGAGACGTTCAAGACTTCGACTTCAGGGCCGCCCACGTTGCTGAAGGCGCGAGCGGTGAAAAGCTGTGTGCCGCCGGCGTTGACCGTGGCCGTTGCAGGCGTGACCTCGATGCGCGTGATGGCGGGCGAGCCGAAGGGCGTGCCGTCAGCGCGCGTGCCGGGAGAGAAGACGCGGCCAGCGGAGTTGGTTGCGGTCGTGTGCTGCACGAAGTTGCCGCCGGTTGAACCGATCTCTGCGTCGGGCGAGCGCGTGAGCGACTGGTCGCTGTTGGCTTCAGCCCCGTAGGTGTGCGTTGAGATAACAACGTCCGTGCCGCTGACGGGCAATTTGACGGTCACTGTATCGGCCGTGTTGTTGAGGCTGAGCGTGCCGGTCGTAAACACGAGCGCGCCGCCGAAGGCCGGGTCGTTGGCGGGCGGAGTGCCGCCGCCGAAGATGATGACGGCGCGGCCCGCCGCAAGAATAGTGTTCGCGGGGAAGGTGAAGCGGTTGCTGGTGGCGTCTGCGATGACGACGCCGGAGATGTCAACCGGCGCGTTCGAGTTATTGAGCAGTTCGACGAATTCATCGTCGTCACTATCGCGAACGCCGTCGCGATTGGCATCGCCAACGAGGTCTGTCGCAGCGCTGCCAGGCGGATCTGCCAGCAGTTCGTTAATCACGAGCGGGACTCGCACGGTTAAGGTCGCCTGCCCGGAGACTGTGCCGCCTGAGCCGTCGGATGTGGAGGCCGTGATGTTGACTGTGCCGATGCCGACGCCGGTTGCCAGCCCGTTCTGGTCAACGGTGGCGACGGCCGTGTTGCTTGATGCCCAAGTGAATGTGACGCCGGGCACGGGCTGGTTGTTGGCATCGAAGGCAGTTGCGGTGAACTGCTGAGTTTGACCGCGATTGATGGTCGCGCTCGCCGGCGCGACTTCGACGCGCGTGATGCTTACGGGCACGGCCGTTACGTTGAGCGTCGCGGGCGTGCTCATTACGGTTGTCGTGCCGTCGGTCGCGCTGGCAGTGATTTGTGCTATGCCGACGTTGCGGCCCGTGACGGTCGCGGTGGCGATGCCGGTCGCGGGGTCTGTCGTCACAGCGTCAACGGTGGCGACGTTCGTATCGCTTGAAGCGAAGGTAATAGTGACGTTCGTCAGCGGGCGACCGAACTGGTCGAAGGCTTGCGCTGTGAATTGTGTTGTCTGCCCGACGGCGACGCTCGAAGACGTTGGCGTAATCGTCACGCTCGTCAGGCGGCCGGGACAATTGGCGAAGGGTGTGCCGTCCACACGCAGGCCCGGCGAGAATCTACGGCCCTGCGCTCCGGCGGCCGTCGTGTGCTGGACGAAGCTGCCTGTGATGTCGGGCGAGCGTGTCAGCGATTGGTCGTTGTCGCCGCTGAGGCCGGTTGTGCCGCCGTATGTAAACTGCGTGACGAGATTGCCTGCCGCGTCGCGGACGGTGATGGTCAGGCCGCTATTGGTCAGCGAGAGCCCGCCCGTCGAAGCCTTGACAACGCGCGCACAGCCGAAGAGCGGATTGGCCGTGTCGAAATTGCCACCGCCGAAGACGACGACGGCCGTTCCGGCGGCCACTGTTGTGTTGGACGTAAACGTGTGACGAATGGTTTCAGTCGTGCCGCCCGTGGCGCGCGTACGAATGGTCCAGCCGGAGATGTCGAGCGTGGCGGCTGAAGAGTTGACCATCTCTACAAACTCGTCGTCGCTGGCAGAGCGCACGCCGTCGTGGTTTGCATCGCCAACGAGATCTGTGGCTGCGCTGCCGGGCGGATCTGCCAAGACTTCGTTGATGACGAAGGTGGCAGGGACGACCGTGAGCGTGGCCTGATTGCTGGTCACGTTGCCGGACGAAGCCGTGATGAAGGTCGTGCCGGGAGCGATGCCGGTCGCTAAGCCATTCTGGTCAACGGTGGCGACGTTCGGGTCGCTCGATGCCCATGTGAAGGTGACGCCTGTAATCTCGTTGTTGTTCTGGTCGAAGGCGCGGGCTGTGAACTGCTGCGAACCTCCGACGGGGATAGTGGCGGACGTTGGCGTAACGTCTATGCGCGTCAGGACGCGCTGCACGTCGTTGACCGTGAGCGTCGCAGGGCCTGATGTGACGCCGCGCGCGGAGGCGCGTATCTCGGTTGTGCCGGGCGCAAGGCCAGTGGCAAGACCGTTCTGGTCAACGGTGGCAACCGTCGTATTGCTCGAAGTCCATGTAAAGATGACGCCCTGAATCTCGTTGTTGTTCGGGTCGAAGGCGCGGGCTGTGAACTGTTGCTGCCCGCCGACATTAATAGTCGCGTTAGAGGGCGAAACGATAATGAAGCCGATGGTGCGCGCGGCGAAGGGCGTGCCGTTGACGCGCGTGCCGGGGCTGAAGGCGCGACCGCCGCTGTTGGGAGCGGTCGTATGCAGAATAAAGTTGCCGCCGGGCGAATTGTCTCCGGCATCTGGAGAGCGCGTCAGCGATTGATTGGCATCCCCGTTGAGGCCGGTCGAGCCGCCGTAGGAGAAGAATTGAACGAGCGCGCCGCCCGGCTCTTTCAAAGTGACAACGCCGCCCGCGTTGGTCAGGGAAAGCCCGCCCGTAGAAGCTTTGACGACGAGCGCGTTGCCGAAGATCGGGTCGTTCGGATTGAAATTGCCGCCACCGAAGACGACGATGGCCGTGCCTGCGGGGAAGATAGTGCCTGCGGCAAAGGTGTGGCGCAGCGTGTCGTTGGTCGCCGTGTTGCTGCGCGAGAAGAGTTGGTAGCCGCTGATGTCTATGTCGTGGCCGGAAGCGTTGACGAGTTCGACAAACTCATCGTCCGTGCCGCTGCGAACTCCGTCGTGATTGGCGTCGCCAGCCGCGCCGTCGGGCGGGTCGGCGAGCACTTCGTTGATAACGATGTCGCGGCGCGCTTCGCCCGTGAACGTCACCTGCACGGGGTTGCTGTCGCGCCCGTCTGCGCGAATGATAACGTCAACCTGACCAGCGCCGCGCAAGTCTGAAGGGACTAGAACGTGAACCTCATCGAGGCCCGGCATGTCCGGCGACGCCATGACGGACTCAAGCGTCGCTTGCCTGCCTCCGATTGTCACAGTGACCTGCGAGGCATTGCGCACGCCCGTCGAGAAGATGATTAAACGCAGGTTGCCGCTCGTCGGGTCGAAGGGGCCGGGTTGCAGCGTGCTGGCGTCTAGGATGACGCCTTCGCCGCGACCGTCGCCGCTATAGGTGAAGATGCCGGGAGCGGCGCGCAGAACGGCCACAGTGCCGCGCGATTGAAAACCGTCCGGGTTGGTGACGACGACTTCGGCCGTCCCGATTTCTGTTTCGGGCGGCACGAGGAAGTTGACCTGACTGGGCGAGACGAAGAAGATTTGCGCGGGGCGGCCGTTGACCGTGACGGTTGTTCCGCCGACGTTGCGCGGGAAAGTCCCGTCGGGCTGGCGCTCTGCCTGTATGGTCGTATTGGCGAGAGCACCGCCCTGTGCGACGGCTATGCTGTCAGGCGCAACAGCCTCGGTCGTCGCAGGCTCATTGCCGAAGGAAGCGCCGTTGAGAACGACGAGCGTTCCGAACTGCGGGCGGGGCGTTGTGGCCGTTACATAGATTTCGGAATTGTTTTCGACATCGCTGTCCGAGACAGGGCCGGAGAGCAGACGCGGGTAGTTGAACGCGACGATTGTGCCGTCGTCGTTTAAGGATGAGACGACTTCTGTAACCAGATTAGAGCCGTTGTAGCCGTCGGCATCGCGATCCGCAGGAACATCCGTGACGTGCGCAAACTGCCCTGTCGGAACGTCGAAAGTGTAAAGCTCTATGGTGCGGTCTGTGCTGAGGTTGTTGAAGCCGGGAATGACGACGCGGCGCGTGGCGAAGGCGATGCGCGAGCCGTCGCCGCTGATGGTCGGATGCAGCGGCACGTCGGGCGCGCTGCTCAGGGGCGCTGCTAAGGTTGTTATCTGCCGCGTAGTGTTACCGCGCCCGTCGAAGAAGAAGACCTGACTTGTGCCGGGAACGGAATCCCCTGCGTAGACGACGCGCGTTCCGTCGTCGCTGATGGCGCGGCCGTAGGTTAAGAGAAGATTGCCGACGCCCGTGGCGATTGTGCGTGAAGGGCCGCCCGTGCGCGGTTGAAGCAGAAGGTCGCGTGGGCCAGTGCCGGGGCTGACGTTGTTGTCCCTGATGTAGGCGACCATCAAGCCGTTGCCGCTAATCTTCGCGTCGGTCGAACCGTTGATGCCGACGGTGCTCGTCAATTGAGAGAAGGATTGCGTCGTGATGTCGTAGATGAAGATTTCGAGATTGGCGTCGGCGTTTGAGTTGGCAAGGTCGCGATTTGAAGAGAAGGCTATGAAGCGTCCGTCGTCGGAAAGCGAGGGCAGGAAGCTGCCGTTGCGCGCACGCAGGCTGACATCTCCGGGCGATGTGTTTGTAATTTGACGGAGCGTTGAGCCGTCGAAGTAGAAGATTTCGGAATTGAAGTCGGAGTTTGTGCCGAGCGGATTATCTTTCGAGGCGAAGGCGATGCGCGAGCCGTCCTGCGAGATACCGGGCGCGGGCGAGCGCGTTGCGCCGAGTTGCATGAAAGCGACGGGGTCGCCGCTGATGTCTGCGCGAATGGCGCGGAAGGAGATAGCGCCGCCAGCGCCTGCGATGTCTTTCGTGGATTCAAAAGCGATACGGCGTCCGTCGCCGCTCAAAGACGGGTTGATGTTGATGCCGTCTTCTGTCGTGTTCGTGACACGACGGATCGCGTTTGACTGCGAGAGGCCGGAGCGCAGGCTGACGAGACAGAGAGCCAGCAATAGCAACAGGAAGATAAACGAGGGGCGAAGTCGAACCACTCCGGGCGGCTCCATTCCTTAACGCACCAACCATTAGCGGCGGCGGGTGCGGCGAGGGCGACCTGAAAAGAGTTTCCGGCCGCGAGTTTAAAAACAGAAGCGAACGATTAATAAAGGGACGCGCTAGATTTGTTTGCCGTCCGAAAGCAAGCGGGAAGGGAGAAAGCCCGCGCCGCATCCGAACTCTACGTTTACCGACGAGCCGCCATTGTACGCACCCTTCGGCGGAAAAGAAAAGAGTGTATGAATCATTACAGAAGAAAAGCCAGATAAAATCGCGATAAAAGGCATGATAAATTTTAGCGGATTTGCTATCGTGCGTGGCTTGATGAGGAGGGCTGCATGAAAATTCTAGTGACCGGGGCTTCAGGACTCGTCGGCACGGCGCTGCTTCCGGCGCTCAAGGCGGCGGGCCATGAAGTCTACAGGCTTGTGCGTTCAGCAGCCGACAGGGCCGCCAACGGAATCAACTGGAATCCGTCTGAGGGAACGATTGACGCAGCAAGCCTCGAAGGCATGGAGGCTGCGATTCACTTAGCGGGCGAAAACATAGCGGAGGGCCGCTGGACTGACGAGAAGAAGCGACGCATACGCGAGAGCCGTGTGAAGGGAACGCGCCTTTTGAGCGAGACGCTGGCCGGGTTGGAACAGAAGCCGCACACGCTGTTGAGCGCTTCGGCCACAGGCTTCTACGGCGACCGCGGCGACGAACTCTTAACCGAGCAGAGCGCGTCGGGCAAAGATTTTTTAGCGGAAGTCTGCCGAGAGTGGGAACTGGCGACACAGCCCGCCGCGCAGAGCGGCATGAGGGTCGTCAACTTGAGATTCGGCGTCATCCTCAGCGCAGAAGGCGGAGCGTTGAAAAAGATGCTGACTCCTTTCAAGCTCGGCGTCGGCGGAAAAATCGGCAGCGGCAGGCAGTACATGAGTTGGATTGGGATTGACGACGCGGTGGGCGCAATCCTCTTCGCGCTTGAAACAGAAACCTTGCGCGGGCCTGTCAACGTAGTCTCCCCGCAGCCCGTCACCAATCTCGAATTCACGAAGACCCTCGGCCGCGTGCTCTCGCGCCCGACCATCTTCTCCGTTCCAGAGTTTGCAGCGCGCCTCGCCTTCGGCGAAGTCGCAGACGCGCTCCTGCTCTCAAGCACGCGCGTCGTGCCTTTGAGACTAAAAGAGGCGGGGTATCAATTTAAGTATCCAGAACTGGAACTCGTGATGCATCACATCGTCTCGGATGGATGAAAGTCAAAGAGAACCCCAACTTAAGTGTACTTATTCTAATGTGCTGCCGACCCTGCATGAGATTTGAATTCGTCTAACGCTTCGAAGACTTCGAGCGCGTAGCGTACGTTGTTGAAGGGCGCAGATACCTGCACGCCCTGTATCAGGTCGCGCACTTCGATGAGCGATTCGCGCGCAATCTTCAAGCCCTCATCGCGCCCTGCTTCCTTGCTCTTGTCGGAAGCGACGCGCATACGCTCCATGATGGATTGCGTGACACGCACACCGGGCACTTCGTTGTGCAGAAACTCCGCGTTGCGGTAGGAGACGAGCGGCCAGATGCCCGCGACGATGGGGATGCGTACGTGCTCTATGCGCTTGAGGAATTCGCGCAGTTGCTCTGTATCGAAGACGGGCTGCGTAATGGCGTACTGCGCTCCGGCCTCGACCTTATACTCGAAGCGCTTTATCTCTTCGTCTATATTAATCGCGCCGGGGTTGACGCCGACGCCGATGCAGAAGGCAGTTGGCTGTCCAATCGGATTGTTGCCGAGGTCAAGCCCGTGGTTGAGCTTGTTGACCATGTTGGTCAGGCCGATGGAATCAATGTCGAAGACTGCCGTTGCGTCCGGGTATGGGCCCATCTTCGGCGGGTCGCCTGTGATGAGCAGCAAGTTGCGCAAGCCCAGAGCCGCAGCGCCTAAGAGGTCTGACATCATCCCCAGAAGATTGCGGTCGCGACAACAATAATGGAGGACTGACTCCATCCCTATCTCGCGTTCGACCAGCAGCGCCGTGGCCTGCGCGCTCATGCGCGTCTGTGCGCGCGGGCCGTCTGGAATGTTAACGCCGTCAACTCCCGCCTGCTTTAAGAGCTTGATTTGTTCGAGCGTCTTCTTCGCGTCACAACCTTTGGGCGGCAGGACTTCGACGGTCGTCACAAACTCGCCGTTCGTTATCTTACGCGACCAGTTGGAACGCTCTACGGCCGGAACAACCTTGATGTCTGCCGGTGTTAATTCTTCAATGCGCGCGGAGGCCGATTCGCGCACCACGACGCGCTGCTTGCGCGGGCTGGCCGCGCGCACGGCATCCGAGATGAGCTTGATGTGCGCAGGCGTTGTGCCGCAGCAGCCGCCGATAAACTTTGCTCCCGCCTGAATCAATCGCTTCGCAAACTTCGCCATATACTCCGGCGAGCACATGTAGAACTGGCGACCCTGCACGTCGCGCGGCAGACCGGCGTTGGGCTGGACGGAGAGCTTCTTGTTCGTCACCGTCCGCATCTTCTCGATGGCGGTCAGAAGGATGGCAGGGCCGACGCCGCAGTTAAGCCCTATAACGTCTGCGCCCCATTCGTCGAGGCGCGCGGTGAAGACTTCGGGCGTTGTGCCAAACGATGTATTGCCGTCTGGCAGAATGGTCATCTGCGAGACGACGGGCAGGTCGCACAACTCACGCACGGCCCGCAAAGCCTGCCGCATCTCGGAGATGTCCGAAAAGGTTTCCAAGACGAAGAGGTCAACGCCGCCTTCAAGGAGCGCAGAGACCTGTTCCTTGAATAAATCTTTGGCCTCCTCAAAAGAGGTCGGGCCGTAAGGCTCTATGCGTAGGCCCAGTGGCCCGATAGCGCCCGCCACATGACATCGCTCGCAGGCAGCCTCTCGCGCGAGGCGGGCGGCTGCGACATTAATCAGGCGCAGGCTTCCTTCCAGACCGTACTGCTTCAGGTGATGAGCCGTCGCGCCAAACGTGTTGGTCTCGATGATGTCCGCCCCTGCGCGCACATACTCCTCGTGTACCTCGCGCACAAGGTCCGGGTTCGTTAAATTCAACTCATCGTAGGAGCGATTAATGTAGACGCCTTTGGCGTAGAGCATCGTGCCCATCGCACCGTCGAAGACGTGTATGGCGTCGCGTTCGAGTAAGTCTCTGAAGTTTTCCATAAGCGCAGCCGGGCAGCGGGCGAAGGGCAGCGTCTCTTTATAAAATGCTTGCTGCCGCATCGTCTGCTTATCAAACAAAAGTCCCGCGCCAAACAACGCGGGACTTCGAGAAAGCTTGAAGTTGCGGGGCCACCTTTTGCCGGGGCCGAGCCGAGCTGTTTAGCGGGTTATTTAACGTGGCCGCAAGTCGCCTTAACTCACCACGCTTTTCCAACCGCGCTTATACGCCGCTCTTAAGATTCTGTCAAGCGCCAGGATTCCGAAAGCCAGCGTGCAGACTCCTGCGCTGATAACGCATGAGCGAGTTGTGTTGTCAACCAGTCATGTTAAAATGCTTGGGCTTACTCGATAATCCTGTCTGGCGTTTTCGTCTTTCTCAAGCGCAAAGGATAACGGATGATGAAATTTCTCTCACAACTCAGCACGCCGGCCGCGTTGCTGTGTATTCTTCTGGTCATCTCACAAATCGTCACCGCTCTCTACGTTTCGCGCGGCCTCGAACTGCCTCCCGAGTTTATCCTGCTGGTGCGTCTCGGACTTGTATGGGGCATCGGCTGGTGGCTGCAAAAGGATAACCACCGGCATCAGATTAAATGGGTCTATGATATGGGACTGTTTCTCTATATCGCTTGGCCCTTTATCATGCCCTATTATTTGTTTAAGACGCGCGGCATCAAGGCCCTTTTAACGATTCTCGCTTTCGCCGGGATTTATCTTGGAGCTTACCTGATAGGCATCGCTGTCCATGCGCTGCTCGCTCAGTCAGCTTAATTATACTTAACGAGAAAAGAGTGTCGGGCCGTTGTTAACGACGCTGGCAACGCGGGCAGAAGAAGGTCGAGCGCCCTGCGTGCATGATGCGGCGCACTAGTGTGCGGCAGGCGGGGCAGGGCTCGCCTTCGCGGTCGTAGACACGCCAGTGGCCTTCGTAGCCGCCGCTGTAGTAGCTGCCTTCGATGTCTTCCGGGTTAACGTTCATGGTCGAGCCGTGTGCGATTGCTTCGGAGAGGACAGCGAGAATGGCTTTGTGCAGCGGGCCTATGCGACGGCGCGAGAGCGCGTTGGCTGTTGCGAAGGGATTAATGCGTGCGATGTGCATCGCTTCGGCGGCGTAAATATTTCCGAGACCGACGACGCGCCGTTGGTCCAGCAGTGTTTCCTTCAGCGTCCGGCGCGAGCGCAGAAGGGCGGAGTGTAGATAGTCAACTGTAAAGTCGTCGGAGAAGGGTTCGGGAGCAAGAGCGCGCAGTTCTTTTGTGCCGCTCAGATCGGCCTCTTGAATCAGTTTCATCATTGCGAAGTGGCGCTGGTCTGTGAAGACGAGCCGCCGCCCGTTGTCAAGATGAAAGACGGCGTGTGTGTGCTTCGGCAAGGCGACTCCGGGCGGAAGGTAGAGAAACCTGCCGGTCATGCGTAGGTGTACAACGAGCACGAGCGCACCTTCCAGACGGATGAGGATGTGTTTGCCGCGCCGCGCGATTGACTCGACACGCCTGCCGCGCAGCAGACGCGCAAAGCGCGACGGCGCTGTCTCCGGCGCAAGGCCCGCACGCAACAACTCTGCGGCGAGAATCCGCCGTCGCTTGATGAGCTTTGAGAGGGCGCGTGCGACGAGTTCGACTTCAGGCAATTCCGGCATCGTTCATCTTCCGAAAAATCGTTTTGAGTGTGCTACAGGATTTCGTGGCGAGCGAAAGACGCAAGGGCAGAGGGCGCACTAAGAATTCACCGCCCGCCGCTTACGGCCGCGTTCGGTTAGAGAGAAAGAGACGCGCCCGTTCAACCGCTCAGATGTACTTCAGCAGCACCAGAATGATAATGATGAGGAGAATCAATCCGAGGCCGCCGCTTGGCCCATATCCCCAGTTACGGCTGTAAGGCCAGGAGGGGATAGCGCCCAGCAGTAAAATCACGAGGATGATAATCAGGATTAACCCCATAACGAAAACCTCCCTTTGAGTTTGCTGCAACGACGTGCTTTATCAAACACTTTATTATAACTTGTGCTGCGTGATGTGTTTTATGTCCGAGTCGGGCGTTGGACTGAACTTTTCTGTGCAGTGAACACAAAGAAGCTAAAAGTCGTCATCAATATTATCGTCTTCATACTGCTTGCGATAGTCGCTGTGTTGGCGCTTACATTCTTCGCCATGTTTGCTGAAGGCGAGCGGGTTAATCTACGCCAAAGCAATGCGACTCCTGCCGCTTCCCCGAAGTGAGTTTTAAAGCCGCGTCAAGTCCTTGTCCGCAAACGCGTGATTGATTAACGCGTGCCGCCGGTCAGAGTGTAGTCCGTTAGCGAAGCCTTGTCTCCGAGCACTGTGCCGGGGCCGACCTGCGCAGCGCGGCCGATGTGGCAGCCGCGTCCGACGATTGCGCCGAAAATCTGCGCGCCCGCGCCGACGCGCGTGTGGGCCCAGATAACGGAGTTTTCGATGCGTGCCTTCTCCTCTATGTAGCAATTAGGGCCGAGCACGGAATTGATGATTTCAGCGCCGGGCTTCAAGGTGCAGCCGTCGCCAATCATCGAGAGGTCGTCAATCAACGCGATGGTCGCTTCGTCGAATTGTCCGCGACGGTCTTTGATGTGGATGCGTGCGACGCGGTCGGCAAGCAGGTCTTGATGCGTTTGCAAGTAGCGCGCGGGCGTGCCGATGTCCATCCAGTAGGTGCGCTGTGGAATGTGTGCGAAGAAAGGCTCTTTGCGCATCAGGAGCGTCGGGAACAGGCCGTACTCAAACGAGTGGTTTTCGCCAACTGGAATATAATCGAGCACGCGCGGCTCAAGAATGTATGTTCCGGCGTTGATGGTGTTGACGGTAATCTCTTCGGCCTTCGGCTTCTCCAAGAATCTTCTGACGCGGCCATCACTTTCGGTTTCAACAAGACCGTAAGCGCTCGGATTCTCGACCGGCGTTAAGACGATGGTGGCCGTCGCCTGCCTGTCGTTGTGTTCACGGATGACGGCTTTGAGGTCTAAGTCGGTCAGAATATCGCCGTTGAAGACGACGGTCGGCTCGCGTATCAAATCCTCCGCATACTTGTAAGCACCGGCTGTTCCCATCGGCTGTGGCTCGACCGTGTAGCGCAAGTGGACGCCGAAGTCTGCGCCGTCGCCGAGCTGCTGCTCGATTTTGTGCGGCTGGTATGAAAGCGAAAGGGTGATGTCCGTGATGCCTGCGCGTTTCAGCGTGTCTATCTGGTAGAGCAGGAACGGACGGTTGCAGATGGGAACGATGGGTTTCGGTGTGTAAACCGTCAGCGGGCGCAGGCGCGTGCCTTTGCCGCCCGCGAGAATGAGCGCTTGCATGTCAGGATTACCGCAAAAGTTTCAAGTCGTAAAAACGGCCAGAGTCTAACACTCGCTTCGGTTGCTTTCAAACCGCCGCCCTCATTTCAACTGCTTGCTTGACACGCTTTGGTGAATGGTAAATAGTTAACGGTAAATAGCGAATGATAAATGGTGAACCAGGCAAGCGGATTCTGTTTATTATCATTCGCTATTAACTATTGACGATTTAAAGAGGCTGTGAGGTTAAAGGCATGTCAGAGAGAAAAGAAGCGGTCATTATCAGCGCCGTGCGAACTCCTACGGGGAAGTTTCAAGGGGCGTTGAAGGATTTTAAGGCGACGGAGTTGGGCGCGATGGTCGTGCGCGAGAGCGTCAGGCGCGCGGGCGTTGCTCCCGAAGATGTTGACGAAGTGATTATGGGCTGCGTCATACAGGCAGGACTCGGACAGAACCCTGCGAGGCAGGCTGCGCTTCATGGCGGCATTCCCTTCGGCGTCTCGGCCGTGACGATTAACAAGGTCTGCGGCTCTGGGCTAAAGGCCGTGATGATGGCATCGCAGGCCATTCAGCTTGACGACGCGGAAATCGTGGTAGCGGGCGGAATGGAGTCAATGTCTGGCGCACCCTACCTGATACCGAAGGCGCGCGAGGGCTATCGCCTCGGCAACGGCGTCTTGGTTGACGCGATGATTAACGACGGACTCTGGTGTGCCTTCGAGAATTATCACATGGGAAACACGGGGGAAGTCGTCGCCACGCGTTACAACGTGACGCGCGCAGAGCAGGACGAGTATGCGCTCAACTCTCATCGCAAGGCGGCGGCAGCAATTAAAGCCGGAAAGTTTAAGGATGAGATTCTGCCCGTCGAGATACCGCAGAAGAAAGGCGCTCCCGTCATTCTTGACGCGGACGAATCCGTCCGTGAGGACACTTCGCTCGATGCCTTAGCGAAGCTCAAGCCCGCTTTTAAGAAGGAAGGCGGCACGGTGACGGCAGGCAACGCTCCCGGCGTCAACGACGGAGCTTCGGCTCTCGTCGTCACATCGCTTGAACGCGCACGCGCGCTTGGCGTCGAGCCGATGGCGCGCATCGCAGCGCAGGCGACATCAGGCATCGAGCCGGAACTGGTGATGATGGCTCCCGTCGAAGCGATTCGCAAAGTCCTGAAAAAAGCGGGATGGTCGCTCAGCGAAGTTGATTTGATTGAACTCAACGAAGCCTTCTCCGTGCAGGCGATAGCGATTATGAAGGAGCTTGAGCTTGACCCTGAAAAGGTCAACGTCAACGGCGGCGCGGTCGCGCTCGGCCATGCTATCGGACAATCCGGCTCGCGACTGTTGACGACGATGCTCTACGAGATGAAACGACGTGGCGCGCGTCGTGGTCTGGCGGCGCTCTGTCTAGGCGGTGGAAACGCAGTCGCGATGGCAGTCGAACGTTAAAGAGAGTTGCAGGACAGGATGACAGCACAAGAGCACAACAAAGTGTTGGGCCTCGCGCATCTGGGCTACGGCGGGCTTCACCTGCTGATGCTGCTCCTGTTCTTCATCATGTTTAACTTTTTCCTGAGCCTGCCAATCCCGGACTCGACAATTATCAGCACGATGTGGTTCATCATGCTCATCATCCTGGGAGGCGGGTTGATGCTTGCATTGCCGTCGCTCATCGCTGGTTACGCGCTTTTGACGCGGAAACGATGGGCGCGCGTCGCGGCAACCGTCGCGGCGCTTCCGTCGCTGTTAGTTTTTCCTTACGGCACAGCGCTCAGCGTCTATACGCTCTGGTTCATATCAAGCAACACTGGTAAAGAGTTTTACGCGGACAGCGGTGGTGGATGGTCGCCGTCTAATTACAGCATACTGCCGAGCGCGACCGAAGATAACTGGGCCAGCGGCGACCCGTACAATCAACACGAGCGCATGCCACGACCGCCGCAGATGCGCGACTGGCGTTAATCAATAGTTGGGAGATAATCGTCTTTGAGCGGAATCATAGGAGTCATTGGGGCTGGAACGATGGGAAACGGCATCGCGCAGGTAGCTGCGCGCGCCGGATACACGGTCTTGCTGCGCGACATCAAGGAGGAATTTTTGCAGCGCGGCATGAGCGCCGTGGACAAGAGCCTTCAACGCGACGTTGACAAGGAGCGTCTGAAGGAGGAAGAGAAGCAGGCTATCATCAGTCGTATTCGCACGACGACCGAACTCGATGCTCTCCGTGATGCAGAGTTGATTGTCGAAGCCGTGACGGAAGACGTTAAAGTCAAGACGGAAATCTTCAGCGCGCTCGATGAACTCGCCCAGCCGCAAACGATTCTCGCTTCCAATACTTCCTCCATCTCGATTACAAAACTCGGCGCGGCCACCAGAAGACCCGACAAGGTTATCGGCATGCACTTTATGAATCCAGTGCCCGTGATGAAGCTCGTCGAAATCATACGCGGCATGGCGACTTCCGATGAGACGTATCAGTCTGTGCGTGAGTTGACGGAGAAGCTTGGGAAGACGCCGCTCGAATGCAACGACATGCCGGGCTTCGTCTCCAATCGCGTCCTGATGCCGATGATTAACGAGGCCATCTTCGCGCTCTACGAAGGTGTTGCGACGCGCGAGAGTATTGACGGCATTATGAAACTCGGCATGAATCATCCGATGGGGCCGCTCGCGCTCGCAGACCTCATCGGCCTGGACGTTTGTCTGGCGATTATGAACGTCCTGCACGACGGCCTCGGCGATTCGAAATACAGGGCGTGCCCGTTGCTCAAGCGCTACGTTGACGCGGGCTGGCTCGGCCGCAAAACAGGGCGCGGTTTTTACGAATACTAAAAGCGCGTTTCAAAACCTAAACTAAGCCTTTCGCGGCTTACGTTTTTTCTTTGCGCCTCTGCCGGAAAAGCAGTTCACGCTGGAGGCGCAACTAAAGAAAAACAGAAGCGCTCAAAGGCTGTATGAAGAAGTTGAATATGCGTCGCGTGGTTCATTACTGTCAAAAATGTCTGGGCGCGAATCCGCTCGGGGCGGAGCATTGTGCGCGATGCGGGACGCGGCTGATGCTGGTCGTCGAGCCGCCGACGGCGCGCTTCGACGCCGGTAGTTTTGATACCTCGCATGAAGAGCATTTGCTGGAACGCGTCTCGGCGCTGGAAAACCGTCTCAGCCGTCTGGCCTCCAAGCTCGAACAGAGCCTCGGTCTCGTGCTCAAGCATGCGCGCAACACCTATTTCGACCACACGCTGATTCAAACGCTCATCGGCGCTTTAGGTGAAGCCGGAACGGTTAACGCGGAGGCCGTCTATGCTTTGTGGCGCGAGCGCTGCGAGGACGACGCGCGCGCGCAGGAGCGTAAGGATAAGCAGCAGGAGCAACTGCGTGAGCAGTTGATGGAAGCTTATCAGGGGCCTGATGTGGCTGTCTTCAGCAGGTTCGTTGACGTGGCTATCAGTTTTCTCGAACAGGGAGACGCTGTGCGCGGCATACGCTCGCTTGAACGCGCCGCCGCCATGTCTCCGAACAACGCGGCCCTGTTCAGCTTTATAGGGCGCTACTATTTCGAAGTCGGGAAGATGCCGCTGGTGATAGCTTATCTGCAAAGAGCCTACAATCTGGCCCCGGAGGCCGAAGGCGTCCCGTTGCTGCTTGGTCTTGCTTACGCGGATAACGGCGAAGCGGAGCTTGCCAGAAAACTGTTGAACGAAGCGTCGCGTCACGGCCCTCTGTCCAGCGCAGCCTATTATGGATTGGGGCTGTTGCTGGCGACGGAGCAGAAATGGTCCGGCGCTCTGGCCGAATTCAAGCGTGCGCTCAAGGCGCGTCCATCGCCTGAGGCTCATTACGTCATAGGCTGCGTTTATTACCAGATGAATCGCGACCGCCTTGCGACGCGCCACCTGCTGAAGGCCATAGAGCTTGATGGGCAGTATGCCGAAGCCTTTTATATGCTGGGGCTTGTTCACCTGCGCGCGGGCGAGGGAGAACGTGCCGACGAGGCGTTTGCGGCAGCCCGCGCCCTTGATGCGGATGACCCGCGTTACAGGCAGAAGACGTTGCGCAGGCTGGCGCGTTCGGGCGATATTCCGGCCAGCCCGCTGGTGTTTTATGCGGCGCGGCACACGGGGCAAAAGCTTTTGATGGGCGGCGACCAGAGGCTTGCGGCCGTGATTCGTGCAGACGCCTTGAGCGCCGTCAAAGCGGGCCAGCATTAGGATTTTGCACTCTCCCGCGTTGACACAGCCGTTCTGGCCGCTATAATTAACGCTTTTGTGTGCCGGGGCTTAAGACGCGGCTTTGCTGACAGAGGGTGTGATGCGAATTGAAATAGAGCAACTGGAAGGCGGCGCGAAACCATTCGCACACACGTATGCGCCCGAAGAGTTGATTCTTGATGAAGAGAACGCTCGTTTGATTGAAGCGCCGCAGATTCGCGGAAGCGCAAGCCGCAAAGGCGATGAGGTGCGACTGCGCGGCACACTGACGGCCCGCGCCGGAGTTGACTGCGACCGCTGCCTGAAGTCTCTTGAGTTTCCGATTGAAACGGATTTTGACGTGACCTACATCCCCGCCTCCGATTATGAGTCAAACGAGACGGCGGAGTTGCAGGCAGATGATTTGCTGGTCTCCGTTTATGAAGGCGACTCGATTGACGTGGATGAGATTGTCCGCGAGCAGATATTGTTAGCGCTTCCGGCGCGTGCGCTGTGCAGCGAAGAGTGTAAAGGACTCTGCCCCGTCTGCGGCAACAATCGGAACGTAAGCCCTTGCGCCTGCGAGGAGAAGGACGCAGACCCGCGCTGGTCCGCACTGAAAGATTTGCAATTTTAGATTTTACTATTTTGAGGAGTTATTATGCCGAATCCAAAACGCCGTCATTCCAAAGCGCGTACGCGCAAGCGCCGCGCACATGATGCGCTCAGAGCGCCGCAGACATCCGTCTGCCCGAATTGCCAGGAGCCACGGATGCCGCATCGCGTCTGCCCCAAGTGTGGCTATTACAAAGGCCGCGAAGTAGTGCAGGTCGAGCAGGAAGCGTAAGAAAAGAAGTGATGAGTAATGAGTGATGAGTGATGAGTAGAAACCCAACTGCTTTTCGCTCATCGCTCATCACTCATCACTCATCACTTTTTTTATGAAGCAAGGGCAGCAACTGACCGGCAAGGTGGTCGTGGATGCGATGGGCTCAGACCATGCGCCGCACGCTGAGATTGATGGCGCGCTGGCCGCCGCGCGCGACCTGGGCATCGGCGTCATTCTCGTCGGGCAGCCGGAGAAGGTCGAGCCGGAGTTGCGCCGTTGCGGTTGGCGAGGCGATGGCGACCGCGGCATCGAACTTGTCGAGGCAGCGGAAGTCATAGGGATGGACGAAGCGGTCGCGACGGCTGTTCGTCGTAAAAAGCGTAGCTCTTTGAGAGTCGGGTCGAAGCTGGTCACGGAAGGGCGGGCCGACGGCTTCATCTCGGCTGGCAATACGGGCGCTGTGATGGTGACGGCCAAGATGGTTATAGGGATGCTGCCCGGCGTTGACCGTCCGGCGCTGGCGGCGATGATTCCGACCAAGACGGGCAAGCCCACGTTGCTGCTCGATGTCGGAGCAAACGCCGAATGTAAGGCGCTGCATCTGGCGCAGTTTGCCATCATGGGCGACGCATACTCGCGCGCCGTGCTGAACACGATTCGCCCGGCCGTCGGATTGATGAGCATCGGCGAAGAGGAAGCCAAGGGCAACGACCTGACGAAGGAAGCCTTTCCGCTCCTTCGCGATTTGACGAGCCTCAACTTCGTCGGCAACGTCGAAGGGCGCGACGTGTTCACAGGGCAGGTGGACGTGATAGTCACCGACGGCTTCACGGGGAACGTGATACTCAAGCTCTCCGAGGGCTTGCAGGACGCGGTCGTGACGCT
>DASVPO010000010.1:0-12519 GCA_036382855.1 Pyrinomonadaceae bacterium | reverse complement strand
GGCGGCGAAAGCCGTAGTGGTAAGAAAATCCGTTGGCCGAAAGGCCGTGCGGGTTCGAGTCCCGCCCTCGGCACTAACCTTTCGAGGTCAGTCAATGCTCAATGCTGGTAGACGCACTATGCTCCGCAGGCAGCTTTGGTTATTGATAATCCTCGCCTCTCAAATAGTCCCTTTCGCGCTCGCTGCTCCGGCCGCTCCCAACCCCGAACGATTCTCTCTTTCCTCGACTCGCACCGCGCACAGCAGGCAGGACGCAATCCTCCGGCAGCGTAGACGCGGAACACCGCTCTGGCCCGGCGCTCGTTTCACAGACCTTGACCGCGCGCGGGCGCTCTCGCGCGGACTGAAGTTTATCTACCGCACGGCTCTCAATCCGCGTAACTTCGCGGAGTACGGAAGTGATTACTTGTGGTGCTTTTACACTCTCTCGACGGTCTTGCAGGATGAAAGCTTCAAACAAACGGCACGCCGCATGGGCAACGAGCGCGCTCGCTACTGGCGACGCACGCATCGCTCGTTGCCTCTTCAAGCCGATGCGACGACAATCGCGGATTTCGTTTTCGGAAGCGACGGCGCAGATGGCCTGGGCGTTCGCGACGAGAAGTTGAAAGAACAGCTACGCAGCGCAGCCGCTCGCTTTAGTGCGCGTGACTATCTTCTCTTCGACCCGCTCAGGGAGCCGCCGCCAGTGGACGTGCCAGCCGAATGCGAATACGACCAGACAGCCCACGTACGCGGAAGCAAGATGTGTCGTCTCTGTAAAAGACCGTTGAAGATGAGGAGTCGTTATGATGTCTGGTACGATGCCTTGATTACAGCCTACAGCGGCGACCATTACAACGTTAAGCTTGGAGCGCATTACGCGGACGTGCTCAAGTGGCTGCCCTCTCTGCGCCCGTATCGCGGCTACGAGAACGGAGCTAACGCTGACTTCTACGATACGGTCTATGCCGTCACACACATCATCTACACGCTGAACAACTATAGCCTGTACAGGCTCTCGCCCGCTTGGCTGCCGCAGGAGTACAGCTTTCTTAAAGACAACCTGCGGGAGGCCATCACGCATAACGACGCAGACATGCTCGGAGAGTTTATGGACTCCCTGCGAGCCTTCGGCTTAACCAACGCCGACCCCGTTATCCGCGCCGGGATGGAATACTATCTTTCGCATCAGAACGCAGACGGCAGTTGGGGCGATGTTAAAGCGAAGGAC
The DNA here is from genome assembly GCA_036382855.1 of Pyrinomonadaceae bacterium. Taxonomy (GTDB): domain Bacteria; phylum Acidobacteriota; class Blastocatellia; order Pyrinomonadales; family Pyrinomonadaceae; genus DASVTR01. The sequence continues at coordinate 11,306 of DASVPO010000010.1, read as the reverse complement.
GTTTACGACCGCTATCATCCGACGTGGAACGCCATCGCAGGCTTGAGCGAGTATGCATGGAGCGCTGGCGAGGGCTTGAGCTTTCCTGAAGTCATGCCATTGCTGGAACAATTAAGGCAGGATAACTCGCAAGTTCTGCCGCAGCGATAGCGCCGGATTGTTCGAGAGATTATCACTCATGCGTCAACACGAGCGGCCGGAGAGCAAGCACAAAGAGCAGGCCGTTCTCGGCGGGCTTGAGTTTCTTTATCGCACGGCCTGCGACGCCGGTAGCTTCGAGAGCTACGGATACGACCTGCTCTTCTGCTTCCACTGCATCTCAAGCACATCGCAGTCTGTGAAGTTGCGCAAGACGGCACGCCGGATGGGGCGCGAGCGCGCACGCCATTGGCGGCGCGAGCACAAGCTTGTGCCGCCCGACGTGAATGCCGAAGAGGTGTTTCAACTGGTGTTCGGCAGTCTCGCCGCGGATTGTCTGGGCGTGTGCGATCCGTCTCTCAAGCCGCAACTACGCCGCGCGGCCAGATGCTTCACTGCGCGAGACTATTTCTGGTTTGAGCCCACGCTCGAATCGCCGCCGGAGAATGTGCCTGAGTATTGCGCCTGCGGCGCTGATAATCCGCGCGGCCGCTTGAGATGTCGCGGCTGCCGGAAAGGCTTGAAGATGCTGGGCCGTTATGGAGTCTGGATTGATGCGCTCATCGCCAGCTACGTCGGCGAGCGTTACGGCGTGAGGCTCGGTGCGAGCTACCGGGACGTGATTACGTGGCTGCCTTTCATGCGTCCCTATCGTGGTTATGATGGCGGGAAGAATCACGAATTCTACTGGACAGCCTATGCCGTCACACACGTCGTCTATACGCTGAACGGCTACAGCGCTTATAGTCTCTTCCCGCGTTGGCTGCCCGACGAGTTTGCGTATCTCTGCGGACATCTCAAAGAGCTTATCGCGCTCAAAGACCCTGAGACGGCCGGAGAATTTCTGGACAACCTGAAATCCTTCGGCCTGAACGACGATGACGCATTGATAAGCAGCGGCACTGAGTTTGTGCTGTCGGCGCAGAACGCCGATGGCAGTTGGGGTGATGTAAAGTCTGAGGACATTTACGAACGCTATCATTCGACCTACACGGCGCTTAACGGCATACGCGACTACGCACCTCGCCCTCAGGGTTTATGCTTTCCGAAGCTGCTGCCGCTTTTGAAGCGTTGTGCGGGCAGCAAACCTTTGAGTTGATAATTTTCCCTTTGATACTCAAAACCACGTAAACTAATCTCGCCGCGCCTGCTCACACCATATCGTGTAGCTCATCCACACGCTTGCGCACATGGGTTAACGCAGCCTCAGTTGGGCTATGCGTGCGTTCCGCGAAATCCTCTTTAAATCGCAACTTTTCGCGTCTTTGCACGCGCCGCTAAGGTTTCAAATAGAGTGGCACGGTCATTGCTGAAGCATTTGTCGGTTCGACGCGTCGGGGCAGTATCAAGCAAAGGAACAAACGGCGCGCTGACAGTTCGGAGGCAGGATTGATGACGAAGAATCATAACAGGCTGGCACAACGCGCGTTGAGTTTTCTAGTATTGCTGGCATTGATGGCCGGCAGCGTGATCCCGGTTTTTTCGCAGACACGACGCACCACACGCCGCAGGCCGCGCCTCGGCAGGTACACGCGGCCCGTAGCGCCGCCAGCAGCACGTTATTACACGGTGAGCGCCAATCAGATTATCCGCGTGCGCATGGAAGACACAATCACATCGGGCAACGCACGCATCGGCGACCGTTTCAGAACGACAGTTGTTGACCCTGTTTACGCTGGCGGCATTGAAGTGATTCCGGCGGGCAGCACGATCACAGGGCGCGTCACAGCTGTCAAACACGCTCAGCGCAAAAGCAAAGCGGGCACGCTCGGCGTCGAGTTTATCTCGTTGCAACTGCCCAACGGCACGGCGCGCGCCATCAACGGCTCCTTAACGGATGTGACGGGCCAGAACAGCAACTACGATGATGAGGGACAGGTGACGGGTCGTTCTTCGACGAAGCGTAACGTGGTCTTCATAGGCGGCGGCGCAGCCACGGGCGCGCTCATCGGAGCCATCGCAGGCGGCGGCAAGGGCGCAGGCATCGGCGCAATCGTCGGCGGCGGACTCGGAGCAGCCGGAGCGGTCTTCTCGAAGGGTAAAGAGGCGGAAGTCAGGCCGGGCACGGAGTTTGGCGTGGTTCTCAACCAGAGCGTCTCGCTGCCCGCTGCGAACGTCAGGTAAAGTTTTAACGACATCGGTAACCGAACGGGTTGCCGGTACGGAGGGAGCTTGCAAGCGAAGGGGAGAGCGCGGGCAAGCTCCCAACCAAAATCTAACGAGGCTCGGTCGCCCCTGTCACTACGTAAGCGAGCGACCAGTAAGAGAGACCCGCTGCGAAGGGGAGAGCGCAGCGGGTTTCTCTTTTGTACGCAGGGCGACGCCGCGTTTCATGCACATAACCGAACCGCTTTCTTAATCATCTCTGCGCCATCGTCCAACAAACGAACAGCCGGGCGTCCGCATCCTTCCTCGACCGCCTGCGACACACAAAAATGCTGAAGCTGCTAAAGGTATGCTAGATTATGTGGCGCTGGCAGATGTCTCTGGCAGCAGCCAATCGAGATGCTTAAAGAGCGTTTGATTTAGTATTGGCGAAGTTTCACAATTTATAGCTCTCTTTGATTTTCACAGACCAAATTAAAAAGGAGAAGAAACATGGGAGTCAGCCGCGAGGAGCTTGAAGACCAACTGGAGAGATACGAGCAGGAGTTAAGGGAACTCAATGCATTTCTCAACGAACTGAAAGCCACGACCGACAAGTACGACACGCCGGAAGACCAATTCGCAGAGGATTTGACGGAGACAGAGCACAACATCATCTTCTACAAAAGCGAAATAGCGCGGATAAAGAGCCAACTGTCGAAGCCGGGCGGGCTGCTGCCGCGAACCAGAGAGCAAATCATCGGCGTCGTCCTCATCTCTTCAATTAGTTTCGCTGCCGGACTGTTGCTCGGCTCCGGCCTGGGCGGAAAAAAGAGACCCTGATGAATCGCAAACTGATTTAGTAAGCATTTGTTATGGAAACTGGCGATAGTTCTTTATTTCTTCATCCTGAAGAATATTGACTCATCGCCAGTGTTCTTGTAATGTCTGGTCGTTGAGCGCTCGAAAGTGGAGACTCACAACAGTCTGTCCTGAAGCATGCCGCTCCTGATTAAATTTCCCAACAGTTCTGCTCCGATAAAAATGAGCAAGAGGTTTTTCATGCAGCAACTCGCCAGATTATCCCCTCAGGCACGGTGTCCCCGTCGGTTCAGCCGCAACATTATCGCGACGCTCTCTCTTCTCTTCCTCTTTTTCTTCGGGGCCGGGGCAGCCAAGGCTGACCCGCTCGTCATCACGGGCGTCGAAGGCGGCTTCTATAATCTCAACACGGGTGAGTTGCGGTATTTTGATCTGGCCTCGAACCCGAATCACCTCTTCAGCTTCACAGGCCCGCTCATCGGCTACGGGCCGGAGCAAACTTCCTACGTCGCGTTCCGTATCTATATTTCAGGAATCACAGGCCCACGCTCCGAAACGCTGCACGTCAGCTTTGAGCAAACAGGAGGCAACTCGCCCAACCCTCCGCCATACAATATGCCCAACAGCATCGGTTCTCACGGGCCGACTGACGGCTACGGTATCAGCGCACCGTTTACGGGCGGCTACTACGAAGGCACTCCCTTCTCGCTCGCTTTCTCTGGAAATATTCACATCATCATCCGCGACATCAACGGACAAGTGGTTGACAGCTACACAGCATCATTTATGGTCAACAGGGTTATCCCTGTACCTGAACCGGCAACCCTTCTCCTGCTCGGAACGGGCTTGGCCGGAGCGGCTGCACGAATAAGGCGGAGGCGTAAAGCGCATCGCGGCTGAAGAGTGAGCCTAACAACTATTTCAACCCGGCCGTTCAATGACATTACTAATCCCTCGCCTTCGTGTTATCTGCATTGACATTTCTACCTGACGCTCATATCTTACCCTCGCTTTTCTTACCCTCGCTTTAACTCACGAGACTTCTGTTGGCCTCGCTACCCTTTGATTGCTGGCGGCTCAATTCCGCCACCTACTGCTTCGGAAGGGGAATGAAATGACAACACCACCGGCCCCAAAAACATGGCTCTGGATAACGGCTGCGCCTCTATTGTTGCTGCTCCTGCTTATCTTAGCGGGCATGGTCAACCTGCCCATACCTCTACTTTCTGAGGCATGGGTGACGGTCCTCGCGCTTTCCGTTCTGGTTGGCGTGATAGCCCTGATTGCCTTAATCGTCTTACGCGTCAAACAGAGAATCACGTTTTCGCAGCCTGCGATGTGGCTCTCCATCGTGCTCGCATGTCTAGACATTGCTATTCCCGTTGCACTTGTTACGTTTCTAGTCTTTGCGCTGAAGAGCTTACACTTCTAACTCTTATCAGTTGCAAAGGCATCTGTAGCAACACTACATCTAACAGCCATTTGAACCCGACCGTTCGATAGCATCCCTTTCATGCTTGTTTATGATGAGTTTGCAGGCTGCTTGCTCGACGCGGGTAAGCTGCGCCTACTCACGAGCAGCTACTTGAGGGTTGCTTCGCTCTGTTTCTCCGCGGTGAGGCGTTCGAGTTCGGGATGGCGGTAGAGAATGCGGCCGGCGACGATTGTGGCGACCGCCGCGCCGCGCAGTCGCCACTGGTCGAAGGGCGTGTTGCGGCTTTTCGATTTAGACTGCGCCGCGTCAAACGTCCACAACAAATCAGGGTCAAGAATCGTCACATCGCCCCAGGCTCCTTTGCGTAAAGTGCCGCGATTCTCAAGATTAAATATTCGCGCCGGATTGACGGAGCACAACTTGACGAGTCGTTCCAGATTGATCGTGCCCGTATGCACCAGACGGTCGAGCGCAAGGCCGACGGCTGTTTCCAATCCTGTGATGCCGAAGGGCGCGTTGTCGAATTCCAGATCCTTTTCGTCGCGATGATGCGGCGCGTGGTCTGTCGCAATCGCGTCAATCGTTCCATCGCTCAGGGCTTCCATAATCGCTTCGACGTGTTCGCTGCTTCTGAGCGGCGGGCTCATCTTCATGTTCGTGTCGTAGCCTTCAACGTCGGCGTCCGTCAAAGACCAGTGATGCGGCGCGACTTCACACGTCACACTGATGCCGCGCTCTTTGGCCCTGCGCACGGCCGCGAGCGCTCCCTTTGTTGAGACGTGGGCCAGGTGCACGCGCGCTCCCGTCAACTCCGCGAGCGCGCAATCACGCACAGCATCCAACTCTTCGGCCGCCGCAGGCATACCGCGCAAACCCAACAGCAGCGACCAGCGCCCCTCGTGCATCACGCCGCCTGCTACGAGCGAACGGTCTTCGCAATGGTCAACCACCGTCAGGCCGAACCCGCTCGCATACTCCATCGCGCGACGCATCATCCCTGCCGTCGGCACGGGCCGCCCGTCATCCGAGACGGCGACGATGCCTGCCTGCTTCATCTCGCCCATCTCCGCCAGTTCCGTCCCGCAAGAGCCTTTGGTAATCGAGCCGACGGGAAAAACGTTGGCCGCGCCTGCGCGCTCTGCCTGTTCGATGATAAAGCGCGTCACAGCCGGACTATCGTTGACGGGGTCTGTGTTTGGCATCGCGCAGACGCTCGTCCAGCCGCCAGCAAGGGCCGCTGCCGCGCCCGTCGCTATCGTTTCCTTATACTCCTGTCCGGGTTCGCGCAGGTGTACGTGCAAATCTATGAAGCCCGGCGCGACGACAAGACCCGTTGCATCCAGCACCTCAGCCCCTTCAGGCACACTCTCGCTGCGAGCCAAAAATCCTGCGACGCGGCCATCTTCAATCAGTACGTTATGCCCGCTGTTCTGTCCCTGAGATGGGTCAATGACGTAACCGTTAGCGATTAACAATCTCATCCGTTATTGTTTCCTCAACTCTTCGGTCTTCTGCACTCTCGCGTCCAACACTTCTGTGCTGTGCATTCCTCCGGCCAGCAGGTAAAGAATCGCCATGCGCACGGCCAGCCCGTTTGAAACCTGGTCCAGTATCAACGAGCGCGAGCCGTCAGCAACATCCGAAGCTATCTCAATCCCACGATTCATTGGCCCCGGATGCATGACGATGGCTTCTTCGTGTGCACGCTCAAGATTTCGCAGGCTCAGTCCGTAGTGAACGGCATACTCGCGCATCGAAGGGAAGAAAGCCGTGCCCTGCCGCTCGCGTTGTATGCGCAGAATCATCACCACGTCTGCGCCTTCCAGGGCATCCTCAATACGCGGCTCAACGACGACGCCCTCTTCAACCAACTCTGCGAAATCCCTCGGCACGAGCGTGCCCGGCCCTGCGACGCGAACGGTCGCGCCCAGTTTTGTGAGCAGGTGTATGTTTGAGCGTGCCACGCGTGAATGAAGAATGTCGCCGATGATTGCGATTTGCAATCCGCTGATGCGTCCTTTTCGCTCGCGTATGGTCAGGGCATCAAGAAGCGCCTGCGTCGGATGCTCGTGCGAGCCGTCGCCTGCGTTGATGATTGCTGCGCGGCAGATGCGCGCGAGTTGGTGCGGGGCTCCTGCGCAACTGTGGCGGACGACTATGCAATCGGGCGACATCGCTTCCAGATTGCGCGCGGTATCGAGCAGGGTTTCGCCCTTGGTCACGCTCGAAGTCGAAGCGCTGATGTTGATGGCGTCGGCTGAAAGACGCTTGGCTGCTATCTCGAAGGAGGTGCGTGTGCGCGTCGAAGGCTCAAAGAAAAGGTTGATGACGGTGCGCCCTCGAAGCGTCGGCACTTTCTTAATCTCACGCCGCGAGATTTCCCTGAAATTCTCCGCCGTGTCTAGAATGTGCGTAATCTCCGCGGCTGAAAGCTCGCGTATGCCGAGCAGGTCTTTGCGCGTGAAAGATGTACTCATCAGTAAATGAACCGGCCCGTCGTAATCAGTTTAAGCTCTCTGGTTCTGCTTTTAGCTCAGGGCTGCCTTTTAGTTCTACAAAAAAAGCGGCCATTGCTGGCCGCTCTCAGGAAGTCGTTTCCGCTGTTGGTCGCTCAACGATGGCGACGCCCTCCTCCTCGTCGAAATCCGTCAGCATGACCTTGATAATCTCGCTCTTTTTCGTCGGCACGACCTTGCCTATGTAGTCTGCCTGAATCGGCAACTCGCGATGCTCCTTGCCGCGGTCAATGAGGACTGCGAGTTGGACGCGGCGCGGTCGTCCGAAGTCAATCAACTGGTCGAGCGCCGCACGAATCGTGCGCCCAGTGTAAAGCACGTCGTCAATCAAGACGATGTTGCGATTCTCTATGTCGCCGGGAAGCTCCGTGCGATTGACGATTGGATTGGTCCCGACCGTCGAGAGGTCGTCGCGATAGAGCGTGATGTCAAGAATGCCCACGGGCGGGCGCTCGCCCTCAAGGTCAGCAATCTTATCTGCCATCCGTTCGGCCAAAGGCACGCCGCGCCGCTGAATCCCGACCAGATAGAGGTCGTCCGCGCCGTGGTTCTCCTCGACAATCTCCGAAGCGAGCCTTGAGAGCGCGCGATTAATCCGCGCCCCATCCATAATCCGCGCTTTCTCGATCAAATCCATTGACGCGGATACTAGCAATTTCGGTGGCGAGTGACAAGGGACAGGCAACTTGTGATTATTACCATGAGTTTTCCGAATCGGAATGCTTATGCTTCCGATTGAGGTCGGAATCATTATGCTTCCTAATATTTATTTGGGTACAAAGGAAGCTTCTAGCCTTACTTTGCCTCTATTGTGATTATTGAATTATGGTTAAAGAAGCTATATTTATGCTCAGTAATGACGTGATCGCAATTAGGCAGCCAACGCCTTTACCGTAACATTATCTAATTCAAGACGCGCTTCTCTTATTATTTTGTATACAACGTGATGATTAAATTTTGGGGGTGAAACTCTAAACAAAATGCGCCTATAGGAAGGGTAAAGCCCTTCTCTTTTAAGACGAATAATTACCTGCCGGATTTCGCGACTGAAACGCTCTTCTCTTTCCCTTGCGCGAGCTTTTATATAATCGGCGTAACATTCAGTTATTGCATGGCATAAGTTTGGGAATTTCCTATAAAGGGTTCTTTGATTGCACTTTAACTGCGCTGCTACACTTTCTATTAGGATAGGCTCACGGCTCTCGACCACTTGTCGGAGAATGCGCTCAATCGTTTGCCAGTATGATTTCTTTGACTTCTCACGCTTCGATAAAAGAAATTGGTACGACTGTGGGTAGTTACGTTTCAGGAGATATGGTTGGTATCCCGTCCTTTTTAAGATTTTATTCCAACTAGGCAACGGCTCCTTATATCGCCTTAGTATATTGTAGATCGCTCTGTCTTCCCTCCCATGCAGTGCTGTTTTCAACTGCTCAAACAACCTTTCTTCACTTGCACTTGAAATGTCTGTTGGCCGAGAACGTGGATATTGGGTCAGAGTCGAGCCATCGAAGTTTCTTTTCTCGCTGACACTTTCTCCAAGAAAAAAACCCAAGGGAGTGGTTTTCAGACGCCGACACATGCTTAGTAACACGTCTAGCCTTGGCAATGTGTCGCTTCTCAACCAACTGCGCAAGTTAGAGTCCTCTACGTCTACATATTTCGCGAACTGCCCGATCTCACCGCTGGCTACGACATCCACGTACAAAGCTAGGAACTTGGAGACGCTTCTTCTTTGTGGTTGTGATATACCCGGTTTTACTGCCGCTACAAGATCACCTAATACATTCGTCGTCCAGATATGTTCAGGCTCGACTTCGTGCGGTGTCTCCATCATTTGATCTTCTATTGAGCCCAACCAACCTTGGCACCGCGAGCAGTGACCCGGACGGGCATCTATGCTAAGCACAGGGAGTTGGTGATGACAATGGGGGCATGAAACTGAGAGTAGCCGACCATGCCTTTGGCAGACCTTTACCGACTCAAGCGCCCAAAGTAAAGGCTCATGAATTGTCATATCGGATTCATGCCATTCTTCATAGCATTGCGGGCACCAAGCACGCATGCGTCTAAGCACAAATGTAGGCTGGAGCACGTTCTCCCAACTCAGTAAGGTTAAGCACGCTAGCTCGCGGCGCAAAGTTAGCTTTTCGAGAGCCTTAAGAAAACAGGAAGCATTGAGACCGAATCCGTTTAGCGCCGGTATGCTCATTAGCTTCCAAGCATTTGCGTTTAATTCCATGTTAGAGCCAGTTAAATATGACAACCCCATAAGAGGTACAACTTCTCGTGTGAACAAACTCCCTGTGGGAACACAATGGGCCTGAGCCAAGCGCGCCATGTAGCTAGTCAAAGACTCCACGGAAGGCGTTCCTACACCTACAGGTTCTAAGTGACAAAGCCTGCTATGAGGTAGAATGGCCGGCTTCTTGATAAGAAATGTTTTATAACCTTTAAGCTCTTTGCATTCATTTAAGCTGATCGGCATTCTACCTCCCTATGCTGCGCATGACTGACGCTAGCTCCTCTCATCTCGATCCTCGCCACATTTATTGCCACCTAAAACAAGATTGTGCCTGCCGAAATTGCCAAGTATATGTGCCGCGCTTGGGTGCGGCTCTCTGGTCAATGTTTTCACCCTTTCTCTTTATCAATCCCCTGTTGGACTTAATGTAACCTGCGCGGCTTTCTGCAATCGTGTGACACAACTCAGGGAAGTATTTGTAAAGCGTCGTCCTGCTTAGCCCTTCACGTCGCGCTAAGCCTGATACGGATGGCGGAGGGGCCTCACTTAGAGCGATCTCTAATGTGATTCTGATATGAGTGTGGCAGTCTACGACTGAACGGCGTATTGAAATCTCTCTGCAAATATCAGGAAAGTGTTTCTTCAAAGTCTTAATATCATAGCCGAGCCGCCTTGCGGCTTCGGCCATGCTCGGTGGTGGATTTTCTTCCGTGAGCATGCGGCTCAACGTGCTTCCGACTTCCTCCCAATTTTCCTCGTCTTGAGCTTTCTTATACCGGGCGTGCTTTTCTACGATCTCCTTACATATTTCGGGGAACCAGTAGCGCAGTGTATTACCGTCCCGCCCCAACCGGGCAGCTACATTTTGCAGGGATGGCGCAGGAAACTCATCTAAGGCTGCGAGAAGTATGCGTTCTGCCTCGTCCCTGTTTAGCGACTCCCTACGTCGAACAATCCTGCTTTTTTGATCATCGCCCGCCTTCACACTTGACGCTACTATGATTAGTGAGGGCGTTCTATTGATTTTCCCTGTGACGAAATCCAAAGGAGAGACAGCCAAGTGTCTGCAAAGACGCAAGAGTGAATCAAGGCGCAGAAGGTTCTTCCCCTTGTACCACTGCCAAGCTGTCGTGTGATTTACACGCATTGACCGCGCTAGGGCAGGCAACCGACCTTTATGCTTACCGACGTGGACAGCCAATGATTCCATGACTTTTTCGCGTCCCGGAGGATGCGTTAAATTCGGGGCAGCCGCTAGTAATTCGCCAATTACCTCAGCCTCCCACACTTCATGCCTTAAGTTCTCGCTTGTGGCAGCAACCCTTTCTCCCTTTTGACCGAGCCATGTCCCGCAGACAGAGCAGAAACCCGGCCTAGAACGTGAGGCGAGCGGATGGAGAGATTTCTCGCAATGCGGGCAGAAAGTCATCAGAGGCACACGGTGGGAAGGGCAAGCCATCACCACTTTGATGCCCCATAATAGAGGCTCGTACACCGTTTTACCTTCTGCCCTCCATTGCTCGTAACAAACGGCGCACCAAGCTCGTGAAGGCTTTAGCAACTGGTCATGGGATAGCACCGCCGCCCACGTGAGCATAGTCAAGGATCGAAGATCAGACCTCAGCGTGAGCTTCTGAAGAACCTGTAGCCAGTCCGAAGCGATGAGACCGCATCCATTCATCGCCCTCGCGTTAGACAAGAATGCGCTCCCGAAGAGCCCACATCGATATTTAGAGCGAAGTGAGGCCCGACTTAGATATTCTTTCTTCACAAACGGAGCCAACTCATACCCAAACAACATCGCAACACTTAATAGATGGGCTTGGGCTAGACGGGCCAAGTAACCAGTTAGGCTCTCTACGAGCGGCGTACCGACGCCTACGGGTTTAATGCAGTAAAGTACCCCACCGCAAGCGGTGGGGCGTTAGCTCGGTTTAATCGAACAGGTCTATTTGCGCATCTTGGGCTTCTTTGTGACGTTGAATGTATTTACGAATCACCTCTGCTGTCACTTTATCGCCCACGGTTCTGGCGAAGTACCCATCTTCCCAGAACTCGCCGCCCC
>DASVPO010000009.1:0-290232 GCA_036382855.1 Pyrinomonadaceae bacterium | reverse complement strand
GTGCAGCCAGGTGGTGAAAGCTGACTCGCCACGGAAGCTGCCGAGTTTGCGGAACAACTGGATGAAGACTTCCTGTGCGAGGTCTTCGGCTTCCGACTGGTTCTGCGTCATGCGCAGGCAGAGAGAGTAGACTCTGCGGTTGTGGCGCGCATAGAGTTCTTCGAAGGCTGACATCTGTCCCGTGGATGCTGCCTGCGCCAATGCGTAGTCCGAAGTTTGCGATGTCTCAGTATCGGCTGCGGTCACGAGTTCCGTCGTTAGGGCAAGTAGAAGATGTGTCATTTGAGATTCACCTCTCACTACTTCTAGAGCGCCGACGTGCGACTCGGCCCGCTAACCTGAGGAGGAAGAGCGCCCGCCTGCTTTCGCGCGTTCGTCCTCGCACGCGACTTGGCCGGGTTCTCCACCACGCTGTGTGATGCGGCGCTTCTCACGCGTCGTTGTCTTGCCCGTCGAAAATTTAATCTTTTTCGTGCGCCGCAGCAACGCATTTGGTGCGCCCCGCCGCTCCTTACGTCCAGTAGGTGCGGTCGAGCGAACGATAGCCGACCGCTTCGGCCACGTGCGGAGAGCGAATCTCCTCACACGCTTCAAGGTCGGCGATAGTGCGGCTCGTCTTCAGTATGCGGTCATAGGCGCGTGCTGACAAGCCCAGACGAGCCATCGCCCCTTCCAGCAGCCGCTCGCTCTCCACGTCAATCCGGCAAAACTTACGGATTAGGCGCGGCGACATCTGCGCATTCGAGAAGATGCCTTCGCCCGAAAAACGCTCGTGCTGCCGCTCACGCGCCTTCAGCACACGCGCCCGGATGCTGGCAGAGGATTCAGGCTCTGGCGCGGCGTCGCGGCCCGTTAACTCTTTGAAGCGCACGGCGGGCACGTCTATGTGTATGTCTATGCGGTCGAGCAGAGGGCCTGAGATGCGCCCGACATATCGCTGAATTTGCGGCGGCGTACAGCGACACTCGCGCACAGGGTCATTCCAGAAGCCGCAGGGACAAGGATTCATCGCGGCGGCCAGCATAAAGCCGGCAGGGAAGGTCAAGGTCATAGCGGCGCGGCTGATGGTCACTTTCTGGTCTTCGAGCGGCTGGCGCAAGACTTCGAGGACGCTACGGTCAAACTCCGGCAGTTCGTCCAGAAAGAGCACGCCGTGGTGCGCGAGGCTGACTTCGCCGGGACGCGGCACAGCGCCGCCGCCGATGAGTCCGGCATCGCTAATAGTGTGATGCGGCGAGCGAAAGGGTCTTTCCGTGACGAGGCCGGAGCTTCCCGTCAGGCCAGCGACCGAATGTATCTTGGTGAGTTCGAGCGCGGCCTCAAATTCGAGCGGCGGCAGGATGGTCGGCAGGCGCTTGGCGAGCATCGTCTTGCCGGAGCCGGGCGGGCCAATCAAAAGGATGTTGTGGCCTCCTGCGCTGGCGACTTCGAGCGCACGCTTGGCCGTTAATTGCCCGCGCACTTCCCGGAAATCAACCGCGTAGTGCTCTTCGCCTTTGAGCGTTTGCGCTAGATCAAGGCGTAGGGGCGCTGGCGGATTCTGTGAACGAAGCTGGGCTATCAATTCGACTGCGCCGCGCAAATCCGAAACGGCGTAAACGTTAATGCCTGCGACGACCGCCGCTTCTTTCGCGTTCTCCTCAGGCAGAAGAAGATGCCTCACTGTGGCCTCGCGCGCACGCAAGGCGATGGGCAGTGCGCCCTTAATGGCACGCACACGGCCGTCGAGCGAGAGTTCGCCGACCGCAATCATCTCGGTCAGGTTTTCCGCGTCAACGAGGTCGCCGTTCGCTCCTAGAATGCCGAGGGCAATCGGCAAATCGAAGCTCGCGCCTTCCTTGCGCACGTCTGCGGGCGCGAGATTAATCGTCATCTTGTGAAATGGGAAGAAGAAGCCGCAGTTGGAGATTGCGGCGCGGATGCGCTCGCGCGATTCGCGCACGGCCGCGTCAGGCAGCCCGACGATGGTCACTGAAGACGGCGAATCGCTTTCACCTCGCGCGGGAGTCAAATCAACCTCTATGTCAACGAGGTCTGCGTTGATGCCGTAGACGGCCGCCGATTGTGTGCGAAAGAGCATCGGGAGAGCTTCTGACTAGAGCAGCAGGCGCTACGGAGAGAAGAGAAGCAGGCACGCTGCTTTAAACAAACTGCAAATTGAGTTGCAAAAAAGATTGAGCGCGCCTTCCGACTTTTGCAGTCGGAAGGCGCGCTCGTTGATTGTTTCTCATTTAGCTCTGAGAGTTTTAAGCCCTCTCTTTACCTACCGCGCCGGCGCGAAGTAGCGGAAGCTGAAGGCAACTTGATGTATTGACCAGATTGCAATTCGGCGTTCGGGTCAATGCCGTTGTTGAGGCGCGCGACCGCCTCCGGCGAAAAGTTATAACGGTCGGCAATCTTCGCTATCGTGTCGCCAGCCCTGACGCGATACTGCATCACTGCACTGCTGGCAGCGGGCGTCGCGCTCACAGGCTTCGGACGGACGAGAGCGACCGTCTGCACGTTGCTGTTCTTCGGCACGACAATCTTGCTGTCAACAGCTTTGCCTGCGCCGCCGTTCAGCTCTTGCAGTTTGGCAAGGCTGATGCCCGTGCGACGCGAGACAGTCTCCAAATCCTCGCCCGGTGCGACCGCAACGATGTCGGCGGATTCGCGTGCGTTACCGGGAATACGGTTCAGGATAGCGACAAACTGCTTGGCCCTGCCGCCGGGAATGCGTACGTGATAGGCTTCGCCGCGCGGCGTCGTATCTCTGCGCAACTCTGGATTAATCTCGCGCAGGTAGTCAACGCTCGTATCGGTCGCCTTCGCGATTAACTGAAGGCTGGTTGCGTTCGGAACCTGCACGATGTCGTAGGCCATCGGCGCGTCGCGCGAGATATTGCGGAAGCCATACTTCTCAGGATTCTTCGCAATCAGGATGGTCGCCAGAATATTCGGCACGTAGTTTTTGGTTTCCTGCGCGATGAAGGGGTAAATCCTCCAGAAGTTGGCCGAACCGGCGCGTGAAATCGCGCGGTCAATGTTGCCCTGCCCTGTATTGTAGGCGGCCATCGCCAGATTCCAGTCGCCGTTAAAGTGCTTGGCAAGGTCTTTCAGATAGCGTGCTGAGGCGCGAGTGGCCTTTTCGAAGCTGTTGCGCTCGTCAACCCATGCGGTTTGGCGCAAGCCGTAGGTGCGTCCCGTTCCGGGAATAAACTGCCAGAGGCCGGAGGCGGCTGCCCATGACATGGCCTTCGGACGCCATGCGCTCTCAACCTGTCCGAGCCAAACGATGTCTTCGGGCACGCCCTCTTCGCGGAAGATTTGACGCGCCATCTTCATAAAACGGCCAGAGCGGCGCAGTCCCGATTCCATTGTGGAACGTCCGCGGCCCTGATAATAGTTGATGAACTGCTGAATTAAGGGATGAGTCTCGAATGAGAAGTCAACAGCATTTTTGGCGACTTCAATCTCTCCGATGTCGTCCGGCGTGACGTTGTTGGTCTCTTCGGGCGTGAGCACGAGCTTGCTCAATTCATCGAGCGGCGAAGGCTCAAACTTCTGGTCGCGGAAACCCACCTGCTGCTGTTGAGGCGTCTCCTGCTGAGTGCCGTTGAAGGCCACCTGCACGGTCTGGTTCGGCTGCGGCACAATCTGCTGGAGCGGGACTTCCTCGCGATAGATGCGCTCGGTCAACTGCACGTAATACTCGCGCAGGCGCGGGTAGGAGCGGACATCGAGGCCGGAATCGAGAATGGCGTCAATAGCGCGGTCAAACTGGTCGCGCGCCTGTTCGCGGCGGCTGTTTTCCAGTTCGAGTTTACCGTTTTTGAAGTGTGTTTCGGCCTTGTTGATGATATTGCTGACGCGCAAATCGGCCTTCTCCTGCTCGGTCGGAATGTAGCGAGCGGATGAGCCTTGACCGTAAACGTTAAGAGCTATAAGTGCGGTAAAAACCACGAAGAGCGTGGTGCGGGCGATAAAACGGGGGAAGCTCGTTGTCATCAATCGTCTATCTCCTTCTTCAGGCTTAGGGCGAATCCACTGATGGCGACTTCTCCCCCTTTGGAGAGCCGCGCGAGCGGTATCCACGAAAACTAACGCGAGGTATGATTAAAAGTTCCAGTTTGAGCCGGCTCCGCGTGGAGGGCTCGCCAGTTATTGGAGCGGAGCCAACAGGTTACAAAGGTTAGCATATGGCTTCACGCGGTGTCAAACATTCCTCACTTATAAAGAGAAGGCGAAGCGGTGTGATATTCCACTTAAAACCGCTTCACCTTCACTATTAAAGATGCTTGCCGGAGACGCCGGGTTGTGCCCCTCAGGGGAGAAATTTTAGCACGCTTAACTGTTGAAATAACTGGAGAAGCGACTCCTGCATCAGTGGTCTCTGGAGGCTGCCGCCTGTGCCACTCTGGCAGGGCGTTGCGGGGTCTGAACAGGCGGCACAATCCTCTCTTTCAGAGCCTCTCGGAAAACCTGCCGCACGTTGTCCACGAAGACGAAGCGTATGCCCTTAAAAGGCTCTTTCGGCACTTCCTCCATGTCGCGCTTGTTTTGCAGCGGCAGGATAATCGTATTGACGCGTGCGCGCCGCGCCGCCAGCACCTTTTCCTTCACGCCGCCTACGGGCAGCACGTTTCCGCGCAGCGTTATCTCGCCCGTCATCGCAACGTCCTTGCGAATCGGGCGCTGCGAAAGCGCTGAGACCATAGCGGTCGCCAGCGTAATGCCTGCGGAAGGGCCGTCTTTCGGAATCGCGCCCTCGGGAATGTGTATGTGCAGGTCGTAGTTGTTAAAATCCTCTTCCTCGATGTCTAGTTCTTTGGCGCGCGATTTGGCGTAGGAATAGGCTGCCTGCGCGGATTCGCGCATCACCTCGCCCAACTGGCCCGTCAGCACGAGCGCCCCCTTGCCTTTCATCCTTAAGGCTTCTATGAAGAGCACGTCGCCGCCGACGGCCGTCCACGCAAGGCCGGTCGCCACGCCGATCTGGTCTTTCTTCAAGACCTCTTCGGGCAGAATCTTCGGCGCACCTAAGAATTCATGCAGATTCTTGAGCGAGACGCGAACCGTTTCGGTCTGTCCTTCGGCAATCCTTCGCGCGACTTTACGACAGATCGAGCCAATTTCGCGTTCAAGCTGGCGCAGGCCGGCCTCCTGCGTGTACTGCTGTATGATGGCCGTCAGCGCCGTCTTGGAGATGTGCAGGTTGCGCGCGGTGATGCCGTTTTCCTCCATCTGCTTCGGCAGCAAGTGGCGGCGCGCAATCTCGCGCTTCTCCTCCTCCGTGTAACCTGCCAGACGGATGACTTCCATGCGGTCGCGCAAGGCTGGCTGAATCGTGTCGAGCACGTTGGCCGTCGTCATAAACATGACGTTCGAGAGGTCAAACGTCACGCCCAGATAGTTATCACGAAAGCTGTTGTTCTGCTCAGGGTCTAAGACTTCGAGCAGCGCCGACGAGGGATCGCCACGGAAATCCGCGCCGACCTTATCAATCTCGTCGAGCATGATGAGGGGGTTGTTCGTGCCAGCCTGCTGCACGGCCTGCACGACGCGGCCCGGCATCGCGCCCACGTAAGTGCGGCGATGGCCGCGTATCTCTGCTTCGTCATGCAACCCGCCTAAAGAGAGGCGGACAAACTTGCGGTCGAGCGCTCGCGCAATCGAGCGTCCGAGGCTGGTCTTGCCGACTCCCGGCGGGCCGACGAGACAAAGAATCGGCCCCTTCGGCCTCTCCTTCAGCTTGCGCACCGCTAAGGATTCGATGATTCGTTCCTTGACCTTTTCCAGTCCGTAGTGGTCTTCGTTGAGAATGCGCTCGGCCTTCGTCAAATCCAGATTGTCGGTGGAGGCTTTAGACCATGGAAGGTCGGTCATAATCTCCATCCAGTTGCGCAAGGTTGCTGTCTCGGCCGCGTCCGGGTGCATACGCTCCAGTTTCTTTAACTGCCGGAGCGCTTCCTCTTCCGCAGGCTTCGGCATCTTCGATGCTTCTATCTTTTCACGGAACTGCGCAATCTCTTCGGCCAGTTCGTTGCCTTCGCCAAGCTCCGACTGGATGGCCTTTAACTGCTGCCTGAGATAAAACTCGCGTTGCGAACGGTCAATATCGGCGCGGGCCTGCGTGTTGATTTCCTGCTGGACGGTTAAGACTTCAATCTCTTTGTTGAGAAGCTCGTTGACGCGACGCAGGCGAGCGGTCGTGTCCGCGATGTCGAGTACGCTCTGCGCGTCTTCAACCTTCAATTCGAGATTCGACGCGGAAAGGTCCGCGAGTCGTCCGGCGTCATCAAGGTTAGCGATAATCGCCATCACTTCGGGCGAGATGTTCTTGCCAAGGTTGGCGGCCTTCTCCATCGAAGCGCGGACGTTGCGAACGAGCGCTTCGACTTCGAGCGAGCGTTCCGGCGCGGGTGTTTCCTGCACAACGTTCAGTTTAGCGCGCAGGTATTCGCCGCCCGCTTCGACCGATTCGATTGAGGCGCGTGCCAACCCCTGCACGAGAATGCGTATGCGGCCGTCGGGCAGTTTCAGCATGCGCATGATGACGGCCACCGTGCCGATTTTGTAGAGGTCTTCGCCCGCAGGTTCTTCCTTGTCGAGGTCTTTCTGCGAGGCGAGCAGAATCATGCGATTTTCGCCTAAGGCTTCGTCAACCGCACGAATTGATTTCTCGCGCGAGACGAAGAGCGGCACAATCATAAAAGGATAGATAACGATGTCGCGCAAAGGCAGCACGGGCAGTTCATTCGGTATCTGCAACTGCTGCTCGCTGCCGCTGCCGCCGTCCGTGGTTTCCAAACCCTCTGGAATGTCAGTATTAATAAGAGCCATATGTTTTCCCATGTAATGAGCGACGAGTTAGAAAGCAGTTGCTTTCACTCATCACACATCACGCCTTACTCATCACTTTCTTTTATCTGAACCTTAAATTCCGCGCCGCGACGGTCTTTCAGCTTCGGGAGACGCACAAGCAGGACGCCGTTTGCCAGTTCGGCTGTGGCCGAACGGACGTTGATAGTCCAACGCAGCGGCACGACGCGGCTGAAATGACCGTAGGTGCGTTCAGAACAGAGATGCGAGACGACGCGATTGCGTGGCACGCGTTTTTTCTTCTCGCCGCAAATGCGCAGTTGCGTCGTCGTCAGCCCGACCTTGAGATGTTCGGCCCTCACGCCCGGCACTTCCACGCGAATCGTCACAGCATCCTTCGTCTCGCAGACATCAACGGGCGGCGACCATGCGCCCGGCGTCGCAGGCCCATCCGTCAGCGTCGCTTCCTGAAGCGCCGAGAACAGCCGGCCCACGCGGTCGCGCAAGCGCTCCAACTCAACCCTCTCCAGCCCTGTGACACGCGCGGTTTTAATCATAAACAGAGTGATGAGTGATGAGTAATGAGTGATGAGTAAGAAGCAAACTGCTCATCACTCATTACTCATCACTCATCACTGCCTTTAAGTCCGTCTGGCGTTGGCGCTGTTGCGCTGGCGCACGAGATGCTTTAGTTCGTGCATGAATTCCGAGACATCTTCAAATTCCAGATAGACGGAGGCGAAGCGCACGTAAGCAACTTTGTCCAGTTCTTTCAGCCGGCGCATAATCATCTCGCCAATCTTGCTCGTCGGGCGCTCGCGCTCCGGCGATTCCTGCACGTATTTCTCTATCGAGTTGACGATTGCTTCCAACTTTGAAGAAGGCACGGGCCGCTTCTCGCAGGCGCGCAAGAGGCCAGCCATCACCTTGCTGCGGTCGAAGGCTTCGCGCCGCCCGTCTTTTTTGACGACCATATAGGGGATTTCGTCAATCCGCTCATAGGACGTAAAGCGCCGCTCACACTTCAAACACTCGCGGCGTCGTCGAATCGCATCGCCCTCGCGCGACTCGCGCGAATCAACCACCTTGTCTTCAATGAAACCACAGAAAGGACACTTCATAGTCGCTTCGCTCCTGAAGGCAAAAGGTAAAAGTGAAAAGGTAAAAGGAAGGCGGAAATCACTTTTCGCTCCCGGTGTTCTTTTTTCTTCTTCACTTTTGCCTTTTACCTTTTGCCTTTTTACTTACTCCGGCTGAAGCCGGAGCGCGGCGGGCGTTCCCGTAAATTCCCCGGTTAAGACCTCAACGTTCTCATCTTTCGTGCAGCGGACAATGGCG
Source organism: Pyrinomonadaceae bacterium (assembly GCA_036382855.1). Taxonomy (GTDB): domain Bacteria; phylum Acidobacteriota; class Blastocatellia; order Pyrinomonadales; family Pyrinomonadaceae; genus DASVTR01. Next base: position 282,093 of record DASVPO010000009.1, on the reverse strand, counting down.
CGTATGCGCCGTCCCTCCTGAATCTTTTCCACTATCTCGACTTCGCACGTCACAGTCTCGCCAATAAAGACAGGCTGGTGATAACGAAAATGCATCTCGGAGGCGAGGAAGGCGAGCATCCCGCCGATGTGCGTGGCGAGGCTCGCCGTCAGAAGCCCCGGCACGATGCGTCGGCCAAACTTCGTCTGCGCAGCAAACTTGTCGTCAACGTGAAAAGGATTGAAGTCGCCCGTTACGCCGACGAAGAGCGCTACATCGCCGTCAGTCAGCGTCCTGCTCCAACGGTAACGGTGGCCGACTTCAAGTGCTGCAAACGTCTTTTCAACCTGTGCGCGAAGTTCAGCCATAAGCCCTCCGAGGCTCGCTCTCTTCGCGCGCCTTCCCGGCCATAGCGACTCCGGCCTCGCCCGTCTCGGCGTCAGCTTCCATCTCAAGCTCTTCATCCTCGACGGCGTGCTCGATGGCTTCCGTTGAAGTCATCTCGCGCAGGCGCGCGATGTTCACTTCGCCGCGCAGCAGGTAGTAGAGACCGAAGAAGACTGCGGGCGCGTAAGCTACAAGGTGTATGACGATGGAGGCAGCTGCGGCCTGTTCGGGCTTGGCAACGCCTAGAAAAATCAGTCCGCCTGCGGTCGCAGCATGGAACGCTCCGGCAGCGCCGCCCGGCGTCGGAACAAGCGAGCCGACAATCGCGAAGCCCATCACAAAGATGGTCTCCATCATGCCGACCTGCAAATGAAAGGCTCGCAGCACAAGCAGGTCTGCGACGAGAATCGTCAACCAGACGGCGCTCGTCCATGCTATCGTAACGGCCAACTCGCGTGCGTCGGCCAGAATCAACAGAGCCTTCGCCAGTTGTTCGAGCGTGTGTGTGATGGCATGACCAATGCGCTCGGGCACGAAGCGCCAGCGCTTGAGCCGCACGTCCAGCCAGTGAATGGCACGCCGCGAACGGCGCTCAAACCAGACCAGCCCGAGCACGCCAAGCAGAGTCACGCCGAGCAGAATCAGGCCCGCCTCGCGGACGTAACCAAACTCGCTCGATTGCCCGGCAGGCGGTCGCAGCCAAATCAGATTAAGAGCGAAGAGCACGACGACGGCCATCGTGTCGCACAGCCGCTCAATCATAATCGTCACGAACGAAGCCGCCGGTCGCACGCGTCTATCGCGCAAGGGCAGCACGACGGGCCTTACGACCTCGCCCGCTCGCCCGAAAATAAAGACCGCGCCGAAGCCGACCGTCGTTGAGATAAATAGCTCGCGCAGGCGTGTGCTGACGAGCGGCGAAAGCAGCGCTCCCCAGCGATAAGCGCGCAGCAGGTAGCTGATGCAGACGAAGATGATGGCAATTGCCAGCAAGCGCCAGTCGGCCTGAGCAAGACTGTGGCGGACTTCCGCCCAATTCAGGCCGCGCCCGAACCACCACAGTATGAGTGTGGCGAGCAGCAAGAGCACTATGAATTTCAGATATTTGCGCAAAATGAACAGTAGCCCTCTAGCTCCGGCGCGGACACGTTCAGCCCCACAAAGAAACGTGCTAAACTTGACTTCACCAGACGGACAACCACAAGATATAGCGTGGCGTTGCAAGGCTACAATACTTCGCTTCGGAGGCGCAAGAAGGCAATGCATGGTCAGAGGGGGCCGGAAGCCAAAAGCTCTGACTGAAAAGCAGTTTCGGTCAGTTATAACTGCCGACCGCTGATTGCCTTCTACACGCTGATTTAACGGGGAACTTTACCTCTCCGCCTGTCGTAATCAGCGCTTGGCAAGGTAGTTTTCCACCTTGTAGGCAAGCTTGAAACCGAAGACAGAATGGACTCGGCTGCGACGCACTCGGAGAGTCATCAGGTGGGAGCTGCAAAAGCTTTGGCGGCCAATGAAGGAGCCGAATTAGTCAGGAGGTGTCGCGCGGGCGATGGCGCGGCGTGGGAGGAGATTGTTTCCAACTACTCTCGCCGGATTTATAATCTCGCCTACCGTTTCACCTCCCGCCCGGACGCCGCAGAGGATTTGACGCAGGAAGTTTTCGTCCGCGTCTATCGCTCTTTGAATCAATACGACCCGAAGCAGGGCGATTTGCAAAACTGGCTGATGCGGCTGGCGCGGAATCTGATCATAGACGACTACCGCCGCCGCCAGCGCACCCCGCACGATTCGCACGCGGATGATCTGGAAGACCATACCTATCATCTGCACACGACGAGCGGGTCTGTGCAAAGCGAGATGGAGCGGCGCGAGTTGGGCGCGCAGGTGCAGGCAGCCATTGACAAGCTCTCGCCTGATTTGCGCACCTGCGTTATCCTGCGCGATATAGAAGAGCTAAGCTATCAGGAGATAGTTGACCTTTTGCAGATACCCGAAGGAACAGTCAAATCGCGCATCAATCGCGGGCGCATCGAGCTGGCGAAAATCCTGCGCCGGATGCGGGTCGTGGCGATGACGGGAGTTTGAGCAAAACCGAAGGGCCGCGCGCGTCACAAGGGGCTGACAAACGTGGCCTGTGAAGAGAAAATGTAACGAAGGGGATAGGAACGAGATAAACGAAATGCTGTGCGCTGATTTTGAGGATCGTCTGACAGACTATTTGGACGGAGCGCTCGATACAATCGAGAATCGGGCGTTTGCCGAACATGCGATGCGCTGCCCCGTCTGTCACGAGCTTTTGAGTGAAGTTAAAAATACATTGCAGGCTTGTCGCACGGCGGACGTGCCCGTGCCTGCGCGCGAACTTGAAGCGCGTATACTGCATGTCACCGTCCCGGAGATGGCGATGACGTGCGAAGAGTTTGAAGATTACCTGACCGATTACCTGGACGGATTCCTACCTGCTCCTCTCTTCCATCGTTGGGAACGCCACGCCGCCCTCTGTGAAAGTTGCACGGAATTGCCCGGCTCTGTGGTGCGCGCCATCGGAGCCTGCTACACGTACATTAATGAAGAACGTGCTGTGCCCTTTGGGCTGCACGAGAGAATCTTGCAGGCGACCTTAGGAACGACCGCTGCCGAAGAGATTCGCGCTCCGCTCGCCGCACGCATCGCTGCACGCCTCAGGATGTGGCTCGACCCGATTGTCTCGCCGCAGTTGGCGACCGTTGCGACGATGCTGCTGGTCGCCGTCCTCGTCCTGACGAGCACGGTCTCTGCCGACGGCTCAATCAGCGGCATGTATCAGGCGGGCGTCAAACTGGTCGGCCAGTCATACGATCAGAGCAATCCGGCCACCAGAGGCGCATCTCTGACGGATGGCCTCAAGCAACTCACCAACGGCGTCACGGCAGCTTTCTCCAGCCAACAGAATAATTCAACAGAACAACAGAACGAGCAGAAGGACGCAGGGACAGCGAAGTAGTCGCGTGTGTCTGCGAGGCGCTCTGTCAGGTTGCTATGAAAAAGGGGCGGGGAATTAACAGGGGATAGTCAGGCGAGCAGGCGATGAAGTGTACGTACCATTCAAGGAATCCGGCGGTTGTGCAATGCGGTCGTTGCGCGCGGCCTCTGTGTCCGGCCTGCGACCATCGCATACGCGGCTTTCCCTATTGTCAGGATTGCATCGTCGCGGGCGTAGAGATGCTGCGGCAAACCGCGCGCGAGGATGCGCTGCCGCTTCTCAGGCGTAATACTTCCCCCGTTATCGCCACGCTGCTTTCAATCGTGCCCGGCCTCGGCGCGGCTTACAACGGGCAGACTGCGAAGGCCATCGTGCATTTCGCAATCTTCGCCAGCTTCTTTCAGATGGCGACGATTACAGAAGGCTTGCCGTTCTTCCTGCTCGGTGTTGTGGGCACTTGGTTGTTTGCGGCCGTTGATGCAGGACGGACAGCGCAACTTTTGCGCGAGGGGCTTGCGCCCGACGCGGCGGAAGACGTGATTGCGCGCCGCCTCTACGGCAACCCGCTGGCGTGGAGCCTGACGCTCGTTGCCATAGGCACTATCTTTCTGCTGCACACGCTGCTTGGCATACAGCTTCCCGTACGACAGGTGCTCCCCGTGCTGCTCGTCGTGCTCGGTCTTTACATGCTCGGCGACTATATTCATCGTCGCAGCCGCCGTGAGGCGACGCGCTTTGACGCAAATCGTCCGCCGCAGTCGGTCGTCTCAAATGCGCCGCTCGGCACGGGCGCTTTCGGGACGGGCGAAATCGTCACGCAGGTCTCGGCGCGCGAAGTCGCACCCTTCCCGTTTGAGCCGCGAACGTGAGTTCGTAAATAATGATTCGTAAAACGTGGCCGAGCGAGCTTGCCGCTTTTTATCGTTTACGATTCACGATTTTCGATTTACGAGTTATAGTTAACGGCAGAAGCGCCTGAGGCTTGAGAAGTATTTTCGGGGTAAAGGAAGACGGATTATGACAGCTTTTCTTAAAACAGCCGGCCGTTGGGGCGGCATCTTAACAATCATCCTGCTCGTCATCACACTGCTCAGGCAGTTAATAGCCTTCGTCTCCTTCCTCTTCGTCGCCATTAAAATCATCATCGTCGTCGCCTTCGTCGGCCTCGTACTGCTCATCGTGATAGCGATGATGCGCGACCGCGCTTCGCGTCGCCGCGACGAAGCCGAAGGCATATAAAACTTGGTCCAGAGTCCAAGGCCCAAAGTCCAAAGTCAAGAACCTAGCTTTCTGACTTTGGACTTTGGGCCTTGGACTTTGGACTGCTTCGTCTTTTCTCGCGGGTTGCAATCGCGCGCTTCATGTGATAGGGTGCGCAACCTTCACAGTTAATTCGGAGGATTTCCATTAGCGTGCGGCGCATGCCACAGAGAGAAGTCCCCTTAGCTGTGAGCTACGAGCAGGTTCAATAAGCAATACCTCGCAATTTTTTTGTTTCGCACAAGTCGCCCTCGGCAGGCTGTGCCTTTCCGCGGACGTTCGGTGTGGAAGACTACGTCTTTTTTCCACGCGTTGCCGGACGGATTCCGCTCAAAGGAGCATAGATGATGGTCAGAGACGACCGTTTGTACGCTTTTATCGTTGCCCGCACAACTCGTTCCCGCGCCCGTATTCGTCGTATCAGCGTTGATAGACGTTGGATGAAAGTCTTCGTCGGCTTTAGCGCCGTCGTACTCTGCGCGGCCCTCTATGGTTTTTACGGACTGACGCAGCACTTCATGCATCTGCGCATCGAACGCGAGAACGCGCAACTGCGCGCCGAGAATGAAAAGCAGCGGCAGCAACTCAACCAACTTAATCAGCGCGTCGAAGCCGTCGAAGAATCCTCTCGCCGTCTGGCGGAAATCTCAGGCGTCGAGCCTGAACAGCAACCTCAAACAAACACGCCCGGCGCGGGTGGTCCAGAGTTTTCCCTAGATGAGGCCACCGCGCTCGAATACAAAACCGTTCACCTTGAACAGGAACTACGCGATTACGAAATGGCACTACGCGAGCGCGCGACCGTGCCCTCGTTATGGCCCGTCGCGGGCACGCTCGAAAGCGGCTTCGGCGGCCGTCGCAATCCCTTCGGCGGAAGCTCCCTTGAGTTTCACTCGGGCCAGGACATCGAAGCCCCTTCCGGCACGCCCATCAACGCTGCCGCCAGCGGCACAGTCACCTACGCAGGCTGGATGAACGGCTACGGCAATCTGGTCATCGTTGACCACGGCGGCGGACTCACCACGCGCTACGGACATCAATCGCGCATAGAAGTCAAAGTCGGTCAGAGCATCACGCGCGGGCAACTGCTCGGCCTCGTCGGCTCTACGGGTCGCTCCACCGGCCCGCACCTTCATTACGAAGTGCGCATCAATGACCGCCCGGTAGACCCGCGACAATATCTGCCCGGCGTCGGAAACTAAAACAGGAACCAGCGACGCTCCCGATGCGTCGGCAGAAAATTAAAGATAACGGAGGCGCGGCGATTCATCATTAATCGCCGCGTCTTCTTGTTTCTCCGCGCAAGCTCTCTCAAAGGCGTGCGCGTCGAAACTCGCGCGGCGCTCTGTGTCTCTTCACTGTCTCGCAGCGCCGCGTCTCTTTGTTGACGCCTCTCGCTTTTGTTAATATCGCTCGTGCCAGTCCATAGCTTTTGTACTACGACCAAAGGAAGAATTTTATGACGCCCTCCAGATTCTCGCGTGCGGCGGCTCTCGCCCTTACGCTCGTCATGTTGCTCAGTCTTGCTCCGCTCCGTGCCTTCGCCGATGAAGGGATGTTTTTGCCGGATGCTATCAGCCAGTTGCCCTTGGACAAGTTGGCGAAGCGCGGCCTGAAGTTGACCGCGAAGGAGATTTACGATCCGGCGGGAGGCCCTAGCCTGAAGGATGCGGTCGTGATTGTCGGCGGCGGCACGGGCGAATTTCTCTCGCCCGAAGGCTTGCTCCTGACCAACCATCACGTCGCCTTCGACGCGCTCGTCGCCGCATCCACCCCGGCCAACGATTACGGCACGAAAGGCTATCTCGCCAAAACGCGCGCTGAAGAATTACCCGCGAAGGATTACACCGTCACCATCACGCAGGACATTAAAGACGTGACCGGCGACGTGCTCAAGGACACGACGAGCGCCACGCCGCCAGCGGAGCGCGCCGCCGCGATACGGACGCGCTTAAGCGCACTCGAAAGAGACGACGAAGCTAACGGCATCAGAGTCCGCGTGCTTGCGATGAACGAAGGGCTGTCTTATTACCAATTTACTTATCTGGTGCTGCGCGACGTGCGCGTCGTCTATGCGCCGCCGAAAAACATAGGCTTCTTCGGCGGCGACCCTGACAACTTCGAGTGGCCGCGTCATTGCGGCGATTTCACGTTTATGCGCGCATACGTTGGCGCGGACGGCAAGCCCGCCGATTATTCAGCCAACAATGTGCCGTATAAGCCGAAGAAGTTTTTGACGCTCTCGATGGCTGGCGTCAAAGAGGGCGACTTCACGATGGTGCTCGGCTATCCCGGCTCGACGCGTCGTTATCGCGAAAGCTATTCGGTGGCCTACAATCAGGATGTCGTTCAGCCTTTCCTCGTTGACCTCTACACGCGCCAGATTGAGATACTGCAAGCCATCGGACGACGCGACCCCGTGCAGCGCGTTAAGCTGCAAAGCAATATCTTCGACCTCAGCAACACGCTGAAGAACTACGATGGCTCAGTCCTCGCGATGCGACGCGCAGGTATTGTTGAAAAGAAACGCGCCGCCGAAGCCGCCTTCAAGCGTTGGCTCGGCGAGAATCCGGCACGCCAGTCTAAATACGGCGAAGCGCTGCCCGCGCTCGAAAAGGCTTACAGTGAACTACTGCCGACATCTCAACGCGACCAACTGCTCCAGCAGCTTTTCAACGTCAGCACACTCATCACCTTTGCTTACTTCGCAGGACAGGTTGCAGCCGAAAAGGAGAAGCCGGACGCAGACCGTAATCCTAACATCGCGGCCATCGCCCAGCGCGCACGCTCGCAGATAGGCCCTGTGCTCGCTGAGCGCAACCCGACGTTTGAACGCGAAGTGCTGCTCTTCCTGCTGGAGAAAGCGGGCGAGCTTCCGGCCGGACTGAAGATAGACTTTATCGAAAAACGTTTTGGTAATTTACAGGGAGAAGCGCGCCGCCGCGCCGAGGAAGATTTCGCGCGTGCCGTCGTTGATAGTCAACGCTTTTCGACGAGCGAAGGCGTGTCGGGCCTCTTCGATCTGTCTCCGGCGCAGTTTCGCGAACTCAAAGAACCGCTCGTCGAGTTTGCAACGGCGCTCGGCGTAGACATACAGCAGTATCAGGTGCGCTCGCAGGCTTTCAATGCAACGGTGGCGCGCTGGCGTCCCCTACTCGTCGAAGGTATGAGCGAGATGCGCGGCGTCAAGCCCTACCCGGACGCCAACCGCACGCTGCGTTTCACCTACGGCGAAGTCAAGGGCTACGTTCCGCGCGAGGCCATCATCTATACGCCGTTCACGAATCTCTCCGGCGTGATTGAAAAAGACACTGGCCGCGAGCCGTTCGACGTTCCCGAAAAACTCAAGCAGCTTTACCGCGCGAAGGATTTCGGGCGCTACTCGCTGCCCGGCCGCGCTGACGTACCAGTAGATTTTCTTTCAACCACGGACATCATTGGCGGCAATTCCGGCAGTCCCATCTTAAACGGCAACGGCGAGCAGGTCGGCATCGTCTTCGACGGCAACTACGAAGGACTCGGCAACGATTTCTTCTACAACGAAGAGAAGGGCCGCACCATCTCTGTTGACATTCGCTACGTGCTTTTCATCGCGGACAAATTCGGCGGCGCGGGCTACCTCTTGCAGGAACTTGCGTTTGCCGGAGCAGACGCGCCGGGCATTAGAAACACAAGAATCAAACCGCCGATGAAGAATTAAAAACGGTGTCGGCTCTTGAGTGGAGCATATAAATAATTGATGAATGGCCCGGCCGCGAGTTGAAGATTAAGCTGCCGGGCCATTATTTTTCGCTTGACAGCTTTGCGGGCTTTCGCTTAGTATGCGCCGTCGTTCAGGAACGCGGGTTCGTCCCCCTTAACTTTGTCCCCGCGTGTTAGTTAGCATTACAGCAATGAGTTTTCGTTTTTCCCCGTCGGCTTGTGTGTGATGAGTAGGATGCTTCCCTTTTAAGGGAAGTGCCCGCCCGTCGCGTACAGGCTTTTTTTGTTGGTTGTGTAGTTCTCGAGGAAGCGCACCTTTCAAACAGCGCGTCCGGCTCACAAGCATTAACTCAGGCAAGGCGGCGTTTGCCCCAAAGCTCTCCGCCTACGTTTTACCGAATCATTAGGAGGATTCGTTTGTCATGTCAAGAATAACCGGTAAGGTCAAGTGGTTTAATAATTCGAAGGGCTATGGTTTTATCGAACAGCCCGGCTCTTCGGACATCTTCGTTCACTACAGCGCCATTCAGGGCGACGGCTTCAAGACCCTCGAAGAGGGACAGGAAGTTGAATTCGAAGTCACGCAGGGGCCCAAAGGCCCGCAGGCTGAGAAAGTGACCAAGATGTAACTCCCCAGGCTTTCGTTAGCAAAGCCACTGACCGCTTCCGGTTTCGCCGGAAAGCGCTCGTTAAAAAAAAGGAGGCGGCCTCTCGAAATTTCAAGAGGCCGCCTCTTTTTACTTTGCGTCTCATTCGGAAGCTTACGGAGTTAATCTCTTGCAGCCGCGATGAGTGAGCCTGCAATCGCAATCCTTCACGAAAACGTTCTGTCACCTGCAATCAGACATAGCACTAGCGTTAAGAAATGCAACGCGAGCAATCCGATTGCCGCTGCGCCGAATTTCTTACTCTTGCCTGCGAAAGCCAGTATCACTCCGTAAAGCGGGAATTGAACGACGGCGAGCAGAAGGAATGGAAGAAATAGTTTTCCCGTCAGAGGGATGGAGAGCGCCGTGTAGGGGAAGAGCGCTTCGGGTAAGACAGAATCCTGGCCGCTCCACATTGAGACGTAGCTTGCGTACAAAGCGAATGGCGTCAGGAGCACAGATATAATAATCGGCCTTAAGTCAACGTCCTTCATCTGCCCGCACGATTAAGCAATCTAGCATCTGTTTATTCGTCAACCTCTTCAGCCTTGGCTTTGAAACTAACGCGCCCGTCTTCGATGCCGACGGAGAAGCGCACGCGCTCGCAGCCAAGATGTTCTTTGAGTTTGTCAGTCTTCGTCGCAATCAGGTGATGAAAACGCGGAAACGATAAATCATCTGTCGGCTCGCCGCAACGCGCCTTCGCATCAACGAGCGCATCGTATAAATTCCTGACCGTCTCGACATCCTTGTGTGCGTCGGCGCAGACGAAGTTGGAGCGCGGCTGCGGTTGTTTGGCTTCGTTCCGTTTGTGCGTACGGGCAGCGCCCGCTGGCTCGCGTCCTTCCTCACGGTCCTGCATCGTGCGCCGCCAAAGCTCTCGAAACGACGTGAAGCGCGCGACCAGCGAGTTGTAGAAATAGCGCTGCGCAAACGAGAGCGTGCGGTCATCTGCGATGCGCTTGATGATGGTCTCGACGCGGCTCTTGGTATCGTAGGGCGGGCGCTTGCTGGCTCCGTTGAAGTAGATGTCGAATTCGATTTTCAGCCGTCGTATGTCTTCTTCAAGACGTTTTAACTGCTCGTCAATCGTCGGCTGGTTGTCGCGAACGTTTGTGTTCTTCCTGTTGCGCTGGTTCGCCTGGCGCGCAAACTTGTTATCGCGGATTGGCACTTTGATTACTCCTCGGAAGGCCGAGCGCCGCCGAGGCAGGAGCGGCACTCTCCTTTGAGTCTATGCATTTTGAGAGCCGCGTGTCAACGAAATGTTCCGCGAGCCTCCGCTGCGAAACGCGCTCACCCTTCGAACGGATTGCTTCAGCGCCGCCGTAAATAATATGCTACTTTAGCGGGCGAAAGTTCCGAGGAGCACGAAATCAGGCGGCCGGCACGGAAGAGGCTGCACATGGCTTCATCCGCATCTCTCTTCTTCCGCTTCCTTTTCTTAAGGGCTGCCGGATTCTGTCGTTGAGTATGGCTGACAAAGTGAAGGCTTCTATATCACTACTGCGCGCGCTGCCTTCGGTTGATGCGTTGTTGCGAACGGAAACGGCGCGAGCTTTGCGCGATACGGTCGGCGCTGAGCATTTGAAGACGGTTGCACGCGCCGTCACGGAAGAGTTGCGCCTTGATATTCAGTCGCGCGCTGCCGACAAGAATCGCGACAACGGTGCTTTGAACAGAAGCGAGTTGCTGGTTGAAGCCGCGCGCAGGCTCGAACGCGCTCTCCAGAGCGAGATGGCAAAGGGCCTGCGGCGCGTCATCAATGCCAGCGGCGTCATCCTCCACACCAATCTGGGACGCGCGCCCCTCTCCGAAGCGGCGCGTCGCGCTCTCGCAGATGAAGCGGCGCGTTACTGCACGCTGGAATACGATGTCCAGACAGGCGAGCGTGGCCGCAGGGGCGGGCGCGTCGAACAACTGCTCGCAGAATTAACGGGAGCGGAAGACGCGCTCGTCGTCAACAACTGCGCTGCCGCAGCCTTGCTCGTCCTGACGGCGCTGGCGCGCGACGGCGAAACGGTTGTCTCGCGCGGCGAACTGGTCGAAATCGGCGGAGACTTCCGTGTGCCGGATGTGATGGCGCAGTCGGGCACGCGCCTCGTCGAAGTCGGTACGACGAACCGCACGCGCCTTAAAGACTACCAACAAGCCCTCACGGAAAACACGCGCCTCGTCATGCGCGTTCATCCTTCTAACTACCGCATCGTCGGCTTCACCTCCGCGCCCTCGCTCAACGAACTGGCCGCACTCGCACACGAAGCCCGGCTCTCTCTTTACGAAGATGCAGGTTCGGGCGCGCTTCTGGATTTACGCCCCTACGGATTAGAAGGCGAGCCTTTGATTCGCGAATCAATTGCAGCGGGCGCTGACCTCGTTTCCTTCAGCGGCGACAAACTGCTCGGCGCAGCGCAGGCAGGACTCATCGTCGGCCGCCGCGAGCTTATCAAGCAGCTTCGCAAGCATCCTCTTTACAGAGCCTTGCGCGCAGACAAACTCGCGCTCGCAGCGCTCGAAGCCACGCTCGACGCGCATCGTCGCGGCACGTCTTTAACGGAAATCCCTGCCCTGCGGATGCTGTTAATGACGGACGTGGAAATAAAGGGGCGTGCACGCGCGTTTCAGCGAAAACTGCACAAGCGCTCCGTTGCAAATGGTTTGCGTTGCGAGTTAACGGAAGGCACTTCGGCCGTCGGCGGCGGCGCAGCCCCAACCGCGCAACTGCGCACCCTTCTCCTTTCGCTCTCTCACACACGCTTCTCGGCCACCGCGCTTGAAGAAACTCTGCGCCGCTCGCAGCCGCCCGTCATCGCCCGCATCGGCGAAGACAGAGTGCTCCTCGATTTGCGCACCGTCGCTCCAGACGAGGAAGCGGAACTGCTCGCAGCCCTCGTCGCCATTCCTGCCTGAGCGTCTTCCAGAAAATTCTTCTTGCATGAGGCCGGGCTATTCAGTGTATATTGATAGATGCCCCGCCGCTGTCGGGTTCAACCTCAGGCGCGCGTATCCTTTTTAAGTTCTCTATCCCGTTTCTCTCTACCAAGCTTGAAAAACTCGTTTACTTCTTCCAAATCGCTCATAGATTCGCTGGCTCTCTCGCTGTTTGTCGTCCTTCTGGTCTGGCTATTGTGGAGCGCGGGGGTGCTTTCGTCCGTGCAGGATGCTTTCGTGCTGCCGGGCGCAGCCGAGATGGCACGCCCGCAGACGTGGCTGGTTGCGCTTCTGGTCATCACAGCCGGACTGAGCGCGGGCTTTGCAGTCGAGCGCGCGGGCGCGGGCCGTGCCCTGCCTTACGTTTGCGGGGCGCTCGTCGTGTTGTGTGGCGTGAGCCTGCTGGTTTCGAGGGTGGGAGGGATAGACTTCGCGTTTGCGCCGCTGGCTCTCTCCGCCTTGGGAGCGTCTGCGATTGTGCAGACGAAACGATTGTGGAGCATTGACCGAAGGCTTACGCGCAACGTCTGGCGCGCGGCCAGCCAGGTCAACCAGCTTGAAGGCACGGCAGCCAACTCGCGCCTTCAGAGCGGACTCAAGTTGCTGGCGACCGTGCTGCCTCTGGACGAGGCCGTGATTTTTCAGCCTGACGAAAACGGCGTGCTCGCTCCGGCGGCGCGTCTTCAGCGAAACACGCCGGGCGCAACGCTCGAAACAGGGCGCAACTCAACCTGGCGCGAAAACGTGCGACTCTGCGAGCGCGCCGTCGCGACGAACGCCATCGTCACCGCCGCTACTACTGCCGCCTCCGAGACGGAAGCCAGCACATCTTCCATCGTCGCGCTCCCCTTACAGCACGAGGAACGCCCGCTCGGCGCTCTGCTCCTGCGCTTACGCGAGGGCTTCGATGAGAGCGACCGTCCTTTGCTGGCCGCAGTCGGCGCACAACTTGCGCGCAACTTCCAGCGCGATGGGGCGCGCAAAGCCGGTGTCAAACATAAATTCCTGACCTTCGTTTCCGCACACGCCGCAGCGCACCGTCTCGCCTCCTTCGCCGTCGTCAGCGGACTACTCACCGAGCAACGCTTCGGCCCTGAAGTTTTCTCTTCCGCGTCCGACGGCCACGCCGTCGCTTATCTGGACGGCACGCTCGCTTACGTTAACGCGCCGCTGCTCGCCGCCGCGCGCCTTTCGGAAACGGAAGCGCGCTCGCTCGATCTCTTCGGGCTTCTCGACCGCTTTCGCGGCGGCGTCTTCGATGAGCCTTCGATTGCCGTGCGCCGCGTGTTGCAGACGGGCGATGCCTACGAGCGCGAGTTGACGTTTGCAGAGCGCAACCAGACCTTGGAGCTGCGCATCGCGCTCGCCTCCGAACGCGAGGAAGGCAGTGAAGGAGCTGCCCAACCGCTCTGCATCGCCGTCACTGTGCGCGACGTGACGCAGATGAAGGAGTATGAAAAGCTCAAGAGCGACATGATTTCGCTGATGTCGCATGAACTGCGCACGCCGATTACCAGCATCAACGGCTTCGCCGAACTGCTCGTGATGGACGAGACTTTGCCAGAAGAGACGCGCGAGTTTCTCTTCATCATCCGCAACGAGTCACAGCGGCTCTCGAAGATGATTAATACGTTTCTGACCGTCACGCAGCTTGAGGCCGGGGACAAGCAGGAAGTCTTAAAGATTCCGCTCAAGCTGGATGATGTCGTGCGCGACACGCTCAACAATCTTCAGCCAGTGGCGAAGAAAAAGCGTATCCGACTGATAGAACAACCGACGACGAAGCTGCCGCCCGTCGCCGCCGACAAGAGCTTGATTACACAGGCCGTGACGAATCTGGTCGGCAACGCTATCAAGTACAGCCCGGAAAGAACCACCATCACGGTCACGACTGCGCTCGAAGCAGACGCCGTGCGCATCTCCGTCGAAGACCGTGGCTATGGCATTCCGCCCGAAGCCCTAGACCGCGTCTGGGAGAAGTTTTACCGCGTCGCGCGCGAAGGACAGGAGAAGGATGAAGACTCAACCGGCCTCGGCCTCTCCTTCGTCCGCGAAGTCGTCGAACAACACGGCGGAGCAGTCGCCCTCGAATCCGAAGTCGGCCGCGGCTCAAAATTCAGTTTCACGCTTCCAAGACTATAAAAGAAGTGATGAGTGATGAGTGATGAGTGATGAGTTAAAAACTTCTTTCTCTTACTCATCACTCATCACTCATTACTCATCACTTTTTATTAATCGTTCCCCGGCAGGTCAGCGCGCGGCAGCTACATCGTTTGGTGTCTGGATGCAGCGTGCTTTGATAATCAACCGTTATCTCTTCGCCGGGTTGGATGTCGCGCAGCGCGTAGAACTGCATGCGGCCGTAGTGGCTCTTCATGTAGGCGTTAGGACGACAACTGTGGTTGATGTAGTGTGTGCCGTTGCCGCCGCGGCTGCCGTCAATGCTCCAACGATGGTTGACCGCGCAGATGCGCAGCACGCGCCGCCCGGCCCTGCGCTTGGCTTCAGCGTTGGAAATTCTCTCGCCTGCGTAGTCTGCGATTTTCTTGCCTTTAGGAAAGAGGACGGTCGCAAAGCATCCCTTGCCGTTGATTGGAGATTTGCTGACGGTCAGACCATGTGCGAGATGCATGAAAGGGATTCTAAAGCAATTGGCGTTTGAAAGTTAGTCATTGCAGGCGCGCGACGGATGAGATGACGAGAGGAAAGAGAGTGTGCTGAGTTGAGTTTGAAGTGAAATTTGAGATTGGAAATAAAGCTGAGCGCTCGCCTGCGAGTGACAAACTCGCAGGCGAGCGCTCGAAGTTTTTCGCAGCTATTACGGTAAAACTACTTGAGGCGGAAGCTGCGGGCAATCATATCGGTTTGATTACGAATGACGCCGAGCTTGTTGCGCAGGCCGGTGAAGCGCAGGGTGTAGATGGTGCGGTTGTCAGCTTGCAGGTAGTAGGTCAGACCGGCCATCGCCTTGCCGCCGCTAGTGTACTCATAGGAGAGCACCACGCCGCCCAGCCTGCCAGCGAATTTCTCTTCCTTGCCGTCAACGTAGCCGGTCATAAAACGGAGCTTCTGGTCCTGGTCGCGCTTCGCCAGATCGGAGGCCGTCGTGCCCGCGTCAACGATTTCCTTGCGAATACGGAGATAGCCGTCGTTGCGGTCGCCGTAGATTAACTCCATGTGCGGGCGCATCTGGTCAGGCTCGGCCGTCACGCGCCACGTCGCAGACGGCAACTCCAGAGAATAATCAACCTTGTCGTTTGTGACGGACTGTTGCGCCGTGGCGTTTGTCGCCATTGCCAGCACAAGCATTAGTAGTGAGAAGAAAAAGTTTTTGGGGCGTCGCATCTTTAAGAAAGCTCCTCTTAAGCGGGTTTAACTATTCGCTCTGATTGGTTGCGAGTCTTCGGATGAAATTAAAGGAACGGGAGAGTTCCGTAGTTAAAAATTGCACCTTCATCTGATGAAGGACGGGGCAGTGTCGTTGTCCGAACAAGGGCGAGCGCAAGGGAGACGCCTCCAGCAAAAGCCTATTTCTCAGCCTCCGCGAGCGCCGCACGCTGAACGATGAGCAGTTGCTCTATGCCGCGCTGCGCGAGTGCGAGAAGGGCGTCCATCTCTTCGCGCGAGAAGGGCGCGCCCTCGGCCGTGCCCTGAACTTCGATGAAGCGACCATCGCCCGTACAGATAACGTTCATGTCAACCTCTGCGCGCGAATCCTCGTCGTACTTCAAATCCAGCAGCGGCGTGCCCTCGACAATGCCGACGCTGACGGCCGCCACTTCGCCCGTCAAAGGGTTACGTGTGATTTTACCTGAACGGAGCAGGCGACGACAGGCCAGCGCGAAGGCAACGTAAGCGCCAGTGATGCTGGCTGTGCGTGTACCGCCGTCTGCTTGCAGCACGTCGCAATCGAGCGTCACGGTGCGTTCGCCAAGGTTGGCCGTCTTGGCAACGGCACGCAGCGAGCGCCCGATGAGGCGTTGAATCTCGTGCGTACGCCCTGATGGGCCGCCGCGTCCAGTCTCGCGCGGGGTGCGCTGCTGCGTGGCGCGTGGCAGCATAGCGTATTCGGCCGTCACCCAGCCCAGCCCGCGACCGCGCAGGAAGGGCGGCACGCGGTCTTCGACGGAAGCAGCGCAGATGACGCGCGTCCCGCCCATCTCGATGAGCGCGGAGCCTTCGGCGTTTGGCAAATAGCCGGGCGTGATGCGCACGGTGCGCAGTTCATCTGCGGCGCGGTTATCGTTGCGTACGAAGCTCATCGTGTCCCCAGACCTCCACGGCCTCCAGCACGGAAGGCGCGCTCCCCAAAAATCTCTCCGCGACACGGCTGAAACGCTCCGCCGCATCCGTCACATAAAAATGGTCCAAATCATCGCACAGCCGACGTTCACGCGCACGGTCTTCCGTCGCACGCCGCGCCAGTTCATCCGCCGCGAGCAGCGCTTCAACGTCGCGTGCAGTCGCCTCGCCAGAGTCTATCAAGTGCACATCAGCGCCTACGGTTTCCTGTATGACGCGGCGCAGGATAGGGTAGTGTGTGCAACCGAGGACGAGAGTTCCGACCGCTTGATCGCGCAGGTCTTGCAGATACTCGGCCGCAACGGAGCGAGCCACATCCGTCTCCGCCCAACCCTCTTCGGCCAGCGAAACGAACAGCGGGCAGGTGCGTTCAACTACCGCGGCATCCGGCGCAAAGCGCGCGATGGCTTCGCTATAAGCGCCGCTCTGCACCGTCGCCTCCGTCGCGATAACGCCGATGCTCTTTCGTTTCTCCCGCTTCAGAGAGACTTCTGCCGCCGCACGCGCGCCGGGTTCGATAACGCCGATAACGCGTACATTCACGGCGCGACGAATCGCAGGCAGCGCCAGCGCCGACGCAGTATTACACGCGACCACCAGCAGCTTAATGCCGTGCGCTTCCAGAAAACGCGAATTCTCAATCGCATAGCGCTCAACGGTCGCCAGCGATTTCGTCCCATAAGGCACGCGCGCCGTATCGCCCAGATAAACGAAACGCTCGTCGGGCAGCCTTTCGTGCAGCGCGCGATAAACGGTCAGCCCCCCGACGCCGCTATCAAAGATGCCGATAGGAAGATTGGGATTCAAAAGTTACTTTGCCAGCCAGCTTCACGAAAAATTAAATAGTACGGGTGCATTATCAATCATGCAAAAATCTCTGAAACCCGACAGCGGAAGCCGGGGGCAACGTCCTGACCATCAAGCTCGTCCGCCTCGCTGAGCGTGAGAGCTTCAATCTGCGGACGATGAATTGTCACGGTCAGCCGCTTAGGATTCACGACCCAGACTGCGCTAGCGCCTGCTGCGAGCCACTGTTCAACTTTCCCGGCCACCTCTTTCGCCGTGTCGCCCGGAGAAACAACTTCGACGGCCAAATCCGGCGCACCCGGCCAAAAAGCTTTGGGTAGGCCGGACGCAGGAAGACGTTCGCGACGCACAAAGGCTGCGTCAGGCGCAAGCACCGTGTCAGGGTCGCTCGCAATTTTGAATCCCGTCTCCGCAAGGCAGACGACACCTAGATTATTCGCTTTAACGTACTGCGCGAGAAGCATTGCCAGGGTCATACCGACAGCTCCATGCTCGAAGCCTGCGGGAGACATTTTTTTAAGTTCTCCTTTCACGAGTTCGTAGCGAAACCCGTCCTTCGGCATCTTCAGGAGCTCTTCTGCCGTCACCGATTGAGTAATCGTGCTCATGTTTAGCAAACCTCCTTGCCACTTTAATAATTTAGCGGCCAGTTGGGCCGATGTTATCACAACACCGGCTCAACTGGCCGCTCGCTACTAAAAGCTATCTGATGATGAAAATGGAGGCGCCGAGATTTGAACTCGGATCCAAGAGACAACGCCGGTGGAATCTACATGCTTAGCCGCTTCTCTTTCGTGCCTCTCTTTTAGGAGAGGCCGCTTCGCTTACGGGCCGAGTCAGTGAAGCGACGAAGACCTCGGCTCAAAGCTAGCCCGACTTTAATCTCGCCTGCCGCCACGGGCCGAAGCGGCAGGCCAGTTCAACTGAGTGACATCTCGCTCCGCGCGCTTGAACAACTTGCGGTGAGACGCTCGGTGCTTAATTAGGCAGCGAGAGCCAATTCGTTGTTGGCAATTGTGTTTCCCTACGCTTTTTAACGAGCTGCATAGAGAAGCCCGGCATGCATCCAGCCAGCGATTAAGACTCCTGTCGAAGCCTGTCGCCCCCGCGAAAAATCAGGGATTCGGATTATAGCTGCCTCAAGCACAGAGGGTCAAAGCACCCAATTGCAAAATCCCTTCTTGAGGCCGTTCTTTTTGATGAACGGAGAGCACTTTAGGCTGCCTCGTCAGGCATAGCTCGTGCGCTTTAGTTGTTTGTTTCGATTGCGTTATAATCAGCCGCGCCCGTTTGCCACAGTCTCCCGTGCAAACGGCGCTACCAGAAAACGCGCGCGTCCGAAGACTGCATAAAATGCGAAGGCACGCGCCTCCACTTTCGAGAAGGATTGCTCTCTATGGCTTCCAAAAATCCCGTTGCCCCGCGACCGCTTTCGCGCTTGAACGCGCCGCCCGCTCGTCGTCGTCAATTCCTGCGCCGCTTCTGGCTGCCCGCCGTACTGCTCCTGGCGATTACCGCAGGCGGCTTGACCGGGATGATCGCGGCTTCGCAGATTAACTCTTCGCGGGCCGCGCACGAAGTCGCTTCGCTTGCGACCTATCGCCCGAGCGAAGTGACGCGCATTTACGCGGACGACGGCGAAACGGTCATCGGTGAGTTTGCCTTAGAGAAACGCATCCCGCTCAAGTATGAAGAGATCCCGCAGCGTTTGAAAGACGCCGTGCTCGCCATCGAGGACGCGCGTTTTTACGACCACGTCGGCATTGATCCCATCCGCATCATCGGCGCGACTTTCAAGAATCTGCGAACGGGCAGCCGCGAGGGCGGTTCGACTCTCACGCAGCAGCTTGCCAAGAATCTCTTTCTCTCGAAAGAGCAGACGCTCAAGCGCAAGGTAAACGAGTGGCTGGTGGCGCTCCAGATTGAACGCTACTACACGAAGAATCAGATCATGGAGTTGTATATCAACCACGTCTTCTTAGGCGCTGGCTCTTATGGTTTTGAGGCTGCCTCGGAGACCTATTTCGGCAAGCAGGTGAAGGATTTGACTCTGGAAGAGGCGGCGCTGCTGGCCGGTATTCCGAAAGCGCCGGGCGAATACTCGCCGACCATTCGCCCTGTAGATGCTAAGGAGAGGCGCGACCTTGTGCTGGACCAGATGGCGAAGTATGGGTTCGCCACGCAGGCAGAGGTTGACGCAGCCAAGGCCAAGCCAATCAAGTTGGCCGACACGGCCTACTATCAATCGCAGTCCCGCGCTTCGGCCTTTGATTACCCGGTCGAAGAGATTCGCCGTTACCTCGAAGAGAAATATTCAACGCGCGTCGCGCAGGGCGGCCTCAAGGTTTACACTTCCATCAACGTTGAAGCACAGAAGAAGGCGATGGATGTCGTGCGCGACGGGCTGCGCAAATACGACCGCTCGCATGCTGGCTGGCGCTCCGCCTACATTCCGATTCCCTCCGCCGCCAACAACAATCAAGGCCCGCCCACACAGCAGGAACTTAACTCTTATAAAGACCCGCAATGGTACGGCAACGATTACGAAGTCGGAGCATTCATACGCGGCTTGATAATGAAAGTTGACCAGTCAAAGAATGAGGCGGAGGTGCGCTTTGGTAACTACAAGGCGACCGTGACGCCAAAAGAGATGGGCTGGTCTGGTCGTCAGCCGAAGTCAGAGTTTAAGCCGGGCCTGCTCGCTGAGTTTGAAGTCAAGGAGATTGACGAGAAGAACCAGCAGCTGAAGGTCGAACTCTCGCAGATTCCGGCCGTGCAGGGCGCGATGATGACCTTAAACGCCAAGAACGGCGAAATCATCACGATGGCCGGCGGCTACGACTTCACCACCAGCAAATTCAACAACGCCACGCAGGCTTACCGCCAGACGGGCTCCGCCTTCAAGCCCTACGTTTACACGGCGGCCGTCGAGTGGGGCATGACGCCTGACTCAACCGTCAGCGGCGCGCCCATTCGCATCGGCAACTGGAATCCGCACAACTACGACGGCTCAACGAGCCACGGCGACGTGCCTATGAAGATCGCGCTCGCCAAGTCTCTTAATATCGCGGCCGTGCATCTGCTGGACATGGTCGGTATCCAGACGGGCGCGCAGATGGTCAGGCGCTTCGGCATCAAAGTGCCTATGGCTCCGTATCTGCCTTCGGCGTTGGGCGCAACCGAAGTGCCGCTCGACCAGATGGTCTCTGCCTATTCGGCCTTCCCGAACAAGGGCGTGCGCGTTGAGCCGCACATGATTCGTCGCGTGCTCGACCGCGACGGCAACGTCTTGGAAGAGTGGGAGAAGACGACGTTCAAGGTGACGAGCGAGTACGTCGCGCTGACGATGACTTCGATGATGCGCGGCGTCGTTGAAAACGGCACGGCGACAGCCGCACGCTCGCTCGGCGTTCCGCTGGCGGGCAAAACCGGCACGGTCAACGATCACACCGATGTCTGGTTCATAGGCTACACGCCGACCTACGTGACAGGCGTCTGGATGGGTTATCCGGGCCGCAAGAAAAACCTCGGCAACGATATGACCGGCGGACACGGCGCGCTGCCCTTCTTCATTGATTTTATGAAAGACTTCCTGAAGGGCAAGCCCAAGGAAGACTTTGAGAAACCGCCCGCGATGCCCGAAGACATCAAGGAACTACAGAAGCAACGCCAACGCGAGATGATGGAGGAGCGCGCCGAACTCTACGCGCTGCGTAGTGCATCAAGGTCGAGCGAAAGAAAAGATGGAGAGGAACTGCCGACCGCGATCACAACGCCCAAGCTCGAACAGGTGACGCTGCCGCCCGCTCCCAGAACCGACGACGAGCCTGCGGGAACATCCACCCCGACCTCCGATGCTCTGCCGAAGAAGAGCGACCCCGGGCCTTCGCGTCAGGACACACCGCCTCCGCCCGCGGCCACACGCCCGCGCGAAGTCGAACCCGCTAAGAAAAAAGGGAAGAAGGGCAACGACGAACCGTAACGAAATGATGAACGCGGAACGATGAACGATGAATGACAAACAACTGCTTAGTACTTTATCGTTCATCGTTCCGCGTTCATCATTTAAAACAGCTTCTCTAAATAGTAAGGCAGCATCTTGCGCCACCAGGGCCAGTCGTGGTTTACGTCGTGTCCCCACAAATCGAGCGTGTGCGGGATTCCTCTGGCAGTCAAAATCTCCGACAATTTTCTGCTGCGCTCCGGCGCTTCGTAGGCTCCCTGTCCTGAGAGGATGAAGATTGCATCGGCACGACGAAGCAGCGGAAGGTAGTAATCGTCGTTCAGGTTTGGCAGGTAGTCGGCAGGGTTGTTGAAATAAACGTTGTCGTCCGAATAGCCTTTTAGATAAGAGCGCACGTCGTAGCTGCCGCTCATCGCGATAACGCCGCGCAGCAAATCGGGGTGACGAAAGTAAGCGTTGGCCGAAAGGAATGCGCCGAGGCTCGCGCCCGTCGTGATAGGACGCGCGCCGTCTCCGACCTCGTTGCGAATCAAGGGCAACACTTCGTCCGTCACGTAGCGGTCATAACGCGTCAGCAATTCTGCTTTCACGTTTGGCGGAGCCTGCTCGTTCAGCAGGCTATAACGGTTGACGCTGTTAATCGAAAAGGCACGCACGCGCCCGGCTTCGATTAAATGTTTGATTGCGTCAATGAGATGAAACCGCTCATACTCCAGATAATCTGCGGCAGCAGTGGGAAACATCAACAACGGATAGCCCGCATGCCCGTAAGCCACAAGCGGCATCTCCATTCCCAGATTGTGACTATACCAACTGGTCGTCCGGCGCTCCATGCAAACACTCTCCTAGCTCACGCGACGCGCGTGGCAAAATGGTAGAACCTCTTCACTGCTTGTCTAACTAAATCGAGTGGCGAGATATTCTCTCACTTCTCGTCGCCGCGCAAGCCAATTCCGCCCCTCAGCCCTCTTTGCCAGCGCCTTCTACATCTCCCACTGCTTGACGCTCCCACAACCCTTCTGCTATAAAAACGCTTCGCGCCCCAGCAGGCTTTACTAGCTAAAGCTTGCATGGGGCGCGTATTCCGCAGTAGCTCAATGGCAGAGCATTCGGCTGTTAACCGAAGGGTTGTAGGTTCGAGTCCTACCTGCGGAGTTAACATCTGAAATGAATGAGGGCAACTAAAACAGTTGCCCTTTTTCGTTTTCCCTTTCCTTACCTTTGAGCGCGCTCATTCTCTTGGACTAGCGAGCCGCAATACCCTTTTCGCAGTGTTTACAGAGAGGAATGTTTGTTGGCTTCTCGGCCAGAAGTTTGTTTGGCTTGCCTTCGTGGTATTGCAGTATGTCCAGCTTATTAGCTCTTGAGCCGCACGGGTCAGGAGCCTGGCCTGTTCTAAGATCTTCAATCATGTGGCAAAGTGTGCGCGCTGTATTTAGAAAATACATGCTTCACCTCAACTTCGAGTTTGGATGAACCGTTCAGATGCAGCAAAAAGAACTGCTGAAGCTGAGAAGCAAAGTTGATGCCGACCCTGCTCCGTAATTGTTGAAGATGTTTTGAGAAACTTTGGAGCGTGTTACGGATGCTGTGTGAAGAGAATCAGGCGATGGCTTTAAGGCTGTAAAGCGTGGACAAAAACTGACGTGTACAGCCGGAGCTGCAACGCGGGCGGCTTCATGTATCCTGCAACCACCCCTGAAGAATGGCGTAGCGCACGATGTCTATGCGGCTTGTCATACAGAGCTTGCGCATGGCGTTGGCCTTGTGGACTTCGACCGTTTTAACGCTCAAGTCTAAGCGCGCGGCAATCTCCTTGTTGCTGTAGCCCCATGCGATCATGCGCAGCACTTCGCGTTCACGCGCGCTCGGTTCGTTCTGCGGCGTGATGCCTTTGCTGGCAGACTTTGCGACGTAGCTGCCGACGACCTTGCTCGTGAGGGCCGGGTCGAGGAAGGTCTGGCCGGAGGCGACGGCGCGGATAGCTGACAGGAGCACTGCTGATGCGCTCTGCTTGAGAACGTAGCCATTAACGCCCGCCTTGAGAAGTTGTTGCAGGTAGCCGTCGTCTGTGTGGCGCGTGAGGGTCAGGATTTTTGCCTCCGGGCAACACTGCCTGATGCGCTTGGTCGCCTTCAAGCCGTTTAGTTCCGGCATCGAAACGTCGAGCACGGCCACGTCGGGCAGAAGCTCGCTCACGCCCTGGACGGCCGCGCGCCCGTCCGACGCTTCACCGACACACTCCATGTCGGCCTGCGCGTTGACAAGCATCTTCAATCCTTCGCGGAGCACGGCGTGGTCGTCGGCGAGAAAGACACGCAGCTTGTTTGTCATCGTGCTTCTCCATCTTCGAGCAAATCTGTAGGGGCAAACTCAAAAGGGGATGCGAACGAAGATTGTAGTGCCTTCGCCGCCTGCGCTCTCAATCTCGATTGAGCCGCCGACGAGAGCCGCGCGCTCACGCATTCCGATGAGGCCCATGCCGCGCCCGCCTGCGGAGAGCGTCATCTCGTCGGGGTTAAAGCCTTGCCCGTTGTCCTCGATGATGAGGACGGCGTTGTGGCCGCGACGTTCAAGCAGCAGGTCAACGCTCGTGGCTTCCGCATGCTTCGAGACGTTGTTCAAAGCCTCCTGCGCGATGCGGTAGAGGCTGGTTTCGACGAGCGGCGCAAGGCGTGCATCCTCCAGACCGGCGGAGTGGAAGTTGACTTTAACGCCTAAGTGCTTCGACCACTCATGTGCGTAGTTGCTCAGGGCGACTGTGAGGCCGAGGTCGTCGAGCGCAGAGGGGCGCAACTCCCACGCGAGGAAGTCCACGTCCGCGTCTAGACGTTGCGCCACTTCCACCAACTCCGTAATCCTCCCCTGTAGCTTCGAACTCTCGCCCGCCTCGCCCTTCAACCCTTCGAGCTTGAGCCGGAGCGCCGTGAGCGACTGCCCCAACTGGTCGTGCAACTCGCGCGAGATGCGGCGGCGTTCGTCCTCCTGCGTGGTGACGATGCGGCGCAGCAGTTCTAAACGCTCCTGCTCGGCGCGGCGGCGCACGCGCACCTCTTCGCGCAGGGCGGAGTTTGCCTCGGCCAGTTCCGCCGTCCGCTCCCCGACGCGCTTCTCCAAATCTTCCCAAGCCTTTTGCAACTCTTCCTGCGCCTGCTTCTGCGCCGTCAGGTCGCGCGCAATCTTGGCGTAGCCGCGACCGCGCCCCAGAGAGACCGCCACCCCGCTCACGTAGAAGCGCGTGCCGTCCTTGCGCATGTGCCAGCGTTCGTCGGTGGCACGCCCTGCCGTGTCCGCCACCTGCAACTCCTGTTCGGGCAGGCCCGCTGCGCGGTCTTCGGGCGTGAAGATGAGACTTGACGGTTGTCCGACCGCCTCGGCTTCCGTATAGCCGAACATCTTCTCCGCGCCTGGGTTCCAACTCGTGTAGCGCCCTTCGGCGTTCATCAGCACGATGGCGTAGTCCGTGGCGCTCTCAAGCACGAGGCGCAGGCGCTCCTCGCTGAGGCGCAGGGCTTCTTCTGCGCGTGCGCGTTCGAGTCGCATCCAGAGGCGCGTCGTCAGTTCGCGCATCAACTCGATTTCGTCGTCGCGCCAATCGTGCGCCTCTGAATGATAGATGGCGAGCAGAGGCCGCCACTCGCCGTCGCTGACGTGCGGCAAGATGATGAACGAACCGATTTTGAGTGCCGCATATTTTTCCGCGTCGGTGCGCGCACCGGCCATCGTATCGCGGACGACGATAATCTCTCCGGCGCGTGATGCCCGCTGAAATTCGTCCGTAACGAAATCAAAGAGGCGATAAACGCCGGCTATGCCCGGCACATCTGCCCTGTGCCAATCGTGGGTCACAACTACTTCGTCAGCCGCATCATTGATTTCGGCAAAGGCGCAGAGCGAAAGATTCAGATACGCACCGATTTTCGCGCCGACCGTTTGCATGATT
Source organism: Pyrinomonadaceae bacterium (assembly GCA_036382855.1). Lineage (GTDB taxonomy): Bacteria > Acidobacteriota > Blastocatellia > Pyrinomonadales > Pyrinomonadaceae > DASVTR01. The sequence continues at coordinate 257,206 of DASVPO010000009.1, read as the reverse complement.
TCGTCAATGCTCGTCAAGCGCGCGAGGTCCTGACTGACTTCGGCCAGAAAGGCAAGGTTCGCTTCGAGGCGTTTGCGCTCGGTGATGTCGTAGAAGAGCACGGCTGCGCGTCGGAGCTTTAGGTCTTGAATGCGGAAGGCGTCAGGGTCGCGTAAGAAGCTGGTCATGCTGATGAGCAGGTCGCGCAGCAAGCCCTGCAACTCAGCCGGATGATGGCGGACGTGCTCTAGGTAGGCTGGAATGTCTTCGGAGTCCGCGACCTGCAAGCGGCGCTCGATGCGGCGCAGCAGAGTTGAATGTTTGTAGTTGGTAAAGTCTTGGCGCGTGCGTGCGCGCAGGAGCGCGAGCATTTCGAGCAGCGCATCTTCCTCGAAGTTACACGAGGACTTTTCGGCAGGCGTCAGTTGGATGCGCCCGGCGTTCTGCTTGAGCGAGAGGAGCTTCTGCGGCATTGAGCCGGCAGGCAGTATGAAATCTACCCAGCCGGTTTCGATGGCGCTGCGCGGCATGGCCGCTTGCTCGGCCTCCGAAGGGTCTTGCGCGATGGAGACGCCGCCCTCTTCCCTGACACGCCCGAGGCCGAGCGAGCCGTCCGCGTCCGCGCCCGACATCACGACCGCGATGGCCTTATCTTTGTAAGCGACCGCCAACTCGCGAAAGAATAAATCAATCGGCGCGTTACAGGCGTTCTCCTGCCTGCGCTCGGCGAGCCGTATGTGCCCGCCCGACAGAAAGACCTGCTTATCTGGCGGCACAAAGTAGACACAGTTGCGCTCGACACGAGCAACCTCAGCCACCCTCGTCACAGGCATGCGCGTCTTCGTCTGAAGCGCTTCCGCCAGCCGACTCTCATGGTCGGGCAAGGCGTGCAGAACAACGGCAAACGCAAGCCCGCTGTCCGGCGGCGTGTGCTCAAAGAAACGCAGCAGCGCGTCAATGCCACCGGCCGAAGCCCCGATGCCGACGAGCATCAGGCCGTTACTTCTCTCATCGTCAATCTCTTGCATAACGCTCAGCGGTTGACTCTGTTGCAGCGCTCGCGCCGCGCGTATCCTGCCGATGAAACTCGTTTTTGAAACGGATTTAGCTACTGCCGCATTTGAGACTCGGCGATGTGTTCGGAGAGCCGGGCGGCAGCCTTTTGTTTACGGACAGTTTAGTGCAGTCGTACTTTTATGTACAGAGTCCAGCCTTCGCAATCTGTTTTATTCCGCAACACGATATAAAAGCGTCGAACACTTACGCGCGATAAAGGCCGCCAGAGTTCAAATTCCGGCGGCCTTCATCCTTAAAGCGAGAGATGAGACTCAATCACACTTGCCAAACAGCCGTTTAGTAATCAGCAGGCTTACTACTGTTCGGAGCATGGACTAACTGAAAACCGAAGGCCATGCTGCGCTGTGATTGTCCGTTATCAATCTTGCTTATTCGGTGCGCGTTTCGCCAGCAGTTTTCAAGACGCGCGCGATTTGCGCGACGCGCTTGCCTTGAAAGCGTGCGACTTCAAGGTCTTTATCCGTCGGCGGCTGGTCGCTGCCCGGCCCGGAGACGCTCGATGCGCCGTAGGGCGTGCCGGCGCTGAACAGCACAGGGTCGGCGTAGCCGAGCGGCACAAGGATTAAACCGAGATGCGCCATCGGTATGTAGAGAGTAAGGATGGTTGATTCATTTCCGCCGTGCGTGGTCGAGGTGGAAGTAAAGGCGCTGCCGGCCTTGCCGTTCAGCTTGCCCTGAAACCAGAGGCCGCCAAGCGAATCAATATATGCTTTGAGTTCCGCAGAGACATTGCCGAAACGCGTCGGCGTGCCGAGGATGATAGCATCAGCCCAGACGGCATCGTCTTCAGTCGGCGCTTCGTATTCCTTGTACATGCGGTCGCGATTCTCTGCCCAACCCGGCACCTTCTGTATAATCTCTTCGGCAACAATATCACGCGCCCGCCTGAGGCGGACTTCAGCTCCCTCCTTCTGTGCTCCCTCGGCGATTGATTTGGCGAGCGCTTCGGTCGAGCCGTTGCGCGAATAAAATGCGATTAAAACATTAACCTTGTCCATCTTCGTTCCTTCCTTTTTTGTTCCCGCCTGTTTAGAAATTGATAGCGCCCATACGACCGCTGCGGTAATCTTCGAGCGCCTGATAGATTTCCTCGCGCGTGTTCATCACGAATGGGCCATAACGCGCAACCGGCTCGTTAAGCGGCACTCCCGCGATGAGCAGCACATCAAGTTGCGCCTGCGCATTCTCAGGCGACGAGATTGTGACGGCCTCGCCGTCTCGCTCAAACATCACCATCTGCCCGCGTCTTGCAGCTTCATCGTCCGCGCCGAAGAGTCCTTCGCCCTCCACCACATAAGCGAAAGCGTTATACTCGCCCGCCACAGCCTGCACAACGCGCCCGCCCGGCTGGAGCGTGAAGTGTAGATAGATGATTGGAGTGCGCGTCTCAATCAGAGCGCGTGCGCCGAGTGCCTCGCCTGCGATGACTTTCACCGCGACGAGACCGTCAACGGTCTGCGCCGTCGGAATCCGCACCGCCGGAATCTCCTGATACCTGGGCTGCATCAACTTGTCCTGCCGTGGCAAGTTAACCCAGAGCTGAAAACCGTGCAGCCGGCCTCCGCGCTTCGCAAACTCTCGTTCCGGCATCTCCGAATGTACGACGCCAGCGCCCGCCGTCATCCACTGTACATCGCCCGGATTAAGTTGTCCCGCGTGTCCTTGTGAGTCTCTGTGCTCCATGTGTCCTGAGAGCAGGTAGGTGACAGTCTCGAAACCGCGATGCGGGTGGTCCGGCGCTCCCTTAGCTTCGCCCGCCGCAAGGTCTTTCGGCCCCATCTCATCCAAGAGCAGGAAGGGGTCAAACTCCGAGAGAGCAAACGTTGGAAAAGGGCGATGCACGAGAAAGCCTTCGCCCTCCAATGTCTCTATGCTATTAACAACGCGAGTGACGCTGCGTATCTTTTGAGTGTTGTCCGCCATTAGTTTATCCTCTTCGCGCATTGCACAGTTACTTGTCGCAACACACATCTAGTTAAAACTTTAGTCCTCGTCTTCTGCGTAGATGCCCTCACAGATGCGCGTCAGCTCGCGGCAATCACGGCGCGAGATTCTCTCGCCGAAATAGCGGTTCGCCTGCTCCATCTCCGTGTTCATCTCTTCGAGCAGCCGCAGCCCCTTCTTCGTAATCCGCGTCAGGCTCAAGCGGCGATCCTCCTTTGAGCGGTCGCGCTCGACCAACCCGTGCGCCTCCAGACGATTGACAAGACGCGTAACATCAGGCGCTTTTTCGATTAAACGCGCGGCGATTTCGCAACGCGGGTGTCCGCCCGGATGAACGCCTCTAAGGATTCTGAGCACGTTATATTGGCCGGGCGTGATGTCGAATCCCTCGCACGCACGCTCAAGACGCCCGCGAGCATGGTCCGCGGCCACCATCAAATTCAGCAGCGCTTCCTCCAATGGGCTATCAAAATCGGCTGTCTGCTTGATGCGCTTTTTCAATGCTTCTCCCATGTTAGTCATGTTTATACCATAAACATTCATGTGTTACAACACACATCTAGCTTGTTCGTCAACTTGGTTAAGATTGATTAACCCATTAACACTGATGCCTGGAGTTGAGATGGAAACACGTGAACGTGCTCCGGCCTAACGGTGGTGAATAAGAATGAGAGGGATGCTGTGAGAGCTTGCGCGGCTCGGTTGAATGTCAGGCGCGAGTGGCGAAGTCTTCGGGCTATTTCCTGAGATGCTTATTTAGAAACTCTGTGGTTCGTTTCCATGATAGCAGGGCATCGTTTGGTTTGTAGTAGGGACGCGTGTAAGCCAGAAAGCCGTGGTCGGCCCCTTCGTAAAAGTAGACCTCGACGGGCGTCTTCTGCTTACGGAAAATTTCCTCCAACTCTTTAATCCAGATGACGGGGATATGACGGTCGGCCGTACCCTGATGTATCTGCACGGGCGCTTTCAACGTCGCGACTTCCTCAGCCTTCATACGCGCCGGATGATAAGGAACGACGGCCTTTGTGTCATGGTAGCGAGCGCCGTAGAGCATTGCGCGACGACCGCCGGAGCAAAAGCCGATGATTCCCGCTTGGCCCGACTTAACGAAGGCTTGGGAGTTTAGATAGTCTGCACCCGCGCGTATGTCCTGTAAATAATCGTCCTCGGTGCGGCCTTCGAGAGCCTTCTGCATCTCGTCGGGCGTTCGCGCGCTGTCCGGGACGGTGTGGAAGATGTTGGGCGCAAGACCGACGTAGCCCGCGACGGCAAGCGCGGCGCAGGTGTTAGGAATATACTCTTCAGTAATTCTGTTTCCGGCGACGACGAGAACGGGCCTGTGCCTGCCTTTGCCTTTCTGGCGGGCGAGGTAGCCATCAATCTCCTTAGCGCCGCTCTTAAACGTCACCCTGCCATGCTGAATATTGGGTGCGTCCAGAACGCGCGTCGGCGGCGTCTGCGCTTCTTGCTGCTGCGTCGAACCTGTTGCTTGGCGCAGAAAGGTGAGTGTGGCGAAGGCTGCTGCGGCGGCTGCCGTGGTCTTTGAAAGGAACGTTCTGCGTTCGGGGCTTTCAAGGTCAAAATCATCGCCCAGGCACATAAGCTCAAACTCTCCTTAAGTGATGTGTCGCACGTTTCCGGCGCGTTATCATTGCGGCTTATTACCGTTAATGTCGCCCGCGATGTTGATTTGGCGCTTGTTCCAGAGTTCTCCGTAGAATCGCCGGACGACCTGTTTGTTCTCTTCGACGGACATCCGCACGCCTTTCGCGCCCTGAGCTTATACTCTTTTCACGCCCTTTCAAAGGATTGCCGAAAGTAGAGTATAAAATGTGACTAAAACTACATACATATATACGCGTCCGGGTGTTACTGTTAGCCCACTGTCTAACCGCAATCACCAGCAAGGAGGACGAAAAGAGTGAGGGAAGTTTTGAGCAGTGCGCTGGAAAGCGTTGCTGCTGGCGTTCGCATTCCGGCTTTTATTGCGCTCAGCAGATTCACGGTCGCCAACGAGATGACGGAGCAGGTCAGGCAAGCTTTCAGAGAGCGGCCGCATCTGGTTGAGGATGCGCCCGGCTTTGTGCGGCTCGAAGTGCTCAGCCCCCTGGATAACCCGGATGAGATTTGGCTGTTCACCTACTGGACTGATGAACAGAGCTTCAAAGTCTGGCATCATAGCCATCTCTACCACGAGTCACACAAAGCGATTCCGAAGGGCCTGAAATTAGTGCCGAAGAGCGCTTCGCTTCGTTATTTTGAGCAGGTCAGTTCATAAGCAGACAACGATAAATCATGGAGCAGGAACTAAACAGGGAAGCGGGCCAACTGATTAACGCGCGGCGCGACCGGCTGGCCGAAATCATTACGACGCGCCAGTATGAGCTTCAGCCGGAACTCCTCGCGCGTTACGGTGCGGCGGGCCGCGCAAAGTGCTTGCAGGACGCAGGCTTTCATCTCTCTTACCTGACGGAGTCAATCGCAGCTTCGCAGCCCTCTCTGTTTGCGGACTACATAGCGTGGGCCAAGGTGATGCTGGAAGGGCGCGGCGTCCCTGCCTGCGACCTCGCAAGGAATCTTGAGGTGATGCGCGATTCATTGCGGCAGGAGCTTCCGGCAGAGATGGGCGCGTTGGCGATTGAATACATCGAGACAGGACTCAGGCATCTACCGCAGTTGCCTTCAGACCAGCCGACTTTTATGGGCGATTCGCAGCCGCTCGCCGCGCTGGCGAAGCAGTATCTCAACGCTCTCTTGCGCGGCGAGCGTCACATAGCGAGCCGGCTGATTCTTGAGGCGGTTGATGAGGGCGCAAGCATCAGCGATATTTACCTGCACGTCTTTCAGCGTTGCCAGCATGAAATCGGTAGGCTCTGGCAGATGAACCTGCTGAGCGTCGCGCAGGAGCACTACTGCACGGCGGCAACACAACTCATCATGTCGCAGCTTTACCCGCATCTCTCCGGCGCGGAGAAGAACGGGCGCAAGCTATTGGCAACGTGCGTAGCCGGAGACCTGCATGAGATAGGCGTGCGCATGGTCTCAGACTTCTTCGAGATGGAGGGCTGGAACACATTTTGTCTTGGCGCGAATGCGCCGACCGCAAGTGTCTTGGAAACAGTTGCGGAGCGCGAGCCGGATGTGCTCGCCATCTCCGTTACCATTACGCCGCATGTGCGCGCCGTCGCAGGGTTGATTGATGCCGTGCGTTCGTCTGATGAAACGCGGGACGTGAAGATTATTGTGGGCGGCTATCCTTTCAACGTCGCGCCGGAATTGTGGCAGAGCATAGGGGCCGACGGCTGCGCACACGATGCACAGCAGTCAGTCGCAGTCGCGACACGATTAGCAGCGTGAAGCGCGGAGTCTTTCGGAAGTTAACGCAGGTCAGTTTAATCTTAACTCCAGAGGCTGCGGCAATCCTTCGACGCTGAGCACCAGCCCGCGCGGGCTTTCGACAGCATCCTTCTTGGGCGTCTGGAAAAAGATGAGTCCGCGCCGCGACTGATTGGCCGCAAGCGGCGTCTGAAGGTCGAGTGCGTGTGCGCGGAAGGCCGCTTCGAATGCGGTGCGCGAGTTGGGGTTGTAGAGAAAGACCTGATTGGCATCGAGGATACGCGAGACGGCCTGCTTGGCGTTGCGGTACTTCCAGTCTTTGCCCGACTCTGCGCGCAGGCGAAAACGCACGCGCTTGAAATCCAGCGGCGCTCCGCTTTCGTTGCTTAACTCAACGCGCACGGGAAGCAATCCGGCCAGCAGCAGGTTGGCTTCAAAAAGCCTCTGGCTCTCTTCGTCGGTCAGCAGCGGCACGGCGCGCAACTCGATGCCGCCCGCAGCGGCCCTTCCGGCTGGCACATTAACCGGCGCATTCACCACCGGCTTGACCTTATACAGCGAGCCGCCGCAGGAAGCTCCCGCTATTAAAGGCAGCAGTAGTAGCAGAAGTTTGACGGCCGCGCTGCTTCGCCTTTGATGTGATGTCGTGACCTTCATCATCCAGCGCGCACTCTCGCATGTAGGCAGTAGAAAATCAAGTGGGAAGCAATTGAGGGCGAGGGATGAGAGGGCGGCTCCGATGATTGAGTACTGCTTTTTTCAACGGTCATCGCTGCCGCCATCGTCCTTGCTCTTGTTTGTGCCGCATGTTACCGTTTTGCCTTTCATCAGCCGGAGGAGAAAGGAGTCTGTTCAGACTGCTGGCGGCTCGTTATGATTAGACCGTTTCAGGGCAAGCACCCGCAGATTCATCCGACAGCCTTTATCGAAGAGAGCGCGCAGATTATCGGCGATGTCTCGATTGGCGAAGAGGCTTCCGTCTGGTTTAACGCGACGGTGCGCGGCGATTGTTTCTACATACGCATCGGCAACCGTACAAACATACAGGACGGTACGGTCATACACGTCACCAACGGCACGCACGCCACCATCCTCGAAGACGAAGTGACGGTCGGGCACAACGCGACGCTGCACGGCTGCCATATCGAGCGAGGATGCCTGATTGGAATGGGTTCAATCGTGATGGACGGAGTGCGCGTCGGCGCGCAGTCGCTCGTTGCCGCCGGAGCGCTCGTCGCACCCGGCACGCAGATTCCGCCGCGCTCGCTCGTCATCGGCGCGCCCGCGCGCATCAAGCGCCCGCTCAACGATGAAGAGGTTGCTGGCCTCGAAGTGTTCTGGAAAAACTACATAGAGTATACGAGGGCTTATAAAAGTGATGAGTGATGAGTAATGAGTGATGAGTGAAAGACGAACAGCTTTCTGCTCATCACTCATTACTCATCACTCATTACTCATCACTTGAGTTATGGCTAAGACTCAACCGGCGCGCGGGATGCGCGATTTTTTGCCAGCCGATGTGAGGCGGCGCGAGTATGTGATTGGCCGCATCAAGGAGGTCTATGAGCGCTACGGGTTCGAGCCGCTGGAGACGCCTGCGGTCGAAAACATAGAGACGCTCTCCGGCAAGTATGGCGAGGAAGGCAGCCAGCTCATCTTCAAAATACTGAAGCGCGGCGTGCATGAATCAACGGGCGCAGCCGACCTTGCTTTGCGCTACGATTTGACAGTGCCGCTGGCGCGCGTGGTGGCGGAATACAGGGCGAGCCTGCCGAAGTTTTTCAAGCGCTACCAGATACAGCCCGTGTGGCGCGCAGACCGTCCGGCGCATGGTCGCTTCAGGGAGTTTTACCAGTGTGATGTTGACGCGCTCGGCTCGCGTTCGATGTTGATCGAAGCGGAATTATGCGCGGCCGCCTGCGATGCGCTCAAGCAGCTTGGCTTTAATAATTTCACGATGCGGCTGAATCACAGGCAGGTGTTGACGGGCGTGCTCGATGCGGCGGGCGTTTCAATTGAGCAACAGTCGGACGCGCTGGTTGCGCTCGACAAGCTTGACAAGATTGGTCGTGAAGGAGTTTCCGGCGAACTAGGCGAGCGCGGCATCGCGGCGGAAGCGGGCGAGAGATTGTTGTCGTTCTTTGAAAGCCTTGCGGCGCTGGAACACGCGGCCGAGTTGACCGATGATTCGATTACGACGACGCCTGCGGCGCTCAATGCTGCAACGCTTGGCCGTCTAGTAGAGTTTGTGGGCGACCATGAGGCGGGCGCGCGTGGGATTGACGAGTTGCGCTCGGTTGTGCAGCTTGCTGCCGCAACGCCAGCGGGCGCGCACATCAGGATTGACCCGAGCCTCGCGCGCGGACTCTCTTATTACACGGGCGCGATTATGGAAATCAAAGTGCCTGATCTGGCGGGCAGCCTCGGCGGCGGCGGGCGCTACGATAATCTGGTCGGAATGTTTTCCGGGCAGGATGTTCCGGCCTGCGGTTTCTCGTTGGGCTTAGAACGCATCATCGTCGTGATGACGGAGCGCGAGATGTTTCCGCAGGCGCTCATGGGCGCGGCGGCCGGTGTGATGGTCACTCTCTGGAATGAAGAGGCCGTCGGTGAAGCGCTCGCGCTGGCGGCGGAGTTGCGCGGCGCGGGTCTTCGCGTTGACGTTTACCCGGAGGCGGACAAGCTCGGAAAGCAGTTCAAGTATGCGTCGTCGCGAGGGATTCCGTTCGTCGTCGTGATGGGTGAAACGGAACGCGAGCGCGGCGAGGTCGCGCTCAAAGATATGGCGACAGGCGAACAGCAGACATTGGCGCGCGCGAGTGTGGCAGAGACGGTGCGCGAGAAGCTCAAGCGAAGTTAAACTATGAACGATTCCTTCGTGCAGCATTATCTGGATGATGCCATCAGTACTTTCAAAGACTATAAGGCGCTGGCTGAAAAAGCCTTCGCGCAAACGAGCGACGAGGAGTTTTTTCTGGCCTTGGACGAAGAGGCCAACAGCATCGCCGTCATCATCAAGCACATCAGCGGCAACATGCTTTCGCGTTGGACGGATTTCCTGACGACCGACGGAGAGAAGCCTTCGCGCCATCGCGACATGGAGTTTGTCATCACTAAGGAGACGAGCAAAGCGGAGTTGCTGGCTGAATGGGAGAGGGGTTGGAGTTGTTTGTTCGGCGCGCTTGAGCCTTTGCGGCCGGAAGATTTCGGAACGAAAATTTTAATCAGGGGCGAGGAGCATACGGTCGTCGAAGCCATCAACCGGCAATTGACGCACTACGCTTATCACATCGGCCAGATAGTTTTTCTGGCGAAACATTTCAGGTCAGCTGAGTGGAAGAGCCTGAGTATTCCGCGCAACAAATCGGCGGAGTTTAACGCGTACCTGAAGGAGAACGCGGCAGGCTCATCGCGCGAGAAACGTTTTCAATCGCCGCTCGATTTCAGCCGCGAAGCGGAAACGAAGAAACAATAACTATGTTGGATAACCTTGGAAATTTGCAGCGCACGCATTCGTGCGGAGCGCTTACGACGAGTGCCGTCGGAGAGACTGTCACGCTGATGGGCTGGGTCGCTCGCCGTCGCGATTTCGGCCCGCTGACCTTCTTCGATTTGCGCGACCGCGACGGCATTACGCAGGTCGTCTTCAATGCAGATGTTGCGCCAGAGGCGCACGCTAAGGCGAAGGACGTGCGCGGCGAATACGTTATCGCCGTGACGGGCGAGGTCGTGCTGCGCGAAGAGGGGCAGCGCAATCCGAAGATAGCGACGGGCGACGTTGAGGTGAGCGCCAGCCGCTTGTTGATTCTCAACGACGCGCGCACGCTGCCCTTCCAGCTTGAGATGGTCTCGTCGGATGCCTTAGCGAGCGAAGATTTGCGTTTGAAGTATCGCTATCTGGATTTGCGTCGTCCGCAATTGCAGACGAACCTGCGGCTGCGCGCGCGCGTCGTCGCAGAGATCCGTCGCTACATGGATGAGCAGGGCTTCACGGAAATCGAGACGCCTATCCTGATCAAGTCAACGCCCGAAGGTGCGCGCGATTACATAGTGCCCTCGCGCATACAGCCCGGAAAATTCTTCGCGCTGCCGCAATCGCCGCAACTCTTTAAGCAACTCTGCATGATTGCGGGCCTTGATAAGTATTACCAGATTGCGCGCTGCTTTCGCGATGAAGATTTGAGGGCCGACCGACAGCCGGAGTTTACGCAGTTGGACGTTGAATTGAGCTTCGCTTCGCCCGAACAGGTTTACACGTTAATAGAGGGACTGTTTGCGCGCGTCTTCCGTCTGGCGGGCATCGAATTACCTTTGCCGTTTCCGCGCCTGACGTATGAGGAAGCGATGCGGCGTTACGGCTCGGATAAACCAGACCTGCGTTTCGGGATGGAGTTGCGCGATTTGTCGCCCGCGCTTGAGGGAACGACGTTCGCGCCTTTCGCCTCCGCGCTCTCGGCGGGCGGCGAAGTGAAGGGCATCGTCGTTCAGGGCGGCGCTTCGCTGTCAAGAAAAGCTCTGGACGAATTGCAGGAATACGCCAAGCGTTACGGCGCAACTGCTCTGGCGTGGATTAAGCTCTCGGACGAGCTATCGTCATCGCTGCTGAAGCCGCTGGGCCATGATGTTGTGACGCGGCTGGCTGATGAAGCCGGAGCTGGCAAGAATGATGCGGTGTTGATTGTTGCGGGCAAAGCGAAGGTCGTGGCGGCGAGCCTCGGCGCGTTGCGCGTTGAAATCGCGCGGCGCGGAAAGCTGATTCCGCAGGATGTTTACATGCCGCTGTGGGTGACTGAGTTTCCGATGTTCGAGTTTAACGAAGAAGATGGGCGTTATTATGCGATGCATCATCCGTTCACGTCGCCGCTCGACGAAGATTTGCCGCTCCTGAAGCGGGCGGTTGAAGATGGCGAGACGGCTCTGTTGGGCCAACTGCGGGCCAAGGCTTATGATACGGTCGTTAACGGAGTGGAAGCAGCGGGCGGCTCGATTCGTATTCACCAGAGAGAGGTGCAGGGTCTCGTCTTCAAGGCTCTGGGACTAACGCAGGAGAAGGCGCGCGCGCGTTTCGGTTTCTTCCTTGACGCGCTCGAATACGGCACGCCGCCGCACGGCGGCATCGCGTCCGGCATCGAACGCCTCCTGATGGCCCTCACAGGCATCGAGAACATACGCGACTTGATGGCTTTCCCGAAAACGGCGTCCGCAGCGGATTTGATGATTGACGCGCCGGGCGAGGTTGACGCAAAGCAGTTGGAAGAGTTGAGGCTGAAGATAGTCGAAGTTCAAAGTCCAAAGTCCAGAGTCCAGAGTCCGACGGGCGAAGAGCCCTCGGAGTTTATGGACGAACCTGGAAAAGTTTAAGGAGAATCAAAGCGTGGATGAACTGCTGACGAAAGAGAATCTTGAGTATCGTGCGATGGCGCGCGAGATTGCAGACAAGCATGTGCGGCCGATAGCGGCCGAACTTGATGCGAAGGCCGAATATCCTTGGGCCGTTGTGCGCGCGTTGCAGGATGCGGGGCTGATGGGCGTCTGGATTCCAAAGGAGTATGGCGGGCGCGGCGGCGGCGTGATGAACCTGTGCATCGTCGTCGAAGAATTGTCGAAGGCTTGCGGCGGTGTCGGCGTGACATATGCCGTTAACGCGCTCGCGTCGTTTCCGATTATCGTCGGTGGCACGGAGGAGCAGAAGCAGAAGTATCTGCCGGATGTCGCGCAGGGGAAAACCTTAATGGCGTTTGGCCTCTCGGAGAAGGCTTCGGGTTCGGACGCGGGCAGCCTTAAGGCTCGCGCAGAGAAGCGCGACGGCTTCTATGTTTTGAACGGCGATAAGAAGTGGAACACGAACGGCAACGCTGCTCAGCTTTACACAATCTTCTGCTCGACCAATCCTGAGAGGGGCGGGCGCGGCGTCTCCGCGCTGCTCGTCGAGAAGGGCACGCCCGGCTTCGAGATTGGCAAGAAGGAAGATTTGATGGGCATCCGCTGCGTTCCCGTCCACGAGCTTCACTTCGAGGATTGCTACGTGCCCCAAGAGAATCTTCTGGGAGGCAAAGAGGGCCACGGTTTTAAGCACGCGATGATGACGCTCGATCTGGCGCGGCCCGGTGTGGCGGCGCAGGCTCTCGGCCTTGCGCAGGGCGCGCTCGATCTGGCGGTTGACTACACCATGAAGCGACAGCAGTTTGGTCAATCCGTCGCTTCCTTTCAGGGCATACAGTGGATGCTGGCCGACATGGCGACCAAAATCGAAGCCGCGCGCCAACTCGTCTATGCTTCGGCGCGTGCGATTGATGCAGGCGCGAAGAACGTCTCGAAGCTGGCGGCGATGGGCAAGGTCTTCGCAACTGACGTAGCCATGTCTGTCACGACAGACGCCGTACAACTCTTCGGCGGCTACGGCTACTGCAAAGACTACCCGATTGAAAAATACATGCGCGATGCGAAGATTACGCAGATTTACGAAGGCACGAACCAGATTCAACGTCTCGTCATCGGCCGCAGCCTGATTAAAGAAGCCGCGGCCGGTCAGCCGCAGGCGAAAGCCGTTGAGGTATAATGTGAGTAGAGTTGAAATGTGATGCGGGGACGAATGGCTTTCTCGTTCCCTGTTCCGTTTTGTGCTGGCCGCTGGTGTTGCTCGCGCACAGGACGGCGAGGTGTTGCAACCTTAGCTTGAATCCCTACTAGGACGCTCGCATGAAACTCCTTAGGAACTTCACACCGGCGCAACTGGGAGGCTATCTCGAAGCGCTAGCCCCGCTCCTGCTGACCCTGCTCATCTTCGTCATGTATGACATGCTGATTGATGCTCTCGTCTTATGCGGGAGTACGTTGGCGGCCGGGTGTCAGGCGATAAACATCACGCAGTTACTCAAAGATAACAACCTGTGTTGCTTCAACACGGCGGGCGCTGTTAAAGCGACTGTTATTCAAGGTCGCTTCCTCTGGTTGTTCACGGTCGGGTTGAACATACTGGCCTGCGTGGGCACTATCGTCATCGGCGTTTACATCGTCTGGAACGTGATTGCCGGTCGCTCGCGTCGCTACCAGCAAGCGTTTGCAGGCTCCATGATTCTGCTGACACTGCTGGCTTTCGTTCTCTTCCTGTCTCGTGAGCCGAATATCAATTCGCTGGTGCGCTGTTCGGCAGACTATACAAACAACCGGCTCGTGAACCAGTTTCTAGCCTGCACGGCGACCATCGAACTGCCGAGCGTCATCGCCGTCTCAAACTGGATTATCGCTCTCAGCTACACGGCTGCTTTTCTGCTGGTGCTTTTAAGCTGTGCGATTCTCTGGCCGGTTGAAAAGGAACGCCAAACGTCTGAAGCGGAAATCTCCAAACGGACAAAACTGCTTCGCCTTCTGCTCTACACGGGGATGGTCCAGCTTGTGACCAGCACGCTGCGGCTCAGCACGACCTTTCACTGGTCCACCTCCTTTTTGCCTCTCGATGATAAGAACCCTGCGTCCGGCCCGCTCATCAAAGCGGTCGTCGGTCTGGCTACCACGCTTACTTACATCGAAGCAGCAACTTATACACTCATCCTCGTGGCCGTCTATCTACCGGCAATCCTGATACTGCGAAGTCGGGCCTGCAAGTTGATTACCAGCGATGAGTTTCAGGCGGAACCTGCGCGTGAAAAATGGCTACAGGAGCGCGGATTGGCCCTCTCTATTTCCGTCTATATACCAAGACTCGTCGCGTTGCTGGCCCCTTTGCTGGCCGGGCCCATGAGCGACATGGTGATGCGTTTTATACAGTAGTTATCAAGCTTCTGTCTGCTGATGCCGGGAATGATTACGCTGCTACGCGCACACGTTGAAGAGATGACGGCACACGCGCATGAGACAAGCCCGGCGGAGTGTTGCGGCTGGATGGGCGGTTCAGGCGACGGACGGGCGAGTTCTATCTATCGTCTGCGTAATATCGCCGCCGACCCGACCGTTTCATATGAGGCGGCAGCAGTTGATCTGTTTGCCGCGCAGAAGAGCATGCGCGAGCGCGGCGAGCAGCTTCTGGGGATCTACCATTCGCATCCGCGCACGAGCGAGCCTGTGCCTTCCGTGACGGACGTGCGGCTGGCTTATTATCCTTCGGCCATCTATTTTATTATCGGGCTGTCGGGCGCGGAGGCCGTGCTTCGTGCCTTCCGCATCAGCAAAAGCGCTGGCCGCTGGGAACAAGTCGAATTTCATGTGCTTGACTAAAGAGCAAGAGACGAACTGAAGCGGCTGAGTGTTCGTAAGAGTATGTGTGATGGAAAAGAAGAGCAAGTACGATACTAATCCGCTCGACCCGGATTACGCCAAACACACAGACGATATGTGGGGCGCGACGCGCAGCCACGCTCCGCGCCCGACCGAAGAACAACAGCCGCTCGCGGGCGACGCCGCAGAAGCGCCGACGCGCCGCTACGATAATCCGCTCCCTTCATCCTATCCTTCGGTTTTCGTTCCGCCACCGGCCGCGCCTCCGCAGGTGCAGCAGGCCGGACCGCCGCCCGTCACAACAGGGCAGCCGACCTCACGCAACATTCCCGGCATCAACGTTCCCGAAAACGTCGCGTTGATAGTTCCTTATATTCCTTACTACATCGGCGCGGTGTTTGCGGTCGCCGAGTTGTTCCTCGTGCCGCGCAAGGAAACGCGCGTCCGCTTTCATGCCGCGCAGGGCTTAGCGATGCATCTCTTCGTCATCGCCGTGCAGACCGTCCTCAGCATCATCGGCGGCTTTACAGGAAGCAACATCGGCCGAACATTCTTCACACTCGCCTCCATCATCTTCTTCGCCATCTCCATCATTCGCGTCTGGAAGGGCGAACCGCACCACATCGCGCCGCTCGACGAGCCGACAAAATGGCTCAACGGAACAATCGAGCCGCGCACGAAGTAGAGAAACTTTTAGAAAGCCGCTCGCCTGCGCTCCGTCAGCGCGCCGTGTCGCGCTACCTCAGCGCGGACAGTCATGCATAGCTCGCAGCCAAACGCTCGCCCCAGATTTGCAAAGTCTCTTTCCGCTTCGCGTCTCTTCCCACTCACGCCCTCGCTTTTATGTTAAGCTCTCTTGACCGTCTTCCAACGGTTGAGCGCTGCTCTATCATTCTCGGAAAACAGGCTGCCGCTTTGATGAAGAGGAAACTAATCGTTCTGCTGTGTGTGCTTGCGTGCTGGCTCTCGGCGCTTGCGCTGCCTCGTGAAGTCGCGGCGCAGGCGCGTGCTCGCCGCGTTGTGCCGCGTCCTTCCGGCAGCGTTTACGTCACAGCGCGTTTCAACCAGATTGCAGATGCGTACCTTCGCGGCTATTACGCGTTTAACCCGTCGGAAGCGACCGTGCTTGGGCTGCATGAATACGACGTGGAGCTTGAATCGCGTTCGCCCGAAACAATCGCACGCGAGATAAGACGACTGCGCTCGGCGCTGGGTGAGTTGCTGCGCATCAACCCCGCTGTGCTCTCGCTTGAGGCTCGCTACGATTACCTTGTGCTCGTCTCACACGCACGCGCGCAGCTTCTCGAACTCGAAGAGATACGCATGTGGCAGCGCGACCCGAACCTCTATAATCGCCTGCTCTCCGCCAGCATTGACAACATCCTCAAGCGAAACTATGCGCCCATCGAACAGCGCCTCGAATCCGTGCTCAGGCGCGAGCGCGAGATTCCACGACTGCTGCGCGAAGCGCGCCTTAATCTACAGCAGCCTCCGCGCATCTACACGGAGATAGCTCTGGGCCAGGTGCGAGGCAGCCTCGATTATTTCTCGCGCGTCGTTCCGCAGATGATTGAGCGCGCCGGCGGTGTTCGCTTAAACGCCGAACGGCGTGCGCAGTTTGAAACGACCAATCAGAACGTTATCTCCGAACTGCGTTCCTTCCTCGACTGGCTGGAACGCGAACTGCTCCCGCGCTCGACGGGCAGCTTCAGCATCGGCCCTGAAAATTATCGTCGCAAGCTGCTTTACGAGGAGATGGTCGAAACCCCTCTTCAGCAATTGCTGCGCGACGGCGAAAGCGAGTTGCGCCGCACGCAGGATTCAATGCGCGCTCTTGCCGAAGAGATAGCGCCGGGCAAAGGCATCGGCTTCGCTCTCAGCCTGCTCGGGCGTGAGCATCCTTCTGCCGACGGCCTCGTCGGTGAGACGCGCGCAGAGCTTGACCGCATTCGTTCCTTCGTTCGCACGCAAAATATTCTGACGCCGCCAGCGCGCGAGAATCTGACCGTAGCCGAAACGCCGGAATACGCGCGCTCGACCAGCTTCGCCTCGATGGATACGCCCGGCCCCTTCGAGCGCGTCGCAACGGAAGCTTACTACTACATCACTCCGCCGGACCCGCAACTCGACGCGCGCCGCCTCGAAGAACATCTCAGTTTCTATAATCGCTACGCGCTGCCCGTCATCTCCATACACGAAGTCTATCCGGGCCATTATTATCAGGGCCTTGCATTGAAGAGCCAGCCTTCGCGCGTTCGCACCGCTCTGGCTTCCGCCAGCTTCGTAGAGGGTTGGGCCCACTACTGCGAGCAGATGATGCTGGACGAAGGCTTTGGCGGCAATAACCCCAAGCTCAGGCTCGCGCAGTTGAACCTTGCGCTGCTGCGCCTGTGCCGCTACGTAGTGGGCCTGCGCCTGCACACGCAGGGCATGACTTACGAAGAGGCCGTCAATTTTTTCGTGCGTGAAGGTTATCAGGAACGCGTTAACGCCGAACGCGAAGCGCGTCGCGGCACGATTGATCCGACCTACCTGGTCTACACGCTCGGCAAGATGGAGATTATCAGGTTGCGCGACGAATGGAGAGAGCGCATGGGCCAATCGTTCCGCCTCGGTGAGTTTCACGACCGCTTGCTGAGCTACGGCATGCCGCCCATCAAAATCATCCGTCTCGCGATGCTCGGCGACGCAAAACCTGCTGCCTTAACGACGACAGAGACGCTTGCTCCCGTCAGGTTTGAACCCTTCTCTGTTGTCGCTACGGGCAGTCGCAGTCGTCACACAGGCCCACGCACGCTTGAGTTGATTATGAATCAGGGACAGTGGCAAACGGCTTGGCGCTTGATAGGCGATGCGCGTTATCCTCCGCCGGATGTAAACTTCAACACGCAGGCTGTCATCATCGCTTATCAAGGACAGTCGGCCACGGGCGCAGGCATCTCGATTGAGACGATCAGCCGCGAGGGCCAACTCATTACTGTTAAAACTAAAGAACAGAACGCGGGCGGCGCTGCAAGACCGGCGGAACTTCCGTCGGCCTATGTTGCGGTCTCATTCGCGCGTCCGCCCGAAGGCTCTTCCGTGCGGTTTAATAATGATGAAGACGTTATAAAAGCGGAACAGAATCGTTACGAAAGAAGGCGAAGCTTAAGACCACGTAGGCGTTACAGGCGGCGTTGACGTTTAACACACATGCTGTTCGAGGCCAACCTGCCTGTGCTATGATTCATCAAAATAGCGCCCGGATAAAGCCGAACGTTATTTTTCACGGCTGACGTGGCAAGAGATTTACGCGCTCTCTCCCCCTGCGCGTTTGAGCAGGCAGTTTTTCGAAGTGTCGGGGGAGATTATCGTAGCCAGACTAAAGAGCGGCGAGTCCTCCGAGACATCATGTTGAGGGTCGCCGCTCTTTTTGTTTGGGAACGCGAGGCGCGTTAGAGATTCCTCGGCGCGCTTTGTCGGAGGAGGGAGAAAATGAGAGTTAATAATAATCGCCGGGCACATGTGCTAACGGCTTGGTTGATGGTGCTGGCGATGCTGGCGATGCCTCTGGCCGCGCTGGCGCAGACACGTATTAGTTATCACAGCAACAAGTATAAAGTAACAGACGATGTGCGTGCGGGGCAGCAGGCAGCAGCCGAGGTCGAGCGGCAGATGCCTGTCATGCGTGATGAGGAAGTGACAGATTACGTGAACCGCGTCGGGCAGCGACTCGTGTCAGCGATTCCGTCTGAGTTTCAGCATCCTGAGTTCCGTTACTACTTCAGGGTCGTTGACGCGCGCGACATCAACGCTTTCGCGTTGCCGGGTGGGCCCATGTACATCAATCGCGGCATGATTCAGGCGGCACGCAGCGAAGGCGAGATGGCGGGCGTGATGGCCCACGAACTGAGCCACGTCGCGCTTCGACACGGCACAGCGCAGGCCACCAAAGCGCAGAAGTATTCCATTCTGGCGGGTGTGGCGGGCATTGCCGGTTCGATTATCGGCGGCCCGGCTCTCGGTCAGGTCGGACAGGCAGCGGTCGGAACTTACTTCCTGAAATTCAGCCGCGAGTATGAGACGGAAGCGGACGTGCTCGGCGCGCAGATTATGGCGCGTGCAGGCTACGACCCGCGTGACCTTGCGAACATGTTCAGGACGATTCAGTCGCAGGGCGGCGGCGGTGGCCCGGAGTTTTTGAGCAGCCACCCGAACCCGGCTAATCGTTATCAGCGCATCAATCAGGAAGCGGCGATGCTGCGTGTGACGAATCCGATTGAGGACACGCGCGAGTTTCAGCGCGTACAGGCTCGCTTGAACGGCCAACCGCGTGCGCGTTCGATGGAAGAGATTGCGCGCAGCGGCCAGCGCTATCCGCACGGCGGCGGCACAAGCTACCCGGAAGGCGGCACGGTCTCAAACCGCGTCGAGTATCCTTCGGGCCGCTATCGCAGCTACAACGAAGGCAACTTCCTGAGCATCAGCGTGCCGGACAACTGGCGACGGCTGGGCGATAACAACTCCGTCTGGTTTGCGCCGAACGGCGCTTTCGGGCAGGTGCAAGGGCAGAACGTCTTCACGCACGGCGTGGAAATCGGCGTCTCTCGCGCCTACGGCAACAACCTGCAACAGGCGTCCGATGCCTTCATCAACGACCTGATGCAGGGCAACACCAGCCTGCGCCAGCAGACGCGTTACCAGAGCGGCAACATTTCGGGGCGCAGAGCGCTGGCGATGACGCTCTCAAACGTCAACGAGGCGACCGGGCAATCGGAAATCGTCACGGTCTACACCGTGCTGTTGCGCAACGGCGAACTGTTTCACATGATTGCCGTCGCTCCGCAGAACGAGTTTAATAACTATCAGGGAGTCTTCAACTCCGTCCTGCGCTCGATCCGGCTCAACGACTAGCAACGCGCGCAGCTTCTACCAACATGAAAGGCACGCTCAATCAAGAGCGTGCCTTTCATCTTTCTTACATCTCGCGCCGTAAATTCTTAACCGATGAGCGGCATCTTCGCGCCACATTCTGGACAGAACTTGGTCGAATTCTCAGGCTCATGGCCGCAGCCACGGCAGGCCACGCGCGGCGGCTTCGTCGGCGTTCCACATTCGGGACAGAACTTGGCTTTGCCCACCTGTGCGCCGCACGAGGAACAGTCGGCCGCTGCTGCCGCCGCTGCCTGCGGCGCTTGCGTCTGCGGCGCTCTCACTTGAGCGTCGGCGCTCATGTCAATCTTCGAGACGTAATCTGTTTGTCGAGCTTTCTCGCGGAGTTGTTCGTTGGCGGCTGCGGCTTTGGCCTGCGCGTGCGAGGATGCTAGTTCTTCCTGAAAGTCGGGCGCACATTCTTCGCATTGCCCTGCCTGCGCGTTCCAGCAGACTTCGGGGCAGACCCAGCGCCCGCAGCGCGAGCATTGATGAAAATGTTCCTTGCCTTCTTGCACGGCCTTTTCGAGTGCGCTGTCGTGGGCCTTGCCGCCGACGGCTCGCTGCACTTCGTAAGCGGAATCACCTGCCGAACCGGCCCAGCCGCCGAACAAGCTTCCGGCCGCGCGCAGCAGCGAACCGGCCGTCCCGATGGTCGAAGCCTGAAAGCGCGACATGTAGCCGTTGCCGCATTTGTCGCAGTGGAACTTAAACTGGTAGCCCCTGTCCGTTGAAAGGTCTTCATAATTATTAACGAACTGAATCATTGCATCCTCCCAAAAAAAACAGTGATGAGTGATGAGTAATGAGTGATGAGTAAAACCCCTCACTTCCGACATTGAAAAAGATAGCACTACAGGTTTCCGCTTGTCATCCGATACTTTTCAACTGCCGTCCATCTCTACTTACTTATCATTTTTTTTCTCTCACTCATCACTCATTACTCATCACTCATCACTTCCTTTAGCTTCCTGCCAGAGCGCTTCCATTTCATCGAGCGTCGCGGCTTCCATCGAGCGCCCGCGCGCCTTCAGGCTGCTTTCGATGAAACGGAAGCGGCGACGGAATTTGCGGTTGGTGGCTTTAAGCGCCGTTTCGGGTTCGATTTTCAGGTGACGCGCGATATTGGTGACGGCAAACAGCAGGTCGCCCAACTCTCCGCGCACCTGCGACGTCTTTTCGGCTTCATTCGTCGCGGACTGCTGGCTGATGGCTGCGCGCAGTTCGCCAACCTCCTCCTGTAGCTTGGCGAAGATGTCGTCTATGTGCTGCCAGTCGAAGCCGACGCGCGCAGCCTTCGTGCTCAATTGATGAGCTTCCATCAGCGCGGGCGCTCTCGTTGAAACGCCGTCAAGCAACGATTCGTCCTTTTCTTCGGTCTCGTTTCCGGCGAGCCGTTTTTCCTCTGCCTTGATGGCTTCCCAGTTGCGCAGCACGGCGGCCGTGTCTTCCGCCTGCGCGCTCGCGAAGACGTGTGGATGACGCCGCACCATCTTGGCATGAATCGCTTCGGTCACGTCGTCAATCGTAAACTCCGCGCGCTCGCTGGCGACCTGCGCGTAGAAGACGATTTGAAAAAGCAGGTCGCCAAGTTCGTCGCGCAACTCCAGTGGCCGCCCTTCGCGCGCCGCTTCGACTGCCTCGAAAGCCTCGTAAGCTTCTTCAAGCAGCATCGGCGCAAGCGTCTCGTAATTTTGTTCGCGATCCCAGGGGCAACCGTCAGGCGAACGCAGGCGCGCCATTAGCGCAACGAGGTCGGAAAATGTAGCGGGCATGATTTATCGTCCAATGTTCAAAGTTTGTGGTCTGAAGCCAGCGCACGGAAGTCTAAAGCTTCAGGCCGCATCTTCCAAGCGGGCTTACTGTGTCTTCAGCCTCCGGGCTCCGGCCTTCAGACTTTTAGGACTAATCTTGCGAGGGTGCGCAGGGAGGTGCTACCATCAAAAACCGTTCAACACAATCTTGAGATGAAAGAAGGGAACGTGCATTCGCACCGAAGAGTGTGCTTTCAGGGCCGCGTTCCCGTAGAGCAATACGATGAGCGAAGAACAATCGGGCTTCAAAGTCACAGACCGTCGCCTTTTTAATCCTGACGGGACGCCGCGCGAAGTGGCGCAGCAACAGCAGGAAGAAAAGCCAGCGCCGCAAGCCTCCGCGACCGCAGAGGCCGCTACCACGACAACGACTGAGGCCGCTTCATCCGCAACGCCAGCAGAATCAGCCGCCCCGTCATTATCTTCTTCCGCGACCGAACAAGCCACAACATCCGATGCTGCGAGAAGAGCCACGGCCGACTCAACCAGTAGCGCATCTGTCATCGGTGAAGAAGATGACTTGTCCGGCGAAGCATATGATGAGGGCGACATTCCGGGAGCAAACGACCCCGCGAGTTTTGTCAACTTCCTGATGTCTATCGCCTCAAACGCTGCTGCTGCGCTCGGCATGATGGAGCATCCTGTGACGGGCGAGCGCGGCGTTGACCTTGCGCTCGGCAAACACTGGATTGACGTGCTCGGCATGTTGCAGGAAAAGACGAACGGCAATCTCTCTACGCGCGAGCAGCAAATCTTCACAGGCTTGCTCTCGGACCTCCGCATGCAATTTGTCTCGCTCACACGCGCTTCGACACAGAAGCGGCCCGGCGTCTTCACGGGCAGCGACATTCTCGGAGGAAAGTAAATAGTTTTCAGTTTGCGGCTTTCAGTTTTCAGATAAAGGCTCCCTCGTCTTACTTCTGTTAACTGAAAGCTGTTAACTGAAAACTGAAAACTGACATGAAATTGACTTTCCTCGGCACAGGCACTTCGACGGGCGTACCCTCCATCGGCTGCGAGTGCGAGACGTGCGTGTCGGACGATGCGCGCGATAAGCGCCTGCGCGTCTCCATTCTGATTGAGCACGGCGGGCAGATTGTTCTCGTTGATACCTCTTCAGACTTTCGCCAGCAGGCGCTCAGGCAAAAAATCAAGTGGCTCGATGCCGTGCTGATTACGCATTGCCACGCAGACCACGTCTTCGGCCTAGACGATATTCGCCCGCTCAACTTCCGTCATGGCGCGCTCGGAATCTACGCCAACGAGCGCGCCTGGAAAGACCTGCGGCGTATTTTCCAGTATGTCTTCGAGCCGGTTTACGTCGGCGGCGGGCTGCCGCAGATTGTGCCCCATACGGTCGTCAACGGCGCACCCTTCTGCATCGGCAGGGATTTGCAGGTCACACCGCTCGAAGTCATACACGGTCGCCTGCCCGTCATCGCCTATCGCTTTAACGATTTCGCCTACGCGACGGACTTGAGCGAAATACCACAGCGGACGCTCGACGGCCTGCGCGACCTAGACGTGCTCGTGCTCGACTGCCTGCGCTTCACAAAGCACCCGACGCACCTCTGGCTCGAACGCGCTCTCGAATATATCTCTGAACTCAAACCGCGCCGCGCCTATCTGACGCACATCGCACACGATGTCAAACACGCGCGCGACAGCCACCGCCTGCCCGCAGGCGTTGAATTTGCTTACGACGGATTGGAAATCAGTGATGAGTGATGAGTAATGAGTGATGAGCAGAAAACAGCTTCTCACTCATCACTCATCACTCATCACTCATCACTTTTTTATGCGCCTTTTTCATGGCATTGAGAATGCGCGGATTGCGCGGCCGACCGTGTTGACGCTGGGCGTGTTTGACGGGCTGCACTTAGGTCATCAGTTGGTGATGCGGACGGTCTTGGAGCGTGCACACGCGGTCGGCGCTGTACCGACAGTGATTACCTTTGACCCGCACCCGCGCGCCGTGCTGCACCCGGAAAGCGCCCCGCCGCTCTTGCAAACTTTCGACCAGAAGATAGAAGCCTTCGGCGTGCTCGGCATCGAGCAGGTCATCGTCATTCGCTTCAACCGTGCGTTCGCGGAGATTGAAGCAGAGGATTTTCTGCGCGATGTGGTGGGCGAACGCCTTCAGGCGAGGGAAGTTTACCTTGGGCGTGGCTTTGCTTTCGGGCGCGGGCGACGGGGCAACATAGAGTTGTTGAAAGAGGTGAGCGAGCGGCTTGGCTTTCGTGCGGAAGAAGTGGCGGAGGTGCGGCTGCGCGGGCAGCGCATTAGTTCGAGCACGATTCGCAGGCTGCTGGCGGAAGGCCGCGTGAATCTGGCGCGACGGATGCTGGGGCGACCTTACGGGGTCGAGGGGCGCGTCGTGCATGGTGAAGAGAGAGGCCGCACGATAGGTTTCCCGACGGCCAACCTGCACCCGCAGAACCGCGTCATACCTCGCAGCGGTGTTTACGTGACGGCAACACTGATTGAAGGCGCATGGCGCAGGAGCGTGACCAACGTCGGCACGCGCCCGACCTTTGAAGAGGATGCTGAACCGACTGTTGAGACATACGTGCTGAACTGGGCGGGCAATTTATACGGCGACGTGGTGCGCGTGCGTTTTCTGCATCGCCTGCGCGAGGAACGCAAGTTCGCTTCGGTCTTGGAGTTGAAAAAGCAGATTGAGTTTGACCGTCGTCGTGCTGAAAGCTATTTCGAGCGCGGAGGCGTGCGCAGGATGTTAACGATAGTTTGAAGTTTAAAAGTCCAACCTCTAAAGTCAACGGCCATTGTTTCGACTTTGGATGTTGGACTTTAGATTTTGAACATCCGGCGCGAATGTTATTGCGACAGCTTTGAGTTATTATCATAGACGAGATGGCGGCTCCTGAAAACAAAGAGGCTCTGGCTTTGCGCGCGGCGACCGGCGGCGGGCAACAGAGGGTGAACGGAAACGGCAATGCGAAAGTTGCCGCTCCGGCGCTCGTGCCTGCTCCTGTGCGTAGCGCTGGCGCGGGCGGCGGCGTGAAGGAAAAGTTAAAGCTCAAGGGCGCGGGCAACGAGAGTATTAAAGAGGATGAGCGTATGAAGGGGCACGGGCTGCGCGGGTGGCTGCGCGTCTGTAACATCGCTCGCGTGCTCGGCCTGCTCTCGTTCTACCTTTATCTGGATAGCTACGACATCCGCGCCGCCTTCAACGCGCGCATGGCTGAGCGCAGGCGAGAGGAAGCGCGCGGGCGTGGGCGTCGTGCGCTCTTCCAGCATTGGAGTCGCGATGTTGACCGCCGCGCAGTTGACCGCTTGATTCGCATCGTGCGTTTCATCGTTTTCCGTGGCGCGCAGGGCAGTGTGAAGAAAGAGGCGCGGCTTGAAGAGCAGGCCGTGTGGCTGAAGGATAATTTAATCAAACTTGGCCCAACGTTTATCAAGATAGGGCAGGCGCTCGGCACGCGCGGCGATTTGCTGCCGCTGCCTTACATCAAGCAGCTTGCGGTCTTGCAGGATCAGGTTCCGCCCTTTCCGACCACGGAAGCTTACGCGCGCATCGAAGCTGAGTTGGGCCGCAGCCTCCGCGAGGCTTACGCTGAGATTGATGCCGAGCCGATTGCCGCCGCTTCGCTGGGCCAGGTCTATCGCGCTCGCCTGCATTCGGGCGAGGAGGTGGCCGTCAAAGTGCAGCGGCCAAATCTGTCCGAGCTTATCAGCTTCGACATCAGCATCCTGCACAAGTTGGTCCGCCTCGTTAATCGCCACTTTCCGCAGGCCAACGAGAACGCAGACTGGGAAGGCATGCTGCACGAGTTTAGCGTGACCGTCCTCGAAGAGATGGACTACGTGCAGGAAGGGCGCAACGCGGACCGCTTCCGCGAAAACTTCAAGGAGTGGCGCGCCATACGTGTTCCCGTCATCTACTGGTCACACACTAGTCGCCACGTGCTGACGATGGAGTTCATACGCGGCACAAAGGTCGTTGACATCGAAGCCCTGAAGGCGCGACGCATCTCGCCCGTCAAGGTCAACCGTCTGCTCGTCCGCACCTATTTGAAGCAGCTTCTGGAAGACGGCTTCTTTCACGCAGACCCGCATCCGGGCAATCTGCTCGTGATGGACAACGGGCGGCTCGCCTTCTTCGATTTCGGGATGACGGGCAAGATTACGGAGCGCTTGCAATCGCAGATGATTGACGCCTTCTTCCACGTCATCGAGCGCGACGTGCACGGCCTTGCGCAAGACCTCATCAATCTCAATTTCCTCAAGCCGGGCGTTGACCCTGAAACGGTGCGTCCCGTCGTCGAAGGACTCTTCGAGCACTACATCAATCTGAAGCTCGGTGAAGTCAACTTCAAAGAGTTGACTTACGAGCTGGCCGAAGTGATGTACGAATACCCGTTCCGACTGCCATCGAATTTCACGTACGTCATGCGCGCTCTGATGACGCTCGAAGGCATAGGCATCGTGACAGACCCTGAGTTCAGCTTCTTCGACACGGCGAAGCCCTACGCCAAGGAGTTTATGCTCAAGCGCGAGGGACGGCAGTTTCGCAAGCTCATCGTTGATAAATTCATGGGCCGCGACCGCGAAGGCCAGATAGAGTGGAGCAAGATGTGGAAGCTTGCGAAGATGGCCGCCAAGTCCTACTTCAAGAAGTAAAGCCGCTCAAAGGCGCGGTCTTGCGATACTGAAGCACACGCCAACGACAGCGCAGAGAATTACTCTTGCTTGTCGTTGGCGTGTGCTTTCGCGTGCGTTGAAATTTTTTCGTCTTAACTTATTAGGCGGGCTTGATGCTGCTCGCGAATTTTTGATAGTCGCCCTGATGCTTTTCCCAGATGCCGGGTGCGGCGAAGGTGAGCACGATGACGGGCTTCTTGGCCTTGATGATGTCAACGGCCCACTGAATCTGGTTGCCTTCGACGACGCCCGTGCCTGACTGGCTGAAGGTTGGCATGCCGCCGACGGTCGTCTCTCGCGGCTCGCCGCCCGGCTTGATGTTAGTAATCGTCTTGCCCAGTTCCTTATCAAGCTCGTTAACCGCCTCGTCGAAATTATCTTCGGCTGGAACCCAGAGAACGATGCTGAGCGAACTATCCTGAGTTGAGAGCGTCATCTGCTCGCCGTTTGGCTCGGCCTTCCATCCGGCGGGCACTTCAAACTGTATGCCACCTTCGGCGTGCGTGTAGATGTTTGCGCCGGACGGCGCGGTCGCAGTCTGTTTAGCGGGCGCGTCAGCGCTGGTGTTGGCCGGTTTCGACGTGTTGGTGTTGGTAGAGGTCGTTGTGTTGGTCGTCTTCGAATTCGAGTTGGCGTTGCTGTTGCCGTTGCTATTGCTGTTGCTGTTAGTCGCCTCCTTGCTACAGGCGAGCAGGAGTTGGCTGGCGAGGACGATTGCCAGGATGGCTTTGACTTTTTTCATGTGGTGATTCCTCCGGGGAAGTTTGATAGAGCTACAAATGTGATGCGCTCGCTTCGACGGCTCAAAGGAAAAGGCGACGGCCAAAGGCAGCACGACAAAAACGAGAGCGCGAGCAAACGAGCGCGTCATCATACCCGCAAGGACGCCTTTTGCCAACACTCGCGCCGTAGAGACCTGACGAAAAAAGCGGCCGCCCTGTTTGATTCAGGGCAGCCGCTTCTGTCATGGACTAATAGTTTGGCTTACTTGCCGTTTGACTTCGAGCCGTTGTCGCCCGGCAGATTCAGGCGGTCTTTGAAGAGGTTGAGCAGGAGCAACGTTCCGATGCCGCCGCCTCCGTCGCCATTGCCGCCCGATGCCATCACGTCGGGCGTGATGCGGACGTTTTTCTCGCCGATGACCTTGAGGGTTTCGACGAGGGCCACACCCTGCGCGCCGAGCGCGTTGACCTGTTCGTGATAGGCGACGCCCTGTGCCTCGCCCATCAGTCTCACCCTTTCGGCTTCCGCTTTGCCCGTCGCGAGAATGTAGTGTGCCTCACCTTCGGCCTCCGCTTTGCGCTGTTCGGCGCGCTTGCCGGAGATTTCAACGCCGACGGTCGCAGCCATCAAGTCTTTCTGGTTGTTGGCCTGCGCCGTAATCTTCTCAAGTTGAATGCGCTTCTCTTCGGCCTCGCGTTGCGCGTCAAACATGTTCTGCCGCTGCTCCGCGAGAATCTTCTCGGTCTGCGTCTTCATCAACTCCGCAGGGAGATGTATGTGGCAGATAAGCACGTTGACAACGTCAACGTGATACTTCAAGAGATGTGCGCGCACGCGCGCCTCCGCACGCTCCTGCTCCTCGTGGCGATTCTGCAAGTAGGCCATCGCACTTGATTCCGAAGCCTGATTGCGGAAGATGGAGTCAATCAAGGGGTGCATCACGTTCTGGATGAGCTTATCAATCGAGCCAATCTTCGCGACCATGAAGGGCGCATCTTCGGGCTTCACGCGGAAGACGACGCGCACCTCCAACTGCATCGTGAAGCCGTCCTTCGAGATGACCTCGAACGGGTTGAACGATTGATTGACTTCGCCCGCAGTCCACTCAACGGTCTGGTTCGTCGTCGGGATGACGATGGGAGTGATGGCGAGCGTGTTGACGTAGTAGCGGCCGGGGCCGACGACCGTCTCCTGTATGCCTCTGTAGCCTTCAGGCACGACGTAAGCTTCGTGTGCGCCCTCGTCAAGGCGACGGTCTGCCGGGTCGCCCGAAAGCAGGTCTTCCTGAATCTCCGAGACGTTGCGGTTTTCGTCCGAAAGCTTGTCAAGACGCGCGGCTGCCTGCTCGACGTGTTCCTGCTCTTCGCGCTCCATACGTTCGCGCACCTTCGCCGCCATCGAACGGCGCACTTCCTCGCCGGGGTCTTTGCCGATATTGGAAACAATCACGGCGACCTCGCCCGGTTTGACTTCCTTCGCCGTCTCTGGAATCACCTTGAAGACGAGCGGGTTGATGTAGTAAGTGCCGGGCAGCAGGATGTCTTTCTGCGGGCCGCGTTGGCCGCCGCCGGTGATGAACTCGTTGCAATCCTGAAAATTATCGTGGCCTTCGACGGGCGTTGCCACGTAGTCGCGCGGGTCAAGCGGCGCGCCGTCCAAGGCTTCGACAAGGCCAATCTCGTTTTCGTTAATCACGGTCGCGTCGAAAAGGCGAACTGTAAAGAGGCCAGGCTTGACGGAGTTGTTGTTTTCAACGTCAACCGAGTTGGTCAGGATGCGATATGTGCCGGGCGTCAGGATTTCAACCTGCGGGCCTTTCTGGCCGCCTGAGCCTATGAAAAACTCTGCGTTCTGGAAGTTGATGTGGCCCTCTATGGCTTTGCCGTGGAGGCGTCCGGCGTCGAGCGGCGCACCGTCGGCTGCCGTGACGACGCCCACCTTGCCCGGCGGGACGACCGTTGCTTTTGTCACCGAAACGCGAAACAGGTAAGGGTGAATCGGCCAGAGGCCCGGCGGCAGCGTACGCAGTTGGATGCCCTTGACGCCGCCCTGCTTGATGAAAGCAATCGGGTCCTGAAAATTGTTGTGTGCGTTCTGCGCGCGGTCCGGCGCGAAGATTCTGCCCGGCGGCATCGGCTCGCCGTCAACCGCTTCGATGATGCCAATCTCATCAGCGCCGATCTCAATCAGCGGCACTTTATGCACGACGCGTTCAAACGGATACTTGATGAGATGCAGGCCCGGCTTCAGGACATCTGCCTGAATGCCGACTTCGCCTTCGGTGGCGACGACACGGCCGGGAGGCATCTTGCGGCCAAAGTAGCGCCGCTCTTTAATCGCTATCTCTTTCGCGCCGACGTTGACGAGAATGCGGCTCAGGATGACGAGCAGCACAATCAGCGCAATCACGCCGACGACGATGTAGGGAATCCAGGACGTAATATCTGTGTTGTTCATGGTAGTCCTCAAAGAAGGGAATCGCGAATCTTCAGCGACGACAGCAAAGTTGTGTCGTCTCTTTCACGAATCACGATTGACGCTGTTAGTTGTTGCCGCTAGTTGACGGCGGAGACGCGCCAGCGTTTGTTTCAGGGTAAAGCCCGCGCCGGAGTTGCGGCTTTCGGCGGGCAAGAGCCAGTATTCACTCTCGACGAGTTGGCGCAACTCGCCGGCTTCGAGCGCGGGCACGCGCCCGTCGCGCCAGTATTGAACAGTTGTTTCCACGGCCTGCTGGTAAACGTGCGCATCGCCCGAGAGCGCTGCGACGTGAAGCACGCGGGCCGTCGTCTTGCGCTCAGGCTCACGCTTCCAGCTTTCGATAAACTTCGTAGCCAGATTCGCATTAACGCGCAGGCCATCGTGTCTGGCGATGTAGGAGACGAGCGCGAGCAATCGCTGGTCTGTGTCGGCCTGCTCGGTCAAAGCGTCTAGCACTTCGTCGTACAGGTTCGCATCGGCCATCTCTTTCGCTTCGTCTAAAACCTTGCGGTCGCCTTCGCTGGCGCGCTTGAGCAGCGTTGAGCGGAGTGCTGATTGGCGCTCCGCTTTCTCGGCGGCTAAGAGGGCTGCTTCTTCCGCGGGGCTGATGTGGCCGAAGAGTCCGCCCGTGTGTGCCGGCGGCAGAAGGCGTTCTTCTGCGTTCAGGTTAGACGAACTGCGTTGCCACCAGTAAATAGCGTAGGAGATTGCAGCGAACAGGAGAAACGAGGTGACGAGAACAGTGACCATTTGGCCGCAAGACGCCTGCGCGATGGCTTTCCTCTAGGGTACGCGCTTCTGCCGGGCGTCTATCCGTCATCATTATACGCCTGAGCGCCCCTAAATGTTCAAGCTCCCGGAAGCGACAAACGAGATAACAGAGGCCGCCTTGTTTCTTACTTGCTTCTTACTCTTGCTGCCCCGCACGCCATCAGAACGCGTAGCAGATAACACCGTCGCAGCCGCCATAGCAATCCGATGGACAGTCGGAATTCTTGCTGCACGGAATCGCGGAGCAATTAGACCTCTGCGGGCCTGTGTTGGTCTTAGGGCATCCGTCAGGCTTGCCCGCGCACAAGCTCTGGCAACTGGACTTAATCATGCAATCGCCAATCCCTGCCTCGATTGAAGGGTCGTTGCCAATCTGTTCCATACACTGCGCGAACGCCTGACAGCCGCAGGACTCATACTTACGGCAAGCCTCTTCGGCCTTGCTTCCTACCGTCTGCTGCGTGACAGCACCGCTGTCATCGCTCGTCGGTTGCGCGGTCGCGCCGCCGTTCTCCTGAGTCCGGCTGGAGGACGTGGACTGAGAACGGTTGTCTGCGTTGCTCACGTTTGCGTTGTTACCGCAACCGGCTGCAACAGCCAACAGCAAAAGACAGCAGCACAACCTGACAAACAGCATCTCCGTGAGCAACATCTTCGCTCTGTCGTCTCTGTGCTTCATTCCAGATTACTCCATCAGGGGGTTGCAAGAGCAGTAGTACGAGGACGAATGGCGTTGAAGAAGAGCGGATAGGTCGCCAGCGATTGCGCGCGATACTGCGGCCTGAAACCGTAGAGATAAATTCGGCCCTGCCCCAATCCAACCTCCATCAGCGCCGCCTTGCCTCTGATTCTCTCGCCGCCGAGCAGCCAGCCGGAAAGCAGCGGGTCGGCATGAGCAGGATAACGAGCAATGATTTTAACGCGCACGAGCGCGAGCGGGTCGCTCTTAATCTCGAAGACAGGCGAATTCTCCACCCACGCGATTGACTCGCGCGGCATGTTCATAGCAATCGTGTGCGAAGTGTCAATCTCCGTGCGCAGGATTGAGCCGGGCGCGTAAAATTCCGTACGCTTCCATGAGGCCGTGATGTCGCGCACGGGCAGCTTGAATTGTTCGATGGCAAAATTCGATGCGCGGTTGAGGCAGATGAGCGTGCCGCCCTGCTCGACAAACTCGCGCAGTCGCTTTGTGCCTTCCGGGCCGAGGCCGCCTGTTAACTCAGTAGGCATCGTGCCCAGCCTGTGACCTTCAAGGATTACGCGCGGCGATTGGTCCGGGATAATAATCGTGTCGTACTTGCTAATCAGGTTCTCCGTCCTCGCTTCCTTATCTTCAAGCGATGAGACTGTCAGACATTTACGTTCGTTCTCTGGAAAGCCTTTTGCTTCTCTCAACAGCCAGCGCGTCCAGCCTTCGTCCATAGACGGCACGTGAGACTTATAGATGGCGACGCGCCCGACGCCACGACTACAGCCGAAGAGTCCGCCAAGCCACCAGTATGTTGTCGTCTTATAACTAAACGGAGCATAGACGGGCGTGGCTTTAACGCCCATCAGCAGCGGGAGCGTGTGAGCCGTGACATCATACGGAGCGATGGGATGCCCTTCATCGTCGCGCAGGTCTGGATAGCGTTGCGGTTCGAGCAGGGCTTTGGCGAAAGCTCCGTAAGGCTGGTCCAGCCTGACTAACTGCCCCTGTTCCGTGCTTTCAATCTTGACTCCGCCCATCGTGAGGATGCGCGTTATCGCAGACTCATTACCGATGCCTCTCGATGGAGGACGCGGCAACAGAAAGCCGAATAATTCTCCATTGCGGCGCGGGCGCACGGCCTCTTTCCCAATCTCGTAGAATCTGGAGAGCCAGCGCTCGCGATTACCGGCGGCGTGTTTGAGAAGAGAGAAGGCGGCGCTTGTCATGTAGTTTGTGATGTCGCGCAAGCGCCACTGGCCGCCGCGCCAGAGCGGAGAGTATTTGTCAGACTCTTTATGCGGGTCGTAGCCTTCGCGCGAGCGCAGTTCATCGAACTTGACGTTGATGGGCGTGGCGAGCTTGGCCGAAGCAGTCTCGGAGAGAATGCGAACGCCGCCGTGATAGTGTGAATAGGCGCGGGCCGGAGTCCATGCGTCGTAGGTCGTATTCGTGGTGATGCCTTTGAATCCTGTGGCGCGCATCTCGCGCGCTATCGCGTCGCCCAACTCCGTGTAGCCTTCGACAATCTGCGGCGGCACGTTCGGCTCGACGGGCGGCATGTAGGGCGGCAGAAAAAGACGAGAGCCAAACTCGCCCTGCTGGTGTATGTCGTGGACTATCTGCGGATGCCAGACGTTGTGAATCTTGCTGACGGTAATCTCGGTCTCTACCTGCGTGAAGGCATACCAGTCGCGGTTGTTATCGTGGCCGACGTATTTGTGATAGAGCGTGGGCGGGTCTGTGCCTTCGAAGGGCGTGCCGAGAGTTTTGTCGTACCAGTTTTTAACGATGTCAACGCCGTCAGGGTTCAAAGACGGAACGAGCAGCACAATCGTGTCGCGCAGGATGGCGCGAATCAAAGGCTCGTTGCTGGAAGCCAGACGATGCGCAATCAGCATGCTTGAGAGATAAGAGCCGACCTCTGTGGAGTGTATGCCGCAGGTGATGAGCACTATGGTCTTGCCGCGCGCGATGAGTTGTGCAGCCTCGCGCTCTGGATTGGGCCCAAGCCTGCGCGGGTCTGCAAGCTTGCGCTGGATGGATTTGAACTCATCGAGACGCGCCAGATTCTCCGGCGCGCTGATGGTCGCCATCACGAAGGGCGCATTCATCGTCGAGCGTCCGAGTTCTTCGAAGCGCAGGCGGTCGCTTGCCGCGTCGAGCCGCTTGAAGTATTCGATGACCTCGCGCCAACTCGCAAGCTTCCGATCATCGCCGGGATGAAAGCCGAGCACATCTTCCGGCGCAGGCACGCTCCCTCTTGTATCGCGCGTCTCTTGACGGGCAGAGCGCGGCTGCGCCTGTGCGCGCTCGCTCTCAAGCGAGCAGAAGAGAATGAAGATGAAGAGCAAAAGGAGCGCGAGCGAGCGTGACCGCATAGGCGGAAGACTCCGGCAATGAAGATTGAAAATCAGAACATGGGAAAAGACCGTGCGTGGCAAGTGTAATGTAAATGGGTTGAAGGCGAAAGTGCGGCGGCCGTATGTTGAAAGATGAGAGCTAAACTTTGAGCGGCAGGCAGCGAGGGTTTAGTTAACCGCTGCGAGGTTGAATCTTTTAATGTTGCAGTCTGCAAGCATCATTGTTGCCGCCTGCCGGGTGGAGTTGTAAGTGGCTCGAAATTATTGAAAATACGCTTGCTCTGGCGATAAGAGAGAGGTACAGTATGCCCGAATATCACCCTTTGCTCCCCTTGTTAAGAATCTAATTCGGAGGTCACTTTCTGATGGCGACTGAAACCATTAATGGGGTCAAGCCGGACATTGTTGATGAGGCGCACGTTCCCGTGGCCGAAAGCTATGCCGTGCATAAGCCTTTCGTTCCGGCCTCGACGTTCCTCCCGGAGTTCACGCCGCGGGCCGTCATCCTCGGCTCCATCCTCGGCATCATCTTCGGCGCATCGAGCGTCTATCTGGCGCTGCGCGTCGGGCTGACCGTTTCGGCCTCGATTCCGATTGCGGTGATGTCCATCTCTATCTTCCGCGCTCTGGGTCGTGCTTCTATCTTGGAGAACAACATCGCGCAAACGACTGGCTCGGCCGGAGAATCAATCGCCGCCGGTATTGTTTTCACGATGCCCGCGCTCCTGATTCTCGGCTACGACCTTGAGATTCCGCGCATCACGATAGTCGCACTTCTGGGAGGCTGGCTCGGCGTCTTACTGATGATACCTCTCAGGCGTGCTCTGATTGTCAAAGAGCACGGCAAGCTGATTTACCCGGAGGGGACTGCGTGCGCCGAAGTGTTGGTCGTCGGAGAAAAGGGCGGGACGGATGCTAAGACGGTGTTTACGGGCTTCGGCGTTGCGGCCTTCTACACGCTGTTGATGAAGGGCATGCGACTGTGGAACGAAGCGCCCTCATATGTCCTCAGAAAATATCAGGGAGCAACGATTGCAGCAGACATCTCGCCGGAACTTCTGGGCGTCGGCTACATCATAGGGCCGCGCGTGGCGGCGATGATGGTCGGCGGCGGTTTCCTCTCGGCGTTGGTGCTGATTCCGATGGTCAAGTTTTTCGGCGCGGGCTACACAGCGCCGCTCTTCCCTGTGCTTCCCGGCGGGCCGCTCATCTCCGAAATGACTTCCGGGCAAGTACAGGATTTATACATACGCTACATAGCGGCGGGCGCTGTCGCCACGGGCGGCATCATCAGCCTCGTCCGCACGCTGCCGACGATTCTCAGTGCCTTCAAATCTTCGGTCGGTAGCTTCGGCGCGGGCAAAAAGGGCGACGGTCAGGAAGTGCCGCGCACGGAGCGCGACATGCCTATGACCTTCGTCGTCGGCGGCATCATCATTCTGGCAATCGCTATTTTCATCTGGTTGAATTTCGCAGGCTCACCGGGCAGCGGTGTTGCGATGAACATCCTCTCGGTGTTGCTGGTGCTGCTCTTCGGGTTCTTCTTCGCAACTGTTTCCTCTCGCATCACGGGCGAGATTGGTTCTTCGTCAAATCCGATTTCCGGCATGACCATCGCCACGATTCTTTTGACCTCGCTCATCTTTCTGATTCTGGGGATGGGCGGGGCAGATTCGCGCGTGCTTGCGCTGTCGGTCGGCGCGGTCGTCTGTATCGCCGCATCGAACGCTGGCACGACCTCGCAGGATTTGAAGACGGGTTATCTGGTCGGCGGTACACCGTCGCGTATGCAGTGGGGCTTAATGATTGGCGCGACCACCTCTGCGCTGTTGATTGCGTGGACGCTCAACTACCTGAACACGTCTTACACCAATTTGCTTCCGGCCAATTATCCGGCCTACCGCGCGACCATCAACCCCGGCGACCAGCAATGGGACAAAGGCGATATGAAAGGCGGGCAACTTTCCGGCGGGCCTTTCTACGTGCATCGTCTTTCGGCAGATGAGAAGGGCACGGACGGCACGATTATTCCGTCGGGCCAGTATCTGACAGACCAGAGCGGCGAGCTTCGCTACCGCATCAATCCGGGCGTCGGCGGCACGCGCGCGGCCATCTCCAGCACGGATTTGCCGACGCAGCCGATTGCAGCCGGTCCGAATGTCGAAATGAAAGGGCAGACGCGAGGTCTGGATGGCAACACCTATAATCTGGCACTCGTGAAAGAAGGCGGTAAGACACGCACCTTCTTTGTGGATAACGGAGGCGTGGCTAAATACGAGCAGGTTGAGACTGGGCCAAACTCGAAGTTTGACGCGCCGAAAGCGCAGTTGATGGCCGTGCTGGTTGACGGCGTG
The DNA here is from genome assembly GCA_036382855.1 of Pyrinomonadaceae bacterium. GTDB lineage: Bacteria > Acidobacteriota > Blastocatellia > Pyrinomonadales > Pyrinomonadaceae > DASVTR01. Next base: position 221,886 of record DASVPO010000009.1, on the reverse strand, counting down.
TTGACGCAAAAGCTGCCCTGGTCGCTGATTCTCATCGGCGCGTTTATCTCTATCCTGCTTGAGATTGTCGGCATCTCTGCGTTGCCGTTTGCGGTCGGCATGTACCTGCCGCTCGCAACCTCCGCCACCATCTTTGTCGGCGGCGGAGTGCGCGCTCTGGTCGAGCGCGTCTCGCGCGGCAAACGCACGCTGGCCGAAGAGGAGAGCGGCCCGGGCGTTCTCTATAGCTCCGGCCTCATCGCGGGCGGCGCTATCGCCGGTCTGCTGTTGGCGATTCCGCAGGGGCTCGGTAAAGCCGAAATGTTGGATTTCGGCAGATACTTGCCTGAGTGGTTCCATGAAAACAGGTTGACGGCGTTGATAGCGTTCGGCCTCCTGTCGTTCACGCTCTACTACATAGGTCGCTACGGTCTGACGGGCAAGAGAAATGAGAACTTGCCGTCGCCTCCGCCACCCGCAACCGGCGTTAAGGAGCGCTAGCAAGATAAAAGAGCGACTACGGGGCGGCAACGTTTCTCGTTATTCGCCCCTCTATAAAATGTGCGGCGCGGCTGTCCCGGAAACACAGCGCGCCGCCATTTCAATAATTGAGGCAGGATTTTTTTATGACTTACCGCAAACAGACCGCTTCACGCACTCTCTCGATTTCGCTCGCCGCGCTGCTGCTCTTCGTCTCGTGCGCTTACGGAGGCGCGCAGGCTCGGAACACGCAGGCGAAAACGCCCGTCGAAACCGTGCGCGAGTTTTACAGAGCGCTCAGCCAGAAACGTTTTCGCGAGGCGTTGATGATGTCCATCTACAAGCCTGCGATTGAGGGCTTGAGCGCGTCGGAGGTTGAAGAACTGCGGCCCGATTTCGAGAAGATGGCTGCGGGCGCGGAGAAGGTTGAAGTCAAGGGCGAGCAGATGAGCGGCGAGACCGCGACCGTCTTTGTCAGGATGACGGACGATGCGGCCGATGCTCCGCCCGCGCCTGTGCCGCTCTTGCGCGTTGACGGCCAGTGGATAGTCGGCGAGAAAAGCGATTACGAGTTAGTCAAACAGAGCGGCAAAGATTTTTTCTTTAAGACGCGGATAGATGTCCACGAGGGTGAGGTCAAGGACATGTTGCAGCGTATTCAACTGGCCCAGATGACCTATAGCTCGCAGCACAAAAACATGTTCGCAGATCTGCCGACGCTCATCGCGGCCGGATTTGTCCCGAAGGATCTTGAGGGCACGGAATCCACAGGCTATCGCTTCACCATCAAGCTCGACAAGGACGCAAAAAGCTACTCCGTCAGCGCCGAACCTGCGCGCTACGGGCGCACGGGCCGCCTCTCCTTCTACATGGACCAGAAAGGAATCAAGAGCGCTGATGTCGGCGGCAAACCCCTCGTCGTTTCCGAAAAGCAATGACATGGCAGAAGGTGCGCCCCGTTAATCAATCTTAGCTTGACGGAAAACGTGATAGAGCGCCGACCGTTTCTCCTTTGAACCAAACTTCGGAAAGTGCTTGGAAGGATAACGCTTAAGGTGGGCCAACTCCTTCCTTTATTTAAGTCCTTCCCTCTTCTGGTCTTTAAGCTGGCGAAAGGATTAACCCTTTCGCGCCTGCTCTGTGTTAAGTTAAGGCCATGCCGGAACTCCTGCGCACTATCGTCAATCGCCTGCGCGAGCACGTTGGCAATCGTCGCGCCGCGCCGCGCTACGCGACGCATCTCGAAGTCGCGCTCATCCTCAGCGTTTCACTTGGCGAAACAGGAAGCAAGGCCCAGTCTGAAAACTCGCCGCTGCGTCTCGCAGGCTATACGCGCGACATCAGTGAAACCGGGCTGGCACTCATCATGCCTGCCGTACACATCGGAGGCCAGTATCTGACCAGCCCGAATCGCATACTGGACATCACACTCAGACTTCCGAGTGGCCCCATACAACTACAGGCCACGCCCGCACGCTACAGCCCGCTCGATGAAGACGCCAAAGACACAGGCTACATCATCGGCGTGCAAATCAAACAGATGAGCGAACGAGACAAAGCGCGCTACCAAGCCTACCTCAAAAAGCTAACAAGCGAATGACGCCGGTGCACACGCCAGCGCGCAGACAGTTGCAGCAGCTTCTCTCTCATATTTCATCGCTGCGGCAGTTAAACGCTCTGCTCGTGCGGTGAAGAAAGTTGAAAATTAGTGTTCCGCCTTCACGCTTCATCTTTGAATTCAAGCCAGCCGAAGACGGACGGAACGTGGAAGTTTGGCTGCGGCGCGTAGGTCGGTCGCCATGCGAGGTAGCCGCGATTAGGATCTGTGCCGACGCAGCGAAAGAGATTGACGCGCCAGCGTTCGCCTGCCTGCGGCGCACGTCCGAAGGCTTTCCACGGAATGCAGAGCGCAATCGTTAACAGCCCCGCGCCGGTGCGTGCGGCGGTGGTCATGCCGGAATCGAAGTGCCAGTCGGTTTCCCGCTTATCACCCGTGAATTGAATCGCGAGGTCGAGCCATTCGCCCGTGGGCGCTGCTTCAAATTCGAGGTAGCGGTCGGGCTTCCCGGCGTCCGTCGCGACGAAGATTTCGCAGACATCTCTATCCCACAGCTTCAGAGTTTTTTGTTCAACTTGCGGATTGGCGCTGACGATGAGCGGCTCATCCTGCTGGCAGACGAAGCGTACGCAGAGAGCATAGGGAGTCCAGAGGATTCGCGCTTCGGCATGCCGCGAGGGTGGAGCTTCTGCGCCTGACCAGTATCGTGTTAGATGAACGACGTGGGCTTTGTTCCAGTCGTGGTGGTCCAGTGCGGAGGCTGTGAGTTGTGCGCTGGCGCGCTCGGCTATGATTAAATCGTCAGAGTTCACTTTCAAGCTTCTCCAGAGGAAACGTCGTTATTGTGCGGCCCGCGCCGGTCTGGTTTCGATGTCTGTTTTTTCTTCCGCAGACTGTCGCGTCTCCTCCTGCCCGTAGTCCCAGAATCTTTTAGTCGCAAACCAGACGAGGCCGGGGATGATGAAGAGAATTCCGATGCCGATGGTGACGGCTCTTGGCGAATAGTTGAAACGGTCTAGCAGTTCGCCGGTGGCGTAGTTAGAAGCAGCCATCGTCAGCGTCAGCAAAGCAAGCTCGGCGGCGAAGACGCGCCCGCGAAAGTTGTCCTCCACGCTCGACTGCAAGAGCACGGTCGAGTTGACCCAGAGAGTGCTGCCGCCCGCGTGTGCGATGGCTAGCAGGATGAGCGCGAGAGTAAAGTTGGTGGCGCTGGCGAAGCCTATGTAGAAGAGTCCGCCGATGAGAAACGAAAAACCGATGGCGGTTTGCAGTCGTTCGCGCGTTTCGCCAGCGAAGCGGCGGAAGACGATTGGGCCAATGGCCGTGCCGATGCCGCGTGCCGCGTAGAGCACGCCGATGCCGCGCGATGTCTGGCCTCCGACCGGGTAAATCTTTTCACCGAAGACGGCCAGCAATGTCAGGATGCCGCCGCCAAGACCCCAAGCGGGCTTGACCATCAACGCGGCGAAGAGGCGCGGGCGCTGCCAGACGTAGCGCGCACCTTCGAGCGTGTCGTTGATGCCGAGCGCTTTGCCGATGGTGAGTCTGCTTTTCTCGCGCGCGGGGCGCTTCGGTAAGCGCACGCTGGCGATGAGCGCTGCCGAGACGAGGTATGTTAGAGAATCCAGAATAAAAGCGCCGTTTGTGCCGAGCCAGCCCGTGACCTCTCCGCCGATGGCCGAGCCGAGCGTGAGCATCGCAGACCATGTGGCCGACGAGATGGTGCTGGCCGGAAGAAGCTCGCGCGTCGAGACAATGGAAGTAATGGCCGCCGATTTTGCTGGCTCGAAGAAGGTCGAGAGCGCGAGTTGCAGCACTGTCAGGACGTAAACCAGCCAGAGGTCTTCCGGCGTGCGGACGAGTAGAAAGCCCAGGACGACGACGGCGCGCAGAAGGTCTGAAGCAATCATTATCGAGCGACGGCTAAAACGGTCTGCGAGGACGCCGGAGAGTGGGCCAATGATAAACGTCGGAAGAAAGCGCGCGACTAAAACGAAGCCGACGGCGCGGCCAGACCCGGTCAGGTGCAGGACGATTGTGTAGAGCGCGATGGTGTCGAGCCAGTCGCCCAGTTGGCTAACGACCTGGCCCAGCCAGAGTTGACGGAAGTTGCGATTCGTCCGCAGCAACTCAAGATAGCCGATGGGCCGCAGTAAGTTTAACTGCTTGTCTGCGCTCGCCGTTTTCTTCAAAGGAAAGCTGCCTCGCCCTTTAATAAACTTCCGCTTGCGAGCCATCGAAAAGCCGCGCCGCGAGCGACAGTTTGTTTACCATTCTCTATTTGAACATTTAGTCCTGACCGGCATCTGCTTGTCAAATCTCTCTTCGCGCAGATTGCCTGACTCCACATCAACCTGACCTGTCACATTGACCATTCAACGCCAACCGAGCGGCGCATGCACGAGGCGTCTATAAAGTTAAGTGCTGTGATTTAAGAAGTTAACTTGTCCGAGCGTGTTGCGGCAGAGAGCGGCACGCGGGTTGTTAAGTGATTGTGTGCGGCTCGAAGCGCTTAGGCGTTTCGCGGACTCTCCGCACGGAGTCCGTCGCAGCCGCACCAATTTGAAATCCGGGCCGGGAGCGCTGCTTTCATCGTGCGAAGAGGAAAGAAGGGCGCGAGGCTCGAAAGGCATCTCACCCCAAATGGCGAACGAGTGCCAACAGAGCAGGTTCGCCGCTTGCCCCGTCCCGCGTCCGAAAGCGTGCCATTGCCCGGCGACGTTTTCGGACGTGGGACTCTTTTACAGTTTGCGCGATTTCATTAATCGCAGAAAGGCGCGAGAGAGCGTGTACATCAGAGCCTTGACCGAACCCTTCAGCCTCGCTGAGACGATAGAGATTGAAACCAACAAACGCTCTACGGCCTGCGCTGCGAAGAGCGAACGGGAACTGCTCGTGCATAAACCCGACGCGCGCAATTGCCCTTTAACCACAGCTACGAAACGTAAGCGTTAACCAACCTGACTCGCGGCGCGAGAGAAATCTGTATCGAGCGCACGCGGTCGGAGAATCGCGGATGAAACTACTGGAGAGGTCTGAGTATAACTTTGTGGCTAAGCTCTACCGGCCTGTGATGCTTATCGTCGCAGCCCTGTGTGCGGCGGCTCTCGTGTACGAAGTCGTCTCGAAATTCGGTTTTCTTTACGTTGTGCTCATCGCGCCGCTCATCACGGGAGCAGCCGTCGCCTACAAAATCCACTTTGAGCGCGTCACGGAAAAAACGCGCGAAGCTTCCGAGATGAGCCGTCTTCATCTGGCAACCGTAGAGGCGCTAGCCACGGCCATTGATGCCAGAGACCAGACGACGCATTGCCACGTCCGCCGCGTGCAAATCTACGCGGCCGGGATGGGCAAGGTCTTCTGTCTTCCAGACGAAGAGATAGAAGCTCTCAAGGCCGGTGCGCTCCTGCACGACGTTGGCAAACTCGCCGTCCCGGACCACATCCTGAACAACCCCGGCCGCCTCACCACGCAGGAATTCGAGCGCATGAAAGTGCACACGACCGTCGGGGCTGAGATTCTGAGCCGCGTTGATTTTCCATACCCTGTGCTGCCAATCGTCCTGCATCATCACGAGCAGTGGAACGGCCTCGGCTACCCTGATGGCCTGAAGGGCGAAGAGATTCCGCTCACCGCGCGCATCATCACCGTCGTTGATTGCTTCGACTCCGTACGCGAAGACCGCCCCTTCCGTCGCGGCCTGACGCGCGAGGAAGCAATCGCTTTGCTCCTGCGCGGCAGCGGCACACACTACGACCCGAAGGTCGTCGAACTCTTTATCAAACACCTGCCGCGCTTTGAGAAAGAGATAGCCGCGCTCGGCCTTGAGCCGCAGCCGCAGCCGAGCCGCACGAGCGATGATGGGCCATCTACCTTAAAGCTCGCTGATGTTCCGCGCAGCAAAGAGCAGATAGCGGCGATGGCTTACGACCAGATTAAGAACGCGCACCGCGAAGTCTATGCTCTCTACGAGATTGCACGCACGTTTGGCTCTTCGCTCGACATCGAAGACACTGTTTCGATTCTCGTCAACAAGGTGGGCCACGTTGTGCCTTTCGAAACCTGCGCCGTCTATCTCTACGACGAGTTGAAGGGCTACGCGACGGCCGCCCACGTTGCCGGAAAGAATACGGACGCGCTCCTTAATCGCTGCATCGCGCCGGGCGAAGGCGTGACAGGCTTTGCCCTCGCCAACCGCCGCTCGATCACACGCATTGACCCGCGGCTCGATTTCGCAGATGTGGAATTGGCCGCCGACAATCATTATCGCTCGATGGTTTCTCTCCCCCTCGTCAAAGACGAACGGCTGCTCGGCGCTCTCTCCATCTACTCTATGCAGTTGGCCGAATACACTGACGACCACCTGCGGCTACTCGAAACCGTCACGCGTCTTGCTTCCGACGCGCTCTTTAACGCGATGCATCACGCGGAGGCGGAATCCAACGCGATGACAGACCCGCTGACCGGCCTGCCCAACGCGCGCTCCATGTACCTGCGCTTCGAGCAGGAGGCGTCGCGCGCACGCCGCAAGAACTGTCCCTTTCAGGTCATCATGCTCGACCTCGATGATTTCAAGCAGGTCAACGATACCTTCGGCCACAAAATAGGCGACAAGATGCTGCGCGAGATTGCGCGGCTGCTGCAAGCGCAAATGCGTGAGTACGATTTTCTGGCGCGCTACGCGGGCGACGAGTTTGTCGCCATCGTTCAAGACCTCGAAGGACAGCAGGTCGAAGAACTGCGCGAGCGTATCGAAAACAGTATCAAGAATTTCTCCCTGCACGTTCGCGCAGAGCATCACGCACGCGTCGGCATCAGCGTCGGCGCGGCCACCTACGGCCTCGACGGCGAAACCCTTGACCAACTCCTGATTGCAGCCGACCAGGCCATGTACACAGCCAAGTCGGCCCACAAAGAACAGCGCCGCACAGCCCTCAGCGACAAGATAGACCCGCTCGTTGACATCACGACCGGCAAACTCACCTCATCGGCAATCAATTAAAAGCAAGTGATGAGTGATGAGTAATGAGTGATGAGTAAAAGCAGATGCTCTTAACTCATTACTCATCACTTTTTTTACTTCTTGACAAAGCCGTTCGCTTCGCTTTCAATCATTGATGAGAATGCGCGGCGGGCGGCTCCTTTGTGATTGCCGTCGCCGCGTGAGACGTTTGAGTGCCTGTGTCCGGCTCTTTCCTTATCAGGGCCGGACGTTCTAGTGGCCTGAAGACTGCATGCCCGCTCAATCCGATGTTAATTCGACAGGTCTGACGCTGCTCGTCGTTGACGATGAACCGGGCACGCGGCGTTCCTTGCGTCGTATCTTCGAGAGCGCGGGCAATCGTGTGATTGCTGCCTCTGATGCGCCGAGCGCGCTCAGGCTGCTGCACAAAGAAGGCTGCGATTTAATCATTCTGGACATCACGATGCCCGGCATTGACGGCCTCGCGCTCTGTCGCCTGCTGCGTGCGCAGGCAGCGACGAGGCAACTGCCCGTCATCATCTTTTCCGCGAGCGACGACGAGAATCGGAAGGTCGAGGCGTTTGCCGCAGGGGCGGACGATTACATCGTCAAGCCTTCGAGCGCGCGTGAGTTAATCTCGCGTGTCGGTGCGCGCCTTGGAAGTGCGCAGCGCGAGTGGGCCTTAATCGGCAGCAACCGTGAACTCAGATTTTTGTCGGATTTAGGGCGCGGGCTGCTGCGCGCGCTGGAGCCTGATCAGGTAGTGAGGCGCGTGGCGGGCGCGACCTACGAGGGCACGGGCGCTGCTCTTTGCGCAGCCGCCGTCAGTCAAAACGATAAAGGACTGGCGATTCGTGTCTTTGACCGCGAGGGCAGCGTAGAGGGCGCTGGCCTCATGCAGGTCGAACGCTTAAAGGAGTGGCTGGCATCGCCGGGCGCTGCCGGTTCGCAGCTTGTTGATGAGCCTGCGAAGTTTTTGTTGAAGGACGAGGCGCACGTGGTTGAGTATGTCGCGCCGCTCAGGTTTGGCGGGCGCGTGCAGGGCGCGCTCGTGGCAGCTTTCGACCGCCGCGAAGATTGCGGCGAAACGGAGAGCCGTCTGGTTGATGCGGCTGCGCAGCAGGCCGCGCTCTCCGCACAAATCTCGCTGCTCTACGAAGCGGCACGCGAATCCTCAGCCTCTCTTGCCAGAGAGGTCGAGCGGCGAACGGCCGAGGTCGAAGCGCAGCGACGCTTAACGGAGGCGATTATTGATAGTCTTCCCGTCTCGCTCTATGCGGTTGACCGTGATTATCGCATCGTCGCTTGGAATCGTAATCGCGAGTTGGGCGGGCAGGGTATTCCGCGCGGGGCTGTGCTCGGGCGCAATATCTTTCAGGTGCTCACGAGGCAGCGGCGCGAGATTCTGGAGAGAGAGTTTGCGCGCGCCTTCGAAAGCGGCTCGATAGAACGCATCGAGCAGGAGACGACCGACGCAAGCGGCGCGACTCATCACTGGCTCGTCAGCAAAGTTCCGATGCGCGCTGAGGGCGGCGAGGTGTCACACGTTATCACGGTCGGCGAAGACATCACGGCGCGCGTCGAAGCCAATCGCGCCGTCGCGCGTGCCGAAAAACTGGCGGCCGTGGGTCGCTTGGCGGCGGGCGTCGTCCACGAGATTAATAATCCGTTGGCGACGATTTCGGCCTGCGCCGAAGCCCTCGAATCGCGCGCCAGAGAGGGCGCGTTCGATAGTTCGCCCGAAGCCGAAGATTTAAGGGAATACCTGGGCCTGATTCGCAGCGAAGCTTTCCGTTGTAAGACGATTACGAACGGTCTTCTGGATTTCAGCCGGGCGCGCGTGGGCGAGCACGCGCCGGTTGATGTTGCAGGCGTGATAGAGTCTGCGGCGCGGTTAGTGGCCCATCAAAAGCGCGGCGCTAAGGTAGAGATTACGACGGAAGTCTCAAAGGATGTGACAACAGTTTCCGGCGACGAGGGACAATTACAGCAGGCCGTGATAGCGCTTTCAACCAACGCCATTGACGCGATGCCCGATGGCGGACGCCTGACGCTCTGCGCGCGCAACGAAGGCGATCACGTTCTAATAGAAATCAGCGATACGGGCGTCGGCATCGCGCCCGAAAATCTGACGAAAATTTTTGACCCGTTTTTCACCACGAAAGAGGTCGGGCGCGGCACGGGGCTTGGCCTCGCCGTCTGTTATGGTATTGTAACGGAGCACGGCGGACGCCTTGAGGTTCAATCCGTAATCGGGAAGGGCACGACCTTCACGATTTCGCTGCCCGCGGCTATTCCATCGGATGGAGAACGAACGACTTGACTGAAACGAACGGCGCGCGACTGCTCGTCGCTGAAGATGAAGCAAACCTGCGTCTGGTAATCCAGAAGGAACTGCAACGCTTAGGCTACAGAGTGCAGGTCGCCCCGGACGGCGAGGAAGCGCTGCGTCGTCTCGAAGAAGGAAACGTTGATGTGCTGCTCTGCGACATCAACATGCCGCGCATGGACGGAATGGAACTCCTTCGCCGCGTTCACGAGCGGCCCAACCCGCCCGAGGTGATTATGCTGACCGGCCATGCCACGGTCGAGACGGCCATAGAGGCCATGAAGCTCGGCGCTTACGATTACCTCTCGAAGCCTTACCGCATCACGGAACTCGACGCGCTCGTCCGGCAGGCTGCTGAGAAGCGACGGCTGCGCGTTGACAACCTGCGGCTCAGGCAGCAACTTGCACGGCAGTCGCAGATGCCCGAAATCATCTCCGTCTCGGATGCTATGAGCGAGGCCATACGCCTCGTCGAGCGCGTCGCGCCTTCCGATGCATCCGTTCTCATCACGGGCGAATCCGGCACAGGCAAGGAATTAATCGCACATGCGGTTCATCGCCTCTCGAATCGCGCAGACGCTTCTTTCATTGACCTCAACTGCGCAGCCTTTCAGGAATCCCTGCTCGAATCAGAGCTTTTCGGTTATGAGGCGGGCGCGTTTTCCGGCGCGAAAGCGCGAAAGCTCGGATTGATTGAACTGGCCGACGGCGGCACGCTCTTTCTCGACGAGATAACGGAACTGCCGACGCAGTTGCAGTCGAAGCTGCTGCGTGCGATTGAGACGCGTACGTTTTATCGCGTCGGCGGCGTGCGCAAAGTTGAAGTTAACGTGCGTATCATCGCCGCCACCAATCGCAACCCGGATGAGGTCGTGACGAGCGGACAATTTCGCGCAGACCTGCTCTACCGCATCAACGGTTTCCAGATCTCATTGCTGCCGCTGCGCGAGCGCCCCGAAGACATAGAGCCGCTGGCCCAACATCTGCTCAAGCAACTCGGCGGCCCGAATCCTCCGCAACTCACGCCCGAAGCCTTGCAGGCGCTACGCGACTACAGTTGGCCCGGCAATGTTCGCCAGCTACGCAACTGTCTGGAACGCGCCGTGCTGCTGGCAAACGAAGGTCAGATTACGCTCGCTGAACTGCCGCCCGAAGTCGCACGCCGTACAATGCAGCCAGCGCCCGTCTCCTTCGCCGCACAGGGCAGCGCGGGCGTCGCTGATTCCACACCGGGAGCGCTCGCGCAAGCCGCGCCCGCTTCGCTCCGTGAAGTCGAACGCCAGCAAATTCTCGCAGCGCTCGAACAGACCAACTGGCATCGCGGCAAGACCGCCGAACTCCTGGGCATCTCACCCTCTACGCTCTATCGCCGCCTGCGTGATTACAATCTGGAACGCCGGAACTGAAGCCTTTGCAAAATCAGGCTTCCGGGCGCGTCAACCTGATGCAATATATGGCCGTAAACTTTTCACGAATTTCAAGCTAAACATGATGACGAAACGCCGTTCCCCCTCGCGATTTTCCAACGCGGATAAGCTCAAGCTTGTCTCTCTTCTTCTCTTTTGCGCGCTGGCGAGCGCCGCCCTTGTTTCACATCCGACGGCGAGCGCTGTCAGCGTCAGCGATAAACTCCATTCTGACGCAGACTCAGGGCAAGCGAATCATCCGCCGGAATTGGCTCCCGTGCTCTTCAAGAGTGTGGGACTGGGCCAGCGCATCGTCTTCGGCCTCGGCGCGATTGACGAAGAGAGCGACGATGTGCGTATTGAGTTGGTGCAAAAGCCTGCTTCCGCCAAGTTCAACCAGCGAACACTGACCGTTGATTGGACGCCGCAACCAACGGACGACCGCAAGGGCCAGTTCGTCGTCCGCATTACGGAGTTTGCGCGCGAGACGAACGAGAGGCGCGGCGAGATAATCAAAACCTTCAACGTCAAGGTCGAGCCGCGCGCCGTCTCGACAAATTTTCTTGAGCCTGCGCCAATCGAAGTCGAAACGCTGGTCAGCATCACAGACCCGGAGCGTTTGGCGGCGGCTAACGCACGCTGGCCGCTCGTGGCCCTCTTCCAGCGCATCGCTGAGATAGAAGCCGGAAAACCCGCCAATCAGGGCAAGGACATTCAGCCGACAAACGGTGAAATGCTCTTCCGCGATGCTTTGAAGAATCTGGCCGCGCTTCACCGCAACGAAGAGATTGACCCCGACAGCCCGAAATTCAATCCGCAGTTTAAGGCTGAAAACTGGCGGCTCATCGGCGTGCGCCCGCGTCTCAATAAGAAGACCTTTGAGCTGCGTCTCGTCTACTTCAACATCGCAGCGGCTGAACCCGTTTACCTGATGCCGCGCATGCGTATCGTGCGCGGCAAAGATGCGGGGCGTCCTGAAGAGCAAAGGCAGAAGAACAACCAGACGTTTGCGCGCCTCTTCCACGAAGCCTTCTTCGACGGTGAGAATCTGAAGCCCTTCGTCGTCAAAGACAAGAAGGCTTACGGGCAGGCCCTCGCCGATTACATGACAAGGGTGCTGACCTACAAAGACCCTTCCGACCCGAACATGCAGGCCACGCTCGCAGCCATTCCGCACAACGCGCGTCTCGGCGGCGACAATAAGTATGACGCGAAGGGCAACTACATGAGCGGCGACGGTTGGGCGCTCGGCGCGCTCAAAGTCGCACCCGTAGAGCGCGAAGGACGGAAGGTTCTGGCCTTCGTCAGTCCATTCATTGACGGCTTTGCGACGAGCATCAAGCCGACGCCGGACGGCAAAGCTTACAAGCCAGTGCCCGCGCCGCGCTTCGATAAGCAGAGCAATCAATTCGTCGCCGGTTGGGACAAACTCGTTGATGCAGATGACCACGGCAACATCGCCATCCCAGATGAGCACGACGGCACGGTTACGGCCAGCAACATTGATTCGGCTTCGTTCTCGCGAGATTTCAAGACGAAGTATATGGTGGCAGAGACTTCTCTGCGCGACCCGCGCCGTCGTCTTTTTGAAGAGCGCGGCATGACCTGCATCCAATGTCATGTTCGCAACTTCGACGAGGGCGATTATCTAAAGCCCGTGCGCGAGCCAAACTCTGGCGTGCCCGTCGGCAACACACGCGAGATTCCGCGCGTCTTCTTCGTCATCCTTCCCACTAGGCACGACGGGCGCACGGAGTACATACGCCGCGAGGAAGACGAGCAGGTCGGCAACCTCAAAGGCGTCTTCCGCGATTACCTGAACATCAACGTCAACATCCACTCGCCGCTCGCTAACGATTGGCCGTTCGATACCAGATTCGGGCGAAGCTAACGCAGACCGCCATTGATAAAGAGAGCACGGAAGAATCGGCAACGTCCTCCGTGCTCTTTATCCTTCCGTTATGTTTTCTTTGCGAGGTCAGGTTATTGCTCATTAGAGCGCGTTTGTCGTCTTGCAGGCTCAGCAAAAAAAGCGCGGCGTCACACGTCTCGTCTATACTGGAATCCGAGTGCTCTTGAAGTTTGATTGCGAAAGTAGTAAGCATGCGGCGCGTTGGCCGCGGAGGCGGAGAAGCTGTTGCAGCGTGCGCTCAGTATCTACGAGAAGGCGCAGGGAGCGGAACACTTGGACGTGGCAACGGCGCTCGACAATCTGGCCGTGCTCTATCACGACATGAATGATGAAGCACGCGCCGAAACCTTCGTTAAGCGTGCGCTTCAGATTCGCGAGCAACAACTCGGAGCCAATCATCCTTCGGTCGCGATGGCTCTCAACAATCTCGCCGCCATCATGGAAGCCAGGGGTGATTATGCGAGCGCCGAACCGTTGTATCGTCGCGCGTTGGAAATAGAGGAGCGTGCGCTCGGAGCGCGGCATCCGACAATCGCAAGTCTGCTCGCCAATCTGGCGACGATGCTCTGGAGCAAAGGTGACACGGCGCAGGCCACGACCACGCTGGCTCGCAGCGCGGAGATACGCGAGCACAATCTGGACTACATACTAACGACCGGCTCCGAAGAACAAAAGCGACTTTATCTCGCAACGCTCGCTGGCGAAACCGACGCGACAATCTCGCTTCATCTCAACGCCGTTCCGAACAACGTGCAGGCTGCGCGTCTGGCGCTGAGCGTTATCCTGCAACGGAAGGGTCGCGCGCTCGACGCGATGAGCGATCAGGTCGCATCTCTGCGCCATCGTCTCAATGCTGAAGACCGCGCGCTGTTGGAGCAATTGTCGCGTGCACGCTCGGCGCTCGCCAATCTCTCTTTGAGAGGGCCGGACAAGACGAAGGACGCGGCGCAGTATCAACAGGAGATCGCGCGGCTGGAAGCGGAGGTGCGGCGATTGGAAGCGGCGGCCAGCGCCCGCAGTGCGGAGTTTCGCGCCGCTTCGCAGCCGGCGACGCTCGAACGTGTTCAGCAGTCAATTCCGGCAAACGCTGTGCTCGTCGAGATAATGACGTACAGGCCATATGACGGAAAAGCGCAGCCCGGCAAACGCTTCGGCGCTACGCACTATGCCGCCTACGTTTTGAGCCGCGAGGGCGAGCCGCGCTGGGTTGATCTGGGCGAGACGCGCCTGATTGATACGGAAGTCGCAAAATTACGGACGGCCCTGCGCGATTCCGAAAATACGAAAGTTAAGGACACGGCACGCTCTCTGGACGAACGCTTGATGCGTCCCATTCGTCGGCTGCTAGGTGAAACGCGCGTCGTCTTCCTCTCGCCCGACGGCGAGTTGAATCTCATTCCGTTTGGCGCACTCGTTGACGAGCAGAACCGTTATCTTGTCGAGCGCTACTCGTTCACATACCTGACGAGCGGGCGCGACCTGCTGCGGTTGCAGGCGCAGACGGAAAACAGGCAAGCGCCGCTCGTGATTGCTAATCCGCTTTTCGGGAAACCTGATGACAAACAAACTGCGCCTGTCGTCAAAACGGCTCAGGCCGCTGCCAATCGTCGCTCGATTGACTTCACTTCCGTCAACTTCAAACAGCTTCCGGGCACAGCAGCCGAAGCTCAGGCGCTCGGCGCGATTTTGCCGCAGGCGCGCATGCTGACCGGCCCGCAGGCGACCGAAGCGTCGCTCAAGGCCGCCAGCGGGCCGAGCATCCTGCACATCGCAACGCACGGTTTTTTCCTTGACAAGCCCGCCGAGCAGCGAACCGCACGTCGCGGCGTCGTTCTCGGCAGCATCACGGAATCAACGTCCGAGACGCTGCGCGGCGAAAATCCTCTCCTCCGTTCGGGACTCGCCCTGGCCGGAGCCAACGCTGGACGCGGTGGCGGCGACGAAGACGGCATCCTGACGGCGCTCGAAGCCTCCGCGCTCGATTTGTGGGGCACGAAGCTCGTCGTCCTTTCCGCCTGCGAGACGGGCGTCGGGGAAGCGCGCAAGGGCGATGGCGTCTACGGCCTGCGGCGTGCTCTCGTGTTGGCTGGTGCGGAAAGTCAGGTGATGAGTTTGTGGCAGGTGTCGGATGATGCCACGCGCGAGTTGATGACTCAATACTACGAAGCGCTGCAAACTGGCGCTGGCCGCAGCGAGGCGCTACGGCAGGTGCAACTCCGCATGCTCAAAGACCCCGAACTCGGCCATCCGTATTACTGGGCCAGCTTTATTCCGGCTGGCGACTGGCGGAGTCTCAACAGGTGAAAACCCTAAAACCCTCGCGTGCATCTTATGGACTTCAAATTCAGGTCAGAAACCGTTAGACTTTAATCCTGAAGACGAAACCAGAATTGATACTCAACGCGACTCGTAAATTCATTTCTCAAATTCACTGCAATTACACAAATGGCCGTAGCATCACCCAAATTGCCCGCAACTCCGACTGCTCCGACAAAGCAGACGGCACGCTCTGCCCATACGTCCGCTAAAGCTGCCGCCGAGCCTGCTGTCGAGCGTTGGGTTGAGCCGCTCAAGTGGGTGGCGCTCGCCGTCTTCATCGCGATTCCAGTCTTCGCGCACATGATGCAGAGCCTTGCGGGCCGCGTCGTGTGGACGATGGCAGTCGCAAGCTTGCCGCTCTTTATCGTGCTGGTTGGCTATCATCGCTGGCGTCGCATCTGCCCGCTCGCCTTCTTCGCGCAAATTCCCGTAAGGCTGCGCCGTCCCGGCACGAAGAAGGCTTCCGCGTGGATGGAAGCCAACTATTACTACATTTCGCTTTCCATCTTCTTCGTCTCGCTCTGGCTGCGGCTGGTTGCCACCAACGGCGACGGCCATGCGATTACGGCCTTCTTCGTCCTGCTCAGCCTGGCGGCGCTCATCTTCGGCGCGTTCTATACGGGCAAGACCTGGTGCAACCACATCTGCCCCGTCTCCTTCATCGAAAAGATTTACACGGAGCCGCACGGCATCAGGGAAACGCCCAACTCTCAATGCACCAAATGCACTGCCTGCAAAAAGTTCTGCCCAGACATCAACGAGGAGAACGGCTACTGGAAAGAGATTGAATCGCAGCCGAAAAAGTTTGCCTACTTCGCTTTCCCCGGCCTCGTCTTCGGCTTCTACTTCTACTACTACCTGCAATCCGGCACATGGGCCTACTACTTCGGCGGCGCTTGGGTCAACGAGCCGATGATGATCCATCATGCGTTTCTGCCGGGACACGATGCGGCGACCGCAGGCTTCTTCTTTCTGCACGTCGTGCCGCGCGCCGTCGCTTCCATTTTGACGCTCGCGCTCTGCGGGCTTGTGAGTTATCTGCTGTTCTCGCTGCTGGAAAAGGCGGTCGGCAAATTCCTGCGTCGTCGCGACCCCGAAACGGATCCGGGCCGCGTTCGCCACGTAACGTTTTCGCTCGCAGCCTTTGCCGCCTTCACAATCTTTTACACGTTTGCGGGCGCGCCCTCGCTCTACAAATATTTCCCGTGGGTCGTGCCTCACGTTTTCTTCGCGGTCGTCGTCCTGACAGCCACATACTTTCTTGTGCGCCGCCTGCGTCGTAACCAGAAAACGTTTGCCGAAGAGACTCTGGCGCGCAACATCATCAAGCGCTGGGAGTGGACGGACATACAACCGCCCAAAGATTTGCGCGAGGCTTTCCTGATTCATACGATTCGCACGCGCGAGAGCGCTCGCGGCTCTGAAAAGGTGCTCGAAGTTTACAAAGACGCTGTGCGCGAAACTTTAGCTAACGGTTTCGTCACGCGGCAGGAAGTGCACCTGCTGGAAAACTTGCGCAACCAGTTGCAGATTAAGAAGGCAGACCACGAGAAGGTGATGGCCTCGCTGGCCGAAGAAGAACGCGCACTCATCTCCGACCCGTCGAAGCAGATTTCCGCAGAGAAGCGTCTGCAACTCGAAACCTACGAGCGCGCGCTCGGTCGTTATCTTGAACGCGCGCTGGCGGGCGAGGGCGCTGTTGACGACAGCCTTATCTTGAATCTGCGCGCGGAGTATCGCGTGACAAAGGAAGAGCACGCGGCCGTCTTGGATAACCTGCTGGGCGGCGATCAGGGAATGGCCGGGCGGCTGATGGAAGAGATCAGAACTATCGAACGCGCTGCGCAGGCCATTCAGGCGCTTGAGATGGAACACAAGCCGACGCACGATTTCCTCATCGTTCTTCTACAGCGTCGCCGTTCGCGCGCCATCGGCCGCCTGATGCGTGGCCTGAGCTTTACGCCCGACGACGAAACGAGTCGCCTGATGCGTGAGGCTCTAAACAGCCCTGAGCAATCGCAGCGTGAATCCGTTCTTGAGCAATTACGTCAGGCTGTTCCACCGTCAATAGCAGAGCGCCTACTGGCCGCACAGCGCGAGACCGCTTCCATCGAAGCATCATGGCCGACGCTCTCCGATACCTTGCGCGCACGCACACAGAGCGTTGACCCGTACATACGCGCTCTCGCGCTCTATTCATTAAGCGAGCGCGGAGCGGTTGACGAACAGACGCTCTCGCGCCTGAGCGCAGACGAGCACGAGGTCGTGCGCGAGACGGCGCTGCATTTGAAAGAACGCGCGGGCCGCGAAGGACAAGAGGTAGGCTCTCATCCCGGTCTCATCACGGTCGAGAAGATGATTGCTCTCCGTTCTGCTCCAATCTTCACAACGCTTGGGCCGGAGAGCCTGGCGGAGTTGGCGCGTGCGAGCCGCGAAGACGAGTATGCGCCGGGCAAGGCTCTGTGCGTCGAGGGCGAATTCGGTGATGAAGTCTTTATCCTGTTGAGCGGCGAGGCAGACATTTTTCGTGAGGAAGAAGGGCAGCAGGAGCATCTTTCAGTAGAAAAAGCTGGCGGCTTCATAGGAGAGATGGCGGTGCTTGACCCTGCGCCGCGCTCCGCCACCGTGATTGCGGGAGCAAGCGGCGTGCGCGCGTTGCGTCTGAACGGCAACGCTTTCCGGCAGGCGCTCAACAACGACCCGGCCATCGCCGCCAGCGTCATCCGCCGTCTCGCACAACGCCTGCGCGATTAGCTGTCGTCTTTCTAACATCTGTAGACAAAAAAGTCGGCGCGGGTAGGAGCACTTTCACCCGCGCCGATTAAGTTGTTTGCACAAGCAGGAGGGAATTTTAGGAAGCTGCTTCTGTCCGAGCGCGCTGCTGGCGGCGACGACAACGATAGTAGCCGTTATCCAATTCCTGATGTTGTAACCTTAAGAAATACCGATTGCGCCTTGATTTCCAAAACGAGAACGGGAAAGGCTCGGCAGCTTTGCTGGTCTTTAGTTTTGAAGTGAACGCTCTTTAGCTTGCGCTTTCCATGAAGGCGCGGCGATAGCGGTCGGAGATTGCGACGGCGCGGCGTTCGTCCAGATTCATCGCCACGTGCACGAGGCGCGCACGCACACACAGCGCATTATCACTGACGCGACGAATGCTGTAATCAAACGTCGCAGAGCTGCGGCCAACGTTTGAACCCAATACCTCCACCACGGCCTCGTCTCCATAAACCAGCGGCAGCAAAAATTCCGCCTGCGCATTGACGGTCGGAAAACCGATGCGCTCATCCGCCATCAGCTTGTGATAGCTAATACCGCAGCGCGCCGCGAAAAACTCTTCCATCGCAATGTGAAGATAATGAAAGAGGTTCGGATAATAGACGAGTCCGGCCGGGTCTGTATCACCGAAGCGGACTGTGATGCGTGTCGAGAAAGGCATAAGAGAAGTGATGAGTGATGAGTAATGAGTGATGAGTAAAAGAAAGCAAGGTTTTTAACGCATCACTCATTACTCATCACTTGTCACTGTTTTAATAACTTGCGGTCAATCTTGCCGCGGTCGTTTTTCGGTAGAGACGTTACGAACTCGATTTGGCGTGGATACTTGTAGAGCGCGAGTCGTGATTTAACGAAGTCTTTGAGTTGTTCGGCCAGCGCGTCGTCCGCCGCGTGAGTGTCGCGCGCGACGACAAAGGCTTTGGGCTTGACAAGGCCATCGCCCGCGTCGAAGCCGATGATGGCACATTCGAGCACGGCTTCATGTTGCAGCAGGCAATTCTCGATTTCGGCGGGCGCAACAAAAACCCCTGAGACTTTCAGCATGTCGTCGGTGCGACCGTGATACCAGTAGTAACCGTCGGCATCAACGTGAAACTGGTCGCCGGTCGTACACCAATCGCCCGCGAAAGTCTCTTTCGATTTCTCGTGCGCGTTCCAGTAGCAGAGCGCCGCCGAATCGCCCTTGATGCGCAAAGTTCCCATCTCGCCCGTGCTAACTTGCGCGCCCTCGGCGTCAACGATTCGCGCTTCATAGCCTTCGACGATGCGCCCAAGACTTCCCGGCTTCACATCATTAGGGCGATTCGTGATGTAGATGTGAAACATCTCTGCCGAACCGATACCGTCATAGATTTCAACTCCGAACGTCTCCACCCATCGCTTATAAAGCTCCACGGGCAGCGCCTCGCCCGCAGAATAGCAGAAGCGCAAGCTGGACAAGTCTCTTTGTCTGCCGCCTTCAGCATTGAGCATCGCATTAATCATCGTCGGCACGGTCGTCAAAATCGTCGGGCGAAAACGTTCTATTACCTCGAACAACTTTTCCGGCGTTGACCTCTCACTGAAAAGAGCGGTCGCACCGCCAACTGCAAACGGAAAGAGCAGGTTTGTGCCGGTCGCATAACCGAAAAAGAGTTTCGGCACGGAGACTGTCACGTCGTCTTCGCGCACGCCGATGGTGCGCTTGGCGAAGACTTCCGTGTTATACGGCAAATCGTGTTGCAGGTGGACAGCACCTTTAGGATGGCCCGTCGAGCCGGACGTGAAAAGCCAGATGGCTATATCGTCGCGATGCGTCTCGGCGGGCGTCAGGTTCTCCGGCATCGCGTAAACAACATTCTGAAACGAGAGAAAATCGCCGTGCTCATCGCCGACGACTAAGACCTGCCGTAGATGACGCGCGTCAGCAGCGGCTTCCGCAAACGTCGCGAGCAGCGATTCATGTATGACGGCGATGCGAGCGCGCGTGTATTCAAGATAATATTTGTAATCGGCGGCGGGCAGCAGCGGGTTGACCATCGTAATGACAGCGCCGATGCGGCTCGCACCAAACCACGTCCAGACAAACTCAGGGCAGTCCGGCAACACAATCAACACGCGCTCTTCCTGCCTTAATCCAAGCTCACGGAGGGCAGCGCCCGTCCTGTTAGCTAACCGCGCCGTCTCGCCATACGTGTAGGTCTGATCCTCAAAGTAGAGACAGACTTTGCCTTCGCGCCCTTCCTCCAGATTGTGATAGAGGAAGTAGTCCGACATGTTGAACTTTTCTGGAAACTCTATCTTCATCACTTAATGAATCGGCTTGACGACCGGCGAGCTAATGCAGCGTCTATCAACCGTTGACCGTTTACGATTTACCGGCGAAAGGACAACCCGCGCCGTCATGTTTCGTGTCGAGATAGGTGCGCGCTTCCCATAACTCAGGGAAAAACTTTTTATCGAGAGTTGTGTTCAGGTAGCCGATGCCTTCGGAGCCGCCCGTGCCGCGCTTGGCTCCAACCATGCGCTCCACCATGCGTACGTGATGCGAGCGCCAGAGAGAGAAATATTCGTCGTGTTCCAACAGCCCTTCGGCCAGTTGAAACTCTTCGTAGCGCTCCTCGAAGTGTGTGATGATTTCGAGCACGGCGCGCGTGCGCTGGCCGTAAAGCTTGCGGGATTCTTCGGCAGAGAGCGACGCATCATCCGCAGGGGCGGACAGACCGCGCCGGCGGAGCAACGCGTAGAAGGCGTCTCCGAGAGTTGGCCCACGAAAGCGCGCTTGCAGCCGCTCGCGCGCAAACTCGTCCGTCTCGAAGCTGCGCAGAATCTCAGGGTCTTTCAAGCCGGAGGCAAACTCTATCTCGCGAAACTGCATGCTCTGGAAGCCGCTCGCCGGATTCAGTTCGTCGCGGAAGGCGAGAAAGTTAATCGGCGTCATCGTTTCCAGAATGTGTATCTGGTTGACGAGCACCTTTTCAATCTCGACGATGCGGCGCAGCGCTCGTGCTGCCGCTGCCGCGCGGTCTTCGTTCATCTGCACAATCGCCGCGTCAATCTCGTGTAGTATCTGCTTAAACCACAACTCGTAAGTCTGGTGAATGGTGATAAACAGCAACTCGTCGTGATGCGCGGGGTCGGACAGACAATCCTGCAAGCCGATGAGGTCTGAGACGCGTAAGTATTTATTGTATGAGAGCGGCGATTGGCTGCCGTAATCTTTAGCCATAATAAAAGAGTGACAAGTGATGAGTGACGAGTGGCGAGCAGGAATAAGAAGCAAGCTGAGAGCAACAAAGAATTTCTTTTAACTTGTCATTCGTCATTCATAACTCGTCACTGCTGTTAGAACGCTGCTGTCGCCGCCTCGTGCTCGGCGTAGGCGCGTGTGTCTCTAATCTTCTTCATCTCGCGAATAACGAGTTCGAGTTCTTCATCCGTCGTATAAAAATGTGGGGAGATGCGTACGCCAGCGCCGGGACGGTAATCCACTATGAATTCGCGCCTGATGAGTTCCTTCGTCACGGCTGCGGCGTGTTCGGCGGCGACGGTGATTGTGCCGCCGCGACGCTCGGAGTCGCGAGGGCTTGTCACATCAAAGCCAGCCTCTTCTGCCAACTCGATTAAGCGAGTCGTCTGTCGCACGCTCTTGGCGCGAATCGCTTCGACACCGATTTCGTTGATGATGCGATAGCCGCTCCGGGCCGCGTAGAGCGCGGAGACGGAGGGCGAGCCGTGCAGAAAACGATTGATGCCGGACGCATAACGAATCGCGCCGCCCTCAAATGCAAACGGCGCTTCGTGGGCCATCCAGCCTGTCGTCTTCGGCTCAAGTCGTTCGTGCAAATCGGGGCGCACGTAGAGATAGCCAGCGCCGGGGCCGCCGCAGAGCCACTTAACAGAGCCCCCGGTCGCAAAATCAACGTTCAACTCCTTAACACTGAACGGCACAGTGCCCGCCGATTGATACGTGTCGAGCACAACCATTGCGCCGACTTCGTGTGCGCGCTCGATGATGGCACGCGCATCCTGTAGAAAACCGCTCTTGAAGAGAACATGAGAGATGGGAACGAGCAGCGTCTCTTCGTCAATCGCCGCCAGCATTTTTTCGAGCGCAACGGTTGTCCCGTCGTCAGACTTAACGGTTTCAATCCGTAGTCGTCCATCGCGCGCGTGCGCCTCATAGACGTACATCACAGACGGAAAGTTCAGTTCCGAATAGACGATTTTATTCCGGCGAGGATGCGGCTCGAAGCAGGAGAGAATCAACGATTGACAGATGGAGACGTTCTGGTGCATGACGACTGTGCCCGCATCAGCGCCGATGATGCGCGCCACTTCGTCGCCAAGGCTAACGGGCATCTCCCACCAGCCTTCGGCCCATGCGCGCACGCCGCGCGTGGCCCACATCTCCGCATAATCCTGTAGGCTCTCATAAGCGCCGCGCGGCATCGCGCCGAGGCTGTGCGAGATGAGATAGACGGTCTTCTCCAGGATTGGAAATTCCGCGCGCCACTTCAGTAGTTCATCCGACAAAAACTGTTTCCTCCTCCGACGCTGCAATTAGCGAGGCTGCCCGTTCATGCGAAATGTTATGCCTTGCTCATAGTATAGTCGCCCGCAACAAGGAACGTCCAATTAGCGCCGACGGCGTTCATCGTTTCCATTGTGCGCTCCGCAGTTCGCAGCCAAACCTGCTACACTGCTCGCTTCGGAAACAAAGATAAGATGTGGCATCCCGCAAACGCAATCCGCCATGAAATCCTGCCCGCGCGCTGGCCGACCGCCGGAGAGGCAGCGCAATCGCTACTCTATCGTCCTCTTAGCAAAGGGCCGCTTCAGCTTGAGAGCCGGACGTGGGTTCCGGCGATGGTTCCGTGGCGCGCAACGGAAGACGGGTATGTAACGGCGGATAATCTCGATTGGTATGAGCGGTTCGCGATGGGACAGCCCGGCGCGATTGTCGTAGAGGCGACGGGCGTCAGAGACATTGCCAGCGGGCCGCTCCTGCGCATAGGACACGACCGCTACCTGCCCGGACTAAGCCAACTGGTCGAACGTGTGCGCCGTGCAAGCAAAGGGCAGACGCGCCTCTTCATACAGATTATAGATTTCCTCACCGTCAAGCGCAGGCCGGAAAAGAATAAATTCTTCGACCGCTTCTTCAAGTTAAACGAACGACATCGCCAGCAACTCGCGCAAATCACAAACGACGACCGCTGCCTTCAGCAAAGCGAAGCCGAACTGCGCGAACTGCTCAAACAAGCGCCGGATGAGACGCTCGAACGCGTGCTCGATGAACGCGAACTGGAATCGTTGCGCTTCGGTTATCGCGAGCGCGTCACAGACACGGAGCTTGCGCACATACGCGAATTGCCTGAAGTGCTGCCAGAAATCTTCGCGTCCGCCGCCGCGCGCGCACGCCAAGCGGGATTCGACGGCGTCGAGCTTCACTACGCGCACGCCTACACGATGGCCTCATTCTTAAGCGCACGCAATAATCGCACAGATCTTTACGGCGGCCCGCGCGAGAATCGCATTCGACTGCCGCTCGAAGTTTATCGCGCTGTGCGTGAGCGTGTCCGCAATGACTACACAGTCGGCGTGCGTTTTCTCGCAGACGAAGTGATAAAGGGGGGCAGTCGCATAGAGGACGCGACTTATTTCGGCGTCGAGTTTGCGCGTGCGGGTTTTGATTATCTGTCCATCTCCAAGGGCGGCAAGTTTGAGGATGCGAAGCAGCCGCGTGTGGGCCATGCCGTCTATCCTTACACGGGCGAGAGCGGTTATGAGTGTATGCCGACCGTGTTGTCGGATGAGCGCGGGCCGTTTTCGCGTAACGTCCCGCTCGTCGCCGCTATCAGGCGTGCGGTAAATGAGGCTGGCTTAGAGACGCCGCTTGTCGCAGCGGGCGGCATCAGCACGTTTGAGCAGGCCGAAGAGATTCTGCAAAGAGGCGAGGCGGACATCATAGGTCTTGCGAGGCAGGCGCTCGCTGACCCAGACTGGTTTCTGAAAGTCAGACGGGGCCGCGGCCAGGAGGTTCGTCGCTGCACATATACAAACTACTGCGAAGGGCTGGATCAGGCGCACAAGCAGGTCACATGCAAGCTGTGGGATAGAGTGCAACTGGATGAGCCCGGAATTACTCTGAGCGTTGACGGCAGGCGCAGGCTCTTGCCGCCAGACTGGCAGCACGACGGCGACGCTTGAAAGCGGCGGCTCGCTTCACTTGGAAAGGTAGCTCAGCAGGCCGAAGATGAAGGGTGAGAGGACGACGAGGATAGCGAAAACCAGAATGAGCGAAAACCCCTGGTCGTCTCTGAAAGGGCCTGACAACAAGCCTGCTCCCGCACGGCGCGCGGCCCGCCCATGACCGAACTGCAAATCAAGGTCGCCTGAGATAAACATGCGACTGTAGATGTAAGTCTCGTTTGCGAGCGCGACGATGACCCACACGTTGTCGTGCCAGTCAAAAATCTTGTGCTCACGGAAAACGCCCCACCCCCAGACCGCGAGAAAGCCGCCCATGAAAAGATAGAGAACGCCCATGAAGAAATATTCCTTCTCCTTCAAGCCCTTCACGGTTGCGCCAGCAACAATGCCCGCGCACAGGCCGCCGACTTCAACGAAAGCTGCGTCTAGATAGAAATACCAGAAGCCGCCGCCCGCAAGACTCGCGATGAAAAGCAGCAGCGGGCTAGAAAAGACGACCCACAGCGCAGAGGGCAAGTGTGTTGTCAGGTAATAGCGCTCGGCCAGCAGCGAGTAGTAAGCGGCGATGGCTGCGAAGCCGGAGAAAATCATTAAAGGCATCGAGCCGCGCCGCAGAAACCACCAACTGATAATTCCCAGAACGGGAACCGCCACCAGATAAGCGAAGTGCACTCTCACGAGGTAGGAGAGCAGTTTGCGTCTGTTGTCAGGAGACATAAGTCGAGCGGCGTTTTCGTTTCAGCTTCGTTTCAACTGATGTGCTTTAGCTTTGGGCGGCATCGTAGGCGGCGATAAACGCGGGGTCGCGTCTTTTCAGATTGTCGTAATCAATCTTTTTGCTTCTCGTCATCAGCTTGTAGGCGAAGGGTAGGGGAGAAAGCGACATATACTTTTTCGCGTTCTCAAACCAGATGAGGCTTTCATAAGCCGCCTCCTGATACTCTTCGATGATGGGCTTGCGCACTCCCTCAAACTCACGGAGCGCGCTCTCCGTATCCTTTTTAGCGACGAAGCAATCATGCAGTGCAATCGCGTCTTCGAGCGCTAGCTTTGTTCCAGAGCCGATGGAAAAATGTGCAGTGTGCAGCGCATCTCCGAGCAGCACCACGTTGCGGTAGCTCCAACGCCTGTTCTTCACGTTGACGAAGTTGATCCACTTCGAGTTGTTGGATAAAAGGGGATGGCCGCCGAGGTCGTCGCGGAAAACGTCTGACAGGTATCCGCGCGTCGCTTCATCCGAAAGGCTCGCGAAGCCTGCGTGCTCCCAGGTCTCCGCATCACACTCGACGATGAATGTGCTGGTCGTGTTATTAAACTTATAAGAATGAGCGGCGAAGACACCGGCCTCGTTTTCGTGAAAGGTCAGTGTCAATCCATGAAACAACTGCTGTGTGCCGTACCAGATATACTTGTTTTTGCGCACGCTCAAGGTCGGCTCGAAAAACTCGCCGTACTTCTGCCGCACGCTGCTGTTAATGCCGTCTGCGCCGACGAGCAGATCGCAGGTTTCCACAAGGCGCTCAAGCTCTGAAACCTCCGTGCGAAACTGAAGGGAGACGCCTAGCTCCCGGCAGCGTTCTTGCAAGATGTGCAAGAGCTTGATGCGCGCGATGCCGGAAAACTTGTTGCCGCGAATCGTTACCTTCTGTCCACGGTGGACGACATCAACGTTGTCCCACGTCGCGAAGGTTTCCGTTATCTCTCTGTACGACTCTTCATCGTTCTCCTTCAAATAGGAGAGCGTCTTATCGGAGAAGACCACGCCCCAGCCGAACGTGTCATCGGGCGCGTTGCGCTCAAAGACCGTGATGTCGTGTGCCGGATCCGTCTTCTTCATCAGGAGGGCGAAATATAACCCGGCCGGGCCGCCGCCAATGATCTTTATTTTCATAGCCGCTCGTCGGTTATCGCTTTGGCGTTCGCTCTCATCAGTCCTGCAAAATCTGGCCGGCGATGATTAGTTTCTGAATCTCGGATGTGCCTTCGTAAATTCGCAGCGCGCGCACGTCTCTGTAGAGTCGTTCGACGACGCTGCCGCGAATGAGGCCGCTGCCGCCGTGAATTTGGAGTGCACTGTCTATGATGCGGCCCGCCGCTTCTGTCGCAAACAGCTTCGCCTGGCTTGCCTCACGCGTGACGCGCTCGACGCCCGCGTCCTTCAAGTATGCTGCGCGATAGACGAGCAGACGAGCAGCGTCAAGCTCTGTTGCCATCTCGGCCAGCTTCTCCTGAATCAACTGGTGCTCGGACAAAGGGCGTCCGAACTGGCGGCGTGTTTTCGCGTAAGCGAGAGCTTCATCAAGCGCGCGTCGCGCCATCCCGCAGGCCGCCGCGCCGACGCTCGCACGGAAAGTATCGAGCGTTTGCATCGCGAGCGGAAAGCCGTCGCCCTCGCGCCCGACCATATTTTCCGCAGGCACTCCCACAGCGTTGAACTCAAGCTCGCCAATCGGATGCGAAGCTATCATCTCCGTGCGCTCGCGCACGCGAAAGCCCTGCATGCGCGCCCCGACGATGAAGGCCGAAAGCTCAGGGCGTTTGTCGGCGCGCGTCCCCGTTCGTGCAAAGACCGTGTAGAAATCTGCCAGACCGGCGTTTGAGATGAAGCGCTTGTGCCCATCTATCACATAGGCATCGCCCTCGCGCCGTGCAGTCGTTTCAATGGCGGCAACGTCTGAGCCTGCTTGCATTTCAGTCAACGCGAAGGCGGCGATGGCCTTTCCGCTTGCGGCGCGCGCAAGCCAGAAATCGCGGACGTGTTCGGGCGCGGCAAGACTGATGGCGTAAGTGCCTAGTCCCTGCATGACGAAGGCAAGGTCAGCGAGCGCCGAAGAATACGCGAGAGCTTCACGGATCAGACATAGAGCACGCGTGTCCAGAGGCTCGCCCGCCGCTACGACCGAGTAACGCAACAACCCTGCCTCAGCAAGGAGCGCAAGGAGCGCACGAAACTGTGCGTCCGTGTCAGGCTCTTCGCCGCCGCGCGGCTCTATCTCGCTGGCGACGAAGCCCGCCACGCTCGTAGCCAGATTGCGGTGCTCCGTCGTGAAGAATGGTGTCTCTGCTATGAAAGAGTCCATAAGATTTCAGGTTTTAGATTTCAGATTGGAGAGAGGTGGATTGTGGTCTGTCGTCAGTCTGTCAAAGTGCTGCTCGCCTCATTCAATCGCAAATCTAAAATCGCAAACTACTTAAACTGCGGCTCTCGCTTGGCGACGAAGGCTTCGTATGCTTCGCGATAATCAGGGTGCTGCATGCATGTGGCCTGTGCTTGCGCTTCCCATTCGAGCGCTGTGTCGAGGCTCGTTTCCATCTCGCGGTTGAGCATCTCTTTCGTCATCGCGAGCGCGAAAGACGGCCCGCGCGCCAGACGCTCTGCAAGCTCTGTGGTCGAAGCTTCGAGTTCTGCCTGCGCGACGACGCGATTATAAAGGCCGATGCGCTCTGCTTCTGCCGCCGTAATAAAATCGCCCGTGTAAAGCAGTTCGGTTGCTTTCGCCAGCCCGACGACGCGCGGCAGCAAATAGGCCGCGCCCATATCCGCGCCCGCGAGCCCGACGCGCACGAAGAGAAAAGCTATCTTCGCTTCTTCCGCAGCGATGCGAATGTCCGCGGCCAGAGCGATGCACGCGCCAGCGCCAGCCGTCGTTCCGTTCAAACTCGCGATGACGGGCTTGCGGAGCGCGCGTATGTTCCTCACCAGTTCACACGTCAAACGCGTAAATTCCAGCAACCCCTGCATGTCGCGCGCAAACAACTCACCTATGATGTCGTGAACGTCGCCGCCGGAACAGAACGCGCGACCCGTGCCCTTAATGACAACTGCGCGAACCGCACTCTCATCCTGCAAAGCCGCGAACGCATCCGTCAACTCACGATAGACTTCGAAGGTCAGCGCGTTGAGTCGTTCGGGACGATTCAACGTAATAACGCCCACACCGTTCCGCTCTTCATAAAGAAAACTGTTCGGGTTAATCATAAAAACAGTGATGAGTGATGAGTGATGAGTGATGAGTGAGAAGTTAAAGCGCTTTCTTTTAACTCATCACTCATCACTCATCACTAAGTATTATATGACCGCGATGCCTTCAATTTCGACCTTAGCGCCGTCTTCGAGGAGGCTTTTAACTTCGACGAGCACCATGGCCGGATAGTGTTTGCCCATCTGTGCGCGCCAGCGTTCGCCTATCTCGCGCCTGCGCAGGCGATACTCTTCCTTGCTTGTGACGTAGATGACCATGCGCGCAACAGAGCCGGGAACGCCGCCGACTTCATGCACGACCGCCAGCACGTTTTGCAGCGCACGGTCAAACTGCTCCACGAAATCCTCGCTCACAAGCTGCTGCGACTCGTCCCATCCGATTTGGCCCGCGATAAAGAGAAGCCTTGTGTCCGGCGTTGTCAGCAGCCCGTTTGTGTATCCGCTGGGGCGTCCGAGCGATTTGGGGTTGACGCGTTTGAAAGACATAAAGGGCGTTCGAGCTATCAGTTCTTAACTCTACTTTTGACGTTAAAAAAGAACGCTGCCGCCGTCAACATTGATGGCCTGCCCGTTGATGCCGCGCCCCTCTTCGCTCGCCAGCAAGAGGGCCAGCGCGGCGACTTCTTCCGGCGTAACGAGACGGTTCTGCGGACTCATGCGGTTGAGCACGTCGCGCGCTTCCGCTTCAGATTTGCCGGTCTTGCTGCTGATATTGTTAATCGCCTGCGCGGCCATCTCCGTTTCGACATAGCCCGGACAGATGGCGTTGACGGTCACGCCCTTCGTTGCCACTTCAAGAGCGACTGAGCGCGTTAAGCCCAACACGCCATGCTTCGATGCCGTGTAGGCGGAGATGTATGGTGCGCCGGTTTTGCCTGCGATGGAGGCGATGTTAATAATGCGTCCCCATCCGTGCTCAAGCATCGTGGGCAGCGCCGCGCGCGTGCAGAGAAACGTGCCTGTGAGATTGACGGCGAGCAAGCGTTGCCAGAGTTCGTCGCTGGTCCTGACGAGTGGCGCGCTCTCTGCAATCCCTGCGTTGTTGACGAGAATATCAACGCCGCGACCGAAGCTTTCGGTCACACTCGCAAAGGCGCGCTGGACGCTTCCCGCGTCGGAGACATCGCAGACGGCTGCGATTGCCTCCGTCTCGTACGTCGCTCGAATCTCGTCTGCAACCTGTTCGACTTGTTGAGCCGTGCGAGCGACGAGAGCGAGGCGTGCGCCCTCGCGCGCGAAAAGATGTGCGACAGTGCGTCCGATGCCGCGCCCGCCGCCCGTGATGAGCGCTGTTTTATCCTTGAGTTTCAAAGTTGGTGTTTATCTCAAAGGGCCTGTCGTCCGGCGCGGTTCGCGTTTCTCTAAAAATGCACGAACACGCTCGCGCGCTTCTTCCGACTCGAAGCATTGAAGCTGCGCCTCCGTCTCGTATTGCAGCATCCGTTCGAGGCTCGCGTCGTCGCTCATATAAACGGCATGCTTGGCCGCCGCGATTGACCTGTAGGGCGCATCGCGCAGCCGCTCCGCGAGCTTCCATGTCTCCTGCGCCAACTCTGCATCAGCCACGACTCGATTGACGAGGCCGAGTTGCAATGCGCGCTCAGCATTCACAGCGTCGCCCAGAAAGAACATTTCACAGGCGAGGTTGGGCGGCAACATGCGCGGCAGAAAATATGTTCCGCCCCAATCGGGATGCAGCCCGACCTTGACGAACGACTGGCTGAACGACGCAGACTCTGCGGCAATACGCAGATCGCAGCACAACGCCAGATTGAAGCCAGCGCCGTAAGCAGGGCCGTTGATGGAAGCAACGACCGGCTTCGCCATTTCCCGGATCGCGGTCACAACGCGACGGCCAGCACCGAGCAGCCGCACAAACTCGTCCGTATCCCGCCGCTCCATCAGCTCGGCCATGTAGGCTACGTCCGCGCCCGCACAAAACGCGCGCCCCGCGCCCGTTATCACAACGACGCGCACGCTTCTGTCGCTCGCGGACTGTTCCAGCGCCTCTGCAAGGTCGCGCCTCATGTGTCCTGCAAAAGCGTTCAGCTTCTCAGGACGATCCAGCGTAATCATCCTGATGCCCGACTCGTTTGTGACTCTGATGTTGTCGTACATAAGTCGTCGGTTCTAAGTTTTCAGTTTTGAGTTTTCAGTAAAGACAACTTGCTTGTGCTGAAAACTGAAAACTCATCTTCCTTTGAATTGAGGTTTGCGCTTCGCGACGTAGGCGTCAATGCCTTCCTTTGCGTCTTCGGATTGGAAGAGTTGTTGTTGCAGTTCGCGTTCGAGTGCGAGCGCAGATTCAAACGGTATCTCCGCGCCGGTTTGCACGCTCCGCTTAATACGCCCGACCGCGTTTGCAGCCTTAGCGGGCAGCGTAAACTTCGCTGCGTATTCCAGAACCGACTGCATAAACTCTCCGGCGCTCGCAGCTTCGTGTATGTGATTGACGAGTCCTAACTCCTGTCCTTGCTCGAAGGCGAACAACTCGCCCGTCGCCATCAGTTCGATGGCGCGCGACTTGCCGACGATGCGTGCGAGCCGCTGCGTGCCGCCCGTGCCCGGCAGCACACCGAGAGCGACTTCCGGCAGTCCCATCTTACCCGCCCCTTTGCGCGCGATGCGAATGTCTGCCGCCATCGCCACTTCGAGTCCGCCGCCGACGCAGTGGCCGTTGATGGCAGCGATGACGAGCTTCGGTGTCTGTTCGAGGCGCGACAATGTTTCGTTCGCATGAAGGCAGAAATAATACTTGAAGTTCGGCGTCACGCTGGAGAGCATCTGTATGTCCGCGCCCGCGCAGAAAAACTTCTCGCCCTGCCCCGTGATGACGATGACCTGCACGCCGTCGTCCATCCGCGCCCTGAGAATCGCGCCGTCAAGCTCCTGCATCATCTCGTAAGAGTATGTGTTGGCCGGCGGAGCATTCAGCGTCAACACGGCGACGCCCTCCTGCGCACGATACCTCACGAGATTGCCGCTCACTTCCGTCTCCTGCTGAGCTTGCGCTTCTGCCATTTTGTTCTGCTCCGTTATCAACTTTCGTGTTCTGAATTTCAAGCTACAGGCAAATGCTAACCAGCATTTGTTTACGATTCGAACTCGGCTCGTGGAACACCTGACTGCCTAATAATAGATTGTAAAGTTCCGAGGCGTAGCTCTGGATGCAAGGGCACAGGCACAGTGATAGTCATACCATCGGTAGATTTTTGCATCATGGCGTGGCTTCCTTTTTGGCGTACCTGCACAAATTCATGCTTCATTAAGATAGCGCAGACCTCTCGCCCTGAAAGCCTACGCAGCCTGCCCAACGTTGACCTCCAAAGTCGTGATGTAGATTTCGGAGTTAAGTCGTTGGTCAATCTCCTTCGGATGAGCGGTCTCAAGAAACAATTCGATGGCTTCTTTTAAGTTGGCCCGTGCTTCTTCTATCGAGTCGCCCTGGCTGGCAATGTCAAGTTCGTTGCAGAGCGCGACGAAGCCGTCATCTTCTCGCCAGATAGTTGCGGTTAGCGTCCGTGTCATTCGCTTGCGCTCTCCTTCGATTTGCTATTGCGGTGCTCGCCACACGCTGAGGCGTTCGGTTTTGGTTGTCTTCGGTTTGAATTGTAACTCGCCGCCCGGTGTTCCGGCGAGGAAGCCGGAGAGAAAGAGACGCGTGAGATTGTCCACAAGATCGCCTACGGAGACTTTGCCGGCGGGGTCGTACCAGTTGTAAATCCAGTTCATCATGCCGAAGAGCGCGTAGGTTGCAACCGTCAGGTCGAGCTTCTGCCTTGAGTTCTCTTGCTGCGCTTGCGCTTGGGCCTCCGAGAGAATCCGGCGCACGAGCCTCGTGTACTGCTGCTTCTTGCCAGAGACACGCTCGTGCATCTCGCCCGCGAGCGAATCGGCCTCATGCGAAAGCACTTTCATCTCGGCCATGTTGGCGGCGAAGAATGAAAGGTGATTCTCTATGACGAGGCGCAGCTTTTCGACCGCATCGGTTGTCTCGCGCAGTCGTTGCTCAAGGCGTTCGAGCACGTGGCCGAAGCAGTTGTCCTGAATTAAGAAGAGCAGCTCTTCCTTCGACTTGCAGTAGTAGTAGAGCCCTGCGAGGCTGACTTCGGTCGCGCGCGAGATGTCGCGCATGGAGGTTGAATGATAACCCTTCTCCGCGAAGATGCGCGCGCTGGTGCGCAGGATAAACTCAAGCTTCTGGTCGTAGCGTGTGAAGTCTTCCATAAAAGATTCTTGATTTCAGGTTTGTGGATTTCCGTTTGGACGAGGAAGGATTCTACGCGTCCGGCGATAGCATCCATGAAGAGCGCTTATCGCCTTATCCAATCAAAAATTCCACAAACCTGAGATCGCAAATGAACTACAGCCTCACATACTCAAACTCGAAAGGCTTGCCTTTGATACCGGCTGCGGGCGGCGCTATCCAGTTGGCGATTTTGCCGGGTTCGGTCACGGGATGCATCAGGCTGCGCACATACTCGCGGTCGGCAAGCGTGGGCAGCCATTCGTCGCGCTGCCGCTCAAATTCTGCCTCTGTGATTAATTGTCCGCGCAGGTCGAAGTAGTGTCCGGCAAACTCTCCGACGTGGCGATGAAAGCGTGTGCTCGGCAGATAAAGCTGAGCATCAGCGCCTTCGTCTGCGAGATACTTGTTCCAGCGCGCCATCGCTCGCTCGCAGTCTTTGACATACTCGCCGCGCAGCACTTCGTTGAGCGCGTTGCGCAAGGGCACTTCGCGCGGCACGAGTTTTCCGTCTTCGACAATCATCAACGTGAAAGAACCGTTGGTTGCGATGTGGTCTTCATACTGGTCCTGCTCTTTGTAGCGCCCCTTGAGACCGGCGGCGAAGAAGTCTGCGCTGTTGGAGCTAATCTCGCCGCCGAAGAGGTCGAGCGAGTAGCTGAACCAGAAGTTGATGTAGCGTTGAATGATGTCGAGCGGGATGCCGCCAAGCGCGCGCACGTCGCCGTCGCTTCCGGCCTCTTTCATCAACTGCGCTGTGCGCCTGACGACGCGCCCCACCCCCGTTTCACCGACGAAGAGGTGATGCGCCTCTTCCGTCAGCATAAACTGGCAGGTACGAGCGAGAGGCTCGAAGCCGGATTCGGCGAGCGCACCGAGTTGATACTTGCCGTCGCGGTCTGTAAACATCGTGAAGCAGAAGAAGTTTAACCAGTCGTCGCAGGGCTGGTTGAAGGCTTCGAGGATGCGCGGCTTGTCGGGGTTTCCAGAACGGCGCTGTAACAACTCTTCTGCTTCGTCGCGACCGTCGCGCCCGAAGTAGCGGTGAAGCAAATAAACCATCGCCCAGAGGTGGCGGCCTTCTTCGACGTTCACCTGAAAGAGATTGCGCAGGTCGTAGAGCGAAGGGCAGGTCTTGCCGAGTTCGCGTTGCTGCTCGACGGATGCTGGTTCCGTGTCGCCCTGTGTGACGATGATGCGGCGCAGGGCGTTGCGAAACTCACCGGGCACTTCCTGGTAGGCGGGCTGCCCGTAGTTATCACCGAAGCCGACTTTCGCGTCCTGTTCGGCGGGCTTCAGGAAGATGCCCCAACGGTAATCAGGCATCTTGACGTAATCGAAATGGGCCCACCCTTCAGGCTCGACGGAGATGGCCGTGCGCAGGTAAACGTCCTTCTCCTGAAAGCCGTCAGGCCCCATCTCGCGCCACCATTTGAGATAGTTTGGCAGCCAGTTTTCCAGCGCGCGTTGGAGGCGTTTGTCTTCCGACAGGTTAACGTTATTAGGAATGCGTTCGTAAAGCTGCATGATTAATCTCCTGCTTGCACAAATAGACTTAGAAATTCCATAAGCTAGGTGGGTCAACTTCTGTATTGGCATACGAACGGAGCAGACCACACTTGACGCAACGATAGGTTTCAACCGAACGACAATCTTTGCCTTTCGCTTTAATGCCCGTCCACATAGATTTTTCGGGACGACCTTTTAGCCAGCGAGGAACAAGTTGCCCGCCGTAAGTCATGTCCAGAATGAAACCCTCAACCATCTCCCCTCCACAATCGGGGCACTTTTTTTCGCCAGCAGCCATCAGTCATCTCCTTACTATGTTCGTTTGTAGTCAAACTGCGCTTGCGTCGGCTTGCCGTAGTTGGTTAAAGCACCTTGAGGGCCGACGGCGTTCGGGCGCTGGAAAATCCAGTTTTGCCATGCGGTGAGGCGGCCGTAAATTTTGGTGTCGAGCGTTTCCGGCCCGGCGAACCTGAGCGATGCTTCCATCCCTGTCAACGCGTCGGGCGAGAGAGAGGTGCGCTCTTCGATGGCAACACGAATCTCGTCGTCCCAGTCAAGGTCGTCGGGCGCAAACGTAACGAGGCCCAACTCTTCGGCCTCTTCGGTGTCGAAGCTTCTGCCGGAAGCGAAGACTTCTTCGAGTCTTTCCGGCGCGGCCAGAAAGCGCGATTGCAGGCGCGTTAGATGGTTGCTCATAGGGAGCGCGCCCGCGTTGAGTTGGCTGACGGCAATCTGTACAACCGCGTCGGGGCTGTTCAGCATGTAAGTGCGGTCGGCGCTCAAAGCGAGTTCGAGCAAGCTTCCGGCGAAGCAACTGCCCGGCTCAATCAAGGCGAAGAAGCTCTTGGCCGTCAAATCAAGACGGCGCAGCACGCGCGCCATGTGCAGGATAATCTCGCGCACGAGCCAGTGGTCTCTGTTGGCGTCGAGCGTACGGTCAACGGCGAGCACGTCTTCGATGTTCCCTTCAGTGTGCAGGCAGACGAGGCCGGTTTCAAGTTCGTTAACGCGCAGGTGCAGGAGCGCATCGTCAAGCTCGCGGAAAGCTTGCAGCGGCCAGTATGCATCGCCAAGCTTTTCTATCTCTTCAACGGTGGTGGGAGCGCTTGCTTGCGGGCCGCGCACGGTCAGGTCCGCGCAACGCTGCTCGCGGTTCAGTTTCACACTGACATACTTGTATTCGCGCCCGTCGGCAGTCGCTTCGACTTCGAGCGGGTTGAGCTTGATGCCGCGCGCGGCCGTTTTCTCTTCGCCCGCTTCGACAAGACTCTGGACGCGCGCTGCGACGCGTTCCTGAAATTTGCTGGTCGGAAAATAGTCGTCAATCAAGCCCCACTCTTTCGCGCGCTTGCCCTTGAGTCCTTCGGCGAGCGTGGAGAAAACGTCTGCGCGGTCGCGGCGCACCTTGCGCTTGTCAACGAGGCGTGTGAGGCCGCCCGTGCCGGGCAGCACTCCGAGCAGCGGAACTTCCGGCAGCGAGACGGCAGAACTGCCGTCGTCCACCAGATAGATTTCATCGCACGCGATAGCGAGTTCGTAGCCGCCGCCAGAGGCCGTGCCGTTGAGCGCGGCGACATAAAGCTGGCCGGAATTGCCTGATGCGTCTTCGATGGCGCAGCGCGTCTCGTTTGTAAATTTGCAGAAATTGACTTTGAAGGCGTGCGAGGAAGTGCCAAGCATGTAAATGTTTGCTCCCGCGCAGAAGATGCGTGGCTTGAGGCTCGTGATAACCACGACTTTCACTTCCGGGTGCTCGAAGCGCAGACGCTGAACGGCGTCGGCCAGTTCGATGTCAACTCCGAGGTCATAGGAGTTGAGCTTCAGCTTATAGCCCTCGGCCAGCGTCAAGTCTTCCTGCACGTCCATGGAAAGCGTCGCGACCGGCCCGTCTAATTGCAGCCGCCAGTGTTTATATGCTTCAGGCGTCGTCTCGAAATTAATCATGCTCTGTTTTTCCCGGCTCAAAGCTTTAGTGGTCACTCAAAAAGAGTGTCGAAGCGTTTGGCGTGAGCCCGCTAGCGCTTCACAGGATACTTTCATTGGATGCTCTAACTTTTTCGAACGTTCGTTCGAATTTCGCATCATAACGAACCGGGGCGGAGCAGTCAAGGAGCGGAGCGAAGGCAGTTAACGCGGCGAGAGGTGCGAACGATTACCATTCAGTCGTACACGGCGATAGTATAAAAAATGTGCAAGTTGTCTTCTCAAGCAGAAGGTTGTGCGTGGTTGTGAAAGCAGTGGTTTGAGTGAGACGGATGAGTGTTTTGTTGAGTGTCTTGCTGAGTCTTAATCCGGCGTTGGGCCATCCGGGACGGATGGCATAGCCATTGCTGAGGCTGCGGTGTAATAAAAAGGGTAGCTGAGTAAATGTGGTAATTCGGGCAGCTCTTTGGACGACGGTTGAGCAGAGGCTTTGGGGGAGGCCGACGCTCTTTTGAAAAACAGCTGGCGATTCTTTTGGGGGAACGGGATCGCGTTTGAGGCTGAAAGTCGTCGCGAGAGCATTTAAATAGGCTGCTGGTCAACGTTCCGTTAAGCTTTGGGGGAGGCTTTCCGGGAAGACCAGCAGCCCATTTACTGTTATAGTAGGCGTCGGGCTGAGGGAGCATTCAAAAGATGAGCGTCGCAGAGGTAGAGAGACCGCAGGACGCGGATGTTGTGCTGGCACAGAAATCTGCTGCGGGCGATACGGCAGCTTTTGAGGAACTCTATCGTCGCCACTTCCGTCGCGTCTACGCGCTCTGCCTGCGTATGACGAGCGACCCCGTTCAGGCCGAAGACCTCACGCAGGATGTCTTCATTCAGCTCTTTAACAAGATAGGCTCGTTTCGCGGCGAGTCGGCATTTACTACCTGGCTGCACCGTATGACGGTCAATCAGGTCTTGATGCACTTCCGTAAGCGCAGCACCAAGTCTGAACTGACCAAAGGGGACGACGAAACGCCCGAACAGATTGTGAAGGGAACTGAAAACCCGAACGCGATGCCTGTCATTGACCGCATTGCGCTGGAAAAGGCCATACAGCAATTGCCGCCAGGCTATCGCACGGTCTTCATCCTGCACGACGTAGAGGGCTACGAGCACGAAGAGATTGCGCGCATGATGGGCGTGGCCGAAGGCACTAGCAAATCGCAGCTTCACAAGGCCCGTCTGAAATTAAGAACCTTCATCAGGCAACAGGCTGCGCTCAATTAGCTACTAATCTCGTCTGGGAGCGAAAGAAAGAGCGAGATGGCAAATAAGAAAACACTGGATTGCGCCGAGAGCTTACTACAGCTCAGCGAGTATAGAGACAAAGCGCTCGATGAAAACTACTATGCTCTCGTTAAAGAGCATCTGGAGAAGTGTCCGCCCTGCATGGTCATCTACAAGGATATAGACTTAATCGTCATGTCTGCTCCCGTCATCACCAATGAAGACGGCATCGCGTTCCCTGACGAAAACGTCATCTGGCAGCGGATGCGCATTACCAAGCTCACTATCAACTAAGACACGTTCCGGCTGCGTTTCGTGCCTCTTCAGTCAACGGCGGTCGTTCGTACTGTTGTCAGCCGCACGCGCTTTTACAGTTGACTTCTTAAAATCCCAACCTTTCCGTTACAATACTGGAGCGATGAGCGAGGGTTATATTTTCCAACTCAACTGCTCTGCGGGCGGCGTGCCGAAGCGTGCGGCGCAGGAAGCCTTGCTGACGAAGAAGGGGCTGGTCGAAGACCGTCAGGCGAAGCGCTTTATCCACGGCGGCCCGCAACGCGCGCTCTGCCTCTACGCTCTGGAGCTAATAGAACATCTACAGGCCGAAGGCCACCCGATTTTTCCCGGCTCGACCGGCGAAAACGTCACCATCGCCGGACTCGACTGGGCCACACTCAAACCCGGCAGCCGCCTCGCGCTCGGCGATGAGGTCGTCATAGAGATTAGTTCTTACACAACCCCCTGCAAGACCATCGCGGCCTCCTTCAACGGCGGCGCGTTCACACGCATCTCCCAGAAACAGCATCCCGGCTGGTCGCGCCTCTACGCGCGCGTCCTTCAGACAGGTCGCCTCGCACAGGGCCAGCCCGTAAAAGTCTTATCAGCCTAACTTCCCGCCGGTTTGGAACAGGCGCGGAAGTCCGCAGCAACACAAACTTTCGACTGCGCTCAACGCTTCTCAGCAAAAATTTGCACCAGATTGACGAGCATCTGCGTGGACTTTTCCAGCCCGCGACGAGAGTTGTATTCGAGCTTGCCGTGGAAATTCATGCCGCCTGTGAAAAGATTCGGCGTGGGCAGGCCGCGGAAGGTGAGGCGTGAGCCGTCCGTGCCGCCGCGAATCGGCCTGAGCTTCGGTGTGAGGCCCGCACGCCGCGTCGCCTCCATCGCAAACTCCGCCAACTGCGGGTAGTTCTTCAGCACCTCCTTCATGTTCTTGTAGTCTTCCCTGACTTCGATGCTCACCTTGACGCGCGGAAACTTCAACTGCGTTTCTTTGACCATCTCGCGCAGCCGCGCTTCCTTCGCCTCAAGGCCGCTCAAATCGAAATCGCGCAGCAGTATCTTGACGCTCGATTCCTCTACATCAATCACGCCCGTGTACGGATGCACGAAGCCGACGCGCCCTTCTGTCGTTTCGGGCAGCATCTCCTGCGGAAAGCGCGAGAGGTAATCGGCGGCGGCGTAGGCTGCGTTGACCATCAAGCCTTTCGCCGTGCCGGGATGCGTGCTCGTGCCTTTGAAGGTGACGGTCGCCGTGCGTGCGCTCCATGTCTCATCGCTGAACTCGCCCAACTCTTCGCCGTCAACAGTGTAAGCGAACTTCGCCCCAAAACCCTCTATGTCAAACTTGTCTATGCCGCCGCCGACTTCCTCGTCCGGCGTGAAAGCGACGGCGATTGTCCCGTGCTTGATGTTGGGATTCTGTCGCAGAGTGTCAATCATCGTCATAATCTCTGCGATGCCTGCTTTGTCATCCGAGCCGAGCAAGGTCGTTCCGTCGGCGGTAATGATGTCGTCGCCGATCAATTCCTTGAGATACGGATTCTTCTCGACGGTGATCACCTGCGTCTTATCGTTTGGCAGAACGATGTCGCCGCCCTGATAGTTTTTGTGGATGATGGGGTTGACGTTTGCGCCGGAGACGGCCGGCGACGTGTCCATGTGCGCGATGAAACCGACGACGGGCACTTTAGAGTTGTCCGGCATGTTGCCGGGAATCGTCGCATAGACAATCGCAAACTCGCTGACGCGCACGTTCTGCGCGCCCAACTCCTTCAACTCCTTCGCCAGCAGGTTTGCCAGGTCAAACTGTTTCTTCGTGCTCGGCACGGTCGTCTGGTCTTCGGCTGATTGCGTGTCAATCTTCACGTAGCGCAGGAAACGCTCCATCGCCGTCTCCTGCGGCGGCCGGACCTGCGCGCTCACGCTCACAGCGGTTAAGAGAAGACATGCGAGTGCGATGCAGAATGCTTTCATAGTTCGTTCCTTATCGGGTCTTTCCAGAGAATGTTTGGGAGAAACTATTGATGCCTCATTCGACGTTGAAGTTGACTCGCTCTGTGGCCGTGCGATTGGCAACGCGGTCAGTCGCAGTGACCTGTAGCACGTAGCGGCCCGGCGGCAAACTTTGCAGCGCAATCTCCGACCAGAAAGGCAGCCGCGCAGTGTCTCCCGTGACAGGCACTCTGTCGAGCGAGGTCGCCATCACCTGCCGCTTGTTGCGGAAGACCTGCGCCTGTATACGCACATCAGGAAGACCTGCGCCTCGCGCCGCGTTGTAAACATAAGTCTGGAAGCGCAGCACGGACGAGCGTTGGAAGCGATGGTCAACGTCAACCATGATAGCGCGCGGCCCTGCGTCATCCTTCGCATCCTGAAGCTGCGCGCCGCCGCGTTCTCCCAGAAAGAGACTACTCAAAGAGAAGTTGCCCTTCGAGAGATCTGGAATCTCAATCCACTGCATCGCGCTCCCCACACGACCGCTCTCGCGCTCGCGCAACGCCACGCGCACCTGATAAAGACCGGGCTTGAGGCGTAGCTGTTGATGCCAGACAACGTGTTGCGACGTGGAAGCTTCGTTTGACGAATCGGGCGTGATGGTCAGCAATTGTTTGAAGCTGGCAAACTGTCCGCGGTCGTCTAAGGCCGCGCCCGCCACATCCAGCAGGATTTTCTGCGCACCCGCAGGCGAGTCGAAGCCGAAGGCCGCGCGCTCAAGCTGCATGGAAAGCTTCAGCACAGGCCCCTGCTCGCTTGCATTGAGATAGCCGACCGAGAGCGCGACGGGAAGCCCGCGCTGCGGGTAGAGAGCAGAGAGCGCCGCCAGCAACTCCGTGTCGTTGGCCTGCGCAGCCGGTTTCTCTTCTTTTGTTGTTGTTGTCGTCTTCCTCTCTTTGCTGCCGCTGCCTGCCTCCGTTTTAGCAGCGTCGTCAGCCTTCTTCTCTTTGCCGGGCTGTTTGGTTTCAACTACGGGCAGGCTGAAAGAGTTGCTTCTC
Organism: Pyrinomonadaceae bacterium; assembly: GCA_036382855.1. Taxonomy (GTDB): domain Bacteria; phylum Acidobacteriota; class Blastocatellia; order Pyrinomonadales; family Pyrinomonadaceae; genus DASVTR01. Next base: position 181,757 of record DASVPO010000009.1, on the reverse strand, counting down.
AGGCGAACGCGCAGATCCGGCCGCTCTCTGAGAGAGACTTTCAGACGCGCTTTCGTGTCGTGCTGTTCGGCCGCGTCAGGACGCCACGCGAGCAGGTAGTAGTTGGAAGTCTCGCGTATGGCTTGCAGGAGGGCGTCGTCTATCGAGCTGGAATTGAAGATCGCGCGCCCGCCCGTTTCATCTGCGATGAGTTGGAGCGATTCGCGCGTGGCAGAGATTTCGCCGAAGGCGACTCCGGCACGGCGCGCGGAAAGGTCTATGTAGTCGTTGGTGCTGGCGTCAACGCCCGAACCCATGCCGAAGAAAGTCCCGCGCAAGTCTACCGTGTAAACGACCGCCCCGGAGCGAGCGGCCGCCTCGGTGACGCTGTGCAGCATCTCAAGCGCGCCCGCCTTGCGCTCGTTGAGGATGAACCCATCCGAGAGAAAGAAGACCAGTTTTCTTCCCGGCAAGGCGGCGGACGAAAGCATCAGGCCGCGCAATGCGGAGAGCGTATCGGCAGTTGCCATACGACCCTGCGCTGTTGTTTGTCGCAGGCGGTTGCGCAGGTAGGGCGCGGCCGAATATGAGGCTGCTAACTGGTGGTCGCCGTGACGATTGCCCGGCCCCATCTGCTGTTCAAGCTTGATGGATTCCAGCAGGTAAGCGTAGAGCTCCCGGTTGCCGTGCTCCAGGACCTGACTTGCCATGTACTCGCTGATTTGCGTCTTGCCTGTATAAGCTTCCGGGTTCTGTTTATAGCCGAGCCGCTTGATGGCCGCGTGCAGGACGATCTGGTTGTCCGTCAGTTGTTGCAGAAGTCCAACCTGCCCGCTCGTCGAGACGATGGCAACCTGATCGTTCGGGTTCATGCTGTTGTCCACGAAGCGTTGCAGAGCCGCGCGTGCGCGAATCAGGCTCGCGCCGCTTAAGTGCAGGTCGTCAAGAAAGAAGAAGATGAGACGACCGCGCTCAGTCGCTTCATCGTTTGCGTCTGGATTCAAATTGACGATGTAGTCGCCGCTGCGGCGTCTTGCGGCCGAGAGTTGGGCGGCCTCCATGCTGCTGCCCGCCGTGACGCGCTCGAAGAAAGAGATTTCACGCTTCTGTCCGTTGACCTCCAGCTCAAACTGTTCTGGACGCAAGCCCTCGACAAAGCGCCCCTTCTGGTCGAAGACCATCACGTCCGTCTGCACCAACTCCGTCTTGATGCGGAGAACATCGTCCGTCTGTTGCGGCGTTGATTGCTGCTGCCGCTGTTGGGCGTTTGCGCTGAAGGCAGTTAAAAGGAGGGCGACGACGGCAATGCGCAGTGCTTTCATAGTTTGCTCTTCTCGAATTTTCAGGATTAAGGGAAAAACTACCGCAGCTTCATTCGGATAAGAAGTTGATTTGCTCGTTCAGGGTTGCAGGCGACGCGAAAAATTTTTATGCGCTGCCGGATAAAATGACAGCCGTACTATATCGCTTTTCAGAGCGACGGCATAAGGAAAAGCCTCAACGCTCGTAAACAAAAGCCTCTGTCTGGATTATAATCTGCGTTGGGCGCTGGCCCTTTGCTGTATGTAAAAAACCTGTTGAGGAATCTGCTTATGAGTAACGTAACGGTTGATTCAGTGCTCTTTGCTCTGCTCGGACTCCTGTTCGTCGGCATCAGTATTCCGCTGATTCAGCAGCGCGTGCCGCCCAACCGCTTTTACGGCTTTCGGACAAAGAAGACTCTTTCCGACCCGAAGATCTGGTACGAGGCGAACCGCATCTCCGGCCATGATTTATTCTTGGCGGGCGCGTTGATTACAATCACCTCGATTGTGATGCCGCTCTTCGCTCAGGGGTGGAAGCCGGAACACGTAATCATCACCCTAATCTCTGTGATGGTGCTTTCGTTAGCCGGAGCGTTGTGGCACGGCTTTAAAGTATTGGGGCGAATGTAAAATGCTGGAAGTGATTTTGAAGAGCTTCGAGACTCCTGACGAGACTCGCCTTTTTGAGAAAGGCAAACTGGAGATCGTGCGGATTGGCGGAATGACGCTCGGGCGCGCAAGCTACGAACCCGGTTGGCGATGGTCTGAGCATGTGAGCCAGATTGCAGGCACTCCGCTGTGCGAAGTTGAGCATGTCGGGCTGGTTCTTTCAGGGCGCGCGATGGCTGCGATGAAAGACGGGAGCGAAGTTGAACTAACTGCCGGAAGCCTTTTCTACGTGCCGCCCGCTGCGCACGATAGCTGGGTGATAGGAGACGAGCCTTACGTCTCGTTGCACTTCTTAGGTGCGGAACAATACGCTACCTGAAGTTTTCGGTAGAGCACTCTTTTCATAGAGAGCCTGCCCGTGATTCTTGTTCGTGCGTGCGCGGGCCGGATTATCTGACGGGCAATAAGCCCTGAATGAGTTTGTGCAGGCGCTCGAAATCGAGGGGCTTTGTCAGGTAGCCGCTGAAGCCTGCGTCGTAGGCGGCGCGACGAAAGCCGTCTGTGCTGAAGGCCGTGACGGCGATGATGGGAACTTCGCGCAGCGCTTCGTTGTCGCGGATTTTACGCGTCGCGCCAAGCCCGTCGAGGCCCGGCATGCCGATGTCCATCAGAATGATGTCGGGCTTTGTGACGGAAGCCACTCTCACCGCCTCCTCTCCGTTTGAAGCTGTAATCACGCGATAGCCTTCGGCCTGTAGGTCGAGGCTGATGAGAACGGAATTGTCAATCACATCGTCAACGACGAGAATTAAAAAGTCGTTCGCGGTCAACTCGTCTGTTTGAGCGGCAGATTCTTGCAGCCGTCCAGTTGAAAAGTCATGCGTGACTTCGTCATCCGGCTCGGTGAGTCTTGAGGTCGGCGGCGCTTTCTTTCTTTCCATGACTCGATTATAAGTCAACCGGGAGCTTTCAAACTACCACTCACGCTGTCTCTGCCGTGTGCAGTCTCTACCAGGGCCGACTTTGCAGATTGACTTCGCCATCCGGCCACGTCCGTCCGTTGCAGGGTAAAACCATGACGGGCAGCGGCGATTCTACCTCTCCGTGCGGCTGTTCAATCAGGACCGGCTGCCTGAGGGTTTGCCAGCCCAGCGATGCATAGTAGGGGACCATGCGTTGCAGGCAGAACAGCAGCCCCGCTTCAACTTTCCATTCCTGCGTGAAAAACGCGGCCGCATGCTTCACCAGCCTGCGTGCATAGCCTCTGCCCTGCGCCTCCGGGCGCGTGACGACGCCGCCAAGGCCGGCCACCATCAAGGGCCTGCCACCGACGCTCACTTCGTGTTTGAGAAGACCGACGTGGCTCAACGGCTCGTCGTCAACGTCAAGAAAGAAGTGCAACTCTTTCCGTCTCCAACTGAGCGCGTAAGATTTCGCGCCGAAGATGTCTTCTCCCCAGTTAAAAAGCCGTTCAGTTTCCTCATCCGTCATAACGTTGGCCTGTCTGATTTCTTCTGCCATGATGTCTCAGGTTTACTGTCGTGCTCTACGGAGCACCGGCAAGCGATGTTACTCTACCGGCATTAACTACACCAGATTGCGCGGCCGACGAGCATTGCAGCCGACATCGAGGGCACACGCAATCCAAAGCTCTTGACGGTTCGTACATTATTACAAGCAGAAGCAGTTAATGAAGGAGCTTGGAAGATGAATAGACGATTCTTTCTGAAATCCGGCCTGATGCTCGGAGGCGCGGCCCTCTTGTGTAGAATGCCGCTCGTCTCCGCTCTGGGCCAACAGGATTTGCGGGCCGGGCGGGCGGATACTCTTCCGTTTAAGAAGATTATCAGGACAGACGCGGAGTGGAAACGCATACTGACCCCTGAGCAGTATTACGTGACACGGCAAAAGGGAACGGAAGCTCCTTACACCAGCCCGCTTCTCAAGATTCACGCGAAAGGCATCTTCGCCTGCGTCTCTTGCAGCCTGCCGCTGTTTAGTTCGAGAACCAAGTTTGAGTCGAACACGGGTTGGCCCAGCTTCTGGTCGCCCATCTCAAAAAAGAACGTGCGAGAGGAAGTTGACAACAGCCTCGGCGAGACGCGGACTGAAGTATTGTGCAATCGCTGCGACGCGCACCTCGGCCACGTCTTCGACGACGGGCCGGAGCCGACCGGCCTGCGCTATTGCATGAACGGCGTCGCTCTGAAATTCATTAGGCAACGCTGACGCGCACGCTGTTCAAAGCGACATGCACTTTGGTGATTAGTCCAGCGGAAAACTCTCGACAGCACCCCTCACTCGACCGTCACGGACTTCGCAAGATTGCGCGGCTGATCAACGTCGCAGCCGCGACGGACTGCGATGTGGTAGGCCAGCAGTTGCAGCGGAATGACTGCGAGAATCGGGGAGAGAAGGTCGCTTGCGGGCGGCAACTCTATGATGTGGTCGGAGACGACGGACGACATAGTATCGCCCTCAGTCAGAATTGAGAGCACGACGCCCTCGCGCGCTTTGACTTCGACGATGTTCGAATGAGTCTTTTCGTAGCGCAGCTCCGAGGCGCGATTGCCTTCCTCGCGCGTGTTGATGATGACGACGGGCAGGCGCTCGTCAATCAACGCATTGGGCCCATGCTTCATCTCGCCGGCCGGGTAGCCTTCGGCATGAATGTAGGAAATCTCCTTCAGCTTCAAAGCGCCTTCGAGGGCGACGGGGAAGTTGATGCCGCGACCCAGATAGAGAAAATCCGTCGAGCGGAAAAACTCTTTGGCGAGCTCTTCGATGCTGTCTGATTCGTTCAGCAGGTGTTCGAGCTTGACGGGGAGTTCGGCAAGCTGCTGCGCATGATGGCGTGCCTCGTCCTGCGTCAGTGTGCCGCGCAGTTGGCCCAGATAGAGGCCGAAGAGGTAGAGCGCAATCATCTGCGCTGTGAAGGCTTTGGTTGATGCCACGCCGATTTCCGGCCCTGCGTGTGTCAGGATGGTGCCGTCGGCTTCACGCATAATCATGGAGCCTTGCACGTTGCAAACGGCAAGCACTTTCGCCCCGCGCTCCTTCGCTTCCCTGAGCGCAGCGATGGTGTCTGCTGTTTCTCCCGATTGCGAGATAACGAGCGTTAAAGTCTCTTCATCGAGAACGGGGTCGCGGTAGCGAAACTCAGATGCGTAGTCAACTTCGACGGGCACGCGCGCCAGTTGTTCAATCATATACTTGCCAGCGAGTCCTGCATGCCAGCTTGTCCCGCAGGCGGCAATCTTAATTGAAGTGAAGCGCTTGAAATCCGCCTCGGTGATATTCTTCATCTCGTCCAGGAAGATGCGGCCCGTGTCGAGCGAGACGCGCCCCTGCACTGTGTCGCGCACAGCGCGCGGCTGCTCGTAGATTTCCTTCAGCATGAAATGCTTGAAGCCGCCCTTCTCAGCCATAATCGGGTCCCAGGTGATACGCTGCTGGGTCGGCTCAACACCGTTGCCTTCAAAGTCTGTGACGCGCACGGCATCGCGTGTCAGGACGGCGATTTCGCCGTCGCCCAGAAAGAAGATGTCGCGCGTGTGTTGCAGGATGGGCGGGATGTCGGAGGCAACGAAGAATTCACCGTCGCCAAGGCCGATGACGACGGGCGGGCCTTGCCTGACGGCGATAATCGTATCCGGCTCATCTGCCGAGATAATCGAGAGCGCGAAGATGCCGTGCAAATCCAGAACGGCGCGACGCACAGCACCTTCAAACGAACGCTCTACCTTCAGATACTCTTCAATCAGGTGTGCGACGACCTCCGTGTCCGTCTCCGTGACGAAGCGATGGTCGGAAGCGCGCAGGCGTTCTTTCAGTTGCAGGTAGTTTTCGATGATGCCGTTGTGAACGACGACGACGCGGCCCGTGCAATCGCGGTGCGGGTGCGCGTTCTCTTCTGTGGGACGCCCGTGCGTCGCCCAACGCGTGTGGCCGATGCCGTAAGTGCCATCGAGCGGCTGCAAGCGTATCGCTTCCTCCAGATTGCGCAGCTTGCCTTCCGCACGCCGGATCTCAAGGTCGTGTCCTTCGTCAACGACGGCGATGCCAGCCGAATCGTAGCCGCGATACTCAAGCTTGCGCAGCCCGTCAATAATCACGGGCACAACCTGCTTATTGCCGACATAACCAACAATGCCACACATCTGAACTTACTTCCTTCCGTTTGCTGAGATAATCAAGAGGCTTGACGAGCGCGTGGATTAATCGAGGAACATCTGTTTTGAGCGCGCGGTTGCCGCTTCAAGCACAACGCAAAAGCGCCTCTTCGGCTTCGCGCGGTAGTTCGAGCAAAATAAAATGGTCGGCTGGATAGACGGCTGTTTCGCCCGCTTCATCTCTAACGTAAATCCTGTCATCAATAACTTCAACCTGATAAACCTTACGCAGGACCAGCAACTCCGGGTCGTCCGTTATCACGCAGACGGCAAACCGTTTCTCGACTTCAATGCGCGGTGTATCGGGAAGATTGAAGATGCGCGAAGGCTGCTTCTCGCCACGCATAATCGCGCCCGATTCCTTCACACTTTCAACCAACTCTTTGAACAGCTCTTTCTTCACTGGAACTCGACCTCAATAACGCGCTTCATAATTTTAATCTCATCAACTGTCAAATCAACTTTCTCATTCTTCGAGTAGATGCCTAACATCAAGATAGTATCGCGCGTTACGGCCCAATAGTAAATCACTCGCGCCCCGCCGCGCTTCCCACGCCCTGAAGACTGCCAGCGTAGTTTCCGAAGACCACCGCTGCCGGTGATTATGTCACCCAAATCAGGCCGCCTAATCAAAGAGCTTTGCAGCCGACTATATTCATCATCCGGCAGTATGGTTTGCAGGCGGCGTGTGAAAGCTGTGGTTTCAATGAAGATCATTCCTCTTTGACAGCCGCTACTGCGGGAGCAACATTGCTTTGCTTCTCGCCGGGTTCAGGCTTGATTCGCTTTTTGATGGAAGCCGGAACGCCGGCGACGAGCGTGTCGGGCGGTACGTCTTTTGTTACGACGGCTCCAGCGGCCGTGACCGAGCCGCGCCCGACGCGGACAGGTGCGACGAGCATTGTGTCCGAGCCGATTTTCACGTCGTCTTCGATGACGGTCGGGTGTTTCCGCTGGCCGTCGTAGTTGCAGGTGATTGTGCCCGCGCCGATGTTGGTCTTCTCTCCGATGGTCGCGTCGCCAAGATAAGTGAGGTGCATTGATTTTGAGCCGCGCCCCAGCCGCGACTTTTTCATCTCGACGAAATTGCCGACCACCGCCTGCTCTTCAAGCTGCGCGTTCATACGCAGGTGAGCGAAGGGGCCGACCGAGCAATTGTCCGCTACTTCGCTGTCAACGATAACGCAGTGGTCTTTAACGGTCACGCCGTTGCCGATGCGCGAGTTGGTGATGCGCGTGCCTGAGCGGATTTCGCATTCGTCTCCGATGACGGTGTTGCCTTCGATATGCACGTCGGGGTAGATGATGCAATCGCGCCCGATTTGCGCGTCGGCGCTGACGTAGGTGTGCGCGGGGTCAATGAAGGTCACACCGCTATCGAGCATCAGGCGGCGGAGCGTGCGGCGGCGCAGCAGGTTTTCAAACTCCGCAAGCTCGACGCGCGTGTTGATGCCGGAGACTTCGCGCGCGTCCGTGTGCTGGTAGATGCCAACGTCTTCGCCGTCGCCGCGAAGGATGCCGGGCACGTCCGTCAGGTAATACTCGCCCTGCGCGTTGGCGGGCTTGACGCGCGCCAGCGCATCGAAGAGCGCACGCGTCTCAAAGCAGTAGATTCCGGCGTTAATCTCTTTAATCTGTCGCTCTTCGGGTGTCGCGTCTCTCTGTTCGACGATTTTTTGAAAGCGCCCGTCTTCATCTCTAACGATGCGGCCGTAGCCGGTCGGGTCTTCGAGGCGGACGGTTAACATCGTGCAGGCAGCGCCGCGCCCGCGATGAGTGCGATGCTGGTGGACGAGCGCGCCCAAAGTCTCTGCGCGCACGAGAGGAAGGTCGCCGTAGAGCGTCAGAAGAGTAGAGCTGGCGTTTGCCAGATGTTCGCGCGCGGCCATGACGGCATCGCCTGTGCCGCGCTGCTCCTGCTGTTTGATGTAGGTCGCGCCGTCCGCGCCCAGTTCTTCGCTGACGGCTGCTTTGACAGCCTCCGCCTGATGGCCCACGATGACGTAGATGGAACGCGGGCTGAGCGCGGCTGCGGCGCGGCAGACGTGTGCGATGAGCGGCCGGCTGTCGAGCCTGTGGAGCACTTTGGCCGTCTGCGAGCGCATGCGTGTGCCGAGGCCCGCGGCAAGGATTAGTACGTCAAGCGGAGCGGGCGTCTCGTGTGTGCCGGGTTGTGTCTGTTTTTCCATATGCTCGTTCTAAAACTGTATTGCCGAGAGTGGTCGCGCACGCGCCTGCTCGCAGCAAGCAACTATAACACGCGCCAGCTTTTCAGGACTGTGACGCACCTTCTCGCCTTCGTCCAGCAAATCTGCACGAATAATCTCCGTCTCCGCGCCAAACTCCTTTTCCAGCATGTGGTCATGCATCCCTATCTGGTGAGCACCGTCGGCAGCGTAGAGCGCCGCCTGCTCAGGGCTAATCAGACGGTTGTTGGCGATAACGTAGTCGAAGGAAATCTGCGGTGCGTAAGTTTGGAGGACTTCCAAATGCTGCCGCGCCGTGTAGCCGTCTGTCTCGCCCGGCTGCGTCATCAGGTTGCAGATGAAAATCTTGAGAGCGCGCGTGCTCGCAATGGCGTCTGCGACGCGCGCCACCAGCAGGTTTGGCAGAATACTTGTGTAGAGAGAGCCTGGGCCGATGGTGATGGCGTCCGCAGAGCGAATCGCGGAGAGCGCTTCCGGCAGCGGAAGACACTGTTCGGGCTCTAAACGTAGTGTGCGGATCGCTGCTTTTGATGCCGTAATCTGCGTCTCGCCGCGAACCTCCGTGCCGTCTTCCAACTCAGCGACGAGCCGCACGTCGTTGATCGTCGCAGGATAAATGCGTCCCTTGCTGGCGATGATTTCAGACGACAGGCGCACGGCCTCAACGAAGTCTCCTGTCACTTCAGTTAAGGCGGCTAGAAAGAGGTTGCCGAAGCTGTGGCCGCCGAGTTCGCCGTCGCCGCGAAAGCGATAGCGAAAGAGACGCGAGAGCAGCGTTGAATCCTCGGAGAGCGCGACCATGCAGTTGCGTATGTCGCCGGGAGGAAGCATCTGCAATTCTTCACGCAGGCGGCCGGAACTGCCGCCATCATCGGAAACCGTCACAATGGCCGACAGCGTATCGAGCCACACGCCTTCGCCGTCGCTCGCCCCTACCAGGAGCTTTAGCCCGGCCAGCAGCGTCGAGAGTCCTGTGCCGCCGCCGATAGCGACGAGCTTTAAGCCTTGATTCGTTTGCACGACGCTCACCTTCAAACACTCTCCTAAAGGGGCTGCCTGAAATGGTCTAAAGACTCCGGCATCCGTCAATGATACCTAAAAGCTGTGGGCATTAAAATATTTTGATTGAGGGAAGAGGAGTAAAATGGCCTTAGTGCCATGGGTTGGAGAAGACCTAAAAACGAGGGGCAAAGACCAGCCGCTCAAACTCAGGGTCGTTCCTGAGCGCCGTTAAATCATGGTCGTGCTGCGCGCGTATGCGCAGGGTTGGCTGAATTTCCAGCGCCCGCTGTAGAGACTCAAGCGCAGAATCAATCGAGCCGAGGCGAGAACGCGTCGCGGCCAATCCGTAGTGTATGTGCGCGGCCGCCGGTTCGCGCTTGAGTGCGCGCTCGAATAATTCCTGCGCCGCAACATAATCGCCACGGTTTAGTTCTATCACGCCGCGGTCGTAGAGCGAATCTGCATCGCGCGGAAGCTGCGGCTCCGAACGCAGGCGAGCCTCTGCAATGTTCAGATAGGTACGCGCTCGCGCCGTCACTTCAGAGACGCCAGCGTGTTTTTCGACCAGAGTGCGGAACAACTGCCTCGCTTCGCCAAAATGACCGCGCACAAACTCCTTGTGCGCGCGTTCGAAGGCGCGCAGGGCTGCAGCCTCATCCTGCGTCGGCTGCCGGGGCGGCGGCGCTGGCGTAACATGTCTGCGCACGGGCGTAGCTTTTACAGGCTGCTTGGTTTGAGCTTTTGCGTGCTTTGCAGGAGCGCTCGCCTGCTTTTTAGCAGTCTTGACGGGCGTCGGCGTTTTGCGCGCCGCTACGGTCCTGCTTTTTGCAGGCGCAGCCTTAGGCGTCTGTTTAGACTTTGTTTTGGTAGCCCTGGGCGTCGCTTTGACAGATTTTTTGACGGGCGTCGTCTTCGTCGCCTTTGCGCTCTTATTTTTGGAGGCAGCGGCGACCGGCGTTCTGGAATTCGTCTTGGTGGCTTTGCGTGCGGGTGCTTTATCCGCCGCCGTCGAGCGTTTTTTCAAAGGCTGCGGCGTGGCCGTGCTGCCTGCGCTTCCTCGATTCTTAGCAGCAGACGTGTTTGAGCTGTGACGCGAGGCAGGGCGGGAAGGGGATCGTTTCACACCCTTGATAACGGTATCGCTCATGCGAATCACCTGATTTCCAAGAAGCTGCCCGGCTCGGAGCGGAGCGGCCATACACGGGCCAGAGCTTAACATAGCTTGGCTGCTAAATCAACGAGACATGCGGGTTTGCGGGAATTGAAGCGCCTTTTGGTTGAACTTGGATTGGACAAAAATAAACATGTAAAAACACTTGAAGTCACTTTGTCCGGCGTGGTAGAGTGGATTTTGTGGTCGTTGCTACTTGCCTTGCAAGCGGGGCGACTGACCATCGCGCGCTTGTGCGGACGGGCGAAAACCTTCTGAATCTTTGGGTTAATTAAACTCAGTGGGCATTTTTCAGGCAGCCGCCCCGCGCCGCCTTCCCGCCTCGCCCTGCTTCTAACCCGTAAAAGAGAGCTGTACTAATGGCAGACACTCCCATCGTAATGCGTGAGCAGCATTACCACCAGATTAAAGCGGTGCTGGCAAAGCTGCGTCTGGATTCTGCGGCGCAGGTCACGTTTCTGGTGGACAAGGACGGACAGCAGATAGCCGTGCATGGCGAGGTAGGGAATCTGGACACGACGAGCCTCGCCTCGCTCGCCGCCGGAAATGTGGCGACGACAGGCGGGATGGCGCAACTCATCGGCGAAAAAGAGTTTCCCACCCTTTCGCACGAGGGAGAGCGCGAGAGCATTTACATCTGCATCATCGGCCGTGTGCTCTTGGTTGTGATTTTCGACGACCGTTCGAGCCTCGGGCTGGTGAAGCTGCGCGTCAAGCAGGCTTCGCGCGAGTTGGCCTCGATTTTCGAGGAAGTGATTCGCGAATCGAAGGAGAAGAGCGAAGACGAAAACTCGCTTTTTGCGGAAATCACGGACGAAGACATAGACAGTTTGTTTAGTTAGCAGATGGTCCGCGAGAGGGCAGGCTGCAAGGGCGAGAGTTGTCTTGACCGAGCCGACCTGTCAGTTATTACCCGTCAAAACGTCATCAGGATTTATGACATTCATCAATTACGCTTCACGCGAAATTAACTGCAAGATTGTTTACTACGGCCCCGGCTTGTGCGGCAAGACGACGAATTTGCAGTACATCTTCGATTCGACCGCGCCCGCTTCCAAAGGCAAGCTCATCAGTCTGGCGACGGAGACAGACCGCACGCTCTTCTTCGACTTTATGCCGCTCGAACTCGGCACGGTGCGCGGCTTCAAGACACGCTTTCACCTCTACACAGTGCCGGGTCAGGTCTTCTACGATGCCTCGCGCAAGCTGATCTTGAAGGGCGTGGACGGAGTTGTCTTCGTTGCCGATTCGCAGGAAGAGCGCATGGATGCCAACATCGAATCGCTCTACAATCTGGAAGAGAATTTACGCTCGCAGGGCTACGAACTAATGAACCTGCCCTATGTCCTGCAACTCAACAAGCGGGATTTGCCAAACGTCGTCCCCGTCGAGGATATGGCCGGGGAACTGCATCGCAAGGACGAACCTGTCGTTGAGGCTGTCGCCGCCACCGGCGTCGGCGTCTTCGACACCCTCAAGGCGGTAGCCAAACAAGTGCTCACGGAACTACGAAAAAGCTGACGCTCGCCGGTCCTCCCCGCCAAACCCTTACACCAGAGTTGTAATCTTATGGAAATCAACTATGAGCTGGAACCGCGAGATGTCATCGCGTTTCAAAAGCATGCCTATAAAACCTCCGCCACAAACAGGAATATCAGGTGGCACATGTACATTCTCTTCGGAGCAATCGCCGCCTACTTCACACTCTTTGATTCCTTCTATTCCTTAATCACACGGCTCGTCTGGTTCCTGATGTCCATCGGCCTCTACCTGCTGTGCTTCTGGTTCTGGAATTCGGTCATCAACGCATACGTGTTCAAGAAATCAATTCCAGAAGGCACTGACAACGGCGTGCTCGGCCATCACAAGATTGTTCTCTCCGAAAACGGATTGCTGGAAACGACGAACGTCAACGAGACTTCGCATTCTTGGAAGGGCGTTGACCGCGTCGAGCAGATCCGGGACTACATCTTCATCTTCGTCACACCGCAAGTGGCCCACGTTATCCCAAAACGCGCCTTCCCTGATTGGCAGGCGGCCGCGCAGTTTTATGACACAGCCTGGCGCTACAGAGCGACGGCACAGGGCGCGAGCATGGCCGCGAAGCCCGCATCTTGGACTGCTGACGGCGAATTGAGCCCGGTCGAGAAAGTGATACAAGCCTGAGCAAGCTCACAAAAGCAAGCTCGTAAAGTATTTTTTAGGTTAACTCTCCCCGTTAATTTTTTAGACAATCGCTCAACGCTCTCTGGCAGCCATACGGATTCTTGAAGCTGCTGCACTAACGAAGCGTCGTCGAGCAGAGAAAGCGACTCCCACATGCATCAACTCATACGGTACCTCTCCCTGTGCGCTCTCTTGAGCCTGCTGTCGCCCTTTGTGCTGGCACAGGAGCAGACACGCGACATGGTCAAAGAGAAGGCCATCAGGCAGGAACTTGAAAGCATCTCTCCGCGAGCGGTCGCAGATTTCGACGCTGCGACGGAAGCTCTCGATAAGGGTGATTTTCAGGAGGCCGCGCGGCTTTTTCAGGATGTGATGAAGAAGGCTCCGCAGTTTGATGTGGTCTATCGCAGGCTGGGAACGGCCCTCTTGCTTTCGGGGCGGAAGTCCGAAGGGATGACGCTTCTGGAAAAGGCCGTGCAGATGAAACGCTCGCCGGAAAACCTCATCAATCTCGCAGAGCTACTCGCCTATCCCGGACAGGGAAAGGAAGGCAACCAAGTCGAGAAGGAGCGCGCTCTCTCATTAGCCGTCGAAGCCGAAGCGAATCACACTGACAATCATCCCGAATACTCTATCCTCGTGGCCCAACTCTCTGTCGAATTAAGGCGAGAACAGAGTTTTCGCAAGGCGACGCAAAATCTAGTCAACAAGCATCCAGACCTGATGCTGACACACTATTTCAACGCAGGTCTGGCCGCGCTCGATGAAGACTGGCAGACGGCCGAAGAAGAAATCAAGCTGGCAGAGAAGATGGGCCTCAACCCTGAAGCCGTCCAACAGTTTCTAAATTCGGGCGTTCATACGAGAGCGATGGTCTGGCGTTATTTTTACTACGCGCTCTATCTGGTGGCCGTCTGGGCTGTCGGGCTGGTGCTGCTCTTCGTTCTCGGCAAGGTGTTGTCAGGCGTGACGCTGCGCTCGCTGGAGAATGCCAACCCGAACGACCCTGCGAGCGAAAGCCAGGTTTCGCTCCGCAAGTTCTACAAGAGGGTCATCAACTTCGCAGGCTTCTACTACTACATTTCGATTCCCGTCGTTATCTTCCTCGTGCTCGCCGTCGCGGGCTCAATCATCTACGGCTTTCTGTCAGCCGGGCGCATCCCCGTTAAGCTCACGGCCGCGCTCGTCATCTGCGCGCTCGTGACGGTCTTTCAAATGATTCGCTCGCTCTTCCTCAAACAGAAGGACGAAGACCCCGGCCGCAGCCTCGGCGTTGACGAAGCGCCCGGACTCTGGGCTTTAACGCGCGAGGTGGCCCGCAACATGAACACGCGGCCCATTGACGAGATACGCATCACGCCGGGAACGGACTTGGCCGTCTACGAACGCGGCAGCAATCGCCTGCGTCGCGAGGATAAAGCCGAGCGTATTCTTATCTTGGGCGTCGGCGTTCTGAATGGTTTTAGCCAGAACGCTTTCCGCGCCGTGCTGGCACACGAATACGGGCATTTCACGCATCGCGATACGGCTGGCGGCGACGTTGCGTTGCGCGTCAACGCCGACATGATGAAGTTTGCTCATGCGATGGTCCAGAGCGGGCAGGCCGTCTGGTGGAACGTAGCCTTTCTGTTCCTGCGTGTCTATCATTTCATCTTCCGTCGCATCAGCCACGGCGCAACGCGCTTGCAGGAAGTGCTAGCGGATCGCGTGGCCGTTCATCTCTACGGCGCGCGTGCTTTCAAGGAAGGCTTGAGTCATGTCGTGCGCCGCGCCATAGAGTTTGACCATATGGTTTCCAGAGAGATTAACGATGCTCTCAGTGTGCGTCGCGCTTTGCAGAATCTATACGAACTGCCGGAAGCGCCGGGCGATGAAATCGTTAAGACCATCGAGGCGGAAGTGAATAGTGCGATTAACCGTCAGACGACGGAAGACGACACGCATCCGAGCCCCGTGCGCCGCTTCAGCCTCGCCAGCCGCATCAACTCAAGAAACGAGCCGCCGGCCGCCGGAAACGTCTGGGAACTCTTTGCTAACCGCGAAAGCCTGACCAACGAGATGAGCGCTCTGATTGAAAGGCGCGTGCAGGTGTCTGCCTACTGACATCAGCTTGCTCTTCAAAAGTGAAGAACCCTTCAACCCTTCGACGTTTTCTGAATAGTGATTAAGCAACTCCTCTTTCTCTGCTTCCTCGCGCTCGCCTTCGCTATAATTGCGATGAAGAGCATGGCCGTCGCACAACCCGACGAGCGACTTGTCATCTTCCGTCTGGGCCAACTGCTTGGTGTTTGCGGACCCGGCCGGAATTTAGTCGTGCCCTTCATAGACCGTGTTATCAGGGTTAAGGTCGAGAGAATCGCCGGATGGCGAGAGCTATCGGAGGGCGAACTGCGGAAGAAGGTCGAAGAGGTTGCGCTCGGCAGAAACGTTTGAGAAGCGCCAGAGGCACGAATAACTTATTTGTCTGTCAGCGATTTGACCATCAGCAATCCGTCGCCGCCGTTTGAGTAGTAACGTGGCAGTCGTTGCGTCACGATGTAGCCGAGGTTGCGGTAGAGTTGTTGCGCGCCGCTGTTGACGGCGCGGACTTCGAGGCGAATGATGCGCACGTTGCGACGACGGAAGCCTTCTTCAACCTTCAACATCATCCGTTCCGCGATGCGACGACGACGATGCTCTGGCGCGACGCCGAGCGTTGTGACGTGGCCGGTATGGTCAGGCTCTATGAGGCCGACGATGAAGCCGACCATCACGCCGCCCTGCGTCACAGCCCTGTAGGAGACAGACTCCTGCGAGGTCAGCAGATACTCGAACGTGTCGCGGCTATAAGCTTCGCCGTCAATGAAGCAGCGCTGGTCCAGCCGCCAGCACTCGTCCAGATGCGAGACGGTCATCGGCCGCACGTCGTAGCGTATCTGTATGACCGGGGAGGCTTCCGCTTCGACGCCAGACTGCTGCTGCTGCTGAGCGTCCTCTCCAGTCTCTTCGCCATGCGCCCACCATCGCGCGCGAATTTTCTTCAGAACAGCCATATCAGAACAGTGACGAGTTATGAGTGACAAGTGGCAAGCAAGAAGAAGAAACAAACTGTGAGCGACGAGCGATCTTCTTTTACTCGTCACTCGTCACTTGTCACTCGTCACTAAATTATTAACATGCAATCGCCGTAGCTGTAAAAACGATAGCGGGCCGCTACCGCGTGGCGGTAGGCTGCGAGCACAAGGTCGCGTCCGGCGAAGCTTGAGACCAGCACGAGCAGGGATGAGCGCGGCAGGTGAAAGTTGGTTAAGAGCGCATCCACCGCGCGGAATTTGTAGCCGGGCGTGATGGTCAGTTGGGCCAAGCGCGCGCCTGCTTCGATTCGTCCCTCCTCCTCGCTCACTGCTGATTCTAAAGCGCGAGTGGTAGTTGTGCCAACAGCCAAAATGCGTCCGCCGCCGGCTCGCGTCTCGTTGATGATGGCGGCCGTCTCCGGGCTGATAACCGAGCTTTCGGGTGCAACCCTGTGCTCATTCAAATCAAGGACGCGCACAGGCTCAAACGTGCCGTAGCCGACGTGCAGCGTCACCTCCGCGATATGAGCGCCGCGCTCCTTTAACTCTTCGAGAACCTGCGGTGTGAAATGCAGTCCGGCGGTCGGTGCGGCAATCGCGCCGCGCTCGCGCGCGTAGACTGTTTGATAACGCTCTCGGTCTGTTCTTGTGCCTTCGCCTTCACGCTTGATGTACGGCGGCAAAGGTGTCTGGCCCAACTCTTCGAGCAACGCTTCAAACGATTCGTTGCAATCGAAACGCAGCAGTCGTCGTCCCTCTTCAAGCGCTTCGACGACTTCCGCACGGAGTTGGCCCACGCCGAAGGACACACGCGCGCCCTTCTGTAGTCTGCGCGCAGGGCGGGCCAATGCTTCCCAGACCTGCGGCTCGCGTTCATTAATTAGAAAAAGCTCCACGCGCCCGCCGGAAGGCTCGCGTGCGCCAATCAGCCGTGCGGGAAAGACGCGCGTGTTGTTGAGCACAACGCAATCACCCGCGCGGACTAACGAAGGAAGTTCGGCAAACTGGTAATCGTGCCAGCTCCGTCGGGCACGATTCAGAACCAGCATACGCGCTGCGTCGCGCTGCTCAAGCGGGTGCTGCGCGATTAACTCTTCCGGCAGTTGATAATCAAAATCTGCAATCTGCATGGAGGGTGCTCATCACGGCAGCGGGGCGATGGCGGCATCCGCAGGCGAAGGCTTGACGGGTTCTGCCGGATGCTCGCGGTGAAAGACGGCCGTAAGTTGTGCGCCGAAGAGCAAGATAAGGCTCGACACGTAGCCCCAAGTCAGCACGGCCACGACCGCGCCCACAGGGCCGTAAAGCTGGTCGTAGTGAAAGTAGTGCAAGCTCCACGCGAAGACGTATTTCGACAACTCCCAGAAAAGCCCGCCCAGCACAGCACCCGGCACGCAATCGCGCACGCTCACTTCAGCGTTCGGCATAAAGCGATAGATGAGCGTGAAGAGCGTGATGGTGACGAGGATGCTCAGGAGCGTAAAGATGATTTGCCAGAGGGCGCTGGTGACGGTTGCGAGCAGCGTCATGCGCTCAAGCGCACGCAGCGGAATACGCGCAGCCAGTTGTTGCAGGGCGACGATAATAGACGTTGCCAGCACGGAGAGCGAGAGCAAAAGCCCCGCGATGCCAATCATGGCGAGCGTCAGTGCGCGGCCGCGCAGGAAGGCGCGCGAGGTCGTGCCCCAGATGCGGTTGAGTGCGCGCTCTATGACGGCGAAGACCCACGAACCGGCCCACAGCACGACGATGATGCAGGTGATAACCACGCCCGGCCCTATGTTTGAGAGCGAGCGCACAGTCTCGCGCAGAAACTCCGCAGAACCCGGATAGACCTGCACGACGCGCGTCATCATCTGCGACAGCACAACGCCTGTGCCCGCCAGTTCATTGCTCAACACGAGCAGCAGCAGCAACGCCGGAAAGAGCGTCAGTAGTCCGAAGTAGCTCATCGCGGCAGCGGACGTGAAAAGGTCGTTCTCGTGAAAATAGTGCAGGCTGTGGCCGAGCATGGTCAGCCACGGCGCGCGATTGCGCACGCCGAAGGAATGACGGGAAAATGATGAGAAGCGTCGTCTCATTTAACTAACGAAGTGATGAGTAATGAGTAATGAGTGATGAGTAACAGAAAGAAGTTGTTTTCACTCATCACTCATTACTCATCACTCATCACTTCTTTTCTAACACGGCGCGTGAAATCGCGAGTTGGGCGAAGGCGCGCGGCACGTCGCCTTCGAGCGCGCGTGCGCTCGCCAGTGCTCTCTCAAAATCCAGATGGGCCATTGTCGCAAAAATGATGTCCAAACGGAATACTTCGGCCGTAAACGTGAACGGCGTCTCGGATGTGGCCGCGGAATTTTCGTCCGCTCGAAATTCGATTGAGACTTCGTCGCCAGCGAAATCATCGAGCGCGTTGGCGGCCTTGACGAGTTGCGTCAGGAGTTCCCATGCGCGTTGCGGTTCGAGGCGCGCGGCAGCCGTCGCTATCACTCCGTAGGCTGCGACGCGCTGGCTCGTGTTTGCGTCCGCGCGTTCGGCGTAGTGTTCAGCTTCGGTCAGGAGTTCTGAGACGCGCTGCTTCTCTTTTGTACGAGCGGCAATACTCGCCGCCTGCGCGTAGCCCCAGGCCGAAGCGAGCGGAGGCACGTCCGCGCTCTTTAAAAAAGTGACGATGCTTTCGTAGTCGTCATCCTTTTCGTCTTTGTAGGCGTTTGTGATATCTGCGATCTGGTTGAGCGCGATGAAAGAGTTGGCCGCACGACGCGCGCCCTCTTCGCTCAAGTCCGCAGCAGCACGACGCGCTCTATCCCACGAACGATTGCGCGCCGCGATGAGAATTATTCTGGTCGTAATGCGGTCGCGCTCGGCCTGTTCGGGTGTGCGCGCGAGTTCTTCAAAGTGTGAGCGCAAGGGGTCTGTCGAAGACGGAGCGCCTAAATTGCGAAGGTTGAGTTGCGATGAAAGGGAATCTCGACGGCTCTCGTCAAACTCACTCAGAAGCGCGACGGCGCGTGCTTGCAGTTCCGCTGCATGCTGCGGGGCTTCGCGCTCGAAGTGTGGCAACAGCCTGCCGATTGCCAGATAGCGCGCGGTTTTGTCCTGCGTTTCGCTTACGCCGGGGCGCGGCGGTCTGAGAAGTATGCTGGCGGCGGCGTTGAAGAATGTGCTGCGCGTGGCTGGCGAAAACGGCTGCGGGCCGCCCTGCGTAGCGTTAGTTCTGACGGGAATAAACTGCAACGTGCCGCTCTCGTCAATCCCGACGAGCAATTCGGGCGAAACAATCGGCGTCGAGAGCAGCAAGACCGTGTTGGCGTCTGCGTCAGCCGCCCTGACCATGTGAGCCAGCATTGCGCGATAAAGAGCCTCACCCGCAACAGCATCTCGTTCGCGCAGTCGCAGTAGAAAAATCATCAGAGAGGAACTCGCACCTTCTTCGACGACGGGCGCGACAATCCTGAAAGCGCTTTCCGTTTCTCCTTTGTCGAGCATCTGGTAGCCGAGCGCAAGGCGGCGCTCGCCCGTCTTGCTTGGCCCTGACCACCATGAAGAGCGTGCTGTTGTTGTTGACGTATCCTGCTCGGAAATGTTTTCGCTGTTTTCCGACTTCATCAGATCGCGCAGAAAAACATCTGCGAGCGCGGTGTCGCGCGCAGCAGTTTTCGCTAACACCTCGTCGCGCGCTTCCGTAAACGGCCCAACCTCGTCGAGAGGTGTGCCGGCGTCAACCGTCTCCGCTTCGCGTTCAGCTTTGTCGGCAATGGTGGCAGCTTCCCACGCGCGGCGGAAGATATTGCGTGCGCGCTGCTGGTCGAAGGGATAGAGCGCATCGGCGGCGAGCGCTTGCAGGCGCGCGCGGTAGAAGAGGTCGTCTAGGGAGCGCGCCTCGTCAGCTGTTTCGACGAGCAGCGTCAAAGCCTTCGCGCGGCGTGCTCGCTCTGCCTGCTGAGCTTTAGCTGTTGGTCGCGCGCGGTTGCTGTTACTACTGCCGCGCCCGCGTTGCTGCGCGACGGCAGGTTGAAACGCGGAAGAGAAGGCGAACAGGAAGAGCAGCGTTAGGAGAGGAAAGAGGAATTGTGCGCGCGTCAACCTATGAGACAGTTTGACGCTTTCGTTCGTGCGGCTAATGTTGCGAGGCGGCTTTTTCATGGTTTGATAAATCTACCACGAAATTTTTTATTCGACATCAAAGAGGCTGCGTGGCTGCGTCGTCGTTGTCGTAGTCGTTTGATTGATACCAAAATGTTGATAAGCGAGGCGCGTCACCATGCGCCCGCGCGGCGTGCGATTGAGAAAGCCTATCTGAATCAGGTACGGCTCGATGATCTCTTCGATGGAATCCTTTTCTTCGTGAATCGAAGCGGAGATTGTGCCGAGTCCGACGGGGCCGCCGCTGAATTTTTCGATGATGGTCAGGAGCAGCTTACGGTCAACTTCGTCTAAGCCGTAGGTGTCAACCTCCATGCGATTAAGCGCATCGTTGGCGACTTCCTGTGTGATGCGCCCATCATAATCAATCTCCGCGTAATCGCGTACACGACGGAGCAGGCGATTGGCGATGCGCGGTGTCCCGCGTGCGCGCCGCGCTATCTCGCGTGCGCCGCCGTTGTCAATCGTCACCTTTAGAATATCGGCAGAGCGTTTGACGATAACTTCCAGATCCTCGTGGCTGTAAAAGTCCAGATGAAAGACGATACCGAAGCGACCGCGCAAAGGGGCGGTGATGAGACCGGCGCGAGTCGTCGCACCGACTAAGGTGAACTTCGGCAGGTCGAGCTTGATGGAGCGTGCGGCTGTGCCCTGCCCAATCATCAAATCGAGTTGGTAGTCTTCCATCGCAGGATACAAGACTTCTTCGATGGCCGGATTGAGGCGGTGAATCTCATCTATGAAGAGCACGTCGCCCTCCTGCAAGTTGGTCAGCAGGGCTGCCAGGTCGCCGCTCTTTTCGATGATTGGCCCTGCGGTCGAACGCAGTTCCGCGCTCATTTCGTTGGCGATGATATTGGCGAGCGTTGTCTTGCCTAAGCCGGGCGGGCCTGTCAGCAGTACGTGGTCGAGGGCTTCGCGACGCCCGCGTGCGGCCCTGATGAAGATGCCCAGATTATCCGTCGCGCGTCGCTGCCCGATATACTCGCCCAGCCGCGTAGGGCGCAGGGAAAGCTCAAACTGCCGCTCCTCATCCATCAAGGTCGCGTCGCGGTTGTTGGCTGGTTCGAGTTCTTCCATAAAGGGTTTCAGGTTTCAGGTCTCAAATTTCAGGTTGGAGTTTTTAAACTTCAAACTCGAAATCTGAAATTTGAAACCTAGCCTTTGGCTAATAAGCGCAGACTGCGACGCAGCAGCACTTCGACCGAGAGGTCGCCGCCCTCCTGCATGGCCGCTGTGATGGCTTTCTCGGCGGGCGCTTTTTGATAACCCAGATTGACGAGCGCCGAAAGCGCGTCGTCGCGCATGGCATCTTCCGAGGCGGGCGCGCCTGCTCCGCTGGCGGTCGCGAATTCCTCTTCGAGGGCGGGCGACGAGAGCGCTGCGATTTTGTCTCGCAGTTCGATGACCAGACGCTCGGCCGTCTTCTTGCCGACGCCGGGAATCGAAGTCAGGCGCGCAAGATTATTCGTACGAATCGAAGCGATTATCTCGTCGGCGCTCATGCCGGAGAGCATGGTGATGCCGAGTTTTGGGCCGATGCCGCTGACGGAGATAAGCCGCTGGAAGAGTTCGCGCTCGCGCGCCGTCTTGAAGCCGTAGAGTTGAAGCGCGTCCTCGCGGACGTGCGTGTAGACGCGAAGCTGAACGCTTTTGCCTGTGTCTTCGAGGTCGTAAAAGGTCGAGAGCGGGATGGTCACTTCGTAGCCGATGCCGCCCACGTCAACAATCACTGTGTTAGTTTGTTTGACGAGTAGAGTTCCAGATAAATGTGCAATCATTAGCCTGTTGAAATAGATTTCTACCGAAGAAGAGAATTTCGGGAGCGCCTTCGTTTTCGCCTGCGATTGTAGTTTATTGCTACGTCTTGAGCAACACGCCAACCAGGCAGCGAAGCGATGATGAAAAATAAACGGAGGAGCACGCGCGGACGCAAGGGAGTTCTGCTTTTGTCTGTCGGCGCGTTGGAGCTATACTAGTTGACAGCAGAACCAGTTTCAGTTGTAAAGCGTAATGAAATCGGAAAAAATCTCGGAACTGACGACGAACCGCTTGAGCGTTTATTTGCGCTGCCTCAACCGGCTGGCGGCCGCAGGGATTAAAACAGTCTCTTCGCAATCGCTGGCCGACCAGTTTAACCTTAACTCCGCGCAGATTAGAAAAGACCTTGCCTACTTCGGCGAGTTTGGCGTGCGCGGCGTCGGCTACTTCGTAGAGGAATTGCGCCAGCACATCACGAAAATCTTGGGCCTTGACCGCGCGCACAGAGTCGGGATTATCGGCGCAGGCAGACTCGGCACGGCGCTCGCCAATTACAAAGGCTTCGCGAAATCCAACTTTACTGTCGTCGCGCTCTTCGATAACGACAGGGAAAAAATCGGACGCCGGAGCGGCGAAGGTGAAATACAGATCTACGATGTGAAGAAGATGGAGCGTGTGGTGCGCGAGGAGGCGATTGATGTCGCCGTGATTGCGGTTCCGGCGCGCGTGGCGCAAAGCGTCTTGAATCAGGTGATGGCGGCGGGCGTCAAGGCGGTGCTGAATTTCGCGCCCGTACGTTTGCGCACGCGGCTCGACGTGAAGGTGAAAAATGTTGACTTAACCATCTCGCTCGAATCATTATCCTATTTTCTGGCGCGGCCGCAGGGCAGCAGCACGACGAACCCGCAGAGCGTTTCCGTTTATCAGGAAATCGTGCAGCGCGATGAGCAGGAGTTGTAGCAGTAAGCGACGGGAGTAAATAAGATGTGTGCAGGATTTCTGAAGCGGGTTGTGCCGTTCGTGTTGACTTTGAAAGTCGGCTTGCTGCTGGTGCTGCTGGTATCTGCGTTTAACTTGCCGTGGCGGAAGGTGCGCAGTTCGGCCGCGCCGCCGCCGCGCCAGCAGAGCCGCACGTGGCTCGTCGTCCGCAAGATTCCCACGCCGAATTATACGGAGCCGGTCGCGCGCTCGAAGGGCGCGATTGATAGGCTGCGCCTTCGTGCGCTGCTTGACAAGGATGGAAGCGTCTCGGCGGTTGAGTTGGTGTCGGAGGCGACCGAAGAGTTTGCAGCCGATGCGATGCGTGCGGCAGAGCGCATAGAGTTTCGCCCGGCGACGCAGGATGGTTGGCCCATCTCTCTGTGGGTGACGGTTGATTACAGTTGCTCCGGCTATTATTACGCGCACCGTTATCTGTTCCAGTGTACGGCGAACATTACCGAGGTCGAGCAGGACTGGCGAGTGATACATGAATGAGGAGACGGCGCGGCGCGAGATAGTGCGCGTCGGGCAGTTGATGTATGAGCGCTCTTACGTCGTCTCTTCGGACGGCAACATCAGTGTGCGCTTGAACGATGGGCGCATCGTTGCTACGCCGACGATGACCTGCAAGGGCCGCATGACGGAAGACTCGCTCGCCGTCACAGACATAGAGGGCAAGCCGCTCAACGACCGCAAGGCTTCAAGCGAGCTTGCGATGCACCTCTTGATTTACCGCGAGCGCGCGGACGTGAACGCGGTCTGTCATGCACACCCGCCGCACGGGACGGCCTTTGCCGTCGCAGGCTTAGCGATTGACCAGCCGATTCTCTCTGAAGTGATACTGACCTTGGGCTGCGTTCCGCTCGCAGACTACGGCACGCCTTCGACCAATGAGTTGACCGAAGCGATGCGCCCGCTCATCAAGAGCCACAACGCGCTCCTGATGGCGAATCACGGCGCGGTCGCCTACGGCGCAGACTTGTGGCAGGCGTTTGACCGCCTCGAAACCCTTGAGCACACGGCGAAAATCACAATCCTCTCAAGGCTGCTCGGAGGCTCGCGCAGTCTTCCGGCCGACGCCATAGAGAAGCTGATTAACGTGCGCGAGGCAGCGGGCTATCTGGACGAGGGCGCGCGGTGTCAGGCTTGCGGCTACCTGCACGAGACGCGCCTGACATGCTCGACAGGCGAACGCCCGCCAGCAGCTTCGAGCATCAAGTCTTCAAGCAACGGCGCTGGCCGCATCGCTTTGACGAGAGACGAGCTGGTGGAGCTACTGAGTCAGGCAGCGCGGTTGCAGAATTAAGGAAATACAGTTTTAGTCGTCTAGCCGTTAGTCATGGACGGCGCAGGGATGACGAACTCGTTCGTCGCTCGTGTTGCGAGAGACGGCGGAAGCTGTCACAATCGGATTTCAAGCAAGCAAAGTTTTCATCCACTATCATTGGACAGGAGAATCTTTAATGCCACAAGAAGCACTCGGCATGGTTGAAACGAAAGGTCTGGTGGCGATGATTGAAGCGGCGGACGCGATGGTGAAGGCCGCCAACGTCACACTCATCGGCTACGAGAAAATCGGCGCTGGCTTTGTGACGGCCATCGTTCGCGGCGACGTCGCGGCCGTGAAGGCTGCAACGGATGCTGGCGCTGCCGCCGCACGTCGCGTCGGCGAACTTGTCAGCGTCCACGTCATCCCGCGCCCGCACGGCAGCGTTGACGACGCTCTGCCCATCGGCAATAACGGGTAAAGAAGTGATGAGTGATGAGTGATGAGCTAATAACTCTCTTTCACTCATTACTCATTACTCATCACTCATCACTTGCTTATGATTATCGCGCGCATCCTCGGCACTGTCGTCTCCACGCAGAAGGACGAGCGGTTGCTGGGAAAGAAACTGCTCATCGTGCGTCCCCTCAATACTGACGGGACGGATATGAGCGGCTACGTCGTCGCCGTTGATACGGTCGGCGCTGGCTTCCACGAGCGCGTGCTCGTCGTCGCAGGCTCAAGCGCACGCCTCGCGCAGGGGATGAAAGACGTGCCCATTGACGCGGCCATCGTCGGCGTTATTGATACGGTTGACATCTCGGATTCCTGAATGCAACTTGCTCGCGTCATCGGAACGGTTGTCGCTACCGTCAAGAATGATTCTCTTGAGGGGCGCAAGCTGCTCGTCGTGCAATCTTTGAACGCGCGCCTTGAGCCGCAGGGCAAGCCTCTCGTCGCGCTCGATTCGGTCGGCGCAGGCGTTGGCGAACTGGTCTTCTGGTGCAGAGGCAAGGAGGCCAGCTTCCCCTTCAAGCGAGAAGATACTCCGACCGATTGCACCATCATCGCCATCGTTGATTCCGAAAGCCACGTGACGAACGGAGGATTTCCGGGATGATTCTCGCACGCGTGCTCGGCAACGTCGTCGCCACGCAGAAAAACTTTCGCTACCAGAACGCACGCATCATGCTCTGTCAGCAAATCACGCCCGAAGGCGAAGAGATGAGCAATACGATACTGGCGCTCGATTCCGTGGATGCTGGGGCGGGCGATGTCGTCATCATCGTGCAGGAAGGCTGGGGCGCTTCCACGGCCGCGACGGGTGAAGCCGGCGCTGCCATTGATTCCGCGATCGTCGGCGTCGTTGATACTATTGATTTGCACAGAGACCAATCATAAAGGAGGCGCGCGTGAGCGACGAGCAAGAGCAGGTAAGACAATTGGCCGAGCGCATCGCGCGCCGCGTCGCCGGAAGCGCAGAGCGTAAAACCTCGCAGCCTTCCGAAGCAATCGAAGTCAACACGGAACTCGCAGCGCTGCGCCAGAGCCTCGCCGAACTCCAGCAACGCCTAGCCCAAATCGAATCCAACCTCCCGCTCGCAGATACAACCACCGCGAACCAGAGGCCCGGCCCTGCGCGTTATCAGGATTCGAGAGCAGCGAAATCAACAAACGCAGACGCCGCGCCCGTCACACGCTCGACGCGTCTGAGCGGCATGTATGTTCCGGCCACACATCCGAGCCATGAAAAATTCGGCGTCGAAGAGGCGACCGTCTCCGAACTCGTTGACTTCTTCGAGAGCGCCAAGACCTGCGAGCTTGAACCGGGCGGCAAGCCCTGCGACCACTGCGCAATGTGCAGCTCGCGCGGCTTTTAGAATCAGGTTCGACAACAGAGATTTCCCATCAACTCTGAACAACGAGAGGCGTGCAAGCCCTCCGATTTGATTTCAAATCTGAGGGCTTTTGCACGCCTCTTTAACAAACGCTGGTCAGGCCGCCTTTGGGGCGTCCCTGACCCGTTTAATTATTTCGCGCCGCTGTTCTGACGCACGGAGTTGGCGTCAATCTTCGGCGCTTGCTTGGAGCCTTCGTCGGCCTTGAAGTAAGGCTCTTCCTTGAAGCCGTAAATCTTAGCGCCGATGACGGTCGGAAAACTTCCGCGCGTCGTATTGTAGTCCTGCACGGCGCTGTTATAGTCCGTGCGCGCAGTGTTAATACGGTTCTCCGTTCCTTCCAGAGAATCCTGAAACTTCTGGAAGCTTTCGCTGGAACGCAAGGTCGGGTAGTTTTCAGTCAAAGACAGCAGCCTGCCAATCGTTCCGCCGAAACTATTGTTGGCATCTATGATGGCTTGCTTCTGCTCCGGCGACTTGTCGCCGCCTTCACCAGCCGGAGCAGCGCTCGTCGCGTTCAGCAGGCGCGAACGCGCGGCAGCGATGTTGTTAAAAACCTCCTGCTCCTGCACGCCCGCAGCCTTCGCGGCTTCAAACAAATTCGGAATCAGATCGGCGCGACGTTGAAGCTGACTTTCAACGTTGGCCCACTTGGCCTTGACGTTCTGCTGCTTGCTTTGAAGCGTGTTGTAGCCGCACCCGCTAGCCGCTACAGACACCAGAACTGCGAGAGCCAGCAGCAACATTCTTCTCTTATTCATCTTTCTTCTCCATGTTGTTAAAAACCGACTCGCTTTCCTAAGCAGAGTCATTAGCGAATCATCCTCCACGGGATGATTCATAGATAATTCATCAGGCACGCGCTTGCTGTTGTTGTGCGTCTCCGGCCATCAGATCGACCACCTCTATGACGCGCTCTATCTGTGCAAGGTAAGCGGCAAAGATCTCGTTTGCTTCTCGTTCCGTCAAGTCTGCATCATTGCTCGCCCGCAGAGCGAAGATGCGCTCGAAAGGCGAGCCGTCGAGCTTGAGCTTGCGGACTGTAGCACGCACGCAGTCTGGCTTCGCAACGGGCGGTTCTTCTCCACTTAGCAGCAGCACCGCACGGAAGAGCGCCGCAAAACTACTGAGACTATCAGCCATTAAACCCGTCAGCCTCTCGGCCGAAACTGACGCCGGAATATAGAGTCGCCGCAGTTGCAGCAGTTTGCTTCTCAACTCATACTCCGTTTGATGACGCAGATTAACGTCAGAAAATTCAAGGCCCGCAAACGGGTCCGCCCCGTAGAGCACGATGCGCGCCTTCTCCATCTGGTGAAACTCTATCGGAAAGACATCCGCCGCGTCGCGCAATTCTCCGATTGTGAAATAGACAGGCAGCGGGTGGCCCAGCCGTCGCCATTCACGTACGGGCGCTTGGGCCACACGCAAATCTTCCGGCGTGATGCGCTGCAAGGCAATCAGCAGATTGTAGTCCGAGCGCAACTCGACTTGGTGGCGCGCCGCCGCAGAGCCATACAGCACCACCGAAGCTAGATTGTCGCCGTGCGTTGCGCGCAGATCATCCACCAGATGATTGAGCGCCTCCTGAACGATTCTTTTAGACATCTTTATTCAACTCAACTACCGGCGCGCGTCGCACCCTTGCACAATTAAACGAAAGCTGCTCACCAAAAATCAAGAGTAACAAATCACGCGCCGCGATCTCTTCGTTACCTGATTCCTGAACCGCGCTCTCCAGCGCAGACTACCAATCGCCGCCCGCGCCGCCGCCGCCGAAATCTCCACCGCCGCCGAAGCCGCCAAAGCCACCGCTGCCGCCGCTATCGCCGCCGCCACCGCCCCAGCCACCTCCACCGCCGAAGCCACCGCCGCCCCATCCGCTCGAACGCGAGCCCATGCTATTCAAAAGCGACCCCAGCAGAAACATGTTCAAACATCCGCCGCCACCGCCGCCGCCTCTGCCGCCTCTCGAAAAAATGAAGATGACAAAAATAATAATCAGCATGAAGAGGCAGGCTTTCGGAAAATTTAATCCCCGAACGACCGACCCGCGCGGTTGAGAGCGTTCTGTCCTGCGATAAGCCTGACTCTGGTCTATCCCTTCGAGATTGAATCCGCGACTCTGTCCGAGCGTGGCAACAATGGTTTCGACTGCTTTCGCCAATCCCTCGCTATAGTTCCCGGCGCGGAAAGGCTCGCGCATACGACGGCCAACCTCTCCGACCATTCCGTCCGGCAAGTCGCCTTCAAGATGACGGCTGACCTGCATCTGATACTTCCTGTCGTCAATTGCCACTAAGAGCAGCAGGCCGTTCTGTTCGTCTTCCTTCGAGCCGATGCCCCAACCGCGTGCGACCGCCAGCGAATAATCATAAATCTGCTGCTCGCCCGTTGTCCTGACCGTGACAACCGCAAACTCTATGTTGGCTCGCCGTTTCAGGTTAATGAAAATGTTCTCCATCCGCTCTTTCGTCGGCGCGTCAATGACGCCCGCGAAATCGTTGACGAACCTGAAAGGGTTTGGCGGCGGCAGAGGCGATTGAGCCGTAACGGTGCGCGAGAGGCCGACACCCGTCAGCGCACACACCAACAGCAGAACTACCCTTAAAGCAAACTTTCGATTATTTCTGTTCAATGAAACCATCATACCAATTCGCGCTCGCACATCAAAACTGCCCCGCTCACATCAAACGAAGATTGCAGCATCTCTTCGACCGCCCGTTAACGCCCGGAGAGCCGCCCTCTCAACCTTCAATCAAACGATGCAGCAGATAAAAGAACGCGACGCCGCCGAAGACCACAATCGAAACTATAGGATTCTTTTCTTCCTTATGATTAACTTCAGGAATCAGATCGCTCGCCGCGACATACAGCGTGACTCCCGCCGAGAAGGGCAGCGCATAGGCGACAGCCGAATGGATTTTAGTCTTGAGCAGGGCGACCGTTATCACCCCCGCAAACGTTGCCAGCCCAATCACAATGCTGGCCGTCCGCGCTTTAGCAGGCGAACGGCCCGATGCCAGCATGATTGAAGCCACCGTAAAACCTTCGGGCACTTTGTGCAGCAGAATTGCGATGAAGACCAGAAGCCCGACCTTGAAATTGACCAGAAAAGCGGCTGCAATGGAAACCCCGTCAAAAAAGGTGTGAATCATCAAACCGCCGAGCGCCGTATAGGCTGCCGACGGACGAATGACGTGCTCCGGGTGAGTTTCAGCACCGAAATGAAAGTGCGGAGCAATGGTGTGCTCGAAAAGCTGTATGATTAAATAGCCCGCCAGAAGGAGCGTCATCGCTCCCAGGACAGCTTCTGCGGCAGCTTCGCCCGTCAGGTTTTCAGTCCAGATGGAGACGGTTTCCGGCACGATTTCGATAAAGATTGCCGCCAGCATAAAGCCAGCGCCAAGCGCCACCAGATATTTTAGAAAGCGCTCGTCAAGGCGGCCCACTGCGCCGGGCGAGGTCAACAGTAGTCCACCAACCAGATTCGCCAGTGCGGCCAGCGCGCCGAAGAGGAGAAGCCCGCCGAAACTTGTCTCCATTCAACCCACTCTTCGTTTCAGTCTCTAATTATGTAAAGGCATGGCGCACTATACATGATGCTCTCAAGCTTGGCTATCAAATGCGACCCGCAAGCGTTCACTTTTCGAGCGCTTTAGAGCCTCCTACTGCTTAAGACTCCGCTCAAAAATCACTCTAAACCCTGATTCTTACACCATTTCGTGCTTAAAAAATCTCTGTCAAACAGTTTTTTTCTTCTTGACAGTCCTTAAGGAGGGGCGTACTATGCGCCGCGGGTGGAGAAAAGTGGCCGGAAGTGGGCTTTTCTGAGCAGCTTGTGTCGTGTGATTAAAGTTTTACTTAAAGGTTTAAGCACTCCGCGCCCCCTCCATCCCTCCGAAACCCTATGCTGCGAGGAAATTACACAGCCCGGATTGACTCTAAAGGTCGTCTGAAAGTGCCGACCCCGTTTCGCCGGATTGTGGAAGACAAGCACGGGGCGGAGGTTTACGTGACGAGCCTGACGGGCGAAAACATGCGGATTTATCCCCTGCCGGAATGGGAGTCCATCGAGCAGCGGTTAGCGCTACTGCCCTCGATGGACCCGGCCCGGCGCAAGTTCCTTGACCGCACCAACTATTACGGGCAACAGGCGACGCTCGACGGTCAAGGGCGCATCCTGATTCACCCCCTACTGAGAAAGAGCGCCGGCATTTACGGCGACGTGGCCGTGCTCGGTTATTTGACATACCTTGAAGTCTGGGAGTTGGAAAAATTCCAGCAGCGGCTACTCTCAGACCCATACACGGAAGAGGACGAGGCTGCAATCGCGCGCCTCGGAATCTAACAAGCAGTGATGAGTAATGAGTGATGCGTGATGAGTTAAAACCTTATTTCTGTTGCTCAATACTCATCACTCATCACTTATCACCAGGCTTTTTACAGTTCTTTGAGACCACGGGGCGGTGTTGATGGCTGCGCTCATGGGGGGCATGGGCGCGCCCCATCGCCCCGTGTTGTTACCAGAGACGATTGCTTTGCTCCTGCCTGAGCGCGGCGGGCTGTTCGTTGACGGCACGCTCGGAATGGGCGGACACAGCGAGGCAATTCTCGAAGCTTCGGACGAGGCGCGTGTCATCGGTATTGACCGCGACCGCGAAGCCCTAGCCTTTGCGACTGAGCGGCTAGCCAGATTCGGAGACCGCTTTCAGGGTGTCCACGCCAACTTTCGCGAGATGGGGCGCGTGGTGGCGGAAATGGGCGTGGATGTTGTGAGTGGGATACTGGTTGATCTGGGCGTCTCCTCGCTTCAGTTCGACGCCGCTCAGAGAGGCTTCAGCTTCCGTCAGGACGCGCCGCTCGATATGCGTATGGACGCTGAAAGCGACGAAGAGACGGCCGCCGATTTGCTGGCGCAACTTTCCGAGGAAGAGATTGCGCGCATTATTTTCGAGTACGGGGAGGAGCGGCGTTCGCGTCGCATTGCTCGTTGGATAGTTGAAAGGCGCGAGCGTGGAGAGCCGGTTAAACGGACGCGCGAGTTGGCCGAACTGGTAGCGCGCGCCGTGGGCCACCGCAAGACAGAGCGCATCCATCCGGCTACGAAAACCTTTCAAGCCCTGCGCATCGCAGTCAATAGCGAGCTTGAGGGATTAGGCGAATTCGTTGAGAGCGCAATTGATCTTTTAGAGACTGACGGACGCTTTGCTGCCATCAGTTTTCATTCACTTGAAGACCGCATTATGAAGCAGACGTTGCGCCGTCTGAGCGGACATTGCGAGTGTCCGCCGCGCATCCCGGTTTGCGCTTGCGGGGCGCGCAGGGCGGTTGAGATTTTGACACGCCGGCCCGTTGTTCCGGGCGAGATTGAAATTGAGGAAAACCCGCGCGCGCGGAGCGCCAAACTAAGGGCCTGCCGTAAGCTTTAACCTGAGCCATGCTCACTTCAAAGCGCGCAGCAGACGATGGACGCAGCAAGCGAAGCACAATAAATTGATTCCGGGCTGCCAGCAATTGACCTGAACTGATAAGAGGCCGAAGACCCTGATGAGAAGATTACCAGCGCACCAGTTGAACTACACCATCCACCGCGAACGCGACTGGCCCGCAATGAAGCGTCTGGCCCTTCTGCTTTTCTGCGGATTGACTTTGGCGGGCGGCTTCGTTTTCGCTGCGGGCCAACACTTCGCGGCCGTCGAATACGGTTACAAGACGGAAACTCTGCGACGCCAGCAGGAACAACTACTTGACGAGCAGCGTCGCCTGCTGTTGGAGCGTGAACAACTTGTCGCCCCCTCAAGGCTGGAGAGCGCGGCGCGTGAAATCGGTCTTCAGCCTGTTCAGTCGGCACAGATTGAAACGGCGAAGAGTGCTGCCAGCGCGCCGACGCGTTTAGCTCCGGCTTTCGTCAGTCCGGCGGCTTCGCTTGGTCGTTGATTTTCCGGCCGCAGTAAAGAGTCTCGCTGCTGTCTCCCCGGCCGCCGCCGAGAGCGCATGCTCCGAAGAAGATTTTGATTTGAAAGTTTTCCGCTCACGCGTGTAACTGGATCACGGCGCTCCCTCACGCGTGAATCCACAGAAGGAATCAACCACGAAAGATGCGCGCACGACGCAACGCCGCTTCAGCTAAAGCCCGCCCTGACACTTCGCACCGCCGCGCGTTGATTGTTTCCCTGACGCTGGCCGCATGGATGCTCGCCATCGGAGTGCGACTCGTTTATCTGCAAACAGCGCAGCACGACTGGCTGAAAAAACGCGCCCTCGTGCAGCAGCAGAACGATCTGGACACAAGCCCTGTGCGCGGCCTCGTGCTCGACCGGCAGGGGCGCGAACTCGCGCGCAGCATCAACGCCGAATCCTTTTTCGTCGTCCCCGGCGAGATTCAGAATGTGGAAGAGATGGCCGCGCGGCTTGCGCCGCTGGTGAAGGTGGAGAAGGCCGTGCTCGCAGCGCGTTTGAGGGAAGCGCAGGAATCGAAACGGAAATTCGCGTGGGTTGCGCGCAAGCTGGATGACAACGCGGCTGACGCCGTGAAGGCGCTCGGATTAAAGGGCATCTATTCATATAAGGAGTCGAAGCGCCATTATCCGAACGGACAGTTGGCGTCGCACGTCCTAGGTTTTGTAGGGCTTGACGAAGTTGGCCTTGGCGGCGTCGAGCAGTTTTACAACGAGCGCATACAGGGCGAGGCAGGCAAAGTCTTCGTACAGAGAGACGCACGCGGCGAATCTTACGCGAGCTTCAAGGTCGGAGCACAACCGGGCCAGACCGTCCTACTGACGATAGACCAGATGGTCCAGTACCGCACGGAGCAAGCGCTCCTTGCGGCGGTCGAACGCTCGCGTGCGAAATCGGGCACAGCCATCGTGCTCAATCCGCGCACGGGCGAGATTCTGGCGCTGGCTAACGCGCCGACCTTTGACCCGAACGACGTTCGTGCTTCATCCCCGGAGGCGCGCACCAATCAGGCGCTACAAAATATTTATGAGCCGGGCTCAACCTTCAAGATTGTCGCTTTCTCGGCGGCCATCGAAAAGGGGTTGGTGAAGCCGACTGACCGCATTGATTGCCAGATGGGTTCGATTAACGTGGCAGGCCGGATCGTGCACGACCATCATGCGTTCGGCAGCCTGACTATCGCAGAGGCGCTGGCTAAATCGAGCAACGTGGCGGCCATTAAGCTTGGCAGGCAGGTCGGCGACGAAGAGATGTACGAACACATGAAGCGCTTCGGCTTCGGGTCGAAGACGGGTGTGGAGTTGCCGGGCGAGACAATCGGGTTGCTGCGTCCTGTTGCCAGATGGCAGCCGTCTTCGATGGGTTCGATAGCAATGGGGCAGGAGGTGGGCGTGACGCCTGTGCAGATGGCCGCGGCGTTTGGGGCGCTGGCAAATGATGGCGTGCGCGTTAAGCCGCATCTGGTGCGCGAAATTCGCGGCGTTGATGGCTCGCTGGTTTATCAGGCTCAGCCGGAGCAGCGTCGCGTCGTTAAAGTTGAGACGGCCAGAGAGTTGCGGCGCATGCTGGAAGGCGTGACGCTGAACGGAACGGCCAAGCTGGCGCAACTGAACGGCTACACGGCGGCTGGCAAGACCGGCACGGCGCAGAAGATTGACCCGCAGACGCGCGCCTACTCGAAGACGAAATTCATAGGCTCGTTCGTCGGCTTCGCGCCTGTGGAGAATCCGTCGGTCGTCATCATCGTCGTGATTGACGAGCCTTTGGGCGCGTATCACGGCGGCGATGTTGCGGCCCCTGTTTTCCGCGAGATAGCGGAGCAGATTTTGCCGGAGATGAATGTCGCGCCCGACACGGAATTCAAGTCAGTGCCAGCGCCGGGACTGCTCGCGCAGATGAGCAGTGCTGCCGCCGAAAGAATACGCGCCGAGCAGGAACGCGAGCGAGCCGAGCAGCTTGCGACGCTGCCAGACGTTGCGTACGGAGACGGGCGCGCAGGACTCAACGAGATTGTTTACACGACGGCGAGCCGTCGTGCCATCGTGATGCCCGATTTGCGCGGGCGCAGCGTGCGTGATGCTGCGCGCGTCTGCGCGCAACTCGGTCTGCAACTGGAAGCGAGCGGCGAAGGACGCGCACTCAAACAAAGCCCCGGCGCGGGCACGGAAGTTGACGCAGGACAAATCGTCCGCATTGAATTCGGGAGAAGCGGCTGAAGGGAATTCTGGATTTTAGATTTCAGGATTTTTGATTGTGCACTGCCGGGTCTGGAATGAAGGTCAAGAAGCTGTCGGTCTTCTAATCTAAAGTCCAGAATCTAAAATTGAAAATAATTATGACACCCCCAAATGGTCATAGACACGAGCACGCGGAGCATGGAGTCAGAAGTAGGGTCATCGCCTGCCGGCAGCGTTTGCGGCGCATACGCGCGGCGCAGAAGGCTTCAGGCGCTCTCTCCGGCGAGAAAAGGATGATGACGGAGAAGCTTCTGGTCGAAGCGGAGGAGGGCGTCGGCGTTGTCGAAGGGGCGGGCCTCTTGCGGGATGCGGAAGCATTTAATCGTTATGTTGAGCGTCGTCGTTGACGAAGGTTGACCGCCGCGCGCGGCTGTGGGCAAGATAAGAGCGAGCCATGAAAATCTTGCTACAGGAAAGAGGCTGCGTGCAGGCGTGAAGATTAAAGAGGCGGCAAGTTTGATGGGCGCGACCACGGAAGCGGGCGCGGCCGAGTTCCTTGACAAAGAAATAAAAGGTTTCTCAATTGACTCGCGCTCGGTCGAGCCGGGCGAACTCTTCTTCGCCCTGTCGCAGGCGGACTACGAGCGCGCCGGTTTCAACGGCCATTTTGCGGACGCACACCAGTTTATTCCGCAAGCCTTTGAAATCGGCGCGATAGCCGCCGTCGCGCGCCTTGACCACGTCGAGAGCGATGCAGCTTTGCAGGCTTTTCAAAGTCGCTTGCTGATGGTTGAGGATGCTATTGCTGCGTTGCAGCAGTTGGCGCGCAAAGTTTATGAAGCTTGGGCGCGGCCCGTCGTCGGCATAACGGGAAGCGCGGGCAAGACGACGGCCAAAGAGTTGACTGCGCACTTGCTCAAGGCGGCCGGACGGCGCGTGCTCAAGAGCGAGCGCAACTACAACAACGGACTCGGCCTTCCGCTCGCAGTCTTGCAGATGGTGACTAATGGACGCGAGCCTTCGCAGTTTGACATCGCCGTGCTTGAGATGGGGATGTCTTCCCCGACCCACGAGATTCAGCGCCTATGCAAGATTACGCCGCCCGACATCGGCGTCGAACTGCTGGTTGCGCCCGTGCATCTTGAATATCTCGGCACGATTGAAAATATAGCGGCGGCGAAGGCCGAACTCGTTGAAGGACTAAAACCCGGAGGAACGGCCGTGCTCAACGCGGATGACCCTTTTGTCATCGCGATGCGTGAGAAACACGCCGGGCCGATTTTGACATTCGGTATTGAAAACGAGTCGGACGTGATGGCGACGCGTATTGATACGACGCGCTTTGGCCGGAGTAGTTTCAATTTGCGTACGCCTCTAGGCGAGGCGGAGGCGATGCTGCCGATGGCGGGCAGGCACAACCTGATGAACGCGCTGGCGGCTTCAGCCGTCGCAACCTGTCTCGGCATTAAGCCCGAAGAGATTGCGCTGGCTTTGCGGAGCGTCAAACCGCCGCAGATGCGCGGCGAGGTGATTGATTTTGCAGCGGGCTTTACGGTCGTTGACGATTCCTACAACTCAAACCCGCGCTCGCTGCTGAGCATCGTCCGCGCTATCGCGGAAACGGAGGCCAAGGCGCAGCGGCGCATAGTAGTTGCAGGAGAGATGCTGGAACTTGGGCCTGAAGGCGAAAGGATGCACCGCGAGGCGGGGCGCGAGATAGCCGGGGCCGGAATCAATCTTCTGTGGGGCGTGCGCGGGCTTGGGCTGCAACTCGTAGAGGGAGCGCGCGAGGCTGGAATGAGCAGGGAAGCGGCGCGCTTCTTTGAAACGTCGGAAGAGGCTGCGGCTGCTCTGGCCGGTGAGCTAAGGGAAGGCGACCTAGTGCTGGTCAAAGGCTCGCGCGGCGTGCAAACGGACAAGGTAGTGCGAATGCTCCGCGACCGATTCCCGGTCGTGGGAGGGGAAGAGGTTCGATAAGGCGGAATTCGGAAGATGAAAGTGAAGATGCTGCAAGCTCGTTTTCTTTGATGTTCGATTCTGCTGACTCCTGACTCCATGATTTATTACATCTTCTACGAGTTGCTCTTTAATCGGCTGAAGGATGGGGAGTCTTATCTCGTCAAGGCGCTGAACGTTTTTCAGTACGTCACGTTTCGCACCGCGTATGCTTCGATTACGGCGCTGCTCATCTCGCTTGTGTTCGGCGGAAAAGTTATACAGGCGTTAAAGAACTGGAACGTCGGGCAGCAGATTCGCGAAGAAGGGCCGCAGGCACACATGGC
The DNA here is from genome assembly GCA_036382855.1 of Pyrinomonadaceae bacterium. GTDB lineage: Bacteria > Acidobacteriota > Blastocatellia > Pyrinomonadales > Pyrinomonadaceae > DASVTR01. The sequence goes on along the minus strand of DASVPO010000009.1, from coordinate 145,621 downwards.
GAAGCGCGGCACGCCGACCATGGGCGGCGTGCTGATTATAGGCTCCGTCATCATCTCCACTCTGCTCTGGGCCAGACTCTCGAACCTCTACATCTGGATTGTGATGATTGCCACGGTCTGTTTCGCAGCCATCGGTTTTGCAGATGACTACGCGAAGATGGCGAAGAAACGGAGCCTTGGCTTAACGGGCAAGCAGAAACTTGCAGCACAGTTTTTGATAGCCGTCGGCGTCTGGGCCGCGCTCTACTTTTCCGGCACTTACGCCTGGAACGTCAACATCCCGTTCTTCAAGTTAACGTCTGTGCCGGGCGGCGTCAGTTCCATAGGGCCCTGGCTCTACGCGGCGTTTATCCTCGTCGTGCTGATGGGCGCTTCAAACGCCGTGAATTTGACGGACGGGCTGGACGGATTAGCCATCAGCGTGACGTTTATCGCGATGGCTGCTTTGACGGGGTTGACCTACATCAGCGGCGACAAGCGCTTCGCGGACTACTTAGGGCTTGTGCATCAGCCGGAGGTCGCGGAGTTGACGGTCTTCTGCGGAGCGATGGCCGGAGCTTCCCTTGGCTTTCTCTGGTACAACGCGCCGCCTGCTGAAGTCTTCATGGGCGATGTCGGCAGCCTCGCCATCGGCGGTGCAATCGGCACTATCGGCGTGCTCACAAAGCAGGAGTTTGTGCTGTTGATGGTGGGCGGCGTCTTCGTCATCGAAGCCATGTCTGTGATGATTCAGGTGACTTCCTTCAAGATGACGGGCCGCCGCATCTTTAAGATGTCGCCGCTGCATCATCATTTCGAGTTGCAGGGCTGGCGCGAATCGAAGGTCGTCTTTCGCTTTCTGATACTGGCGATTCTCTTTGCTCTTTTAAGTTTGTCAACGCTGAAGCTGCGCTGATTTTAACGGTCTGGAATTGATTTGGAAGTTGCTGGAAAGAAAGTTCTGGTGATGGGCGCGGCGCGCAGCGGGATTGCCTGCGCGAGGTTTCTGATAGAGCGCGGCGCAGTCGTGGCGCTCAACGACAGGAAGCCGGTCGCGGAGTGGCCGGCGGAAACGCTGGCGCTGAAGGCTTCTGGCGTCGGCCTGATAGCGGGCGATGTGCCGACGTGGCTGCTGGACCAGCTTGAGCTTGTAGTTGTGAGTCCGGGCGTGCCGACGGCGAGTATTCCGATTCGTTATGCGGAGCGGGCGGGCGCGCAAGTTATCGGAGAGGTTGAGCTGGCCGCGCGTTTCATGCGCGGGCGCATCGTCGGTATCACAGGCACGAACGGAAAGACGACGACCACCACGCTCATCGGAGAGCTTTTGAAAGACGCGGGGTTGAGCGTGCAGGTGGGCGGCAATATAGGGACGCCGCTTGTTTCGATGGTCGAGAGTTCGAGCGATGACGGGTGGACGGTGGCAGAGCTTTCGAGTTTTCAGTTGGAGACGATTGTTAATTTTCATCCGACGGTCGCGCTCTGTTTGAACGTGACGCCGAATCACATGGACCGTTACGAGACTGTGATGGACTACGCGGCGGCGAAGCATCGCATCTTTCGCAACCAGACGGCAAATGATGTGGCGATTCTCAACGCGGACGATGAAATCGTCTCGTCCTGGGCCGGGGGGGTGAGCGCGCATGTCGTGCTGTTTAGCGTGAGGCGCGAATTGGAGGAAGGACTATTCCTGCGCGGCGGGCGCGAGATAGTTTCGCGGACTGGAGAGGGCGAGCGCGTCTTGATGATGCGCGATGAAATGCAACTGCGCGGACTGCATAACGTGGAGAACGTGCTGGCGGCGCTGGCAGCGGGGCTGGCTTGCGGCGCTGCGCCCGGTTCGATGCGCGAAACGGTTCGCAAGTTTCGTCCAGTTGAACACCGGCTCGAACAGGTGGCAGTGATTGACGGCGTGAAGTTTTACAACGATTCGAAGGCGACCAGCGTTGACGCCACACTCAAGGCGCTCGAAGCATTTGCCGGAGAGGACGGCAAGGTAGTGCTCATCCTCGGCGGGCGCGGCAAGCGCGCTCCCTATGCGCCGCTTGCGCCGCTCGTTCGCGAGCGCGTGCGCAGGCTGATTCTCATCGGCGAGGACGCCGCAACGATTGAAGCGGAACTAAAAGATGATGCGGAGACGGAACGCGCAAACGATATGGCAGACGCCGTTCGACGCGCGTTTGCGGCGGCAAGCGAGGGCGACACGGTGCTGCTCGCTCCGGCCTGCGCCAGCTTCGACATGTTCCAGAGTTTCGAGCATCGCGGGCAAGTCTTTAAAAGCGAAGTCCAGAGTCTAATGTCCAAGGTCCAAAGTCGTGAACCGGCTGTTTGACATTGGACTTTGGACATTGGGCTTTGGACTAGGTTGTTATGGCGAGAAAGCTACAGGCTGATAAATGGTTGTTTGCGGCGACGGCAGGGCTGGCGCTGTTTGGCATCGTGATGGTCTATAGCGCTTCGGCCGTGACCGCTGCCGAAGAGAATGGCAATCAGTATCACTACGTTATCAAGCAGGGCATCTGGACGGCGATTGGTTTCGCGGCGATGCTCGTGGCGATGCAGTTTAACTACCAGCGCTTGCGCGACCGTCGTGTTGTTTATGGACTGATGGCTGTGACGTTGTTGCTGCTGGTCGGCGTGTTCGCGTTTCCGAAAATTAACGGGGCGCATCGTTGGATTAGGCTGGCGGGCTTTTCGCTTCAACCTTCGGAGCTATCGAAGCTGGCGGTGGCAATCTTCCTAGCCTACTTTCTGGAAAAGCGCGCTGGCGAGGAAGGCTCTCTGTTGAGAACGTTTCTGCCGTGTGTCGGTGTGACAGGATTGTACGCATTGTTGATTGTGGCCGAGCCTGATCTGGGAACGGCGCTGATGCTGGCGGTCGTCTGCATAGTGATGTGCTTTACGGCCGGAGTCAGGCTGCTGCATCTGGGAATGGCTGCCGCACCGGCGTTGGTCGGAGTCGCCGGACTGCTTCTGTTTGTGCCGTGGCGATTGCAGCGCATGATTACGTTTTTAGACCCTTGGGCAGACCCGCAGGACAAAGGCTTTCAGGTCGTGCAATCTTTAATCGCTATCGGCTCCGGCGGGTTGGACGGCCTCGGCTTCGCGCAAGGGAAGCAGAAGATGTTTTTTCTTCCCTTCGCTCATTCGGATTTCATCTTCGCGGTCGTAGGGGAAGAGTTGGGGTTGTTTGGCGCGCTGGCGGTCGTCGCGGTCTTCGGAGTGCTGTTGTGGAGAGGGGCGCGTGCGGCCCTGCTTGCGCCTGATAGGTTCGGGATGCTGCTCGGTCTGGGATTGATAACGGGCATCGTCGCGCAGGCGCTCTTTAACATCAGTGTGGTGCTGTCGCTCGTGCCGACGAAGGGGATACCGCTGCCGTTCATTTCGTATGGCGGCTCATCATTGGTTCCGACGCTGGTGGCGGTCGGAATCCTGCTGAATATTTCGCAGTACGCCGGGAGCGATGCGGAGATGCGTAGACAGGGACTCGACGCGGAGAGAGGACGGCGCAGCGATGCGGAGATAAAAGATTTTTCGCCACACTTGCGCGTGCCCGCACGCCCGCGTCTCGGATGAACAGGATGCGCGTGCTGATTGCCGCCGGTGGAACGGGCGGTCACATCTATCCGGGGATCGCCGTGGCGAAGGAAGTGATGCGTCGCTCGCCTGAGTCGGAAGTGAGATTCGTGGGCACGGCGCGCGGGTTGGAAACGCGGCTCGTCCCGCAGGCCGGTTTCGAGTTGATGCTCATTGAAAGCGCCGGATTGAAGAACGTCGGACTGCGAGCGCGCGTGCGCGGGCTGTGGTTGCTGCCGAAGAGTTTTCTGGCGGCGCGTCGTTTGATCCGTGAGTTTAAGCCGGACGTGGTGGTGGGCGCGGGCGGTTATGTTTCCGGGCCTGTGCTCTTGACGGCGGCGCTGATGAAAGTGCCGACGCTCGTGATGGAATCAAACGCGCTGCCCGGTTTCACGAATCGCATGCTGGCACGCTTCGTTGACAAGGCGGCCGTCTCGTTTGAAGCGGCGCTCGCATACTTTCGCGGCAAAGGTGTTGTGACAGGCAATCCAGTGCGGCGCGAGTTCTTTGAAATCCCGGAGCGGCAACACGACGCAGCGCAGATAGAGGTGCTCATCTTCGGCGGCTCGCAGGGCGCACGCGCGATTAACGAAGCGATGGTCGCAGCGCTCCCGCATCTGGAAGCGCAACGCGATGTGCTGCACATCACACATCAGACGGGCGAGAGCGATTTTGAGAAAGTGCGGCAGGGTTATGCGGACGCTGGCTGGGAAGAACGTGCGGACGTGCGACGCTATATTGACGACATGGTCAGGAGTTTCGCGCAGACTGATTTGATCATCTGCCGCGCCGGAGCGACGACGAGTGCGGAATTGGTGGCGGCAGGACGCGCGGCGATTATGATTCCGTTTCCGCTCGCGGCCGACGACCACCAGCGCAAGAACGCCGAAGCGCTGCAAGCGGCGGGCGCTGCACGCATGATCTTGCAGCAGGATTTAACGGGCGAACGTCTCGCCGCGGAGATTAGTAAACTCACGGGCGCGCCCGGCGACATCGCGCGAATGGAAGAGGCCAGCCGCAAACTTGCACGCGGCGACGCCGCAGCGGCGACCGTCGAGTTGATGGAAGAGTTGGTGAAGTAAATTTTAGATTTTAGATTTGCGATTTTTGATTGGATAAGGTTAGGAAACGCTTTTACAGATTTAAAAGTCAGATTTCAATCGCAAATCAAAAATCTAAAATCGCAGATTTGTTATGTTCCGTCATTTTCAACATGTTCATTTCGTCGGCATCGGCGGCATAGGTATGTCCGGCATCGCGGAGGTGCTAGCCAATCTGAACTTCCGTGTGTCTGGTTCGGATTTAAAGAGTTCGAATGTGACGGAGCGTTTGCGGGAATTGGGTGTTGAGTTTAAGGAGGGACACGCGGCGGCGAACGTCGGAGATGCACATGTGGTCGTGCGCTCGACGGCCGTGCGTGAGGACAACCCGGAGATTATTGAAGCGCGCAGGCGTTCGATTCCCGTCATTCCGCGCGCGGAGATGCTGGCGGAGTTGATGCGTTTGAAATCGCAAACGGTCGCGGTCGCAGGCTCGCACGGGAAGACGACGACGACCTCCATGGTCGCTACCGTGCTCGGTCATGCCAACCTTGACCCGACGTTTGTCGTCGGCGGTGTCGTCGGAGCTTTCGGGTCAAACGCGCGACTGGGCAAGAGCGATTTGATGGTGGTCGAAGCTGATGAAAGCGACCGCTCTTTTCTGATGCTGACGCCGACGATTGCCGTCGTCACCAACATTGACCGCGAGCACATGGATTTCTACAAGGACATGACGGACGTGCGCAAGTGCTTCGAGGATTTCGTCAACAAAGTGCCGTTCTACGGCGCGGCCATCCTGTGCCTTGACGATCCGCACGTGCAGGCCGTTATCCCTCACGTCGAACGACGGCGCGTGACCTACGGCTTGAGCGCGCAGGCCGATGTTTCCGCACACGGTATCCGTTTCGATGAAGGCTTCGGCTCAAGCTTTACGGTCTGGCGCGGCAATGATGTCATCGGTGATGTGAGTTTGCGCGTGCCGGGCTTGCACAACGTTTATAACTCGCTGGCGGCAATCGCCGTCGGCCTCGAACTCGAAATTCCTTTTGAACAGATAGCGGGCGCACTCGCGGAATTTACGGGCGCGGAGCGGCGCTTTCAACGCAAGGGCGAGGAGGCGGGCGTGCTCGTCGTGGACGATTACGGGCATCACCCGACGGAGATTAAGGCGACGCTGGCTGCCGCCAAGATTGGCTCCGCGGGCCGCCGCATCGTCGTCCTCTTTCAACCGCATCGCTACAGCCGTACGCACGATTTGATGGAAGAGTTTGCGCGCTCTTTCAACAACGCGGACATGCTGTTTGTGACGGACATTTACGCAGCGAGCGAAGAGCCGATTGAGAACGTCACGGCCGGTGTGCTGACGGAAGCGATTAAAAGCTACGGACACAAGAACGCTCATTATATTGGCCCACTGGACGCCGCTCCCGAAATCCTGCGCCAACAGGTGCGCGAGGGCGACCTTGTTGTCACGCTCGGCGCAGGAACAATCACGCGCGTCGGCGATCAGTTGCTCGCGCTGCTGCGTGAGCAGGGCGTGGGAGGCTAGTTAAAGATTTGAGAGTTGAAATTTGGGATTGAACGTTTTGGCGTTTTGAAAGTCGGACGACGGACTGTGAGGCGTGATGCCTGTTACTGAAGTTGAAACACAAGCGAAGCTGGCCGAGCGCGATGCGAAGATTGAAGAAATCTCCGCGCGTTTGGGCGTGCGCGCCGAACGCGGGCGGCGCTTCGCGGAGTTGACTTCCCTGCGCGTCGGCGGCGCGATTGATTGGGTCATCTCGCCGCAGACGGAAGAACAGGCGGCGGCAGTCGTACATGCGCTCGACGAAGCAGGGATTGCATGGCGTGCGCTCGGCTCAGGGAGCAACGTTCTGGCAGATGATGCAGACCATCATTACGTCGTCGTGAGCTTGAAAGAGTTGAAGGGCGAGGCGCGTTTCGATGGCGAGCGCGTTTCCGTCAGCGCGGGCTATTCTCTGCCGCGACTGTGCATTGACGCGGGGCGCAGAGGTTTGGCCGGAATAGAAGGGCTGGGCGGCATCCCCGGCACTGTGGGCGGCGCGCTCTGGATGAACGCGGGCGCTTACGGGCACGAGATCGGGACGGTGACGGAAGTAGTGAGGGTGGCGCGCGGAGGAAAGGTCTTGGAAGTGCCGGGAAGCGAAGTGAAGTGGGATTATCGCCACACCTCTTTCCGTGAGGGAGAGTTGCTGCTCGGCGCGACGCTGCATTTGCAGCCGGACGACCCTGAGAAAATCGGGGCGCGTATGAAGGAGGCCAAGAATAAACGGCTCGCCACGCAGCCGCACGGCTCGCGCAGCGCCGGATGCTTCTTCAAGAATCCGCCGGGGTCTCCTGTCGGGACAGGCAAGATTATTGACGAGATGGGCATGAAGGGCGAGCGACGCGGCGGCGCACTCGTCTCGCCCGTTCACGCCAACTTTATCGTCACTGACGGCGAGAACGCTCGCGCCTCGGATGCTCTCGCGCTGGCCGAAGAGATACGCGAACGCGTTAAGCGCGAACACGGCATCGAGTTGGAATACGAAGTCGAGTTGTGGCGTGCGGCAGAGAGTCAGGAGTCAGACGCAGGCGACGAGCAGGACAAACTACAGACTACAGACTCTGAGCTTCAGACTCCGGGAGAAGAGAAGAATTGAAAGAGCAAGTCGTCACACCCAGAATGTCGCAGCGCGGTTCATCAGGCGGGAAGGGACGCGCTGGCGGCGGGATTGTACAGAAGCCTGCGCGGCGCGAGCGTGGAGGGTCAAGCAGCGGCGCTCGCGGTAGCGGTCTGCGTAAGGTGCTGGTCTATCTGCCGCTGGCTGGCAAGTTGACGCTGGCCGTGCTGACGGGCGTGCTGCTCTTCGCGGGTTATCGTGCGGCTGCTTCTGCCTCTTTCTTTGAGGCGCGCGTGATTGACGTTAATCCGACTTCGCGCGCCAACGCGCAGGAGATAACGCGCGTTGTGCGTCGTGCGGCGGCGCAGACGGGAGTCTGGCAGATTGATTTGGCCTCGGTCAGCGCGGAGATTGAGCGCCTGCCGTGGGTGCGCAGGGCCATCGTTTCGCGCGTCCTGCCGGACGGACTCCGCGTGCGCGTGACGGAGCGAACGCCGCTCGCCATCGTGCGCACGGCCGAAGGTAAACTTGTCTGGGTGGATGAAGACGCGGTCGTGCTCGATGGCATGTCGTCGTCGGATAACCTGCCCGCTTTTTTCATTCACGGCTGGGATGAAAGGACAAACGAAGAGGCGCGTGCTGATAATCGCGCGAGGATTCAGAAGTATCTGGAACTCGCGCGCGATTGGGAAGCGGCTGGCCTGAGCGAACGAGTCAGCGAAGTTAATCTGGCCGATACGCAGGACATTAGAGTCCAACTGGCGGGCGACGATTCGCGGATTGAAATACGTTTTCTAGGCGACAAGAATATCAGCAGCAGGCTCAAGCCCGCGCTCGACGAGTTGGACGCTAAACGCAATACGCCCTGCGGGCCTTTTATCAACTACCTCTTAATCAAGCCGAACAACAGCGTGATAGTCGGCACAGAGGTGGGGAAACCACGTTGCGGCGGCGGAGGCGTTAGCGCCGGTTCGGTCGCAACCGAAGCCGAGCCTGCTAAGACCAACGACAGCGAGATAAAACCAGACAAGCCTGCCGCACGCAGTAAGGAAACGAAAGAGAAGACAGCGCGCGCGGAAAAAGAGCAACGCGCACGGAAGGAACAGGGCAAGAAGGAGCAGGAGAAAAGGGAACAGGACAAAAGGGAACAGGCGAAGAGCAGAGCGAAGGGCGAGACGCGCCCGCGTCGTGTCAGATAAAACAGTTTCAGATGTCAAGCTCGTTGTCTTTAAGTTGAAGCCTGAAATCTGGAATATAAGAAGGGAATCGGATGGCTAAACGCACGTCACATACTGTCGGCCTTGATATTGGGACGAGCAAGGTGACGTGTATCGTCGGCGAGCGCGGCGACGGCGTGTTGCTGGAGATAGTCGGCATCGGTGAGGCCGAAGCGAGAGGCTTGCGCAAGGGCGTTATCGTTAATCCTGATGCTGCCGTTGATGCCATCAAGCGAGCGGTTGAAGACGCAGAGCGTATGAGCGGGCTGGAAACCGAAGAGGTGACAATCAATCTTGCAGGCTCACACATCATGGGCTTTAACGGGCAGGCGATTGTCGCCGTCTCAGGCCGCGACCGCGAGATTACGGCAGACGATGTGAGGCGCGCAATTGATTCTGCCTGCGCGATTCAACTGCCAGCGGGCCGTGAGATTGTTGACCGCCTTCCGCAGGAGTTTATCGTTGACGATCAGGACGGCATCAACGACCCCGTAGGGATGATTGGCGCGCGCCTCGCCGTCAAAGTTCACATCGTGACCAGTCCCGTGACGGCACGGCAGAACGCGATTAACGCAGTCAACCGCGCAGGGTTAGTCGTCGCAGACATGGTGCTCGAACAACTAGCTGCCGCAGAAGCGACGCTGACGGACGACGACAAAGAGTTTGGCGCAGCGCTCGTTGACATCGGCGCGGAGACGACCGGCCTCATCATTTATCAACGCGGCGCTGTGCAGCACACGGCCGTCTTCGCGCTCGGCGGCTCACACTTTACGAATGACATTGCCTTTGGCCTGCGGACTCCGATTCCCGAAGCCGAAAAAATCAAGCGCACGGTAGGCTCAGCTTACAGTTCATCCTTAAACGAGGTGGAGCGCGGCGAGTTGGTCGAAGTGCCTTCGGTGGGCGGGCGTCCCCCGCGACAGCTTTCGCGACAGATTTTGTGCGACATCCTTCAGCCGCGTGCCGAAGAGGTCTTGATGCAGGTCGCAGACGAAATCAGGGAATCGGGCTGGGAGCGCCAGCTATCGAGCGGCGTCGTGATGACAGGCGGCGGAGCGCTTCTGAACGGCATGACGGAGATCGCCGAACAGGTCTTCGATGCGCCCGTGCGATTGGGCTACCCGGAAAGAGACCGTTTCGGCGGCCTCATCGAAGATATTCAAAGCCCTGCGTGGGCCGCAGCCGCCGGTCTGTCGTTGGTTGCGCAGCGCGCAATCGGCGCTGAAGCGCGCGGCCTGACGGGCAAAAGAGGCTCAACGACGAGATTAACGCACTTCGTTTCAAAATTTCGTCATCGTTTCAGTAGTATTTTTTGACAAGTTGTTGTATGCTGCCGCGCCAGCCGGCACAAGATGTAGTCCGCAATATATAGGTGCCCCCGGCGCGAACAGCCCAAGATAAACGAAAGTAGAGTTTCGGAAACCCTCAAACGTTTCCGAAGGAGAGGACAGTGAATAATATGACACCGGACAGCCGCCAGCCGGGCAATGGCATTAATATTTTTATAGATGACGACCCGCCGATAACGGGCGCACGCATCAAGGTCATCGGCGTTGGCGGTGGCGGCGGCAACGCCGTCAACCGCATGATTGAGGCCGGCATAGAGGGCATCGAATTTCTCGTTGCCAATACGGATTTGCAGGCTCTCAAGCGCTCGCGCGCGCCCATCAAGATTCAACTCGGCGGCAAACTTACTAAAGGCTTGGGCGCTGGCGCGAACCCTCACATCGGCCGCGATGCCGCGCTCGAAGACACGGAGAAAATCATCGAGGTGCTTGAAGGCGCGGACATGGTGTTTGTCACGACGGGCCTTGGCGGCGGAACAGGCACGGGCGCTGCGCCCATTATCGCCAGTCTCGCCACGGAGTTGAACGCTCTGACAGTCGCCGTCGTCACAAAGCCTTTTCATTTCGAGGGCCGTCGTCGTATGCAGCAGGCCGATCAGGGCTTGAGAGAACTGCGCGAGTGCGTTGACACGGTGATTACGATTCCGAACGAGCGGCTGCTGCATACGGTTGAGCGCGGCGTCTCGCTTGCGGATTCATTTAAGGTCGCTGACGATGTGCTCAGGCAGGCCGTGCAGGGCATCTCGGATTTGATTACCGTCCCCGGCCTTATCAATCTCGATTTTGCAGACGTGAAGGCCATCATGGCTGGGATGGGACTCGCGCTGATGGGCGCTGGCCGCGCCTCAGGCGAACACCGCGCGATGGAAGCCACGCAGCAGGCCATCTCAAGCCCACTGCTGGAAGAGGCGACGATTGAAGGCGCTAAAGGCGTGCTCATCAACATCACGGGCGGGCCTGACCTGACACTCTTTGAAGTCAACGAAGCGTCTTCGATTATCCGCGAGGCGGCGGACGAGGATGCCAACATCATCTTCGGCGCAGTGATAGACGAATCCTTGCGCGATGAGATGAAGATCACTGTGATTGCCACGGGCTTCGATAAAGAATCTGCGGACTCCGGCACGGCCGACCGTACGGGCGCATCGCTGCCATCCACGCAACCGCGCCACAGCCGTACGCCCGGCGACGACCTACAGCGTCCCATCGTCAACCCGGCACGCACGGACGACTTTGACGTTCCCACGTTTATCCGTAAGAAAGCCGACTGAAGAAGGTAAAAGGAAAAAGTTAAAAGGCAAAAGTGAAGACCGGCTTTTTTTTGCCACTTCACTTTTGCCTTCTTCTTTCCTTTTGAGAAATTATTTTTTCGCCTGCCGAACTTTTACCTTTTACCTTTTGCCTTTTGCCTTCTTTGGTGTAGTATGTCGCGCATTCCCTTTGCAGGATTTCCATTACGGGTAAAAATTTTACGCTTCTCTCCTTGAATGGCCGCAGCCTGCGAGAGTTGTTTTGGTTCCGCGCGAAGCCCAGACGCGCAAGTTTGGTGCGCGCAAGCGCGCGAACAGCATGTTATTCCCCCCATCACCGTTGGAGGTTAAGAAGGTCAAGTGAATCGCAAACTCATTCGAACTACGCTGGCAGAAGTTAAAGGTAAAGGACGCGAGATGCCGCATCAGAAGGAGCGCGTCAACAATGGCAGCGCGCCGCGCCCCGGTGGCGGAGACGGCGGCAGCCAATCTCATCAGCGCCCCGCCCAATCATCCGTACAGGTGCGCAAGCGCGTTCCGCCGCCGAACGAGACCAACGCCGAAATTTTCTACTACAAGAAGCAGATTGACGCACACACGCCGATGGTCATCGTCTTAACGGACGGCGAAGAGATTGAGGGCACTATCGAGTGGTATGACCGCGGCGCGCTGAAGGTCAACCGTAGGTCGGCTCCGAATCTGCTGCTGCTCAAGCGCAATATTAAGTATATGTACAAGGCAGAAGACCGCGAGGCGGAAGGCGCTGCCGAGTAGGGGCTTGGCCTCCTTAAACCCTTAGCTCTCCTGACGATGTGTGCGCGCCACGGGCGCGAGTGCTTTTGCGCCTCAAGCGTCGCCCGAAGAGTCGAATGCATGACGGAGTCGCCACAAAGTTCATCTCATAGAGTGTCGCGCGCACGCCGGCGGCTGCCGCGCATCGGCATCACTATGGGCGACCCCGCAGGCATCGGCCCCGAAGTAGTTCTCAAAGCCGTGGCGGAGGAAGACGTTCAGCGCATTTGCGTGCCCATCATCATCGGTGATGCGCAACTGCTGGCCCACACGGCGCGCGTTCTCGATTTGCAATGCGGCTACGACATCATCCGTCGCGGCGAGCGTATCCCCGCTCAGTTGACAGAGCCGACGATTTTTCATCTCGATAATGTCGGCGGATACATAGAGCCGGGGATAGAATCGGGCGCGGCGGGCAAGGCTGCCGCGCAATACATTGAAGCGGCCGTTGAGCTTTGCGCTGCCGGAAGCTTGGATGCGATAGCGACAGCGCCGATTAATAAGCGTGCGCTCTTTCTGGGCGGTTATAGCTTTCCGGGCCACACGGAGTTTCTGGCCCATTTGACGGGCGCTGAAGAGTATGCGATGGCGTTTGTCGCGGCCAACCTGCGCATCGTGCTCTTATCAACGCATGTGCCGCTGGCTGAAGCGATTCGCATGGTCGAGCGCGACCGCATGATACGAACGATTGTTTTAACGCATCGCGAGTTAAAGCGCTGGGGCATCGAAAAGCCGCGCATTGCCGTCGCCGCTCTAAATCCGCACGGCGCGGAGGGCGGACTCTTCGGCGTCGAGGAGGCTTCGGAGATTGTCCCTGCGGTCGAAGCATGTCGCGGGCGCGACGACATGAACGTGCAGGGCCCGTATTCGGCCGACACAGTTTTCCTGCGCGCCTCGCGCGGCGAGTTTGATGCCGTCGTGGCGTGTTACCATGACCAGGCGATGATTCCCGTCAAGTGTCTTTCATTTGGCGAGGCGGTCAACGTCACGCTGGGCCTGCCCTTCATACGCACATCCGTGGACCACGGAACGGCTTTCGACATCGCGGGCAAGGGTCTGGCAGAACATTCGAGTATGATGGCGGCAATCACTCTGGCCGCCCATTTGTCCACGCTGACCGAAGAGAGCGGACGCGTGGTTGAAACATAAGCTTTCCGAAGCAAGGTGTTAAAGTGTCAACACAGAACTCGCAAACGACCTCACGTCGCATTCTCGTCGCTGATGATGACCCGGCCATCCTGCGTCTTGTCACAGCCATCGTCGAGAAGGAAGGCTACACGGTTGTAGCCGCGCGCGACGGACGCGAAGCCTACAAGATTCTGCAAGCCGAGGCGGATTTCGTCGCGGGCATCTTCGATGTCGTGATGCCGCACATACAAGGGCCGGAACTCGTCCGCTACATGAAGACAGAGAAACGGCTGATGCGCATCCCCGTGATGATGATGACTGCGGAGCAGAACCCGAAGCTTTCGTCCGACAGCTTCGCCGCCGGAGCGGTCGTCTTTCTACCGAAACCCTTCACTACCGCACAACTGCAAATCATGCTGCGGATGCTCATCAGCAAAGCCGCTTCCTGAAAAGACGATGAGCAGACCACAACTCTTTCCGCTTCTGATTGCGACACTGCTCTCGCTGCCCTTTCTAATATCAACGAGCCACGCGCAATCGAAGAGTCCGAAGAGTCCTCTGGGCGCGAGTGCGGCGCGGAATCTGATTCGACGGATGGCAGGCATAGAATTGCCTTCCGGCGCTGTGCACGTGAAGAGCCTGTCGTCGCCCGACAGGACGACTGTTGATGTCGTAGCGCAGGTTGAGACGGCGTTCCGTTTCGTGAAGAAGCGGGAGGGTTGGCGCGTCGCGGAAGTCAGGACAGGGGATAACCGTTGGGAAGAGACTGTGTTGATTTTGCGTGCGCTCAGGCAGGAAACGACCGGGAGCGGCGTGTGTGCAGAAACTACTCCCGCGCCCGCGAAAGATGAAACCGACCCGAGCGCCGCGCTGGCGCGTTGCCTGATTGCGCAACTCTTAGGCATCGAGTGGCCTGTTGACACGGACCCGAATCGGATTTCGCTTGACGCTGTGCGCGTCAGAAGCGTCTCGTCGTCGTTGGCCTTCGGTGATGAGCCTTCGGCTTTAGTCGAAGCGCGCGTCGAGATGCAGTTTCGTTTGCTGAAGGGCACGGATGGCAAGTGGCGCGTTGCGCGCGTCAGGACTGGAAACAATGAGTGGGCGGAGGTTGAATCAATCGCCAACGCAGTTAACGAGCAGAAGCGTGCGCGTGCTGAGGAAGAACTTGGAGTGTTGGCAGCGGCCCTTGAAGCCTTCCGCCGCGAGCGAGGCTTTTATATCGAAGCGAAGACGGAGAGCGCGCTCGTTGACCAGCTCAATCCTCTCTACCTGCGGCGCGTCATACGCATTGACCCTTGGCGCAAGCCGTACCAGTATGAAGGCACGCGCTCTTCCTACACCTTGCGCTCCGACGGTGCGGACGGACGGCCGCGTACGAGCGACGACATCGTTAAAACGATGAACGCGGAACGTTGAATGATGAATGAAAGCCGGAAGGTTGTAGCGTTCAGTTCATCGTTCGGAGTTCCGCGTTCATCGTTTTTTCTTGACGCTGCATGACGGCGGGTGTTAGGTTTCAAAAGTGGCCTGCTTCGCACAGGCCCGGATGGCTCGTGACATGCCGCGCACCATCAATTTTAGTTAGTACGTTTGCCCCGCCGGTGGTGCTCACCTCAAATGAAGGAGTCTGTTTTGCTACGGGGACGCACGCTGCTGCTCGCTGACGATTCAATCGCCATTCAAAAGGTCATCGAACTCACCTTTGAGGATGAGGGGATGCAGGTGTTGAGCGTCGCAAACGGGCAGTTGGCCGTCGAGAGCCTGGAAGAAGTGCGGCCCGACGTTGTGCTCGCGGATGTCTTTATGCCGGAGCTCAACGGCTATGAGGTCTGCGAACGGATTAAAGGCGACGAGCGTTTTCGCCACATTCCCGTAATCTTGCTGGTCGGCTCATTTGAGCCTTTCAACGAAGCGGAGGCGCGCAGAGTTGGCGCGGATGATTACTTGACTAAACCTTTCCAATCAATCCGACAGATGGTCAACAAAGTCGGCTCGCTTTTGAGCGGACACAAGGGCGAGGCTGATGCCGCCACACAGGAATTGCCCGCGCAGCCTGAGAGTTCGCAGTCCGAGAGCCAGTCGCGCCGTAGAGACAATCTGGAATTCTCAACCGCCGACACAGCCCCGCTTCCGCAGCACATGCGACGCGAAGCGCTCGAAGATGAGACGACAGCAGCAGCAGCGGCCGCGCCCAAGGGGCCGTTTGCCGATTTGCAACTGGACGACGAAATGATTGAAGAGACACCTGCCAGCGAGTTTGGTTCAAATGCACAAACTGCTGCCGCTGCTCCCGGCCACCAGCGCCCGACTCAGCCCGTCTCGACGCATGAGCTTGCAGACATGGGCGTCAAGACAACTACAGCACCGGGCCAGCCGTTCGCCACGGGCGGCAGCGCGACGACAAACGTGCGGACGGATGAAGCGCCCGACGCAGCCCTTGCCTCTCCTACGCAGGCGGCAGCGCCTACTGCGCGTGATGCTGCCTCTTCAGCGGCCACAGAAGATGCATTGCTGGACTTAGACGACGTTGAGATGCCGCGCACCGGCGCAATGGCCGAAGCCGACGATTTCATACTCGACTTGCAGGATGCCGCCGAAGCGCGTCAGCAGGAAGCGCCGCGCAACGAAGCCTTTCCACAGGAATTTGAAACTGCGAGCGCGTCTGCGACGGAAGAGAATGAATCTCTGGTAGAGACGCAGATGGTTGAGGAAATGACGGCGGCCGCTCCGCAGGCAGAGCAGTTTACGGAAGCGCAGATTCTCGGCGAAGAAGAGCGCGCGGAGTTTGCCGCCCAAGAAGAGCAGCCGCCATTCGCCGCAGAGCCTTCCTCTTATCAACAGGGTGGGCCATCGCCCGCTGCTGCCATCGGAGCGGAGACGGAGACGCCGTATGCGCCAGACTCATCCCAGATGCAGGAGACAGGCCAACTTCCCTCCGAAGCTCAATTCACCCCGACCTCGGAATTAGCGGAAACCCTACCGTCTGACTCGACGACAACTACGCAGTCTGAATCCACCGGCCTGCACGCTGAGGCCGCGCCTGCCAGCGAATCCACACAGCCGACGAGCGCAGGTCAGATCGGGTTGGAGCAATTATCGCCCGAAGCGATTGATGCTATCGCTCGCCGCGTCGTCGAACAACTTTCAACCAAAGTAATCGAACAGATAGCCTGGGAAGTCGTCCCGCCGCTGGCCGAACTGCTCATCAAGCGTCGTCTCGAAGAAGAAGGCAAGCAGTAGACGGGTTTTCAGTTTCGAGTTTTCAGTTCATAACGCACAGTTTTCAACTCTCCAATGGCCGCCAGTCTTCCTCGGTAGGAAAACTGGCGGCCATTGCCTTACAATGCCTCACTACGTAGCTGAACTGAAAACTCAAAACTGAAAACCGTTCCATGGATATTCCGAAAACTTACGACCCGAAACAGGCTGAGCAGCGACACTACGCACGCTGGGAAGCGCAGAATTGTTTCGCCCCGGAGATTAACCGCGACCCGCAAGCGCCCGTTTTCACCATCGTCATTCCGCCGCCGAACGTCACCGGCTCGCTCCACATGGGCCATGCCCTCCAGCACACGCTGATGGACGTGCTGACGCGTCATAAACGGATGTGCGGCTACCGCACGCTCTGGCTGCCGGGCATGGATCATGCAGGCATCTCGACACAGATGGTGGTCACAAAGGAGTTAAGAAAAGAGGGACTCTCGCGGCACGACCTCGGACGCGAAAAATTCACGGAGCGCGTCTGGCAGTGGAAACACGAATCGGGCGGACAGATTACCAAGCAGATGCGCCGCGAGGGAGCAAGCGTTGATTGGTCGCGCGAGCGCTTCACGATGGACGAGGGATTGTCGCGCGCGGTGCGCGAAGTCTTCGTGCGCCTTTATGAAGAGGGCCTGATTTATCGCGGCGATAGAATCGTCAACTGGTGTCCGAACGACCAGACAGTGCTCTCGGACCTTGAGGTCGAGAAAGTCCCGGTCGAGCGCGGAGGCAAGCTCTACTATTTGCAGTATCCTTTGAAGACGACGAACGGAAAGCCCGATGCGCATTTGACGGTCGCAACCACGCGGCCCGAAACAATGCTTGGCGATACGGCCGTCGCCGTTAATCCTGATGATGAGCGTTATCGTGATTTGATTGGTGCGAGGCTTCTGCTGCCGATTGTGAACCGAGAGATTCCAATTGTCGCGGACGAGTTTGTTGACCCGCAGTTTGGCACGGGCGCGGTTAAGGTCACACCCGCGCATGACCCGAACGATTATGAGATGGGCGTGCGCCACAACCTGCCGCAGGTCATAGTCATTGACCAGTTTGCGCGTATGACGGAGGACGCGGGCGCAGAATTCTCCGGGCTTGACCGCTACAAGGCGCGCGAGAAGGTCCTGGAAAAGTTTGAAGAACTCGGACTGCTCGAAAAGGTGGTTGACTACGAGTTTTCCATCTCGAAGTGTGAGCGTTGCAAGACGGTCATAGAGCCTCTGATTTCGACGCAGTGGTTCTGCCGGATGGATGTTCTGCGCGACCGCGCGCTCCGTTTGATGGACGAAGAGAAGCGTCCGCGCTTTACGCCCGAAACTCCTTACGAGAAGGTTTATACGGACTGGCTGGAAAATTTGCGCGACTGGACGCTCTCGCGCCAACTCTGGTGGGGACATCAAATCCCTGCATGGTACACGACGGACGGGCGCGTCATCGTCGCGCGCTCCGAAGAGGAAGCGCGCACGAAGGCTGGCACAAGCGAGTTGACGCAGGACGCTGACGTGCTCGATACGTGGTTCTCGTCAGCGCTCTGGCCCTTCTCCACACTCGGTTGGCCCGACGAGACCGCAGACTTGCGTACGTTTTACCCGACGAGCGTGCTGGTCACGGGGCGCGACATCATTTTTCTGTGGGTCTCGCGGATGGTGATGATGGGAATGAAGTTTGTCGGGCAGACGCCGTTTCAGGATGTGCTGATAACGGGCACGGTGCTGGACAAGCATGGGCAGCGTATGTCTAAGACGAAGGGCAACGGCGTTGACCCTCTTGACGTGTTTGACAAGTACGGCGTGGACGCGACGCGCGTGACCTTAGCGGCTTCCGGCGCAGGCACGGACATTCGCTGGAACGATAATCAGGTCGAGTCTTATCGCAACTTCGCCAACAAAATCTGGAACGCCGCGCGCTTCTGCCTCCTTAATTCCGAGGGCGCAGTTATCAATCGCGGGTTCGAGGCCGGGCGCGAAAGCTGGGCCTTGCATGACCGCTGGATTTTGTCGCGCCTGAACAAGACGGCTGAGAGCGTTGAACGCGCGCTTAGTGCTTATGATTTCTACGCGGCCGTGCAGACGCTCTACCATTTCTTCTGGGATGACTTCTGCGATTGGTACA
This sequence comes from Pyrinomonadaceae bacterium, assembly GCA_036382855.1. Classification (GTDB taxonomy): domain Bacteria; phylum Acidobacteriota; class Blastocatellia; order Pyrinomonadales; family Pyrinomonadaceae; genus DASVTR01. The sequence goes on along the minus strand of DASVPO010000009.1, from coordinate 127,302 downwards.
TTGAGTTTTCTAAAGAAGAAGTTCTCCAACTGGCTGACACACAAAAATTCAATGAACATTTCCGAGGGGCAACCGAAATTCGTCCTGATCTTATTGCCGCACGTAGTAGGCTATTAACAGTTCTGGAACAAGCGCTACGGTTGCTCCATCCATTCATGCCGTTTATCACGGAAGAATTATGGCAACTGCTGCCCGGCATAGGTGTAAATTCGCTTCATCCGGCTTATCGTGGTGCAGAGCTAACAATAATGCTCACGGCATACCCACAAGCAGATGAAAGTCTCATTGATGAGCAAGCAGAAGCTGAGATGCAGGCTGTCATTGAACTCGTCTCCCGTGTGCGCAACATTCGCGCAGAGATTGGTATCAAGCCTAGTGAAGAAATTCAAATCATCGTAAATACACCAGACGAAAGGATGAACGACATTTTTGGTCGCAATAGTGGAAAAATCAGACGACTGACACGCACATTAATGAAACAACCAACACAGGTTGAAATACCAGTTCAAATACCGCGTGCATCGGCACGCGCGGTGCTGTCAGGAGGTGCAGAGGTCGCAGTGCCTCTTGAAGGGTTGATTGATTTCGCGCGTGAAAGCGAGCGCTTGAATCGCGAGCGCGAGAAATTGCAGAAGGAAGCGATGAGGCTCGAAGCGCAACTGGCTAACCCGCAGTTTGCAGAGCGCGCGCCGGTTGAAAAAGTGAACGAGACGAGAGAGCGGCTGACCGACATCGCCGGCCGGACGAAAGCGCTCTCGGAAATGCTGGAGGCGCTGAAATGAACTGGCTCGACGAGGGCGCGCTCTTTTCGCAAATCGGCGCTTTTCTGGCCGAAGACTTAGGTCGCGGCGACATTACGACGCAATCAACCGTCACGCGCAACGCGCGTGCGCGCGGGCGCTTCCTCGCCAAGGAAGCGATGGTCGTCGCCGGTCTTGAAGCGGCCGAAGCGGTCTTCTCAACGCTCGATTCGCAGCAGCAGATAGAGGCTTTCGCCACGGACGGCGAAGAGATTGAGGCCGGTAAGGTCATCGCGCGCACGAGTGGATTTGCAGACGTGCTGTTGGCGGGCGAGCGCGTCGCGCTGAATCTGATGCAACGTCTATCGGGCATCGCTACGCTGACGCGCCGCTACGTGCGCGCCGTCGAAGGAACAGACGCGCAGATAGTTGACACGCGCAAGACGACGCCGGGTTTGCGGATGCTTGAAAAGTATGCTGTGGCGGCGGGCGGCGCGCGTAATCATCGCTTCGGGCTGGACGACGGCGTGTTGATTAAGGACAATCACATCGCTCTGGCAGGAGGCGTCGCAGCGGCGGTCGAGCGTGCGCGCGAGACGGTCGGACACCTGCACAAGATAGAGATTGAAGTCTCCACGGAAAAGGATTTGCGCGAGGCCATCAGAAGCGGCGCGGATATTCTGCTGCTCGATAACCTGACGCCGGAGGAGACGAGGCGCATGGTTGCCATCGCGCGCGAGCTTGCGCCCGGCGTTGCGCTCGAATCATCCGGCGGCATCACGCTCGATAACGTACGCGCTTATGCAGAGGCGGGCGTCAATCTCGTCAGCATCGGCGCGCTGACGCATTCGGCCCGCGCCATGGACATCAGCTTTAAGATTCAAGCGGGATAAAAACGGTCAAGGTAGTCAGTCGTTCTATCGTCCTTCTGCCAGTTCTCCGTCGTTAGTGATTCGGAGAACGCAACAGGCGTGCGTATAGACAAACCGTGGCTAGCTATTGGCCCACTGACAACGGACGGCTTCTGATTATGAACCATAAATTTCTTGAAGATTACGGAAAGCCGCCGGAGCCGGAAGAGAAAGCGCCGCTCACGGATGAGGCCAGGAGAAGGCGTTGGTTCGCCATCGGCGGCGGCGCGTTGGCGCTGCTTGCGCTCGGCTTCGTCATCTGGTTTTTCCTCTTCGGCCCGACGCCGCTCGAACTCAAGGCCCGCAAATTCTCTGTGCCCGACCGGCAGTTTGTAGACCAGAACATGCGGCTCGATCTGCCTTCAGGCTGGTTAATGCTCAAGCGCGATAACCCGTTTTTCCACGACGTGCGTTCGGGGCAGATGTTTGCCATTCACCCGCGTTCGGGCTGCACATCGGTCGTCTACATCTGGCCCAACAACGGCGCGCCGCTCGATTTCCAGCTTGACTACGTTAGAGACCGCTTCTATGGATGGGACAGGATTACCGAGCGCGACCGCCAGACCGTCACAATCGCCGGACGCGAAGCGCGCCGCGCGACCTACGACCTCTGGCGGCGCAACGCCATCAAGGAAGTCGCCTACGTGACGATACTCAACGACGAGTTGCGTTATTACGTGCTGCTCGGCTACACGCCGATAGAGGGAGGCGAAGCCTCTGCGGCTGCCTTTAGAACGCTTGAGCAGGGATTGCACGTTGGGCCATCTCTGGTTGCGCCGCAAGCGCCGCAAGCGCCAACGCCGACTCCGGCTCAATAACGATGCGGCTCGATGACAAACGAGCTTGTCCTTCTTGCCACCTTGTCGCATCTCTTTCCGGCGTCGTAGGATATGTTGGAACGATAGAGACGCGCGTGCGTGTAAACGACAGAGAGCGCAAGCATCCTGATAATGCGTGTGGGCATCTCTTCAAGGTCTGGATTGAAGGCGCGTTTGGAATCATTGGAGGGTTTGTGATGCGGATTCTGTTTATGCGGCGGACATTCTTAACGCTCTTTACTGTGTTGTTCGTCGGCCTCTGCTTCGTTGATGTGAGCGCGCAGGCGACGCGCAATAAGCGCTCACGCCGTCTCACCAATCCTGCGCCCTCCTCCTCTTCTACTACTGCTCCTGCCGCACAGCCGACGCCAGTGCCTCCCGCGACTTCCGACGCGAGGATTATCAGCACAGCCGACGATTCCCTGACGGACGATGAACCGATTGACGCAGAGCCGCCCGTCGTGACGCCGCGCCGTACTAGCCGCTCGCGCAACTCTTCCACATCCGACTCCGACCCGGAGAGCACGCGCCGCACGGTCAATCGCCTCTCGCGGCAGGTTGACCGCCTGACTGACAAGATTAACCAGATCGAGGGGCAGCAGCGCGCTCTCGTTGACCTCGAACGCCTCTCACGCGCAGAGCAGCGCGCCGAAAACTTTCGCGCCCAACTGCGCGAGGTGCAGGCTAAGGAAGCCGACCTGCAAGCGAGGTTGGAGCAGATTGAATACGACATCAGGCCGGAGAACATAGAGCGCAGCACCTCCTTCTACGGCACTACTCGCCCCGACGAGGTACGCGAGGTGCGCCGCCGCCAGCTTGAAAGCGAGCGCACAAGAGTGCAATCGCAGCTTAACCTGCTAGCCACCAGCCGCACGCGTCTTGAATCGGCGATTGCGCTGGCCGACACGGAAGTTGACCGCCTACGCGCTCGCCTCGACGCCAGCGACCCGGTCGCCAATCCGCAGACCGCCGCTGGTGACGACGACAACAGCACTGACCGTACAACTTCGTCTGACAGAACAACGACACCGACAAGACCCACGCCCGATTCTTCGTCTAACGGCACGCCCTAACTAAAGTGAGTCCAAGGTCCAAGGTCCAAGGTCAAGAACATACTCCTGACTTTGGACCTTGGACTTTGGGCATTGGACTATCCTTACTTTTACCTGCGTTCTGGTGGTAAACTTGGCCTCACATGGGGACAATCGCACAGGGCGAGCTTTACCGTTTGATTAATGAGGCGAACGAACGCGGCGAGCGTGTTGTGGTCGCGACGGTCGCGCACACGCGCGGCTCGACGCCGCAACGACACGGAGCAAAGATGCTCTTTTTCGAAAGCGGCGAAGTGGCGGGCACGGTCGGCGGCGGCTGCATAGAGGCTGAGGTCTGGGCCGAAGCGCGCGAGGCGCTGCGTCACGGCCAGCCTGCTCTTCATCATTTCACTTTAACGGCTGACGAAGCCAGCGAAGAGGGCATGGTCTGCGGCGGGACGATGGAGATTTTCATAGACGTTTGGAACGCGACGGTCAAAGGCGCTTGAGGGATTGCTGAAGAAGGAGAGAAACCAGAGATGCCGGCATCTTTCATGGAGAACTACAAGGCGAAGCATCAGCATCCGTTGAACAAGCTGACGCACAACATCGGTATTCCGATGATTGTGATTTCGCTGCCGCTCTTTTTCTTTAACTGGCGATGGGCGCTCGCGCTCTTTGTCGTCGGCTGGATTTTCCAGTTTATAGGCCACGCCATAGAGGGCAACCAGCCTGCGTTCTTCCGTAATCCCGTTTATCTGCTGATTGGCCCGATGTGGGTTGTGCGGCGGGCGGGCGAAGCCCTGGGCCTGAAAAGGCGCAACGCCCGTTAGTCAGACTGAGAGCCGTCAAGCTCTACGCGTGTGTCATGCCAGCCGAACAGTCTCAATCAAGACAACTCATCGCGGCAATCACGCGCATCTTGCAGCAGAGCTCAATCGCAACGCTCGCGACGCTCGTCTCAGCCGCAAGCGAGACGGGCGCGAAACTACTCGTTGAAGAATCGGGCGCGCTCACCGGCAGCCTTCTTGATGCGGCGCTCGACAGGGCCGTCGCTCAATACTCAAACATCTTCCTGCACTCACGCGCCGAAGCGCGCACGCTCCGTGTCGAAGAGTTTGCGCCGGAGGTGGAGGCATGGCACGGCGCGCAAGTGCTCTTCGAGCGCATAGAGCCTGAGCCGCGGCTCGTCGTCTGCGGCGCGGGCCACGTCGGTGCTGCGCTCACGCGGCTCGCATGCCTGCTCGGCTATCGCACGACCCTGATTGACGACCGCGCGGATTTCGTCACGCGCGAGCGCTTTCCAGACGAGCGCGTCGAATTGGTGGCCGCAGAAAATTGGACCGCAAGCTTGACTCGTGCGATTGGAAGAGGACGCAACGTTTCGGTCGCGGTCGTCACGCGCGGTCATAATGAAGACGAAGAATGTATGCGTGCCGTCGTCAACGCACAGCCCAGTTACGTCGGGCTGATTGGCAGCAAACGACGCACAAACATCGTGCTCGAACGCCTGCGCGCGGCCGGAGGGGATGAGGAAAAGCTGAGACGCGTGCGCGCTCCCATAGGGCTTGACATCGGTGCGGTTTCGCCCGAAGAGGTGGCGCTCGCTATTCTCGCTGAAATCGTCGCCGAACGACGCGGCGGCACGGGCGCACCGCTCTCAATCTGGCGACGTACAGGGGAAGGTAACAGGGAGGGGAGTTCAGGCTTCAGGGTTAAAAGTACAAAGTCGAATTGACGGCTCCTTACTTTGAACCTTGAGGCTTGAGCTTTTAGTATATTTCGATGGCGGCGCACGTAGAACCGGGTGAAGATGCGAGGGCGCGTGAAGCGGTGCGGGCGGGCGGGATGTTTCGCGCCCTGTCACATCGCAACTTCCGTCTCTTCTGGGCGGGCGCGTTTCTTTCAAACACAGGGACTTGGATGCAGGCTGTGGCGCAGGGCTGGCTCGTGCTGCAACTGACCAATTCGCCCTTCTGGCTCGGCCTCGACGGTTTCGCGGCAACAGCCCCCGGTCTCGTCTTAACACTACTCGGCGGCGTCTTCGCAGACCTCGTTGACCGTCGTCGCCTGCTCATCTTCACGCAAATCGGCTCCGGCCTCTCCGCGCTCACGCTCGCCTTGTTGATTGTCACAGGGCTGGTGCAGGTCTGGATGATTCTATTGCTCTCGTTTGTGACGGGCTGCTGCATGGCGCTGGCCGCGCCGTCGTATCAGGCTATTACTGTTGACCTTGCAGGGCGCGAAGATTTAGCCAACGCCATTGCGCTCAACTCTACGCAATTTCAACTCTCGCGTGTGCTCGGCCCCGTCTTCGCCGGACTGGCCTTCAAGACCCTTGGCCTCGCAGGTTGTTTCTTCGGCAACGCAGCGTCTTTCATCGCCGTCATCATCTCGCTCTCGCTCGTCCGCTTCGATGAAGGCAAGCGACACACGCCGGCCCATTCGATGAAGGACAGGCGTGCAATCTGGAACGACCTCACCGAAGGCTTCCGTTATGTACGCAGACGGCGGCGCGTCTTCATGCTGCTCACGATTTCCGCTTCGACCAGTCTCTTCGGCTCTGCATACCTGACGCTCATGCCCTACTTCACGCGCGACATTCTGCACTTAGACGAAAACGGGCTTTCGCTTCTGATGGGCGCTTCGGGCGCGGGCGCGTGTGTCGCCGCGCTCGTCTTGGCCTTCCTCGGCAACTTTCGTCGCAAAGGCTGGTCTGTGCTCGGCGGCGCGTTCTTCTTCGCGCTATGTCTCATCGGCTTCGCCCTCTCCACTCGAACGGGCACGTCGCTCGTCTTTATCTTCGGCGCAGGCTTTGCGATTGTCTGCTGCGTGGCCGTCACCAACATGCTCTTGCAGCAACTCGTCACAGACCAGATGCGCGGGCGCGTGATGAGCATGTTTATTTTCTCTTTCATCGGCACGATGCCCATCGGCAACCTCGTCGCCGGAGCCGCCTCCGCACACTTCGGCGCGCCACACACGCTCGCCACAGGCGGCCTCATTATCATCATCTTCACTCTCATTATGACGCTCAGCACGCGCCGCATACGCGAGCTTCACTAATGAAATCTGCGGGTAAATAAACCCCGCTTGTGCAAGAATAGAGGGAAGTAACGTTCTAGCGGGTGAACGCGTGCGCTTCGGCTTTGCGCATCCAGCGAATTTGAGGAGAGATTCTGATGAAGACCAAAAGAGCTTTCGTTTGCCTGTTATTCCTGTTGTTCATGGCCTGTACGGCTATCGTCGGCCAGGCGCAGGGCGTGATTGTCCCGCGCCCGTGCGAGCGTTGCCCGCGCCCGCCGCAGCCCGTCACGCTGCCGCGCGCCCTGCCAATTAAGTCTATCAAGCTGGACACGAAAATCAGCGGGCAGGTGGCTACCACACACGTCGAACAAATCTTCCGCAACGACACCGGGGCCACCCTCGAAGGCACTTACATGTTTCCGATTCCAGAGACCGCCTCAATCGTCGAGTTTGCTATCTGGGACGGCGACCGCAGGCTGGTTGGCGAGGTGCGCTCACGCGAAGAGGCGCGGCGGATTTACGACGAGATTGTACGCCGCCAACGTGACCCCGGCCTCCTCGAATACGCCGGTAAGAACCTGCTGCAAGCCAGCATCTTTCCCATCCCCCCTCATTCCGACAAGAAACTGGAACTGACCTACACGCAAGTCCTGCGCGCGGAATCGGGCACGGTCTCTTACCGCTACCCGCTCGGCACGGGCCACAACCTCGCGCAGATTGGCACGGTCTCCGGCCGCGTTGACATCGAAGGCAAAGAGCCTATCCGCAACGTCTATTCGCCCACACACCAGATTGACCTTGCGCATCACGGCTCGCGCAACGCGCGCATCTCTTTCGAGTCGCCCGGCAACGCTCAACAGGATTTCCAACTCTTCTACGCGCTCTCGCGCGACGACTTCGGCCTCTCGCTCCTGACGCATCGCCAGCCAGGCAAAGACGGCTACTTCCTACTGATGCTCTCTCCGAAAGATGAATGGACGGAGCAGGAGTATGCCGCCAAAGATATTATCTTCGTCCTCGACACGTCAGGCTCTATGGCCGAAGAGGGCAAGATGGAGAAGGCGCGTGCGGCGCTGCTCTTTGGCGTGCGCAGCTTACGCGATCAAGACCGTTTTAACGTCGTCTCGTTTGCGGGAGAAGAGCGTTTGATGGAGAGCGGCCTCATCGCGGCGGATGCGCGCGGGCGTGCGCGCGGCGAAGAGTTTGTCAAAGCCCTGCGCCCGACGGGCGGCACGAACATCAACGGTGCGCTCCTTGCCGCGCTCAAGCAGTTTGACGCCGGCACGCGCCCCAAGATGCTCGTCTTTATGACGGACGGATTGCCGACCGTCGGCGAGACGCGCCCCGAACAGATTATCGAAAACTCACGCGCGTCACGCGTTCCGGGGCTTCGCCTGTTCACCTTCGGCGTCGGCTATGATGTCAATACGGCGCTGCTGGACAAACTAGCGGCGGAGAATAAGGGCGTGGCCGATTACGTTGAGCCGAAGGAAGATCTGGAGATTAAAGTCTCAAACTTCTTCGCTAAGGTTAATTATCCCGTCCTGACGGACCTTGCGCTCAGCATGGGCGGCGTCGAGACAGACCTGCTCTACCCGCGCGAGATGCCGGACCTCTTCAAGGGAACGCAACTGACGCTCATCGGCCGTTATCGTAACCACGCCGATTTGCGTAACGTCAGCTTGCGTCTCGCGGGCAAGACGAACCAGAACCGCAAGGAGTTTACGTACACGAATCTCAGCTTCCCGCTCAGGGAGGATGACAACGACTTTCTGCCTCGTTTGTGGGCGACGCGTCGCGTCGGCTGGCTGATGGAGCAGGTTCGTTCAAACGGCGAGAACAAAGAGTTGCGCGACGAGATAGTTGATTTAGGCACGCGCTACGGCATCGTCACGCCTTACACGTCTTACCTTGCGTTAGAGCCAAACGCGCAGCCCGTGACGACTGTGACCATGGATGCTACGGGTTCTCGTCCCATGCGAGACAGCTCTCGCCGTGTCAGGCCGAGCAACAGGCCCGCTTCGCCTGCGGATAACAGGGATAGCGGAGGCTTCGCGGGCGGCATGTCTCCTGCGGCGGCGAAGGCGACGACCGGCACTGTGGCCGTGCAGCAGAGCAAGCGTGCGCGCGAGCAGCAGGAGGCCGAACGCGTGTCGAGGGATGATTTGTCATCCGCTGTGCGCAACGTCGGCGGCAAGACCTTCTACCTGCGCGACGATGTTTGGGTAGACGCAGAGTTTAAGACCGAAGCGCGGCTGCCCGAAACGACGCTCGAATTTGGCAGCGAGGCTTACTTCGCGCTGCTTAAACGCGAGCCGCGACTGGCGGAGTTCTTCGCGCTCGGCGAGCGCGTGGTCGTCGTCCTCGACGGGCGCGTCTACCGCGTCAATGCGGCTGCTCCGTAAAGCCTGGGCCATGTATTGACGTTGTGCTTTATCCGCCCGACGCTCGAAGCCCGCGCCTTGACGAAGATGTAGAGGCGCGGGCTTCTAGTCTTGTGCTCTGAGCAGTAGTTCGTGTACAAAGGCGTGCGGCAAGTTATCTCAGGGAAGTTTTCTCTTTTGGAGTTGAGTTGATGATAAGAGGTTGGGCGCAAAAGGCGGTGGCGAGGCGCGAGGCGTTTGTGCTGCTCCTGCTGCTGTTATGGGCCGGGAGCGCGGCGGCGCAGGCGGGCTGGACGGGAGTCAGGCGCGGGCAGGCAGGAAAGGATTTAAACGCAGTCTTTTTCGCGGACACGAAAAGGGGCTGGATTGCTGGCGACGGCGGCTTCGTCAGTTATACGAACGACGGCGGCCGCTCATGGACGCCGCAAACGCTGGAGACGAAGGATGCCGTTAACGATGTCTACTTCCGTAATAAAGAGGACGGCTACATCGTCGCGGGCAACAGCATTTTCAGCACGGGCAATAGCGGGCAGACGTGGCGCGAGATTCGACGCTACTTCGCCTCCGACTTCGGCGGCGCGCTGCCCGAACTCTACAGCGTCCGCTTCTCCAGCAAAAAGAAGGGCTGGGTCGTCGGCTCCATCAGCCGCGGGGATGTGGTCGTTGACAGCCTAGTGCTCTACACTGATGACGGCGGCACATCATGGCAAAGGCAGCGCATGCCGACGAAAGAAGAGTTGATACACGTTGATTTCGTCAGCGAAAAACGGGGCTGGATCGTAGGTGACGGCGGAACTATCCTCTACACGACGGACGGCGGCGACACCTGGACCGAACAGCGCTCCGGCACAAAAGCCACCCTCTACCATGTTGATTTTCGCAACGACCGCGTGGGCTGGGCGGTCGGCAAGCAGGGCACAATCCTGCGCACGACCGATGGCGGCGAAACGTGGTTCACAATCGAACCCCTTGTGCGCAACACGCTTTTGAGCGTGCAATTCGTTGACGAAAATCTGGGTTGGATAGTCGGGCGCGGGGGCGTCATCCTCCGTTCCGAGGATGCTGGCGCGACGTGGGTACGTCAGGAAAGCAGCACGAAGCAGAACCTTTACGCGCTCTTTCTCGATAAGGAAAACGGTTGGGCCGTCGGCGGCGACGGCATCGTTCTCCGTTATGAGAGATGAAAATCCGATTTAGTGGTAATCGCGAAAGCTTCCTGCCTGCGGAAGCAACCGTGGGCCGACGAGCTGGCATCACAGGAATTGGCAAACGTTAACCCGAGAGGAACGACGGGGAAAAAACTCGGGTAACATTCGATTCCTCCTGTGACTTCCGCCCGGTATGTGAGTTCATGCCGGGCGGCTTTTTTTTGTAACGATGAACGCGGAACGCGGAACGATGAAGTATTAAGAGCTTGTCTGTTACTTCATCGTTCCGCGTTCCGCGTTCATCATTTATCTTTCGTGCCGGTGAAGGGAAGCGTGGGAAAGTTTTGAAGGTTGATTTCGCCCTTCATCCTGCCTGCCTCAACGCTGCCTTTGACCTTGCCGTCGAGGCTCTGGCCTCCCTGCATGTTTAATTTGAGGTTGGCGTTGAAGCTGTTGCCGTTGAGGTTGATGTCGCTGAGGACGGCTTCGCCAAGCTGCGTCTGGACTGTTCCGTGCAAGCCCTGGCTATCCTGTTTCATGTTGAGCGTGGCGGGCATGGATTGGCCGTTCGGCGTCGTAATCGAGAGCGTCCATGTGCCTACGAAGCTGGCGGCGTTGGCAGAGGCATTCGTTGTGCCCTGCGCCTGGCTATTGCCGTTTGCGGTCGGCGTCTCCTTGCGTTTGCCGGACGTGTCGTAAAGCTCGACGGTCTGCGCGTAGGGCTTAATCTGTTCAGAAATCGCGGCGGCGTCGCCGACGATGACGATGGCTACCTTGTCGGGCGTGATGTTCTGATTGGCGACGCGCTGAATATCCGCGGCCGTGACGCCCGCAACGCGCTCGCGATAGGTCTGCAAGTAGTCCGCAGGAAGGTTGTACATCTTCATCTGCACGATCTGGTCAATCAATCCTTCCTGCGTCTCGATGCGAATCGGGAAGACGCCCGTCAGATACGACTTCGCATCCTTCAATTCTTTCTCCGAGACAAGCTCTTTGCGGATACGTTCAAGCTCGTAGAAAAACTCTTTGAGCGATGCGCCCGTGACGGGCGTGCGGACTTCGGCCGTCGCGCGAAACGTGCCCGCGTCGCGGCGCGTGTCGAAGCTCGAATAAGCGCCGTAGGTGTAGCCCTTCTCTTCGCGCAGATTCATAAAGAGGCGCGACGAAGCGTTTGCTCCGAGCACGGTGTGCATGACGAGCATCGGAAAATAATCGGGGCTGGTGCGATTAATCGAGGTGTTGGCGATGACGATGTTTGACTGCTCGGAGGTCGGGCGGTCAACGACGTAGATGGCGCGCGTGGAGCGTGCGGGCGGCGCTGGGAAACTCATTGTCGGCGCTTGCCCTTTGGCCCACTTTCCGAAAAGGTCGCCCGCGCGTTTTAAGACCGCGTCGCGCTTAACATTTCCGACGACGACGAGCACTGCGTTGTTCGGAATAAACGTCGCGCGATGAAAGCTCAATACACGGTCGCGCGTCATCGCGTCGAGCGATTCGGGCGTGGCCGAGATGGTCGCGTATGGATGCTGGCCGAAGAGGATGCGCGAGAGAGTTTCGCTCGCAAGAAACGAAGGCTGCGCTCGTTGCGCTATCAGTCCTTGCTTGCGATTCTGTCGGCTCAACTGGAGTTCGTTTTCAGGATACGACGGATGGAGCGCGACATCGGCCATCAAGTCTAAAATCTGGTCGCCGTAGGTGGCGAGCGCGGAGGCGGCGACGGTCGTGTAGTCGGAGTTAACGCCTGCGGTCAAAGTCGCGCCGAGGCGCGCGACCTCATCTGCTATCTGCTTGCTGGTGCGCGTCTCCGTGCCTTCGTTGAGCAGGTCTGCCATGAGCGAGGTCAGGCCGGGCAGTTCCGCCGGGTCGTTGGCAGAGCCCGTGCGAAAAGCGAGACGGTAACTGACGAGCGGCAGGCGCGCGTCTTCGACGATGACGACTTGCAGGCCGTTGGCGAGCGTTGTCTCGTAGGGCTGCGGAATGTTGAGCGGCTTGGACGCAAGCGGCGCGGGAGCCTGTCGGCGAAAGTCTTCTGTTTGATTCATAGTTTGTGCTTTAACGGTCAGGATAAACGCGCCGCACGCGACGAGCGCGACGCTCAGTAATCTACTAAATGGACGAAACATTATGAGCATCTTCTCCTTCGCTCTCCCTTTTACGGGCGCTTGGCTTCAGCGCCGGGTTCTGTTTGCAAGGGAACGTCGGCGGGCTGCTGCGGTTGCGCCGGTTGAGCATCGGCAGGCTTGACGGACGGCGCGACTTCCTGCGCTGCCGTGGATGATGCGGGTTGCGCGGGCGGCTGCGACGGAACTTGCGGCGGGGGCGCAGCAGGCTGCGACGCAACGCCCGACGCTTGAGCAGTCGCCGCAGGCTTCTCGTCTCCGCGTCCCGGCACAATCTCCATCATCACTCGATTGTCCGTGTCCAGAAAACGCGCCGCCGCTTCCCTGATTTGTGCGGCCGTGACGTTCATGTAGCGTTCCAGTTCCGTGTTGAAAAGATTCGGGTCGTTGTCGTACAAGGCAAACTCTGCGAGCCTCTGCGCGCGGTAGAGCGATGATTGACGAGCGCGGACGGCATCGTTGAGCAAGTTGTTCTTCAACTTCTCCATTTCTTCGGGGCTTGGCCCTTCGGTCGCGAGTTTCTTAATCTCGTTCATAATGGCCTGTCGGATCTGTGCGATCTCTTTGCCCGGCTTCGGAATGGCGAAGACGAAAGCCGCGCTCGGCCCGCGCCGCTCGTCAACGTTGCTCTGAATCTGCACGACGGACTCTTCGCCCTTGACCAGCTTTTGATAGAGGCGCGAGCTTTCGCCTTCGGCCAGCAACGCGGTTGCAAGCGAGATGGCGTAGAAATCGGGCGTGCGGCGCGGCGGAATCTTCCACGCGAGAATAAATGCCGGGAGCGGCGCGAAGCGGTCGAAAAAGCTTTCCTGCCGCTGGGCCACATCCGGCGGCTCGGAGACATCAACTGCGGGAGGCTTGGGCTGGCTCGGAATACTGCCGAAATATTTTTCGATTAACTGTCGGGCTTCCTTTGAATCGAAGTCGCCGACGACTGCGAGCACAGCATTGTTCGGCGCGTAGTAGATACGGAAAAACTCCTGCACGTCTTCGACCGTCGCGGCGTCAAGGTCTTCCATAGAGCCGATGGTCGAATGCGAGTTGGCAGGATTCTTGAAGATAAGCTCGTCAATACGCAGGAAGGCCGGCACGTATGGTTGATTATCAATGCGCAAGCGTTTCTCTTCCTGCACGGCGTTGCGCTGGTTGTCAAGATTCTCCTGCGTGACTTTGAGCGAGCGCATACGGTCTGATTCGAGCCAGAGCGCAAGCGGCAACTGGTTGGCAGGCAGCGTCTCGAAATAGTTTGTGCGCTCGCTTGAGGTCGTGCCATTCATCGTGCCGCCCGCGTTCGAGATGTACTGGAAGTGCGCGGCCTTCGGCACGTTCTCCGAGCCTTGAAACATCATGTGCTCGAAGAGATGCGCGAAGCCCGTGCGGCCCTCTTTTTCGTTGCGCGAGCCTGTATCGTAATAGACGGCGACGGAGACGACCGGCACAGTGTGGTCCTCGCTGAGGATAACGCGCAGGCCGTTCTCTAGTGTGAACTGCTCTATGGGCGTGCGCGGAAGTTGTAATGTCTGTGACACGTTTGACCTCGAATGATGTTGATTGCTGCCAGCCCTCTTCTCATCTCTGTTTGGCGCGTGCGCCAATAGCGAGCGGATAAAGCATAAAGCTGTAGACGAAAATGGCCGCGAATTTGGCGGATAAACGTTTCATTAACCTGTGCCTTGTTCCTTGAATAGTCTGGTCGGCGCGCAGGTCGGCCAGCGCTTTTGTGTGGTGCGGTTCGGCACAGAGCGCGGCGCGTGCGCTCCGTGTGAAACAGACGACAAAAGGCAAGCTGGTAATAAAGTGTTGGGGGAAATGGAAAAGGTCTCTGGGCCAACTCTGTTCAGACTTGTAGCTTTCAGGCTCAAGCTTGCGGCTTTCCTTCGTTAATCATGCCGCGCAACTCTGCGCGCAGGCGCTCTATCTCGGAGAGTTTCTGCTGCACGCGGTCGAAGAGCGCCGATTGCGTCTTGATTCCTTCGTCAATCAGGAAGGCGGCCGCTTCAGCACGACTGCGGAAGACTCCTGCCTGAACGAGTTGCTCAAGCTTATCCTGCGCTTCGTGGGAAACTTTGACGGCCACAACGTAGTCGTCCTTGGCGGAGATGGCGCGCTCGATGGTGCGGCTGATGTCGCGGCCGATGGCGCTCAGGGATTCGGGAATCCGCGAAGCCATCTCGCGCACGCTTGAGGCCGTGCGCGCACGCTCGTTTTGGTGCTCTGGCTGGTCTTCAGGGAGCATCAGGTCGTCAATCGGCTCATCCTTCTGCGGGTCATGCTCAGGGTCATACGGGCTGCTCATTTTCGTCTCACTCCTCATAACGCGCAATTTTTATTCCGGGCGTCGCTTCAAAAAGGCACGCCGCACGATTCTCGCAATGCCTCTGCCTTGCCTGCGCAAGACTCCTGCAAGAGGCCCTTTATGTTTCCGAACAGGGAACTGCAAATCATTCTACGAACGCGTTGAAACGAACGTCAAGCGAGAGAAAGGAAAAGGCAAAAGGTAAAAGTAAAAAGGTAAAAGGTCGGGGAAGCCCGTTTAATTAAAAATGGTTTCCTGTCTTCTTTTGCCTTTTGCCTTTTACCTTTTACCTTTTGCCTTCCTGCTGTCTTCTGTGTTGCAACAAAATCGGGTATATTTTCGTTTCTGCTCGGCAAGCAGCAGCGAGCTTTCGGGCCGTGTCGCTTTAATCTTCCGGCCTTTTGGGGCGCGGCGCGAACCAAAACTATTCCGCGCCTCGTATTATCTCTTGCGCGTTTGTCATCACATCATCAGCGGCCCTCGCGCCGAAACAATGGGCGCGGGCTGCTCGCGATATTTTCTCTTCAAACTTCTTCTGGAGCGTGCAGCATGACATTCAACAAACTCGAACTCACGGAGCGAGAGGCGCGGGAGGGCGTCGCTGTCATCGAAATCGTCGGTGAACTGACGGTCGGCAGCGAGAAAGAACGGTTGCTGGAAATCGTGCGCAAAAACATAGAGGCGGGGCGTCGCCTGTTGGTGGTTAACATGGGCCAGTGTCGCCGTGTTGACAGCGCAGGCATCGGCGAACTGGTCGCCTGCTTAGTAACGGCCGAACGCCACGACGCGAAACTGCGTCTCTCGAATGTGCCGCCGCAGATTTACGGAATTATGAAGATAACGAACGTGCTTAAATCCTTCGAGGTGTTTGAAACGGAAGAGCAGGCGCTCAATTAGAAGAGGAGCTTGGAGAATTGGAGATAATGCAGGAAGTGTTAACGGAATCAGCGGGCTTGACGCCGCAGGAGCGGCTGGACGCAAGCCTCGCGCGTGCGATTGAATTGCGTTCGGCGGGCGATGCGAGCGGCGCGACAAACCAGTTGGAAGAGGCGCTCAAAGAGGCGCGGCAAACGCCCTACGAGGTTAAGTTCCAGTCGCGCGTTCGTCTGGCGACGATGCTGACGAGTTCGTATCTGGCGGCCGGCAAACTGCAAGAGGCGCGCGAGATGCTGGCGGTGGAATCCGTTTATGCTGAGAAAATCTTTTCGCTGATAGAGGCCAGAGGCTCTGCGGCGGAAAAGCGTATGGCGATGGCCGACCGCGTGCAGATTCGCGACCTCAACATTCAACTGAACCTCACGGGGCAGCCCGCGCCGGAAATCGCGGTCGAAAGCTGGATTAACTCAGGGCCGAAGAGTCTTGCGGATTTGCGCGGGCAGGTTGTCCTGCTGGAATTCTGGGCGACTTGGTGCAAGCCCTGCGACGAGATGTTTCCCAAACTGAAGGAGATGCACAACGCGCACGCCGGGCGCGGCCTGCACATTCTAGCCTTGACGCGCCATTATCTGGCCTATGGCGGCGATGCTAATGCGCGCGAGGAAGAGTTGAAGTTAGTCAGGCAGTTTATAACGGAGCGAGACATCGTTTTCCCTGTCGGCGTCTCTGCGGACGAGCGCACGCAGACGCTTTACGGAGCGACGGGAATGCCCGCCCTTGCGCTCGTTGACCGGCAGGGAATCGTGCGCTATAGATTCGGCGGCGGCGACGCCATGTTCCAGCAAATTCTTCAAGAATGTCTGGATGAATAGGGCGGCCGCGAGAAAAGTGCTTGCGCTCGGTGTCGGATTGCTGCTAGGATGCGCCTGCTTTAGACCGCTATAACATCTGGCGTGGCTGCTCACAGTGGTGCCGCCCTTATTGTGCAGAAGGCTGAAATTCGGGCCGTCTGCGCTGCCGGGAGCGTTCCTGCTCTTCGCATTAAATCCAGATAGGGAATAAATCACCTGCATGGCCTTTCGCCAGTACTGTCTTTAGCTGTCCGTAAAGCGCGCTTTAACGGTCGGGGCCGCTGGCTAGCGTTCGCGAAAATTGATGTTGAGTCGTTATCGCAAAAAGCTTCTGGCCTCGCGTCAATCAAACGAACCGATTGCTGAGCACAGTGAAAATAATAAAGAGTCCCCTGGGCCTGTTCGGTTTGTCGGCTGCCGGAGAGTTTGAAAGGTAAGGCAGCGCGAATTTGATTATCCGGGCCGGTCAGGCATGAGAGAGCGCACGACCGGGTTCCAGTTTGACAATAAACCCTGAGGAAGAAAATCCTCGTCACAAAGTTTCGAAAAGGAGAATGAGAAAGCCATGGCTATTCTGAGCACACTGCCCAAAGAAGGCGGAGAACCAACCTATTACAATATCCCCGACGATCAGCTTTCAGGTTTTGAGCAGATCGAAATGAAGAAGGTCTCCTCTTCCGAGGGCGACACGAGCAAAGGCCAGCAGGTTGATGCCCCGGGCGCGGTCAAGGTCGAAGGCGACGTTCAAGCCTACAACGATGTCTGCATCTGCTACATCTACGACAAGATCACGGGCGACATCCTCTATTGGTACTATTGTCGCTGCTAGTCTTGCACGGTCAACCGGCCGTCAACGGGCGGGAAGATTGCCATGGCGCTTTCTTCCCGCCCGCGTCCTTTTCTGCGCGCCCGCGCTTTCAACGGCACACAAGCATTCGCTTCTCTCTCAAACGCTCTCAAGGTTGACTCACTACTACCAACAACTTCATAGCCCAAGAGCTTATTCTGGACGAAGCGCGGCGCTTCAGGTTAAAGTAGCGGCTCGTCGTTGTTGTCCGTTGTCCTGCTTGCTCTTTTAGTGATTTGAAGACGCCCAGCACCGGGCCTGCTCTTCAAGCATTCTTTTGAATCTTCTTGCCCAACTAAAAAGAGACTGATTATGTCCAGTGCACCGAAGCCTCCTGACATGCCTCCGGGAATGCCGACCGGGAAACCCCTGAACGCGCCAAATGGGCCAATGCCCGCCGGCAAGCCCGTCGCAGGGCCGCCGCCGGGTGCAATGCCGCCGGGCGCGATGATGGGAATGCCCATGCCTGCGGGCAAGCTGAGCGCGCGCCCGTATATCAAACGCGCTCTCGGCCTGCTTAGTCACCACAAGGGAATCGTCGCCCTCTCAATCCTGATGGCTTTGCTGACGACGTTGATTCCCTTCGTCTACAGCGCAGCGTTCGGCCCGCTGATGGCAATCTTAGGCGGCGTTGCGGCCGACCCCGCGCGGTGGGACGGCATCTGGAATCTGACGGGCAGGCTCTACAGCAAGCCGAACGCAGCTGAACTCACGGGCTTTCAGGGCTGGCTCGCCACGCCCTTAAGCTTCGCCACCATCTTCGCCATCTGGGCGCTCGCGCTCGTGCTCTCGCACGTGACGAGCTTCGTCCGCGCGTGGCTCGATTCCAAACTGGACCAGCGTTTAATCACAGACATACGCCAGCAGGTCTACGACCACATGCAATCGCTCTCGCTCGATTTCTTCACGGGCGGCAAGACGGGCGCACTCATGCAGCGCGTCTCTTCGGAATCGAGCGGCGTGCAGCGGCTTTTAACGCAGGTGCTTTTGACACCGCTGATTGACACAATCGTGCTGCTGATTGCGTTCATTTATCTGCTGGGCCTTAGTTGGAAGATGACGCTCGTTGCGATTGCGCTCGGGCCGCTGGCGCTCCTGATGTTTCGCTACACGAGCGGGAAGCTCCAAAAATCTGCGATGCAGATGGCCTTGAGCGGGCGCGACCTCGGCGCGGAACTCGAAGAGACTATCAGCGGCATGGCAGACATACAGGTCTTCAACGCGCAGAAGAAACGGAGCGCACGCTTCAACGCCGTCTCGAAGGCTTCGGCCCGCTTCAACGCGGAGATGATAGCCTGGGTCTATGCGGGAGCGAGCGGCGCGCAAATCTTCATTGCGCTCTCGACTGCCCTCGTCCTCCTTGTCGGCATCCTGTTTGGCCGCCAACTCGGCCTGACGATTGCGAGCATCATCGTCTTCGTGCAATTCGTGCCGCAGATGTTCGGCCCGGTCCAGCGCCTTATCAAGTCTTACACGGATTACCAATCGCTCGTGCCGAACGTCGTCTCGACGTATCAACTGCTGGACACGAAGCCGACGGTTGTTGAAAAACCGGGCGCGAAAGAGTTGGGCGAGGTTCACGGCGACATCACTTTCGAAAACGTGCACTTCGGCTACTCGCCCACGCAGAAGGTCTTAAACGGTCTTTCGTTTCACATCAGGGAAGGCGAGACGATTGCTTTCGTTGGGCCAATCGGTTGCGGCAAGTCAACGATTATGAATTGCGTCCTGCGCTTCCTTGATCCGAGCGAAGGCCGCATCCTCATCGAAGGCAAAGACATCTCCGACTACACGCTCAACAGCTTGCGCGAGCAGGTCTCAAAGCTCTCGCAGTTTCCCTTCTTCCT
Organism: Pyrinomonadaceae bacterium; assembly: GCA_036382855.1. GTDB lineage: Bacteria > Acidobacteriota > Blastocatellia > Pyrinomonadales > Pyrinomonadaceae > DASVTR01. Next base: position 108,406 of record DASVPO010000009.1, on the reverse strand, counting down.
GAAGGAAACCATCAGGGAAAACGTGCGCCTCGGCAAGGAGGGCGCGACCGACGCGGAGATAGAAGAAGCCTGCAAGCTTGCGCACATACACGACGTTATCGTTGACCCGCAACGCATGCCGCAGGGCTACGATACGGTCGTTGATGTCTCCGTCCCCTCTGGCGGGCAGAAACGACTGATAGCCCTCGCGCGCTGCCTGCTCAGAAAACCCGAAGTGCTCCTTTTAGACGAGCCGACCGAGAATCTGGACGCAGACCAGCGCAACCGCTTGATTACAGTCATCCGCGAATACGCGAAAGAGCGCACCTGCATCGTCATCAGCCACGACCTTAACTTCGTTGCGGCCGTTGCCGACCGCATCATCGTCCTCAAGGACGGTCGCGTCGCAGACGAAGGCACACACGAAGAACTCATCAATCGCGAAGGACTCTACAAGACGCTTTACAACCTGAAGAACGTTGACCCGTCGCTCTTGCGCACGCGCGGCGATGACGCCGGCGCGATGCCGCTCGGCGTTCCGCAGAAGGGCGCACCGCCGCCCGGCATGAAAGTTAAGATGGTCTGAAAAAGTCCAAGGTCCAAGGTCCAAAGGCGGAAGCTCTCTTGATTAAGAGAGCTTCCGCCTTCATGTGTTTAGAAGAGCAAAAGCGTTTGCAAGCAGTTGTCAGCGAGGAAGACAGAGAGCCAAGCTGCCCTGTGTTCGTGTAAGTTGAAGCGAGGTGAAACGGTCTTGAGGGAGCAGCGCCGGAAGAGGGATGAGCGCTGTTATTGCTTGCCTGCGTCCACTTCTTGTTGGTTCTGTCGCGCGATGGCGTAGAGGATTGTTTTGGCCTGGAAGGGCGTTAAGTCAGGATACGCCTCCATAATCAGGGCGATGATGCCGACGATGGCCGGGCAGGCGAAACTATTGCCGGTTATCTGCCTGTAGCCGCCGCCGGGCCAAGTGGTTTTGACCTGCACGCCGGGCGCGACGAGTTCGATGATTTCGCCGTAACGGTAGCCAAACTTGTAAGGGTCTGTGCTGTTGTTTTTGACGACGGAGACGAGCGAGGACGAGAAGATTGATGGAAAACTTGGCTGCGGAAGATTGTTGGCGGCGGCGACGACGATGCAGCCCGCATGATAAGCGCGGTCGAGCAGGTCGTGCAGCGGCCCGTGATACTGCGGCTTGGTTGTTCCCAGAGAGAGGTTGATAACCTGCATCTTCTGCTTGATGGCGAAATCAAGGCCCGCCAGAAACATGTCGCCGGAGCCGGAGGCGTTTGCGCCCAAGACCTTGATGCTGTAGAGGTCAACCTCCGGGGCGATTGAAGTGATGATGCCGGCGCAGGCCGTGCCGTGGCCCGCCGCATCGCCCGATTCCGACGGACGAAAGTTAACCTTGCCGCCCTCTACATAAGCCTCGAAAGAGCCTTTGACCTTGCCCTTCAGGTCAGGATGTTCCGTGTCAATGCCGCTATCCACGACCGCCACGCGCACGCCGCGGCCCGTGCGGCCCTGCCACGTCGTGTCCGGCTTGATGGTTGACCACAAATCAGGGAGCACGCCTGCGGCCGCAAACGCCGCATCAGACTGCGCCATGGCAAAACTCTCCTTCGCTCGCAACTAAAATCTTCAACCGACCCGGCGGACGGCTATTGTACAGAATGAGCGCCCATTCCGCACGAGAAAAAGCGAGGGATGAAAGAAATCGCTTTATTTCATCGTCCGGCCATCGCGCAAACGGATAAGTGATGAAATGAAGCGACGAGTAAGTTAATCAATCTCTATCGTCTCTCGTCCCTATCTTTACAACCTTGCTGCCTCCGTCCGCATCCGTTACTATGCAAAAGGCCAGTTTGCCTGAAGGACGCCGCCCGGCTGAAGAGAGTTTGGAAGCGAGCGGCGTTTGGTTTCTTGTAGACTCTATAAAATTTTTAAGAGGCTTGCAGCAGTGAAGAAAAGATTTACAAGTCGCGCGCTGGTGGCGCTCCTCCTCGTCGCTTTAACTCTTCCAGTTTTCGTTTCCGCTCAGCAGACACAGCAGGGGCCGCCCAATCAAGGGCGCACGAACGAGAACGGCGGGCGTTCTTCCAGCACTACGGTTCTCGGTCGCCGCGCTATGCGTTCACGCCTGCCGAGCGGCGCGACCGCCGAAGTCGAGAAAGACTTTGCAGAGGCCCTGACGATTATTCAGGAAAACTACGTTGACGGCAATAAGCTCGACTACAACGCCGTCTTCAAGTCGTCCATCATCGGCATGCTGCGCTCGCTCGACCCGCACTCAAACTATTACGACCGCGAAGAGTTTGACGAACTGAAGACAGACCAGCGCTCGGAGTATTACGGCATCGGCGCTTCAATCGGCAATCAGACGATAGGCGATCAGACAGATACGTATATTCTCGCGACGTTTGAAAATTCACCGGCGGCGCGCGCAGGCTTGCGCTTCGGCGACCGCATCGTCAGCGTTGACGACGTAGAGATGCGCGGCAAAGGCTCTCTGGAAGTGCGCGATAAGATACGCGGGCCGCGCGGCTCGCAGGTCAAAATCACTGTCGAGCGGGCGGCGACGAATCGCCCTGAAACCGTAGAGATTACGCGCGATGCCGTCCCGCAGCCTTCCGTGCCCGATGCCTACATGCTGAGGCCCGGCGTCGGCTACATCGCCATGACCAACGGCTTCAACTACACGACGACAGATGAGCTACAGGAAAAACTCGAAGCCCTGAAAGAGCAGGGCATGACTTCGCTCGTCCTCGATTTGCGCAACAATCCCGGCGGCTTTCTGGACCAGGCCATTCGCGTCTCAGACAAATTCCTGCAACGCGGGCAATTGATTCTGACGCAGAAAGGGCGCGACGGGCTGGGCGATGCCGAGTATAAGGCACGAAACCTGTCGCCCAACCAGACGCCGCTCGTCATTCTCGTCAACGGCAATTCCGCGTCGGCCTCGGAAATCGTCGCGGGCGCAATGCAGGACCACGACCGCGCGCTCATCGTCGGCCAGAACAGCTTCGGCAAGGGACTCGTGCAGGGCATCTTCCCGCTCGAATACGGCGCAGGGCTGACGCTGACGACCGCCAAGTACTACACGCCTTCTGGCCGCCTCATTCAACGCGACTACTCCGGCGGCGGCTTCTACGACTATTACACGCGCGGCGGCTCAATCAACCTCGACAAGAAAGAGGAGCAGAAACCGAGCGGGCCTGAAAGCCGCACAGACACGGGGCGTCCAGTCTACGGCGGCGGCGGTATTATGCCGGACGAAGTCGTTAAGGCGCGGACGCTGACCGTCCCGCAGATCCGTCTGCTCAACCCGCTCTTCTTCTTCACGCGTGAAGTAGTCAACGGGCGCATTCCCGGCTTCGACTCCTACAAGGTGACGCGCCTCACGGACTATAACCGCAAGATACAGCCGACGGACTATCCCGTCACGGATGCGCTCTACAAAGCCTTCAAGGAGTTCATCGCGAGCAAGCCGGAATGGAAAGCGTTTGTGCCGCAGCTTGACCGCCAGCGCTCTTTCATCGAAGTCCAACTGCGCTTCGATCTGATTACTGCCGCCTTCGGCAGAACCGCCGCCGACCAGGTGCTTATCCTCGACGACCCGCAGGTCGCCAAAGCCATAGAGGTCATGCCGCGCGCCAGAGAGCTCGCGATGACCGCCTTGCGTGCGCGCCGCGAACCATAACAAGGTAAAAGTAAAAAGGTAAAAGGTAAAAGGGAAGATAAAGAGCAAGCCTCTCATCTTCCCTTTCTTCTTTCTCTTACTTTTACCTTTTTACTTTTACCTTAATCTTTTCCTGTCTGGCTATGTGGGGCGTCAACGGGCTTGGATTCGGGCGAGCCTCTCTGTCGCAGCCAGATGGTGAGCACGACCATCGAGCCGATAGCCAGAAACTCGCTCTGCCAGTTTTGCAGCGACTCAAACCAGAAGCGCGATGTGCCCATATACTGTATAGCCGAAACATGCTCCGTGCGCCCGTGTTCGATCTGGTCTTGATTGTATTCGCGTGCGCCGCCGACGGCGTGCAGGTAGAAGGAGATGAGAAAGAGGAGCATGAAAGTGATGCTCAGGGAGTTTTCGTAGAGCTTGAGTATCCAGCCGCCACGGCGAACGGGCCACGGCGCGTCGCGTTTGTTCTTAGACTTCCGAGGGTCTCTGTCAACCGATTCCTCTTCGTCAAGCTTCTTCGATTCGGCTGAGCCTTTCTGGTAGAGAAACGCGGAGAGGAAGATGAAGGCAAACATCTGTAGAAACTCGGATTCCCAGTTTTCCATCGTCGCTTCCAGAAAATGAGCTGTGCCTAGATACTGCGTATAGTTGATGGTGGGCCGCCCGTGTTCCTCCTGGTCGTCGTTATATTCCTTGTAACCCATCACGCTCTGGCCGACTAGAAAACTGAAAAAGAAGAGGCCAAAGAGCACGAGTGAGAGACCGTTTTCACGAAGTTTGCGTCGCAAGGGAAACCCTCCTTAGAAGCTTGAAAGCGGAAATGGTAAACGTCAATCGAGCGTCAGCGGCGACCTCAAAACGGCCGCGCCTTTGCGGTTGTCTATTTCTCAACGGCATACTGCGGCGCTTGCGATTGCGGATTCTTTGGCTCCGATTCGCTCACCGCCTGTTGCTGCAACTCCTTCAGGTCAAGCTCTGCCGACGGCCTCGTGTCTGCCTTGAGCACACGCTCCATCAACTCTAAAGCATGACGGTTGGCTTCCTTGTCGGCGGAGGCCACGCAGTCGGAAGGAATAACGAGATGGAAATCGCGCATGTAAGCATCGTTGGCTGTAAAGAGCACGCAGATGTCTGCGGTCACGCCGGTCAGGATGATGGTCCGAGCTTTGAGGTATTCGAGCAGCGTGTCGAGCGTGGTGGAGAAAAAGCCTGAGTGCTTTGGCTTGAGAACGAAGTAGTCGTCTTCGTCTGGCCGCAGCCGTTCGGCCAGAGGCTTGCCGAGCACGTCGTCTTCGAGGCAGTGTGCGAGAAGTTTGTTGAAGTCCGACTGCCAGCGCCCGAAATTGTCGTTGACATAGATGGCCGGAATTCCTGCCTTTTTGGCCCGCCGCTTGAGAGCGGCAATCTTTCCGGCCATCGGCAGGGCGTGCTTCAGAAGCTTGCGCCCGCTATCGAATTCAAGGTCGTTGATAACGTCAATCAGCAGCAACACGACGGCCGCCGTGTCAGGCACGTTGCCGTGCAAATCCTCGTTCTTGGCTGGCATCCCTCTTGATTCCCCCTCGATGTATTGGCCCTTCTCACGATAAAACGAAAGTCCCCGTAGTTTATCACGCGTGATGCAAAAGAGCGTGCGGCTTTGAAAAGTTTTTGTTAACTGCTTCACGCGCGCGTCAGCTTTTGGGCCAACAAGAGCTTACGCTAATGACAATAGCCCGACCGTTTGGCCGGGCTATCGTCGAACTGTCGCTGGCGGGCCGGAGTTCGCTTCTTCTCGCCTTTCACGAGGCTTACTGCGCACCGGGATTCATTGATTCATGCGTGTGGACGACGCGCCATGTGTTGCCCTGTTTGGCATAGACGGATGTCACCTTGCTGGTATAGCTCATGGTGCGCCCTGCGAAGTTGACCGTCGAGGATGCGTTGTAGGTGAGAATGGCTGTGTCGCCGTAAGCTTGCACGCGCGGGTTGTACATCTGGAAGTCCAGAGTCTTCATCATCTCCGTGTACTGCTCGAATTTGGGCAGGAAGTTTGTTTTGGGGTCGGATTCGAGGTAAGGGCTTTGCGAGAAGAAGGCTGTCGCATCTTCGGCCAGATAGTCGGCCCAGAAGGCTTTGTCCTTCTTTTGCCACGCATCGAAGGCCGCCTTTTCGCGCGCGATAATCTGCGCGGCGATTGCTTGCTGCGAAGTTTCGGCCGCAGCGTTGCTAGCGGCTACCGCGCAGAGACCGCAGACGGACAGGACAAACAGGACCACGATTAAGCTCAAATGCTTTCTCATAACTTTGCTCCTTTTAGTTAGTAGTTGTGGCGCATCTTTAGTTGAAAACAGGCGCGCCCGGTTTTTTATCCTGCGAGGTGTTTTGCTTTAAGTTCCCCTAAAAAGAGAGGGAACGCGGGCGGGACTTTGGGCCAACACTCTGTGTCGGACAGCAAGAGCCCGCTCTTCGTTTGCGAGGTAGTTCGATTGTGGCGAGGGACGGCCGCGTCCTTCTTCGCGGTTAGCGCCGCAGGCGCGGCTTAAACAATGCCTTGACAAAAAGAAAGGTGAGCTTCCGAGTAGATCGAAAACTCACCTTTCAAACCCTTCCTTGTTCCGCTCTTGACGGAGAGCGTCAAACCTTATGTGTTCACTCTTAAAAATTTACTTGGCTCTTAATGTGCGGCGAGCCATTCACTGAAAACTTCAGACTCTTCCTGCTTCCCGCTCCAACGCGCGCGGTTCTTGCCTGTCAGCGCCAGGACCATCGCCTGATGCTGACCGGCACGATCTCCCAGACGTTCGAAATAGTTGTAGAGGCGGTCAATCTTCTGCACTGATTCGCGTGCCGCCTCGACGGTTTTGAAACTAAGCACGTTACGAAAGAAACGTGAGTAGACGTTCTGCTCGCGGGCCGTCGTCGTGTAAAGGTCAAAGTAGCCGGAAATCAGACCTGCGCCTTGCAGCACCTGCGCGACGTAGGAAGGCCGCGCGGCCACGCGACGCACAATCTGTGCGATGTCCGATATACCGCTCTCATAGAGAGCCAGAATTTGCTCTTTCTTCGAGCGAGTCTCTTCCGCTTCGGCCGCAGCAGACTCTTCCGTCTGTCCGGGTCGCGCGGTTGCTGCCGGCTCGTCCGCATAATCGAGTTCGAGCGACAGCGGTTTCATCTCTTCAAGTAGTTGCTGTGTCATCATTCTTTTCAAACCTCCTCGATAAGACATGGAGAAGGGAGACGGAGGCGAACATCAGAAAGAGCGGTTGTCTTCCACCACGCTTTCCTTAACGTACGAGTCGCCCCCGTCCGCTTAGTTAGCTCGCGCGGCGCATACCGCCCAGCGCTTCCTGTTGCAGACCTTTCAGATGGTCAATGAAGCTTGAGGCGGCGCGCTTCGACAACTCATCCGTCTTGCAACGCAAAACGTTCTGGCACTCTTCTTCGACATCCACACCGGCCTCGCGGGCCAGCGCACGGATCATGCCAAGCTGCTTCGGTGTGACGAGGTCTGCCATAGACTTCGCCAAGGGGTCGCGCGGAAACTCTGCCGGAGTGGCAGCGCCTTCCTTCTCTATGACTTCCGACTCGCGCTGGTACAACTCGCGCGCGATGCCGAACTTCACGGCCGCGCGCTTCAAAGCGTCGTGCTCGGCCTTCTTGATGCCCATCTCGCTTTCGGCTGTGCCTGTGCCGACGCCTTCGCGCGTCACGCCGTCAATCGTGATGGCGGCGGTGACGGCCACCATGTCGCCAATCTGTGTGACGTTGCGGACGGCGTGCTGCCATGTCGGAGCAACGCGGTCAAGGATGTCCGCGACCGTGTGCCACTCGACATACTCGACCATGTGCGTGTTGCCCTGACGATCTTTCCAGCCCTCGCGGGTCTTGATAACGTTGGGGTCAACCTGCTGCTTGAGAGCGCGCAGGGTGTTGGTAAAGGCGAGCGGCATAACGGGTGCGACCGGCTCGGCCGTCAGTGCCATCTCACGCGAATCTTCTGTTTCAGTCGCGCGGGCGATGGCTGTTTTCGTTCTCTCTTGATTCTTGCTCATTTCTTGCTCCTCAATGTTTGTGTGATTCGCGAGCGAGTGAACGTTGGAGACTTCCGCGGCGGCTTTCTTCGTCGCCGCCGTCCTGACTTCTTCAACTTCCGCCTGCTCCCGTTCGGAGCGTGCGACCGCTGGGGCTGCACTTTCAGCCTTCTGTGCCTCACGCTTCTCGGATGCGTTTGTGTTTGTGTTGGGCGCAACCGCCGGTTCCTTCACAACGGCCTGCTCTGCGGCGGGCTGCTGTGACGTTGCCGGTTGTTGCTTCGTTACCGCTTCCGTGTTTTTCGCCAGAAGCGAATGCTTGACGGCGAGTATGTGCTCGCAGCGGAAAGATGTGTCTTCCGTCGCCTGCTCTTCGTATTCGAGACACGAGCAGCGAACCTTGCCAGCATCATCGCGCCAGACTTCGTAACTGCTCTTGCGCCCGCGAAGGGTCGGCGTCGCCACGCGAAAACGGTCGCCTTCGCGCGTCACCAATCCCATCGCCGCGATGCCCTGCGCACGCTTGTCGCGCATGATCGCTTTTTTGTCGGTTGTTCCGGCTTGTATGGTCGTTGCTGACATGGCTCAAAATCCTCCGTATCTCTAGGCCGCGCGCTCGGCGGGCATCTCATCAAAACTGCTGAGGGGCTGTGCCTGCTGCTGCTGCGCGGGCTGCTTGGGCGACGGCTCGCTCAGGCGATGTTCCAACTGGGCGATGCGCGCTTCGAGTTCCTCGACGCGGCGGCCCTGACGGTGCACCGTCTTGAACAAATTATCGAACGTTTCCCAGATATATTCTTGGCTCACGACTCTTGTTCCTCTCGTACCGCCACAGGCTGTTTCATGCACCTGTTTCATACGTGAAACAGTGTACCACGAGTCCCATCTTGTTGCAAGCATAAAACAAAGTGTTGCATCTAAAATTTTCCTGTGATATGTTCTGGGATGTTAGAGGGCGCGAACTGCCGTTTTGTGTGCAGGAACGCGCGCCGGAAGGAGGCCGTAAATTATGGCAGAATCTGCAAAAAGCTTAGTAAATACGGTGGAACTGGGCCGTGCCATCCGCCGCAAACGCGAGGAACAGGGCTTGAGCCTGCGCGACGTGGCCGATGAAACAGGCGTTTCAGCCTCGACGCTCTCGCGCATCGAAAACGGCACGGGCAAGCCCGACGCCGACAACATTGCGCGCCTGACCGCGTGGCTCAACGTGCCCATGGAACGCATCATGGGCGGCCAGCGCGCCGAAGGCGAGGAAGCGGCAGTCGTCTATTTTCCGCAGGAATCAACGCCGGAGATTGTCGAAGCGCACCTGCGCGCCGACCGCAATCTCTCGCCAGAGACGGCCAAAGCGCTCTCCGAGCTTTTCCGCGTCGCCTACGCACAGTTTAGCCATCCCGGCGAAGACCCGCGCGGGCGCAACAGGCGGAAGTAAGCGAAGCGAATTTTAGTTTCCGTAATCTATCAGGCGCTCGGCTCAGGTGTGAGTTCGAGCGCCTAATTTATTACCTCTTAATCACACATCTTACGGAAAACAATATGGGGAACTACATTTTTGAAAATCGTGACATACTCTCAGGGCGTCATTACATTAGGAAAGCAGGTACGGAAAAGTACTGGTTTGACTTCGCGCATGACAAACTAAAGCGTTATCAAGACCAGTTCGGTGATGACTTTTGCATGGTCATTTATGGCTCAGAAACTGAGGATGACGCTTATGTAATGCCATACACTGGGGTGAAGGAACTATTCACCGTCGAGAGTCTTGGCAATCGCAACCGCTGGGTTGGGTATATTCAAGACAATGTGGTACGACTCAGTCCCGGCGCTCGGTCTATGTCTGCTTCAGCGTATTACAACGCTTTCGATTTACTCGATAAGGAAGGACTAGAGAGTGCAACCGAGTCGGCTAAAGCTGAAATTATAAGTGCTAATAGCATCAACCTTGCTAGCATCAAGGAAAGAATAAATCAGTTTAACCAGCGCTATCGAGATGCCATTCCTCTTAAACGTCGTACAGTCTCCGAGCAAGTTGCTAGGCCAGGTGCAGTGACCGATTATCTTAAGAGAATTCACGATTACATTTGTCAGATATGCGGCGAACAAGGTTTCATGCAACTTAACGGTATGCATTACATAGAAGCACATCATATCGTTGAACTGCATAAAATAATTCCCGGGTCATATTGTTCAGATAACATCGTGGTCGTTTGCGCGACATGCCACAGAAAGTTGCATTACGCTAAAGTTTCATATTCTTCGATTGATTCTGAGCGCATCGCTGTTTATATCAACGAAGCTCGCTACGAGTTTCGGCGAAACCTCATATCCTAAGAAGATTTACGATAATTATACATTTCGTGCCATTCAAAAGGTATAATTCATTTCGTGGACGAGCCTCTTTATCCGCCGACGTTTAAGGGACGGCAGTATGAGTTGCGCGCGCAGGGCCTGAGGGAGTTTGCGGGCCTGAGGCGCGACGACGAGCCTTTGGACCCGTTTGCGCTGGCGGATTACGCGAAGTTGATGGTGGTGGACTTCGAGAAGATTCAGGGACTCTCGGAGGAGACGCGTGTGCAGTTGCTCGGCACGGGCGTCAACGCCTGGTCGGGCGGAACATCATCGCGACCGCTGCCGAACGGCTGGCGGCTCGTAATTCTGAATCCGCGGCATGGCGCTCAGCGCAACAACGCGACCTTGATGGAAGAGGTCTGCCACGTCTTCCTGGGTCACAAGGCCAATCGCCTGCACATCGTCGCCGAAGATAAGAACGGCAAGACCGTCTCGCGCGATTACAACGACGATGACGAGGAGGCTGCTTACGCTGTCGGGGCTGCCGCGCTAGTGCCTTACACGTCGCTTCGTCGTTTCGTGTTAAAGGGCAAGACCTCAAAAGAGATTGCACAGCACTTCAACGTCAGCCGCGAGTTAATCGAATACCGCATCAAGGTCTCGCGCCTGTGGCAGGAATATAAGGCGCGACACCCGGATGAAATGCGATGGCGCGAGCAGTTTAGCGGAAACGGACGCGCGACGCGTGCGTAAGGCAAAAGTAAAAAGGTAAAAGGCAAAAGGGAGGCGGAAACCACTTTAACCGAAAAGCGGCTTCGCCCTTCTTCTGCCTTTCGCACTTTTCAAACTTTTACCTTTTGCCTTTTACCTTTTACCTTATTCGTATGGAGTCGAGTGGTCAACGGAGCGCGGGCCTGCGTCAGTTGTGCGAGGAGATTAAGGCGCGTATTGACTATCGCTCCTTTTACCAGCGCTACTGCCATGAAGGACGCACGAGCGGCGCACAGTTTCACACGCTCTGCCCGATTCCTTCACACGCGCACAGCGGCAAAGGCAGCCCCAGCCTCTCCGTTGACCTGCGGCGCGGACTCTTTCATTGCTTCTCGCGCGATGAAGGCGGCGATGCGATCCGTTTTTACGAACTGATGCAGGGTGTTTCGTTTGGCCGTGCGGTGCGAGAGATTGCGCGCGACATGGGCATCGGCGGCCGCGACCGAACGCAGCAAGCATCGCTGGCTTTCCGCGCCGCGCCCGACGCGGATACGTCGGAACATGAAGCTCTTGAGCCTTTGCCTTTGGAGCGTCTGAGCGCCGTCTGCGAGCACTTCCTGAAAATCTGCCGCGAAGAGGAACAGACAGAAGGCGTCAACTACTTAGCGCGCAGAGGCATTGACGCCGAGACGATGATTCGCGCCGGTGTGGCCTACTTTCCGCGGCGCGCCTATCGCCGCGTGATGCGGCGTATGTTGGACGGCTTCGCGCTCGAAGAGTTGCAGCAGAGCGGCCTTTTCAACGCGCAGGCTCATCTGACCTTCTACCAGCATCGCCTGCTTTTTCCCTTTTATCAGGAGGGGCGCGCAGTCTATTTGCAGGCGCGCACGACGGCCTCCGGCGTCCGTTCGCGCTGGCATAACATGCGCGGAGGCGTGCCATCGCTGTATAACGTGGACGCGCTGGACGCTCTCACGAGCGGCGCAATCGTCTATCTAGTCGAAGGCTTCACGGACACGTTGACGCTCCTGGCCCACGGATTTACGGCGGTCGGCCTTGTCGGCGCAGGCGGCTTTAAGGAGGAATGGCTCGCGCCTCTCGCGCGCTTTCGCGTCGTCGTTGCGCTCGATGCAGACAGCGCCGGCGAGCGCGCAACGCTGCGCTATCAGGAGTTGTTTGCCGCTCGCGGTATGCCGCTCGCGCAACTCAAACTCCAGACCGATGTCAACGACTTCTTCCGTCGTCGCCCGTCAGCAGCGCTCGAATTCGAGTTAATGACGGAAGCTGCTCTGGATACAACGGAAGTCAAGAGCCAGTAGAAAAAGAGACGTGAAGAAAGAAAACTTAGGTGAAACGGGCTTCAGGCTTGTGTTCCGGCTTCTGGAAGGCTGCTTTTAATTCTTCTTCGTTTTGAGGGGAGCGGGTATAATCAATAGTTGGATTGCCGCATAGGTGTTCGAGCGTCTGCGGCGGCGAGTGAATCGAGACTGAAACAATTATGTCGGAGCATCTGAAAGAAGCAGCGGCCGCTCCCGCGGTGCAACTCACCGTCACGGACAAGCTGCGCCTGCTGCTGGACATCACCAAGAAGATTAGTCGCTCGCTCGACTTGCAGGAAGTTCTGCATCTGGTGATGGATACGCTCGACTCGTTGATTCCTTATGATGCTGCCGGAATCTTCGTCTTGAAGTGTGCGATGACGGGCGCAAACAAAAAGCCTGGGCAGGCTTGCGTCTTTCACACGGAAGCCGTCCGTGGCTACGACATAGAGGAACTGCTGGACCTGCGCCTGAAGATGGGCGAGGGCATTATCGGCACAGTCGCTCTGACGGGCGAGCCTGTGATTTCGCCTGACGTGCGTACAGACCCTCGTTATGTCAACGCGCGTGAGGAAACGCGCTCCGAGATGGTCGCTCCCATTATCTCCAACGAAGAGGTGATAGGCGTCTTCGACCTTGAAAGCGACCGTTTGAACGCCTACACGCCCGACGATTTACAGGTGCTCTTGCTGCTGGCTTCGCAGGTTGCGATTATCATCGAGAAGGTGATGCTGCATGAGCAGTTGATTGAGAAGAAGCGGCTCGAAGGCCAGCTCGAAGTCGCGCGGCAAGTGCAGCTTGAGCTGCTTCCGGCAGACGACCCGAAGCTCGAAGGCTTCGACATCTGCGCCTACAACTTTTCGACCGAAGAGGTATCGGGCGATTACTACGATTGGGTCAGTATCTACGAAGACCAGATAGGCATTGTGATTGCGGACGTTTCCGGCAAGGGCGTTCCGGCGGCGCTTCTGATGGCGTTCCTGCGCGCCTCTTTGCGCGCCGCCATCCACATCGGCTACGCGCCCCACATCTCTATGGCGAAGGTCAACTATCTGCTCTGGGAGTCAATCGAACGCAACCAGTTCGTGACAGCCTTCTACGGTGTCCTGGACACCTCGAACAAAACTCTCGCCTACACCAACGCCGGGCACAACCCGCCGCTCCTGATGGATGCGGACGGCACGGCGCGTTTTATTGAGCGCGGCGGCATCCCGCTCGGAATGTTCAGGGACACGCGTTATTACGAGTATTATCAGGCGATAGAATCCGGGCAGACCCTTGTGCTCTACACGGACGGCGTGACGGAAGCGATGAACGAAAAGGGCGAGGAATATGGGCGTGCACGCCTCGAAAAGAACGTGCGCGAGGGGCGGCACTTAACGGCCAACGACCTGATAACCTTTATTCAGAAGGATGTGCTCGAATGGACTGACGGGCGCGGCGCGGGCGACGACATGACGTTCTTTATCATCAAGGCACTATGAAAAGTAAAAAGGCAAAAGTGAGGGGAAGCCAAATTTATTTAAAGTGGCTTCAGCCTGACTTTTACCTTTTACCTTTTTACTTTTACCTTACTTTAATGCGTGGTTAAAGAGCTATGCGCACGGTCGCCGCCGGGAGCGAGTGGCGCGCGGTAATCTCCGAAGTGAAAAGCCGCTTCGGAATCGGAAAAATTGTAAACGTCAAATCCGTATGCGTCCAAACACGCCGCCAAATCATCGGGCGAGACGAGATATACAACGGGAGAGAAACCCGCTTCGGCACGAATTTCCAGCAGGCGCTCAACGACTTCGATTGGAGCAAAGCATCGCACAGGGTCTCTGTATGTTGCCATCTCTTTCCAGCGCCTCTCTTTCGTCAAGTTTCAGGAGGCCCGACCCTGACCTGCGCCGAGCGTCCCTCTGGTCTTGCTCTATTTGGATGTACGCCCTTTATGTCGCAGTTGTTCGCGCTAAAGATTTATTTTTGGTCACGGGCCGGTCGTGAAACTTTGCTGCCGCGCTCGACCTTTGAGCATGAAACGGGAGATTTAACTAATGAATCGTCGCAAATTCGTTGGCAATTCGCTCATCGCCGCAACTGCCGTCGCCGCCTCGCTCGACAAAAAAGTCGCAGCCTTCGGTGGCGACGCGGAAACAGCTTCCGCACACGCGCGCCCTTTGAGCGCCGTCAGCGGTTTTACCTTCGCGCGCCTGCGCTACGCGTCAGGCAACTGGGACGCAGACCCGAAGATGCCTTCGAATTTGCTGAACTCGCTCGTCGAATACACCTCGATTCGCGTTGACCCGAACGAGCGCATCGTGGATGTCGGCTCGGAGCGGCTGCATGATTACCCGTTCGTTTACCTGACAGGCAACAAGCTCGTCCGCTTTACGGAAGCCGAGCGCGTTAACCTGCGCCGCTACCTGCGCAATGGCGGCTTCATGTTCGTTGACGACTGCAACCACGATGTTGACGGCACGTTTGCCAAGACCTTCGAGAGCGAAATCAAGGCCGTGCTCGACCGCCCCGCGGAAGCGCTCGGCAAGCTGCCCAACCAGCACCCGCTTTATCACGCCTTCTTCAAATTCAAGGACGGGCCGCCCGCCACCTCCCACGAGCTTAACGGCTGGGGCGACGACACCGTCCACGATTACCTGAAAGCCATAGAGATTGACGGGCGCATCAGCGTCCTCTACTCCAACAAAGACTATGGCTGCGAATGGAACTACGACTGGACTAACAAACGCTTTGCGACTAAAGACAACACACGCTTCGGCGTCAACGTCATCGTCTACGCCTTAACACATTAGAAAAGAAGTGATGAGTGATGAGTAATGAGTGATGAGTAAAAGCAACTGCTCTTAACTCATTACTCATCACTCATCACTCATCACTCATCACTAACTTTATGAGCACTCCTCAATCACCGACGACTCCTCCGGCGGGGCAACCCGTTGCACCACAGCCGCCAAACTTTGTCTCTGTCCTACAGCGTATGCTCGGTATCTCGGACAAGGTGAGCGACCTTATTTTTTCGCCGGGACGCCCGCCGCAGGTCGAGCTTGTCGGCAAACTACAGGGCGTGCCCGTTCCGGGCCTCGAAAAGCTGACGCCCGCGCACACGGCAGGCATCGCCAAGCTCATCATCGGCAATCAACCCGTGGCCGCGCAGAATCTCGAAAAGTTAGGCTCGGCAGACCTTTCCTTCAGCGCTCCCGGCCTCGCGCGCTTCCGCGTCAACATCTTCATGCAGCGCGGAACGCACGCCATCGTCATGCGCGTTATCCCTGCCAACCCGCCGAACTTTGCAAACTTGAATTTGCCGCCTCAACTGAAAAACATTGCCGAGTTAAAGAACGGCATCGTGCTGGTGACAGGCCCGACCGGCTCTGGGAAAAGCTCTACGCTGGCCGCCGTCATTGACCTCATAAACGAGACGAAGTATTACCACATCGTTACTATCGAAGACCCGATAGAGTTTCTACACGTTCATAAGAATTCGACCGTGCACCAGCGCGAGCTTCATTCGGACACGCCTGACTTCGCGCTCGCCCTGCGCGCCGCGCTCCGTCAAGCTCCGAAGGTCATCCTTGTCGGAGAGATGCGCGACCGCGAAACGATTGAAGTCGCGCTCGAAGCGGCAGAGACGGGCCACCTCGTGCTCTCCACGCTTCATACCATTGACGCCTCGAAGACCGTTGACCGCATCATCGGCGTCTTCCCGAAAAACGAGGAGCAGGCCATCCGTAATCGCATCGCGCAATCGTTTCGCTACATCGTCTCGCAACGACTCATTCCGCGCGCCGACCAGAAGGGGCGCATCGCCGCCATAGAAATCCTGAAGGCCACCTCGCGCACGAAAGAGTATGTAGAGAAGGGCGAGTCCGAAGGTAAATCGCTCGTGGATGCGATGGAGCAGGGCGATCAGGAAGGAATGCAGACGTTCGACTCGGTAATTGAACAGTTTATTCGCAACGGGCTGGTGGCGAAGGAGGAAGCGCTGGCTTATGCCACCAACCAGAACAACCTGCTGCTGCGCCTCGCAGACATGGGCGGCGCAAGCGTCACGTCCATGCGCCCTTCAACGCCCTCTTCCAGCTCAATGCTCGACATGATTGAATAGCAGCCCTCATCCTGCAAGGAGCGACGAGCGATGACGCAATCGCGATTGGAAATCTTCGAGACGATGGCCCGCGAGCAGCCGGACGACGCGATGATCTGGTATGGTCTGGCAAACGAGTATTTCAAAGTTGAAAGATGGAGCGAGGCGGCCGGTGCGTTCCGCAACGTCGTGCGCGTTAACAGGGATTACACAGCCGCCTACCAGATGCTCGGCACGGCGCTCCAGAATCAGGGGCAAACAGAAGAAGCGCGCCGCGCATGGACCGAAGGCATAGAGGCCGCCAATCGCACAGGTGCATGGAAAGCGCGGCAGCACATGGAAGGCTTGCTGGCCGGAACAAATTCTGAAACCGGCACGGAGTTCTGTCGTGAAGACTCGTAAAGCGTGAGCGGTAAATGACGTATGGATAAGAATAAGGCCCGTTTTCTATTCACTATTTACCATTTACCGTTTACCATTTACGGACCATGCAGGTTACTAACGAGAGCGAAAGGGCCGCAACCGTTGACACTTTGCAGCAGTCTCTCGCGGAGTTGGAGGCGGAGATTGCGCGCGTCATAGTGGGCCAGCGCGAAGTCGTCAGGCAGTTGATGGTGGCGGTTGCCTGCGGCGGCCACTGTTTGCTGCGCGGTGTGCCCGGCCTCGCCAAAACGCTGCTCGTCAAGACGCTCGCCCAATCGCTTCGCCTCAGTTTCAATCGCATACAGTTTACGCCGGACCTCATGCCTTCCGACATCACAGGCACGGAGGTTATCGAAGAAGACCGCGCGACTGGCCGCCGCGAGGCCCGTTTTATTCGTGGCCCTGTCTTCGCCAACATAGTGCTCGCGGACGAGATTAACCGCGCTCCCCCGAAGACGCAGGCCGCGCTCCTCGAAGCGATGCAGGAGGGACAGGTGACTGCCGCAGGCGTGCGCTACCTGCTGGAAAAACCCTTCTTCGTGCTCGCCACCGAAAACCCTATTGAGCAGGAAGGCACGTATCATCTGCCCGAAGCGCAGCTCGACCGTTTTCTCTTCGAGATTGTCATAGGCTATCCGGCGGCCGACGAAGAGCAGTTGATTATCGCGCAGACGACAGCAAACAAGAGGGCTGAGGTGCGTCCCGTCATTGACGGCGCGACCTTGCTGCGAATTCAGGAGATTGTCCGCGATGTGCCGGTGGCGACAAACGTTATCGCCTATGCTGCGCGCCTTGTGCGCGCGACGCGCCCGCAGACGCCCGACGCGATAGCCTACGCAAACGAAAACGTGCGTTGGGGAGCGGGGCCGCGCGCCGGGCAGGCGCTCATCTTAGGCGCGAAGGCCGAGGCGCTTTTCGACGGTCGCTTCGCCGCTGGGTTTGATGATGTACGCAGAGTGGCGTACCCTGTACTCAGACACCGCATTCTCCCCAACTTTCGCGCCGAAGCCGAAGGCATCAACGCCGAAACTATCATTCGTGAATGCCTGCGCGCTATTCCGTTGGATAGGTAAAAAAGAAAGGGGAACTGCAAAGTGAAGACGAAGCGAGTTCAGAGTTCAGAGTCCAGCGTCCAGCGTCTAACGCATACTCGTCGGTTTGCACTTCCGGCTCTGGTCTCTGGTCTTCTGGCGCTCTGCTTTCTCCTTTCCGCCTCGTCCCAAGCTTTCGATGAAGGCGTGCGCGTTGACCTGCCTGCCAATAGTGCTTTGCGCATTGAAAACTGGCGCGGCGGCGTGAGCATCGAAGTCTGGAACGAAAAAAACGTCTCCGTGACAGCGACAATTAACGGTGCACCGTCGAAGAGCACGCCCGTCGTCATCGAACGCACGGAAAAACTTTTGAAGATCAGCGTCGCGCGTCAGCGGCCCGGCACACCGCCCGCACGAGTTGACCTGCTTGTTCGTCTGCCTGAACGAGCACGTGCGGAAATCGTCACCAGCAGCGGCGAGATTGACGTGCGCGGCCTGCCCGCCGAACTCAAAGCGCGCACCATCAAGGGCGACATACGCGCCGGAGTCTCTGCGGACGGCAACGCAGACATCACAGCGGAAACCCTGAGCGGCCGCATTGATTCGTCAGCAATCGCCTCAGCTTCCGCCAACACCAGCGACCGCCTTTTTCATACGACCTTAGGACAGGGCCGCAACACCTTGCGCCTGCGCTCCGAACGCGGACGCATCACGCTCTCGCCCGCTGCCTCGCAGCTTGAAGCAAACGTTGGAACGCCGTCGTCTGACAACGACACGGCTCCGCAGCCTGATAGTTCACCTGTCAACGAGCGCGTCCGCAGGCCGCCGCAGCTTGTCGGCGCTGACAGTCGCGGAACGGGCGCGGGCACACCCGCCACACCTTTTTCGACGCCCGAAGAGGTGGACGAAGGCGACATCGTGCGTGTTGATACGGAACTCGTCACTGTCAACATGAGCGTCATTGACCGCGGCACGAATCGCGGCCTGACCGGGCTCAGCGAGCGCGATTTCAAGGTCTACGAAGACGGCGTAGAGCAGCGGATAGCACATTTCAATTCCGCCGCCGCGCCCTTCAACCTCATGCTGCTCATTGACCTTTCAAGTTCGACGCAGGATGTCGTGGACGTAATACGCGAGGCGGCGCTGCACTTTGTCAACGCCGCGCGCCCATCGGACCGCATCGGCATCATCACCTTCGGCTCTGTCAACGTAGTCGTCTCGCCGCTGACGAGCGACCGCGAAGCTCTGCGCCGCAGTATCAATTCCATAGACAAGCATCAGGGCAGCACCAATCTTTACGACGCGCTCAACTTCACGATGGAGGAGTTGCAGAAGAACTCGCGCGACTCGCGCCGCAACGCCATCGTCCTGATGAGCGACGGCCTAGACAGCACTATGCCGAACGTTCCCGGCGACGGCTCAAGGCTCGATTACAATGAACTGCTCGGCCGCGTGCGCGAGTTGGACGGCGTTCTCTATTCTCTGTGGCTCAATACGGAGACGGAGTATTCGTCTCTGAGCGTGCTGGACATTCAGCCCGAAACCTTCGACCTCGCACACGACCGTATGAAGGAACTGGCCGAAGCGGGCGGCGGCATCTTCTACGAAGTCGAAGCACTGGAAGATCTGGCGGGCGCGTATGAGCGCGTCGTCGCAGACCTCGGCACGGTCTACAGCATAGGCTATCGCCCGACAAACAGGCTGCGCAACGGTAAGTGGCGCGCAATCCGTGTCGCCGTCGCGCGGCCGAACGCCGTCGCGCGCGGCAAGCGCGGCTATTATGCAAACTAAGCAGCAGGCATCAGTCGTCATGTTTCAAAAGCCGCAGGGAAAGAGAATCCTTCTCAACCTTCTGCGCTCAGCCGCGTCTGTCTTGCTCGTCTTCGTCTGCCTCTCAAGCGTATGGGCGCAGGATGAGCCTCCGCCGCCTGTGCCGCCCGTCGCGCAGCAGGCGCAGGATGGAGTGGACACGATTCGCGTTGACACAGAGCTGGTTGACCTCAACGTCAGCGTCTTTGGTCGAGACCCGCAGCGGCCGGTCGGAGAGTTGCAGCAGAAGGATTTTCACATCCTGGAAAACGGTGTCGAGCAGGAAATCACGTTCTTCGCTTCAGCCGCGACGCCGTTTGATTTAGTCTTGTTGATTGATCTCTCCGGCTCCATCGTGGAGAAGCTCGGCCTGGTGAGAAAGTCTGCGCAGCGTTTTGTGGAAGCGGCGCGCCCGACAGACCGCATCAGCGTCGTCACGTTCACAAACGTCGCGAGTGTCGTCTCGCCTTTAACGCTCGACCGCGCGGAGTTGATAAAGCGCATCAAGAACATTAAGAAGCCTGTCGGCGGGACAAACTTCTGGGACGCGCTGCGCTTTGTCGTCGAGCGTGTCTTCGAGAAAAACCCTGTGGAGCAGCGACGCAAGGCAGTTGTTGTGATGACGGACGGAGTTGACAACGCGTTGCCGAATGTTAACGGCGACGGGTCAACGACGAGCTTTGAAGAGTTGCTGAAGATAGTGGGCCAATCGGATACGATCGTGCTCCCGATTTATCTGGATACGGAAGCGGAGATGGTCAGGGAACGCCGCTGGTACGAGGTTGAAGCCACCTATGCGATAGCGCGACAGCAACTCTTGCAGTTGGCTTCCGAGAGCGGCAGCCTTCTCTACCGTGCGCGCAAGGTGGAAGATTTGAAGGGTGTCTACGAGCAGGTCATACGCGACCTCGGCACGGTCTACAGCATAGGCTATAGTCCGGCGAACAAGCAGCGCGACGGCTCCTGGCGGTCAATCGCCGTCCAACTCGTTAACCGTCCAGAGCTCACCGCGCGCAGCAAGCGCGGTTATTTCGCCAGGTGAAATTCTATTAAAAGCGCGCTTCAAAACCTATGCTCAACTCTCCAGCGCCTTATGTTTTATCTTAGCGCCTCCAGCGAGAAAAGCAGTTCACGCTGGAGGCGCAACTAAAGAAAAACTGAAGGCGCTGAAGGATTGAATGAAGAAGTCAGCTACGTTTTGAAATGGCTTCTAAGCTTGACGGCCTCCCCGGTTCAATAGCAGAAATTCCGTTTCCAGTCTTCGACGATGGCGGCTGATTCTTCCACGAACACACGCCTGCTGCATCCAAGCGTGCTCGCTTCAATCGGGCGGCTCGACCTCGTTGCGCGCACAGTCGTCGAAGGTTTTCTGGCGGGCCTGCACCGTAGCCCTTATCGCGGCATCTCGCAGGAGTTTGCCGCACACCGCCCGTATATCGCGGGCGACGAAGTGAGGCGCGTTGACTGGCGCGTCTACGCGCGCACGGACAGGCTCTACGTTAAAGAGTTTGAGGAAGAGACGAACGCGCCCGTCCGACTGCTGCTAGACACCAGCGCATCTCTCAAGTATGCGCCGCGTGCGGACGCAACGAAGCTCGATTACGCACGCTATCTGGCCGCCGCGCTCGCATATCTCTCCATCAGGCAAAACGACCGCATCGGCCTCACCTGCTTTGCCGGAGAGGTGCGCGAAAGAATCCCTGCGCGCGGCGGGCAGCGCCACCTGCACACTATTCTGGCCGCGCTCGAACGCGCCGAAGCAAGTGGACAAACGCGCACAGGCCCACTCATCCTGCGCGAGGCCGGACAATGGAAACGGCGCGGGCTCGTCGTGCTCATCTCCGACCTTTACGACCGGCCGGAAGAGATTGTTGAAGCCGCGACGCGCCTGCGTCGTGTCGGCCATGAGCTAATCGTCTTCCACCTGCTCGACCGTGCCGAAAAATTGATGGAGCATCCGGGCACACACGAGTTTCGCGACCTTGAAACGGGCGAGACGATGCTTGTTGACACTGACCGCGCACGCCGTTCATATCTCGAACGCATAGACGAAATGCTCGCACACTTCCGTCGTGAGTTTGCACGCGCAGGTGCGGACTACGCCGAACTTGACACGGCCGGACCACTCGATAAAGCTCTCGCAGTCTATCTTCTGCGAAGGAAGTCTAAAGTCTGAGGGCCAAAGGCGTGACTCGAAATCTGAGCCTCTTAACTTTGCCACTTCAGACTCCGAATTGTAGTTTCAGCTTATGTCTTTTCTTAGCCCCTTTGCGCTCGCCGGACTCATTCTGCTCAGCTTGCCTGTCTTGATTCACCTGCTGGCGAAGCGGCGCGCACGGCCAGTTGATTTCCCGTCGCTCCGATACCTGCGCGAGACGCCCAGCTTCCGTCTGCGTCCGCGCCGCATACGCCAGCCCTTACTGCTCGCCTTGCGCGTGCTGGCGCTCAGTTTGCTCATCTTTGGCATTGCGCGCCCGCTCGTTAATCTGCGCCCGCCGTCGTCTCGCGTCAGGCTGATTCTGATTGATGCCTCGCTCAGCATGCGCGCGACGGGCCGCACAGCGGCGGCGAAAGAGGCTGCGCGCTCGCTCATCAACAGGCTGGCGCGCGATGAACAGGCGGCCGTCGTCTCCTGTTCGTCCGATGCAAACGTGCTCGCAAACATAACGGACAACCGTCAGGAACTACTGGAGGCCGTCGAGAGATACCAGCCTGGCAGCGGTGCGATTGATTTCAACAAAGGCTTTGCGCAGGCAGCCGCGCTGCTCGAACGCCAAGCATCGGGCGCGGCGGAGATAGACCTCATCTCGGATTTTCAGCAGTCAAATCTACCGGCGCTGTTAGTAAGCCCGCAGCAGCTTCCGGCGCGCGTCGTTCCTCATCCTGTCGGCTCTGTCATAGAGCGCAACGCTTTTCTGCTTGGCGAGTCTGTCTCGCAGAATGAGAGCGGGCCGGTGCTTGCGGCTTCCCAGATGATTGCGGAGGCTGAGGGGCGCACGGGCTCGCATCATACGTGGGCCATGAATGCGAACATGGCCGAGCGTCCTGACATTAACTGGCGCACGGAAGTTAACGGCCAACTAACGGGACGCATTAGAACGCTCACGCCGGATGATTTCGACATGGACGACGAGCGCTGCTTCGCCTTCATGCCGACACAGCGCGGCGCGCGCGTGCTGCTCGTCGCAGCAGACGCCGAAACCAATCTCTACACGGGTGCTGCGCTCGAAGCCGCTGCAAACAATCCGAACGAAAAACATTCTCTCCTGACACGACAAAAGCATCTGCCGGAGACTGCCGCCGAGCTTAACTCTTACGCGCTCGTGGCCCTGACGCTGCACGGTGCGCTCAGCATGGATGAGTTGCAGCGTTTGAACGACTACGCGGAAGCGGGCGGAACCGTCTGGTTATCTATGGCGCGGGATGCGGACGTTGCTTCGTTGAATGCTCAGGCTGGCACGAATGCTGCGGGCGTTTTGCCAGTCAGGAGTCTGTCGCGCCAGCGCGGCGACGCAGCCCTGCATTTCGGCACGGCCGATTTGTCCGCGCCGCCTTTGCGCGCGATGACGGAAAATAGTTTTGCTGCGCTGCGCACGGTGAAGGTGCATGAGGGATATGCTCTTGAACCAGAGGCGGGCGCGGACACGCTAATGCGTTGGAGCAACGGCACGCCAGCCTTCGTCTCTGTGCGGACAAGCGGCGGTGGAAGAATCATGCTGCTCGGGGTTTCGACCGAGAGCGCGTCGAGCGATATGGGTAGCTCGCCGGCCTTCCCGTCGTTAGTCTTCAGTTTGCTGCGCGACGCACTCACGCCGCGCGCGCCGTTCTCATATACGTTGGGCGAGCCTGTCAACCTTGGTCTCGCGCCGGAGACGAGCGTGACGGTGACGGATGAAGGCGGACGCGTTGCGCGCGTCGCGTCGCGCGACCTCATGCAGCGGCCTCTCTCAATCTTCCCTGCGCAGGGTATTTACCGTCTCGAATATGAAGGGGTCTTGCGCTTCGTGGCGCTCAATCCGCCGAGCGCGGAATCGGAACGCGCTCTGGCGGGCGCGGTTGAGGCCGGGCGTTATTTTGACTTTAAAGAGCCTTCGACGATGACAAGCTTTAACGAGCGACTCGAAGAGGCCGAGCGGAGCAGCAACGCCTGGCGTTATTTTCTCGCTGCGGCCTTCGTGCTGCTCATTGGAGAGTTGTTCGTTCGCGTGCGTCAACGCGAGAAAGAAAAGGCGACGGTTGAAGAAGTCGCCAGCGCGTCGTCAGTCGAGTTGAAGTTATGAGCGCAACGTCGCCAGTTGTTTTTCTTGAGCCGCACACAGCGGGCGAGCAGTCGGATGTGCGCGCTGCCGTCCGTCGTCTTGCTTTCCAGCGAAGGCTCTGGCGTGCAGCGTCGTGGGCGACCTATAGCACAGGCGCTGCGCTGGCTCTCGTTTGTTTGTTGGGGACACTCGATTATCTGTTGCCTCTGCCTCGCGTAGCGCGCATCGTGGTGGTTACGCTTATCCTGTTCACACTGCTGCTGAGCTACGCACATGCTCTCTGGCAACTCTTAAGGCGGCCTTCGTTAACGCGGGCTGCGCGCGAGATAGAACGAGCGACGGGCAGCCGTCGCAACGTGTTGGTGACGCTCTGCGAGAATCTTGAGAGCGTGGCGATTGCCGATGGAGCGGCCTACATGCTCGCGCGCCTTTACAGGCAGGCGGAAGATGAACTGGCGGAGATTGATGAAAGCCGCGTTGCTCCGCGCGTAGGGGCGGCGCGCGGCGCGCTCGCTTTAAGTTTGATGTTGCTGCTCGTGCTCGGATTGCGCTTGATTGCTCCGGCCGCATTTGCGCTTGAGTCGCGGCGCGTGTTGTGGCTCACGAGCGATGAAATTGCTGCTCGTCCGCCGGGCATGGGCCTGTCGGGCGCAAACACGGATGAGACGGCAAGCGTTGTCACGATTGAAGAGTTGCGCGTGCGCGTCGTGCCTCCAAGCTATACGGGGTTGAGTGCGGAGGAAGCGCGGGGCGATGCTGCGTTGCGCGTGCTCGTAGGGTCAGAGATTGAAGCCACGCTGCGCGTGTGGGGCGCAGTCTCCGGCGCAACACTAAACTACAACGGCGCGGCGGCCTCTATGCGCGCGGAAGGAGAGGGCAGTTTCAGCGGGAGTTTCATTGCGACTACGAGCGGCGCTCTTGAGGCGCGCGTGCTGGCGGACGATGCGCTTCTTGCGCCCGCGCCGGTTGTGCGCGCCGTAGAGGTTTATGCTGACGCGCCGCCCGAAGCGTACATCGCGGAGCCGAACGGCGATCAGTTATTACGCTCAGTCCCCACTCAGGCAATCAACGTCCGCTGGACGGCGCGTGATGATTTTGGATTAGCGGGCGTGAAGTTGAAGTACATCAAGAGTCGCGGCGAGGGCGATGCTGCAAAGTTTACGAGCGGCGAAATCAACCTCGGCAACATCGAGCGCGCAAGCACGCTTGAGTGGCGCGGGGCAGCAGCGCTGGACCTAGCGCGTCTGGGCATGCAGCCGGGCGATACGCTCGTCTTCTGGATTGAAGCGCGCGACCGTAATCCAAACGCAAACAGCATGGGCCGCTCGGCCAGCCTCGCCGTCAACATACGCGCGCCCGAAGCCGCACGTCTCAATTTGAGCGACCTGCTGCCAAACGAAATCGGTCGCTTTCTCTTAAGCCAGCGGCAAATCATCATCAAGACCGAAAAGCTGCACGCGGAACGTGCGCGCCTCGTGCGCGACGAATTCTTAAAACGCTCTAACGAAATCGCAGCCGACCAGCGTGAGTTTAAAAATTCCTTCAATGATTACATCAAAACTGAAGGCGAAGAGCATGACGGAGCGGCGAGTGCTGGCGAAGGCGGTGCGGGCGTCGAGGAGCGTGTGCGTGCGGCGGAGGATGAGCGGACGGCGACGCATTATCACGGTCTGCCGGAGCCGCCGCAGAGCGCGCCCGCTTCCGTGCGCGAGATGGTCTATGCGATTCGCGCCATGTGGGACGCCGAAGATGCGCTCTCGACGGGCGACACCACAAAGGCTCTCGTGCATGAGCGTGAAGCGCTCGCACGATTGAAGCGCGCGCAAACTGCGGTTCGCTACATTCCGCCCATCGTTGCCCGCAGCAAGCCCGTTGACCTGAAGCGTCGCTACGCGGGCGAACTGGCTGAGATTAAGACGCGTCTGGAAAGGCTGGCGCGGCGTCCTCAATCGAAGGAAGTCTTGATGTTGCGTGCGGCGCTGGGTGAGGTTTACGCGGCGCTCGGTGATTTACAAGGGACGCTCAACGTGCCTGCTGGCGCGCGTGGCGGCGCGACAACACGCGCGCGCGAACGCTCTATGCAGGCTGCCGACCGTCTTGCACGCATCGGCGGCGACCATGCTGCAACGATTGCCGGAGCGATGGGCCAACTCCGCATCGTCGAGACGGAACTCGCGCGTCTAGACACAAGCGGGACAACCGCAGACTATTCCGCGCGCCTCTCTAAGCCGCTCGCCTTGCTGACGCAGGCAGCAGCAAACCTCTTCGCCATCGCAGAAGCGAGCACGCGAGCAGCGAGCAGCGAACCGGGAAGGCTTCTTCCCACGGACGATACGCGCGCCGCGGAATATTTCCGACGACTGGGCAGCAGCCAGACGCGTTAAGAAGGCCGGACGAAGTGCAGTTGATGAAAAGACGCTCGAACATGAAGACACGCAGACGTGATGAAAGGCAAAAGAGTGGCTGTTTCAGAAGCCTCTTTTTTGTCGTGCCTTCGTTTATCGTGTCTGCGCGCCGATGCGTCCGCGCGTTCTTGCGTCGCTGCGTTTCAGCTTTGCAGGGGCGTGTCTATGCGTCGCTGTTGTTCCCGGTCTACATTTCGGAGCCGTTTTTTCGTGCCGTCTTCGTTGCGGCGCTGGCGATTGCGGTGTTCGCGCTCTTCCGTTACTGGCGAAGTCTTGATGATGCATCGCGACAGGTTCGCTGGCTGCTGTTGTTGTTGCGCGGCGCGGCGTTGTTGCTGTTGGTGTGTGCGTTGGCGGGAGTGCGTGTTGATTATGAGAGCGCGGGTGGAGCGAGGGTGCTGGTTCATCGTGCACGCGCTGCCGGAGCAGAAGCGACGACAGGTGTGCTATCGAGCGAAGAGCAGCAGCGAGAGGCAATCGTCAGCGCCTTGAAGAGGCATTCCTTCACAATTGTTGGAACGGCAGATGCGAGCAACACATTGACAAACTCCGGCGGCCCTTTCGCGGCCGGTATTATGTTGACTGACGGCGCGGTTGCTGCGGGCGAGGCTGAGCGGAAAGTTGAAAGTTTGAGGGCGGCGACGGGCGGTGCGCCGGTCTTTGTCGTGAGTATCGAGCAGGAGACGGCCGGGCAGAGGGTAGCGATTGAGAGTGTGACGATGACGAGCGCGGCGGTGCGCGGCGTGCCCGTCTTTGTGCGTTGCGTTGTGCATGGGCGGGGCTTGAGCGGGCGCGAGTCGCTTGTCACTATCGCAGACGAGGCGAAGGTGCAGGCGTCTGCCAGTGTGGCCTGGACGAGTGATGACGAGCGGCAGACGGTTGCGTTGTCAGTCATGCCGAAGGTGGCCGGGTGGACAACGTACACTGCACGCGTAGAAGCGGCGGGCGGAGAAGATACGGGGCTTCTTGCGCGCCCCCTTACGCTCTACGTGGAGGAACGTCGCTGGCGTGTGCTCTTCTTCGAGGGCGAGCCGACGTGGGAGGCGAAGTTTATCCGTCGCGCGTTGGAGCGAAGCCAACTGTTTGATGTTGATTATTTTGCGCAGGTGAGCCGCGCGGCGGCGATTGGCGCGACCGCGAAGGCAGTAAAGCAGAACGATGAAGGCGAAGCTGCCGCGAATGACGCGGAGGCTGTTGAAGGAAAACGCACGGCAGACAGTTCGCCCGAAGCGAAGCTACACGCTACGCTGGCGAGCATGGAGCGTTTGAACAGTTACGACTGCATCATCGTCGGAGCAACGCCGAACGAAATGCTGTCGGCAGCGGAGGCCGCGCGCTTAAGCGCTTGGACGGAAAGGCGCGGCGGAGGTCTCATTATCACAGGCGGCAACAGTTTCGCGGGCTCAATCGTTGCGCCAAACGGCAAGCTCTACGGGTTAATGCCTGCGGCCGTTGACCCGCGCGGATTTGCCTCGCAGGCGATGGTTCTGTCGCGTGATGCGCCCCTCGAAGCGGAGAAGACGCGCGACCATGTATCGCTCCTGCCAACCGCGGCGGGCACAGCCGTAGCGCTCGCTGCTTACTCGAATGCTCTTCAGGAGACGGCGGCGCGGGCCGATGCGTTAACGGGACAAGGATTGCGGCTCGGCGCGTTGCGTCCCGGCGCAAGCGTGCTGGCTGTCGCAGGGCGCGGCAGCACTACGACGACGAGCGAGACGGGAGCGCCCTTGATTGCAGCGGCGCGTTATGGCGCGGGACGCACGCTTGTTTTCGCTCCGGCTGATTCATGGCGTCTGCGCACGAGCGCGAGCGGCGAACAGGATGAAGCGGACACGCCCTACAGCGCCTTGTGGCAGGGCTTGATTCTCTGGGCCACTGCGGGAGCAAGGCCGCCCGCCGAAATCACCTTGAGCGACGAATCACCCGTTGCGGGTCGCCGCGTGACGGCGGAGATTCGCGCACGCGATGCGGCGTTTGCGCCCGCTCGAATCGAGAAGCTGAACGCGCGCTTGCAGCCGTTAACGGAAGCCGGTGACGGTGCGGCATCAACTGACAGCGTGCAGCCGCGTGAAATCGCGTTCGTCCCGGATGAGACGGACGAGAGCATCTGGCGAGCATCGTTTCAAGTGCCTGCCTCCGGCCTCTACGCGCTGGAGGCAGACTACATCGCAGGCGGCAAAAGCGGTCGTCTCGAAAAAGAGTTTGCAGCCGTCGCCGCGCTTCCGTTTGAACCGGGCGCAGCCAACGATACGCTCAGCCGCGCGGCGCGCGAAACCGGCGGCGATTTCCTGTCAAATGCGGACGCCGCGAGCGCGCTTGCCGAGCGTATCAACGCCCTTTCCATCAAGCCTGAAAAAACAGGCCACACATGGGAACTACGCATGTGGTGGCCGCTCGCCTTCATCGTTCCGCTGCTGCTTTCGGCCGCATGGTTCATCGAAAGAATTGTGCTGAAGGCCGAGAGATAAAGGATGAAGAGGAAGCTATCCGGGCTTAATCGTCATTCTCTCCAAGCTGAATTAACTTTCTTTTATCCTGCGTCTCTCTTCCATCATTCATACTTTCCCGGCATCGCGAAGGGCTGTTTGTGCGTCTAAGTCCTGTTATGAGCAGACAGGGCAGGGCAGTAACCTATTTTTGTTTAGTCGTCATCATCTCTTTACTCGTTGCGGCGTGTGGGAATAGGAGTTCGACGCGGACGAACATCGCTCCGGCGACGAGCGTGCCTGTGGCGCGTCGGCTGCCGCCGCTGCCCGTGCGGCCGCTCTCCGAGAAATTGAAGGAGATGCGTGCGCGTGCGATGCGCGTCTCTTCGGCCCTGCGCGAGTTGCCATGGAAGGGCGAGGTCGGGATGGCGGAGCTTTCCGGCTGGGAATATGGAACGCGAGCGAGCGAGATGGCGCAGGTGCTCGGTGGCGAAGAGTTGAGCGGCTTGAGCAGGCTGGCAGTGGGCGGCGGGATGCTGCCCGAAGGCACAGACCTTGCCATGCTGGCCGCGCAGTTTACGTCCATCTCTGCGGGCGCAACCTATTCGCCGCTCGACAAGCAGATTCTTCTCGTTGACAAGTTCAGAGACGACTCGCTGCTGACGCACGAGTTTGTACACGCCCTCCAAGACCAGCATTTCGACTTGATGAAGCTGCTCATGGTCCGCCCCTTTAACTTCGACAGGACGGAAGCTCTCTTCGCCGTCATTGAAGGCGACGCGATGAACGTGCAGCGGCGCTCGGAAGAGGGCGACGCCTACCAGCGTAAATCGCTCGACGAGATTACAAGGCAGGAGGACGAGCGCTTCGGCGCTTACCGCGAAGAGATGAACGCGCTCTTTCCGCGCCTTCTGACGGAGACTTTCATCTTCCGTTATCGCGACGGCGCGCGTTTTGTGGAGGCCGTGCGGCGCAGCCGCGACCGTGCCGGCACGGATGCGTTGTTCACAAGCCCGCCCGCTTCCAGCGAGCAGATTCTGCATCCCGAAAAATATGCGCAGAACGAACTCCCGCGTGAAGTTAAACTGAATGAAGCCGGCTTCGCGACGAGCGGCTGGCAGACTGCGGCCGCAACGCCTCTCGGTGAGATAGGAGTGCGCGGCGTGCTGCTTGAAGGCGTCCCGGAAAGGGATGCGTTGCGCGCCGCTGCCGGCTGGGGTGGCGACCGCGCCTACCTCTTCGAGCGCGAAGGCGGCACACCCCTCTTCATCTGGAAAACCATCTGGGACAAACAGGCGGACGCGGACGAATTCTTCAGCGCCTACAACGCGCTTCAACGCAAACGACACGGCGCGCAGGCCAGCCAGACGCTCGGCTCAGGCGCTAACAGCGGAATGGCCTGGCGCAAAAACGGTCGCACGACGCTCGTGCAACGCATGGGCGAACATGTCATCATCATTCGCGGCGCTGAACAGGACGTTTACACGGCGCTTGCGCTCTCCAATAATTGATAAGAAGCATGCTATCGCTTATGAGCCGTGGCTAATTCGTTGGCGACGATGAGGGCTGAGTGTGTAACGGCGGCGACGCCGTTGCCGGGAAATGTCGTATCGCCGACGAGGAAGAGATTGGGAAGCGGCGTGCGGTGCGTCCATGAGTTTGAGCCAAAGAGTGAGAGCGATTGGCCCACTCCGCCGACCATCCCGAGTTTGCGCCGCGTGTTCTCATAAAAGGTGCGCGGCGTAGCTGTTTCGATAATCTCTATCTGGTCGCCTAGTTCGGGCATCGCCGCGTGCAGCAGCTTCCAGCAACGTTCGAGCATCTGCTGGTCTTGAGTCTCATGCTCCGTCTCGTCTTCGTGAAAGGCAAACCACTGTGAGGCTTCCGTGAAGGTTGAGACCGTCACGGCACGACTGCCCGCGGGCGCACGCGCGTCCCCTTCGTGCGCAGCGGCAAACATGAATTGAGAAGCCTCCGCATCGTAAGCCTGCCCTTCCTGCCAGTCAGCGAGAGAGAGTATGTGATGTGCGGGCAGGCGGGCGGCGGCCGCTTCGCTGATGCTCAGGTAGAGCAGGTATGCGCCCCAGCCGCGCGAGATTTTGAGCTTGCGTCGTATCTCTTCAGGCGTGCGATTCATGCCGATTAATTTGCCGTAGGTATCCCAGACGGTGAGGTTGCTGATGATGGCGCGCGTGGCTTCTATGCGTTCGCCGTTGAGCAGGTCAACGCCCGTGGCCCTTCCGCTCGCATCATAGGCGAGGCGCAACACGGGCGTATTAAGACGCACAAGCCCGCCGCTCTTTTTAATGGAAGCGATGAGCGCGTCGGTCAATGCCGATGCTCCGCCGCGAATGCTATGCAACCCGTTGCGCGGTAAGCTGAGCGCGACGCAGGCGTAAAGGTAGGCGCACTCTTCGCTCGCACACTGAGCAAACGTTTGCAGTTGGACATCTATGAAACGACGAAAGCGCGTTGAGGTCTTCGTCAAATGCTCGGCGGTCGTGTGATTCGCAGACGCGAGAATGCGCTTGATGACGAGTGCTTCCGGCGCTGTGGCGCGCAGCCTGCGCACTCTGGAAGCGGTCGCTAAATCTGGAACGCGCGCCGCGCCGCGTTGCAATGCCCCGCCGATGGGCGCTATCTCACGGTAGAAACTGACGGCTGCTTCCGCGCATTCAGGAAAAGCTGCGCGCAAGTCGCTCTCGAATGCTTCATCATCAACGCATAAAGCGACCTCCGTCTTGTCAGGCAGACGGACGACGTAAGCGGGCGAGACGGGGCTGACTCCGGGAGCCTCGACGGGCAACTCTGCAAACACGCGCTCGTGTATTTCGCCCGGATGCCATCCGGCATAGAGCGACGCGGTAGACTCAAACGTGTGGCCGAATTTCTGGAAAGTTGCGGCGCAGCCGCCAGCCTGCGCCTCCTTCTCAAGCAGACAGACGTTAACGCCGCGCGCTGCCAGCAACGCGGCAGCAGTCAGTCCGCCAAGCCCGCCGCCGACGACTACGACCTCATGCGTCATCTTCAGTTCAAACCATGAAAGGCGCGCACCAGACAGACGAGCGCCGCGGCTTTCTGTTCATCGCCGGGAGCGGAATGTGGCAGGTAAGGTTCGATGATAATAAAGATGGATTGAATGCCGTTGAAGACCAGGTGCATCACGAAGCAGGGCAGCAACCGCCCCGTATAGGCGCGCACCAGCGTCAGGCTAATGCTCAGGATGGAGATAACTGCGATGACGCCCAGATTGTTGTAGTACTGAAAGACGTGCACTAGGGTGAAGAGAGTGGAGACGAAGACGATGGCCCAGATAGCGCCGATGGTTCTTTGAAACGCGGAATAGAGCACGCCGCGATAAACAAGTTCTTCGACAAGTGGGCCGGTGGTTGCGGCCAGAAGCGCCAGCGAGTAGCGCGCGGCAGTTGAGTTGGCGACAATCTGGTCAATCTGCGTCTTCTCGCCGCCCGCCAGCCATGTGACCAGAACTCCAACCACGAGAAGCAGGACTGCCAGCCCCGCGCTCGGCCAGAAACCAAAACGCTCGCTCCAACTCCATCCGAGCGCCGGCCAGAAACGCCGCTTGCCGAAGTTCGTGACCACCGCCCACACAACTCCGAGCGTGAGCAAATGCGCAGGGATAACGGAAAGGATTGAAATCAGAATGGCCGTGCTATCGGTCAGAGCCTTCAGCAGCGTTTGAGAATCACGCGCCGCGCCCGCAGATTTGTAGAAAGCGTAGGGGAGCACGGCAATGGCCGGAATAAAGAGTATGAAGAGGACGCTCGCCAGCCAGACAGCGATGGCTGCAAGAGAACTCCATGGCGGATTGTCCGGGTCGTAGCCTGCGATGATTGAAGGCCGTCTGGCTGGCGGCTGCGCTATCGTCGCGTAGCTATCGGCAGGCAGGGGAATCCTCGATGCGGGTTCTTTCTCTGTTTCCACGATAGGCGGAAGTGTAAGAGAGAAGTTAGTCCAAAGTCCAATGTCCAAAGTCCAATGTCCGAAGTCATACAAGCATCATTCCTGACTCTGGACATTGGGCTTTATTTACAGAGACTCGAAAAACATCTCGTCAACGTAGCAGTAGGCCCAGTCTTCACCGGGCTCGAATGATTTGATGATGGGATGACGGCTCTTGTGAAAATGCTTCGTCGCGTGCTTGTTCTTAGAGCTATCGCAACAGCCGACGTGGCCGCACGTCTCGCAGATTCGCAGGTGCACCCAACGGTCGCCAATTTTCAAACAATCCTCGCACCCTTCAGCGCTCGGCGTGACCTCGCGCACCTGTTTGAGATGCGGGCAACTCGTTTGCATTCATTCCTCCATGGAAGTGCTGTAATTATTCTAGCGCTGCATCATCCGTGTCATCTCGTCGAATCCCCAGACGGTCGGCGGCGAGCAGCAGGCCGATGATAGTCTTGGCGTCTTCTATCTCGCCGCTGGCAATCATCTCCAGCGCACGCGAAAAAGAGACGCGCACAACCTCCACCAGTTCGTCGTCCTCAAGGCTCTGCTCTGTTTCCGTTAACTCGGTCGCGAGATAGACCCACAGCTTTTCTTCACAGAAGCCCGGCGTCGTGAAAAACTCCGCCAGCTTTTCCATGCTCCCGGCCCTGACTCCTATTTCTTCTTCCAGCTCACGCGCGGCACAATCTTCAGGACGCTCCGGCGCTTCAATCCGGCCCGCCGGAAGCTCCAGCACGAAACGCACGGTCGGCTGGCGATACTGCCTGACGAGCGCGATTGTGTTATCGGCAAAGACGGCGACAGCACACGCGCCGCCCGGATGATGCACGACCTCGCGCTGGTAAGTCTGCGCGCCTTCGCGGACGGTGTAGAGCGAGACATCAATAACGCGCCCGTGGTAAATCTCCTCGGTCGCGAGCACTTCGGGCGTCTCCATTGTTTCAGGTGTAGCCATAAAATTCGGTTTGTGCAGTTTACGTTTTTTGAAAGCCCCGCTGCAAACGGCGCTGCGATTCGGAAGAAACGCTGGAACAACGCGGCGCAAGCTTCAATCGCTCTCACGCGCAGGAGACAACAGTAGACTCTGCGCTTCTCCGACGAGATAGAGCGAGCCTGTCACGCAGATTAATTCATCACGCGGCGTTTGCTCTCTCGCATGGCTCAACGCTTCACGCAAACTCTTTGCCAGCGTCACCTCCGTTTGAGAAGCATAATCGGGCGGCAGCGCATCTACGAGCATTTCGAGCGTCGCAGCGCGCGGCGACGTTGGCTCCGCAAGAATCAAGCGGCGTGCTGCCGGAAAGAGAATCGCTGCTATCTCCGCCAGTTCCTTGTCGCGCATCGCGCCGAAGACGAGCGTCAGTGGAGTTTGCACGAATTCATCCAGATAATCGCGCAACGCACGCGCTCCGGCGACGTTGTGCGCGCCATCAAACAGTATGCGCGGCTGGCCCTCCCTGATTTCAAGGCGTCCGGCGTGCCTTGCGCGCTCTAATCCTGAGATGATGTCTGCGCGCTTGATGGCAAAGCCGCTTTGACGCAGGGCTTCGGCCAGCCCGGTTGCGACGCAAGCGTTTGTCGCCTGATGCCGACCGCGCAGGCCGAGCAGCACGTTCTCGTAAACATCCTCGGACGTTTTAAAAGTTGCACGCAGACGACCGTCCTGCTCAGCGCCCCGAACTTCAACACGACAATCATTCAAGCGCAAGCCGACTTCGCACGAAGCCGCTCGCTGCTTAATGACGGCAAGCGCTTCCGGCTGCTGCGGCGCAACGATAGCTGCCCTGACGCCCGGGCGAATAATCGCGGCCTTTTCGGCGGCGATGTCCGCGAGCGTGTTGCCAAGATACTCCTGATGGTCTAGCGCGACGGGAGAGATGGCAACGATTTCAGCTCCGGCAGCAGTCGTTGCATCAAGGCGTCCGCCGAGGCCCGTCTCAAGAATGACCAGTTCCATCTTCATCTCGGAACAGGCCAGCAGAAACATCACTGTCAGATGCTCAAAGAAGGTCGGCAGGGCCGGAAGCACGCCCGCGTCGCGCAATTCCGTTGACACCTTCCTGACCTTGGCGGTCAACTCTGCAAAATACTGCGGCTGAATTTCCTGCCCGTTAAAGCGCATGCGCTCTGTGATGTTGACGAGATGCGGTGAAGTGTAGAGGGCCGCGTTGATTCCCGCCGCGCGTGCAATTTCATAGAGCATGACGGCGCTCGAACCCTTGCCGTTTGTGCCCGCGATCTGGACTTTACGGAAAGCTTTCTGAGGTTGGCCCAGGGCTTCGAGCAGCCGCTCCGTGTTGGCGAGGCCGAGCTTCATCGCCAGCGTCTCATGGCCCAGACTCAGTAGGTACTGAAGCGCTTCGGCGTAAAGCATAGGAGAAGTAAGGAAGTGATGAGTGATGAGTGATGAGTGATGAGTAACAGAAAGAGTTCTTCAACTCATCACGCATCACTCATTACTCATCACTTCTTTTCAGCAGAGCTTCGTCGGCTTGCGGCTCGCGGAGGATTTCGGGATTCATCATAAAGTTGAGCGTCTTGATGATAAATTCGCGCATCTCGCGGCGGTCAACGACGGCGTCGAGCATGCCGTGTTCGAGCAGAAACTCGGAGCGCTGAAAACCTTTCGGTAGTTTCTGTCGAATAGTCTGTTCGATGACGCGCGGCCCGGCGAAGCCTATCAGCGCTTTCGGTTCGGCGATAATCACGTCGCCGAGCATCGCGAAGCTGGCTGTGACGCCGCCCGTCGTAGGGTCTGTTAGGACGGAGATGAAGGGCAGGCGCGCGTCGTCGAGTTGTGCGAGCGCGGCGGAGATTTTCGCCATCTGCATTAAGGAGAGCGTGCCCTCCTGCATACGCGCGCCGCCGGAAGCCGCGAAGATGATGACAGCGCCGCGCTCGTCAATCGCTCGCTCAATCAGGCGTGTGACCTTTTCGCCAACCGCTGAACCCATCGAGCCGCCGATAAAGAGCATGTCCATCGCACCCGCGAAAACCTGATGACTGCCGACAAGACCGCGCCCGCTGATAATCGCTTCGGGGAGGCCGGAGACGCGACGCGCCTGCTCAAGTCGCTCTGGATAAGGCTTGCTGTCAACAAAATTTAGCGGGTCAATCGAGATTATTTCCGCGTCCAGTTCTTCGTACATGCCGTCGTTGAACAGCATCTCAAGGCGCGAGCGAGCGTCGAGGCGGAAATGGTATGTGCAGTGGTGGCAGACTTGCAGCGATTCTTCGAGGTCGCGTTTGTAGAGCGGTTCGTCGCAGGCATCACACTTGACCCAGATGCCTTCGGTTTTAACGCGCCGTTCCTCAACCGGCACGGCTTCGTTCTTCTGCTTGTTTTTACGAAACCATGTCATAGGTTTCTATTACTGAAATGCCGCCCGGAGGGACGGTCGCCTTGTTCGTATGAATGATAAGACGTGAACGCCGCAGAGAGTAGCATAAAAACGATGAAGGCGGAACGATGAACGATGAACTGTAAACCCTTCGTCTTATACTTCATCGTTCATCGTTCCGCGTTCACCGTTAAAATTCGATGCCTTGCTGCGCGCGGATGCCCGCCTGAAAAGGGTGCTTAATCTCGCGCATTTCCGTGACGAGGTCTGCGGCTTCGACGAGCGCTGCGGGCGCGTCGCGTCCTGTTAAGATAATGTGCAGCGCCGTCTGCTCAGCGCGTATGCGTGCGATTTCCGCAAGCACTTCTCCGACGGGCAGCATCTCGTAGCTGAGAACGTAAACGAGTTCGTCGAAGACCAGCAGGTCGTATTCGCCGCTCCGCATCTTCTCGACACACAAGGCCCACGTCTGTCTGGCGGTCTCGCGATCCTGCTCCGGGTTCTTCGTGTCCCACGTAAAGCCATCGCCCATCGTATGCACTTCGATGCCGAGTTTCTCAGCCGACTCGTGCTCGCCGTAGCGGTCGTTGCGCGACTTCATAAACTGGATCATGCAGCAATTCAGCCCGCGCCCCGCCGCGCGCATCATCAAGCCGAGCGCACACGTCGTCTTGCCCTTGCCGTCGCCCGTGTGAACCATCAGCAGCCCGCGCGTCTGCTCCTGATAATCCGCCCGCCTCCATTTATACTTTTTCTCTTTAACAGACATCGCTCAACTACAGAAGTCAGGAGCAGAGAATTCAGAATCAGGAAAATGAGGCGACGACCACCATTTCCCGATTAACAGTTCTTCCAACTCCTGACTTCCTGATTACGAACTACTGCTTTACGCTGCGGTCTCCGCACGCGAATCATGTTTGGCGAGGGCTGCTTTAACGCTGTCGCGGTGGCCGTTGCTGCGGTGCTCGACGGCCTCCTGCAAGAGGGAGACGATAATGCGTTCGGCCTCATCCCAATCGCCCGTGAGCGTGCAGCCTGCTGCGTTGCGGTGTCCGCCGCCGCCGAATTTCTCCGCGACGCGTGCGACGTTGATGTCGCCCTTCGAGCGCAAGGAAGTGCGATAGATGCCGGGCGCAGTCTCTTTCAAGAGCGCGACCGCCTCAACCTCCGCGACCGTTAAAGGATAGTTGACGAAGCCGTCCCCGTCTTCTTCTGTTGCGCCAGCGCCTTTCTGCATCTCAAGCGTCTGCCGCATCCAAGCGATGCGCCCCGTCGCGTCGCGCTTGACGGTAGCCAGCACCTTGCCAAGCAATTCAATCTTGGCCCACGGATAACTTGAGAAGACTGCCTGCGCAATCTTCGCAGGTTTGACTCCTGCGCGCACCAGTTCGGACGCTACCTTAAAGGTGCGCTCCGTCGTGTTCGAGTAGTGGAAAGAACCCGTGTCTGTGATGAGCGCGGTGTAGACACACTCGGCTATCTCTTTCGTCACGCGCACGCCGGTCGCTTTGCACAGATTGTAAATCATCTCGCCGACGGCCGAGGCAGTCGCGTCAATCCAGTTGATTGTGCCAAACATCGCGCTCGTCGAATGATGATCTATGTTGACGACAAACTGCCTGTCCAAATCCTTGATGCCGGGGCGCGTAATGTCCGAACATTCGATGACGAAAACGGCGTCGTAGGGGCGGTCAATGCTCTCTGTGACGCGGACTTCGCTTGCGCCCGGAAGTTTCAGGTAGGAGTGCGGCACGGGGTCGTGAATGATCACCTCTGCCTCTTTGTCCAGTGCGCGCAAAACCCAGTAGAGGCCGAGCGACGAACCTAGACCGTCGCCGTCGGGGCGGATGTGCGAGGTGATTGCAAAGCGTCGTTTCGATTCAATCAACTCGACAACTTGACTAAGCATTGTTTTCAAAAAAAGTGATGAGTGATGAGTGATGAGTGATGAGTAGAAAGCAATCGCTTATTACTCATCACTCATCACTCATCACTCATCACTTATCCTTTCTTCGTCGGGGGACTCTTGAATCTGACCTTGTTCGTCCCGCTCATGCTTGATTTCTTCTAATAGCTGGTCAACACGCTGGCCCTGCTCTTCGACCGTATCGCGGACGAAGTGTATCTCAGGGGTATGGCGCAGGTTGAGCGCAAATCCCAGTTGCTTGCGCACGTATGGCGCAGCGTGGCGCAGCGCCGAGAGCGCCGCCGCATGTTCATCCTCATCGCCCACCACCGTCACATAGACGCGTGCGTCGCGCAGGTTATCCGAAACGCGAACATCCGTCACCGTGACCATTGTCAAACGCGGGTCTTCCAACTCATAGCCGACTATCTGCGCGATTTCCTCCCGCAGCATGTCCGCAACTCTTTCCGGCCTTCTCATCTTAAAAACAGTGATGAGTGACGAGTGACGAGTGACGAGTTAAAAGCCGAAGGCTTGTTCTCGTCACTCATCACTCGTCACTGTTCTTAAAGCTCTGTGGCCGCGACCTTCTCGACGATGTACGCCTCAATCTGATCGCCGACCTTGATGTCGTTGAAGTTTTCGAGGCCGATGCCGCACTCGAAGCCTTCGCGGACTTCAGACGCATCGTCCTTGAAGCGGCGCAGGCTGCTGATGCCGCCTTCCCAGCTAACGATGCCGTCGCGAATCAGGCGCGCGCGCGCGTTGCGGCGCACCGTCCCGTCAATGACCATGCAGCCGGCGATGACGCCAGCCTTCGGCACGCGGAAGACTTCGCGTACCTCCGCTTTGCCGAGAATGCGCTCCTTCTCGACCGCTTCCAGCATGCCTATCATCGCCGCGCGAATCTCTTCCTCAACCTTGTAGATGATCGAGTGCAGGCGAATGTCAACAGCCTCCTGCTTGGCAAGCTCTGCGGCGCGCACTTCCGGCCGCACGTTGAAGCCGATGATGACGACGGCCGTCTGCGACGCGCCCGCCTGTGTGGCCGATGCAAGCAGCACGTCGGATTCCGTAATCGCACCAACACCCGAACGTATGACCTTCACTTTGACCTGATTCGTCGAAAGTTTCTGCAAGGTGCTCTTCAAGACTTCGACCGAACCCTGCACGTCAGCCTTGATGACGACGAGCAGTTCCTTAATCTCCGTCTGTCCGAGCGCTTCGATGCCGCGCTTGGTGGTTTGCAGCAATGTGTTCTGGCGAGTCAGCATTTGACGGTGATGCGAAATCTGCTGCGCACGCGTGATGTCGGCAACGACCTGGAAGGATTCACCCGCCTGCGGCACGCCCTGAAGCCCTAGCACTTCGACGGGCGTTGCCGGGCCTGCTTCCGTTATGGCCTGTCCACGGTCGTCAAACATCGCGCGCACCTTGCCGAAAATCTGTCCGACGATGAACGGGTCGCCGACACGCAAAGTGCCCTGCTGCACGAGCACGGTTGCGACAGCGCCGCGACCACGGTCAAGCTTGGCTTCGAGCACAACGCCGGAGGCGAGGCGCGTCGGGCTGGCCTTAAGTTCGAGAATGTCCGTGGTGAGCAGAATGGTTTCGAGCAGCGTGTCAAGGTTCTCGCGCTTCTTGGCAGAGACCTGAACCATTTCCGTGTCGCCGCCCCACTCGACAGGCTGCAAGCCCTGATTGGCAAGCTCCTGCTTGACGCGGTCCGGGTTGGCGTCGGGCCTGTCAATCTTGTTGATGGCGACGATGATGGGCACACCGGCTGCACGCGAATGCTCTATGGCTTCAATCGTCTGCGGCATCACGCCGTCGTCTGCCGCGACGACGAGAACGACAACGTCCGTCGCCTTCGCGCCGCGAGCGCGCATCATCGTGAAGGCTTCGTGGCCGGGCGTGTCGAGGAAGACGACGCGGCGCATCTCAGCCGGATTGTCAGGGTTCGGAACCTGCACGCTGTAAGCGCCGATGTGTTGAGTGATGCCGCCGGCCTCGCCCGCCGCAACGTCCGTCGCGCGAATCCCGTCGAGCAGGGAAGTCTTGCCGTGGTCAACGTGGCCCATGACGGTGACGACAGGCGCACGCGACTCTTCAACGTAGTCTCCGATGCCGACGTTAATAATGTCCTCAAACTCTTCTTCGGCCACCATCTCCTCGAAATCCACGAAGGAGACATCGAAGCCGAAACGCTTGCCGAGGTCAATCGCCACGTCGTCGTTCAAAGGCTGGTTGATGGTCGCGAAGACGCCGCGCTGCAAAAGGAGTGTGACGACATCCTTCGGCTTGATGCCGAGCTTTTCCGCAAACTCTTTGACGGTCGAGCCTTCGACGATGCGAACGGGCTTGAGGTCGCCGCTCGTCGCCGTCGCCACTTCGAGACGGCCAGCGATGCGGTCTTCTAAAGAGAGAGCCTTCGGCGGGCGTATGAAATCACGGTCTTCAAAGCGACCCCTATCATCATGTTTGTGACCGCCGCGCACGTTGCCGCCGCGCGAGCGTCCCTTCTTGCGGTCGCTCGGCGGAGGCGTGTAAACGGTCTGCGGTGTGGCGGTCTCGCCGGGCGTTCCGCCACGGTCAACGCGCGCGTAGGCAGGACGCGCGCCGCTGCCGCGCTGGTCTGTGCGATGTTCGGGGCGTTGTTCGGTAGCGGTCCCGCGTGCGCGTTCCTGTCGCTCGAAGCGCTCGCGCGGGCTTGGGCTCGGCTGTTGCGCGATTGGCTCCGGCGCGCGACGACCGGGCACAACGCCCTCGCTGAGCGCTTCCGTAGTTGGTCGCAGCACCCTGACCTGCCTTGAAGGAGCGGGCTGTGTAGTTGTGGGTTGTTGCTCCGGCGCGGCAGGCGCAACGGTTGCGGGCGGCGGTGCGCTCTGTTGTTCGGTTGTCGCAGTCGTCTCGCTCGTGGCCTGCGCTGGCTGCGCTTCGATTGGCGATTGCGGCTGTGCAGGCTCGACCGTGTCCGTTTCGAGTGCGGGCTGGGCGGCGCTCGTCGTGGTGGCAGGGGTTGGACGCTCGGCGCGTGTCGCAGGCGGCGTCAGTATCTTGACGACGCGCGGCGTAGGCATCGGCCTCGCCGTCCTGGTGACATCGGGCGGCGCTGTTTCCGGCGCAGGCTGCTGTGGAGCGGTTGTTGCGGGTTGCTGGGCCGGAGTGGCTTCGTCTGCCTGCGGCTCGGTCGCGGGAGTTTCCTCTTCAGCAACGGGGCGCGCCTTCTTGACGACTTTGACGGCGCGTTGCACCGTCGGTTCTTTCTTCGGAAAATACTTGTTGCGAATCTTCTCCGCCAACTCTTTGGAAATCGAGTTGGAAGGCACACTAACGTCCACGCCCTCGCGGCGAACCTCTTCGATGAGGCGCTTCGTGTCGAGCTTCAGGTCTTTAGCTAAATCGTACAGGCGAACCTTGGAGGTAACGGTCATGCACTCCTTCTTCGACGCTTTGGTAAAACGGCGTCGCGCGCTTCAAAAAGGTTTCAGGGACGCTCGCCCCTGCAACCCTTTTCGCACGCAGCGCTTCGGTTAAAAGCGCAAAGCCGGAAGAGGCCGTGGGGACGAGGAGCGTTGCGCGCACGCAGGAAAGCGCACGCGCACGCTCTGGTTACTGTGCCGCATCTCGTGAAGCATCTGTTTGCTTCTCGTCTTCTTCTGTGCTCTCGACCGGCGCGGCTTCTTCACGATATTGCGGCACGGGAGCGGATGTGACCTGAACTTCGGGAGCCGATGCCTCCGAAGCGAAATCTGCCTGCGGCGAAAAGCCGGATTCTTCCTCAACGGGCGGCTCGCCTTCGCCGATGCGGCCTGCGGCCTCAATCATGGCCGCACCTGTTGACGTAATGTCAGGGCCGGGAGTGATGGTATCGGGGCGCAGGTCGCGCCCTGTCTCCTGCAACAAAAGCTCGCCCTCGGAAATAGGGTCTGCTTCCGTGATGGCAACGGGATCTGCGGAATCCTCCGCGAGAATCTCCGTCTCAGCCCTGAAAGGCATGCCATCCCGGACGGCTTCATCGTAGCCCTCCGCAATCATCTCGTCAGACGGCTCGACTTCGCCGGGGTCAACGCTTTCATCCAACTCGGCCGAGAACGCATGCTGCTCAACCGTTGTGTCAGTCGCTTCAGCAGCAACATCAACGCCAGCAGCCTCTTCATCGTTTGCCGTGCCGGTTTCATCTTCCGCTTGGCTCGCTGCGACCGTCTCGTCAGTTGCCGTCGGCTCGTCGCCCTCGCTCTCTCCGGCGGGCGCAGCTTCAGTTGCAGCAGTTTCGTCCGCAGTCGTTTCTCCTACGGGAGTTTCGCCAGCGGCCTCTTCATCGGTTGCCGGTGCTTCGGCTGCGCGCTTCGTCGCCTCGCGTGCTTCAATGACAGCCTGCGCTGCCCTGAGCATTGATTCCGCCTCGTCCAGACTCACGTCTAAATATTCGACGAGGTCGTCAACGGAAGTTGAAGCGAG
The DNA here is from genome assembly GCA_036382855.1 of Pyrinomonadaceae bacterium. GTDB lineage: Bacteria > Acidobacteriota > Blastocatellia > Pyrinomonadales > Pyrinomonadaceae > DASVTR01. The sequence continues at coordinate 66,302 of DASVPO010000009.1, read as the reverse complement.
AGCATCTATGTCTGCGATGCCGTGCTCGGCAAGGGAATCGGCCTGCTGCGCCGTGACGCCTTCAATCGCGGAGAGCGGAACAGCGCCGCCCGAAGCGATGAGCGCGCCCATCTGCTGTGCAACCTCTTTCTTGAGTTCTTCTTCGCTACGAATGTCTATATTCCAGCCGACGAGTTTGGTGGCGAGGCGCACGTTCTGCCCGCGCTTGCCGATTGCCAGAGAAAGCTGGTCTTCATTAACAATCACTTCCATCTGACGATTCTCGATGTCCGTGATTCGCACCTGATTCACTTTCGCGGGCGAAAGGGCGTTGGCGGCAAAGACCGAAGGCTCGTCAGACCATTCGATGATGTCTATCTTCTCGCCGCGTAGCTCGCGGATGATGGCCTGCACGCGCGAACCCTTCATACCGACGCACGCGCCGACGGGGTCAACATCTCGCTCATTACTGGTGACGGCAATCTTGGCGCGCTCGCCCGGCTCACGCACGGCAGACTTGATGACGACGGTCTCGTCGTAAATCTCCGGCACTTCCATTTCAAAGAGACGACGAAGGAGTTCAGGACTCGTGCGCGAGACTTCAACCTGCGGGCCTTTGGATTCCTTCGAGACGTTGTTGATGACGACGCGGATGCGCTCGCCCTGATTCCACTGTTCACCGCGCGATTGCTGGCCGCGCGGCAGGATGGCTTCCAGATTGCCGAGGTCAACGATGATATTGCCGCGCTCGAAGCGCTTGACGAAGCCGTTGACGAGGTCGCCAATCTTGTCTATGTACTGGTCGTAGATGTTTGAGCGTTCAGCGTCTCTGACCTTCTGAAAGAGAATCTGCTTGGCGGTTTGCGCGGCGATGCGGCCCAGTTCTTCCATCGGCAAAGGCAGCAGGAGCGCATCTCCGATTTCCACCTCGTCGCCGGCCATCTCCTTCGCTTCGTCGAGCGATAACTCTGTCGCCGGATTGGCGACTTCCTCAACGACCACTTTCGTTGCCGAAAGCTCGATGCCTGTCTCGGCGTTCCAGTCAACCTGAATGTCTTCGCCCGATTTGAACTGCTTTTTGGCCGCCGCGCGCACGGCTTCCTTCATCGCCTCGATGACGAGTTCGCGGTCAATCCCTTTTTCCTGGCAAAGGGTCTCGATGTTCTGCGCGATGGATGTACTCATAGTAGTGGTCGGCGGTCAGCAGTTAATTGTCAGCCTCAGCCTTGAGGGCTGTAGTTTGACGTTTGAACCGTGACCTTCTCTTTATTCAGTTGTCAGTTCCGGCTGCTTCACTTAACAGCAAGTTTACTTACCGGCAGCCTGCTCGCGCTCCTTTGCGCGGCGAAACTCTTCTTCTACGTCAATCTCAAGATTGGCCTTCGCCACCGCTTCCAGTGGAATCATAACGCGCCCGCTCGTCTTATCCTCAAACGATACGTCGTCGCCTTCAAGCCCAATGATGCGGCCGCGAAAGTTGCGCTGGCCGTTGATGGCGCGGTTGGCTCTAAGCTTGGCAAGACTGCCCGCGAAGCGCTCGTAGTCGGCCCGCTTGTAGAGGCCGCGCTCAAGTCCCGGCGAGGAAACCTCCAACGTGTAGGGCGTATGGATGAAATCCTCAACTTCAAGAATCGTGCCCAGATGATGACTGACTGCGGAGCAATCCTCGTGAGTCACACCCTGCGGCTTATCAATGTAGATACGCAGGATGGGCTTGCCTTCCGGCCCTGCGACCTCCGCGTGAACAAGTTCGAGGCCGTGGTCAATGCAGACGCGCTCCGCAATCTGCTGTACCCGCTCCGCTATCGCTTCCCCGCTCAAAGCCCCGGCCCGCTCCCTTCGTTCAAAAATGCTCTTGCGCCCAAAAGAAAAAGTGGGCGCGAACCCACCGGACGAAACCGCCGCGCTCTGAGCAAGAGACGAATTATACGGAAACAGGGGAGGAGAAGCAAGCAGCCGTTAAGTGAAAAAGCGGGGCGGGCAGTTTCAGGCGCGCTCGTAAAACCTCACCGTTAATTGCTCTTCCAACGGAAGCGCCCTGACAGGTTTGAAGCCTTCGAGAAAGGCTGCGGGCATAAAAGTGTCCGCACCTTCGACGGCCAGCGGAATTTCCGTGACAATCCAGCGGTCAATCTCACCGATGAAAGCTTCGTAGATCTGACGGCCGCCGATGACAAACAGATCGCAGCCGAGATACGGAACTAAAGAGAGAACTTCGAGCTTGTCCCGCAAGAGGACAACCCCGCCTTGCGGCGCAATTTCCGAGCGACGACTAAGCACGACGTTGAGCCTTCCAGGTAAAGGCTTTTTGAGCGTGCGCCACGTGTTGTATCCCATCACGCAGGCGTGGCCCGTTGTTTGTGCACGGAAAAACTTGAGGTCGGAGGAATAATGCCAAGGCAATTGCCCGCCTTTGCCGATAGCAAGGTTTCTATCAATCGCCACAATTCCGATGATCGCCATTTCGTTCGTTAGCTCTCTTGTATCTTGCACGAGTCGGAATCAGACCGCGACCGGCGCTGCGATTTTCCCGTGCGACTCGTAACCGATGAGCTGTAAATTCTCGTAACGCATTTCGAGCAGCCCTTCGAGGCCGCGCAATCGCTCGCCGGTGTCAACGATTAAGAGGCGCGGCAAAGGCAGCGGCTCTCTGGAAAGTAGCTCTTCAACCTGCTCAAGGTGGTTGCTGTAGATGTGATAATCGCCGAGCGTGTAGATGAATTCGCCCGGTTCGAGACGGCAGACGTGCGCGATGAGGTGAGTCAGCAGAGCGTAGGAGCTGATATTGAAGGGGACGCCGAGGAAGGCATCAGCCGAACGCTGGTAAAGCTGGCAATGCAGTACGCGCTCTCGCTCGACCTTGAATTGAAAAAGGGTGTGACACGGCGGCAAGTCAACGTTGTCACACTCGCGCGGGTCCCAGCCCGTGACAATCAGGCGGCGTGAGTTTGGATTGCGTTCAATCAAATCAAGAAGGCGCGCAATCTGGTCAACGCCGTCGCGCTCCGGGTAGTGGCCGCCGAAAGAGCGCCAGAGATAACCGTAGATTGGCCCAAGGTCGCCCGCCTCTCTCTGAAAACGGCTGGTGTGTGCTTCGTCGGCCCACTCTTTCCAGATGTCAACGCCGCGCGCGCGCAAGTTGGCTTCGTCGGTATCGCCGGAAAGAAACCAGAACAATTCCTCGGCCACCCAGCGAAAGGGCACGCGCTTGGTCGTTACTAAGGGAAAGCCTTCCCGTAAATCGAATCTTGTCTGATAACCGAAATGAGAGAGCGTGCCGACGCCTGTGCGATCATGGTGCGGTGTGCCGTGTTCCAGAATTGATTTCAGCAGTTCATGGTATTGTTTCATCTCTTTATGCTCGTCAGGCGACGATTATCATTTGTGCAGCCAGCGCCTGGTGATTGTAGAATAGACTGGCCTGTTCTGTACAAGCTCTCTTATCTTACGGCGACAAAGCGAGGCCATGCATGCAAAGCGGGTCAAATCGTCTGTCCGGCGTCACGCTCTTTTTCACAATCATTCTCTTCATCCTCTTACTACTCGCCGGATGCCGAAAGGATTCCGGCAGCGCAAAGCAACTGACGCTCGCTGTCAACTCCGGCGTCGAGGGCGATGCGCTCAAGGAGGCGGCCAAAGATTACGAAGCGCAGACGGGCGTGCACATCAACATCGCTGCCTTCCCCTACGCCAACCTTTTCGAGAAGGAACTGATTGACCTGCAAGCGCAAACAGGAGCTTACGACCTGATAATGCTCGACGACCCATGGTTTCCGCGCTTTGCGACGCAAGGTGTGCTGGCAGACCTCAAGCCGCTCTACGAACAGCGCGGGCAAAAAGGGCCTGACGAAGACTTCCTTCCCGCGTCAATCGCTTTGTGCAAGCATCCTTATGAGACCGGCGCGCTCTACGCTCTCCCCTACGTCGGCAACTCGCAACTATTCTTCTATCGCAAAGACATACTACAAAAATATAACCTGAAAGAGCCTGCGACCTGGGACGATGTTCTCACGGCGGCGCGAACCATCAGCGAGCAGGAGAGCGCGACCGATGCAGGCAGCCGCATGTACGGCTACGTGATGCGTGCGGCGCAGGGCAATGCAGTCGTCGCAGACTTCATGCCTATCTTCTGGGCCTTCGGTGCGGAGATGTTCGACGCGCAGGGGCGTGCGGCCGTCAATAGTCCCGAAGGCATCGCGGCTCTCCGTTTCATGTTGGAACTGGGAAAGTATGCGCCGCCCGGTTATCAGAGCTTCAACGCAGACGAGGTTTCGGCGCATCTCTTGCAAGGCACGGCCGCTATGTCAATCAACTGGCCCGCATGGATTAGCGCGTTTAGCGACCCTGCGAAGTCGAAGGTCATCGGCAAGATGGAGTTTGCGGTGATGCCGGGCGCTAACCAACCGGGCCGCGCCGAAATAGGCAACTGGCTCATCAGTATTCCACGCGACGCGAAGAACAGAGACTTGGCCTTCGACTTTCTCCTCTGGGCCACCAGCCCAGAACAGATGAAGCGCTCGGCCCTGCGCGGCAATCCGCCGACGCGCCGCTCCGTCTTCACAGACACGGAACTGCTCGCCAAGTTTCCCTCCTACCCTGCGCAACTACGCTCGCTCGAAAGCTCAAGGCCGCGCCCGCGCACGCCGCTCTGGAATGAAATTGAGAATACGTTTGGCATCTTTCTCTCGAAGGCCAACAGCGGCGAGCTATCGCCCGTAGATGCTATGAATCAGGCCAACGCGGAAATCACACGAATCATAGAACGCGGAAGATAAGCGCCTGCTGCTAAAGAATCGAGCTGCAATTTTGAGAAGATAGTCGAACGGAAGTTATGAGCCATGGCTTCGCACTTAAACTTCAACGTCTAAATATGCTCGCGCAAACGCGCGACCTGCGGCTGCCATACCTGCTGCTTGCGCCCGCCTTGTTCGTCCTGCTGGCGCTCTCAATCTATCCTTTAATCTACGCCGTGAAGGTCAGCTTTCAGGTTGGCACGGGCGCTGGCGCACAGTGGTCTTTACAGAATTTCGCACGCCTCGCCTCCGACCGTTTCTTCCTCGAAGCGCTCAAACACACGCTCGTCTACGCCGTCGTCGCTCTCACATTAGAGTTCTTGTTCGGACTCGCGCTTGCGGTTCTTTTGAGTAGCCGCCTGCGCGGGCGCGGCTTTTTTCGCGCGGCGCTCCTTGTGCCGATGATGTTGCCGCCGGTGGTGGTCGGCGTCGTCTGGCGGCTGATGCTCAATCCAAACTTCGGCGCGATTAACGGAACGCTGAAGGGGTTCGGAGCAGGCACCGACGCACTAACGTGGACTGCTTCGCCGCGACTCGCGCTCATTTCCGTCATCATGGTTGACGTGTGGCAATGGACGCCGTTTATGTTTCTGGTCTTGCTGGCAGGGCTGCAAGCCATCCCGCAGGAGCCTTACGAGGCCGCGCTCATTGACGGCTCAAGCGCTTGGCAAACTTTTCGCCACGTCACGCTGCCGCTTCTGAAGCCCGCCATCCTGATTGCGCTCCTGCTGCGGACGATGGACTTGCTGCGCGTCTTCGACCAGATCTTTATCCTCACCGAAGGCGGCCCTGCTTTCGCCACCGAAACCATCAGCCTCTACATCTACCGCGCCGCCTTCCGCTTCTCCGATTTCGGCTACGCCGCAGCCATGTCCTTCGTCTTACTCATCCTGACGAACTCCATCAGCCTCCTCTATATACGCCTGCTGCGAGAACAGGAGACTGCATGAGCGCTCAAACACAAACAGGGAAGAGAAAGACAAGCAGCCGCCCTTTCATCCTTCTCCGGCGCAACGCACTGAAATACGCGTTGGTCTTTGTCGCCCTCATCTTCGCGCTCGCGCCCGTCTACTGGCTGTTGACCATCTCATTCAAGAGCGAGGTGGACCAGTTCGCTGTGCCGCCTCGCTGGTTCTCGTTTCAGCCGACGCTTGTCCACTACCGAGAGGCTTTTCTTGAGCGCTCGTTCGGCCGGTATTTACTGACGAGCGCCATCGTTGCCGTCGCTTCGACCATCTGCGCGATGCTGATAGGGACGCTGGCAGCTTACGCGCTCTCACGCTTCCGCCTGCCGCGCAAACTCGACACGCGCCTCTCCTTGTGGATTCTCTCGACGCGCATGTTTCCGCCGATTGTCACGGCCATCCCGCTCTTTCTGATGATGCGCGACGTGCGACTGCTCAACACGAGGCCCGCGCTCATCATCGTCTACACGGCCTTTAACCTGCCCTTCGTCGTCTGGATGATGCGCGGGTTTTTCCGCGAGATACCGCGCGAGATTGAGGAGGCGGCGATGGTTGACGGCGATTCGCGTTTGGGAGCGCTCGTGCGCGTGCTTTTGCCGCTGGCCGCGCCGGGGCTGGCGGCCACCGCCGTCTTCTGCCTGATTATCTCATGGAACGAATTTCTGTTCGCGCTCGTGCTGACGCAAACGGATGCGGCGATGACGCTGCCGGTCGGCATCGCTGGCCGCGTCACGCAGTATGAGATTCGTTGGGGCGTGATGAGCGCCGCCGGTGTCGTCGCGATGCTTCCGATACTTGTTTTCGCGATGGCCGTCCAACGCTACCTCGTTCGCGGTTTATCGCTCGGGGCTGTTAAAGGGTGAAGACGAAAAACATAAGTTAAAGATTCTGCGAGAGCGCCGGAACGATGGATGTCCGCTTCGAACATGTGAGCAAGAAGTTTGGCACGACGCTCGTCGTTGACGACCTGAGCCTTGTCGCCCGTGACGGTGAGTTCGTCGTGCTGCTTGGGCCATCGGGTTGCGGGAAGACGACGACGCTGCGGATGCTGGCCGGGCTTGAAGACGTGAGCGACGGCGACATCTTCATAGGCCCTGAGCGCATCAACGATGTGCCCGTCCGCTTCCGTGATATTGCGATGGTCTTTCAATCCTACGCGCTCTACCCGCACATGACGGTCGCTGAAAATATCGCCTATCCGCTGCGCGTGAGGAAGATTGCGCGCTCTTTGATTCCGGCGCGTGTCGAGCGCGTGGCGCGAATGCTTGAGATCGAAAAATTGCTCGCGCGTCGGCCGCGCGAGTTGTCGGGAGGCGAAAGGCAGCGCGTCGCTCTGGCGCGGGCAGTCGTGCGCGAGCCGCGAGTTTACCTGATGGACGAACCGCTCTCGAATCTGGATGCCAAGCTGCGCGTGCAGATGCGCGGCGAACTCAAACGCTTGCAGCATGAACTGGGAACGACGACTCTCTACGTGACGCACGATCAGGCGGAAGCGATGACGTTGGCCCACCGCGTCGCGGTGATGCGCGGCGGGCGTCTTCAGCAGTTTGACACACCGCTCAACATCTACAATCACCCGGCCAATCGCTTCGTAGCGGAGTTCGTCGGCAATCCGAGCATGAATCTCATAGATGGACGCGCAGACATTGCCGGGCGAATGTTCGTGAGCGATGACATTCAACTTCCGCTGTCTGACGCGCAATGCGGCCGTCTCGCAAATCGCGAACGCGTGACGCTCGGCGTGCGGCCCGAACACATTCACGTCACGCTTGATGAACAGGCAAGCGACTTGCGTGCTACAGTCTATGTCACGGAGTTGATGGGCAACGAAACGTTCGTCTTCCTGCAACTGGGCGACGAGAAGATTATCGCCCGCGCGCCCGCAGACTTTCGCGCCGAACCGAACGCGCCCGTCCGCCTGAAAATCGAAATGGACAGGGCCGCTTTCTTCGACGCAGAATCGGGCGAGGCAATTTGAAGAAACGATGAAGTCGGAACGATGAGCGATGAACTGCAAAACAGCTTTCTTTTCATTCATCGTTCATCGTTCCGCGTTCATCGTTAATTTCGTAAGGAGTGTTGGATGAAACTGGCATTGAATGGTGCGACGACGATGCGTGCGAGTCTGGCGGAAGATGTTCGGGCGGCGGGCGCGGCGGGGTTTGAGTATCTGGAAATCTGGGCGGCGAAGTTGAGGGCGTTTCTCAAGTCGCAGACGACCGCTCAGCTTAAAAGCCTGCTTGACGAAGAGCAGGTGAAGCCGTACAGCATCAATTCCATCGAGCACATCACTTTTAGAAGCGCCGAAGGGCAGAGAGCGCTGCTGGATGAATGCGAGGAACTGTGCAGCATCGCGGCGGAGATTGAGTGCCCGTATATCGTCGTCGTTCCGAGTCCGCTGCCGGCGGGTTGTGGCCGCGACGAAGTAGTTGAAGAGTCCGTTAGAGTGTTGACGCAGTTGAGCCTCGTCGCCGCGCATTACGATGTCGCGCTCGCCTTCGAGTTTCTGGGCCAGACGGATTGCAGTGTGCAGACGCTTGCGCTGGCCGACGAGATTGTTAAAGAGGTGGCGCGGCCAAACGTCGGGCTGGTGATTGATAGTTTCCATTTTTACGCGGGCGGCTCGGAGTTGGCGTCAATCGAAGCGCTGGACGCAAAGCGGCTCTTTATCTTTCACATCAACGACGCCGAAGACCGCCCGCGTGAGCAACTTGAAGATAAACATCGCCTGCTGCCGGGGCTTGGCATCCTGCCGCTCAGGGAGATTGTGAAAGCGCTTGAGCGCATCGGGTATGACCGCGTTGTGAGCGTCGAAATCTTCCGGCCCGAATACTGGGAGCGCGACCCCTTCCAGCTTGCGCGCGATGCACACGCGGCGACCGCGCGCGTGCTCGGACTCAGATGAAGAGTGTGCTTCGGCAAACGGGAGCAGGTGCATAGATGGAGCAGCTTAAAGTCGGAATCATAGGAGCGGGATACATCGGCGGCGTTCACGCTCATGTGCTGGCGCGCGACGAGCGGGTGAGAGTCGCGGCGGTGTATGACGTTGATGGTGCTCGTGCTGAGCAGTTGTCGCGCTCTTCGGGCGCGACGCTTGTGGAGAGCGCAGCGGAGTTGATAGAAAGCGTTGACGCAGTTTATATCACCACGCCGAACACGAAGCACACGGAACTGGCGATTGCCGCAGCGTCAAGCGGCAGGCACGTCTTTTGTGAGAAGCCGATGGCGACGACTGTTGAGGCAGCGCGTGCTGTGCGGGTTGCGGCTGAAGAGAGCGGGCGCGTTTTTCAGGTCGGACATAATCGTCGCTTCGCTCCCGTCTACGTGATGCTCAAGCGGCTGCTCGCGGAAGGCAGCGCGCCTCATTCGGCGCACGCGAAGATGAATCGCGGCGAGTTGATTAACCCGCAGTGGGTCGCAAACCCTGAGCTGACGGGCGGCTTTCTCTACGAGACGACGATTCACATGTTCGACATGCTGCGTTTTCTCTTCGGCGAGGTTGAGCAACTCGCGGCCTTCGGCTCGACGCACGAGTATGCGGAGGTGGACGACTTTTCCGTGCTGCTCAGGTTTGCAGGCGGAATGCACGCCACGCTCTGCTCTTCTGCCGACGCAAGCTGGCTCTTTCCCTTCGAGCGCATAGAGGTCTTCTCTCATCATGCGACCATCGCGACACGCGAGATGGAAAGCCTCGTCACAAGCGATGCGCTCGACGGAAAGTTTACGACTCATTCTATGCACCAGCTTGCGAAGGAAGAGAAGTGGGGCTACGCGCAGGAGGATCGCGCCTTCGTTGATTCGATTCTGACAGGTGCGCAGGCGATGGTGACGGCGCGCGACGGCTACAAATCTGTTGAACTGGTTGATGCCTGTTACCGCGCCGTGGAGAGCGGCGAGAAGATATTCTTCAACACGGATGAGTAAATCGTCTGTCGTTAACTGAGTCGCAACATATAGCGATCTGGCCTCTTATAAAACAACCGACAAGCTGCTTTCTTCAGCTTCAAGTTTCAAATCTCTCCTGATTATTGTAGAGTTTTGAGCCTCAACTGATAATCATTCGTTCCCGAAAAGGACGCCCGAATGGCAGAAGAACCTCTTTTAAACGATACGGAAGTGCGCGTGCTCGGCGCGCTCATAGAGAAACAGATAACGACGCCGGAGTATTATCCTCTGACCTTAAACGCGCTGACACACGCCTGCAACCAGATTTCAAATCGCGACCCTGTCGTCTCTTATGATGAAAAGACGGTGGTGCGTGCGCTGGAAAGCCTGCGCGAGAAGAATCTGGCTTATATCTTTTATGGCAGCGAGAGCCGCGTGCCGAAGTATAAGCACGTCGCGGCGGAGGTGCTGCATTTGACGCCGCCGCAAATCGCGCTGCTGTGCGTACTGATGCTCAGAGGGCCGCAGACGGTCGGTGAACTGCGCGGTCGCAGCAGTCGCCTCTACGAGTTTAAGGAACTGTCGGAAGTTGAAGCGACGCTCGAAGAGTTAATTAGAAGCGACCCGCAGCCGCTCGTCGCGCGCCTGCCGCGCCAGCCCGGACGCAAAGAATCGCGCTACGCTCAACTGCTCGCCGGGCCAGTTGAAATGGAAGCGCAGGAGGCCGCGCCGCGTCCAGAAACAGCGCGCTTAGAAGTGCGCGCAGAGAATGAGAGAATCAGCCGTCTCGAAGCCGAAGTCGAAACACTACGTAGTGAAGTCGCGGAATTGCGCGGGCAGTTCGACGAGTTCAGAAAACAGTTTGAGTAAAGTTTAGAGTCTAAGAGAGTGAAGCTTCAAAGGGAATTTTACAGGCGCGGCAATGTGCTCCTAATCGCGCGTCAACTGCTTGGCTGCAAGCTGGTCGTCCGCGCTGACGACGGCGCGCGCCTCTCCGGCATGATTGTCGAAACCGAAGCCTACGTCGGGCCGGAAGATAAAGCCTCACACGCTTACGGCAATCGCCGCACGGCGCGCACCGAGACGATGTTTGGCCCGGGCGGAACGGTTTATGTCTATTTCATCTACGGCATGTATTATCAATTCAACGTCGTGACGAATCAAAGTGACATTCCGCATGCGGTGTTGCTGCGTGCGCTTGAGCCGCTTGAAAGCATCGAGCGGATGAGAGTGCTCCGGCCAGTTAAGCGCGACAGGGATTTGACAAGCGGGCCGGGCAAACTCTGCCAGGCGCTCGGCCTCAATCGCTCTTTCAACGGCGAAGACTTAAACGGCGAGCGCGTCTGGATTGAAGCGGCCGGAAAGAAGTTGTCGCCGCGCCTGATTATGAGCGGCCCGCGCATAGGGATTGACTACGCGCAAGAGTACAGAGAAAAGCCCTGGCGTTTCTGGATTAAGGATAATCCTTACGTCAGCAGGCTACGCTGAATCTTTGTCTGCGGCGGGCAGCGGAAGACGCTTTGCGCCTCCAGTTTTTTCTTCTTCGCGCCTTTGCGAGAAACTGTATTTCTCGCAAAGGCGCGAAGAAGAGAAAGGCATAAGCTCGCAAAGAGGCGTAAGTTTTAGAGTGGGCTTTGTCGTGCATCTTGGTTGTGTGTACAAGTGAAGAAGGAATCGGGCTGCGACGGTGGAAGTAACTTTTTTAGGAACTAGCTCAGCCGTGCCGACACGCGCGCGTAATGTGTCGAGCGTTGCGCTGCGTTTGCCGCAGCGTGCGGAGGTCTGGCTCTTCGATTGCGGCGAGGCCACGCAGCATCAACTGCTGCGCAGCGCACCGAAAATCAGCCAGATTAGCCGCATCTTCATCACACACCTGCACGGCGACCACGTCTTCGGTCTGCCGGGACTCTTAGCGACGTGCGGACTCGCCGGACACGCCACAGGCATTGCTCTCTACGGCCCGCCGGGCCTTGAAGACTTCGTGCGCTCAAGCGTGAAATATTCGCACACCATCCTTGCTTACCCGCTCGAAATACACACCATTGAGCCGGGCCTGATTTATGAGGATGAAGAGTTGCTGGTCAGTTGTCTGCCCTTGAAGCATCGCGTTCCGGCCTTCGGCTTTCGCGTGGCGGAGAAGGATAAAGCGGGACGTTTCGATGTCGAGCAGGCTGCCGCGCTCGGCATCCCTTCGGGGCCGCTTTACGGCAAACTCAAGCGCGGCGAACAGGTCACACTCGCGGACGGGCGCACAATCAGCGGCGCGCAACTTTGCGGCCCAAGCGAAGAGGGACGGAAAATAGTCTACTGCACGGACACAATCTACAGCGAGAATGCTGTCGAACTCGCACGCGATGCCGATCTATTAATTCACGAAGCGACCTACGTCGTGCAGGACGAAGCGCTTGCTTATCGCGGCGGCCATTCGACGGCGCAGATGGCTGCGCGCGTCGCGAGCCAAGCGCGCGTGCGAAAGTTAATCATCACACACTTCAGCCAGCGTTATGCTCGCGGCAACGAAATCGAGCCGGAAGCCCTGCTTGCAGAAGCCCGCGCAGTGTTTCCTGAAACCGAGATGGCCCGCGATTTCCTCGCCGTCGAAGTTCCGCGTCGTCTGGAAAAAGTTGAAAAGTAAGATGGCGAGTATGACGAACGCTGGAACAGGTTCTCGAAGTGAGATGGATTCTTCCGGCTACGATGCGTTCGCGTGGTTCTTCAATAAATACTGGTGTCGCGAAATCCCTGAGCAGATGATGCTGGCGGTTGAGCAGTTGTTGCTGCCGCGCGTGCCTCAGCCAGCGCGCCTGTTAGACCTCTGCTGCGGTACGGGCCAACTCGCCGCCGCACTCAGCCAAAGAGGCTACGATGTAACAGGCATTGATAATTCCTCCGAAATGCTGCGCTACGCGCGCCTGAACGCGCCCGCCGCTCGCTTCATAGAGGCGGACGCCCGCCGCTTCAATCTTCCCGAATCATTCGACGCCATCGTTTCCACCTTCGATAGCCTGAACCATTTTTTGAGCATCAAGGAATTATCAATGGTCTTCGGGCAGGCACGGCAGGCGCTCGCGCCCGCCGGCTTCTTTCTCTTCGACATGAATATAGAGCGCGGTTTTCTGGACCACTGGACTGACTACTTCGCGGTTGTCGGAGAGCATGAGGTCTGCGTGCTCAGAGGTGAATACGATGCGCGCCTTAAACTCGGTCGTTATCGAATCACGATGTTTCGCCAACACGGCGGCGACTGGCAGCGCGCCGATACGGTTGTTTCCGAACGCTGCTACGAGCAAAGGCAGATTAAGCGTGAGTTGAAAAGGGCTGGCTTTAGCGAAGTGCTGTCCTTCGACGCGGCCGCGGATTTAGGACTCACAGACCACACCGGCCGCATCTTCTTTCTCGCCCGCTAAGCAGACATCAACCCCGTTCGGCTTGTATCTTGCCGTGAGGCGTAGCAGAATTATTCTGCGAGGCAAACTCTTTATGCCGGGAACCGATTTTGAACAGGATGAAGCAGTCATTACCGAGAGCGAAACACGGCTCAAGAAGCCGCCGCTCTACAAAGTCCTGCTTCATAATGACGATTACACGACGATGGAATTCGTCGTCTTCATTCTGGAAAAGGTTTTTCAGCACACGGAATCAGACGCCACGCGCATCATGTTGCAGGTGCACATACAGGGCAAGGGCGTGGCCGGTGTCTACACCTATGAGATAGCCGAGACGAAAGTGGCGCAGGTCGAGGCGCTGGCCCGCGCGCGCGAGTTTCCGCTGCTCTGCACGATTGAGGAAAACTAAACGGGCGGCGATTTCATCAATAACAAGTTGGCGTGGCGAAGCCAGAGAGGAACGATTAAAAATGATGACACCCGAACAGCGTTTAGACCGTTTGGAGCGAATCGCCAAACTGTTTGCCAAAGCCGGATTGAAAGAGCGTCGCCGGATGCGCGAGATAGAGGATAAGATAGCCATATTGGTTGACATGCAGATAAAAAATGAGGAGAGATTCGGTAAAAACGAAGAAAGATTCGCGCAGCTCGTTGAATCTCAAGCTCACACCGACCGTCGCCTCGATGCTCTGATTGACATCGTGAGAGAAGGGCGCAACGGAAAGTCTTAATCCGAATCTTGAAGATACGTTAAAAGTTTCAGGCACGTTGTAATGATTACCAGAGAACTACAGATTACTTTAAGCTCGGCCGTCAACGAAGCCATCCGGCGGCGGCATGAATACGTCACGCTCGAACATCTGCTCTACGCGCTCTTGCAGGACGCGACCGCGAGCCGCGTCATACATCATTGCGGCGGCGATGTGGATGCGCTCAAGAGTGAGCTGGAAAAGTTTTTCGACGAGCAACTTGAGAAGGTCAAGCGTAAGCTGGGAAGTATCCCGGAGCAGACCATCGCGTTTCAGCGTGTGCTCGAATACGCTCTGATGCAGGCGGATGCTTCGGGACAGAAGGAGATTGACGGCGGCAACATCTTGGCCGCGCTCTTTCAGGCCGAGCAATCCCACGCCGTCTATCTGCTCAAAAAACAGAGCATCACGCGTCTCGACGTGCTCAACTACATCTCGCATGGCATCTCGAAAATTGATGCGGACGACGCTCCGCTGGTTGATGGTGAAGAGGCGGAAACGGACGCGGATAACGCGCGCGAAGCGAACCGCGACCCCTTGAAAGCTTTTACAGTCAATCTGGTTGAGCGTGCGGCCGCGGGCTTTATAGATCCTCTCATCGGTCGCAGTCCTGAGTTGCTGCGCACGATTCAGATTCTCTGCCGCCGCCGCAAGAATAATCCTCTTTACGTCGGCGAGCCGGGCGTCGGAAAGACGGCGATTGCCGAAGGCTTGGCGCTGAGGATTCACCAGAAGAGCGTGCCTGAAGTCATAAGCGACGCGCAGGTTTACGCGCTCGACATGGGCGCTGTCTTGGCGGGCACGAAATACAGGGGCGAGTTTGAGCAGCGCTTCAAGGGCGTCATCAACGCCCTGAAGAAGATACCCGGCGCGATTCTCTTCATTGACGAGATACACACCATCGTCGGCGCGGGCGCTGTGTCGGGTGGCTCAATGGATGCCTCGAATCTCATCAAGGCGGCGCTCGCCTCCGGCGAGTTGCGCTGCATCGGCTCGACGACCTACAGCGAATACAAGGCTGCCTTCGAGCGTGACCGCGCGTTGGCCCGCCGCTTCCAGAAAATCGAGATTGGCGAGCCGACCGTACAAGAGACCGTTGAAATCCTGACCGGCCTCAGGAGCTACTACGAGGAGCATCATGGCGTCACGTACACGGACGAAGCCATCAGCGCGGCGGCAGAGCTTGCGGCCAAACACATCAACGACCGCTTTCTGCCGGACAAGGCGATTGACGTGATGGACGAAGCAGGCGCGGCGATGAAGTTGCTTGCAGCCGGAGAGAGGCCGGAGAAGATTACGCCGCACGAAATCGAACTTGTCGTCGCACGGATGGCGAAGATTCCGCCACGCACGGTTGCAAGCTCCGAGAAGGAGCGGCTACAGAAACTCGAAAGCGAGCTTCGCGCCGTCATCTTCGGGCAGGACGAGGCCATCGCTCAAATCACAAACTCTATCAAGCTCTCGCGCTCCGGCCTGGGCCAGCCGGACAAGCCCGTCGGCTCGTTTCTCTTCTCAGGCCCGACCGGCGTCGGCAAGACAGAACTCGCGAAGCAACTGGCCGTCGCGCTCGGCGTCGAATTCCTGCGCTTTGATATGAGCGAGTATGCAGAGCCGCACACGGTCTCACGCCTCATCGGAGCGCCGCCCGGCTACGTCGGCTTCGATCAGGGCGGGCTGCTCACAGATGCCGTGACAAAGACACCCTACGCCGTCCTCGTCTTAGACGAGATAGAGAAAGCGCATCCTAATCTCTTTAACATACTCTTGCAGGTGATGGACCATGCGACCCTGACGGACAACAACGGCAAGAAGGCAGACTTCCGCAACGTGATTCTGATTATGACGACCAACGCGGGCGCGCGTGAGTTGAGCGAGAAGGGCATCGGCTTCCAGAAAGGCGAGGGCAACAAGGGCCACGGGCGCGGCGCTATCGAGCGCACCTTCAGTCCTGAGTTTCGCAATCGTCTTGACGCGTGGGTGGCGTTTAAGCCTCTCAGTTTCGAGATAACGGAACTCGTCGTTGATAAGTTTATACGGGAAGTCAACGCGCAGCTTGCGGAGAAGAACGTGACGGTCAGGCTCACCGAACCGGCCCGCGCGTGGCTCGCCAAAAACGGCTTCGACCGCCTCTACGGCGCACGCCCGATGGCGCGGCTGATCCAGACGAAAATCAAGCAGCCGCTCGCAGAAAAGCTGCTCTTCGGCAGCGAAGAACTGGGCGGCGAAGTTCTGGTTGACGAACGAGACGGAGAGCTTGCGCTCGACTTCCCGGCTGCCAAGACTCTTATCAGTTAACTCCGTAAATTTCACGCACCGTCGCAAGGATGCAAAGGACGCTGGCTGGCTGCTTCTTTGCATCTTCGCGATTCTATTTTAGAACTGTCTTCGATGTGGTTCAGAAAGAGCACGCCTGTCATCAATTTCCCGGACCCGCGTCTGGCGTCGCTGGAGGGTGTGGTCGCATTCGGCGGCACGCTCTCGACGGAGAATCTGCTGCGTGCTTACAGGCGCGGCATTTTCCCCTGGCCGGTTGAAGGGTTGCCGCTGCCGTGGTTCTGCCCGCCGGAGCGTGCGATTCTGGAATTCAAAGACCTGCACATCTCGCGCAGCCTGCGTCATGCGAGGAATCGCTCGGAGCTTCGTTTCAGCATCAACCAGGCGTTTCCTTCCGTGATACGCGCCTGCGCTGAAGCTGTGCGGCCGGGCGAGGTGGGGACGTGGATTACGCCGCAGATTGTGCGCGCCTATTGCGAGTTGAACCAACTGGGCCATGCGCACAGCGTAGAGGCTTGGGAGAATGATGCACTCGTCGGCGGCATCTACGGTGTGGAAGTTGACGGCGCGTTCGGCGGCGAGAGTATGTTCTACCTGCGGCCCAACGCTTCAAAGCTGGCGCTGCTGTTTCTCATCGAACGACTACAGGCGAGCGGGCTTGCTTGGATGGACGTTCAGATGATGACGCCGCACATGGCTGCGCTCGGAGCGAAGCTCATCGCGCGCGAAGAGTTTTTAGAAAAGCTGGAACAGACGCGCTCTCTCGGCCTCAAGCTTTTCGCGGAAGAAGGCTAGCGGAGTTCAAGCGGGAAGATTAACGGCAGAGAAGCGAGCCTGACACTTAAGCTCGCTTCTCTGCCGTTAATCTTATTTGACGCAGCCTTTGCAGATGATAAAGCTGCCGACCTCATACTCTTCATTGTCGCTGCCTGCGATGCCGACGGCCCCTATGGGAAAGACGGAGTTGGGGTCTGTTAAGACTCCGGCGGGCTGCGTCCGTCCAGTTTCATTATCCGTCAGAAACACGGAGAGCTTGTTGCCGCGCATCTTCATCGTGACGGTAAACTGCTGGCTGGAAGAGAGTGTGGAAGCGAAAGCCCTGATGGACTGCGGCTCTCCGAAGCTGCGGCGCACGCCGTTTGTGACGATGAAGCCGCGCAGCACGTAAGGCTCGTCTGCGTTTGGGCCTGTCAGTTGGACCAGATAGTAGTTCTGCGCGTCACGCGCATGGACGACGAAGGATGCGCCTGTGCCGTTGCGCAGTTTGAGGTCGCTCTGGAGGTCGAAGTCTGCGTAGTAGCGATAATCTTCGTTGCGTGGAAGGGCTAGGCCGCGACCGCGCACCTGAAGGCTGATGGGCGTGACGTTCCAGCCGGCGGGCACTTCCCAACTGCGCTTCAAGGTATCCCAGTTGGCAGAAAGCGCGCTCTCGCTCAGCTTCTTTTCGAGCGTGACGGTGTAGCTGGTCTGGCCGGGCACAGTGAATCTGCGCAGAAGGGTCTGGTAGCCGACCTCCTCTGTCCGTATGTCAACGCCGTATGTTGCGGGTGGCAGGTCTGCGAGCACGGCCTTTCCGTTCTGTATGTAGGCGATGCTGGTCTTGCCGACGGGCGTGTAGATGGGTTCGTTAGCGCCGGGAGCGGGCTTGGCCTCGACGGGCGCATAACGGATTTCGCCGCTCTTGACGTTGGTTGAAATCGTGACGGTGTGTGTGATGAGCGGGAGATTGAGCGTCAGGTCTGAGGGCTTGCCCGCGCGGATAACGACTTCGGCTTCGTCGTCGCGATGGTCTTCGTCAAGCGAAGCGGCGACACGATAGCGGCCGGGCTTGAGGTCAACGAAGGTGAAGATGCGTTCGCCTCCGGGAACAGTTCCTTTGGCTGCGACGCCGCCGCCGACGGGTTCAACGAGAATCGTCGCGTTTGGTTCGGCGGCGACGGCCAGCGTGCCGGTCGTCGGTGTGACCCGTATGACCTTCGGCACGACGACCGTACGGACGGTGGTGGCCGAGCGCGCCGTAGGGGTTCGCAGCGACGGCTTGAAGCCGGGCGAGCGAAGGCTGCCTGCGCCGCCGGAGGTCGTGCGCGTGCTGCCAGCGCCTGCCGCCAGATCAGGACGACTCGCCGCGCCGACAAGGTCTTGCCCCGAGACGTGGCCGACGGCTGCAATCAGCACGACGAATGAAAGAGCCAGCAAGGTTGCGACCCGTCTGAACAACAACAAGCTCACTTTCTTCAAACCTCCCAGATGATAAAGACTGGCGGCGGGAAACTCCCGCGAAGCGCGCGGGCGCGAGATGTGCCTTGCCGTTGAGCTTAGCACATCCAGCGCCCGCTGTTGAATACCGCGAATTAGAAGGAATACTTCAACGCGAATTGAATACGGCGCGCGGGCGTGATGGTCTCGGTCGCCTGCCCGAAGCCGGGCGATTCGAGAAAGCGCACGGGGACGCCGAAGTTAGCGCGGTTGAAGACGTTGAAAATCTCCATGCGGAAGGTCAGTGTTTGAGTCTCCGTAAAGTTGAAGTTGCGTATGACGGCGACGTTGCTAATCAGTACCTTGCCTGCGCGGAACGTGTTGCGACCGATGCGGCCGTCTTCTCCGACATTGGCGAGCACGAGCGACGGATTCTCTCGCACGGCTTGCGAGAGAACGAGCGGCTGATGGCGGTCGCCTGTGATGGTGATGCCGTTCAGATTGTCGAGGCGGTCTGTCAGATTACCGTCAAGGTTAACGTCGAAGATGCTGTTGACGGTGAAGGGCTGACCTGTTTGCAGGCTGCTGAAGGAAGCGAACTGGAGGCCGCCGAGCACCTTACGCAGGAACGCGCCGCGACGGCTGAAGCTGGGCAGCGTGGAGATTGCTTCATAGGAGATACGATGACGGACATCGAAATTTGCGGGCCCGCGTTCGCCCTCGAAGGTGCGGCTGTTTTGCGGCAGGGCCGGAGCGCCCGCCAAGTCGAAGACATCCGATACGTCGTCCGTGGCCTTCGAGAAAGTGTAGCTGACCTGAAACTGCGTGGTTGCGAGAAACGACTTGAGACGGCCGCGTAGTTGAAGTTGAAGGGCATCGTAGCGCGACGTGGCTGTCGTCTCGAAGCGGTTGATAGCGCCGACGCCTGCCGTCGGGCGTCCCGCTTCGGGCGGGAAGTTGAAGCCGAGGAAGGCCGGCTGGCGAGCCGGACTAACGAAGACATCGAAGGGCACGACGACGTTGTTTGGCCCAAGGTTGGGCGTGGTAAAGCGCAGGAGGTTGCGCCCTTGCGTGCCGACGTAGGCGGCCGAAAGTGTCAGGTTGCGTGTTAGTTGCTGCTCGAAGGTGATGGAGTAGTGATGGGCCATCGGTGTTTCGAGTTGGCGCGCGGGCAACGTGGCGGCAAAGGGGGTGACGAAATCGCCGCCGCCGAAAATGCTGAGCACGTCGTCGAGCGAGAGCAGGGGGTTGATGGTGTTGAGCGTGCCGGGCTGGACGAGCGGGACGAAGAACTGCGGCGGGCATGTGCCGTCCGCGTTGCGCTGCCCACGGCAGACGCCGCCCGTCGCGGGGTTGAAGAAGCGAAGGATGAAATTGCCTGTCGGGCTGTTGGCAGTATTGAACGCGCCCGTGTTGACGGTGACGAAGCGCGGGAAGACGTTGCGCGATTGGCTGACGACTGCGCCTAGAATCTGGTCGAAGTAGAGGCCGTAGCCTGCGCGGATAATGGTCGAGCGGTCGCGGCCGAAGAGGCTCGGAGAGTAGGCGAAGCCGATGCGTGGGCCGAAGTTGTTGCGGTCTGGTTCGTAGATGCGGCGTCGTCCGCCGATGAAGCCTGCAAGGCCAGCGACGTTAGGATTGCTCAGAGGGTCTGTGAAAGTGCTCTCGATGCGGTTGTTCACTTCGCGCGCAGGCGTGTTGTACTCGTAGCGCAAGCCGTAGGAGAGCGAGAAGTTTGGACGAATGCGCCATTCGTCCTGACCGAAGAAGTTAAACTGGTAGTAGCGCAGGTTGATGGCGGAATCCTCGCGGGCGACGGAGAGAAAGACGCCGCTCGGCGCACCTGCGGCTGCGAAATCAACTGGACGGACGAAGGTGTTCGTAAATTCGCCAGCGTTGAAATCGAAGACGGGCGCACCGTTGAAGGTAACGAGCGTGCGCGAGTTGCGGGGCAAATCGCTGTTGAGCTCCGTGCGGCGAATGTCCGTGCCGAAGGCAAACTGGTGACGGCCTTTGCGCCACGTCATGTTGTCTGCGACCTGATACGTGTTGTTGACGCGCCGCTGCGGAAAGTTGAAGACATCCACGCCGACGGGACTGAAGCCAGCAATATTGACCTGCCCGATGCGACCCAGTGTGCCCTCGACCGTGCCGGAGCGATTGAAGATGACGGGGCCTGTGGTGTTGAAGACGCCGGGCTGCGGCGGCAGTGTGTTGTTGACGAGGCGCGGGGCGTTTAAGAGAAAAGGCTCATTGGGCGACTGGATGCTGGGAAGAAGAAATGGATTGCGCACTTCGTCGAAGACGAGGCGCGTGCGCCCGTAGGAGAGTCGCAACTGGTTGAAGACGGCAGATGTGACTTCGCTGTTCAAGAACGTGGAGAAGTTCTGCGTGCGGACGCGCGGGCGCAGGGTGGAGAAGAGCGCTTCGCCCGTGACGGGAATATCGCGGCGGTCGTCCGTCAGGTTGTAGCGTGCGGCGAATGTCTGCTCGCGTCCTCCGAACTTGAAGTTGTTGTCAAACTTTGCGGAGAAGACTCTGCCGCGCGCGCTGGCGGGCAGGACTTCCGTAAACGTGTTGGGCCCATAGATGCCGCCGGGATTGTTGGGGAAGGGGAAGAGACTGAAGAAGGCATCGCCTTCGAGCGATGTGGGAAAAGCCTGAAGGGGCACGCCTGTGAGCGGGCCGAAGGGGATGCCGGATGCGCCTGTGCCGAAGAGGCCGCGCTCTTCGACCGTCGGCACTGCAAAACTGGCTTCGCGTGTGGCGTTTAAGACCTGTCCTTCAAAGGAGACGAAATAGAACATGCGGTCGCGTTTGAAAGGCCCGCCGAGCACGAAGCCGCCCTGACCGAGCGTGAATGAATCTTCGCCGCCGCTCTGGTTGATGACGTTGAGCGGCGAGCCGTCGAGCAGGACAGGCTGGTTGAAGCCTGCGCGGAGTGGCGTAGCGGCGTTGCCGTTGGCCGTATCAAGCGGGTTGCGTGCGTTGAGTTGGGAAGAGTTGAAGAAGCCGAAGAGCGTGCCGCGTATGTCGTTGCCGCCGGACTTGGAGACGGCGTTGACCTGCGCGCCGAAGTTGCGGCCAAACTGCGCGGGCGCGAGCAAGGTTATGACCTGATACTCCTTGATGGACTCAATCGGCTGCGGCACAAGCGAGAAGAAGCCCTGCCGTCGCACGCCTATGTCTTCGTCGTTGTTGTCTGAGCCGTCAACCGTAAAATTGTTGGAGCGCGAGCGCAGGCCGTTGACGGAAAACTGGCCGGATGTGCCGACGCCAGCGCCGACGCCCGGCCCTGCGACGATGCCCTGCGTTTGCGGCGGCAGCGCAACACCCGGCAGCAGAAATGCCAACTCGTCGAAGGTGCGCGTCAAGGTAGAACCGCCGAGCGGAAGCGAAGAGACTTCTCTTTCTGTAAAGACGCCGCCCCGCCGCCCGTCCGTGCGGCTCAAGGGTTGTGCTAACCCTTCATCTTCGACCGTGGTCTGTTGCGCGACCGCCTGCGGGGTGGGCGTAGGCGATGCGCCGGGCTGCGGCGTGGCCGTCGGGTCGGGCGTCGGCGTTGTTGTAGCCACACCCGCCGGAGTCAGTTCGACGGGCAAGGGGATTGACTGGTTTGTCTGGTTGGTGAAGATAGTTTGCCGGATGGTCGCAGGCGCATACTCCGGCAACTTCTGCACGCTGATTTCGTACACGTCAGGCTCAAGCAAGCCCTGATAAAAGCGGCCGTCCGTATCTGTGGTCAAGGTGCGGAGCAGTCCCTTGCGGACGTTCCTGATGCGCACGGTCGCTCCCGCAATCGGGGTTTTGGTGCGAACGTCTGTGACGCGTCCCTCGAACGCACCCGCGACTTCCGTTTGCGCCTGCGTCGTCGTGCCCGGCAGCAAACAGGCCGCGAGCAATAGAAACGCTGAGACGAACGAGCGCGCGGTGAAGAAACGAATAGTCATCGTGTAATCCTCCGTGAAAATCGGCCGTGGGCCGGGAAGCCTGATTAAACGGCGCAGCCTGTAGGCTGCTCTCGCGGCAAATGCGCGAAGATTAACTTGTAGAAGCAATTAGCCTGTCCGGCGCACGCGTGGTGAATGGATAAACGCGGCGCGGCATGTCAGAAGTTTAAGGCTGCCCGGCGCTCCGGCGCTCAGGCGCGCATAAGGGAGCAGGGTTTTGCGAGACTCCGGGCAGAAGCTCTCTTGTCGAGACAAATGAGTTCACGTTTCAATAGTTGAAAATCGCGCAAAGTGTAGGATGAAGATGTAGCGTTGTCAAGATTTATAGTCACACCCGATTGGACCAAACAGACACCCGGTTGCAATCAGCTATACATGAATGCCGGAGGTAGAAAGTTGTATGGGCAGGGAGTGTCCCTGCCCATACAAGTGAAGGCTTACGACGATTTGAAAAGCGCACTAAACGAAGGCGAAGTCGAACTGCTCCTGATGAATCTGCGGGTCGCTGGTGATGTCAACGGCTCCGAGGTAGTCTTCAATCTCGGTCAGCACGTCGCGCTCTGTGGTGCGCAGCGTGCGCGCGACTTCGGCGTTGAGGCGCAGGGTCGTTTGCTTAACGCTGTCGCCGTTCATTCCACGGGCAAGGCGTCGTGCCTCTTCCAGTATCTCGTAGCAGACGGTTTGAGGCGATTTGACTAATCCTGCGCCGGTACAATATGGGCAGGGCGCGCAGAGCGTGCGTTCAAGGGATTGCTTGACGCGCTTGCGGGTCATAATGACGAGGCCGAAGTCGTTAAACGAGAGCACCTTCGTCGGCGACTTGTCGTGCTGGAGCGCTTCCTGCAATGTCTGCATGACGCGGTTGCGGTTGCGGCGGTCTTCCATGTCAATCAGATCGAGGACGATGATGCCGCCGAGGTCGCGCAAGCGTATCTGCCTGACGATTTCCTGAACGGCTTCGAGGTTCGTTCTGGTAATAGTGTCTTCGAGACGCGTGCCGCCGCGACCGACGAACTTGCCCGTGTTGACATCAATGGCGACGAGCGCTTCCGTCTGGTTGATGACGAGGTAGCCGCCGCTCTTGAGCCAGACGCGCGGCTTGATGGCCTTATCAATCTCCGCCTGCACGCCGTAGGCTTCAAGAATCGGAGTCTCGCGCGTGTAGAGCTTGACGCGCTTGACCATGCGCGGCTGTATGCGGTTGATGAATTCGACGATGCGCAGGTACTCCTCTTCTGAGTCAACGCGAATGGCCGTGAAGTCGTCCGAAAGCTGGTCGCGCAGGATGCGCTGCACGAGGTCTAAATCTCTATGGGCCAGAGCGGGCGCTTTCGTCTTCTCCGCGTCGCGACGGATGTCCAACCACAGTCGCACGAGATAACGCGCGTCGTCGCGCAGGTCTTGCTCGCTGATGCCGATGCCGGCCGTGCGGACGATGAAGCCGCCCGAAGGCACGTCTTCCTCGGCACGTATCGCCTGAATCAACTTACGAAGGCGCACTCGCTCGCTGTCCGACTCTATCTTGCGAGAAACGCCGACATGCTCGACCGTCGGCATGTAGACCAGAAAACGACCCGGCAGTGCGATGTGCGAAGTGATGCGTGCGCCCTTCTTCGCAATCGGCTCTTTGGCAATCTGCACGAGTATCTCCTGTCCCTCGCGCAGCAAGTCCGTGATGGTCGGCTGATGACGACCGTGGCGCATCGCGCCGCCGCCGCTGCTACTGCTGCCGCGCGGGCTGCGACCGTTCGGCGCTCTCTCTTCGCGCCCGCCGCTGCCACTGCTGCCACGTTCTTCACGACTGCCACCACGCTGCTCCGGCCTCTCGCGACGCGGAGAACGTTCGCGCGGCGAGCCGGACGCGCTGCTTCTGACCGGCGGCGGCGCAGCGGCGTGCTTCACAGGCGGCGCTTCCGCCACCTCTACGACCTCCGCCTCTTCGTCCTTACCATTAGTGCGGTCGTCTTCAACACCCGCTGCCCCTTCGTGCGGGCGCTGGCCGCCGCGACGACGACGACGCCCTCCGCGACGCGTTGCCATCTCCGCACGCGAGCGACGACCCTTAATGCTTGCTTCGGCGTCGGCCAGTGCTTCGTCACCACGGCTTCCGCCCTCAAAATGTTCGCCGTCAGCGGCTTCAGCAGCCACAAGGTCTGTCTTGCGTGCACGTGCCCCTTCGCTTTCGAGCACGGCCATGTCCGTCTCGCCCTCACCGCCCGCAGACTTACGAGCGCTACGCTTGCCACTGCTCTTCTTCGCTGCGCTCTTCTTGCTCGCGGATTTCTTCGCAGCGCCCTTGGTCGTCGTCGCTGCGCCCGCCTTACGGCTGGAACGCTTCGTCTTCGTCGCTCCTTCGCCGCTCTCTCCGGCAGCGGCCTCGCTTGCAGCTTCGGTGCTTGCCGCCGCCTTCTTCTTGCTGCTGCTCTTCTTCGTAGCTCCGCGCTTCGCGGCCTTGCCCGCAGCGGGCGACGCCGGAGCGCCTTCAGCCGCCTGTTCGTCGTCGCTGATGCGCTCGAAGGATTGCGTTTGCGTGCCGACGGTCTCTTCCTCTATCTCGTCAATGAACGCGCCGACGTGGGCCGCGACAGTCTCCTGCACATGGGCTGTCTCTGACATTTGACTGTCAGACTCTATATCGCTGTCGTCAATGCGCTGGAACGACGAATCAGCGGCGGCGCTCGCGGAAAGCAACGAGCCGACTTCCGCTGTCGGCACATCCTCAAGGTCAAACTCGACGGCGTGTATCTGGTCAAACAGCCGCTCTTGCAGCATCGCATCCTTCAGCATCTCGCCGTTTTCGGCAGCACGCTCGTCTTCATCCACCACGCGCTCGAACGAAGCCTGACCCGAAACAAACGGCGTCTCGATGTCGGAAACATCAATCGCGGTCGTTGCCGCGCCTTCGGACGCACCCGCTTCAACTCCCGTCGCCTCCGCTTCAGCGCCCTTGCCGCGCCGTCGCCCGCGCCTGCTTCTGCGCTTGCCGCCTGCATCCTCCGCAGTCTCCTCTTCCTCAACCGCGCTGGCAGCAGCCTGCGGCAACGGAGCTTCAATCGCTTCCTCTTCTTCGTCGAGCATGGGCACAATAGCCTCTACGTCGCCCGCGTCATCCGGCTCTGCGTCAAGCAAGGGCTCTGCGCGTTCCTGCGAGGCTTCGATGCGGTGCTCGCGTTCGATGCGTGCCTGCTCGATGCGCTCGTGGGCCGCGCGCGAGGCTTCCGCCGCGTCGCCCTTCTTCGTCTTATCCATCACGATGCGCTCAAACTCTTCCTCTTCGTCGAAGAAGTCTGAGACGTAGAGGAAGGCGTCGCGCTCAAGGCCGATGTCAACAAAGGCCGACTGCATTCCCGGCAGGACGCGCATCACGCGCCCCTTGTAGAGATTGCCGACGATGCCCTGATTCTCTTCGCCGCGCTCGATGTAAAACTCCGAGACCTGCTCGTTTTCGATGATGGCGATCTTCTTTTCGCGTCCGTTGACGCTGACGATTAATTCTTTCGACATGGTTTATAAAAAATCTCCGGCCGGCCGCCTCAATCAAAGTTGTACGAGAAAGGAGCGAGAGCGGCGCGCATGGCTGGCGCAAACGGCGTGCGTGCGCGTTTCCCCAACTCTCGATTCCTCAAAGTGTTGTCCAACTGTGTGTGAAGCGGCGGCGTGGTTCAGATAGTGAAGCGGCGCAGGCAAGCGGCCTGCAAGCCCTCTCTGGGCGAGGCGCTGGCCGACGCCGCGTTGAGCGAGCCGCAAAGACTCGCGCGAAAAATGTACGGGATGATGGCTGGCCGGATGTGCCAGCCGGATGAAGGTGCATGGCCGCTCATAAAGGGCGGCGGCCCTGTGCGGGTCGCGCGCGGCCGGTGAGTAGACTTCAAGCAGAACTCGCTCACCTTGCGCGCGAGGATAGTTCGACGTTTTCAACCGAGAATCCCCGAGAGAGCCGTCCGGGGCGCTCTTTGCTTGCGGTAGTAGTCATCATGTAAACAGCAGGGAGCACACTTTTTGAGAAGAACGCGTGTGCTTGCAAACCTGCTCCGAAGATGCACGCTGGCAAGTCTGTTCGACTGCCAACGGAGAATCACAGCGGCGGCGTGCTTGTCGTTACTGATGACCGCGGGGCAAGTTAGACCGGGCGGCTTTCACTTAAAAATTCAAACCAGAGCCACGCGCCCCGCGAGGGGCATGCGACTCCCAAAATCCTTGTCTCGCCTTTTTGTCTACGAGAAACATCCTAGAGTGCGTTGTTCGGAGCGCCGCCAGATGTGCTGGCTTTCGAAGAGCGCGCCGCGCCAAATTGAATGGCTCCGTCTCAGGCGAGCAGCCGCAAGTATAACCGAGAGAGGTGGAAAAAGAGAAAGGGAAAACAGGGAAAAGGGGAAAGGGAAAGACAAGCGGCCTTCCTTTTTACCGTTTACCTCCTTCCCCTTTTTCCCTCCGTTATGTTTACGTTCCGTTAAAGCCTATGAACATGCGGCGTATGTAGGCGCGTGGGAATTTGCCGGTGGCCTTGACGGTTGAGAGCATACGCGCGGCCTCCGCCTGCGTGCGTCCGCCGTAGACGGCCATGAAATTTGTGTTCGCAGCCGTGTTGGAATAAAAGACCGTGCCCGGCTCGCCGCATCTCGATGCGAAGACTTTGCGGTCTGGAAAAAGCGCCTGCGCTTCCAGACGCTGCGCCTCAGGGATAAATACCGACTCACACTGCTCATCCCTAAAGCGCACGCTCGTCAGAATCACCGCGTAAAACGGCTCCGATTCCCAGATAACAGAGTTGGCCGGGACGCGAAACGGCAAATCGTAGACTTCAAACGTGGCTGTCGTCCGGCACGGCACATTAGGGTTAAAGCAGACCGCGCCCCGCTGCTGCCGCCTGCCGCGCCGCGTCTGGCCCTCAGCCGTCAGGCCAAACGCAACAAAGGCGAGCGCGCACGCCAGCACACCACACAGAAGTTTCAATCTCATCTTTTCCTCCTCATCAAACTTTTCCTAAAAGATAACAGATCTCAAAAACTCACTTCACCGCCGAGCCCGTTAACTGCTCAGTCTGGCCTTGACTATCTCGCTAACAATGCGCCCATCGGCGTTGCGCCCCGCGAGGCGCGACTGCACGGCCTTCATCACAGCACCCATCTCGCGCATAGAGGCTGCGTTCGTCTCTTTAACGGCTTCGTCAACCGCACGCTCAATCTCCTCGCGCGTGGCCGCCTGCGGCAGGTAAACTTCTATGACTTCAATCTCCTCGCGCTCCTTGGCCGCCAACTCCTGCCGCCCTGCCTTTTCATACTGCTCTATGGAATCGCGCCTTTGCTTGACGAGCGAAGCAAGCGCCTTCGTCAATTCTTCATCCGTCAACTCGCCGCCCTTTTCGATTTCGCGGTTCATCACAGACGCCTTCATCATTCGCAGCGTCGAAGTGCGCGCCGCGTCTTTGCTTTTCATTGCCGCTGTCAGGTCGGCGATGATGCGTTCTCTCAGACTCATCTTCGGTTTATCTCCTTCGCCTCTATTTGTAAGCTGATTGAGGTACGGTTTACAAGTCTCGTGCGAGCCGTTAGGATTGTGCGCGCTCTTTTTGAACACTCATGCGACACGAATCCTGTTCGGCCTGACGAGCCATCACTTACTTGGTAAAGACGCGCCCTTCACTCCGCTTGCGACTCGGCACTCTGGCCGCGCTGGCCGTCATGCTGCTCGCGCTCTACCCGCAGTTTAATTTGTGGCTTCTGCGCGGGGCGGACTGGAACGGCGCTTACGCCTACAACGATCTGGACGAAGCGGCCTACGCCGCTTACCTGAACGCACTAATAGACGCGCGACCGCGCCGCAGCGACCCCTACACGGGACGCGACGACCGCGCCGGTCAAACGCAACCCGAATCTCTCTTCTCCATACAGTTTATTCCGCCCTACGCGCTCGCGCTCGTCGCACGCGCCACCGGCATCAACGCTTCATGGGCCATGATTCTAGCCTCCTGCATCGGCGGGGCCGGTGCGGCTCTGGCGCTCTTCTGGTTGATTGCGGCCCTGACGAACGACGAACGCATCGCCGCCACAGGCACACTCTTCATACTCTGTCTGGGAACGCTCGCCTGCGCGCAGGGAGCCGTCGGCTACTTCTTCGGCAACGGCCCTGCCTATCCTTATCTACCGTTTCTGCGCCGCTACCTACCGGCCCTGCCGTTTCCAGTCTTCTTCGTCATGTGCGCGCTCGTCTGGCGCGTCCTGGTCAGCGACAGCAAGCGAACGCGATTGGCAGCAGCCACCGGCGCAGGCTTCAGTTTCGCCGTGCTCGTCTTCTCCTACTTCTACCTGTGGACAAGCGCCGCCGCATGGCTCGCCCTGCTCGTTTTGCTCTGGCTGCTCGTGCGGCCCGACGATTATCGTCGGAACCTCAAAGACCTGGCCCTCACATGCATCGTCTCGCTGCTGGCGCTCGTGCCCTATGCCTACTTGCTCTCGAAGCGTGCAAAGGTCATGGACGACGTGCAACTGCTGACTAACACGCACGCGCCGGACCTCCTTCGCCCGCCGACGCTCATCGGCCTCGCCGTCTGTCTCCTGCTCGCCGTCGCCGCACGCCGTCGTCTCATTAACTTACGCGAGCGCAGCATCCTCTTCGTCATCTCGCTGGCGCTGACGCCGCTCGTCGTCTTCAACCAGCAGGTCGTCACAGGACGCTCCCTTCAGCCGATTCATTATGAAGTCTTCATCGTCAACTACGTCGCGCTCACAGCCGTCGCACTTGCTGCGGCGCTCATCTGGGGCGGGCGGACGCCCCAGTCGCGTAAAACTTCAAACAGCATCCTCTTCATCATCGCCCTCGCCGCCTTCTGTTGGGGCGTCTTTGAAGCGAAGCTCACGACCGAGCCGGTCGCAGAGCAGAACGTCGTCAGGGACGAAGCCATCCTCGTTGACAAGCGATTGGCCCAACTGGCGCGAGAGTCGCACGACGCGAACACGCGAGACGTTCCGACAGTCCTCTCGACCAACTTCATACACGCCGACAGCCTGCCGACGACCGCCCCGCAAGCCGTCCTCTGGGCCAGACACCAGCACATCTTCGTCGGCCTCACCCTCGAAGAAGACCGTGAAAGGCTCTTTCAACTCTTCTACTACGTCGGCGCTGACGCCAACTGGCTGCGCCAGACCTTAAACGAAAACATCGTCATCCAGATCGCGCTCTTCGGCTGGGGACGCCTCACAGACCGCCTGACCGTCAACGCCCGCCCCATCACGCACGACGAAATCGAGAGGGAAGTTGAGCGCTACGCTTCCTACATCGCTGCCTTCAACCGCGAGCGCGCCTCAAGGCCCACGCTCTCTTTCGTCGTCACACATGCCGACGGCGAGCCAGACCTCACCAATCTTGACCGCTGGTACGAACGCGACGCCGGAGAGACCATCGGAAAATTCAAACTCTACCGCGTCAAGCTGCGGCCGTAAGCTAACCTGCATCGCCCGCCGAACTTTTACGTTTGCAAATGGAACTGCCGTTCCCTTGCGGCGTGTCATCAAGCACAAGCGAGCGCACTCTCTCTGTTGGAGCGCTCGGCGCTGGCGCGGCGCACGCGCGCGAATAATTTCGGATGAAGGAGAACGCTCATGTTACTACTCCGCAGGGATACGTCTGTCTGGATGTTGATGTTGGGATTGATACTGTTGGTGATGATGTGTGCGCCGCAGTCGCAGGCGCAGCAGAGGGAAGCGAAGGTTGCGGGCGCGCTTTCGAGTGCGTTGGCGGATGACAACGCGAATCTTGATATTGAGATCTATTTGCTGGCTGCGACGGATGGGCCGGGCGAGGCTGCCGGAAGGTTGCCGAACCAGCTTGAGCCTGTAGTCAGGCAACTGCGTTCGATGCTGCCGTTTGGTAGTTACCGCCTGACGGCGACGATGTTGAATCGCATGAAGAACGGAGGCCGTCTTAACGTCAAGGGCGTCGGCATGACTCCGTTCTCGAAGGTCACGGCCTCCGCGCCGCTCTTCTCCGAATACTCCGTTAACTCCGTGACGCTGAAGAACGACGCGGCAGGACAGAACATAGTGGAGCTTGCGGGCTTCCGTTTTGGCGCGAAGATTCCGATTCAAACGACTATGGTTTCATCGAGCGGCGCAACCGCTCCCACCATACAGTATGAACACACGGGCATCGCGACCGAGTTCAGCATGCGCGAGGGCGAGCCTGTCATCGTCGGCACACTCAACGTCGGCCAGTCGGGCGAAGCCTTCATCCTCGTCGTCTCTGCTAAGAGAACAGGACGATAAGTGAAACGATGAACGCGGAACGATGAACGATGAAGTAAGAAGAGCTTGCCTTTAACTTCATCGTTCATCGTTCCTACTTCATACTTTTGTTTACGCTGCTTGTCCGTTGGCGCGTGCGAGGTGTTCGCGTAGATAGCGTCCTGTGTGTGAGCCTCCGGCGTGCATGATTTCTTCGGGCGTGCCGGTGGCGACGACGTGGCCGCCCATGTCTCCGCCTTCAGGGCCGAGGTCAATGATGTAGTCGGCGGTCTTAATCACGTCGAGATTGTGTTCGATGACGAGGAGCGAGCCGCCGGCTTCGATGAGCGCGCGGAAGGCTGCGAGCAGCTTGTTGATGTCGTCGAAGTGCAAACCCGTCGTCGGCTCGTCGAAGATGTAGAGGGTTTTTGCGCCGGTGCGTTTCGAGAGATGCGCGGCGAGCTTGACGCGCTGCGCTTCGCCGCCCGAAAGCGTCGTGGCAGATTGGCCCAGACGCAAATAGCCGAGGCCGACATCGTCAAGCACACGCAGGCGATTCGTGATTTTCTGCACTTCGCGGAAGAACGTCAGCGCCTCGCGCACGGTCATGTTGAGCACGTCGTTGATATTCTTTCCACGATAACGCACGTCCAGAATCTGCGGCTTGAAGCGCGTGCCCTTGCATTCCTCGCAGACGAGTTCGACATCCGCCAGAAACTGCATCTCGACCGTCACCGTGCCGTCGCCCTGACAAACTTCGCAGCGCCCGCCGGGCACGTTGAAGGAAAAGTATGAGGGGTCGAAGCCACGCGCCTGCGCTTCGCGCGTCGAGCTGAAGGCTTCGCGTATGGCGTCGTAAACCTTGACGTAGGTGACTGGGTTCGAGCGCGGCGTGCGGCCGATGGGCGATTGGTCAACGAGCACAACGTCGTCTATGTGCTGCCCGCCTTCGAGCTTTGAAAACGCGCCGACGTGTCCCTGCCAATCGCCGCGCTGCTTTTTCAGTCCGGCATAAATGCAATCGTGAATCAACGTTGACTTGCCACTGCCTGAAACGCCCGTCACGCAGGCAAGCATGTTGAGCGGAACATCCACGTCTATGTTCTTCAGATTGTGCTCGCTTGCCCCGCGCACGCTCAGTCGTTTCTTCTGCGCAGAGCGTCGCTGCTTGGGCTCTTTAATCTCGACTTCGCCGCGCAGGTAGCGAGCCGTCAGCGATGCTTTATCGTCGAGCAGGTGCTCGAAGTCGCCTTCGTAAATCACCTGTCCGCCGAGTTCGCCCGCTGCTGGGCCGATGTCAAGTATGTGGTCTGCGGCGCGCATCATTTCGGGGTCGTGCTCGACGACGAGGACTGTGTTGCCGATGTCGCGCAGGTTGTGAAGCAGCTTGATGAGACGAGCGCTGTCGCGCGGGTGCAGGCCGATTGATGGTTCGTCCAGAACGTAGAGCGCGCCGACGAGCGACGAGCCGAGGTTGGTCGCGAGTTGGATGCGCTGGGCTTCGCCGCCGGAAAGCGTGGAGGCAAGGCGGTCGAGCGTCAGGTAATCAAGCCCTACGTCTACCAGAAAACGCAGGCGACGACGAATCTCATGGAGCACGCGCTCGGCGATGGCGGTTTGCTCCGTAGAGAGTTCGAGCGCATCGAAGAAGAGCGCGGCGTCTTTAATGGAGAGCGCGCAGATGTCCGGCAGCGTGCGGCCGCCGACGCGAACGTCGCGCGCTTCCTGTCGTAAGCGTCCACCGTTGCAGTCGGGACACAAAGTGTAGCCGCGATACTTGGAGAGAAAGACGCGTACGTGCAGCTTGTACTTTTTAGTCTCCAGCCAGTTGAAGAAGCCGCGAATGCCGCCCCAGCCGTTTTTGCCTTCGATGATGGCGCGTTGCTCTGCGCGCGACAAGTCCTGAAAGGGCACGTCCTGAGAGATGCGTTCCTGCTTGCAGAAGCGGCGTAGCTCCGTTCTGGCCCAATCATGCTGCGGTTTCGTCCAGGGCTCAATCGCGCCCTCGTTAAGCGATAACTGCGGGTTCGGAATCACTAGGTCGAGGTCAAGGCCGATGATGTTGCCGAAGCCCTGACAGGTCGGGCACGCGCCGAAAGGGTTGTTGAAACTGAAGAGGCGCGGCTCAGGCTGTGCGTAGATTGTGCCGTCGTATTTACACTCGAAGCGTTCGGAGAAACGGAGACGACGGGGTTCTGCCTCGGCCGTTTCGATGATGGCTGTGCTGTGTCCCTCCTGAAAGCAGATCTCAAGCGAGTCAACCAGACGCTCGCGCACGTCTGCGCGGGCCGCGAGGCGGTCAACGAGCACAAAGACGTTCTCGAAATCCGGGCGGCGATAATCGTCGGGCGATGCGAGGTCAATGGTCTGCCCGTCTGCGTAGAGACGCGTGAAGCCGCGCTGCATGAGGCTCATCACGTGGGCCGTCACCATCTGGCTGCTCGTGACCTGTCTGTTGGGCGTCGTCTTGTTGCGAGCGGTCGTCTTCTTCTTTGTTGCGCCGTTGCCGTTAGTCTCTACGTTTAGTCCGGCTGCGGCGGGAAAGAGAACGTAAAAGCGTGTGCCCTCGTCGAGCGTGTCGAGGATTTCCTGTGCGGAGGATTCGGGCGAATCGCGATGCACTTCGCGACCGCAGACGCGGCAGTAGGTCGTACCGATGCGCGCGTAGAGCAAGCGCAGGTAGTCGTGAACTTCAGTCTGTGTGCCGACGGTTGAGCGCGGGTTGCGCGTAGAGTTTTTCTGGCGAATGGCGATGGCCGGGGCAATCCCGCGCACTTCGTCAACATCCGGCTTGTCCATTCGTTCGAGAAACTGGCGCGCGTAGGCCGAAAGAGATTCGACGTAGCGGCGCTGGCCTTCGGCGTAAACGGTATCGAAGGCGAGCGAGGATTTGCCAGAACCGCTGACGCCGGTGACGACCGTCAGCCGCCCGACAGGGATGGAAAAAGAGATATTCTTCAGATTGTTGACGCGCGCCCCGCGCACTTCGATGGCTTCTTCAATCATGCTGTAAATAGTGGCCGACGGCGCATAGTAGAGAATCTGAGCCACCGGCGAAACACGTATCATACCGCGAAACGGCGTATGAACGAAGCGCGCACGAAGCCAACGGAGGGAGAAGGCGAAAGGGTAAAAGGTGAAATTGGGAAAGGAAAGCCGCTTGTCTTCCTTTTGCCCTCTTCCCCTTTTGCCCTTTCCTCTCTTCGTTTGCGGAGGCTATTGTTTTGATTCTTTACCAGCGGGTGTCGTAGCGTGCGAAGCCAGCGCGCCAGCAGGAGCCTTCACCGAGAAGGGGAATCTCTCCCTCGAAAGAGAGAAGCGCACCGGGTGGACGCCTGACGCGGTAGGTGCGCCCCTTTGGAGCGCCGACGGAGAGCGTGATGGCTTCGAGTGTGACGGCGACGACGGTGGCGTCGCGCCAGTCTTTGCGGCATCGGAGGATGAGATGCGCGCCGACGGGCAGGCTGGCGAGAGTTAGATGGTTTTCGTCGGCGTCTAAAACTTGAAGGCCGTCGGGCAGTGTAGCGTGTGCCACACCTTCGTCCGACGGCCTGTGTGAATCTGTCGCGGCGCTCAAAGGCTTAAACTTCCAGCGGCTCTTCAAAGGGAAGGTCTTGCTGTTCTGCCGCACGCTCGCGGCTGATGGCGTAGGCGCGCAGGGCCAGCGAGAGAATCACGAGCGCAATGCCGGCCCACGCGAGCGTCCAGACCATCGCCGGAACGCCAGTATAAGCGGCCATGTTTGCGGCGTCGGAATGAGCTTCGCCGAGCGTGAAGGGCGACGACAGGAAGAAGAGCGTCTTGAGGTCAAGCAGCGCCGTGATAACACACTGGACGGCTAGAAAGCTGACGAAGAAGGAGGCCGTGCGCGCGCTGCCATACTTGGCGACGGCCAGCAGACCGAGCGTAATCAGCACACCTGCCACGACCGTGAAGGGAATCCCCATCAGGTTTCCCCAAGAACCTGCGAAGAGCGGCTTGAGCAATCCGAAAAAGAGTGTGAGTACGCCGATTAACGCGGCCGAGCCGACGAGAACGGCGCGCGCGGCGACGGTGCGGCGGATCAGGACGAGCAGCAATGCTCCGAAGGCAGTCGCGCCGAGATAGCCTGCGCTGGAGATGAAGAGTCTGGAAAGAAAGCCGCTCCCGGTCGAATAGGTCAGGCCGGAGCCGTCCGATGCCACGCTCAGGCTTGAGACGGAGTTGCCCGTCAGGAGCGCTGCGATGGCGTGGCCTCCTTCGTGTATGAAGGTGACGAAGATGCGGAACGGGTAAGTCAGAATGCTGGCAAAGGGAATGAACCACAACAGGACTGTGATGGCGGTCGCAAACAGCAGCAATTGCACTTGCGGTCGCGCGTCTCTGGAAATATTAATCTTCATCTCAAAATCTCCCCCGACGGGCTGGCAATACTTCTCAAACTCCGGCCTCGCACCACATTGTACGAGAAAAAGCCCAAAGGCAAAAGGTTAAATCTCGAACGAGAAGAGGCATCAACTTAAACGCTTGGCTGATGAGCAGTGTTCCTCATATTTTCAGCCTCAGCTTGTCTCTTCCTGCCTCGCGTAGTCGCCGGACTTGCCGCCCGTCTTCCGTTCCAATCGAACGTCCGTAATCGTTATCGCTTTATCAACTGCCTTGCACATATCGTAAACGGTCAGGGCGGCAACGGAGACTGCCGTCAGGGCTTCCATCTCAACGCCTGTCTGTGCCTCGGTGGCAACTTCGGCTTCGAGAATGACGCCCTTTTCGGTGAGTTTTGCACGCACGTCAATGTGCGTGAGCGGCAGCGGGTGGCAGAGCGGAATCAACTCGGCCGTGCGCTTGGCAGCCATGATGCCTGCCAGCCGCGCCGTCTCCAGCGCATCGCCCTTCGGCGTTCGTCCCTCGCCGAGCGCCGCGACTGTTTCCGGCGACATCAAGACCCGCGCTGAAGCCACTGCGCGCCTCGCCGTAACGGGCTTCGCGCTCGTGTCAACCATCGCCACGCGGCCTTCGTCGTCTATGTGTGAGAGTTGGCTCATAAAGGTGGCAGTTAGTATGCGGAATGAGGGCGGCAGAAAGCAACGCGAGAAATGAAATGCAGAGAATGTGCATACTAAAATGATTGAAACAAACGTCTGACTTTCAATCTCTACTTTGAAAACTTTAAGGCTCGAAAACTGCTTCTTAACGGTTCGAGAGCGAGCGGCCGTAGTGCTTGTTTATGCTCACGAAAAATCTTGACTTTTAGTAGTTAATAAGGCATATAGTTGCGCCGATTCTTCACTGAGTCTTTGTTCTTCAAGCTGGCGCATTTCAATCACAACGCTCTTTATCTTTCGCCGGCAATGAATCTACCGCAACTTTCTCTGGCGGCGATTATCAAAGTAGTTCTTCCCGGTGCTCGATTATGAATAGCCGTCTAGCAATTGTTATAGGAGTCTCCCTCCTCTTGCTCTCAATTGTTTGTGGCCTGCTCATCTGGAGGGCCATGACTCCCAAGCCTCCGGCTGCACCCGGCAGCGCCGAGTTGGGCGGAAACTCCTTTGACACGAAAGGCGGTCAGGATGCCCCTCCTGAAAGCGAAGATGCGACTGCAGCTTGCAACGGCGTGCCTGTTCAAACGGGTGTACTGAAAAGAATTCTTTCTCGTGGGTACATAACCATCGGAGTGCAGGAAGATGCGCCGCCCATGAACTTTATTGACGAGGAGACTGAGAAGCGCGAAGGATTTGATTTCGAGATGGCCTCCCTCATCGCGGCCCAACTGGGTCTGATGGGCCCTGACAAAGTAAAAGCTAAAGAGGTTGACCTCTACGAAAAACTCTTCTGCTTTCTAAAGCAGAAAGAGGACAACGACTACAGCATTGACATGATTATGAGCGGCATCAGCCCCGATAAGGTGGAGGATATAGAATGGTCTATCCCTTACTACGAATTCGGCTACGCTCTCATCGCCAAGAAGAATAGCTACATCAGCACCCTCAACGATTGCCGCAATTTAAAGATCGGATTCGTCAAAGGCGACCCCGTAGTTGAGGCGTATGTCAAAGGCGAATTGCCGAATGCGGAGTTGGTTCCCTTAGAGGACGTTGACTTCTGGATGAACGCTATCAATCTGGGGACGGTGGATGCTGTCGTCTATGATTATCCTTATGCCGTCACAGAGGTGAAACTCATCAACGACCAGAAGAAGGCCGACGGCGTGAGCGGCCATTTTCTGGAAATCAAGCGGGCCTACCTTGAAAACTCCGACTCGAAATACAGCATCGGCATGCCGAGCGGCAACGCAGACTTAAAAGAGAAGATAGATAAAGCGATTGAGACAATCGTCGGCGGCCCTCAGTATGTAAAGTTAATAAATAAGTATTTCAAGAGTCAGGATGTGAAGAGAATTGAGATACCGACGGGTTCGGATGTGGTGGTTGTGGAGCGCGGAGATTCGCTCGCCAGAATCGCCATCAGAGAACTCGGCGACGAAACACGTTGGCCGGAAATCGCGCAGATGAACAACGTCGGTAACAGCTACCTGATCGTTCCCGGGCAGAAGTTGATTATGCCTGCTGGCCGTAAACCCTAACGACCACCTTGAACCTTGAGCCATGTCACAGTCACGTACCCCATTACTGCAAGCCCTGCAACAAGCTTTTAGAAAATCGCTTCTTAAACATGAGGCAGCCGAGCCGCCCTTGAAAAGAGAGGACGCGAGCGGCTCGACGGCGCTGCTTGATAGACGGAAGTTCCTGTCCGACACCATCAAGGCTGGTCTCTCCGTCGGCGGACTTTATCTGGCAAGCCAGAGCTATCTTTATGCTGCGCCCGCCGGGACTGCGCCCGTCATCGCAATAGTTGGCGGAGGACTTGCTGGCCTGAATGCCGCTTATCAACTCAAAAAATTCGGCTTCCGTGCGGATGTTTACGAAGCAGGCGATTCACCGGGCGGACGCATACACACGGCCAGAAACATTCTCGGCAATAACCTGACCACAGAGGTCGGAGGAGAATTTGTTGATACAGGCCACGCAGATATGTGGAGTCTCATTAAGGAATTCCAGATTCCTTACTATGATTGCAACTCGCTCAGCGAGAGGCGTTTGATAAAGGACGACTATCTGATTGACGGCGTTCGCTACAGGGAAAGACAGGTGGTTGCTGAGTTCCGTCATTTCTCAAGGCGCATTAAGAAGGATCAGGATTCCGTGCCCGATGATCTGAGTTATAAAACTCCCTTGAGGGGCCGCTCGCTTGACCAGATTTCGATTGACGAATACCTCACTGAGATTGGTGCGCGAGGCTGGTTTTTGAGTCTCCTGAAAAACGCGTTCACGGGAGAGTTTGGACTTGATACAGGCGAACAGTCCGCTTTGAACTTCATCACCATGATTGGAACCGATACTTCTCAAAATAAACTGGAGATGTACGGGGAGAGCGACGAGCGCTACAAAATCAAGGGCGGAAGCGACCTTGTCATCAGCAAACTGGTGGCCCGCCTCAAAGACCAGATAAAGACCGGCCATAAATTAGAAGCCATCGGCAGCAACGCAAACGGCTTCACGCTTGATTTCCAGAATCGTGGCCCGGTCAAAGCTGACTACGTTATTCTAGCCATCCCCTTTACGACGCTCCGACAGGTCAACATCAATTTAGACCTCCCGCAACATAAGCAGCGAGCCATCCGGGAGCTAGGCTACGGGACAAACTCGAAGATGGTCTTTGGCTTTAACCAACGCGTCTGGCGAAAGCTCGGCTACAGCGGCTATCTCTTCAGCGATGTCATTCACAACGGTTGGGACAACAGCCAGATGCAAAACAATAATCTGGGCCCGGGTGGCTACACAGCTTTCCTCGGCGGCAGGGCCGGCAGAGAGTTGAGCATGGATGAGAGAGAACGTTATCTCGCCGTGGTGGACAAAGCTTACAGGGGTGCAGCGGCCTCTTTCAACGGTCAAAGCAGGGTGTTCAACTGGTCGCAGAATCCGCTGACTCAGGGAAGCTATGCCTGCTATAAGGTCGGGCAGTGGACGAGCATCGGCGGCGCGGAAATCGAGCCTGTCGGCAACCTGTTATTCGCGGGCGAACATTGCAGCCGTGATTATCAGGGCTTTATGAACGGCGCTGCCGAAACAGGAAGGACAGCCGCCGTCGCTATCTTGCAGCGGCTCAGAAGACCGCGCCGTAGAGCAAGGTTTTCCAGAGCGGCTTAATGTCGTTGCGAAGCTTAAAACAGTAGACGATGAATCAAGCTCGCTCTGTCTTTAGTTCTCCGTGATAGTGTGCCGTAGCTCTGTGTCTCTCCGAACGGAATCGAGCGCTTGTTGATTGTAGGATGCTTCTATGACATCTCCCCCAACTCTCCTTCAAAACCGCTACCAGATTGGCGGACAACTCGGAAAAGGCGGTATGGGAACGGTCTATGAAGCCAGAGACCTGCGTCTCAACACACAGGTCGCCATCAAGGAGACGCAGACGGGCGACGAGAGATTGCGCAGGCAGTTTGAGCGTGAAGCGAGAATGCTGGCCGGGCTGCGCCATTCGGGGCTGCCGAGAGTGATAGACCATTTTAACGAGGGCAGCTCTCTCTATCTGGTCATGGACTATATCCCCGGCCCCGACCTCTGGCAGATGCTCACGACGAAAGGCGAGCCTTTTGAAGTCTCACAGGTAATGGAGTGGGCCGACCAGCTTTTAGAGATACTAAGATACGTCCACGGGCAAGACCCGCAGATTATTCATCGAGACATCAAGCCGCAGAACCTCAAGCTGTCTAAGACGGGGCATCTGATTCTGCTGGATTTCGGTTTAGCCAAGGGCCACACAGGGCCTATCACTAAACTGACCACCACCGGCAGCATCTTCGGTTATACACCTCACTACGCGCCGCTCGAACAGATTCAGGGAACTGGAACAGACCCGCGTAGTGATCTCTACTCGTTGGCCGCCACGCTCTATCACCTGCTCTCTGGACAAATACCGAACGATGCGCTGTCGAGAGCGACGGCCATTCTCAACGGCGAGCCCGACCCCTTGCAGCCAATCAACATTATCAATCCGCAGATTTCTGCCAGCGTCGGTGCGGTCTTAAAGCAGGCTTTAGCTTTGAAGCGCGACGAGCGCCCGGCTTCAGCCGTCGAGATGCGCCAACAGTTGTTAGAGGCTATGCAGAGATCGTTTTCGTATGAGCCTAATTCTCAGCCTACACAGATACTCGACCCAACCGTCGCAGCCGTCCATCAATCAGCCGCACCCGTTACGCCTGAGACTCCATCCGTCCTGACGAGTCCGGCACAAAAAAGAGAGCAACTGCCATCCGGCTCGCCTGCGCAGCCGCACGACGTTGTGCCCGAACAGCAGAAGACTGCCGCTCTCTCGAAGTTTAATCATGCCTCCCTGTGTGGGTTGGGAATCGGTATCCTGACGGCCGGTGTACTACTGATCGCCTTGACCTCTAACCTGGACGGTTTAGGCGTTAGCGCCTGGCTCCTGCTGCTTTTTCTGAGCGGCGGAATAGTTACGCTTCTTTACATTCTTCGCTCGCCGAATCAATTGACGACTACGGATGTTCTGAAAATCACAATGGTCAGCGGGAGCATCATCGCCCTCATTCAATGGCTTTGCCTGACAGTTATTCATCTCACGGGTTTTCTCAAGTTGCCTGTCAGCAATTCCGGGGAAGTTTTTATTCTGCTGATTTATCTGCTGGGATTCATGCTCGGCATCTCACCCGTGACAGGCGTTATCGCGGCGCGTTTTCTGAAGAAGGTATAACGCGGCCGACTTTAACAGGACACTCGCGCTTGCCTGCATCCTGCCGCGATTCTCTTCCGCCGTCTGCGGAAACAACTGTCGAGCGAATCTTTGTCGAAGCTCTTACCGTGGAAGCTTACTGCGAATCGTTGCGTATAAAAACGTACCCGAGGTGTGCAGCGCGATGGCGACGAGCACAAAGAAGAAATAATGAATCGCCAGCACGTAGCGATACTCCGTGTGCAGCGCTGATTGAAAACATAAGTAATAGGCTGGCACGACGAGCAACAGCGCGAGGGTTTTATACTGCCTGCCTCTGATGAGCAGAAATAGTCCGCAGAGCGAGAGCGGCAGCATCAAGGCTGTGATGAAAAGCTTCTGGACGAGATTTAAGAGCGCTCGCGGGTATCGCGTCCAGGTGTAACTGGCTGGTCCAAGCGCGTAGAGTTCGGCACGCCCGGTTTGCATTAAGGGACGCACGCCGCCGTTGGCGAAGACGATTCTCAACTGTTCGTCAGCCGCAGCGACGAACGGAATTTGAATCAGGATAGTGGGCTGTTCGGCAGGAGTCTTCCAGTCCTGCGGTTCGACGATGACGGAAGCGTAAGGAGCACTGCGGTTTGTGCCGGTGACGCTGATGATCATGCGCCCCTGCTCGATTCTCGCCGGCAACTGCAAGAGATAATCCGTATCGCGCTGAACAGGGAGCGGAGCGGAAGAGAATTGATTATCGTAGCTGGAATCATCGCCCTTGATATTCAGCATTTGGCCGTCTGAAGTCACAGTGATTTCTGCGTGCGGCGAATCAGCCTTTCCGTTGGCGAGTAGTTCGGCGGGAGAGTTGGCCCAGGCGGGCGTCATTCCTCCGTTGACGACGAGTGGGTGCGTGACCGGCGGCTCTCTGTTAATCGTGTGCACTCTTTCGAGGCGCAACATTCCTGCGGCGCGGCGCACCATGACGCCCGCAAACCAGAAAGGGTGCGCTGTGATAACACTCAAGCCACGCTTGAGACGCAGGCGTTCGCGCTTGATGCCGTCTGGATTAAAGAGCGTGCCGTAATAGTCGGGTCGCCCGTATGCTCCGGCCTCCATACGCATTATTCCCATGTCGGTCGCGGGGATACCGAAGCGCCCGTCCGTGTCGTAATCGGCGATGCCTTCGAGAAGTGTCTGGCCCGCGCCGAGCGAGACCGGGATGAAATGGTCGTAGACGATGTAGTTGCGGACGGTGAGCGGCACGACGACGAGCAGCATTCCGCCTACGAGCGCGAGAGCGCGGCGCAGGCGGCTTCCGCGCTCGAACACGAGAGGAATCAAGAGCGTCATAAAGGGCGCAAGCATCATCGCGTTGGCCCTCAGCCAGCAGGAGACTCCGACGCAAGCGCCCGCAGCCGCGAGCCAAACGAGAGCAGTAGCACTGTTTTTCTTCCTAGCGTGGACCAGACAATAAACTGCCAGCAGGAGTGGGAGCACAGCGAGCGAATCGGGTAGGAGCAGCGTCGAGTTGTACGTAAATTGCGGAGCGAGCGCGACGAGCAGCCCTGCGATGAGGGCAACTGTGTCCGAGAGCAAAGCGCACGCGATGAG
The DNA here is from genome assembly GCA_036382855.1 of Pyrinomonadaceae bacterium. Classification (GTDB taxonomy): domain Bacteria; phylum Acidobacteriota; class Blastocatellia; order Pyrinomonadales; family Pyrinomonadaceae; genus DASVTR01. The sequence goes on along the minus strand of DASVPO010000009.1, from coordinate 24,593 downwards.
AAACACAAAGACGGCTGCCAGCGCGTCGGCCAGGATTTGCAGCAACCTGACGGCAGCATCCGTGTCGCTCGTAACGTTTGAGAGCAACGCCATCAGGATTGAGTAGCCGGGTGGATGGCCCAGGTGGTTTGGGTCTGCGAGGGGCGATGATGCGCTGAAGAAGGAGGACAGCCCGCCTTCGCGAAGCAGTCTTCCCGTGTGCCTGTAGCCTTCGGTCACGGCAGACTGAACTTTGAGAGCTTCAAGAGCGTTGTCCTGAAAGGCCAGTAGACGAACGCCGAAGGCGACGAGAAAGATGATGAGGGTGCAGATAACGAGACGACGCGGATGCCGGGCGTGACGAACGCTTGCTCGTTCGGTTGGCCCAGCCCGTTCGCTTGCGCTCTCTCTGTTATTTTCCTGTTCAGACAAGGTTCACGTCCCGGCTCGTCGTCTTAATTTTTCCCAGTCTCTCGGAGTTAGCAGCGTGTGACCTTGGCGATAACAAGCTATTGCTCGCCGCCCATTTGAAGTTCGGAAAAAAGTTCACATTATTATTGCATTTAGTAGCGCAGAGCAATTATAACCAGTTTACGGAAATCCATTATCGAGCGCGGGGACGTAAAGAAAGCAGTTAGGAATTATAAACCGACCGCTTTGACGAAGGAGTTTGCCCGCCGTGTTTGAAACAGAGAGAGATGTGCTGGCGTGGTACGAGAGCAAGCCGCGCGCGCTCGATAAGGAGTTTCTGGACAGCATCCCCTGGAATGAGGTCTCGCGGCATCCGCTTAATCCGGCCTTCGTGCCGGTGCTCATCTACATGCGCGATGTCGAAAGCTTCACGGAAATCTACTACAAAGAACTGCTGCGCACTCCGACCGGCAAAGACCCCGTGATAAGAAGATTCATGGAGCGTTGGAGCGTCGAGGAGAATGAGCACGGCGAACTGCTCAATCGCTTTCTAGCGGAAGCGGGCGTGCCCACGAGCGAGCGCTGGCAGGCCGACGCCAAAGCGAAAATCCCGCTGCGTTATACCATCGAAAATTTCATACTCGACTACGCGGTCAAGCCCTTCGGCCGTTATTTCCACGGCGCGCATATGGCCTGGGGCGCAATCAACGAGATGACGACGCTGCAAGGCTATCGTCGCCTTTCACAACTGGCAGACCATCCTATCCTGACGAGACTGCTCAACGTCGTGATGAAGGAAGAATCCATTCATGCACACTTCTACTGGAGTATCGCGCAGTTAAAACTACAACAGGCGAAATTCTCGCGCGACCTCGCGCGCTTTATCATCGGTAGATTCTGGTCGCCGGTCGGGCAGGGAGCCAAGCCGCAGAGCGAAGCCAACTACCTCATCAACACTCTCTTCAAGGGGCCGGACGGCATCGAATTCTTTGACCGCAACGTCAACCGCCGTCTACAGGAATTGCCCGGCTTCGCAGGATTCAATAGCGTCCTCGAAAGAGTCGAGGCCATCGCCGCCTAGTGATTCTGATAAGAAGGCGACGACAGAAAAACTCTACGGCAGACGCACGAAGCGCACTCGCGTTCCAGCCTCCAAAGCCTTCACGCCTTCTGGCACGATGACGAGCGCCACGGCGCGCGTGAAGGCCACGAAGTCTGACGAGCCGCCCCACTTCAAAGGTTCTGCCAGCAGTTGTCCATCCTCGTTTGTGCGGAGCTCGGCCGGCAGATAGCTGGCACGCTCCTGCGAACCCTTCACGCCGCGCGCAAGGACAGCCCATTCTTCAACCAGCGCAGGCTCAAGGCAGCCCTGCATTGCGCGCAGCGCCGTCCGCGCGAACAGATTAAACGTGACTGAGACCGAGACTGGATTGCCGGGCAGACCGAAGATGAGCGTGCGGCCCAGACGAGCGAAGACAGTCGGCTTACCCGGTCGTAAACGAACGCGCTCGAAGTAGATTTCAGCACCGAGCGCACGCAGGGCCGTCTTCGTAAAATCATAAACGCCCATCGAGACGCCGCCGGAGAGAATCAGCACGTCCGCGCGCCCGGCCGCCGTCTTTATTTCACGCTGCAACAACTGTGAGTCGTCGTTTGCTAACGGCAAACGCTCCACTCGCGCGCCTGCCAGAGATGCATAAGCGCCGAGAGAGAAGCTATTGGAATCACGAATCTGGTCCGGGCCCGGTTTTTCGTTGACGGGCACGAGTTCCGTTCCTGTCGCCAGCACGACGACGCGCGGGCGTGCTCCAACTTTAAGGCGCGCGTAGCCAAACGAAGCGAGCGCTGCCATCATCGCCGCGTTAACGGTCTCACCCGCGCCGAGCACACAAGCGCCCTCCTTAACCTCGCTCCCTCGCTTGACGATAAACTGCCCGGGCTTCGTCGCTTCATCAATCAAGACCTCGCGATGGTCTTCAGTCTCTCGCGTCACTTCAACCTTCTGTACGCTGTCAGCCCCATCAGGCACAGGCGCGCCCGTCATAATTCGTACGGCCTCGCCCGTTTGCATTCGCCCGCGCCAGCCGCGACCTGCGGCCGCTTCGCCGACGATGCGCAAACGAACGGGCGCGTTCAAGGTGTCCTTTGCAAGCACGGCGTAGCCGTCCATCTGCGCGCGGTCGAAGGGCGGCAAGTCCGAATCGGCAATCACATCTTCAGCCAGCACGCGCCCCAGAGCATCAGCGAGCGCGACGGTCTCAGGCGGCAATCGCTCCGTCTGTTGTCGAACAAATTGGATAGCTTCTGCGACGGGAATCATCATCAGGGCAGGTTAAAGACTCTCGTTAACTCGTTGTGAACTTCGACGGCTGAGGCGTACCTGTATTCGTCGTGGCGGCGGAGCATGATGGCGATGACCTTTGCCAACTCTCCATTGATTCCGGCAGCGGCGATAAGGGCTTCGGCTCTCTGCCTCGGAACGCCCGCTAGAATCTGTTCATATATTTGTTGCTGCGGCAAGCTCTCGTCAATCGGCGAGACGCCGAGCATTAGCGTCAGGAGCACGACTCCGAGTTGATACAAATCAGCCTGCTGCCTTGAATAGCCGCGACGCAGTAGTTCCGGCGGAATATACGAAGAGTAGCCGATGAAGGTGCGCGCCATCTCTTCGTGTGTGACGTTGTTCTTGGAGATTCCGAAATCCGAGAGCTTGTAAATCCAGTTGGGAAAGACCAGTATGTTTTTCGGCGTCACGTCGCGGTGAATAATCGGCGAGGTGAGCGAGTGTATGTAGCTGAGAGCCAGCGTGACCTGCATCCCGACCGTGCAGATCGCTTTCGCGTCGAAGCGGTAGCCCTGACGGATGAGGTTGGCGAGAGAGCAGTTGGCCCGCTCCATCACGATAACCAAGTGGCCTTGGTTGGTCTGGAAGTACTCGAAGACCTGCACGATGTGCGGATGGTTCTGGCATTTCAGCGACGAGTTACACTCGTTAATCCAAGTGCTGATGCCAGCCCCGCGATTATGCGGATTCGCCTTGATGAATTTAATAGCCAGACTTTGCCCGGCCTGATTGAGTGCCGCGTACACCTCGCCACCACCGCCGCCAGCAATCCTTTCCTGAAGAAAGTAGCGGAAGCCCTGCGGGCTGACGAAGATGTTCGCCGCGTTCATCAAATCCGATAACTCCAACCGCGACAGTTTATCTCAGAAACCCGCGAAGCCATCGCCTCTCTACTCAAACGATAAACAACCTCGCCCCTAAGACAACGCGGCCCGACTCTAACTGATAAGCTCAAAGCATTGCAGAGCAGTAAGAGAGTTAATAAAACAAATCATCTGAGCCGCACACCTTAATCCCTCATATGCTCTACTACTTCCTGAAAGAGCCCTGCCTCGTAAGCGCTCAAATTCGCCGGGCTGCCGCCCCCGAACACGTAGTGCTCAAGCCTGCCAATGCTTTCAACATACCCGCGATAATCATACTCCGGCTCAGCCTGACCCTGACCTCTCCGCTGATGCCTTGAAGAGCGTTCGAGGCTTTCAAAATAACTGGCCCGTTCCTCACACCGCGCACGTATCTCGCCCTTCGTCAGCCCGTGCAAACTCTGACAAAAACTCTCAAGGTCAAACATTAGACTCCCCACCCATCGCAGCATTAGATGCACCAGCCCAAAACACAAAAGGCCGCTCAAAAGAGCAGCCTCAAGTGTCTGGTTTCCCAGATGCAATAACGGAGCCGACGGGACTCGAACCCGCGACCTCCGACGTGACAGGCCGGCGTTCTAACCAACTGAACTACGACTCCGGGTAAACTCGAATTTTCAAAACTTTGAATCTGAGATTTCAGATTCAACTTGGTAGGCACGGAGGGATTCGAACCCCCAACCTCTTCCTTGTAAGGGAAGCCGTCTACCGTTGACATACGTGCCTGTAATTTCCAAAAGGCACGAAATCAGTAACGTTTCAACATTCTACCTGATTTCGCTTCTCTGTCAAATTGCCGCGCCGATTCTACTTTTGAAGTTGATTGAAGCAGATGAAAAAGTAGATGCGCGGCGTTCTTTCAAGACGCGAGAGGATAACCCGAAATGTCGAGAGAACGCAAAGGCTCAATACCTGAGCGTGAAAGATTTATGCGAGAGTGCAGTTTGTAGATGAGAACGACAAAAACGCGACTTGTGGCAACGGGCGGAAAATCACGCCGGAGCACGAAAGAAAATCAGAGAACTTGTCAACGACTGCGCAACTGGCCGCGTCGTCAAGCAAGCATTAAATGCGGCAGGTTTGCTGAGCAGTGAGACGATAACGGCTGTCGAACATTTCTTTCGCTTCAGCTGAAAATGTTAAGCGCTCTTCCAGTTGTTATCAAAGCAGCCAGACGGGCAACTCTTCCGGCGCGGGCTGTTCATCTTGAGAGCCTTCATTCTCCTGCCGTATCTGCCGGGCGGGGCGAGAGGATGCTGAGTGTTCATCAAGCGCAGGCTCGCGGTCGTCTGTTTCCCGTTGCCTGTTTTTGTTGAGCGGCGCGATGAGCACACGGTCAACCTGATCGTCCAGCCTTCCGATTACTGACATTGCGAGTCGCCTCCCTGGTAAATCCGCTGCCCGCTCTTTTCCGTGGCGCGCATTTGCGGCTATATTAACGCAATCCCGGATGTTGTCTCAGGAAGTTTAAGACGATGACAAGACCCCTTGCAAACCCCTTGCGCAGTTTGTTCGTTAATTGCGGCGTCTATCTGCTGTTCGTCGCCGCGCTCATGTTGTGCTACGGCCAGACTACCATTAGCGCGCAGCAATCCGGCACGCAACAGCAGAGGCCGCGCCGTGTGGGCAACAACGCACGCCCGACCGTGACGCCAACGCCGCGCCCGCAGTCTACTGCGACGAAGCAGGAAGGCGAAGAGGTGGACGAGGGCGATGTAGTGCGCGTCGAAACTCAACTGGTCTCCGTTCCGGCTGTCGTTACGGATGGCGATGGGCGGCCGGTCGTTAACCTGCGCGCTGAAAACTTTCTGCTTTATGAAGACGGACGCCCGCAGCAAATCAGCAACTTCGCGACGACCGAAGCGCCCTTCGAGGTCGCGCTCCTTCTCGACACGTCAGGCTCTACGCGCTCGGACGTAGCGCTGATCCGTCGCGCCGCTCTGGCCTTCATAGAATCCCTGCGGCCGGGCGACCGCGTCTCAATCGTCGCCTTCAATACGGCTGATGACGGGGCGGATAAGCTGGCGACTGTTGATGTGTTGACGAAGCTGACGAGCGACCGCGCCGTCCTGCGTAAGGCGCTGAATAATATTGGGACGAGCAACGGCACACCCTTCTACGATGCGTTGGAGCAGATTGCAGAGAAAGTTTTTAGCGAGCCGCCGCGCATGGAAGTGCGCGGGCGTCGCGCGGTCGTGGCTTTAACGGACGGCGTTGATTCGGCCAGCCTTGCGGAGTTTGCAGAATCGCGTGCGCGACTGCTAGGCGTTGGCGTGGCCTGCTATTTCGTTCAGGTCAACACGGAAGATTTCGTCGAAGACCGCTTGCTACAGGATTGCCAGAGCTACGGCACAATTCATCTCTCGAAAACGCAGCTCCGTCGTTATCAAAGAATCTTCGTGCCGCGCGGCCATGCCGACGACTACGCAAACTTCTGCCAGCTTGGCCCCTTCGAGCGTATGCAGATTAGCCGACAGCTCTACAATCTCGCGCGCGCTGAAATAGCAGACCTCGCGCGTGCTTCCGGCGGCAAGACCTTTAATGCCGTCAGCCTACAGGATGCGCGTGCCGCCTTCGCGCAGGTCGCAGACGAAATCGGCACGCAGTACAGCCTCGGCTACTACTCTACAAACAAAGCGCGCGACGGCCGCTTTCGCTCAATCCGCGTCGAAGTGCGCGGGGTGCGCAACGCGCAGGTGCGCGCACGCGAAGGCTATCAAGCGCCGAAAAGTTAAAGGCTGCGACGGAGTACAAAGAGAAGTAGAGGCTTGAGCCTTAAAACATCTTAAAGCGCTCGCCCTAAAACGTTCTGCGAGTTTGTTCAATCTAGCGAGCGTCGCTTTGCAAAGCGTGTTATGAAACGGAAGGTAATTCTCAGCCTTATGATGATGTTCGCGCTTCTGGTTTCGCCTGCTGCGGCACAAAGCACGGCTGGCGAAATGAAGACTTTTGCGAAGGACGGCCTGAGCTTTAGTTATCCCGCGGGCTGGCGGCTAACGGATAAGAGCAACGAGCAGGCGCAACACCTCGTTCTCTCGCAGCCTAATAGTTCAATCATCATCATGGTCGTCGCTTATCGCGAACTGCTCACGAATGGAGAGCAACTGTCCGTCGGCGTGCGCAATATCACCGAACCCTATATTGAGAGCATCGTTAAAAACTTCGCGGCTTCCAAGCAACGGGTCGAGCGGGATAATCCATGCATTGAAATAGGCGGTGTGAAAGTCTCCGGCACGCGGCTGCGCGGCGTCTATCAAAATGAGCCGAGCGCCGGAGAGGTTTATGCTTTCCTGCGCGTCGGTCGTTTCGTCAATCTGATTTATATACGCGCTGACAAGGATGCTCCGCGAGGCGATGCGGCGTGGGATGCTGTTTACAAGAGCGTTACGATTGAGGGCCAGAATGATTTCGCCGGTTTGCTGCCGGATAACGTCGTCAGCGGCGGGGTTCTCAACGGTAAAGCTTTGAGCCTACCGAAGCCTGAGTACAGCAGCTTTGCCAGAGGCGCACGCGCCAGCGGAACTGTGATTGTGATGGTCACGATAGATGAGAAGGGGAGTGTCACTTCCGCTAAGGCCGTCAGCGGACATCCTTTGCTGCATAAGTCGGCAGAGGACGCAGCACTCCGTGCGAAGTTTTCTCCGACCAGCATTTGCGGCCAACCGCTGAAAGTTACGGGAACGATAAGCTATCACTTTGCTCTTTGGCGTTGAGATTAAGGAAAGGTCTTCCATTTAATGATACAGCAGAGCGTTTTTAATCGCATCACTCTCATCGTGCTCGATAGTCTGGGCATGGGCGAAATGCCGGACGCGGCAGACTGGGGCGATGCAGGCTCAGACACACTCGGTCACATTCTCCAGACGCGCGAGGTGCGGCTGCCGCACCTGCAAGCTTACGGGCTCGGCAACACGCGCCCGCTTCAAGGCGTCGCGCCCGCCGAACGCCCGCGCGCATCCTACGGACGCTGCGCCCTGCGCTCCAACGGTAAAGACACGACCACAGGCCACTGGGAGATGGCCGGAATTATTTTAGACCGCGCTTTCCCGACCTACCCGCACGGCTTTCCGCCGCGCGTCATCACGCGCTTCATCGAAGAGGCAAACGTCCCAGGCATTCTCGGCAACGTCCCTGCCTCTGGAACTGAAATCATCAAGGAACTCGGCGAGGAACACGTTCGCACGGGCAAGCCCATCGTCTATACGTCGGCCGACTCCGTCTTCCAGATAGCGGCCCACGAAGATGTCATCCCCGTCGAACGTCTCTACGAAATCTGCGAGGCAGCGCGCCGGATTCTGAAAGGTGAAGACGAAGTAGGGCGCGTCATCGCACGCCCCTTCGAAGGCGAGCCGGGCGCTTTTCGCCGCACGGAGAATCGCCACGACTACGCTGTTCCTCCGCCGCGCGAGAATCTGCTCGTCGCGCTTTCCGACGCGGGGCTTGATGTCGTCTGCATTGGCAAGGTCGCTTCCATCTACGATTCCTCCGGCGTCACACAAGACCTGAAGGCCAAGAACAACAACCAGTCAATTGACCAGACCATTAACGCGCTTAAAGACGACACGCGCGGCCTCATCTTCTCAAACCTCGTTGACTTCGACATGCTCTACGGCCATCGCCGCGACCCCGAAGGCTACGCACGCGCGCTCGAACACTTCGACGCACGCCTGCCCGAAATAGAAGCGGCGATGAACGACGGCGATGTGTTTATCATCACCGCAGACCACGGCAACGACCCAACCTTTCCCGGCACAGACCACACACGCGAGTATGCTCCGCTTATCGTCTACGGCAAGCGCGCACGCGCCGGCGTCAATCTAGGCATACGCGCGTCGCTCTCCGACATCGGCCAGACCATCGCTGAAAACTTCGGCCTCAAATTGACCGCAGGCGAAAGCTTCCTCTCAAAGATAGCTTGAAGCTTAAAGACAACTTTCAGGAGAGACTCAAGATGAATCCTTTATCTGCGCGCCTGAAATTGAGCGTCTGCTTCCTGACGCTCCTGACGAGCGTTTTGAGCGACGTTCAAGCCGTCAGCCAGACGCGCGTTGCAACGCAGCAGTCGGCGCGGATTACGGCGATTAAGGCAAGCACCGTTGACCCGAGCAACGGTGAAATATCCGTATCGGATAATATCTTCGACAGGCAGCAGGGAAACAAGCCGCCCTTCGCCGGTTCCGGCGCGGCAAACTACCCGACGCGTTACCTCCTTGTGATGGTCGAAGTTACAAACGACGACGGGCGCAAAGTTGAACTCACGGCCACGGAAGGGCGCAGAATCGTCTGGCGAAAAATCAGCCCGGCCTACATGCAGGCGGCGGATTACGACCATACGTATGCGATCTTTTTCATCGAAGGCGACCGCTGCGAGTTGGTCAGATTGAGAGCAAGGCTCGTCGGGCCGGGCAAGCCTTCGATGATGACGAAGGCCATAGAGTTTGGCTGCGGCGAGTAAGTTGACAGCCGTTACTATTTCACTCTGAGACTACGGTAGAACTGAAGTGATGAGTGATGAGTAATGAGTGATGAGTAAAAGAAAGAGTTCTTAACTCATCAATCATTACTCATCACTCATCACTTCTTCTACAGGCTTTTATAGATAAGCTCAATCCACTGCGGCGTTTTGATGAAGTCTGTGCCCCAGGAATTCCATTCGGCGGGGAGGCCCTGCGCTTTGATTTGTTCGAGGGTTTTGCCCGCCTGTTTCTGTTTTCTGACGATGTCTGTCGTCTCAACGAGCATGCGGTGATAAAGCTTGAGGTCGTCAATGGTGGCGAGCGGGCCGTGGCCGGGAATGAGTTTGACGCCCGTGGGCAGGTCTTTCATTATTTCGGCAACGTTGTTGGTCAGGCCGACGACGTTGCCGCCGTTCTCAAGGTCAACGAAGGGAAATTTTCCGGCGAAGAAATGGTCGCCCATGTGAACGACGTTGGCGCTCGTAAAGTAGATAACGCTGTCGCCGTCCGTGTGCCCGTGCGGGAAATGGCGTATGCGAATCTCTTCGCCGTTGAAATGCAGCGAGACGGACTGTGCGTAGGTGACGACGGGCAGCGCCTCTCTGGGCGAGGCCGGAACGGGACGGCCGAAAATCTTCTGCTCGCTTGAGAGCCTGCGCCTGACGTTGTCATGCGCGACGATGGTGGCTTCGGTTCCAAACTTCGCGTTGCCGCCCGTATGATCGCCGTGCCAGTGTGTGTTGACGACAAACTTGAGCGGCCCTGTGCCGAGCGTCTTCAGGACAGCGCGTATTTTTTCCGCGAGCGGCGCAAACTGGTCGTCAACAATCATTATGCCGTCGGGGCCGACAGATGCGCCGATGTTGCCGCCAGCGCCCGTCAGCATGTAAACGTTGCCGCTCAACTTGGTGGCTTTAACTTCGGCCTTTGACACGTCCTGCTGCGTAGCCACGACCCAGACGCTCATGCCCACGCACAAAGCCAGCGCCCCATACACAGTCAAAACTCTTTTCATCTATCACCTCCGAGTTAGAAACGATGAAGTCTGAACGATGAACGATGAACTATAAGCAGCTTGCTTTTCATTCCGCGTTCCGCGTTCCGCGTTCATCGTTTAATTTATGCATTGGGGTCTTTGAGAATCGCGATGTAGGGCAGGTTGCGGTAGCGTTCTGCGAAGTCGAGCCCGTAGCCGACGACGAAGGCATCGGGGATTGTGAAGCCGAGATAGTTGATTTCGACGTTGGCCTCTTTCCTGCGCCGGTCGGGCTTATCGAGCAGGGCGACGAGCTTGACGCTGCGTGCGCCGCGCGATTTGAGGTTTGCGAGCAGGTAGGAGAGCGTGAGGCCCGTGTCAACGATGTCTTCGACGACGAGGATGTCGCGCCCCTCAATCGGCACGTCCAGATCCTTGATGATACGCACTTCGCCCGACGTGCGCGTCGAAGAGCCGTAGCTGGAAATAGCCATAAACTCTATGGCGAGTTGCGCATCAATGGCGCGCAGCAAATCGCTGATGAAAATGCAAGCGCCTTTGAGAACGCCGACGAGCAGCGGGTTGTGTCCCGTGTAATCACGGGCAATCTCTGCTCCGAGTTGCGCGATGCGCGTTTGAATCCGTTCGGCCGAGAGCATCGGTTCGAGATTCGGGTTGCTGAATTCCGAGTTTAATTGAGCGGAAGAAGTAGCCAAGGATTGCCTCCAATGGGATAAAAATTCGGTCCGTCCGTTCATTTCATCAACTGCTCATTTGAAAATGAATCAATGATGAAACGACTAAATACTTTCGCTGGCGATTGCGCGTCTGCCATGTGGTGCGACATACTATTGGAGCAACTCCCCGCAGGTCAATAGAAGTGGTCGGTTGTCAGCAGTTCGTTGCCGTTTAAATTGCAGGTCAACGACGGATGGCTGGTGATCGGTAGTGAACGGCCGACAATTAAAGGAAGAGTAAAAGTGAGAAACACATTGCTGTCTGTTGTTGGCGCGCTCCTGCTGTTACTGGTTGGAGCGCAGCCGGAGACGAGAGTTGCTGTTGCGCAACAGAACGGGACGACTCCGGCGCGTCCTGCTGCGGCTGCGCCCGCTCCGCTCGACATCAACGTGAAGGCGAGCGAGAGCACGGTTGATGAGACCGTTGACGCGGACCCCGCAGTAGAAGCTATTGTTGCGCCCTACAGCGCAAAGGTACGCGAGTTGGAGAAGCCGATTGGCAAGCTGGCGGCCGATCTGAAGCGGGGCGGAATGGGCGGCGGCTCGCTCGGTAATTTCGTTGCCGATGCGTTGCGCGCACGCGCGCAGGTCAAGCTGGGCAAGCCCGTGCTGCTCGCCGTGATGAACAGCAGCGGCCTCAGGAAGAGCCAGATTCCGGCGGGCGACATCAGCACAAGCGACATCTTCGCGTTGCTGCCGTTTGAAAACGCACTCGTCACGCTTGATTTGACGGGCGAGCAGTTGCGGCGCTTTCTGGACGTGACGGTCGCGCGGCGCAACGCGCAGTCGGGCGCTCGCATCGTCTACCGCAACAACCCTGAGAAGAAGCAGAACGAGATTGTCTCGGTCAAACTCGGCGGAACAAACGAAGAGCGCGACATTGACCCGCAGGCGACGTACACCATCGTGACGATTGATTATCTGGTCAAGCGCGGCGGCGATTACGCAGTCTTGCAGGAAGGGAAAAACGTGCGCGAGTTGGGGCTCACGATGCGCGATGCCGTGCTCGATTACGTGAAAGCTGAAGCAGCCGCCGGCCGCAGCCTACAGGTCAACCTCGACGGGCGTTTCAAATATGACCGCAGCGCTCCTGCGAAGACGGAGGACGACGAACAGCCATGAAAATTAAGAGTCTGAAGTCGAAAGCCCGGAGCGGGAAGCTCTCGCGGCGTGAGTTTATAAGTGCGACGCTGGCCGGCGGCGCGGCGTTGGCCTTCTCGCACAGCGCCTTTTCATCTCTGGCCGCGGCCATGCAGCCCACACCGAGTTTCTACGCTCCGCTGCTTGAGCCGAAAGAAGGCGAAACGCTCATCACCTTCCTGCACACCAACGACCAGCATTCGCAGATTGACCCGCTTCCGGCCAACGACCGTTATGCCGGAAAGGGCGGAGTCGCGCGGCGCGCAACGCTCGTCAAGCGTATTCGCAAGGAGAACCCGAACACGCTCCTCGTTGATGCGGGCGACACATTTCAGGGCACGCCCTACTTCAACCTCTACCGCGGCGAAGTTGAATACAAGGCGATGACTGCTATCGGCTACGACGTTGTGACGCTCGGCAACCACGACTTCGACAACGGCATTGAAGCCTTAGCTGCCGCGATGAAGTTTGCGAAGTTCGATTTCGTCTCCGCCAACTACGACGTGCGCGGCACGGCCATCGAAAAGCTCGTCAAGCCTTACGTCGTCCGCGTCTTGAACGGAGTGCGCATCGGCATCTTCGGCCTCGGCATCAAGCTCGAAGGCTTGAATCCGCCCGAAAGTTTTCAGGGACTCAGGTATTACGACCCTGTGAAGGTGGCGCGCGGCGCTGTGCGAGCGTTGCGCGAGGTCGAGCGCTGCGCGATGGTCGTCTGTCTCTCTCACCTCGGCTATTATCCGAAACCGAAAGCTGACGACATAGGTGATTCGCAGGTGGTCGAACAGGTGGACGGCATAGACTTCATCGCCAGCGGCCACACACACACCTTCATGCGCCAGCCCGTGCTTGCACGCCAGCCTTCGGGCAAGAATACGATAATCTTTCAGGTCGGCAAGAGCGGCATCTATCTGGGCCGCGTGGATTTCACAGTCAAGGCCAACAAGGTCACAGCCCACGCCGGAAGATTGCTCGACTTACGCAACGCATGAAAGCTTATGCTTATACAGCAAACGAGTTTCACGCAAAGGCGCAAAGAAGAGAAGTACAAAAGCTCGCAAAGAAAATTATTATGCTGGTCTTCGCGCCTCTTGTTTTTCTTTCCTTCGCGTCTTTGCGTGAGACTCGTTTGAGATTCCGAAGATGGATTTAGTATTCAAACAGTATGACAGCAGACGACTCAACCCGTGACCGCGTGCGCGCGCTCGTGCGCGACGTACTCAATAATGCGCTGCCCGCCGAAGATGAACGCGCAACGAGCGGCCCCGCGCCTCAAGAGACAACAACAACTACTGCGCCGGAGCGCCCGGCGACAGCGCCCGCTTCGTCGCAGACATCAAGCCGCTTTATCAACATCGCGCCAGAGCAGCCTTCGGGCGCGCAAGTTGAGCCAGCAGCCTTCACGCGCGACGAATCCTCCAAGACTGTGATAACAGAACAGGACGTGCACGACCTTGCGGAAGGCTCGCGCCTGCGCATCGCAGAGGGCGCGCGACTGACGCCGCTCGCCGCAGACATCGTGCGCGAGCGCCGCATCGAACTCATCAAGCGTGTTCCGCGACGCGGCTCGCGCGAGACGAAGATGATCGCCGTCGGCTCTGACCACGGCGGCTACAAGATGAAGGAAGAACTCAAATCTTTCCTCACCGAGCTGGGCCACCGCGTCCACGACCATGGCACATACAACCAGGACGCAGTTGACTATCCTGACTTCGCACACGCCGTCGCACGCGCCATCTCCGAGCATCAGGCCGATGTCGGCATCATCATTGACGGCGCTGGCGTCGGCTCTGCGATGACGGCCAACAAAGTGCCCGGCGTCCGCGCCGCCGCCTGCTACTCGGTCGCCGTAGCCCTTAACTCGCGCGAGCACAACGACGCCAACGTCCTCACACTCGGCAGCGGCACAATCAACAGCGCCGAGATGCGCGAGATAGTCAAAGCATGGCTCTCGACGGAAATCAGCGAAGAACGCCACCGCAAGCGCGTTGCCAAGATTGAGGCTATTGAACGACAATACAATTGTAGCTGATTTCCGTTAACTGGGACTTAGACAATGGGTAAGTTTGAAAAAGTTATCCAGCGGGTTCTCAGTGGGAAATCAGACGCAAATATTCCCTTTGATGATTTACGCCTTTTATTAAAGCGATTAGGCTTCGAGGAGCGGATTCACGGAAGTCATCATAGTTTTAGAAAAGAGGGAGTTCAGGCGATACTTACACTTCAGCCTCAAGGAAACAAAGCCAAACCCTATCAAGTGCGCCAAGTGCGGGAAATTATTTTAGAATATGGCCTCGGAGGCAAGAGCTAATGAACAAATTCAAAATTATTATTTATTGGAGCGAAGAGGATCAGGTGTTTATTGCTGAAGTTCCTGAATTACCAGGTTGCATGACACATGGCGACACGGAAGCTACAGCTCTGACCAATGCTAAAGAGGCGGTTCAGGCTTGGATTAATACGGCAAATGAGTTTGGCGACCCAATCCCTAAACCTGAAAGGATGCGCTTGACTTCTAACAAACTTGTCAATGCCAAATATGGTTCTTTAATTGGAGGGAATAAGGCACAAGTGCGTAGGAACAATGCGTTAAGTTACTCTTATGCGAAAGCCGTGCGGCCCATCGTGAATCCAGAAGTACACTAGGAATTTGAGAGAAAGAAAAAATGAAAGCCTACATAATTTCATTTTACCAGCAAGAAATATCTGACGATGAATTGGTAGCGTTTTTAAAAACTAGAAAGGAAGTGTTAAATCTGATAAGGCCATTGCCGAGCACGATGTTTATTGTTTCTGACCAAAATGCTAACTCATTGTCTGTACTAATAGAAAGAAAATTCCCAAAGGGATATTTTATCGTTGCTGAATATATTCCCTATAATTCGGATGGGTTACTTTCGGGAGAGACGTGGAACTTCCTTAATAAACCGAAGCGAGCTCGGAAAGCAAGCAAATCAGCTGGAAAAAAGAGTAGTGTGAAAAAGAGTAAAACTTCATCTAAAGGAAAATGAGAGTTTAATTAAATGCCATATTCAAACAACGGCGATTTGGAACACTTAGTCGAGCAGATAACGGATGTCATCGTCGCACGCCTGAATGGAGACGCGGACGGGCAGGCGCAGATGTGCGGCTGCACGAACGAGTGCTTTAATCGTTGCCCGGAGCGGATGCATAGGATTGTGGACGCGGGCGCGGCGCGCATCGGTCTTGTGTTGGGCCAGACGGCTTCGGCGCGCGATTGGGCGAGCCTGATTGACCACACGCTGTTGAAGCCGGAGGCGACCGAAGATGACATCAGGCGCTTGTGTGAAGAGGCTGCGCGGTTCCGTTTCGCTTCCGTGTGTGTGAACCCGACGTGGGTGCGCGCCTCCGCGTGTCATCTTAACGGCACGAGTGTTCCAGTCTGCACAGTGATAGGTTTTCCGCTCGGCGCGACGCTGCCGGATGTCAAAGCTTATGAGGCGCGGCGCGCGATTTTCGACGGCGCACGCGAGGTGGACATGGTGATTAACGTCGGCGCGCTCAAGAGCAGGGACGATTGCGCTGTCGAGCACGACATACACTCCGTTGTCGAGGTTGCGCATGAGTTTAACGTGACGTGCAAGGTGATTATAGAGACGGCACTGTTGACGGACGACGAGAAGGTGCGCGCGTGTCTGGCAGCGAAGCGCGCGGGCGCGGACTTTGTGAAGACTTCGACGGGGTTTGCTAAAGGCGGCGCGACCGTTGCCGATATAGCGTTGATGCGGCAGACCGTGGGCGCGGAGTTGGGCGTCAAGGCTTCAGGCGGTGTGAAGGGTCTGGAGGATGCGCGTGCGATGGTCGAAGCGGGTGCGACGCGCATCGGCGCGAGCGTCGGCGTCAAGATCGCGCAGGAGGCTTCCGGCGCTCGCCCGTCAGTCGCCGCTTCAGCCGCCGCCTACTGATAAACGAAATCTGAAATTTGAAATTCGCGTTAATTTGATATAGCCGAGCGATTTTCTCCCACCCTTGCATCCGGCAGGCAAGAAAACTGCCCTGAATCCTTCATCGTCAGGCAAAATTCCCTTATCGTCACAACAAATTCCTTTATCAACAGGCAAATCTGCTTTATCGTCAGAGTATTCTCCTTTATCGTCAGGGAATTCTCCCTTGTCGCCACAACAAATTCCTTTATCGTCAGACGAAACTCCTTTAGCGCAAGACGATTCTTCTTCGTTGCAAGGCGATACTACGTTCCTGCAAGGCAAAGCTTCTCCGTTGTTTTAGGAAGCGGTGGTTTCGCAGAGGATGGCGGCGGCGAGAAGCGGGATGGTTAGTTCGTGGTGGCCTGTAATGGCGTAGCCGCGGCCAGCGCCGTCTGCGACGGGGCGGCGGACGACGTTGGTGAGCGGGCGATAGGATTGTATGAAGTCGAAGTTGGCGGTTGTGAAATCCTGTAAGGGGTGGCCGAGGTTGCGCACGAGGGTGACGGCCTTCAGGAAGATTTCGGGAAGCACGACGGCCGAGCCGATGTTCAGATAGACACCTCCACCATCGAGACGACGGACGAGTTCTGCGAGCAGGCGAAAGTCCGTGTGGGTGGTTGCGCCGAGCGCAGCGCCGTCCGCGTGCGGGTGAAAATGTGCTATGTCTGCGCCGATGGTAACGTGAGCCGTGAAGGGCAGGCGCGCGTTGTAGGCAGCGCAGAGCAGTGAATAGTCACCGTGCTCGGGCGTGAGCGCGAGAAGCGCGCGGCCCATCGCTTCGCCGAGCCCAATCTCATCACGCGCGCCCGCACGCGCCGCGTCATTTAAAAGCCTGCCGGTCTCTTCGGCCGCTCCGAAAGCGCCAGCGCCGAGTGTGGCGTCAACGTCTTCGGAGGTCGAGCCGACTAAGGCAATCTCCGCATCGTGAACGAGCACGGAGCCGTTGGCGGCAATGGCGCTGACGAAGCCGCGCTTCATCAAGTCTATGATGACGGGCGCGAGGCCGGTCTTGACGACGTGACCGCCGATGCCCCAGATGATGGGCTTCCGTAGAGCGCGTGCGCGACGAACGCGTACGGCGATTTCGCGCAGGCTTTCGACGGCCAGAATGTTTGGCAGAGTGTTGAGGAAATCCGAGAGCGATGAATCTGCGCGCGGCACGCGTGCGAAATCTTTGATGGTGACTTTGCTCGGACGTTCCTTAAGCGAGTAGGTGTTGACTTCCGCGAGATCGAGCGGGCGCAAGCTCTCTTCGTAGATGGACACGGCTTTAGCCCTGCTCCTTTCCGCTCTGCGTAGCAGGAAAGAGTTTGAGTTCGACTAACTCGCAGAGGATGTGTCCGATTAGATTGTGCGTCTCCTGAATACGCTGCGTGTCTTTGCTCGGCACGACAAGCGCCAAATCGCAGAGCGGCGCAACGCGCCCGCCGTCGCGTCCGAGCAGTCCGATAACCTTCATCTCTTTCTGGCGTGCCTGCTCGATAGCGGCGATGATGTTTGGAGAATTGCCGGAAGTCGTAATCGCAAGGCAGAGGTCGCCGCGCGTGCCGAAGGCTTCAACCTGCCGCGCGAAGATGTTGTCGAAGCCTGTATCGTTGGCGATGCAGGTCAGCACGCCGCCGTCCGTGGAGAGAGCAAGCGCAGGCAGAGCGCGTCTGTCATCGTGAAGAAAACGGTTGATGAATTCGCCTGCGATGTGCTGCGCGTCGCAGCTTGAGCCGCCGTTTCCGAAGATGAGCAGCTTGCCGCCCGCTCGGAAACAATCGGCTATCATCAGGGCTGCGCGCTCAACTTCCCCTGCGTGCTCTGCAAAATAATGCCGCTTCACGTCGAGGCTCGCCGCGACGATGTTTGAGATATGACTACTGCTCATAAGAAATTTGAGGGACGAACGCCGCAACGATGAAAGTTAAGCTCTCACTTCATCGTTCATCGTTGCGGCGTGTGGGATACCAGCAATGCTCTTTCAGGCGGCGAACAGTTTTTTGAGACTGCGAGACCAGTTCGGCTTGACGACATCACCGAACATTTCAATCTCCTTCTCGCGCCGGATAGCGCAGGCTTTGCGCAACGCGGCCTCTTCGCCGTATTCGTCAATCGAAACCCATGTTCTACAAAGGCGACCCGGTTCTGGATTCCAAGTCACCTCGTAGACGTTGCTGACAACGCGTTCTCCCTTCTCCGTTTTGATGACCTTTGTTTTCCGCCGGACACCCATAATGCCTGTCCGATTGCGTGAATTATGCGCGATAACGAGCCGCTCGGTGCGGGGCTTACCCCATTCAACCTCCACCTGATTGCGGTAAGCTATCGCCTTCTTCAACGCTTTGTCTTTTCCTCCGTGCAGGTGGTCGCTGAAGAACTTCGACCGCTGCTTTCCGTTAAATGTCACGCGCACGTACCAGCCGACCGTCTTGCGCTCCGGCTGCTCAATGCGGCTAATTCCTTTATGACCGCTTTTTGCCATAATCCTTTCTCATCTCTCCTTACGAATAGTGTCTGGGCACAACTATCAGGCATAAAGCTGCTTCGTTTTGTGAGAACAATGCACTTTTGAACTTGCCTTTGTCAGTGGGATGACGCGCAGGAGTATAACACCTCTTTACGGTTTTGTGTGCAGCAGAGTTGCTAGGTAGCGTTGCAAAATAAGTTGCAGGAGATTAGGCGATCTTCTTCGAGCGTTCACGGCGGGGCGTTCCATTTCCGTTGCGCGGCGCGGCGTGGCCGTTTAGAAGCGGGCGTAAAGCCTGACCCGTATGCGAGCGGCGGGCGCGGGAGATTTCTTCGGGCGTGCCGGCGGCGACGAGGCGTCCGCCGCCAGCGCCGCCTTCGGGACCGAGGTCTATGATGTAGTCGGCGCTCTTGATGACATCCAGATTGTGTTCGATGACGAGCACCGTGTTGCCTAAGGAGACGAGGCGTTGCAGCACGTCTAAGAGCTTGTGCACGTCTGCGAAGTGTAGGCCCGTCGTCGGCTCGTCGAGGATGTAGATGGTGCGCCCTGTGGCGCGCTTCGATAACTCTTTGGCGAGCTTGATGCGTTGTGCTTCGCCGCCGGAAAGCGTCGTCGCAGACTGGCCGAGCTTGATGTAGCCTAAGCCCACGTCGAGCAGCGTTTGTAGTTTCTGTTTAATCTGCGGGATGTTTTCCAGAATGGGCAAGGCTTCTTCGACGGTCGTGTCTAAGAGTTCAGCAATGCTTTTTCCTTTGTACTTGACGGAGAGCGTCTCGCGGTTATAACGCGCGCCACGACAAACGTCGCAGAGCACATACACGTCAGGCAGAAAATTCATCTCGATGCGCTTCATGCCGTCGCCCTCGCAGGCTTCGCAGCGTCCGCCCTTGACGTTGAAGGAGAAGCGGCCCGGCTTATAACCGCGCTCGCGAGATTCGGGCAGCATCGCGTAAAGCTCGCGAATCGGTGTGAAGAGGCCGGTGTAGGTCGCAGGATTTGAACGCGGGGTGCGCCCGATAGGCGACTGGTCAATCTCTATCACCTTGTCAACATGTTCAAGCCCCTCGATGGAAGTGTAAGCTCCCGGCTCTGTCAGAGAGCCGTAGAGATGACGCGCCAGAGCGCGATAGAGAATGTCGTCAACGAGCGTTGACTTGCCTGAGCCTGAGACGCCGGTCACGACCGTCAGCAGCCCGAGCGGAAAGCTAACGTCAATCTCCTTCAGATTGTGCTCGCTCGCGCCGAAGATTTTAATGGCCTTGCCGTTTGGCTGGCGGCGCGCAGCGGGGACGGCAATCGCACGCGCGCCGCAGATGTAGAGGCCGGTAATCGAATTCGGATTACAGGAAACATCTTCGGGCGTTCCGGCCGCGACCATCAGCCCGCCGTGCGCGCCAGCGCCTGGGCCTAAGTCAACGACGTAATCCGCACGACGAATCGTTTCCTCATCATGTTCGACGACGAGCACAGTGTTTCCCAGATCGCGCAGGGCGCAGAGCGTTTCCAAGAGACGCTGGTTGTCGCGCGGGTGCAGGCCGATGGATGGTTCGTCCAGAACGTAGAGGACGCCGCGCAGTTGCGAGCCGATTTGCGTGGCGAGGCGTATGCGTTGGCCCTCGCCGCCGGAGAGCGTGGCGGAGGGACGGTCGAGCGTGATGTAGCCGAGGCCGACGGTTTCGAGAAAGCGCAGGCGCGACTTGATTTCGCGCAGGACGAGTCCGGCAATCTGTTCCTCGCGGTCGTTCAAGCGGATACGGTCGAAGGCTGCGATAGCATCGTCAATCGGAAGCGCCGTGTAGTCTGCAATGCCGCGGTCGCCAATGCGAACGGAAAGCGATTCGGGTTGCAGGCGACGCCCCTTGCAATCGGGACAGGTGACGGGCGAGACGAGTTCTTCAATCGCGAGCCGGACCTTTTCCGAAGGAGCTTCGTTCAAGCGTTCGCGCAGCCAGCGGACAGCGCCGCGCCAGTCGCTCTGGTATGTGTAAGCGCCCTGCTTGAAAGTTAAAGGAACGCTTGTGCCTTGAAAGAATGCTTCGCGCACTTCCTTCGGAAGCTCCGCGAAGGGAGCGCTCGTGCTCGCGCTGAAGTGGCGGACGACTGCCAGCAGTGCGCTGCGCAGATAGGCAGACCCCTGTTTATCAGCCACGCCCATGAACGCCAGCTTGTCTGCCGCTTCGGTGGCATCGGTGATAATCTTCGCGGGGTCAACTTCGAGAACTGTGCCGAGGCCGTGGCAGCGCTTGCAAGCGCCGTAAGCCGAATTGAAAGAGAAGGAGCGCGGCTCAAGCGGCGGGACGTTGATGCCGCAGTTAACGCAGGCCATCCTTTCGGAATAGAGCTTTTCCTCGCCGTCAACGACCGAGACGAGCACAGCCCCGTTCGTCAACTTCAAAGCCGTACGGATTGACTCGCTCAGGCGTTCGTTGATGCCGGGCTTGATTAAGAGGCGGTCAACGACAGCTTCAATCGTGTGGTTGCGTCGCTTGTCGAGCTTGATTTCTTCGTCGAGCGAGAGCAGTTCGTTGTCAACGCGCGCACGCAGGAAACCGTCCTTCGCAAGCTTCTCAAGCTCTTTCTTAAACTCGCCTTTGCGCCCGCGCACTACGGGAGCAAGAATCATCACGCGCTCGCCTTCGGGCAAGCTCAAGACGCTCTGCACAATCTGTTCGACAGATTGGCGCGTAATCGGAACATTGCAGATGTGGCAATGCGGCTGCCCGATGGAGGAGAAGAGAAGGCGCAGGTAATCGTAAATCTCCGTGACTGTGCCGACCGTGGAGCGCGGGCTGCGCGAAGTCGTCTTCTGCTCGATGGAGATGGCGGGCGAGAGGCCGTCAACCGAATCCACGTCCGGCTTTTCCAGTTGGTCCAGAAACTGTCGCGCGTAGGCTGAGAGGGATTCAACGTAGCGGCGTTGGCCTTCTGCATAAATCGTATCAAACGCCAGCGAGGATTTGCCCGAACCCGAAAGACCCGTGATGACGGTCAAACGGTCGCGCGGTATCTCGACGTTGATGTCCTTTAGATTATGCTGGCGCGCCCCGCGCACCGTAATGCGATCAATAGCCATAGTGCTTGAAAACCAAAGCGCGCCCCGGATAGATGAAAATTCGCAGCGGCGCAGAACCACTGATTGTAGCCGAGCAGCGACGGGCGAGCAAGCGAAGGTAAGGACTGATTACTCCGGCCACTTTGACGTTGCTTCGATGACCACTTGAAGCGATGAATCAAGCAAGAGATTCTTGACACTCTTTGCGAGCGAGACCTACACTCGCTCTCAAATGGATGCCGTTGTTTGCAGTCGCTTTAATGCCGCTAGTTAAATTGGAGAGCGCGTGAATCTCCCGAACAAACTGACACTTTCCCGTATCTTCATCGTGCCGCTCCTGGTCGTGGTGCTGCTCACACCGTTTTCCGAAAATTGGTTCGGAGTGCCGCGTCATATCCTGGGCGTCTCTCTCTTTCTAGCCGCAGCGCTGACGGATTATCTGGACGGGCAGATAGCGCGGCGTCGCAATCAGGTCTCAAGGCTCGGCAAACTCTTAGACCCGATTGCAGACAAACTGCTCATCTCGGCGGCGCTCATCTCGCTCGTCGAAAATCAACTTGCTCCGGCGTGGGCCGTCGTCATCATCATCGGCCGCGAGTTTGCAGTGACGGGCCTGCGCTCAATCGCAGCCGAAGAGCGCATCATTATTGATGCCTCTCGGATGGGGAAGTTTAAGATGCTGTCGCAGGTGGTAGCGGTCGCGCTCCTTATCGTGTCGAGCGTTTCGGGCCGTCCGCCCGTGGGCAACTTCGGACAGCCGTTTCCGGCCATAGAGTTCTGGTCTGTGCCGGAGTTGCGCGCGGCCGTGCGTCATCTCTTCGATGGTGCGCCAAGCGGCCAGGATTGGCAGGTGCTACTTTACACGGCAGGTCGTGCGATGCTGTGGGTCGTCGTCGTCTCTGCAATCTATTCGATGTACGGTTACTTCCGCGCCTTCTATCAATCGGTCAATGAGCGCGGCGCTGCTCCTAAGGATGGAAATCTGAAGCGTGTCGTGGGCGTCAAAGCAGCTACACGCTCGCCGCAATAAGACGCGCCGTTGTGGGCCAACAGGGAAGCGCTCATAGTTAGACGAAAATAGGAAGCCGGTCGAGACTCGCGAGCTTTTCAAGTTCGCAGATTCCGACCGGCTTTTTGTTTGATGATAATTCGTGCGCGCTGCGTTTGAGCAGCACAGGCACGTTCCGTTTACTGAAGCTCTACGTAGTCGCCCGTGTGAACTTCCTGTTCGACGCGCGTGATGATGGCCGTGGCCGTGCGCGTCTGGACGCTGAGGATGACCATTTCGCCGACGACCTTGCGCGGGACGGGCGGACGACGACGCTTAATCTCGTGCGTCGTGATCGCTTCCTCACGAATGTAGAGACCCGGCGTGTTCTTAAAATCCTTCGTCCGCTGCGATTGGTTGGAATATCTTCCGCCTTCGAATTTGTCGCTCCCGTAGCCGTCTTTCGTCGCGGGAGCGATCTCTTCATTCTCGAAGGTCGTGATATTGCCTGTGCCTGACGGACGATAAATCGTCAGATAATCGCCAGCCTTCATGTTGTCTTCCGCGCCGAGGTCTATAAAGACTATCTGGTTGCGCGAAACCATCTCGCGTGAATCGCGTGCGAGGATGATGCGGCCTCTCTGCTTGCCTGTAGGGTCTGCGAAGCGGTCAAGCTTGACTTCCGTGCGCTCCGAGGGAGAGAGCCTCTGCGGCGAGGGTTGAATCAGGTCGCCGTTGAGCATCAACTCGCAGGAGACTTCAACGAAAGCCACTGAGACGCGCTCCTTAACTTCGACGACGCGCAGTTGGCCCAGTTCGCGCACATAGACGCCGAGGTAGCCCTTCTTCCTTGTAAATTTGCTGGCTACTTTCCCGCGCGGGCGGACGACCGAGAAGGTTTGCCCGACGCGAACGTTCTGCTGTGAGCCTGCGTTGATGAAAACGTAGTCGCCTTCAGCGTAAACGCGCTGCTCCTGCTCCTGCTCGCCGCCGATGATCTGCAAGGCGGGCGTCGGAAACGGCACATACTGTATAAAGCCTGCGCAGTAGAGGTCTGTGCGACCGGCGACGCGCGCAGGGCCTGCGTCCTCAGGCAAAATAACGGTCGGGCGGGGTGGCTGTACTCGCACTCCCGGCGACGGAGCGGGCGTCTGCGCGCTCGTTGCGCTGATGAAGCCGGACGCCACGAGCAGCAGCACGCTCATCAGGCTATAGTAGACAATCTTTCTAGTCCGCACGATAATTCTCCTTAAATTATTCAGGGAAATGCGTTGGCGTTGCGGTTGAAGCTTCGATGGAGCGGAAAGCTTGTGCCCCAAGTAGCCACGCGCGCGTGGTGAGTCATGGAAAAGCAAGCCGGCAAGAGACTCTAATATAGCCTGTTGCCATTCTCAGGCGCTTCTATCCTACTGCGCGGCCGTGTGGCAGGTCAATACAATTCTTTGGACATTGTTTAACGTTGGGACGGAATCAGGCTCAAAAATGGCAGAAGTCCGTCTGCGACTTGCGTTTTCGGATGGCTGTTGGTAGTATCCGAGTTTTGTCGGATGACGCTTCGGGTTGTCTGTAGCGGGCCGGTGTAGCTCAGTTGGTAGAGCGTCTGATTTGTAATCAGAATGTCGGGGGTTCAAGTCCCTTCACCGGCTCCAGCGTTTTTTTGACAGAGAGGGCAGGGGTGGTCGAGTGGTTAATGGCACCGGGCTGTAAACCCGGCGGGCTAACGCCCTACGGAGGTTCGAATCCTCCCCCCTGCACCATAATGAAACGATGAACTAGGAACGATGAACGATGAACTGTAGAACAGTTCTCTTTTCATTCATCGCTGCCGCGTTCTGACTTCCTCGTTTCTCAGGCGGGAGTAGCTCAGTTGGTAGAGCATCAGCCTTCCAAGCTGAGGGTCGCGAGTTCGAACCTCGTCTCCCGCTCCATTTTCATTGACGTTGAGGGTTGCGTGTCAATCGCGCCCGAGTAGCTCAGGGGTAGAGCGCCTCCTTGGTAAGGAGGAGGTCATGGGTTCAAATCCCATCTCGGGCTTCACACAGATTGTTCGCACACAGAATCAACCGATTTTCAAAAAGAGGCCATCTCAAACATGTCGAAAGAGAAATTTGACAGGTCGAAGCCGCACGTCAACATCGGCACCATCGGCCACGTTGACCACGGCAAGACCACTTTAACCGCCGCCATCACCAAAGTGCTGGCTAAGCATAACCCTCGGATTACGGTCCGCGCCTTCGATTCCATTGAT
>DASVPO010000008.1:0-487995 GCA_036382855.1 Pyrinomonadaceae bacterium | reverse complement strand
TTCATGCGCCCCTTTATTCAATATTTACAGGGCTGTTGGTAATGTTCGCCCTTTTCACTGAAGACCGGGCGGACGCTTGAGCAAAGGTCACGGCTGCCGGCCGACTCTCTGCCAACTATGATGGTTGGGCCTGCTTTACGCCTAAAAGGGAATATCGTCGTCAGAAAGTTCCGGCTCGGACGGCCCGCGCTCTGTGGGGGAAGCTTTACTGAAGCTGACGTTTGCCTCGTCGCCGCGTGTGCCACCTATAAACTGCATGTCTGTGGCATGAACTTCAAGCGTAGAACGAGTTTTTCCGTCGCGATCCGTCCATTCTTCGAGGCGCAGTCGGCCCTCTATATAAACGGGGCGTCCCTTGGTCAAATATTGCGAGGCAGTCTCTGCCTGCCGGCCCCAGAGCGTGACGCGGAACCATGTCGTCATATCCTGAGTTTCGCCTGACTTATCTTTCCGTTTTTCGTTGGTTGCGACTGTGAAACTGCACACGGGTGTCCCTTGCGGCGTGTAGCGCAACTCCGGGTCGCGCCCCAGGTTGCCGACTAAAATAATTTTGTTAAAAGACATGTTGAAAACCTCTTTCTCCGAATGCGGATGATAAGACTGAAGTCGTGATACTACTAGCGTGAAGTAATGTGGTCAAGGGGTTATATTAAAATAGACGTTATCCAATAGTTTACCTTACACATTAAAAGTAAAACATTAGCGAGAAAAGGCTTTATGCTGAAGTCCCTTAGCATTATAAATTTCGCGGTGATTCAACAACTGCGTGTAGATTTTCATGGCGGCCTGAATCTACTGACGGGAGAAACAGGATCAGGCAAGAGCATTATTGTGGATGCCTTGGGGCTGCTGCTCGGCGGCCGGAGTTCCTCGACACAGATTCGGACGGGCGAAAAGAGAGCGGTAGTCGAAGGACTCTTCGAGTTGAGCGGGACAAAGTGCCTGGAAGCTCAGGATTTGCTGGGGAAATCTGTTGCAGGGGAATCTGTAAATTGCAATCTTTTAGTCAGGCGCGAAATATCAACGAACAACAAGAACCGCATCTACATTAACGAAAAGCCTGTGACGGTCAATACTTTGCGCTCTCTACAGCGATTACTGGTTGAAACACACGGGCAGGGGGAGCAGCGTGCGCTGCTGTCTGCACAGTCGCATCTGGAATTGCTGGATCAATTCGCAGGGTGTCTCCCTTTAAGGAAGCAAGTCTCTGAGGCTTATTCGCGCTGGCAGGCAGCAAGAGAGGCTCTGTCTCAACTGGAAAGAGAGGCTACGGAGCGAGAAAAAGCGAGCGACCTACTGCAATATCAACTGTCGGAACTGGAGGCTCTGGCTCCAAAACCTGATGAAGATGCTGAACTTCAAGCGGAAAGGAAACTGCTGGCACACGCTGAGAAAGCACTTCAATTAGCATCTAGCGCTTACATGGAGTTGTACGAGAGCGACGCGAGCGTTCTTTCAGGGCTTTCCTCCGTGCGCAGATGCCTCGAAGAGTTGAGTAAAATTGATGCCAGACTTAATCCTGCGGCGGAAGGTCTGGAAGAGGTGATAGCTTCGCTCACGGATATAGCGGACACTTTGCGTCAGTACGGGGCAACGCTCGATTTCTCTCCAGCAAGGTTGAGTGAAATTGAAACTCGCCTGGCAGAGCTGGAAAGGATAAAACGCAAGTACAACACAGACTTGCAAGGCGTAGTTAAGATTCTGGATGAATTGTCTGGGCGACTCGCAGGCTTTAACGAGATAGCGGAGAGAGAGCCAATCCTTAGAGAGGCACTACGGATTGCCGAAACGGATTACAAAACTTTAGCTGAACAACTCTCCAGTTGCCGGCAGCTTGCTAAAAATAGATTAGAGCAACGCGTGATGAATGATTTGAAGCATGTGGCGATGGAAAACGCACAGTTTATCGTCACCATCTCGACAACAGATTTCCACGCGTCCGATAACGTCAGTGGTAATCTAAGTGGGTTATCGGAAAAAGGTTTGGAAGAAGATAGGAGTTATTATTTCTCGCCAAATGGAATAGATCGCGTGGAATTCCTGCTCTCGGCCAATCCGGGGGAGAGTCCGCGGCCCTTGGCCCATGTCGCTTCTGGGGGAGAGCTTTCGAGGCTGATGCTGACCCTGCGTACAATTGGCACGGGACAGAAAGAGGACAATCAACAAGAGGCTGAAACGCTCATTTTTGATGAGATAGACGTGGGAATTGGCGGACGCGTCGCGGAGGCAGTCGGCAGACGTTTGAAGTCTCTGGCAGGAACAAAGCAGGTCCTTTGTGTCACGCATCAGCCGCAGATCGCACGCTTCGCTGACCACCACTATTTAATAGAGAAAACAGTTATCAAAGGCCGCACGCAGACGATCATCAAGGAACTCGAAATGGATGAACGCGTAGGCGAACTGGCGCGCATGATTGGTGGCGATGAGCAGGCTCTGACTGCAAGGGAGACGGCGCGTTGGCTGCTGGAGCAGTCGGATAAAAAGAGAGGCCGCTCCTCGACCGGGAAAAAATCATCGAAAGTTTGAAGAAAGAATATCAACAGAGTAGTGAATTTCTGATACACTTCGTGGCTCTGAGCGGATAGGAATAAGAGAAAGATATGAGTGCGAGCGTTTATATAGAAACCTTAGGCTGCCAGATGAATGTTGCAGACACGGAGAGAGCCGCGACGCGCCTGCGCTCTGCGGGCTATGAGATGGCAGACGCGCCTGATGCGGCCGACGTGGTTATTTTTAATACCTGCTCGGTCAGAGAGCGCGCTGCACAGAAGGTTTATACGCGTATCGGCGAGGTGCGCAAATTACGCAAGGGGGCGCAGCCTCTAATCGGCGTGATGGGATGCGTGGCACAACTTGAGGGCGAGTCAATCTTTGAAAACTCCCCGTCCGTCAATCTGTTGATTGGCACGCGCGCGACTGACCGTCTTCCTTCTTTAATAGAGCAAGCAGGAGAAGGGAAGCGGAGGGCCTTTGATCTGGGAGAACGCGCGGAGGGCGAGTCCTGGGATGTGTCTGCCGCCGAACGCCATTCTGCGCACGTTGCCTTTGTGCCCATCATAGAGGGCTGCAATAAGTTCTGCTCCTATTGCATAGTGCCTTATTCGAGGGGACGTGAGAAGAGTCGTGCTGCTTGGGAAATCGTCGAAGACGTTCGCAGGCTGCGCGAGCAGGGGTTCCGCGAGATACACTTGATAGGGCAGAACGTCAACAGCTACCGGCCGAAGACGGATGCGGGTTTGGAAGGATTCAGCGGGGCGACGCCTTTCTCCAGATTGTTGCGTGCGGTCGCTGCGACGGGGATGGAAAGAATCAAGTTTACGACCTCCTTCCCACGCGATTTTCATGTAGATATTATTGCTGCCATTGAAGAGCATGAGAATCTGTGCGACTGGATACACCTGCCCGTGCAGTCTGGAAGCGACAGGGTGCTCAAGGCCATGCGTAGAGGATATAAGATTGAAGACTATTTGCGCCGTATTGACGCAATCAAGAATTCCCGCCGCAAGCTCTCTTTAACGAGTGACATCATCATAGGCTTTCCCGGGGAGACGCCGGCAGAGTTTGAAGAGACGGTTGGATTAGTCGAGAGATGTCAATACGATGGCCTGTACATCTTCAAGTATTCCGAGAGACCTGGCACACCCGCGGCCGCTCTCTTGGATGATGTCAGCAAAGAGGAGAAGGGAGAGCGTTTTAAGGCGCTCGAAGGTGTGCAGCGAAAGATTCAGAGCCAGATCTACGCGGGTTATGTGGGACGTATAGTTAAAGTGTTGGTTGAGCGGCAGAGCGCTAAGTCGGAGAAAGATATGATGGGACATTCGACTTGCCATAAGGTCGTCAATTTTCCAGGCCGTGCGTCTATGGCAGGGCAGATTGCGGAAGTTCGGATTAGAGAGGCGAAGGTTAACAGCCTCTACGGCGAAGTGGTTTGAGAGTCTCCGCGCATAATCAGAAATTACCTGAGGGTTTCGTATGGAAATAGAAGTTAAAATTAGAGCTTTGATGATGGACCCGAATAGCGGGACGCCGATCATTATCTTAAAAGATGTGAATAGTGAGACGATGCTTCCAATCTGGGTGGGCGCTTATGAGGCGAATGCTATCGCCTTGGAGATAGAGAAAATCGCGCCGCAGAGGCCAATGACACACGACCTGCTGCGGAATTTAATCGTTGAGATGGGAGCGAGAGTGGAGCGCGTGGTGATTACGGAGCTGCGAGATAACACCTTTTTTGCGGTGATAGAGATGCGCACGATGGAAGGGACTGCGATGCTGCTGGACTCCAGGCCGTCGGACGCAATAGCCCTGGCCTTGAGGGCGGATTGCCCGATTTACGTGGATCAGGAGGTCATACGGGCTTCGCGTAATACGGTTGAAAACGGTGGAGAGGAAACGGACGAGGCAGGCTCAATGGATGACGAGGAATGGCCGGATGTGATTGGCGAGGCCGGGGATTTGCCTATGTAAAAAGTAAGCTTCTTGATATTCGTTGCTGGATGCAGACAGTTTGAGATAGAGAGTTTTTCAGAGTTTGTTAATGGTTATCGCGATTGCGAATCAGAAGGGCGGCGTGGGCAAGACGACGACCGCCATCAACCTTGCGGCAGCCTTTGCACGGCGCGGTAAGCAGGTTTTGCTTGTGGATCTGGACCCGCAGGCTAATAGCTCCATCTCCTTTTTAGACCCGCAGACGGTCAACCGCTCCGCTTACGAATTGCTGATGGACGGGCAAGGCGAAGTGGAGGAATCAATTTACAAGACTACTGTTGCCGGCTTAGATATTATTCCCGCGAGAATCAACCTGGCCAAGCTGGAATCGAAACTGGTGGGCGACTTCGACGCCCCTTTCCGTTTGAAAGACCGCCTGGAAACTCTTCTGGGGAAGTACAATTTGATTGTCATAGACACGCCGCCGACGCTGGGGCTGATTACGGTCAACGCCCTGGTGGCCGCGACACACGTCCTGATTCCTATCCAATCCTCTTACTTCGCCTTGGAAGGTACGGACGACCTGCTTGAGACGATAGAGAAGGTGAAGGCCAGGCCGAACCCGAATTTGCAGGTGCTGGGCATACTGGTGACGCTGCACGACAAGCGGACGACCTTAGCGCGCGAGGTTCACGAGCAAATTCGCAGGGTTTTTGGGGCGAAAATGTTTGAGACTGTGATTACGAAGAGCGTGCGTTTAGAGGAGTCTCCGGCCTACAAGGAATCAATCTTTACGTTTGCGCCCCACTCATCCGGGGCGAACGAATATGCAAAGCTATGTGAAGAGGTGTTCAGCCGTGTCTAAAAGAGGATTACCGTCGGGCTTGCGTATGCGGCATGACGCTCACTACGTTGATGAGTTAGCACAGCATCGTCCGACGCCTGTCGGGCGGCTGATAGCGCTGGACAAACTCGACCCGAATCCTGAGCAGCCGAGGGTGGAGATAGGCAACCTGGAGGACCTGACCTCTTCCATCAAGGAGAAGGGGGTGCTGGAGCCTCTGCTGGTCAAGCCTTCGGGGCTGGGCGGCCGCTGGATGATTATCGCAGGAGAAAGGCGTTGGCGGGCCGCCAGGGAAGCAGGCTTAAGGGAAGTGCCCTGCATTGAGATGGATGTTGACGACCGCGCTGTAGCCGAAATCGCTCTGATAGAGAATATGCAGCGCAAAGACCTGACCCCCTGGGAGGAAGCGGATGGCCTGAAGGCGCTCTGCGAACGCTTTAACTATACGCACGAGGAGGTGGCTCGCAAGGTAGGGAAGAGCCGCAGCACGGTGACCGAGGCGCTCTCGATTGCAGCTATCCCAGAGGCCGTCCGCGAGCGATGTCGGCGCGCCGACATTGCCACCAAATCGCTCTTGCTGGAGATCGTACGGCAGCCGGATGAGAGAGCTATGGCGCAGATGGCCGATGAGATCATAGCCAGAGGGATGACCAGAGATGATGCTCGCGCCACTAGACGCGCGCAGGGAAGCGCCGGCGCTGAGAAGGCTGCCGCTAAGCCTTACGTTTTCCGTTTTTCGCCGCCGAAGAAGGAATTTAAATTAGAGCTGCGTTTCCGTCGTTCGAAGGCTTCGACGGAGGACGTTCTTGCCGCCTTGAAGCTTGCAATCGAAGAGCTTGCCGAAGAGAATGGTGCGTCAACAGGCAGTGGCTCACCGTCGTCAGAAGATTAGGTGGCTAATTGGTAGTGCTCAGACATGTTTTTGAGCTCTTTGGCCTAAATGGATTGTTTCCGCCTCTTTTCCGCTTCAGCCCGTTTCTGTAAGGTTTTTCCCCAGCGTTCAAGCGTTGGTTGAAAAGGCTTGAAGAAGCGAGTCCTCAAATTGTGTTCCTTCTCGTGCCAGAGTTTTAGTTGTTTTTCCGTATAAGCTCTGACGGCAGACTCTATCTGCCCCCTCTTGATTGAATGACGGAGCGTTAGGTAGTAGTGCTGGCCGACCAGAGAAAAAATTACTGCGGCCAGATTGCCCTTGAAGGAAAGGCGTGGCATAAGGCGTTTGAGATATGATTTCTGGCGGGGAAGCAGCACGCCCATGGCTATCTCGATCCAAGCCTGTTGTGCGCCCTGTCGCGGATGATATAAGCCCGGTAGATTTGTCTTTTGCTGTAGGTTTTTGAGCCTGGGGTCGTTGATCGCTTCAACTAGACGGATGCGTTCGATGCCTCTTGTGTGTTCACGCGGAAGCCCTTCAAGCATCTTCTCGATTCGTGAATGTGTCTTGGCGGGTAGCTTTATCCCTGAAATGTCTTCAATCTTTATCGCCATAAGCCGCTTTTTGCCTTCAACTATCCCCAAAAAAGAGGTAAAGGTTTCTTGAAATTCACTGTAGTAGATAGCCATGCAGTGCGTCAAGGAGATGGGGAATTATAACAGGAATATATAGTTTGTCATATTCTTTGCGTCCGATAATATATATTATGTGCTTAGACATTTAAGACTATCCTATCACCGGGTTGCGCTAATGAAAGCCTTTTATACCTTGACACACATATGTACGACTGTTACAGTACGCGGTCTTTTGCTCTAGTTGGGACAATGCCAAAACAGAAGGAGTAAGTGGTTTTGAGTACTGAAGGAAGTTATCTTTTTACGTCAGAGTCTGTCACAGAGGGCCATCCAGATAAAATCTCGGACCAGATTTCGGATGCCGTTCTGGACGCGGTCTTAGCGCAGGACGAAAAAGGGCGCGTGGCCTGCGAAACTCTTGTGACGACGGGATTAGTGGTCATCGCCGGCGAAATTACTACTAAAGCGCAGGTCAATTTCTCTCAAGTGGCACGTGAAACCATTAGAGAGATTGGTTATACGAGGGCCAAATATGGGTTCGACTGCGATACCTGTAGCGTGCTGTCGGCCGTCGGCACACAGTCGCCGGATATAGCCATGGGCGTTGATACGGGCGGCGCAGGAGACCAGGGATTGATGTTTGGCTTCGCCTGCAACGAGACGCCGGAACTGATGCCGCTTCCTATTCAACTGGCCCACCATCTCTCCAAACGCCTGTCTGAAGTGCGCAAATCCAAACAACTTCCCTACTTACGTCCTGACGGTAAATCACAGGTGACGATTGAGTACAGAGACGGAAGACCATACAGGGTTGATGCTGTCGTCATCTCATCCCAGCACGATGCGGAAGTCTCCAATGAGCAGTTGCGCGAAGAGATCTTGGAACAGGTCATCAAAAAGACCATCTCCTCGGAACTGCTAGACAAAGGCACAAAGTATCACATCAACCCCACAGGGCGCTTCGTCACAGGCGGCCCGCAAGGGGACGCAGGCTTAACGGGCCGTAAGATCATAGTTGACACCTACGGCGGCTATGCGCCGCACGGAGGAGGCGCATTTTCAGGAAAAGACCCTACTAAAGTGGATCGCTCAGCCGCCTACGTCGCAAGATACGTTGCCAAGAACATAGTTGCCGCCGGTCTTGCCGAGAAATGCATGGTGCAACTGGCTTACGCAATAGGAGTTGCAGACCCTGTCTCCGTCCTAGTAGATACCTACGGCACAGGCCGCCTGAGCGAAACTGCCTTGGCGGAGCTCATTCGCGAGCATTTCCGTTTAACTCCGAGCGGCATCATCGAAGACCTGCGACTGCGCCGCCCGATTTATAAAGAAACCGCAGCCTACGGCCATTTCGGGCGCGAGGGCGATGGTTTTACATGGGAAGCTACAGATAAGGCAGAGGCCTTGAGAGCCGCCGCTGGAATCTAAAGTGCCGAAAAGGTATCCAGGCAGGCCCCTTCAATTCTTGAACAATTACATTAAAAGAGGACTTCTAAATGACTGCTGTACGTTCAATTGCGCATGATGTCAGTGATCTCAATCTGGCCCCCGCTGGAAAACGCAGGATTGAGTGGGCGGAGCGCGAGATGCCCGTTCTCCGTCTCATCCGGGAACGCTTCGCGCAAGAACAACCGCTTCTAGGTGTGAGAATACTGGCTTGTGCGCACGTCACTACCGAAACCGCGAATCTAGTCAGGGCCTTAAAGGCCGCTGGGGCTGAATCCGTTCTCATCGCTTCCAACCCGCTCTCGACACAGGATGATGTCGCGGCCTCCCTGGTTTCTGATTGGGAGGTTCCAGTCTTTGCCATTAAAGGCGAATCCACGGAGACATATAACAGGCACGTCCGCACAGCCCTGGATACAAGGCCGGAGATAATCATTGACGACGGGTCTGATGTTGTCGCCACCTTGATTAAGGAGCGCGGCGAGCAGGCACGCGAAATCATAGGCTCTACGGAGGAAACGACGACGGGCATCGTTCGCTTGCGCGCAATGGAAGCCGGCGGCGTGCTCAACTTCCCTTCCATCGCGGTCAATAACGCTCAGACAAAACATCTTTTCGATAACCGTTACGGCACGGGCCAATCAACCCTGGACGGTATTATACGTGCGACCAACATCCTGCTGGCCGGCCGCACTCTGGTGGTAGTCGGTTATGGTTGGTGCGGCAAGGGTGTTGCCTTGCGTGCGCGTGGCATGGGTGCCAATGTCGTTGTCACGGAGATTGATCCTATTAAGGCTGTCGAAGCCGTCATGGATGGCTTCCGTGTGATGCCAATCGCACAGGCTGCGTCGTTGGGCGATATTTTTGTGACCGTTACGGGCAACAGGCACGTAATAGATGAGCAGCATTTCGCCTCCATGAAGGATGGAGCAATTGTCTGCAACAGCGGCCACTTCGATCTGGAACTGAACCTGGTTGCCTTACGGGAGATGTCCGAAGAGGCGCAAACGCTCAGACCTTTTGTGGAAGAGTACAAGGTCAGCAAAACAGGTCACCGGGTTATAGTCCTCGGCGAGGGCCGTTTAATCAACCTGGCCGCTGCCGAAGGTCATCCGGCCAGCGTAATGGACATGAGCTTTGCTAACCAGGCTCTCTCGGTCGAGTATCTGGTGAAGAAAAAGGGTGAGCTGAAGCCGGGCGTGCACCTCTTGCCGCAGGAAGTGGACACGGAGATTGCCAGCCTTAAACTGAGGGCGCTCGGCATCTCCATAGATACGCTGACCGCAGAGCAGTCCGAATACCTCTCAAGCTGGGAAACAGGGACTTAAAAAGCCTCCTGCTACGGAGTTTGGTAAACAGGGCCCTTGGGACACACGCACTCGTCCAAGGGCCCTGTTTATCTTTAGGTTCGCGCACGCGAGAGCAGATAAATGCCCGCCGCCAGAAAGATTACTGTCGGTGCCCAGGCGGCCACGGCAGGCGGCAGGAGCTTATACGTTCCCATCTGTTGGAAGCCGCCGATTGTCCCCCAGAAGATCAGGCCAATGACAACGGCTGAAGCAAGAGCCGCAATAGCACTTCGACGGCCGAAGGACAGCGCCAGCGGTATTCCTATGAGCGTCATCACCAGTGTGCTGAAGGGCTCCGCATACTTGCGCTGGAGAGCTACGACCAGAGGGGCCGTCTCGCCTCCCCGCCCCTTTATCTTTCTTATGTAAGCGCTTAAATCCGTCGCGCTTAATTGCGAAGGCTTGTCAATGCCGGGCTTAAATACATCCGGCGATGCCACCTGGTTGATTTCGAGCGCGTTGCTGGTCTCCGTAATCACCTGCTCGCCTCGTAAGCCAACTGATTCCGCCGTCGTAATCCTCATTTTACCAACGTCCATCCACTCTCCGGCCTGCCCTCTCACTATTTGCGCCAGATGCACTCCTTCGTCATCCAACTGGTAGATGGCAGGCTCTTTGAGCGTTCCGCCTTCTTCAAAATCGTAGGTGTAAAGCCTCCCTGTGTCAGTTGCAGCCAGCCACTGCCTTCCCAGGCTGGTCGTTGCGCGTGAGACTCCGTTGCGTATCTGTGCGCGTACGGCGTCCTGTTTTTTATTTGTCTCAGGCATCAACCGTTCCTGTATGAGCCACAGAGCGCCGCCCACCACTGCTGCGAACAGAACACCCGGCATCATCAGGCGATAGACGCTCTGGCCGCACGCCCACCATGCCACGACCTCGCTCCGCCTCGCCATCAGTGCGTAGGAGGCCAGCACGGCTATCAGCAGGCTTGCGGGAAGCAGTTGGACAATGATGAACGGCAGCAGGAAGAGCAAATATCTGGCGACCATCCCTGTCCCTGTTGCCGTTGCGGCGATAAATCGCCAGAGTTCGAAGAGCGTAAATATTTGGAAGATAGCGGTTAGAGAGACGAGGGCAGCGACGAAGCTAAGCGTTAGAGAGCGAACGACGCCAGCGTCAAGCAAACTGGGAAAGCTCAATAGGCGCGCGTTGCTGGCTTTTGGCTGCTGGCTTTTATTTATTGTGAGTCGCTCTGGGAAGGAAGCTCTGTTATCGGACCCATCCTTCCCTCCTCGCGTTCGCCAACCTAAAAACGTTCGCTGGTTGGCGAATAGTATTATTAGAGCGCCAAGCATGGATAAGGCCGTTGCCAGCCAGGCTCCAACTACAGGCAATAATGTTCCGGCGCGTGCCATCTGTTCGCCACCGAGCGAGGCCAGATAATACGTAATCATCAGGAGCAACGATAAGAAGACTCCCAGCCCGCGCCCGCCTTTTCTCACGCGCAGTCCCACGGCAGCCCCAAGCAGGCTGAAGACCAGAGGCGTCAGGCCAAAGGTCAGCCTTTTGTGCCAGAGCGTAAGGACTTCGAGCCTCTTAGGCCCTGTCTGTGTCGCAGCAAACTCGCCAAGCGCATCCCAATCCATTTCTTCCGGCTCTACCTGCTCCTGCCGCAGGCGTTCAAGTAGTGCCTTGCGCCCCGTCTCCAAAAGGACTCTGACCTGCGCCAGCCGCTCTGTCACGTAAGGGGCCTCCTGCTTCGCGTTTTTAGGCGGGAGCGTGGTAATTGCCGCATCGCTCAGCACTAATTCGGAGCGTTCCGCGGCAGTGTCTATGCGCCCGCTGCGCGCCGTGACGAGTTGCGTCCCGCCGTCCTTCAACTGTGAGTAGAGGAATACCCTGCCCCAGCGCCCCTGCTCTTTATCTCCATCTCTGACGTAGATGACGAACCCCGGAATATCCGTCGTAAACGACCTTGGCTCAACGGGCGAATCCAGCTTATAGAGGGCAGCGCGCAGCGTCGCACGCTTCCAGACGCGTGCGGATTGAGGAGCAACCTGTAGGTTTAAATAGAGTGTGAGGCCTGTTAAAAGGAGGCCCAGAGCGAGCACAGGCCAGAGCATATTCCAAGTGCCTATGCCGGCCGCACGCATCGCCACCAGTTCGCTATCGCCGCCCAGGCGGCTGAAACCGATCACAGTCCCTGCTAAAGTCGCCATCGGAATGGCAAAAATCAGCACGTTGGGCAATAAGGCCGCAAGCACATCCAGCACAAGGGCCAGCGGAACCCTCGTCGAGACGAGTAGTTCTGCAATTCTGGTGGCCTGTTGTGCAAATAGAATTGCGGCCAGCAGGAGAGCCGAGAGCAAAAGATAGGGCAGGATTGCGCCTAGTATATATCTCTCTATTAATCTTCCGCCGTGCCGCATACAAACCTTCGTTGGTCGCCGTCTGGAAAAACGTCCTGCTGGCTCAAGAATTACTTTGGGGACTTAACCGAAATGAGCGGACACGCGCGGGCTGCGTTCAAGCACATGGCTAATCAATTTCTGCGTCAACTGCGCTAATTCCCCCTTGGAGTCGTCCATGTGGCTTTGAGCGGACAGCAGGTAATCGCCCGGCGGAACTCTCTGGATAGCCCTTATTTGCGCACGCGTCGCGCCGGACAGAAGCATTCCCATGCGGCTGCTACAAGTAGCGCAGCGCAACTTGAATTCGGCGTTGAGGTAGCTGCTCTCTTCATCGTTGATTGTTTTGCCGCATTGCGTGCAACGACGCAGTTCCGGCAGGAATCCTGCCAGTTTGAGCGTCCAGATCTCGAAATAACGCAGCAGCGGAGATAGATCCGCGGGGCCTTCAGGAACGGACTCCAGCGTGGCCCTGACCATCCTGAAGAGCTTTTCGTTCGGCTCGTGCGGCGGCGCAAATTCCATCACCAGTTCGCTCAAATAAGCCAGCGCCGCAACCGTTTCCGTCCTCTGCGAAAGCTTGAAGTAGGAGCGCTGTATGTCTGTCTGGCGCAGCGTCACCAACTCGCGGTGCTCTTTCTCGAAGTAGCTCAGGCTGAGCAGCGTGAAGGGCTCCAGGCCCGCGCCGAAGCGGCTTTTCAATCGTCTGGCCCCTTTAGCCACAGCGCGCACCACGCCCGCACTACGCGTCAGGCAAACAACTATCTTGTCCGCTTCCGCTAACGGATAGACCCTCAAGACTATGGCTTCTGTTTCGACTAAACCCATGTTTTTGAACGCGCTTCACTCTAGCATCAACGGGAGATTATCGGACGCAGCACTTACTCGCCTCAACTGTCTTAGGCAAGCAAGGGCTGCTAAAAAGGAAAGAAATATAGAAGCCAAGCGAGCGCCAGCCCTATGCCTATGAACTCGGCGAATATCTTTAGGCCGTAGACCATTCGCTCCCGAC
The DNA here is from genome assembly GCA_036382855.1 of Pyrinomonadaceae bacterium. Lineage (GTDB taxonomy): Bacteria > Acidobacteriota > Blastocatellia > Pyrinomonadales > Pyrinomonadaceae > DASVTR01. Next base: position 475,062 of record DASVPO010000008.1, on the reverse strand, counting down.
GGCTATTACGCGCCACTACGCCAAAGACCACGGCCACCAGAGATGCGAACAGCATCATTACCAGCAAGTGCTTCAAGGCTTCCTCCCGACGGCTATATCAAAGGCATCCAGCATCCCGAGGTAATTCAGCAGGCCGGCGACCAGCAAAAAAGTGTTGCCATACTCGAAAGTCTCGTAATTGGCGTGTTCCACAAAGCCAGTGCCCGTCACCCAGCAGATTAGATAAAAGATGCCGGCGCCCAGGTTAGCTATCATCGGAGGAACCTGCAACAGAGGCGAAGAGCCACCGCTGCTCTGGTTCTCCCAGATTGGAAACAGGTGGCCGCCGAAGATGAGCCCTGTCACAAACATGGCTATCACAGCTCCGCCTATGAGAAGGCCACGCCCCCAGCGCCCCTGCGCGACGTGTCCAGCGCCCGGAACAAACCAGGCCAAGGCTCCCATCAACCATGCCTGCGTGGAAACTGCCGACGGCTCAACTGTGGCCGCTTCGCTTCGCTTTTCTCTGGATGTCAATTCGCCTGCTCTCCGCTCTTTTCAAAAAATTACTGAACGCGCCCTGTGTAGCCCTCTCTGGCGGCAACCTCGTAGCCGCCGGGCAGGACAAGGACGCGCACACGCCGCCATTGCCCTGCTGCAACCGGCGGATTGGGTTTGTAAGTGATAATGTACTGCGCACGCAGTTCGTCTGCAATCGCTCTGTAGGCCCCTGCTAAGTCTTCATCCTTTAAGGGGAGAATAATGCGGCCTCCAGTCTGCGTGGCTATACTGGTCAGTTGCTTCTCCGAATCGTCTATCAACTTCAGATAACGACGAACCACCTGCGGGTCGTAACCGCGCATTAAATTCTGCCTGCCTTGGAGGCCCGCGCGACGCGTAATCATCTCGCGCAGCATGCCCGTCAGGCTGACCACGTAGATACTGGCCTCCGCGCGCCTGACGGCGTTCAGCGCATCGTTAAAGCCTGCCCTGCGTCGCTCCGCAGTGTCTATGCCATCCGTCAGCAGGATGACTATGCGTCGTCCCTCTACTCTGCTTAACTGGTCTTCCGCAGCTAGGTAGAGGCCGTCGTAAAAGGTCGTGCTCTCGCCCGGATGATAACGCCAGTCCAGCGCTTTCTCCAGCGCCGCAGCCTGCGCGGCCGGAGTCCAATCCTGTAAAAGCTCTACCTTGTCTGCAAACTGCATCACGCAGACCTTGTCTTCGGGCAGCAAAGCCTCTATGAAGCCCTTGGCAGCCTCTCGTATGAAGCGCATCTGCTGAAACACGCTCCCGGACGCGTCAAGCAGCAAGACTATATTGGCGGCCACGCGCTGCCTGTTGAAGCTGCGTATCTCCTGCCGCATCCCTTCGTCATAGACTATAAAATCGTCCCTGTTCAGCCCGTTGATGCTCATGCCGGACCAATCGCGCACGGAGACGGGCAGCAGCACCTCATCCGTGCGCACTCTCAACACATCAACATCAGCCTCAGCACTAGTCCCCTTCTCTTCAGCGCCAGTCACCGTCTGACCCGCCGGATTCTTACGCCCGCTCTGCCCCAACGCCTCCGCACGCCAGACGACGCAACAGCACACAAACATCAGCAGCCCGCACAGAATTGCTCTCAACATTTGCAGATGAAAAATCATCTCCCTCATCAAACCACGGACGTTATCGGACCCGCATGAAGACTAAGACTGAACAATGCCAGTGCTGCTATCAATTTTGAAAGCTTTGATTAAAATTGCAGCAGCCGCTCTGTCCAAACTTCTCAAAAGGTGCGCCGCATACTTCGCAATGCTCCGGGCGAATCTTAGTTGACCGCAGTTCGCCCGCGCGTTGGCTCTCATCTTTAATTAAGAGGTATGAAATCTCGCCTGCTCGTGCTCAGTTTGAAATCATCAAGCCGCAAAGGCTCTTGACGGACGTCAGGCATCGCCCGTCTCATCCGTTGTGAGGCTTCTGTAATAGCCTCCGCGAGCGCACGGACGGCACAGTTGTTCGCCCTTCGCCCCAACTACTTCCCGCCCGTCGTTGACGCCCTCGCCGCAGCGCGTACAGAAGACACGCGCAAGGGGTCGCCCCGGAGCATCCATAGAGCCATACGTGACCGCTACCTTCTCTACTTTGAACAACTCTCCGTCCGTCGCTTCCCTGTACGCACGAAACTGTCTCTCTTTTTTATTCTCAATCTCAGGATAACGCTCGTCAGCCATCGCGCGCGACTCTTCGAGCGCGACGATGCGCACGGCCTCTCCTGTCTCAGTATTCAGAAAACTGGCCGCGACCTTGCCGTAGTCGAAATACTTCAGGCTTCTTTTTCCAAGCCTCACTCCCGTCACGGCCCCCACAGCATCCGCCATGCAGCGGTCTATCTCAACCCACACGATCAGCTTCTTACGGTCTGCGCCGCGCGGGTCCGCGAGATTAATCAGTTGGCAGCCCAGCAAGGCCATGCGTACCCCCAGCAGTTGGCCCGCGCAGAGATGCCCGTGCAAACGTCCACATTCTTCCAAGAGTTCGTCAAGAGACTGCAAAGCCTTTCCGTCTTCCCTTTCCCTAGTAAAGCAGGAACGACTCGCGCTCGCGCTTGAAATTCTCCAAAGCTTCCTGCCAGCTCTGTTTAATCTGTTCGAGGCTTTCTTGTTGCTCGATAGAGATTCGCAATTTGTCCGTCCCTGCTATCACGTCGAAAGGATTTTTATCGAAGACGTATTCGTAAGGCGGCTCTTTCCACTTGAAATGCTCCATGTACAGGTCGTGCGCTATCTTGACCGTAGCCGCCCCGACGATGACAGGCTCAAACTCATCGCGATTTGTTACGTGAATCTGCACGCCGCCGCAAGTTCGTCCTGCGTGCTTCTGGAAAGTAGGCTGAAAACCGCAGGCGCGGAAATAGACGCCCGCGAAGCCTATGGCGTTTAGTTGTCTTGCATATTCGGAAGCCTCTATGTAGGGCGCACCTATGAGCTCGAAGGGTCTGGTCGTGCCGCGCCCTTCGGACATCTGCGTTCCCTCCAGATGGACTGTGCCCGGAAAGACCGTTGCCGTCTCTAGCGTAGGCATATTGGGCGAGGGTATCACCCAGGGGGCATCCGTCTCGTCAAGCCATTGCTCGCGGCTCCAGCCGTCCATCCTGATTATTTCCAAATCACAATTGATTGCGAACTTGTCGTTGAACATACGTGCCAGTTCGCCGACCGTCATGGCGTGGCGCGTCGCAATCGGATACTGTCCGACGAAGGACGCAAACTCCGGCTCAAGGATTGTTCCCTCAACGCTGACTCCGTTAATAGGGTTCGGACGGTCGCAGACAATCACGCGCCGGCCATATTTTTTCGCCGCACGCATACAGTTAGCCAGGGTGTAGACGAAGGTGTAGATGCGACAGCCTATGTCCTGCATGTCGAAGACGAGCACGTCTGTGTTCGACAGCATCTCTTCGGTCGGCTCGCGCGTCTCGCTGTAGAGCGAGTAGATTGGAACTCCCGTCACACTATCGAAGGCGTGCGCAGTCTCCACCATGTTGTCCTGCACGTCGCCGCGAATCCCATGCTGCGGGCCAAAAAGCGTCGTCAGCTTGGCATCCCTATGCTCATGTAAAAGGTCAGCCGCGTGTCGCAGTTGATGGTTAACGGAAGATTGATTGCAAATCAACCCCAGTCGCGCGCCGCGTAAACGGCTCAATTCCTCGTTCAGTAATTTCTCCAGCCCCAGCTTCATATTATTTATGACCCTTTTCCCTCAAGCCTTCACAGAAATTTGCTCTTCAACGGATTCAACCGAGAGGCAAGCCACGTAAAGCATAAGCGTCATCATTACTACAACTTTACGGCCGCCGGCTGAAATATTAACTTAACTATTGTCGCCGTGCCGACACTTCAAGTTTTACAGTAAGAAAGAACCTTTCGCAGCCATCCCTTTTAGCCGCACAGCACAGAGCCGCCGTTAACGTTCAACACCTCGCCAGTGATATGTCTGGCCCATTCGCTACAGAGAAACAGAATCGGCAGCGCTATATCGTCGGGCGTTGCGACGCGCCCGAGCGGAATGCTCTGCTCGACAATCTTCCTGTATTCACTATCAACGAACGCCTTCGTCGTCATCTCCGTCTCAACCCAGCCGGGCGCGACCGCGTTGACGTTGATCTGATGCTGAGCCAGTTCCGCCGCCAGAGATTTAGCGAAGGATATCTGCCCGCCCTTCGAGGCAGCGTAGTTCGAATAACCGGCTTCACCGCGCTGTCCGGCCGTCGAGCTGACGATGACTATACGCCCGCTTCCCTGCCGCTTCATCTGCGGCACGGCCGCACGACAGACAGCCCAAGTGCCCTTCAGGTTGATGTCCAGCACACTATCCCACAGTTTTTCGTCCAGAGACTCTATAGCCGCGCCCGCCCAGATGCCGGCATTGCAGACAAGTATGTCCAGCCTTCCAAATTCCTCGATTGTTGCTCGCACCAACTCCTCTGCTTCGCTCGCCTGCGCCACATCAGCCCGGATGGCTCTGGCCCTAACGCCGTGTCGCTTTGCGGCTGCGACAGTTTCGCTGGCAGCCCGTTCGTCCTGCACGTAATTAATCGCAACGTCCGCGCCCTGCCCGGCCAGCCTCTCGACCGTTGCCCTGCCAATCCCGCGCGACCCGCCCGTCACAATCGCCACACGCCCCTCAAGCATCATGCCTTCCTGCCTCATCAAATATCAAACCCTCTTCTCAGTAATCTTCCCTCATTAACAAGCTAAGGCGATGAAGCCGCCCACCTACGGCGTTATCGGACGCGTGGCCTTGTAAATCACTGGACGGCCACAGTTTTTGACTCAAGGTTGGTTCCGGCATATACGGCTGTGGCCTGTACGAAATGCTTGAAGAGTGCTTTTGAAAACTGGTCGCGCTCCCAGGCGATTTCAGGATGCCATTGCACTGCCAGGGCGAAGCGTTCCGCTCTGGGGTCTTCGAGGGCTTCGACAAGGCCGTCGGCCGTCCAGGCAGTTGCAACGAGGTCCTGGCCCACAGTCTCTATCGCCTGATGATGATGGCTATTGACCAGAGCGCTCTCGCCCAAGGCCAGTTTCGCCAGCAGGCTCCCTTCGAGCAAGCGCACGCGATGAGACTGCCTGTCGCGCGGCACTCCCTGCTGGTGCTTGATGGCCTCAGGCATCTGGCTCACTATATCCTGTATCAGTGTGCCGCCGCGCACGACGTTTAAGATTTGCATGCCGAAGCAGATGGCAAACAGCGGTACTGCGCGCCGCTCAACTTCTTCAAGCACGAGCGCGTCCGTCGCATCCTTTAAGGGATGTACTGCGCCCAGCTTAGGGTGCGGCTCGTGATTGTAGCGCAAGGGGTCAACATCAGAATCGCTTCCCGGCAGGAGTATCCCGTCCAGATTCGCCAACACTGCCGAGATATAGTCCGGGTCAGGAATCAGGCTGATGTGAACGGGCGCACCGCCCGCCGCCTCAACTGCTTCGCTATAGTAACGAGAAAGATAGAAACGGTCTGTCTCAAGCTCTAAACGCATAGTGATGCCTATGCGCGGTCGTGCGTCTGCCATTCTCCGAAAACCCTTTCATGTGGCGATTGGCCCAGAGCGACTGTCTCAAAAGCGCGCGGGGCCGCTGTCGCGCCAATCATAACGCAAAATCTCCGCAGCGCTTAGCGCCCGTCTACCTCTTACGTAGTTTGCAAGCCGTGTCTCGCTTCCACTTTCATGCTGCACGGCTTGACTTACCTTTCGGCCTGTTTCTATAGTGCTCTGTTGCGATGACGACTAATGAATCCACAAAAATTCGCAGTACGACTGTCCTGCTCGTACGCCGCTTCGAGCACGTCGCACTGGCCGGAGACGGGCAGGTGACGATGGGCGATACGGTTATGAAGTCTAAGGCGCGCAAAGTGCGCCGTCTCTATAACGACAAGATTCTGGCCGGTTTCGCTGGCGCGACCGCCGATGCCTTCTCGCTCCTGACACGCTTTGAAGGCAAGCTCGAACAGTATCACGGCAACCTTGAGCGCGCCTCCATAGAGCTGAGCAAAGACTGGCGCACAGACAAGATGCTGCGTCATCTCGAAGCACTGCTCGTCGTCGCCGATGAGAAAAGCTCTTTTCTGCTCTCCGGCAACGGCGACGTGATTGCGCCCGACGACGGAGTGCTCGCCATAGGCTCCGGCGGAGCTTACGCGCTCGCAGCCGCACGCGCGCTGATGACACATACGGAGTTACCTGCGCGCGAAATCGCCGTCGAAGCCCTGCGCGTCGCGAGCGATATTTGCATTTATACCAATCCGAATATTATCGTCGAAGAAATTTGAGAAACAGTTTTCGGTGCTCGGTCTTCAGTAACCGTTTTTTTAACCTGCTAACTGAAAACCATAAACTGAAAACTGAAAACTGATATGGTCATCTATCTCTCAGGTGAAACGGAAGAAGACGTACGGCTCGACGAGATGACGCCTCGTCAGATTGTCACAGAGCTTGATAAGCACGTCGTCGGCCAGCGCAACGCCAAGCGCGCCGTCGCCATCGCCCTGCGCAATCGCGTCCGCCGTCAGAAACTCGCGCCGGACATGGCAGCCGATGTGATGCCGAAGAATATTATTATGATCGGCTCGACGGGCGTCGGTAAGACGGAGATTGCGCGTCGCCTTGCGCGCATGTCCAGTTCACCTTTCTTGAAGGTCGAAGCCTCCAAGTTTACGGAAGTCGGCTACGTAGGGCGCGATGTGGAGAGCATGATTCGCGATCTGACGGAGATTGCCGTCGAGATGACGCGCGAGGAAAAGATCGAGGAGATAGCCGACAAAGCCGAGCTCAACGTCGAAGAGCGCGTGCTCGACCTGCTTCTCCCGCCGCCCAAAAACTCCCTCTCGACAGGCTTCTTCGATTTCGACGAAACCGAAGCGCATGAAGCGACGCAGCCTGAGACGGAAACCGCAGGCCGCGACGACAATTTTCAAAGGACGCGTGAAAAGCTGCGTGCACAACTGCGCTCCGGCAAACTAGACAACCGCATGGTTGAGATAGAAGTGCGCGAGAAGAGTTTTCCGACGATTGAGTTGGCTGGTCCACAGGGCGTCGAAGAGATGGGCATCAACATGAAGGATATGCTGGGCAATCTCTTTCAGGGACGCACCAAGCGGCGCAAGATGCGCGTTGACGAGGCGATGGAATACCTCATGCAGGAAGAGGAAGAGCGCCTGATTGATATGGACACGGTCGCCCGCTCAGCCCTCGAACGCGTTGAATCCTCTGGCATTATTTTCCTGGATGAGTTGGATAAAATAGCGGGGCGCGAATCGGGCCACGGGCCTGACGTTTCGCGCGAGGGCGTACAGCGCGACATTCTCCCGATCGTTGAAGGGACAACAGTCAACACGCGCTACGGCATGGTCAGAACAGACCACATACTCTTTATCGCCGCCGGAGCTTTTCACGTCTCCAAGCCCTCGGATTTGATTCCAGAGCTACAGGGCCGCTTCCCTATTCGCGTCGAACTGGAATCCTTAACGGTCGAAGACTTCAAGCGTATTCTCACGGAACCGAAAAACGCGCTCATCAAACAGTATCGCGCATTGATGGAAACGGAGGGCGTCGAACTGGATTTTACGGAGGACGCGATTGACACCATCGCCAACTTCGCCGCACGCGTCAACGAACAGACGGAAGACATAGGCGCGCGCCGCCTGCATACCATCATGGAAAAGTTGCTCGACGAAATCAGTTTTGAAGGCCCGGACCTTGAACCCAAACAGCAACGCATAGACGCAGCTTACGTTGACCGCATGCTTGCCGAGACCGTGAAAGACCAAGACCTGAGCCGCTACATCCTGTGAGAAAAGTTTCCGCTTCCGGCAAACAGTTTCCGTTTCAAGATTCGACGCAGAGGTGTCAGCCGCCGGATGCGTTGCGCCGCTTTTGTCTCCCCTCCGTCAGTTTAATAAGCTGCTCCCTCATCCTTGTAGTTTGCGTCTTGCTGGCAGGCTGCGGCAAACGTCGCCCGCCGCTACCGCCGCTCGAAAACGTGCCGCAGCGAACCGAACTGCTTTCGGGCGTGCAGCGTGGCAACCAGGTTATTTTGAGTTGGCCCGCTCTGCTGCGTAATGCTGCTTCGAGCAGTGTGCAGAGCATTCGCCGGATAGATATTTACCGCCTCGCGGAGAAGCCAACGGCCCCCTTGCCTTTGACCGAAGAGGAGTTTGCCACGCGCTCTACGCTTATCGGCTCGATTCCCTACGAAACAATCAGCGCCGCCGACCAGACCATCAACTATATTGACACACTTGAACTGGCAGGCGAGCCGACGCGCCTGCGATACGCCCTGCGCTACGTCAACGCCGCAGGCCAGCGCGCAGCCTTCTCCAATTTCTTACTGATTGAACCGGCCGCCAAGATCGCAGAGCCTCCAGTCCTGCTCGACAGAGAGGTCAGCGAAGCCGGCATCACGCTGCGTTGGAAAGCTCCGGCCACCAACATTGACGGCTCAACGCCTGTCAATCTCCTGGGCTACAACCTCTATCGAATCGAACAATCTCAGAATGAGATCAGCCAGACGCCTCTTAACACGTCGCTCATCAGCAGCACAAATTACGTTGACAAGAATTTCCGCTTCGGCGAGAAGTACACTTACATTGTCCGTTCGGTCTCCTTGGGAACAGGCGGCGCGCAGGTCGAGAGCTTGAATTCCAACGCCCTTGCAGCAGAGCCTTCGGACGTTTTCGCTCCTTCGCCGCCCGCAGACATACGCATCAATGCAGCACCGGGACGCATCTCCATCTTCTTCCCTGCCAATCCTGAGCGTGATATCGCTGGCTATAATATTTATCGCTCTGTTGACCCTGACTTGCCCAAAGAGAACTGGATTAAATTGAATGACGCCCCTTTGACGCGCACGACCTTTCAGGACGAAACAATCGAGAGCGGCAAAAAATATTTTTACTACCTGCGGGCCGTTGATACAGCAGGCAATACGAGCGCGCCTTCGGAAGTCGTCTCCGACACCGTTCCATAGCAATTAAGAGCCATGAAAATTTGTCGCTTCACACATCCGTCATCCCTCAATCCGCAATACGGTATTGTAGAGGATTTGATGGTCAACCCGCTCATCGAGAGCGAGCCCTTCTCCAAGCCTTTACAGGGCAGCTCCGACAAAATCCCTCTGAGCGAAGTCAGGCTGCTGGCCCCTGTCGCCCCGTCAAAGATTATCTGCGTCGGCCGCAACTACAGAGACCACGCCGCCGAGCTTGGCAATCAGATGCCATCCGAACCTCTGCTTTTTCTCAAAGCGCCCTCGGCCATCGTCGCGGGCGGCGACGCCATTGAATTGCCTGCCGTCTCTAATCAGGTAGAGCATGAGGGCGAACTCGGGGTCGTTATCGGACGCGTAGCGCGCAATCTAGGCGAGCAGGACGATGCTCTGGCTTATGTTTTCGGCTACACGTGCGTCAACGATGTAACGGCCAGAGATTTACAGCGCAAGGATGTGCAATTCACACGCGCCAAGTCTTTCGACACCTTCTGCCCCGTCGGCCCTTTTATTGAAACCTCTCTTGCTCCGGGCGATTTGATGGTCACAACGCGCGTCAACAGTCAGATTAGACAGCAAGCGCGCACATCCGCAATGGCTTTTTCCGTTCCCTTTGTTATCCATTACATTTCTCAGGTAATGACTTTATATCCAGGTGATTTGATTGCGACTGGAACGCCCTCTGGAGTCTCAAAGTTAAAGACGGGCGATGTGGTCGAGGTCGAAGTTGAAGGAATCGGCGTTCTGAGCAATCCTGTTCATTAGCTCAGCTGACAAAGGCTGAAACACAGAAACGGCATCTTATCTGCTGTTTGCCGTCTTTCAAGTGAACAACTACTTGAAGGTTTGTCGTCGCGCCGACTCCTTAAGCTTTACCTGAAGAAAGAGCACGCTCAACAAAACCGGGCGAGGTCGGCCTGACCTTAGGAGTTATGTTTACGTGGATGATAGTGTTGCTCGGCAGATTGTAGTCAGCGCGTGTAAATACGATGGCAGGGAGCATCGCCGTTGGCCTGCGCGAATCAAGAGTCTGGAGGATGACCTGCTTGTTCTGGATGCGGAGTTTGAGGAAGAAGTCCGGCATCAGTTGCTCGGCATTGTTGCACGTGGAACCATCAGCAGGGAGTACTACTGGCTTAATCGCTGGTATAATATTTTCCGTTTCCAGAACCCGGACGGCAGACTGCGCAGCTTTTATTGCAACATCAACGTTCCGCCGACTTTCGACGGGCGGGTTCTGAGCTACGTTGACCTCGATATAGATATTCTGGTTGCACCCGACATGAGCTACCAGATTGTTGACGAGGATGAGTTTGCGCTTAACGCGGAGAAGTATAACTACCCGGCGCATATTCGCGAGAAGGCATATCAGGCATTGGAAGAACTCAGGGTTTTAATTGAAAATCGCAGCTTTCCCTTCTGCGACCTCAAGTAAAGCTTTAACGAAATCGAGCAGCCGGCAAAAGATTTGCTTACAGCGTTCTACTACTTTCAAGTCGCGCATTTAGGAAGATAATTGATGGCGTCAGAAAAACCACAGATTGTCAGCGAAACCAAGCTCGACCGTTTCCTGGAGCGTTCAAAGCAGGCTGAAGAGGGCGGCGGGGCTTCGCGCATCGAAAAGCAGCATGCTTCCGGCAAGATGACCGCACGCGAGCGAATTGATTTCTTCCTGGACGAGGGCAGCTTCGAGGAGTTTGATAAGCTCGTCGTTCATCGTTCACGCGACTTCGGAATGGAGAAACAACTCTACGCGGGCGACGGTGTGATTACAGGCCACGGGTTAGTTGACGGCCGCCGCGTCTTCGTCTTCGCTCAGGATTTCACTGTCTTTGGTGGTTCTCTATCCGAAACACACGCCGCGAAAATCTGCAAAGTGATGGATCTGGCGCTCAAGGTTGGAGCGCCGATTGTCGGACTCAACGATTCGGGCGGAGCGCGCATACAGGAGGGAGTCGTCAGTCTCGGCGGCTATGCGGATATTTTCCTGCGCAATACTCTGGCTAGCGGCGTCGTGCCGCAAATCAGTTGCATCATGGGGCCTTGCGCGGGCGGAGCAGTCTATAGTCCTGCCATCACAGACTTCAACGTAATGGTCAAGGACACTTCTTACATGTTCATCACAGGGCCGGACGTTATCAAGACCGTCACGCATGCTGATGTCACGAAAGAAGAGCTTGGGGGCGCGGCCACGCATAATCGTATCTCTGGCGTCGCCCATTTCGCAGCGGACACGGACGAGCAGGCTTTACAGTTGGTGCGCGAACTGCTCTCCTTCGTCCCCTCTAATAACATGGACGACCCGCCGCGCCTTGCGGTTAGTGATTCCCCTGAGCGCACCGAAAAGAGCCTCAACAGCATTGTCCCAGAGGCCTCCAATCAGCCCTACGATATTCGAGACGTGATTCACCCGATTGTGGACGACGCCTATTTTTTTGAAGTCCACCAGCACTACGCCCAAAACATTGTTACAGGGTTTGCCCGCTTGGGCGGACGCTCTGTCGGCATCGTTGCCAACCAACCGGCTCACCTGGCGGGAGTCCTGGACATAGACGCTTCCGTCAAGGGCGCTCGCTTCGTGCGCTTCTGTGATTGCTTTAATATCCCGCTGATTACTTTTGAAGATGTGCCGGGCTTTTTGCCCGGTGTGGAGCAGGAACACGGCGGCATCATACGCCACGGAGCCAAGCTGCTTTACGCTTTTGCAGAGGCGACCGTCCCGAAAATCACTGTCATCACGCGCAAAGCCTACGGCGGCGCGTATTGCGTCATGGCATCCAAGCATATTCGCACAGATATTAACTTCGCTTGGCCGACAGCGGAAATCGCGGTCATGGGTGCGGAGGGTGCAGTCAATATTCTCTACCGCCGGGAACTGAGCGAATCGCAGGATAAGGAGACTGCGCGGCGCGGGCGCGTGGCGGAATTTGAAGAAAAATTTGCTACTCCATACGTAGCAGCCGAGCGCGGGTTTATAGACGAAGTCATCGAGCCGGCCCTGACCCGGCCGAAGTTGATTCGCGCACTTTCACTGCTTGAGAATAAACGCGACACGAATCCGCCCAGGAAGCATGGAAACATTCCGCTCTGAGAGACTTTTGACTTCAGATAGTTAAAGGTTTGCTTTAGGAGTTTGAGGCGGCGGTGAACAACCAGTCAGCTTTGGTTTGACGCGGCTGGTTGAATGGTCAGACCCGTTAACAAGTCTATTGATAAGCCTATTAAGCGTTTCAGGGTTAATCAATTTGGTGAGCTAATTTCTTGAGGTTTGAATAAAAAGATGCCGGGTCGTGGTCGTCTAAGCCACAGCCCGGCATCCTCCGTTTCGGATAGCAGTGCAATCCTTTTATGCGGCGCGTTGAGTTGAGGCGGCCGCATTTCCTCGCAGCAATTCGAGAGCCTTCTTTAACTGTAAATCTTCGGGCTGCTGTTTCGGCGCGGCGGCCTCTGGAGCGACCTCGCGCTTGTCGTTTTGCGGGTTCGGCTTGTTGACAGCATCATCGTCATTGCCCGTCAAATCCTCAGGGTCAATGGCCTCGACCACTTCCTGACGCTTGACTTCGATTGACGGTGTGATGCCGGAACGCGTTCGGTCTTCGCCCAGAAAAGGCTTTCCGTTGGCGGAAGCCCATTTGACGACCGTCAGCAGAAGGCCGTCGCCGTCGCGAAGCGTGAAAAGCTGCTGCTCTGTGCCAGCGCCAAAGCTCTTTTCACCGACCACGTCGCCGCGCTTGCGCTCCAAGAGGGCCGAAGCGATTATCTCTGCCGCGCCAGCCGTCCCCGTGTCAATCAACGTGACCACAGGCCCGCTGAAAATCGCCGCCTTCGCATCAGCCGTAAAAGTCTTCAGCGTCTTGCTTTCACGTCCGATTGTTTGCGCCAGAACACCGTCTTTGATGAAGAGGTTGGCGACGCCCACGCCCTCCGTCAAAGTGCCTCCGGCCACGCTCCTTAAATCCAGCACGATCTTCTGCGCGCCCTGCTTTATCAAATCCTGTAGACGTGCACGCGCATCTGCTGCTTCGCCTTCGGCAAGACTATTAATGCGCAGGATTCCGATTTTTCCGGCCTCCATGCGAGCCTCCGCCGCCGGCGCTTTGAAAACCCCGCGCTTGACGGCGACGGTCAGAGGGCGCGTACCGGCGCGCAAGATTCTTAATTTAACTTCCGAACCGGCCGCTCCGTTCAGGAGTTGGCGTGCGTCGTAGAGGGAGATGTCGCGCGTCGCCTTATTGTCTATGTACTCTATGATGTCGCCCGCGCGAACGCCTGCCTGGTCTGCCGGAGAGCCTTTCACGGGAGCGATAACGTAAAGATAGGATGAGACCTGCGAAAGCTCAGCGCCTATGCCCGCCTGCTCTTTGCCAGCGCCTGCGCGATATTCGCGCACCTGTTCGGCCGTCAGGTAAGTCGAATAGGGGTCAAGCCCGTAGGCCAGCCCGCGCAAGGCTCCTGCGCGAACCTTCTCCATGTTCGGCTCATCTACATAGTCGTTCTGAATATGCTGGAGCACGTTTTCAAAGATTCTCAACTGCGCGCCGGGGTCGTTCTGCTGCTGAGCGCTCGTGGAGAGCCAGCCGCCGACGACGGCGTAGAGCGCAAGCGTCGCAGATAAAACTACTAAAGCGAATTTGGTTCGGAATGACATTTAATAGCCTCAGACTTTTGTGTCGTCGAAAAATAGGCTCGAAGGATGCGCGCACCGACGACTCCAGAGTGCACGCGAGTGCATGATAACAGCGGCCGCCGAAAGCGTGCAAGCAAGATAAAACGAACGCTTGACATGCTTTGTTCGCCGTTTCTATACTCCGCGCACTTTAGTTTAGTCGCGCGTATTGCCTTGTCAAATTCAAAGACTACGGAATCGGCCAGCTTGTCTGACAGCGAAGCAACAGGGCCGGGACGCCTGCTGGCGCTCGACCTTGGGCGCAAGCGCGTCGGCGTTGCCGTCTCGGACGAACTCGGAATCAGCGTTCGCCCGCTTCCACCGCTGCGTCGCACTAGTTGGAAGCAGTTGGTTCACAACGTGGCCGCTCTGGTCAGAGACTTTGACGCAAGAATACTGGTAATTGGTTTACCGCTCAGTCTTAACGGAACAGCAAAGACAGCCGCCGAAGAGATTAAGCGGCAGGCACGCAACTTCGAGCTCTCGTTGGCTATTCCCGTCGTCCTACAGGATGAGCGGCTGACGACCAAAGAGGCTGAGCAGGATTTACGCGCCGCAGGCTGCGACGAAGCCGAAGTCCGGGACCGTGTGGACAGCGAGGCGGCCGCGCTCATACTTAGAGATTATCTCTCAAAGCGTGTAGGATAATTGACGGCCAGTTTCCCCGCGCTCTTATCCCCCTTCTTTAACGGCTTAAAGATAGCTTATGAATCGTAAAAGGCTCGCTCTCATCATACTCGCGCTGCTCTGCATAGCCGTCGGCGTCACACTTTTCTGGGGCTACAGGGACATACACGCGCCCGTCGCGCACGACAAGTCTGCCGAGTATATTGAAATTCCGCGCGGCTCGACGCCGACAGAGATTGTTAACAAGCTGATTGCCGCCGGCATTATCAGACACAGTTGGCCTCTTCTCGTTTATATCAAACTCACAGGTGCGGCCTCGCGCCTGAAGGCCGGAGAATACCGTTTCCCTTCTCCCATCTCGCCGCTCGGCGTGCTCAGGAAACTGGAGGAGGGCGAACAGCGACTCAGCCGTTTTACCGTCATCGAAGGCTGGACTCGCTGGGATGTTGCCGCCTCCATGGCACGCATCCCGGAACTGAAGCTTGAGAACGCAGAAGCGGCGCTTCAGTTGATGAATGATGTCTCACTGATTCGCGACCTTGATTCGCAGGCGGAGAATCTTGAAGGCTATCTTTATCCTGACACGTACAACTTCCCGCCGGAGACGACCGCACCGGCGATGATAGAAGCCATGGTCAAGCGTTTCCGTCAGATGTGGAAACCCGAATGGACGGAGCGCGCACGCGCCCTGAATATGACGCCGCGACAAATCGTGACGATAGCCTCTCTGATTGAAACCGAAGCTAAACTCAAAGAGGAACGCCCGCTCGTGGCCTCCGTCATCTACAACCGGCTCCAAAAAGGAATGGCTTTGGGAATTGATTCTTCCGTCATCTACGCTTCCAAGTTGGCCGGAAAGTGGAAGAACGACGGCAAGGTTTACCAGAGCGACCTAGACCGTCAATCGCCTTACAATACACGCCTGCGCGCCGGACTCCCGCCCGGCCCAATCGCTTCTCCCAGACTCAGCGCCATAGAGGCCACGCTCAACCCCGCTGCAACCGATTTTCTATACTACGTGCGCAATCCCGACCGTAACGACGGCGCGCACAATTTCTATAACAACGCTGCGGACTTCGAACGCGGAGTGCAGGCGCTACGCAACTGGGAGCGTGAACGCAACGCACGCAATGCCGCCGGTTCATCCAACGCTAATGTTGAGACGCCCGCGCAATGAAATAAACGCGCCATGAAATAAACTTGAAATCGTTTAACCATTGATTTATTCTCCGGGTGGTCTCTCGAATAAAAGCTTGCGTGTTTGTCAGTCGGGTTATCTTCAGAAGGGTAAGGCAATGAAAAAAGGAATCTCCATCATCTTCTTTATGGTTGTGGCAGCCACAGGCATCTACGCACAGGAGAAGGGCGTGGACAGGCAGACGGGCAATATACGCGATGCGGGCAACAGCCGCGCTCCCGCCAGCAACGGGTCTAAACAGGACGTAGGCGTTGGGCGTGGAATAGATTTCGGCGGCGGCAAGACGCCGACCGTGCCGCTGACTCCCAACCCTTACAAGTTGACCGGCCGCCGCAACACGATTGTCAAAGCCATTGAGGACTTGATGAGAGACCGCAAGCTAGTCGTAGACACGGCTGCCTCCAAGCCCGACGACGGGATTCTGATTAGCCAGCCCTTCATCTTCAGCAAGGGCGCTGTCGTCACAGAGTCGGAGCTAAACCGCTATGCCGATTTGCCCAACGCCAGCTCTCGCGGCTGGACGCGCGGCCGCTACACTTATATTGTCGAAGTCCAGCCGATTGACGGCATGAATACAAACGTTTCGGTGAACGTCAAACTTGAGGGCCGCACAGACGGAGTGTCCGGCGCTGAATGGGTCACGCTCCGAAGCAATGGAACGGCCGAACAGGAGTTTTTAAACGCCCTCATCGAAAACGTCACGGGCGCTCCGGCAACGGGACGCACCCCTTAAAAAGGCACTACGAGTTTCTGCCTGATAAAGGGGCATCTCCGTTGGGTATGCCCCTTTATCAGTAGTTTACCTCCCCTTCCTTCATAATCTCCTTTAATTACTGTTTGAACTTAAACGGATGAATACACTAGGAAGCTTGAATAAAACCGGGCAGGATTTTGAGCGCCCTGAGCGCGAAGCGACGCGACGACCGCTGGCTCTCATTGCCGGAATTGCTTTGCTGGCTCTAGTTTCAGCGCTCAGCTACTTTCTCTTTTTCCGTCAAGCGGCGCAACCTCCAGCCAACCGTGAACAGCAAGAGCAGGCTCAGCCGCCTGCCGCCTCCACAGAGGCACAGATTTTTGAGAACGAAGCTGTCCTTAAAGACTCGCAGGCCGTCATCAGCGGCACGGTGCGTAATATATCGCGCGAGTCTTTGAAAAATCTTTCGCTGGAACTTGAACTCAAACGGCGCTCCGACGGAAGCATTGAAACCCGTACGATTTCAGTCGAGCCGAGCACGCTTGCTCCCGGTGAAGAAGGAAAATATTCTTTCAAGCTTCCACGTCAGGAATTCAGCGGCACACAAATCAAGCATCTGAAAAGCGCCGCGCGCTCGTCAGTCATCGCTTTCAAGACTGCGCCGGGTGCGCGCAGGCCGAGAGAGTTGCCGCCAGAGCCGCCGACTCGAACCGTTAATGTCCCTCGCCCCTCGCCGCGCTCAAACGGTGAAGAGTTTATTAACACGCCTGATGCGCCGACAAGAGTTCCATGAGTATAGAGACAGCGAAGATGCAGGTTGGCTCTGAGTGGACGGAGGCTGTCTGAAATAAAAGCTGCCGCCTTCGTTCAAGCGATGCTTGAAGAGTCGGCACGACGACAGACTTAACGTTTTCCGTTGACTGGCACGTCTTTTTTATTCTGCGGAATAAACTTGCAGACCGCCTTACCAGAGTCTTTCTAATGACGGGTGGCGAGAAGTTTAGAAAGGCAAAGGGTCGGGGCGGGTTTCTCGTTAGGCTTAATGCAGGTGCGGCGTGCTCATGTATCCCTGCGGTCAAGATTAAGCCAGTGCAGTAGTGAAGATTGAACAGGTAAGACAACCTAATGTCTTAAACGGAACGTCACAGTCCGTTAACACTCTTTTGCTTGATGCCTGACGAGCGTTAGCGTTAACATCTGTCGCAATCGTGTTGAAACGCGCTGTCTCTTTCATTCTGTCAAAACGCAAGGTGATGCCAATGCCGGCTCGCGCTCTCTTCTGCTTTTGCCTGCTCGCTCTCCTGAGCGGTTCTGCTTCCGCGCAGACAAGCCCGATTGCAGGGGCCGACAGGTCTTCTCCCATGTCTGATTCTTCCATCACAATCGGCTCTCCGATGGAGGAAATGCTCGCGCGCAGGGAGATTAAGGCCGCCGAAAAAGGGCGGCGTGAGAATCTTGAACGCGCGCGCGAAGCCGCACAACTGGGCGACGAACTCCACAACGCCTTCACCAAGAATCAGACGCTCGGACGCACAGAGCTAAAAAAGCTTGAGCGCCTTGAAAAACTGACGCGCCGTATACGCGAAGAAGCAGGCGGCTCAAGCGGCGACGTGACGCTGGAAGATCCGCCGCGAGAGATGAAAGGGGCGCTCGGAAGGCTGGCCCAACTCTCCGAAGAGATGCGCAAGGGTGTGGAAAAGACGCCGCGGCAGGTTGTCTCCGCTTTTGTCATCGAGCGCACCAACGAGGTGCTCGAAATTATTCGTTACGTACGCACCTTTTTGCGTTAACTCTATCCTTCGATGATGAGAAATCAATCTATCCATCGGTCAGAAGCAAAACGCTCGTCCGTCTATCTGCTCTGCGCTTTCTGCGTCGTGCTTCTCTCTCTGGCTGCTGCGGCGCAGCAACCGCAGGAAGATGACGACGAAGTTGTTCGCATCAACACGGATTTAGTTGTGATGAACGTGACGGTGGTTGACGCGCAGGGCAAGTATGTTCATGGTCTGAAGCGTTCGGATTTTAAGGTCTTCGAGGATGGAAGAGAGCAGCCTGCCGAAATAATTTCGACTTTCGGTACTGAGGAAACGCCGTTTGCGGCCGTCATCCTGCTGGATACTTCAGGCAGCATGGAGAGCCGCATGTCTCTGGCGCGTTCGGCGGCCATACGCTTTTTAGACGGCCTCAGGCCGGACGACGTGGCGGCAGTCTATAAATTCGACGCAGAGATTGAGAAGGTACAGGATTTCTCACCGAGTAGGGATCTGGCGTCAATGGCTTTCGGCTTACGCGCACGCGGGATGACTTCCCTGAACGATGCCATTGTGCGCGCCGCGCAAGACCTTGCCGAACGACCTGAGAAACGACGAGCGATTGTGGTGTTATCAGACGGAATGGACACGCGCAGCCGTGCTTCCGCAGAGAAAGCGCTCAACCGCGCGCTCGCCGCTCAAGCCACGATTTATACTGTTGACATGTCGGCCAGTCATGGCCCGAATGTAGGCAATCAGCAGAACGCGGCCGTGCTCCGAAATTTTGCGGCTAAAAGCGGCGGGCGTTTCGTTGCGACGCCGGGCGGGCAGGCTTTGCGTGAGGCGTTCGCAGGGATTATCGAAGAGTTGAGCAATCAGTACACGATAGCTTACCGCCCGACCAACCGTGCGCGCGATGGAAAATGGCGCACGCTGGAAGTCAAGCTGACGCGGCCTGAGTTGGCCGCACGCACGCGCAAAGGCTATCGCGCTCCGGGCTAAGCGCGCCGCTCGAAAGCGTCCGTCGTTAACTTAATCGAAAACGTAAGCTTGATAGTCAAGCCTTTGAAAAATTTAAAGGCTCGTCTGGTTGCGTGATTTTTCCTGGTGGCGTTCGAGGGCGAGTTCAATCAAGCGGTCTACGACTTCGTTGAAGGATAGGCCGCTGGCCTGCCACATCTTGGGAAAGCCGGAGACATCCGTCAGCCCCGGCATCGTGTTCAACTCGTTAACGAGCAGTTCGCGCGTGTCGCGGCGCAGGAAGAAATCCACGCGGGCCAACCCTGCGCAGTCCAGCGTCTTAAAGGCGCGGGCGGCCAACTGCTGTATTTGTGCTGTGACGGCTTTCGGCAGCGGAGCGGGAACGACAAACTCAACGTGCCCTGTGTTTGAATACTTCTCCGTGTAATCAAGGAAAGAGGCCGACTTTTCTTTCAAGATATACTCGCCCGGCAAGCTCGCCAGCGGTTCGTCATTGCCCATCACGGCACATTCTATCTCGCGCGCATCGAGTCCTTCTTCGACGAGGATTTTCCTGTCATAGCGTGCCGCCAGTTCGATTGCTCGCACCAGAGAATCTTTATCGTCTGCCTTCGAGATGCCGACCGAAGAGCCAAGGTTAGCCGGTTTGACGAAGCAGGGGAAACCGATGCCACTTTTGATGCGGCTGATGATCGGCTGCGGCTCACGCTCCCACTTGGAGCGTAGAAACCATAGACTCTGACAGATGGGCAAGCCCGCCTCTTGAAAGAGAGCTTTCATCGTGACCTTATCCATCCCGCAGGATGAGGCCAGCACACCGCAGCCGACATAAGGCAGGCCAGCCATCTCCAGCCAGCCCTGTATTGTTCCGTCCTCGCCGTAAGTTCCGTGCAGTACCGGGAAAACGATGTCCAGCGATTTCTCTTCCGGGCGTTGAGCGCCGCCTTGTTGTGAGACGAAGCCGGGATGCGAAGGGTTGCCGACGAGGCTCAAGGTCTGGCTGGCTTTCGCGATTGTCTTCGCGGGCAGAAGCTTCTTCGATTCGGTGGGCAGCAATGCCACTGCATCGGCAGGGCCGAGCCACTTCCCTTCCTTCGTTATCGCAATCGGCACGACATCATATTTCGTGCGGTCCAAGGCTTCCAGCACGGAATGCGCCGAACGCAGTGAGACTTCATGTTCACCCGAACGCCCGCCGAATATCACACCGACACGTAGTTTTCTAGCCATTAAAGAATAGTTTTCCCCAATGCGGATAGAATCAGTTCGACGCCGAGTTCCGCCGTGCGATTGTTGATGTCGAGGGCCGTGTTAATCTCAACGACTTCGAGCGAGCGCATGCGACCGTCTTCGCCAATCTTCTCCATCGCCAGATGCGACTCGCGGTAAGTCAGGCCGCCGCGCACGAGTGTGCCCGAACCGGGCGCATCGCCCGGATCCATGACATCTACGTCGAAGGTGACGCAATAGCCGGCCGGGGCGCGCGACGCAATAGCAATCGCTTCGTCAATGCAGGCAGCCATCCCGCGCTCGTCTATCTCGCGCATCGTGAAGAACCGTATGCCGAGTTGGCGAATCAGTTGCTTCTCACCCTGATCGAGGTCGCGCGCTCCGATGTGCGCGCAAAACTGCGGGTCGAGTTTGGGGGCAAAGCCTGCGACGTGCGTCAGTTCTTTTGCTCCGTAGCCGAGCAATGCGGCGAGCGGCATTCCGTGTATGTTGCCGGAGGGAGATGTTTCGGGCGTGTTCATGTCGGCATGTGCGTCAAACCAGATGAGTCCGACCTGCTCGTTGCGCTCGCGGAAAAAAGATGCGACTCCGGCGATTGAGCCGATAGCAATTGAATGGTCGCCGCCGAGCGTAATCGGAAGCTCATTGGCGCTCAAAACATTGCGCACCTCTGCGGCCAAATCCTCGCAGGCGAGGCTAATCTCGCGCAGGTGTTTGGGCCTCTCCGTCGTCTCGGTTAGTAAATCCGGGCGCACCATACGTAAATCGCCTAGGTCGCGTACCTCATAACCGAGTTGGGCGATGCGCTGGTTAAGACGCGCGACGCGCAGGGCCGCTGGCCCAATGTCAACGCCCGCCATACTGCTGCCGAAACCAAGCGGCACGCCGATAGTGCTGACGCGCTTGCCCGCGCCGGGCCGGTCCGTGGGTAGAATAAAATTCGGCTGCGCCGCAATCAGAGTCTCACTCATAAAACACAAACTCGCAGGGTTCTCCTCTCAGCCTCCAAGGTTAACGTTAAAACCGCTGCCGCCGGATTGCGTGGGGAAGAAGGGCTTGAGGAGGCCGGCGAACGCCTGCAAGTTTCGCGTTTGAATCAGAAGCTCGCCGGGGCCCGTGAATTCGGAGACGATGCCCTCGCCGCTCATCATGCTGCGGAAGAACCCGCTGGCGGCCTTTCTTAAAGTATACTGCGTTGAGCCTTCCCATGCGACTAGATGGCCCGTATCAACGACGTAGCGCTCGCCCGGAGACAAGCGCTTGCGATGAATCGCGCCAAAAGAGGAAAGCAGCAGAAGGCCCGTGCCGCTCACCTGTAGGACGAACAGCCCCTCGCCGCCGAAGAATGATTTCGCGCCGCCCCACTTCGTGTCAACAACAAGGCTTGAGTCGCCCGCCAGATAAGAGCTCGATTGAACGTAGAACGTCTGGTTGCCAAGTTCCAGGCCCGCGATGTCGCCCGGCGCACCCGGCGCAAAGCAGACTTCGCCGGGGCCTCCGCGTGCAGTAAACGTCGAGACGAAAGCTGATTCGCCGCCCGCAGCGCGTTTGATTGCGCCGAACAGCCCGCCCTTCATCTCCGATTGCAACTCCACGTTGGCAGACATGGAAACCATCGCGCCCGCTTCAGCCTGTATGGATTGTTCGGGCTGTAGGCTGATGATAGCCAGCGAGAATGATGGCTGATGTTGAACTTCCCATTTGAAGCCGCGTCCCTGCCCGTGTGCGTCCGTGTCCAGATTGATTCCCTGCGCGCCGGGAAAAGGTGGAGGCGGCGATTGAGGAAACGGCGGAGGCGATGGGGGCGCGTATCCGCCGGGCATGGCTCCCGGTTGTTGAGGTGGCGGCGGAGGCGGCGGTGTCGCTTCCTGCAAGCGATAGCCGCACCCGCCGCAAAATTTAGCGCCCGGCTTGAGCACAGCGCCGCATTGAGGGCAATTCATAGGACTACTCCTTTTGATTTTTGCACGATGACGGCAACGGCCTGCTCTGGCGTCTCCGCGAAATCCAGCGCCGCGACATCCTTTTCGCTGACGACCAGATGCCGTTGCCACGCCTCGACAATCGGCGGCCAGCAATCTCCAAGCAGAACGAGCGGGCGAGGTTCTATCACGCGAGTCTGTATCTTATTCCAGACGAGGGAGACTTCCGTCACCGTTCCCATCCCGCCGCGCAGAGCTATGAAGCCGACGGAGCGTGTAATCAGTTGTTGCAAGCGCTCGTAGAAATGTTCTGTCGCGACCTTGTCGGTCAGGAAGCGATTGGGCTCGGCCTTAAACTGGTTCATCACGATGCCGAGCACACGACCGCCCTTCTCGCGCGCACCACGGCTCGCGGCCTCCATCACGCCCAAGTAGCCGCCCGTGCAAATCGTATAACCGGCCTCGGCCAGTAGTTCGCCGACGCGGTGGGCCTGCGTATATTCGCTGCAATGCTGGTCGCAACGTGAGCCGCCGAAAATCGTCACGATTTTTTCTTGTGTCTCGCTCATATCAATCAGAGGTTCGGAGTCTGAATGCCAGAGTGTTTTTTGACTTTAGTTTCAAAAGGCTTTGCGTTTAAGGTTTAAGCCTGTAGAGCATACGCGGAAAAGGTATTGTTTCGCGGACATGCTCGATGCCGCACATCCATGCTGTGCAGCGCTCGATGCCCATTCCGAATCCGGCGTGAGGCGCGCTGCCGTAGCGACGCAGGTCCAGATACCAGTCAAACGCTGCTTCGGGCAGGTTGTGCTGCTTGATCTGCTCTTGCAGGAATTCCAGAGAGGTCGCGCGCTCGCCGCCGCCTATGACTTCGCCGTAGCCTTCCGGCGCGAGCACGTCAACACCGAGCGCGAGGTCGTCTCGCTCAGGGTCGCGCGCCATGTAGAAAGCTTTGACGGCCGCGGGATAGTGGTGCACCATCAAGGGACGGTTGTATTTACTGGAAAGATATGCCTCGTCCGGCGCGCCGAAATCGCCGCCCCACTCAAAGCGAGCTTCCAATTCGCCGCGCTCGTGTCCCTCTTGCAGCATCCTGACGGCATCATCGTAGCGCAGGCGCGGAAACGGCGGCACGATGGCTTGCAGCCTCGAAACATCACGCTCAAGAACCTTCAACTCTTCGGCGCGTTCTTCCAGCACGCGAGATGCGATGAACGAAAGAAAACGCTCGCACAGGTCCATCACATCGTTAAGCGTCGCAAAGGCTATCTCCGGCTCGACCATCCAGAACTCCGTCAGATGGCGTCGAGTCTTGGATTTCTCCGCACGGAAGGTCGGGCCGAAACAGTAGGTCTTACCGAAGGCTGCGGCCGTCGCTTCGTTGTAGAGTTGGCCCGACTGCGTCAGATACGCCTTAGAGTCTTCAAAGTAGTCAACCTCGAAGAGCGTGGTCGTGCCCTCACAGGCAGCGGGAGTGAAAATAGGCGAGTCGGCGAGCGTGAATCCATCGTTGTCCAGAAAATCGCGAACGGCTTTGACGACCGTGTGACGCACTTTCAGGATTGCGTGCTGGCGACGCGAACGCAGCCACAGGTGGCGATGGTCCATCAAAAATTCCGTGCCGTGCTCCTTCGGCGTAATAGGATACTCATGTGCCGGGCTGACAACCTCAGCCGACACGACATCCAACTCGTATCCGCCCGGCGCACGGTCGTCCGCACGCACAGTCCCGCGCACGGAGAGCGCAGACTCCTGGCCCAAGCCCTTCAGCGCTTCCCACACTTCAGGCTCGACCGCCTTTTTGAAAACGACACACTGAACAACGCCCGTGCCGTCGCGCAACTGCGGAAACAGAAGCTTGCCGCTCGAACGCAAATTATAAAGCCACCCCTTCAGCGTGACTTCCTGACCGACATGCTTCGATAACTGGTTTATGTAAGTCTGATTCATAACGAGTAAAGAAGTGATGAGTGATGAGTAATGAGTGATGAGTAGCAGTCAATAGCTTCTCACTCATCACTCATTACTCATCACTCATCACTGTTCTTATCTATTCTCTCCAAGATGGCGCGGCGCAGGGCCGGAAAACGGTTGAGCCATTCGGCTGCCTGAAGCACAATCATAAACATCGGATTGATAAAATGCGCGTAGGTCGCACCGCGCCCGCACACCGCCGTTTGATATGAAAAAGTGCCGATGGCCTTGAGCACACGCTGCACGGTCATCAGGCGAAACTCCCAAGCAAATTCATCAGGGTCGAGCGCATCGAGCCCGCAGCGCCTCCGCTCCTCAATCAAAAAAAGCCTGTGCCCGCGCACCTCCGCCAGAGACGGCGCGACTGTCTGACGGTCCAACAACAAGGAGACTAAATCATAACTGGCCGGGCCCATACGCGCATCCTGATAGTCAATGATGCGCAGGTTGTCCTTACGGTCAACAATCAGGTTAGCGGCATGGTAATCACGATGGCAAAGCACGCGCGGGCGCGAAGAGAGTTCGGCTGCGATGTCGTTCATTTCAGCCTTTAATTCGGCGGCCTCTCCGTGTGTCAGTTTCTCACCGCGCATGCTGCCGAAGTAGTGCTCGAAGAAGAAGCCCAGTTCCCATGAAAGCTTCGCTTCGTCGAAGGCTAGGCGGCTGGCAATGGAGTTGCGCTCGTAAGCCTTCTCGGTCGTCGCCTGAATGCGTGCAATCAAACTGATGGCGCGCTCTTTGTAGTTTTCGCTCTCCTCTTCGGAAGCCGACTCGTAGACCAGCCGCAACTGCCTGTCGCCCAAATCTTCCTGCACGATAATTCCTTTGGCCGCATCAACCGCCAGAATCTCCGGCACAGGCAAATCGCCATCCTTGAAGAGGCGCGTCACGTCAAGAAACGGATGATATTCGGGGTCGAAGGGTTCGGGATAGACGGCGGCGATGGCCGTGCCGCGTTTCCACGGAATACGAAAATACACGCGGGTCGAAGCATCCGGCGTCAGCGCGTGAATACGGTCAACGGCGACCTTTCCCTTGCTCGATAGATAATGCGCGAGCCGTTCCAGCGCTGGCTCTGCAAAGGTATGAGAATTAATCTGTGGAGCTTGACTCATGGGATGCCACGGCCGCTAGAGCGCGTCTGCCATTTCGACGCAATCTATAAAGCGGCGGGACGAATTTCCAACGAACGTCCCGCCATCTCCTGCTACTTTGAATTTCGAGATTGTATCACCGAGGCAGCGGGACG
Source organism: Pyrinomonadaceae bacterium (assembly GCA_036382855.1). Classification (GTDB taxonomy): domain Bacteria; phylum Acidobacteriota; class Blastocatellia; order Pyrinomonadales; family Pyrinomonadaceae; genus DASVTR01. The sequence goes on along the minus strand of DASVPO010000008.1, from coordinate 449,765 downwards.
ACAAAGTTGTCGCCGCTGATGCTCCCCTTGAGGGCTTTCGGCGGCGGCGTCTGTCCGCGCACAAGCTCGGCGCGCACCACCGCAGCGTCTTCTATTATCTCACCTGCGCGCACACGAACGCCGTCGCCAAGAATCGCGCGCCTGACGCGAGCGCCCGCCTCAACCGTCACATCATCCCACAGGATTGACTGACGCACATCGGCTTCCGCGGAAACATAACTGTTCTCGCCGAGTTCTACATCGCGACCTCCGGCCGCCATCAACGCGAGGTTGATTTCAAGATAACGAGGGATGGTCGAAAGCTCGTACCACATGCCGCCGGCGACGTGGGCGGCGATGCGTTCGCCTCTGGCGATGGCCGGCAGATAAACGTCCATCACAGTATCCGAGAAGACGCCGCGCGGAATGTAATCAAAGATACGCGGCTCAAGAATGTGTATGCCCGTAAACATCAAGGGCACATCACCAGTGAGCGTTTCATCGTTTGACGAATCATCACCGGCGTTATCGGACGCTTGCGTGGGCATCCCACCGACTCCTGTAATCAAACCCTCGTGCGTTTTTATGATGCTGAAGCGTTCGCGCGCAGGATTCGGTTGCAGGACGAGCGTGGCGAGAGCATTTGTGCGACGGTGAGTTTCGAGTGCTTCCGTGAGGTTAATGTCGGTGACAATCTTGCCGTTGACGACGACGAAGGTGCTCTCTTCGAGCAGCGTGCGTGCGTTATCGAGCGCGCCGCTCGTGCCTAAGATTACGGGTTCGTAAACGTAATGAAGGTTGACGCCGAAACGGCTGCCATCGCCGAGCGCTTCGCGCACGGATTCGGGCTGGTGGTGTAGATTGACGGCGACATCCGTGTAGCCGTAGCGCGCAAGATATTCGGCCACATAGCCGACGAGCGGGCGACCGAGCACAGGAATGGCTGGCTTGGTGCGGTCAATTGTCAAAGGCCAGAGGCGCGTCCCGTAACCGGCCGCGAGAATCATCGCACGCATTTTTGCCACCCTTGCTCACTGTGGAATGTAGGCCGTCGGGAGAGGCTGGTCCACGCTTTCTCCCCACAAACGGATCTGCGCCGCGCCCGTAGAGCTATTGATGATATACCAGTTGCTCTCCGCGCCGCGCCAGACGGCGATGTCTGTCTTGCCGTCGCCGTCATAATCGCCGGGGACGGGCTGGTCGGAGCTATCGCCCCAACCGCGTATGGTCGCGCCGCCACCGCTCTTGCGTATGTACCAGACGCCTTCGCCCGGACGGTAAACAGCCAGATCGGTCTTGCCGTCGCCGTCGTAATCACCGGGCGCGAGTTTGTCGTTGCCGAGTCCCCAGTTGGTTATCACAACGGGATTCGAGCTATTGAGAATATACCAGGCCCCTTCGTCGGGCCTGAAGACGGCGATGTCCGTTCTGTCGTCGCCGTCGTAATCTGCGGGCACGGGCTTGTCCGTCGCATTGCCCCAGCCCTGAACCCTCGCCGTGTTATTACTACTCAGACGAATATACCAGTTGCCCTCGCTCACGCGATAGACGGCAACGTCCGTCTTGTTGTCGCCGTCGTAATCGCCGGGAACGGGCACGTCGCCCGCGCCGCCCCAGTTTTGCAGAGCAGCCGTGTTATCAGCGCTGCGCAGAATGTACCAGTTGCCTTCGGGCTGGCGGAAGACGGCGATGTCTGTCTTGCTATCACCATCGTAATCGCCGGGCACGGGGATGTCTCCGAGCGGGCGAGCGCCCCAATGCCTGTTAATCAAAAGATTGTTCGAGCTATTGAAGCCGTTCCACATTCCCGCGTCAGGCTGCCAGACGGCGATGTCTGTCTTGCCGTCGCCGTCAAAATCGGGCGTCCGTTGGCCCACGCCGGGCGCAAGTGGGCGCACGTCAACGATAATCAGCCCGTTGTCCAAATCGCTCAACAGCACCTTGTCCATCCCCAAGTTTGGATAGACGCCCCAGTTGCCGTCGAAAGTGCCGGGCTGGCAGTCGTCGTGCGTAGGGCTTTCCGGGCCGTCGCAATCGTGAGCAGGCTCAAGGCCAAAGGGCAGGCTTGTCAAGGCTCTGCTCTGTTCGCTTCTGCTCTGTTCGCTGAAGACGGCGGGAAACGTATCGTATGAACCGACGCGCACAGGGTTGGCAGGATTTTTGATGTTGAAGACTTGTAGACCAGCCTGATAAAAAGCGACGTAGAGAAGGTCGCCAACGACGACAGGATTATGCGGGCAGATGGCTGTGATGCCTAAGGTGTCGGCCGTAAAAGATGAGACGAGGATGGGTGCTGCGGGATTCCTGATGTCGAAGATACGAACGTCGCCGTTCTGTAGCTCGCGACAACTGACAAGATAATTGCCGTCGGGCGTGGGCCAACTGCTGTGCGAGTTAGTGCCGGAATCAATGACGCCGAGCAGGATGGGAGCGCGTGTGCCAATGTCTCTCACGTCCCAGATGTCCGTCTTGCCGATGCTCGTCGTCGTTCCCCAGCCTGACGTGAACATGCGATTGTTGACAACGGTGATGGCGTGAATAAACCGTATGTCCGTGGCGACGATATTTCTGACGAAACTTGGCGCAGCAGGATTGCTGACGTTGATGACCTTGATGGTGCTCGTTCTTGAATCTGTCTCGTAGAGAAAATTGCCGTCCAGAAAAATCTCGTGGATGGTATCGTAGCCGCCGCCGTTGGTCGAAGTAATGCGGCTGATTAAAACTGGATTGCTCGGATTAGAAACATTAACGATGTGCACGCCGCCGCCGTTGCCGCTGCCGAAGTAAGCGATGCCGTTTTTTCCTATGGCTTCGAGAAATTGCTGTGCGGGCGAGGGGTTATAGTGTGCGGCGACGACCGGAACAGCAGGGTTGGAGATGTCAACGATTAAAGCGCCGCGCGCGTTATAAGTTCCGACGAACGCTAAGTGGCCGTCGCCTCCCAAATCCGCATACTGGTTATCACCCGCAAAAGGGTCAATCTGCCCGACAAAGTTGATGTTCTGTGCCTGCGCAGGCAAGCCCAACATGAAAAGAGCGATGAGCGTTAAGCTGGTTCGATGCAAGCGTTTAAACAAAAGACCGCGCGGAGAGATTTTCGGATTCTTCATATCTTCGGATTTCAAATTTAAGAGCTAACAGAATGCAGGCGAAACGTCAGTTGGAAGAAGACGCAAATGCGAAGGCGTGCCTTAAGTTAAAACGGCAGGCGAAGTCTAAACAGTAGTCGCAACAGCTTCTCTTATCAGGAAGCCTGCGACGCGTCGCGCATCACCAGGTCAAACGTGCCGGGCGCGACTTTACGAAAGCGCGGATTACGGTTGAGCGAGACGGCGATGCTGATGGTCGGGTTATGGCCTGTGAAATTGAAGCCGCCTTCGAGCAGGCGATTATAAATCTCGTTGACGTGCAACGGCTCGCGCGATTCCCTGAGCAGGGCCGTGGCCGCGTATGAAATAGTGCGGTCAGCGAACCTATCGCTCTTGACTTCAACGTCTGTCCGCAGCGGCGGAATATGATGCCGCTGTATGGCGACGCGCGCGGGCGCTTGCGGCTGTTGTCGCACGGCATCCTGTCGAATGGCGGCCTCAAGCTCCGCATCGGAGGGCGTCGCAGTTGCTTGCGGCTGCGGCGCAGAATTCGCGCTCAGGACAGAAGAGAGCAAGCGGAAGATGGCAGCTTCCGTCTGGCCTGAGAGCGTGTCCATCTCGTGCAGTTCGGCGCGGATGGTTTCGGCTTCGGCTTCCAGTTCTGCGAGGCGCGCGGCGAGGCGCGTGCGCGCGGCGCGTGCCTGCCGCAAACTCTGTTCGAGCGTCGAAATCAGGTTTTCATTAGCCATCTGAAGTTACCTATCGCGTTCGATGATATAAGTCGGGATGGAATGCAGCGCTTCACAGTAAGGCGAGTCGGGCAGATGAGCGAGCGAGCGCCGCGCAGCTTCCGCATATTCAGAGGCACGCCGGCGTGCGCGCTCAAGCGCTCCGCTGCGCTCGACCGCTTCGAGCAGCCTTCTTCTTTCAACCTTCTTGTAGTTGCCCTCGCGCATTACCGTCTGGATTGACGTGCGCAGAGACGAATCACCTTCCAGCAGATAAATCAAAGGCAGTGTCAACTTGCCTTCGAGCAAGTCCGCGCCAGCGGCTTTTCCGAGTGCCTCGTCCGTGGCTGTGAAGTCTAGGAGGTCGTCTATGAGTTGGAAGGCCGTGCCGAGTTGGAGGCCGTAATTACGGAGCGCGCTCTGTCGCTCACTGTCAGCGCCGCCGAGAATCGCGCCGATTTCGCAGCAGGCGCTAAAGAGAAACGCCGTCTTGCGTTGCAGGATGTCGAAATATTGGTCTTCGGAAATGTCCGTGCGGCCGAGCGAGGTCAGTTGCAGCAGTTCGCCCTCGGTCATCTTCCTCGTGACGGTCGTGAGAATGTCGAGGATGGGCAACGAACGCTCCGCGAGGCTCGTTTCAAACGCAGACATGTAGAGCCAGTCGCCCATGAGCACGGCCGTCTGGTTGCCGAAGCGCGAGTTAATCGAGGGACGATTCCGACGCGTCTCCGCGTTGTCAATGATATCGTCGTGAACGAGTGTGGCCGTGTGCAGAAACTCCATCACGGTCGCCATGCGAATCGAGTTGACGCGGGCAGCATCGCCGCCGACCGTATAGTTGGCAAGAATCGTCAGGGCCGGGCGCACGCGCTTGCCGCCGGACGCTCGCAGGTAATCGCTCAGATAGGCGATGACCTGAATGTTGGAGCGCGCCTGCCGCTCAAATTCCTCTTCGACCAGCGCCAGTTCCGGCGCGATTAGTTTGAAGATGCGCCGCGCTGAAATCTGTGGGTCAATCATGGCGGCAGCGTTGCTTGTCGTTGACATATATTTCAAGTGATGAGTGATGAGTAATGAGTGATGAGTTAAATACTCTCTTTCTGTTACTCATTACTCATCACTCATTACTCATCACTTGCCCTTCTCTTAATTAGAGCGGTAATTTGTAAACTGCATGTTGATGCCGAAGTCTTTGGCTTTGAGCTTTGCGATAATATCCTGCAAGGTGTCGCGGTCTTTGCCGCTCACACGCACGGTGTCGCCCTGAATCGCGGCCTGCACTTTGACCTTCGTGTCCTTGATAAACTTCACAATCTCTTTCGCCTTGTCCTGCGGAATGCCCTGCTGAATCTGCACGCGCTGCCGCAAGGTTCCGCCCGCGGCGGGTTCTGCCTTGCCGTAGCTCAAGGCTTTGAGCGGCACGCCACGACGCACCAGCTTTTGCTGGAAGATGTCGTTCATGTTGCGCAGCCGCGTCTCGTCTTCGGCAGTCAAGACAAGCTCTTTGTCTTCGAGCGCGACGCGGGCCGCGCTCCCTTTGAAATCGAAACGCTGCCCGACCTCTTTCATCGTCTGGTTAATAGCATTACTGATTTCCGCGCGGTCAACTTCCGAGACAACATCGAATGAATTCTGCTGGGCCATAAGAGACTCAAACGCTCCTGCTCGCTCTCTACGACGAAAGCGGCCGGGCGCGTTAATCGAAGACCTCCGCTCGAAGACGCCCGGAACTTTCTCACCTTAACACACAACGGGCGCGAAATAACGCGTGAGCATAACATCAAACAGGAGCGCTATGAAAGTTCAGCTTACGTTAATTCTACGAGGGAAGCTGACGGTTAAAGCGTCGGGCCGGAAGATTTAAGCCCGCGATAGTTTGAAGAAGCGAAAGAAATTTTCAGCGGTCAGACGCCCCAGTTCTTCCGTCTCAAGGCCGCGCAGTTCTGCAAGGAAGCGTGCGACCTCCACGACGCGCGCAGGCTCGTTGCGTTTGCCGCGAAACGGAACGGGCGTCAAAAAAGGGCAATCAGTTTCAATGAATAAGCGTTCGAGCGGGACAAGCATTGCCACCTCGCGCAGGTTCAACGCCTTCTTGAAGGTCACGTTGCCTGCGAAAGAGATTGTAAAACCAAGCTCCAATACGCCCTCAGCCATCGCTGTGCTTCCGCCGAAACAATGCATCACGCCGCCAAATCCAGCGCCCTTCCATTCATCACGCAAAATAGCAAGCGTCTCATCATCAGCCGCGCGTGAATGAATAATAACTGGCAAACGAGCCTCGCGCGCCAGCCGCAACTGTCGCGCGAAAACCTCGCGCTGCACCTCGCGCGGCGAATGGTCGTAATGATAATCGAGGCCAATCTCTCCCCAAGCAATGACGCGCTCGCTTCCGCGAACAATGTCATTCAGTCGCCGCTCGGCTGTTTCGTCAAACAGGCGCGCGTCGTGTGGGTGAACACCGACGGCCGCGTAAACGCCCTCGTACTTTTCAGCCACACTGACGGCGCGCTCAAGCGTTCCGCTGTGCGGGTCGCCCGTCCCGACATTCAGGATAGCGACAACTCCTGCCGCACGCGCACGCTCTATCACCTCGTCGCGGTCAGCGTCGTATTCAACACCATCAATGTGCGTGTGCGAATCAACGAACATAATGAAGAAACGATGAACGCGGAACGATGAACGATGAATGACTAGTTGCTTTTAGCTCATCGTTCATCGTTCCGCGTTCATCGTTTATTTCAGTCTTGCTCCGTTGGGAACATCTTCGATGAAGCTGGCGACGACAGGGCGGCCTTCATCACCGACGGAGGCTGCGACGACCATGCCCTGCGATTCAAAGCCGCGCAGCTTTCTGGGCTTCAGGTTGGCGACGATGACGACCTTGCGCCCGACCATCTTTTCCGGCTCGTAGTGTTCGGCAATGCCCGCTAGAATCTGTCGCGGCTCTGCTTCGCCCACGTCAACGGTAAAGCGCAGGAGTTTGTCGGACTTCGGCACGCGTTCGGCGGTCAGGATTTCGCCGACGCGTAAATCAACTTTGGCGAAGTCGTCAATCTCTATGTACTTCTTCTCTTCCGCCGCTTGAGCCTCTGCGTTGGCAGCGACCGCATCGGCTTCGGTTGCGCCCTGCATCGGCGGGGCTGGTTTGGTTTCCGTAGCAAGTGGCGACCCTTGTACGGCGTCTGCTTCTGTTGCGTGCGTGCCTGCGGGCGCGCCCGCTTTCGTAATCTCACTCATGGTTTTTGCTTTGTCCAGACGCGGGAAAAGCGGTTTGACTTCCCCTATGCGCGTCCCTTCCTGAAGAGTTCCCCAAGTTAATTCAACTGGATTAAAGTCTGCCAGATCATCCGGCAGGCCAAGCTGCGCGTAGATGGCGCGCGTCGCTTCCGGCATCACAGGATGCAGCAGCACGCAGAGCCAGCGCAAAGCTTCTGCGGCCCTGTACAAAACTGCGTTGAGCGTCTGCCGCTGCTCTCCGCTCTTTGCCAGTTCCCAGGGCTTTGCGTCGGAGATTATCTTGTCAACGCGCGCGACGATGCTCCACGCGATTTCGAGCGCGCGGCTGAAACCGTAGTCCGCGAAGAGCGCTACGTACTGGTCTCTGGCCCTCTCAAGCGCAGAGGCCAGAGACTGCGGGTCAGGGTCAACGCCCGCGCGCTTCGCCGCCAGATAGTTTTCTTCAGCGATAGTCCCGGCCGGAACAACGCCGTCGCGATAGCGATGAATCATCGTCAGCGTGCGGCTGGAAAGATTGCCAAGCCCGCTCGCCAAATCAGAATTGACGCGGTCAACGACGGCTTCGTAGCCAAACTTGCCGTCTTGGCCGAAGACCATCTCGCGCAGGCAGAAGTAGCGCACGGCGTCGTTGGTAAAGTGGCGATTAAGGATTTTCAGGTCAATGGCGTTGCCGAGCGTCTTTGACATACGACGGCCGTTCGGGTCGAGCCACATGCCATGAGCGAAGATGGTGCGCGGCGGCTCAAGTCTTGCGGCGAGAAGAAACGCGGGCCAGTAGACTGCATGAAAACGCAGTATGTCTTTGCCGACTAAATGAACCGCGGGCCAGAATTTTTCAAAGCCGACGGCGCGTTCTCTTTCTCCGTTGCCGAAACCAATCGCCGTGATGTAGTTAGTCAGCGCGTCAATCCAGAGATAGATTGTGTGCGTCGGGTCATCTGGAACGGGGATGCCCCAGGCGACGGAAGACTTTTGACGGCTGACGGACAAATCCTGCAAGCCGCCGCGCACGAAACTCAAGACTTCGTTGCGACGCGCGTCAGGGCGAATAAAATCGGGGCGCGATTCATAAAGCTCAAGCAGCGCGTCTGCGTAATCCCCTAGACGGAAGAAATAACTTTCTTCGGAAACGCGGTCGAGTGGAATCAAATGCTCAAGGCAGCGCGGCGCATCGCCCTCGCGCTCCGGCTTGATGTACTCATCCTCCGTTTTATAAGCAGCGCACGCTGCGCAAAACCATCCTTCGTAGAAACCCTTGTAGATTGCCTCGCGCCCTTTAGGCGTCTGCGCCTGCGCCACGCGCCGCCACAACTCCGAGACGCCCTCGTAATGAAAAGGTTCTGTCGTCCGCATGAAAATGTCGTAGCCGCCGTGCTCCGGGCTAAGGCCGAAGGCTGCGAACATCTCCTTGAACTGGCGTGCAATATCGTCTGCGTGCTCCTTCGCAGTGATGCCCTTGCGCTCTGCTATGCGCTGGATGTTGATGCCGTGTTCGTCCGTCCCGGTCAGGAAAAAAGTCTCGGCCCCGCGCTGGCGCTCGAAACGGCGGACGCTGTCGGCCACGATAGTCGTGTAGAGATGGCCCAGGTGCGGCAGGCTGTTGACGTAGTAGATGGGAGTTGTGATGTAGAAGGTCTTCATTCGTCAGTCTTAAACGGGTCAACGCGAATCACGTTTGAAGATAAAGGAAGCCGGTTCTTTCTCTTCGCGTTTCGCGTCCTGCTATTTACGTTTCTTCTGCGCCGCCGCAAATTCGTCCTGCGGATTGAAGCGCGGCATTTCGTTCGCGTCGGCGATGCGGCGACCGATGGCGAGCGCGATTTCTGCTTCCTGCGCCATGCCGCCCAGGTCCCAATCGTCGCGATACTCATCCGAGGGTTGATGATAATGGGCCGTGTTGTAGGCGCGGAATTTCTCTTCGCCCCATTCCTTCGTGTGCCCGACAAAATCCCTGCCCTCCTTGAGGCTGAGAGAAGGCACACCAGCCTTCGCAAACGGAAAATGGTCGGAACGATAGAACGAACCCTGTTCGGGTCGCGGGTCCGGCGAGACCATCATCTGCCGCTCACGCGCAACGGCCTCGACGACTGACTGCAAAGACGAGCGTTCAGCACCAAGCGGCACGAAGTCGCGCGTGCGGCCGAGTATGTTCATGGAGTCTATGTTGACGTTGGCGGCTGTTTTCGAAAGAGGCACGAGCGGGTGCTGCGCATACCATTCAGCGCCGAGCAAGCCTTGCTCTTCAGCCGTCGGCAGCATAAACAGGATAGAGCGGCGCGGCTTCTGGCTCACGGGAAGTTCCGCAAGGATTCTCGCAATCTCGATGAGAGAAGCGATGCCCGAAGCATTATCAATCGCGCCGTTATAAATCTTGTCGCCGCGCGCGTTCGGCTCTCCGATGCCCAGATGATCCCAGTGTGCAGTGAAGACTACAAACTCGTCGCGCAGTCGAGCATCGCGGCCGGGAAGGATGGCTGCCACGTTTGGAGCTTCGACGCGTTTGACTTCGCTGTGCAGCTTGGCGGCAGCCCGCAGGTTGAGACTGACGGGACGGAAATCACGCGACGCTGCCTGACTGCGAAGCTTGTCAAGGTCCTGACCTGCGAGCCGCAGCATGCGACGTGCCGAAGCATCCGTCATCCACGAGCGCATTTTCAGGAAAGGCTTCTCGTCGTTGGCCTGCCGCGCCAAATCAAAACGCCATGAGCCGTTTGATGTACGCACGACGCTCCACGGATAACCTGCTGATTCGTCCGTGTGCAGCAGAATCACGCCCGCCGCGCCACGCCGCGCAGCTTCTTCATACTTGTAGGTCCAGCGGCCATAGTAAGTGAGCGCGCGGCCGCCGAAGAGGTTTGGTTCTGCGGCAGTCGCGGGCGGGTCGTTGACCAGCATGACGAGAATCTTGTTGCGGTAGTCGTTTGCATCGCCCTTGTAATCGTTCCAGCGCTGCTCGGGCGCATCAATTCCGTAGCCGACGAAAACCAACTCGGCATCAACATCAACGTCCTCCGTCTGCGCGCCCGTGAAGGCGACGAAATCCGTGGCGAAATTAAATTTCCCCTGTCCTGCGGAATCGCGCGAACGGATGGTGAGCGTCGTCGCAGGGTCAATCTTGACGCCGACGAGCGAGACTGGCTGAAAGAAACTTCCGCCCGCGCCAGCGCCCTTTAGGCCCAACGCTTCAAACTGCGCTGCGATGTATCTGGCGGCAAGTTCGCCGCCGCGTGCGCCCGTGCCGCGTCCTTCGAGCAGATCGTCGGAGAGAAATTTGATGTGAGCGCGCAGCGCGTTTTCGTTAATTGCTCCGGGGACGGTCGTTGGCTGTTGCGCGAGAGCGGCAACACTAATCGCAAAAATAAGGAGCGAGGCAAACGTGGTTTTCAGCAGCTTTATTCTCTTCATGTTGAGGCTCGTTTCCTGCAAATATTTTCCGTCTGGACTGATGGCGGAAAGCCCTCGCATCAGTGTCCCTTGATAAGCGCCATCGCTTCGGCGCGCGTGCGCGAGTCTTTCTGGAAAGCGCCGAGCACTTCGGAAGTAATCGTGATGGCTCCCGGTTTTTTAACGCCCCTGAGCGTCATGCAGGTATGCTCTGCTTCGATGACGACCATCACGCCGAGCGGTTTCAAATGTTCGTAAAGCGTGTTGGCGATCTCGGAGGTCAGCCGCTCCTGCACCTGCAAACGTCGCGCGAAGGCTTCGGCCAGCCGCGCGAGTTTTGAGAGACCGAGGATGCGGCCGTCCTTCGGAATGTAAGCTATGTGACACTTGCCCATAAACGGCGCGAGATGATGCTCGCAGAGAGACGCTAGGCTGATGTCTTTGACAATCACCATCTCTCTATGCGTATCGCCGGGCAGCGGGCGCACGTGCATTTCCGGGTCTTCATCCATCCCGGCCGTCATCTCCGCATACATCTGTGCGACGCGTCGCGGCGTCAGTTGCAGACCGTCGCGCTCTGGGTCTTCGCCGATGCCTTCCAGAATCAGTCGAACGCCACGCGCGATTTTTTCAAGGTCAACTCTCTTTTGAGCTTCTTCTGCTATCTCGATTCTCCAATCCCGCGATTTTTGCAGACAATAATCTCACGCCAACACACAAAGGCGCAAAGAACGAACTGAAAAGCTATGCTCTTAAACTCTAAAACGCCCGACTACGATTTTTTCCGCGACAGGCTCTCGCGGACTGCCGCCTCGACGACCCTGAGCGCCACGCCCGCGCGCTCCGCAGCCGCGCGGCACTGTTCATACTCCGGCATCTCTTTGACCACTCTTCCGTTGAGGCGTGCAACTTTAACGTCAATCTCTCCGTAGGGCGTTTCCGTCTTCACAATCTCGCGCTCAAGCGCCTGCCGCTCTACTTCGTAGCAACGCACGCCCAGCGTCGTCGTCTCCGTAAACAGCAACTCCGTCATCGCTTCACGCTCGCTTGCGCGACACAAAATTGAAAGCATAACGCCGGGGCGATTCTTCTTCATCTGCACGGGCGTCAAATAACAATCGAGTGCGCCCTTCGCGAGCGCCTGCTCCATCACGTAGCCGAACACCTGCGGAGACATGTCATCAATATTTGTTTCGATGACGAGCAACCGCTCAGTCGTTCCAGTAGCTTCCCTTTCATCATCTCCGAGCATCAAGCGCAGCACGTTAGGGAAATCAGCGTACTCGCGCGTGCCTGCCCCGTAACCCGTCGCTCCGATTCTCAAAGGCGGCAGCGGCCCGTAGTCCGCACAAACGGTACGGATAATTGCCGCGCCCGTCGGCGTCACCAACTCTCCGCGAATCTCCGTCGAGTAAATTGGCACTCCTTTCAGCAACTCCGCGACGGCCGGAGGCGGAACAGGAAAAACTCCGTGGGCCATCTTCACCGTCCCGCTTCCGACATGCAGCGGCGAGCACACGAAACGCTCCACCTCCAGCAACTCGAAACCGATGCATGCTCCGACCACATCAACAATCGCATCGAGCGCGCCGACCTCATGGAAATGTATCTTCTCGATTGGCTCGTTGTGGACGAGCGCTTCGGCTTCCGCCAGCCGCCTGAAGATTCCAGCCGCGCGTTCTTTCACCGGGTCGCTCAGCCGTGAGGCGTTAATTATCTTCAGAATGTCGCTCAGGTGACGATGGGCGTGTTCGTGTGCCGTGCGTACGTGAGCGCGCGTGGCGGAGAGGCCCGAACGGTTGACGGTCTCAAACTCTATCTCGTAGCCGCTGACATCAAGCAGCGAAAGCTGCTCGCGCAACTCGCGCGGGTCGAGCCCGACGCCGACGAGAGCGCCCAGAATCATGTCGCCGCTTGCTCCGGCGAAGCAATCGAAGTAGAGCGTCTTCATACAGCTTCAAAGAGCGGAAGTATCTCGCCCGCTGGCCCTTTGAGCGATTCGTCGCAGAGTGCGGAGAGCGGCGTCCGCTCCGGGTTGACTTCGACAACGTAAGCGCCCGCCTCTTTCGCTATCTCCGGCAGCGCTGCGGCCGGATAGACGACGGCCGACGTGCCGACCACAAAGCACAACTCACACTCGCCAGCCTTCCGCGCCGCATACTCGAACGCGTGCATAGGAAGCATCTCTCCAAACAGAACAACGTCAGGCCGCATCGCTTCGCCACATTCAAGACATACCGGCGGCCGCTCATCAACTGTCGTCTCTTCGCGTAGCTCTCGCGTTGCTGTGCAGCCTGTGCAGCGAGCTCGCCAGATGTTTCCGTGCAACTCTATGACGCTACGCGAGCCTGCCGCCTGATGCAGCCCGTCAACGTTCTGCGTCACGAGCGTGAAGTCAGTAAACGTATCCTGCCACTTTGCCAGCGCCGTGTGCGCAGGGTTTGGTCCAAGAGTCTTGAGCACGCCGCGCCTGTAATCGAACCACTCCCAGACGGCGGGCAAATCTCTACGGGCCATGCCAGCCGACGAGATAACGTCGAAGGGCAGGCCCTTCCAGACGGCCGACTGTCCTCCGCCACGGAAAACGGGAACGCCCGATTCGGCCGAGACGCCCGCGCCCGTCAAGACCAGCACACGACGCGCCTCCTTGAATCGCCTGCGCAACTCCGCGCTGATTGTTATCTGAAGTTTTTGCTGCATCAATTAAGCAAGACGGATGGTAGCAGAGCGCAGTAGAAAATCAAGCGTGAAGCTCAAAGCCTGTGGATGACAGAGACGCTTCTCAATATCAGATAGAGACACTACTCAATACCAGCGGCCGCATCAACAACCGCGCTTTCATACAGAGCAGCAAAGCACTCATCCGTGCGGCCTTGCTGCTTCCGCCCTGCTCTGCGCTGGGCTATACTGTCTGCTTTTCCGAGTGTGTCGGATGAACTCCTACTGGTTGAGGAAACGTTCAGGTGAGTTTGCTTGGTCTACAAAATGGTTTGCGAGAACGCGTGCGCGCGGCCGCCGGAGAACTGTTCGGCGTCAGCCTTGAACAGGTGAGCGCTGAAGTCCCGCCGCGCACGGAGTTGGGCGATCTGGCCTTCCCCGTCGCCTTTGAACTGGCGAAGCGTATCAAACAAGCGACGGGCGAAAAACGTGCGCCGCGCGCCATCGCAGAACAACTCGCTAAAGAACTGGAAACTTCGCCTGGCGTATCACGCGTCGAAGTTGCAGGCGCAGGCTACCTCAACGTCTTCTACGACCGTGCAGCATTCCTCTCATCGTTTTTCAAAAGCTTAACGACGCAGCCCGCAGAGCAGACCGTCTCGCCCGACGAGAGGCCGAAGCGGATGGTTGAGCACACGAGCATCAATCCGAACAAGGCCGCGCACATCGGCCACGTTCGCAATTCAGTCTTAGGCGATACGTTCGTCCGCATCCTGCGCGGAGCGGGAGAGCGCGTCGAAGTTCAAAACTACATTGACAACACTGGCGTGCAGGTCGCAGATGTCGTCGTCGGCTTCATACATATAGAGCGCATGACGCTCGAAGACATACGCGCGCTCGACCGTTCTCTTCCGCCTGAGCGTCCCTTCGATTACTACTGCTGGGATTTGTACACGCGCGTCGGCCTCTTCTATCGTAAAGACGACCCGGACGCCGCGCCCGACCCCGAACGTTTGAAGCTGCGCGCAGAAACCCTGCACGCCATTGAAGAGGGCGACAACCCGACCGCGGAGCTTGCCGATTACGTCGCGACGCGTAACGTCGAGTGTATTCTGGACACGATGGAGCGGCTCGGTATTCGCTACGACGTGCTGCCCAGAGAATCGGAAATCCTGCGCCTGAAATTCTGGGAGCGTGCTTTCGAGCGCATGAAAGAGCGCGGCGCGATTCACTATCAAGATGAGGGACGCAACAGGGGCTGCTGGGTCATGCCCTTTGAATCTCACACGGGGACTGACGAGCACGAGTCTGACAAAATCATCGTCCGCTCCAACGGCACTGTCACCTACACGGGCAAGGACATTGCCTACCAACTCTGGAAGCTGGGCCAACTCGGACTCGATTTTCATTACAAGCCGTTTCGCTCTTACGCGGACGGGCAACTGACATGGATAACGACAGACGAAGCACAGCCCGTTGATTCCTGCGAGCCGGGCGAGAGCGAACTGCCGCACTTTGGTGACGGCGCGACCGTTTACAACGTCATTGATTCTCGTCAATCCTACACGCAGGATGTTGTGCGGCGCGGTGTGGCGGCGGTTGCTCCCGGAGTCGGAGAGGAAGCGAGCGTGCATCTTGGCTATGAGATGGTCGCGCTTTCAATCGCTGCGTGCGACGAACTCGGATTGGAATTGAGCGCGGAAGACCGCACACGTCCCTTCGTCGAGATGAGCGGCCGCAAGGGGGTCGGCGTTAAAGCGGACGACCTGATTAGTCGTCTCGAAGCAAACGCGCTCGCGGAGGTCGAGAGCCGCCATCCTGAGCTTTCCGCAGACGAGAAACAGGAGACTGCGCACGCCATCGCCGTCGGCGCGCTCCGCTACTTCCTGCTGAAATTCACGCGCAACTCCGTCATCGCTTTTGATTTCAAGGAAGCTCTCTCTTTTGAAGGCGAGACAGGCCCTTATTGCCAGTATTCTGCGGTGCGCGCCAACTCTATCTTCCGTAAGCTTCAGCCTGCGGCGCACGCTGCCGCCGCGACGTTGATAGGAGAGCAAGCGGAGCAGGACGCCGCCGCGAGTGAACAGTTGAGAGTGATTCTTGAAGGCGAAGGCGGAGATGAAATCTGGTCGCTGGTGGCTCTGTCGGCGCGTCTTGAAGAGGTTGTTGCGCAGGCAGCGGCGATAGCAGAGCCTTCGTATCTTGCAAAGTACGCTTTTAATCTGGCGCGCGCCTTCAATCTTTTCTATCATCGCTACCGTATCATTGCCGAAGAGGACGCGGCGCGGCGTGCGGTGCTGGTGACGACGGCAGACGTAGCGCGCAGGCAGTTAACTTCTGCGTTGCTGATGCTCGGCATACACGTTCCCGAACGAATGTGAAACGGGCGCTCGAAGAACACACACATTTTCGCTGTACTTTTGGCAAACATCAGAACTATAAACGACTCGTCGGTTGATGGAGAAAATTGATGCTCATCGTAATGAAGACTGACGCCACCGAGCAGGAGATTGAAGGCGTCGTTAGCGTTATCAACGAACTAGGGTTTCGCGCTCACGCGATGCCGGGAGCGACGCGCACGGCCATCGGTATAACGGGCAATCAGGGAGCGGTTGACGTTTCGCGTTTTGAGAATCTGCCCGGCGTGGCCGAAGCCATTCGCGTCAGCAAACCTTACAAGTTAATCACGCTGGACCTGCGCCCGGAGAAGACAATCGTGCGCGTGGGCGATGCGACGATAGGCGGCGAAGAGCTTGCGATTATCGCGGGCCCGTGCGCCATCGAGAGCCGCACGCAGGCTTTCAGTATTGCCGAAGCCGTCCGCCGCAGCGGCGCTCGCTTCTTTCGCGGCGGAGCCTTCAAGCCGCGCACTTCTCCCTACGCCTTTCAGGGTTTGGGCGAAGAGGGCTTGAAGATTCTGGCAGAGGTGCGCGAAGTTTACGGCCTCAAGATCGTCACCGAAGCCTTGGATGAAGCGGGCGTTGATCTGGTCGAAAAGTATGGCGACATGATTCAGATTGGGGCGCGCAATATGCAGAACTTCAGCTTGCTTCGCCGCGCTGGCCGCTCGCCCCTGCCTGTCCTGCTCAAACGCGGGCTCTCCGCCACGCTCGACGAATGGCTGCTCGCCGCCGAATATATCATGGCCGAAGGTAACTACGCGGTCGTGCTCTGCGAGCGCGGCATACGCACGTTTACACAGCACACGCGCAACACGCTCGATTTGTCGGCCATCCCCGCCGTGCGTCGTCTCTCGCATTTGCCGGTCGTCGTTGACCCTTCGCACGGCACAGGGAAAAATTATATGGTCACGCCGCTGGCGCGTGCAGGCGTTGCGGTCGGCGCTGACGGGCTGATTATAGAGGTTCACGACCAGCCGGAACGCGCGCTCTCGGATGGCGCGCAGGCTTTGACGCTTGAGCAGTATGGCGGGCTGGTTGACGAGGTGCGTGCAATCCATGAGGTGATTGCGCCGACGCCGGTTAGTTAAATTTTTCAATCGCGTTTGTAATTTCGAGGAGGTCAGGAAGTATGGCGACGAATAAGGGAACGGAAACGAAAGCGATGCCGATTAATATCGGGATTGAGGAGAATGAGCGACGCGAGATTGCCGACGGTCTCTCGCGCCTGCTGGCCGATACTTACACGCTCTATCTCAAGACACACAATTTTCACTGGAACGTAACTGGGCCCATGTTCCAAACGCTGCACCTGATGTTTGAGCAGCAGTATAACGAACTGGCGCTGGCCGTTGATTTAATCGCGGAGCGCATACGCGCACTCGGCTTCCCCGCTCCGGCGACCTACAGCGCCTTTGCACGTCTCTCATCCATCAAGGAGGATGAAGGTGTCCCGAACGCAACGGAGATGATAAGGCTGCTCGTCGAAGGACAGGAAACGGTCGTCCGAACTGCGCGCTCCATCTTCCCCGTCGTTGACCAGTCGCACGACGAGCCGACCGCGGACCTTCTCACACAGCGCATGCAGGTTCACGAAAAGACCGCTTGGATGCTCCGCAGCCTGCTCACCGAACAGGACACGGCCGTCGCACAGAAAGCCTGAAGCAACAGCAGCTGGGATTTAATAATTGACTCATGCCCTCATCTCTCCGTTAATGGAATGGCTGCGTGAGTCAATCGTTAAATCCCTCGCTCGTCCAGTTTTCCTTCCAGTATGTCCGCCAGTTTGTTTGAGAACGCGGAGCGGGGCATGACGTAATCGAAGCCAGCCTCTCTGGCCTGCTGCATCAGGGCCGTCTGCACGTGTGAGAAGAATCCGAGCAGAGGAATCGAGCGCAAGGCTGCATCCGTCTTCAACTGCCGCGCGAGCGCGAGCGGGTCAAACTGCTTTGCATGCAGGTCAACGATAATGAGCGACGGACTCATCTCACTTGCCGCCTCGATTGTCGCCTGCTGGCTGCGACTAAAGCGCACTTGCGCGCCCAGATAACCGGCCGTCGCGCGCATCTTCGCGACAAAGAACAGATCGTCAATGGCTGCGATAACAAGTCTCTTCACTATGTAGAATTCCCGCTCTTGCTTGATTCGCCGGATTGGCGCAAAAAAGTTTTGCCATGACGCCATGTTTTGCGTCAAGATAGCGCCGCATGTCACAGAGTCAAACAGTCTCCGCAGAGCCTCACGCGTTTGATGCTCAGCCTCAAATAGAGACGGGAAGCTTCGCACCCAACGGCGACTCGGCCGGAGCCCGCTCCAAGTTAGTCATCGCTTCCTACAACATACGGTATGCGGTCGGCTCGTTCCTGATTTCCGGCAGCCTCTTCAGGCGCGTCGGCCTCTCGCTTCCGCGCCGCCGTCCAAGCCTGATAGACAAGCACCTGCGGCGTGCGGCACGCTTCTTTACAGACGGCCTGCGCCTTCCGCCCGCAGACATACTCGCCTTGCAGGAAGCAGACAAAGAGACTACGCGCGCAGGCCGCCACGACATCGCACGCGAACTTGCCTCCGCCCTCAAGATGCATTACGCGAGCGCGCTCTCTCATCTTCCGCGCGATGAAGAGCCGCAGTCCAAGCAGTGGTATCTCGATTTTGAAGAGCACATCGCGACGGATGACGAGGGCGATACGGGCATTGCGCTCCTGAGCCGCCTGCCTTTAATGAAGACGGAGCGCGTCGAGTTGCCATGGACGGAGTGTGCATGGCGGCCGCGTCTGGCGATGGCCGCCGCCGTTCATCCGAATCCACAGCAGCAACTCTACATTTTCAACTCACACATAGACCCGCACGCTTCCATCAAAGAGCAACTGGAACAACACAAAGCCGTGCTGGCTCGCGCCAACCAACTGAAAGGCCCTGTCGTCCTGCTCGGAGATTTCAACACGCTCTCTCGTCGTTCCTGCATCGAGATGCGAAGCCTGCTTGAGTCTCACGGATTCGAGACGCCGTTTCCGACCGACGCGGCGACGTGGCGTGCAGGATTAATACGCCTGCACACGGACTGGATTTTCGTGCGCGACGCGGAGGTCACGCGCTGGGGCGTCGCGCGCCCTCTGGGAGTCTCCGACCATTGGCCCATCTGGGTCGAGGTTAACCTGGAAACAACAGCAGCAGCATCCTCATTATGAAAGAGACAATTATAACGAGCCGCGATAATCAGCTTGTACGCCGCGCACGCGCCGTCCGCGAAGGCAGAATCGAAGGGCAGATTTTTATAGAAGGTCTCAGGCTTTCGATAGAGGCCGCGCGCGCACAGCTTGCGATTGACAGAGTGATTTCCACGGAAGACTTCGCCCTCGATGAACGCGGCGCAAGGTTGTTTCCGCTGCTCGGTAAAGCGTGCGAACGCGTGGCCCTCGTCAGCGAAAGCGTCTTCTCTTCCCTGTCGGACACGAAAACGCCGCAGGGCATTATCCTGCTGGCCGCGCGTCCGCATACGGGCCGCGCCGCAATCGAGCAGAAGAAAACGGACACAACGCCGCTCTTAGTCGTCATGCACATGCTGAACAACCCTGCGAACGCGGGCGCAATCCTGCGCACGGCCGAAGCAGCCGGTTCGACAGGGGCAATCACGACCGCAGGCACAACAGACATCTTTTCACCCAAAGCGCTGCGCGGCGCGATGGGCTCATCCTTCCGCCTCCCCTTGTGGACGGGCGTGAGCTTCACTGACGTTATAAGCTGGTGCAAACGGCAGGGCCTACGCACCATCGGCTCCGACATACGCGCCACCCAGACACACAACGAAACCGATTGGACAAAGCCCAGCGCTCTCTTCATCGGAGCGGAATCAATTGGCCTGCGGCCAGCGGAGGCGGCCGCCCTGGATGCGCGTGTGAGAATCCCTATGCGCGCTCCCGTCGAGAGCCTCAACGCTGCAATCGCCAGCGCCGTCGTGCTCTACGAAGCGGAGCGGCAGAGAACGTCAGTCATTTAGTAGTAGACGGTTAAATGCCGGTCGTGAGTTACCGTTTACAGTAAGCTGGTTCACAGTCTTCGCGGTCGCTCGCCGCCCTCTTCAGCCTACTGCTTACTATTTTCCATCAATTTCGGCTAGAATGACGGCGAGTTCAAAATAAAGCTGAAGCGACCTCCCCCAAGCGCGGCTGGCCGGACGAGAGCCTGCGACGCGCGAAAAGATGCAAGCCCTTGTGAGCATCGTAATCGTATAAACAATTATGAAGAAGCCGCCGGACAAGAAACCTGAGAATCTTCAGAAAGAGGCCCTGCCGGAAAGACTCCTGCGTCGCGTGCTGGAAGGCATGGGCGAAGTCGTTGACCGTAAGCTCGGCCGCGTGACGATTAACCAGAGCGGGCTGACGACGACTCAGCTTATCGAACGGATGAAGCGACTGATTGACGAGCGCGTCCGCGACGAAGGGCGCAAAGGGCGATTCGCTCCCCACCTGATGAAGCTCAAGGTCGAATGGGGCACACATTCGGAAGCGCCGCCCGAAATTATCAAAGAGCTTGAACACGAAGTCCTGGCTGCCGCGATTGACCACATTAACGATTGTCGTTATCGGACGTTTGGCCCGGTCAAAATCGAAACCGAGGTTGACATTTTTACAACGGGCGTTTCCGTTGACCCGACCTTCGGTGAATTTGAGGAAGAACTCAAGCAGCAGGACGAAGAGCGACGACGCGCGGCAGAGCATGGCGACCCGCACATCCCGAAAGGCGTGCCGCATGCTCACGACGTTAAAGTGACGGCGCGCGTGACCACTGCGGAAGGCTCGCGCGATCTGTCGCTCGTCTTCAGGCCGGGCGGCAGGCGTTTGAGCGTCGGCCGTGGTCGTGATAACGAGATGTGCATCAACGACGGCAGTGTATCTAAGATTCACGCGGCGCTCGTGATGAATCGAGAGGGGACGCTGCTCGTCTCCGACACGGGCTCAACCAACGGTACATACATCAACGGTCGTCGCATCAGCTACGGCGAAGCGCGGCAGATTGAGGAAGGCGATGTCGTCGGCTTCGGCGACGTTGAGGTTCGTTTCCAGAAACATTAATCCCGATATGAATTTTCTATTCCTACTCCTACAGGCAGCGGCCGCAACGCCGTCTCCTGCCAGAGAGCCGCTGGAAAAACAACCGGCGCTCTTGAGCATCATCTACATGGGCGGGCTGGCACTGATGGTGCTGCTGCTCCTTGTCTCCGTCTTTCGCAATCGCCGTCGCTCGGCCCTGAGTGCGGTCGCCTCTTCCGACCTGCCGGAAGAGGTGCGACAGCGTTTGGGTTCGACTTCGACCAATCGCGGGCTGAAAGTTTTGCGCTGGCTCTACGTCGTGCTGGCGCTCGCCGCCTTCGGCTTTCACGTCTACTGGGCGCGCTACGCCCAGGAGAGCCACGGGCAATTCCAGCAACTAAATCGCAAGGACGTGCGCAATCGTAGTCTCGCAGATTCAACACTGCGCGGCTGGATTCTCGACCGCTCCGGCCAACTCGAAAAAGCACTCGCCTTCTACCGTTACCAGAACAATCAGATTATCAGAGAGTATCCGCTTGATAGAGCGATGGCGCATCTGTTCGGCTCAGACCGTGGCGACGCGGGGCTTGAGCGCGCGTTGTTCGGCGTGCAGAGCGGAGAAGTGCCTGAAGCATGGCAGGTTCTGATGGGCGAAGACGTGCAGCAGAAGGCGAATCAGGATGTGCGCTTAACGATTGACCGCGATTTACAACAGGCGGTCGTGGAGCAGTTAAAGGACAAGCACGGCGCTGTCGTCATTCTCAACCCGCAGACGGGCGAAGTGCTGGCGATGTACAGCAATCCTTCCTACAGCTTGAAGGAGGTGCAGGACGAAGCGACCTGGACGCGCCTCGAAGCCAACCAGCGCGACAAGCCGCTCGTCAGCCGCGTGCTTCATTCCTACTACATTCCCGGCTCGACCTTCAAAACGATGATGATGATTGCCGCGCACAAGTTTCAGGAACAGAACTCTGAATTCGTTTGCAGCGGCGGCGGCTTTTATGCGATGCCGGGAGCGAAACCGATTTTCGATGACGGCGGCGCTGGCGAAGTCCACGGGCGCATCGGGATTGATAGGGCTTATGAAGTCTCCTGCAACCAGTATTTCGCGCAGATGGCTTTGAAGCTCGGCCCTGAGCGCGTTAAAGAGGCCGCGAAGCTCGTCGGCATCGGCGCGTACGATACACCCGCCGAGACGACGCGCGGGCGCAGGCGGCCGGACATCTGGAACGCCAGCAGCGATGCCATCAAGCGTGCGCTTGCGCCGAGCGAGGCGACGATGGTAGCCGGGCCTTTGGGCAGTAAGTTTAACCGCTTCGACCTCGCGCTCGAAGGTTATGGGCAGGGCTACGCGGGGCAGATGACGCCGTTTCAAATGGCGCTCCTGGCCGCGACCATCGGCAACATGAACGGCAATCTGATGAAGCCGAAGATTGAATACGACCGCCCGCCGGAAGTCTTTAACCCGGTCATCTCTCCGCAACTGGCCGCGCGCA
The DNA here is from genome assembly GCA_036382855.1 of Pyrinomonadaceae bacterium. GTDB lineage: Bacteria > Acidobacteriota > Blastocatellia > Pyrinomonadales > Pyrinomonadaceae > DASVTR01. Next base: position 427,768 of record DASVPO010000008.1, on the reverse strand, counting down.
TGCGCGAGATTATGGGCCTCGTCACAGGCGGCGCGAGCGGCACGGCGCGCGGCGTCTTCGGGCCGGTCAAGGCAGCGGGCATCTCTTCGGGGGGCAAGACGGGAACGGCGCAGAAGGACGTGCCTGTTTACGATCCCAAGACGGGCGAGCCCAAGAAGACTATGAAGGTCGAGACAGACCTGAAAGGAAACATCATACGCCAGTATGAGAAGCTGGTGATTGCGCCCGAGCCGCGCATTGACGGCTGGTTTCTCTGCATCGCGCCGCTCGAAAATCCGCAAATAGCGATGGCCGTCATCATCGAAGGCGGCGGCTACGGTTCGCGTTCCGCTGCGCCCGTCGCGGCAGCCCTCGTCCTGAAAGCGAAAGAGCTTGGCTTGCTCGGCGGCGGCCCTTCAAACAACCGCAATCAGCCGCAGCAGCAGCCGTCAAACAACCAGCGGCGACCGCAGCAGCAACAACCGCAGCAGCAAGCGTCGCCAAGGACACAGCCGGCAGCGAGGCCGCAGCCGACGCGGCAGTAGCGGCTCGCTCAAGTAAGTTTGCAGGCCAATCGGAGTTCATCGTTTCGGAACACGCATTTATGAAGAACCGCGCATCATCGCATCTACTAATCCTGCTGCTCATCATCGGTTTCGAGATTGTCGGCTACTACGCCGTCCATCGTGCCGCGCTGATTCGCGGCTACGAAACCTCCTGGGTCAGCGCCACACGCGACCTGCTGATGTACGTCCCCGTCGTCATCCTCGTCTTCTGGCTGACGCGCATGATGAAGTTTGCAGGCAACTGGACGCTCTACACGACGGCCATCCTGCTCTTCTCCGTCGGCATGCTGGTGCAATACCGTCTCTACAGCGACCCGGAGTATAACGCCAAGAACAAGGCCGCCGCGCGCACGGAGAAGACAGATACTCTGCGCCGCCGCTTCATCAACGAGACCTACGACGCCGAGAAGAAAAAACGGATGGGCCTGCCAGCCACGCCCGCGCAGGCCACGGACCTTGATAACGAGCAAACCAAGCAAGCCTCTTATACAATCGGCAACGCTTTAACTTCAGGCTCGACGTGGATTCCGCTCTTCTCGTTCTTCGCTTTCGCAGTCGCCTTCATCTTCTGCACACGCGACAGCTTCCTGCTCTGGGTGCAGCGCCATAGTTTCGTTATCGTACTGGTGACGCTCGTACCTTTGACGGTGGCCGTTGCGACATCAAGATTCGGCAAGGCGGGCGGCAACATGACGCCCTGGGAGCCGTCGAAGATTCCCTTCCTGCTCGGCTTCGCAGGAATCCTGACGGCACGCTACCGCGATCTGGCGCGAACCTACTGGGGCATCCCGCGCGCACGCGACATCGTGCCGCTCGTAGCGATGGCCCTGATGCCTTTTATTCCCTTCTTCGCGCTCAAGGATTTCGGTCAACTTCTGGTCTTCAGCGGCGCATACGCGACCTTGTATCTGGTCGCCGTGCGGCGCTGGCCGCAGTTATTAATCTTCGTCGGCTCGCTCGTGCTCGTCGTCAGCATTCTCGTCGTCGGCGCTTTGCCGCGCGACATACAGGAGAAAGTTCCCTTCCTGCCGACGCTGGCGCGGCCCGTGCAGGCGGCGCTGCCCGACCGTATTCAACAACGCTTCCATCTCTGGCTCGACGGCTTTACGCCGCCCTCGGCTGAAACCTCATGGTGGAAGAAGGAATATGACGAGGCGCTGGCGAAAGACCAGAAGATGCGTGAGCTGGCGCAGGAAAGCCCTGCGATGCAGAAGACTGTGAACGTTGACGTGTGGTTTGACCGCGCTGCGTTTCAACCCGCGCAGGCTACCTTCGGACTTGCTTCAGGACGAACGACGGGGCGCGGCCTCGGACTCGGCTTTGCAGAAGTTATCCCCGTCGCCGACTCCGATTATATCTACGCGGCCATCGGCGAAGAGATGGGCCTTGCGGGCGGAGCGATTGTTATCTTGGCTCTCATCGTTTTCGTCGCCGCCGGTGTTCGCACTTCGATTGACGCGCGTGATATGTTTACGAAGCTGTGCTCCGCAGGGTTGACGGCCTTCATCGGATTTCAGGCGCTCGTTAATATTGGCGGCGTCACCGGCGCGCTGCCGATGACGGGTATTACGCTGCCCTTCGTCAGCCACGGCGGCTTTAGTTTGATTACCAGCTTTGCGATGCTCGGAATGCTGATGGCCTTCTCGCACCGCAACACGCGCGACGCCCAACCGGCCACCGCGCGCACGCGGCGCAGTCAGAGCTACAGCGATCCCTCAATCCCGGAGGCCGTCCAATGAAAGAGCCAACCAGCACTCTACAGATTCGCGCGGCTGTCATCAGCGACCGGGGCTTAAGCGAGAAACGCCCGCTCAACGAAGACTCATATCTCTCGGACCCAGCGCGACGCATCTTCGCCGTGGCCGACGGTGTTGGCGGCGCTAACGCGGGCGAGGTCGCATCGCAGACCGCGATGGAAGTCTTGGACGATGCTTTCCGTAATCAGGAAGCTGGCGCAGATATTGAAGACCTGATGGAGTTAGCCATCCAGCGGGCCAACGCTTCGATTCACCAGATGTCGCGCGAGCATCCGAAGCTCGCGGCGATGGCGACAACAGTCGTCGCGCTTCACTTGGACGGCCGCATCGCAACCATCGGCCACGTCGGAGATTCGCGCCTCTACCGCTTGACGCCTGACGGCAAACTCCATCGCGACACGGCCGACCACTCGGTCGTCGAAGAGGAAGTTCGCGCCGGAAGGATGACGCCCGAACAGGCCGCGCATCATCCGAGCCGCAACGTCATCAGCCGGGCGCTCGGAGCGGAATCGAGCGTCGAAGTTGACATGAAGATTCTTGAGGTCGAGGAAGGCACGGCGTTTCTGCTCTGCTCCGACGGCATCACGCGCCATATCCCAGACAATGAGATTCGCCAGATTCTTTCCGGCTACAGAGACCTCGAAGAAGCCTGCACGGAGATGAAGCGTCGCTGCTACGAGCGCGGCGCAGAGGATAACCTGACGGCGGTCTTAATTCGCGTCGGTGAGCCGCCCGCAGTTCTCGGCGTTGACGATGACCAGACATTGCTCGCGGATAATTCTCACCTGAACGATACGCTGCCCGGATTGGCCCACAACAACCCGCAGGCTGACGGCGGCGGCGCTCCTGCTGCTGCTGCTCCGCCGCTAAATTCAGGGGCGCACGTCCTGACGCCTGCGTCAAGAATCGCCTTTCCCGCTGCCGCCGCAAACGAAGCTGCCTCGCCGCCAACGCAAGCTCCGCCTCCCGCCCAATTTCAGGCCGCGAACGCAGTGCCTCCACCGCCGCCGGCGGTGCAAGCAGCGCCGCCTCGCAGCAGCGGCGGTGGGCTTGGCCGCGCATTGCTCGTGCTGCTGCTTCTGGCTGGCGTCGGCGCTGGCGCGTTTTTCGCCGGCCGCTATCAAGCCAACCGCGAGATGACTGCGAACGTTAACACGAACACTAACGCTAACGTCGCAACGACCGCGGCAACCCCTATCAACACCGCTGAAAGCGATTTCGATAAACGTCGTCGTGAGGTTGACCGCGACCCTGCGACGAGCGTGTCCGGCATGGACAAAGAAGTCAACGGCAAATCGCTCGATAGCTTCGACCCGGAGTTTCTATACCTCTACGGGCGTGCGCTGCTGCTCACAAATCGCCACGAAGAAGCGAGCCGCGCCTTCAGGGCAGCGCTCGACAAATTGAAAGACCGTCCGAGCCGCGACACGCTGAAGGTAGAAACGAAGATGGCGGCCGCCATCGCCGCGCTTCGTTCTAATAATCCGGCCGCCACGCAGGCTGCATCCAGAGACCTTGAAGAAATCTTCGATATGGTCAATAAAACCGTGACGCCCCCGCTCTCGAACCTGAACGGCCCGGCAAACGTTCCCAGTCCGGGTGAGATGTCCACGCCGACGCCCCCGCAACAATAATACCTCTGCGTGCATCTTAATCAGGCGCCGGTTCGTTTGATGGCAGTGAAAGCTCGGAGCGGATGACGGAACTTAAACTACAGCAGTGCAGGCTCGATGGTCGTTACGACATTCTCGATTGCCTCGGGCGCGGCAGCTACGCGGAGATTTATGTCGCACGCGACACGGCTGCCGCCATCGGCGAGCCGCAAACAGTCGTCATCAAAGCTCTCAACCTTCTGCTTCAGGGTGTGCCCGATGCGGAGCTTGAACGCACGCTCATCGAAAATTTTCAGAACGAAGCGGTCGCGCTCGACCGCGTGCGTCATCCGAACATCATCAGCCGCCTGGGCCACGGCACAGCCATAGACCTCGCCGGAACTACCTTTCATTATCTGGTGCTCGAATATCTTTCGGGCGGCGACATGGCGGCGCTCTGTCGCCAGCAGGCGCTCCCGCTTAATCGCGCGCTCTTTTATCTCGAACAGGTCTGCGCCGGTCTCGCACACGCACACGAAAACGGCATTATCCACCGCGACATCAAACCGCAAAACCTGCTCCTGACCACAGACCGCGAGACTGTCAAAATCGCAGACTTCGGCGTCGCCAAGCTCGAAGCAACAGAAGGCGCTATCACGCGCGTCGGGACTAACATCTACGCAGCGCCGGAGCATAACCCGCTTGTGCAAACCGGCCCGCTCGACGTTTCAAGACTGACAGAGAACCAGCAGCAACTAACACCAGCGGCCGACATCTACTCGCTTGCCAAGACAACCTATACGCTGCTTGCGGGCGAGCCTCCGCGTCGTTTCTCGCATCACCAGATTTCCGAGTTGCCCTCTTCCATTGCCGGTCAGACGTGGGCCTCTTCAGTTCTGCGTGTCCTCAGAAAGGCAACGCAGACTGCTCCCAAAGAGCGTTATCAAACCGTGCAGGAGTTCTGGGAGGATTTGTCAGACGCGGCGCTGCCTCCGACGCAGCCGTTAGCGCCGCGCGGCGACAACGAACAGCGTCGTCGTCCGAGCGCCAGCCGCTCCGAGACGCCTACGAAAGCGCCGCCGCGACCTGTCTTCAATTCCAGCCAGTCGCTAGACATGTCCAAGCTGCACAGCAACAATGGTGTTGCGCGCCCACGCATCGTCGTTTCGATGGCCCAGCAGAAGCCCGAAACCCTCCGGCAGGACCAGTACAAGACCAGACCCAACGCGCAGGAGATACTGACTGCGCTGCCCGACGCGCCGCTCAGAGAGCGCAACCGTCCGAGCAACCGTTCTGCGCTGGCTAGTCGCGGGATTCGCGCGCTTGTCGCGGCGATGATTATCCTGGCCTTTGCCGGAATGCTGCTCGCGACACACTACTTCGTCAGCAAGCGTCGCGCGCAGAACAATCAGCAGCAGCAAACCAATAATCCTCCTTCGATGGTCGGGCGTGAAGGAAGAACCATAACTGATGTAAACTTACGCCCGGAGCCGAGCACGAGTAATGCTCCCGTTGGTTTGGCCGAGCAGAATTCGCGCGTGCGCGTCTTGAGTGTCAGTAATAATTGGTGCGAGGTTCAGGTTCTCGAACACGGGCGTGATAAGATAGACCCGTATTCGCAGGATAGAGGCTGGATACATAAAAGATTCTTGAATTTTAATTAATCGAGCGGTCTTTCAGGCGAGAGGAGCGGCATAAACAGTGGGGTTGATTGAATCCATTCGACGATGGATTGACGGCGAGGGAGCGGACGACCCGCTTGAGGCTGCCGATGAGCAGGCACGGCCACGCCGCGTCTGGGAAGAATTTCTGGTCAAGGTAGCGCGCGAAGTTGAAGCCGTGATGCAGCGTGAGATGTTCACGCCGCCCGGCGGCCCGACATACATTCCGCGCGAGTACATCGTCTATCTCAGCAGTGACGACGATAAAGATTGGCAGGGCGACAAGCGACGCGGCCTTGAGCAGGGACTCTTTCACGTCCTCTCGGAACGCGCACGCGAGCTTTCCGGCTCGACGCAGCTTGCCACTACATCTTTCGCCGTCGAGCTTCGCGTTGACGGCACGCTGAACAAGGGCGAGTTTCGCGTGCAGCCCGTCTGGGACGAAACAGAGAGCGGGCACACGATGGTCACTGCGCGGCCCAGCCCGCAGATGATGAAAACTTCCATGCCAGGCATGCCCGGCCTTACGCCCGACGGCGGAGCAGCAACCGCCCTTCCGCAGGAACCTGCGGCCGACGACCCGACGGTCGTTCGCGCACGCCCCACCACGCTCTTCTCAATCGAGGTCTGGCATCAGGGCGTCAGGCAGGTGGTCATCCCCGTCACCAAGCCGGAGATTACCATCGGTCGCGGCTCAAGGTCTGTCACCGTTGACATTCCGCTCAAAGGCGACCCGGAAATCAGCCGTATTCACGCGCTTCTTGCACGCGACGAACAGGGACAATTCTGGCTCACACCGAAAGGCAGAAACTCAACTCTCGTCAGCGGGCGAGAAGCGCCCAGAGAAGAACGCGCACAAGTCGGCGTTGACGAGAAGATAGAAATTTGCAGCTACACGCTGCGCATCCAGCCGCAGTAAAGACCAACCGTAAACAAACAGCAAGGCCGCTGCTAATAACTGGCAGCGGCCTTGCTGTTTAATGATAACAAGGAAGCTCAAGCTTCACTTCGCGGCGGAAACTCTCTTCAATGCGCGCCCTGTGAAATAGAGATACTCTGTTTTGCCGTCCGTGCCCGGTATCATCAGCATGTTTTTGAAGAGCGCTGATTCGGCCGTTGCGTCTTCCTCTCTTTCGTCAATCGAAAGCAGTCGCTCGCCGACCTTCTTCAAAGCCACTTCATCCTCACCGACTTTTAACCGCAACCTGTTGTCTTTGACGAACACCTGAAATCTAAGAGGGCCGTTCTGGTAAGTCCCCGTGAAGTTGGACATCTCAGCGGCGCTGAGCGGCAGAGAAGCTTCCGGCATGTTCGCCGGTTTGGGTTGCAGCGGCAGCATCAGTTCCATTGCCTTCTCCGTCGTCTTTTTCATTTGAGCGAGCGACGAATTGGCGAGGATGATAACGGCGAAGCGATGCTCTGGAATCATCCTGAGTTGCGAGCCGAAGCCGTTTGTCCCGCCCAGATGCTCTACGACGCGCACGCCCCTGTAGCTGGTCATGCGCATACCGTAGCCTTGCCGCCATTCGCCCGCAGCGTTATGCGAATCAACGTAAGGCGTCGTGAGTTTACTGATGGCTGACGGCGAAAGCACTTGCTGGCCGTCAACGCGGCCGTCATTCATAAACGCGATGGCGAAGCGCGCAAGGTCTGTGACACTGCTTATCATTCCACCCGCCGGTAGAAACTCCTGATCGTCTGGATAGGGACGCACAACGACTGGTCTCTTATCCTCGCCGAAATCATGGCCCATCGAAAGCGGGTAGGTCATCGCTAAAGTCGTGCGAAAGGTCGTCAGCTTCATGCCGAGCGGTTTGAAGAGCAACGTGCTCATCATCTCCGCGTAAGGCTTCTGGCCCGCCTCCTGTAGCACGAAGCCTGCGAGCGTGAGGCCCGGATTCGAGTAGGAGTAAACTTTCCCCGGCTGCTCGAAAAACATGGCGTTGTCTGTCCACGAACGAACCGCGTCGGCCAACGCGGATTCGCCGCGACGACCGCCGCGCCGGGCGTCGTTGACGATTCCTGATGTGTGCGTCAACAGTTGGTGCGTGGTCAATTCGGACAATCGCGGGCTTAAGCCTTTGACGTATGTGCCGATGGGTTCGTTGAGTTTCAGCTTGCCCTGTTCTGCCATGTGTACGAGCGCTGTGGCCGTAAACATCTTCGTGACCGAAGCGATGCGGAAGAGCATGTCGGGCGTGACCGGCGCATTCGTCTCGACGTTTGCGACGCCGAAGCCTTTAGCGAAGACGATGCGGTTGCCGCTGACGATTGCGATGGCAGCGCCCGGCGTGCGCGTCTCCTTCAATTCTTCGAGGACGACTTTTTCCAGTTCACTGAAATTAACTTCCTGCTGCTGGGCCAACGCTCCCAGGTTTGAAGCAAGCAGCAGCGAGAGCATTAACAGGGCGGACGAAAAGCGTTTCATTACAATCCTTATCATCATAAATCTTCTTCCGACTTTTTAACGACAAACGACTGGTCGCGCACGACCGCCGTCTCCGGCTCGAAGCGTATAAAAACGTAGTCTTCATCGCCAAGGATTTTATAGAAGCGCTCGTCCCAATCTTCAGGCAGCGCACCCAGATAACGACTCAGCAGCCGCTGCAAACGCTCACGGTCGTGCGGCAGCAGGCGTGCGTGTCCACGGAAGCCTACATGCTGCACCAACCCCGTCTGACGATTGAAGTCTACGATGCCGAGCGCGCAACGCGGTTCGCGTTCGATGCGCGCCGGGAAACTATCCGTCCTGTAGTTACCTATAATCCAGACGGCTTCGTCTTCCCACAGAAACCAGACGGGCGATTCACGCGGCCCCATCAGAGAGCCTGTCGCCAGATGAGCAAAAAGAGGACGCGAGAGAAGCTCTTCAAGCAACGCTCGCGCCTGCTCTTCGTGTAAATCAAAGCTGCTTCCCGTTTGCCCTACAATCTTCATACACACTCGCGCCTTACTCAACGTCAAAGAAGGAGCGCTGCACCGCCGACTGATTGCTCAACCTATCCGTCACCGTCACCTGCAACATGTACCTGCCCGGCGCTAACGAATTGAGCGCAAACTCTCCGCCATAAGGGATGCGCTCCAAATCGCTCATCCCCGCCGTCTGCAACTTCCTCGCCCCGCCCGTCACTATCGCCTGACCGCCGCGATAGACAGTCACCTGCGCCATCAACTCCGGCTCTGCTCTGCCTGCTGCCGTCGTCGTGCGCGCCGCATTGTAGATGAACATCCAGAAGCTCAGCTTCGCCGAGCGCTTGAAGCGTTTATCAACACTGAACTGCACCTGCGGCCCTGCCTCGCTTGCCGGATTGTTAACAGCCGACGGATTCTCCTTCCTCGCTCCCTGCTCTATGATCTGACCGCCGATGAGCAGGCTGCTCAAGGTCAAGCGCTTGTTGGTTAAGTCAGGTATCTCTATCCACTGGTAGGCGCTGCCGACCAGACCGCTCTGCTCATCTCTGGCCGCTGCCCTGACCTGATAGAGTCCGGGCTTGAGCACAGCCTTGTGGTTGTAGATGACTGACGACTGCTCTGAAGCGGCTGGCAGCGGCTTGACTGTCAGACGCGTCTTGAAGCCGTTGACGCTCTTGCCCTGCTCGTTTAAGACGACTCCGGCCACGTCAACTGTTGCGGGCTGCCGGCCGTCGTCACCGTAAGTGAGCCTGCCGGTTGAGATTTGCACGGAAGTTGTCAGCAGCGCTCCGTTGTTAGGCGTGTCCAGGTAGCTGACGTTCAGATGTGTGGGAACGGAGCGCAGCGGAGCAAAGGAGTTGACGGCTGCCGCCAGTTCGGCATCTGTTGTTTTCAGCGCCGGACTTTGAGCCGCAGGCTGGCTGCCGGTTGCTGCTGCTGTTGTCGCTGCGGCCGCTGGCTTTGCCTCTTTAGATTTTGCGTTGGAAGAATCATTACGTGCGGCGAGAGTTCTGGCGGTTGCATCCAGATAACCACGCGGGAGACGGACGGTGAGGTCTGGTCGGCCTGCAATGGAGACTTCGATACGCTTGAACTTGCCGCCGCGCTGGTCGTCCACAGGCTTCCATGCGAGCAGGTAGTAGTTTGCCGTTTCTTTAAGCGCCTTCGTCACCCACTGGTCGAAGATGAAGGTGTTGCGCAGGGCGCGGCCGCCAGTGTCTCCTGCGAGCGCGTGCAATCCATCCTGCGATTGCATGATTTCGCCGACGTTGGCGCGGTCTAAACGGCCGGTCGGGTCGAAGGGTCTGGAGCCTGTAGCATCAGGCTGGCCGGAGACAAGCCCGCGCGCGTCTATCGTGTAGATGACGACGCCGGTTCGCACCGCCGCATCCGTGATACGCCGCAGCTTATCGGCGGCCGTTGAGCCTGACTTTTGCGAGTCAAGAAAAAATCCGTCGGAGAAGAAGAAGACTAGCTTGCGCCCGCTCAACTGCGCAGCGTGGCGCATCAGGTTTTCGAGCGAGCCGAGCGTATTAGTGGTCACGGCCTCCATCGCGAGCACAATCTGGTGCGCACGATTTTTGACCATCTCCTGCAATGAGCGCGGGTCTATCCTTCTGCCTCTCCGCGACATGTTTCTCTTGATAAATTCTTCTACATAAAAATTGATAACCTCAGGGTCGTTGTGCTCAACCTTGAGCGCCAGGTATTCGGTCATGCGCGGTTGTTCGCTGTCAACCGTGTTATATGGCACGGGCTTCAGCCGCTCGATGGCTGCGCTCAGCACGCTCTTGTTATCCGTAAACTGCTGTAAAAAACCTATCTGGCCGCTGGTCGAAGCAATCAACACCGAATCGCCCGGCGTCAAATCTTTATCCAGAAAATGCTTGAGAGCCTGCCGCGTGCGGTTCAGGCTGTCCAGTTCCAGATGCAGGTCGTCAATAAAGAAGATGACTGTGCGCCCGCGTTCGGCGCTGCCGACGGTTGGCGCTGGCGCGGACGACGGAGCACGACCTTCCACGCGCATCCTCTCTTCAGTGCGATTGCCTGAAGCCACGCGCTCGAAGAAAGTGATTGTCTGCGGCTTGCCGTCCACACGCAGTTCAAACTGCTCGCGCTGTAGGTTATCAACAAAGCGTCCCTGCCTGTCGAAGACCATCACGTCCGTCTGGACCAGTTCGGTGTCAATACGCAGCACATCTTCGGCCTGCTGTGAAGGCTGCTGCGCGTGTGCTGCGTTGAACGACAGCAGCAGCAGAAAGCAGTTGACGATTAAACTAAGACGGAAGAGTTTTCTCATGCTCAGGGATGGAAAATCGAGTCGCATTGCCAGTCCTTTACAGTTTAGCTGTCAGTTTAAGGATGACGGACATTTTAGCGAAGCGGAATTTTTTGTCTTTCCCGCTCGCCAATGATTTTTATAGCAGGCTTTCGCTGGACTACGGTATTTTTCAGGGCCTTGGGGAGACTGTTAGACCCGTAGCCGGCAAGTCTTGTACTCTTTATAAGCTGACAGATCCGGCGTTGATAGTCAAAAGCGGGGCAACGATTCGGCAATAATTTTGACACGAAAACAACTTAAAAAACTTACAGATCATCTATAATGTTCGTACACCCGCTGCGAACGCCGCTTGTCCGGCCCGGTACTTCAGCCAAAACCCCCTTCCGGCTGGCAAGCCGACGAATTTTTCAGTTCACCAATCAAGCCTTGCTCGAATTTTTGCAAGGGTCATAATGTTTTCGCGTGCTTCCTGTTGCTGCCACGGGAGAGCCTGCGGCCAATCTGTTTACGGAGGTTGCAATAAGCCCAGTTTTGTAACCCAACGTAAAGGAGCCTTCAGTATGTCCCGTCACTCCGCTTCGCGCCCGGAAAATCAGCCGCTTGCTTGCAGTCTTCACCGTTTCACGTCCAGACGGCTGCTCATTCTCTGCGCTGGATTGATGATTGCCGCCGTTTTCGGGATAGTCGTCGTCCGCTCGGCCGATTTGTCCGACCCTGTCATCCTACCGGGCGACATGGCGGTTGCGCCCGCTCCCGGCAATCAGTACAACCCGCATGTGGCGCGTGGTGGGAATCAATATCTGGCGGTCTGGGTGGATAATCGAACCGTCATTAACGGGCAGATTTCAGGCATCGGCGCGCCCACAACGGGCACAGGTCGCGGCACACTCGATGACATTTATGCTGCCCGTCTGGACGCCAACGGGAATGCGCTCGATACGATTATCGTCGCCGGAGGACAATATAATCAGGGCACACCGCGTGTCGGCTGGAACGGTCAGAACTGGCTCGTCGCATGGCAAACGCAGCAGGAGACTAACCCCTTCAACACGCAGATTCGCGCGGCCCGCGTCTCTCCTGACGGGACTGTGCTCGACGCCGTGCCGCTCCTTATCTATTCGGGCGATTCCAATTCGCCTGCTCCGGCCGCCGTTATCAGCGACGGCACAAACTGGATAGTGATGTGGGAAGGCTTTCCGGCTGGCAGCACTAATCGCTCTGTCTTCGTCTCGCGCGTCTCGCACGCAGGTGTTGTGCTCGACCCCAACGGCAAGGAGGCTTTCCAGCATACGAGCCAATTTCTGGACGCGCCCGACATAGCCTTTGGCGGCAACGGCTTTCTGGTGACGTTCGTTGACCTTTCGGCCGGCCCTAATTTTGAGAACGTGCTGAAGGGCGTCCGCCTTGACCTTAATCTGGACCAGAACGGCAACGTCTTCAAAATCAGCCCGGCGGGCTTTCCTGTCGGCTCAGCTAAAGCGAAGCTCGCCTTCAACGGCCAGTATTACATGGCTGTCTGGGAAAACGGCTACGCGCAAACGTCCGGCAACAAATTAGTCGGCAGCAGAATCTCCACCGACGGCCAACTGATAGACGGAAGCCCGGTTCAGATTGTCGCCAACATGGATAGCTATGCCCCGCGTCTGGATGTCTGCGGCGATAGCACCATGTGGTTTGTCTCTTACAATAGCCAGAACGGAACTATCAACCAGCACATACGCGTCGCTCGTGTCACTGCCGACGGCACGGCGCTCGACCCTGGCGGAATTTCCGTTCTGGCCGGAAGCAGCGCCGGAATCACAATCGGTGTGGGCGGCGGCGCTCAGATAGTCTTTCAGGATAGAGCCTTCGACCCGTCCTACGCGCTGTCGCATATTTTAGGAGCAAGAGTTACAAGCGCAGGCGTGGTGGGAGCACCCACGAACATCAGCCTCGGTGTGCCGCGACAAACGAGGCCGCGCATTGCCAAGGGCAGCAACGGCTACATGGCCGTCTTCCGCAGCGAGGCAGCAAACGACTCGCGCATCTTGGCCCAGAGGCTTGATGCCGCCGCCCATCCGATTGACGCCGAACCGATTGTCATCGCCAGCGGCTCTCCGACCAACGCCAACCCGTCCGTCACTTTCAACGGCCTTGTCTATCTAGTCGTCTGGCAGACGGACACGAACGGCACGGCCAGCGGGCGACAAATTCTCGGCCGTCGCGTAACGCCCGAAGGCATTGTGCTCGACGCCGCTGCCTTCACGATTATGACGGGCGAGCAGCCGGATGTCGCTGCGCTCGGAGATAGCTTCCTCGTCGCCAGTATTATTCAGGCGACGAGCCAGAAGCGCTACGTGCATTACGTGCGCGTCAACGGTCTGGGCATCGTGCAGGGAACGCCGACCAGAGTTGACTTCAGCTTCAACTTCGTTCCGCGTGTCGCAGCCTTCGGCACTCGCTGGCTCGTCGTCTGGGAACACCACAACAACCACGACGATTCGCCCGGCACAATCTACGGTGCTTTCGTAGAGCCTGACGGCATGACGCTCGGCGCTTTCCCTGTCGGCGGAACGCCCGGCAACGACAACAATCCGCATCTAGCGGTCGCAGGAAATTCGGCTCTCGTCGTCTGGTCCAACGGAAACATCCTGGGGCGTCGTATCAACGCCGACGGAACGTTTCCAGACCCCGTGAGCGGCTACACGCTCGTTGACGCGCCGAATCTTCAGGCGCTTCCGGCCGTCGCATGGGACGGCGCGCAGTATGTTCTCGATTGGGTTGACCAGCGCAACGAGAGCTATCCCGCTCAACCGCGCGGCGACATCTTCGGCGCGCGCGTCAGCCCTACCAACATCACGCTCGAAGAGTTTCCGATTGCCACGTCGCAACTGCCGGAAGACACTCCGTTCGTCATCGCAGACAACGGCCTCTCCATCTTCGCCTACGCGAAGTTTTACGACACAGCGCCCTACAAGTCGCACCGCATCACCATCCAGACGGCGCGTTTTGCTCCGCCCGTTCTGGGAACGATTCCGGCAGCGCCCACTAATCTCGTCGCAACCGAGCCGAATGGAAATCCAAACGTTAACGAACTGACGTGGACGGACAACAGCAACGACGAACGCGGCTTCAAGATTGAGTATAAGATTGGTGCGACCGGCGCTTGGTCGCAGATAGCTGTCGTCGGCGCAAACGTGACAACTTATTCAACCAGCGTCAACCCCGGCGGCCCAGCCTATTTCTACCGCGTCCGCTCTTACGGGCTGGCAGGTGATTCGGCCTACACAAATGAAGCTACGCCGCCGAACACGCCGCCCACCGTCGCCATCACATCGCCCGCTGACGGTGCGACATCCAGAGCGCCCGCCCAACTCATCGTTAACGCGACGGCCGCCGACAGCAACGGCACTATCACGCAGGTCGAGTTCTTCAACAACAACGCTTCGTGGGGCAAGGACACGAGCGCGCCCTACACCGTCTCGCGCTTCAACGTCCCCGCAGGGACTTACGTCCTGCGCGCCGTCGCGACAGACAATCGCGGAGCGATGACCACCTCCGCGCCCGTCACCGTGACGGTCACGCCGCAGAACAATAATCTGCTCTGGTCGCAGACGAGTGACGGACAATCAATCATCGGCCCGAGCGTGAAAACGCAGGCCGAAACGCCGCCCGTCAATCAGGAAGTCGCGGACGACTTTGACATCGTCGGCACGGTCGAGCGCGTTTTGATGTACGGCTACCGCGATTTCAGTTCGCCGCGCAACCCTGTCGTCCACGGCATCTACGTCCGTTTCTACCAGTGGTTGAACGGCTCGCCCGGTCTCCTTCAATCCGAGCAATTCATCGCTGTCGGTAGTCCTAATCTGACTTACGATCCGACGGACGCAAACTTCTTCGACATACAACTGCCGACCGCGTTTACGGCAACGGGCAAACATTTCATCTCAACGCAACTGGTCACGGATACCGAAAGATGGTACTGGGCCAGTTCGCGTTCAAACCAGCCGCGCAACTCGCCCGTCTATCATCGCGACAACCTGACAGGCGGACTGTGGATCAGCCCACGCAACAGCGATGGCGTCTTCAGTCTCTACGGCACGCTGACCGGCAGCCCGCGTCTCGACGCGCTTTCGGCCAACACCATCCCTCGCAGCGGAAGTCTCACGCTGACGGGCGCAAACTTCGGCGGCACACAGGAAACAAGCCGCGTGCTCATCGGCGGCGTTCCGGCCGTGATTTTCAGTTGGGGCGATTCTTCCATCAAGCTCTACGTGCCTGAAGGCGCGAGCATAGGCACTAATCAGGTGCAGCTTGAAACCACCAACGGCCTCAGCAACGCTCTGAATCTGGATGTCACACAGCGCCAGCAATCGGGCCGCATCAAGTGGCGCTTTACGGTCAACGGCGGCTACGTCTATCAACAGGCGGCGGTTGGCCCGGATGGCTCAGTCTATCTCAACGACGACGAGGGCCGCCTCTACGCGCTCACAGCGGACGGCGGACTCAAATGGATTATCATGGCCGGACGCTTCGGCACGGACGGTCACATCTCCGTCGGCCCGGACGGCACGATCTACGTCGCGACGGGCGCGCAGCCCGGCGGCGTCGGCACGCCCTTTGTCGGCTCCGTCGTCGCGCTCAATCCTGATGGAACACAGAAGTGGCAGTTTAACGCGCCCGAATCAACCAACGTTCGCGTTGGCCCAGACGTTGGGCCTGATGGCAAAATCTACGTCATCTTCAATACGCCTTCGGCCGTCACGCCGACGGCTCTCAACCTCGTTGCGCTTGCGCCCGGAGACGGGCATCTCGTCTGGAACTACTACGACCGTTATGTTCAGGGAGCAACCAGCGGCAAGTATTTTACATTCAACGCGCAGCTTGGTCTTCTCTATTTCCAGGGTTCATCGCAGACCTTCAACGGCGGCCTCTATGCTCATCGCATGGACAACGGCAATCGTGTGCAAGCCGTTTCGGGCTTGAGCGGGCAGGCTATCGTCGCGCCGGACCAGACGGTTCACAACGTCACGCAGTCTTTCACGCCGCAGCTTGCGCTCAACTGGACGTTCCCGCTCTTCGGTCAAGGCCCGCAAGGGTTGTTGCAGGATATCGGCCCCGATAGCGTCCACTATCTGGTCCAGAACTTCTATCGTCTCTACGCCGTCAATCCCAACGGCACGGAGAAGTGGCACTTTGACGACTGCGTTTCCAGCAGCAGTTGTCGCAATCTGGACGACCCTATCGTGAGTCCTGCAAATCAGGTCGTCTTCGTGCCCGGCCTCTACGCCTTCGGTCAACCAGGCTTTTTCCTCGGCGTGAGTCCGGCGAGCGGCGCGGAGTTGTGGCGGATTCCGCTGCCAACCGAGCCGGGCTTCGGCGAATACGGGCAGGTGCGCCCGCACAATCGCGCCGTCTTTGCGCCCGACGGTCAGACAGCCTACGTCTCGACCGAAATCGCGGGCGGCTACGATTATTCCTACTTCTACGCGGTTGATACTTCCTCAACCCTGCCCTGCTCTGTTTCCATCTCGCCGCTCAGCAAAAACTTTGCGGCCAACGGCGGCAGCGGCAGCGTCGCCGTCACAGTCACGACCGGCACTTGCAGTTGGACTGCGACGAGCAACGCCAACTGGATTACCGTCAACTCTGGCTCCGGCACAGGCAACGGCACAGTCACCTACACCGTTGCCAATAATCCGACAACCGAACAACGCAGCGGCACAATCAACATCTCCGGCCAGTTGTTCACAGTCACGCAGGTCGGAGTCTTGCCCGATTCGCCGACTGTCAACATCACCTATCCGGCGAACAACCAGACGTTCCAACAGCCGACGAACGTCTTCGTCGCGGCCGACGCAGCAGCCGCAGAAGGCAGAACGCTCGCCCGCGTTGAGTTCTACGCGGGAACGACCCTGATTGGCTCTGACGCTTCAGCGCCTTATCAAATCGTCTGGAATAGTCCTGCGTCAACGGCCTACGCCCTGACGGCCCGCGCCATTGACAATCTTGGCATCGCGACAGACTCAGCGCCCGTCAACATCACGCTGCTTCCGCCGAGCAATCCGTCTCTGATGCCTTTGCCCGTGCCGCCGCCTGTGATGACAAGCCCGCAGGCTGAAGCGACCTTCACTGCTCCGGCGACGATTACCATAGAGGCCACACGACAGCCGAGCAACTACCCGACCGCCCGCATGGAGTTTTACGCGGGCACAACACTGCTCGGCACAGACACCACCACGCCTTATAGTTTCACCTGGACTGACGTTCCGCCGGGACGCTATACAATCTCTGTGCGCAACGTCGCCAACACCGGCGCGCGTGCGACAACGCAGCCCGTTGACATTACCGTCAGCGGTCAGAACTTCAACATCAACGGCATCGTCGTCAACGACGACGGCGTTCCGCTCTCCGGCGTGACGGTCGTGCTCAACGGCTCAAACTTCGCCAACACGGCGGCGATGCGTGCCAGCGGTGATGACCTGCAACGCTCTCTTGCCACGAGCGGCAGCTTTACCGTCACTACAGACGCCAACGGCAACTACACCTTCGCCAACCTACCGCAGGGCGGCAACTACACGATTGCGCCTTCGGCCAGCGGCGTCCAGTTCGTTCCCGCGCAGGCGGCCTTCAACAACCTGCACTCCGATGCGGGCGCGACCTTCGTCGCAGGTGGCACGCGGCCGCAGGCTCTACGCAACCAGACTTCCGACTTCGACGGCGACCGCCGCACAGACCTCGCCGTCTGGCAATCCGATAGCGGCATCTGGCACGTCGTCAAGACCACCAACGGCGCTCAGCAGCTACAGCAGTGGGGACAGGCGAGCCTCGGCGACCTCGCAGCGCCCGGCGATTACGACGGCGACGGCAAGACAGACATCGCCATCTTCCGCCCCTCGGACGGCAACTGGTACATACTCCAGAGCTCCAACGGCGCAAGCACCATCCAGAACTGGGGACAGCAGGGAGACAGACCCGTGCCCGCCGACTACGATGGCGACGGCAAAACGGACGTTGCGGTCTTCCGTCTCAACGAAGGCAACTGGTATATCAAGAAGAGCACGGGCGGCAGCATCGCGCAGGGCTGGGGCGACCCGACAGACCGCCTCGTCCCCGGCGATTATGATGGTGACGGGCGTGCTGACATCGCAGTCTTCCGTCAGACCGAAGGCAACTGGTACATCCTCAAGAGCACAGGCGGCTCGCAGCAAATCAACTGGGGACTCGGCGCAGACCGCCCCGTCCCCGGCGACTATGACGGCGACGGCGTGACGGACATCGCAGTCTTCCGTCCCAACGAGGGCAACTGGTACATCAAGAAGAGCACCGGCGGAAGCCTCATTCGCAACTGGGGCGAGAGCGCAGACCGCCCCGTCCCCGGCGACTACGATGGCGACGGCAAGACGGACATCGCCATCTGGCGTCCCAGCGAAGCTACCTGGTATATCGTCCTGAGCGGCACAAACACCGTCAGCGTTCAGTACCTGGGACTCAGCGCGGACATTCCCGTCCCCGCTGCCTTCATTCCGCAGTAAGTCGGCAGAAGAGGGCTGCAAGAGTCTTCAACTAAAAACAGTAAGCAGTGGCGGACGACATGTGCTGTCCGTCACTGCTTACTGTTTTTTAGTCTCCCTCGCCACCGAGTTTTAATTAAAGGCTTGACTCGCGTGTTACCCTGAAGCCCGCTCTACAGCATGCTCTACGTTTCTCATCTGCTTGAGGCCCGGCTCGATACTGGAGGTTGAATGGAAACAACACCAAAGTGGCTGCTTATTCTGCAAGCCATCGGCAATCTCGCGATTGTGGCAACGTTTATCGTCTACTGGTTGCAACTACGAGCAATGCGCGGGCAATTATCGGCAGCCCTCAAGGCCAGCCGGAGCCAGAACCTATTCACGATCATAGAGTATTTGCAGCGGCCGCAATTCACGGAGGCACGCCGTGTGCTCCTCTCTCTGAAAGCGAAACCTTACTCGACCTGGACCTCAGAGGAGAAGACGACGGCCGAGCGTGCCTGTTCCGGCTACGACGCCGTCGCCATCCTGATTAACGGAAATCAGGAAGCAACAGAAGTCGTCATCAAGAACTGGGGCTACAGCATCAAGGAGTGCTTTGCTGCTGCAACTGGATTAATCGCAGACGTGCGCAACTACAGAGGCGAGCAGACCTGGGATGATTTTCAATGGCTGGCAAACATAGTCTCACAGGAAATGAGAGAACCCCAAAAAGCTTTAGACGCTGCAACCGCCACCCATAAAGACACCGGCGCTCCCGGTGACATAGAGACTGCCGGAGAGACCACCGCTGCCGCCGCCATCAAAGGCCCAACCGACACCCGCCCCGTCGGCGCAGACACCCTCGCCAACATACGCATCAGCGACACCCCATCGCCCGACCGCGAGTGAAGACGAGTGCGTGGCGAGCACGGATTCGGACAGCTAAACAGGCGCAAAAGCCTAATACCCTTTAGGACGCCTCAAAGGTGTTAGATTCGCTTGCTGTAGAGAAGTAACTGTTGAGTCTAAGGATATGGAAAGTTCCAGAGTTGAATGGTTCAAATCAGGGGCAAATCTGACATCTCATTCAAGCTGGCCGGAGAAGGAGGCAATCCCTCGGCCGCATCATAACTTGTCTAACACTTAAAGCGCGTTTCAAAACTTAGCTGGCTTCATCATTCAGCCCATCGAGCGCCAATAGTTTTTCTTTAGTTGCGCCTCCAGCGTGAACTAGCTGTTCGCGCTGGAGGCGCTAAAATTAGACTAAAGGCGCTGGAGAGTCGAGCCTGGGTTTTGAAACGTCCTCTTAAACTCATGTTTGACTATCTCGCCTACAGACAAAACAGGTAGTACTAATCGAGCCCATTATTGTCTGTATCAAGATTTCTGTCACGAGAAGATTTCTGTTACCAGAAGATCATTAGAGTCATTATTGGCTGTGAAGTACATGAACAAACGATTAGTCTGTTCCAGAGTAGGGGCAGACTTCGAGGCTTCCCCTAAGCCAGCCTGATTAGTCCATAAATCAACGCCATCAACATAGGTGCACGTCAGAAGCTGATTAGTGTCATTATTGGCGACGAAGACAACCTGCAACTTGTCGTTGAAACTGGCGATGGCGGGCGACTGCTTGGTGGATTGTTTCAAGTTATTCAATCTTGCCCAGGAAAACCCATCTTCAGAAACTACATGGAGCAATTCACGGCTCTCATTGTCAGCGACGAAAACCATGTGAAACTTGCCTTTGTGGAAGCATACTGCTGGCGCAAATCCACTTGCTTGACCGATTCGGGTGTTACTCATTTGATTCTCCTTACTTAATACCGCGTTCTAAATGTCTATGCGGTTCTGAGGCAAACCATTTCATAAGACTGTATCTGCACAAATGGCAACAATGGCGACATCGGACGGAAGCTAACAACTTATTCAACCCGTCCGTCGTCAGCTTACGCAAATACTCGACAACACTACGATTTTTATGCTGCGGCGGGAATCTAAACGCCTGCGGCGAGCATCTGGCGGCGTGCGGCGGGAATCTGGCAGCGTGCGGTGAGAATGTTTCCTCATGCGGCGGCGATGTTTCAGCGTGCGGCGAGCGTTGAGACGCGTGCGGTGACAAACTTTTATCGTGCGGCGGCAATCTTTTCGCGTGCGGTGAGCATATTTTGTCGTGCGGCGGCTAGCTTTCGGCGTGCGGCGGGCGTTGATGGAGGTGTTGCAAGCGCTGTAAGTTGTTCGAAATGTGCTGGAAAGAGTGCGGCGACCGCTTTTTGGTGAGCAGTCGCCGCTTTTGCGTGTGTGGTGGCTGGTTTTGCAGCTATTTTTGCTATTTGTGGGCGGGTGTTCTATTTCCCTGCCCGGTTAAGCTCCGTTAGAGCGCGGCCCGTGGCCGTCAGAAGCGCTTCGGGGCCGACGGGTGCGCCTGTTGCTTTCTTCATCCAGAGGTCGGGGACGACGTTGCCGACTGTTGTCATGCGCTCAAACTCCGTGCCGACGTTTCCGGCCTTCGTCATCTGTTCCTCTATCTGGAAGGCTATCATGTGTCCGATTGGATAGTCGGGCAGGTAGAGGAAGGAATCAATCATGTGCGAGTAGATGCCGAGCAGCACAACGTCGCGCTTCCGAAAGACCGGCGCGTAATACTTGTTCCAGATGTCTTTCGCGATGTTGAGCGTCGCAGCCTTGAGCTCCGCTGGTGTCGCGTTCGGGTGGTCGTACATCCAGTGCCACACGGCCATGTCAACGAGCGCTACACCGGCTATCTCGTACGTCGCCCAGAACTCGTTAATCGTCCTGAGAGCCTGCGCCTCCTTGCTGGGCTTCGCAAGGCCAAGCAATTCAAGGTCGCGTCCCTGAAAGACGAACGCTAAGGCTTCCGTAAACGCTGTGTTCGGCACTCCCTGCAACAAAGTGTAGTCTATGTTGTTGAGCGAAAAGGTCTGCTCGACGTTGTGGCCCATCTCATGCACGGCGATGTTGTATCCCTTGTAGTTCATCCCGCCCTGCTCGACGCGTGTGCGCAAGTGTGCCTTCGCCGCGCGCATCCCCGCGCCCAACGCGTGACCCGAACCGCGTGCCGGGTCAACCTCTATGTTGTTCGCCAGATACTCCGCACGCTCCTTCGTGAATCCAAGCTGGACCAGCAGGTTCGGTATGTCGCGCTTGTAAGCCTCAGCCGTCGGATACTTCTTCCGTACAATCTCGTCCAACTGCGCTTCCGTGTACGCGCTACGCGGACGGAAGCCGTTGTACCAGATGTCGAACGGCTCAAGCGGTCTGCCGAGGCGCGACTCAATCAGCTTCGCAACTGTTGCCACGTGCGGCGACGTGAGCACCTGTTCCAGCATCGCTTTCATGCGTGTCTCAGGTATCTCGCGATTCTCGTTGAAGCGTCGCGCAATCAGAGTCGGCGCGGTCGGCGAATAAGGGTCGGCCTTCCTCGCCGCCTGATACGTCAAAAGTAGCTTCGCATAACGCGTGTCAGGCTCCGGCGCATTCGTCGGCGCTGAAGTGCTCGCGCGGCCTGCGTTCCCGGCCTCGCCCTCCGCATCGTTGACCGCTGCCGCCTTCACTTCATTCGTAAAAGGATTCCAATCAACGCGCGGGTTGTTCACGACCACCGCCGGAATCGTCTGCGTCACGATGCGCTCCATCACCTGCTGAATCATGCGCTGCTTCTGCAAGCCCGTTTGCGCGTCCGAGTAGTCTGCCTTAATCTGGTCGCGAAGATTCCAGTGTGAGAGCAGCCGCAGCTTCGGTGGGAAAAGGCGCTGCCCCTTCTCATCCAGCAGGTGATGCATCCAGATGTTGTACTCCGCTATGTAACGGTCTGCCTCCGACGATGCCTGCGCTATCGCCAGATTCACACTCGCCGGAATCCTCTTCGAAAACCTTTGCGCCAGCCTCGTCTCCGCCCACTGCCGACGCGTCCAACGCTCGCCCTCTGACACCTTCTGCTCAAGCGTCGTCAGAGGGAAATTCAGCAGCACCGTAAACGCAATCTTGTTCTTGAAAAAGTCGTCTATGACGTGTGCCGAAGGGGAATAACCGGCAAACATCTCGTCAAACGGCAGGATGGGCCCAAGGTCTAGGTCTGACTGCTGCCGGAACTCCCTGCCAATCTCTCCCATGTGCCCGTCTAACTGCTCCATGTTGTGCTGGAAGCGCGCGAACATAGTGTCGAGCGTCGCCTGCTCTCCTGCGAAGTTCGTCCGAACAAATTCCTCGAACACGGCAGCGTCTCCATCCTCCGCCCGCCAGAAACTAGCCACCTGCTTCAACCCGCGCTCAACGCGCGCACGCTGCCCCTCACCATATTTAGCAATTAACTCGCGCTCCATCTTTGTCACGGCGTCTCTCATCCATGCAGGCTGCTGGCCCGACTGCTCCTGCGTATTCAACAAGCCCTGATTGGCCCAAGCTACTCTCCCATCCACGACCACCACCTGCCCTGCGAGAGCAAACGTCAATCCTATCATCGTCAACGTGCGAAACAGTTGATGCTGCATCCGTACCTCCATTAACTGCGAGATGTTATTAGTGCAAACCTAAACGGCGAAACTGGACCACAAAACCCTTGCGTCAAACCCTGACTTCAAATCACGGATGTCTCTTCCAGCAATCGCCCGCTCGCAAACCTTTCAACGCCGAGCGCGGAGACATCCAGCGTGCGCGCCTCTCCATCAAGTATCAACTCCGACATCACGCGCCCCGTCGCGGGCGAGTGCATCACGCCGTGGCCGCTAAAACCGTTTGCCAGAAACAGCCCGCTCACGCCCGGCGCTTCTCCTATTATCGCGTGATGGTCCGGCGTCACTTCATACAGACCCGCACGACACCTCTTCTCATCCACCGACGCCTCTGCCAGACAAGGCACACGACTGACAGCCCTCTGCAAAATCTTTTCAGTAAACTTCAGATCAAACTCCGACTCGAACCCTGCCTCTTCCAGAGGGTCCGGCCATGCCAGCAAGACTCCCGGCGATGGGCCGGCGAGCGAGTCAGGACGAAAGTGAAAGCCGTCCGACATGTCAATCACCATCGGAAAGCGCGCTGGCATTGCCGTCAATGGCTTCGTGCATACCAACTGCCGCCTGAGCGGCACGACGGGAATCTCAACGCCCGCCAGCCTCGCCACCTTCGCCGCCCAAGCGCCCGTCGCATTCACCACCACCCGCGTCGAGATCGCACCGCGCGTCGTCAGGACACCTGACACCGCACCATTCTCAACTTCAATCCCCAGCACTTCCGCCTCAAGCCACAAACGCGCTCCACGCTCAAACGCGCGCTCCGAAAACCCGCGCAGGATGTTGAGCGGCGCGACAAATCCATCCGTCCGGCAGAAAGAGCCGCCCACTATGTCGTCCGCGCGTAGCTGCGGCATCATCCCGCGAATCTCTGCCGCGCTCACAATCTCAACATTAGTCAGACCCTCTCTTCTCTGCCGCGCGCAGTTCTCCTTCAGATACTCCAACTGCTTTTCGCTTGTCGCGACAAACAGGTAGCCCGCCGGGTCATAACCCGGTTGATGTCCCGTCGCTTCCTCGAAGTGCGAGATGAAGTCAATCGAGTAGAGCGACATGCGTATGTTGACCGCCGTTGCAAACTGCGCGCGCACGCCGCCCGTCGCACGCCCCGTCGAGCCTAACCCTTGCGCCGCTTCGCGCTCGACGATAACGACGTTCGTGCAGCCTGCTTCCGCCAGATGATAGGCGACGCTCGCGCCGACAATCCCGCCGCCGATGATTACAACATCCGCCGTCTCCCGCAATTCGTCTCCCCCATTTGCAATTTACTTTCCAGTGCGCGTCAGTGTAAAAGAGGCCGACGGGCAACACTATCGCCCTTCGCGCTCCTCTTAGCAATGATGAACCTCAGGCTTCCAGCGCTAACGATTCTACTGCTGCTGACGACGGCTTACTACAACTGCGCCTCAACACAAAAAAGCGTTGATGTAGGACAACGTTTAGAGTCGCACGCATCCAACACCAATCAGCCCGCTTCTACAGCAACCGGCGACAGCTTCACCGCCGCGGATTTCGAGCAGCACATCGCACGCCTCAAAAAACAGCTGCCGGAGAACAAGTTTACGTTCGTCGTTCAAAGGCCCTTCGTCGTCATCGGCGACGAATCGCCTGAGGTCGTCAAACAGCGCGCCGCTGAGACTGTCAAATGGACAGTTGACCTGCTCAAAAAAGACTACTTCACCAGAGACCCCGCGCACATCCTTAACATCTGGCTCTTCAAGAACACTGCTTCCTATCAACGCTACACGCGCGAGCTTTTCAACGACGAGCCTGACACGCCTTACGGCTACTATTCAGGCACTCACCGCGCGCTCATTATGAACATAGAGACCGGCAGCGGCACGCTCGTCCACGAGATTGTTCATCCCTTCATTGAGGCAAACTTTCCTGCCTGTCCTCCCTGGTTCAACGAGGGTCTGGCCTCGCTCTACGAGCAGTCAGGCGAAGTTGACGGACACCTGCACGGCTTTCCCAACTGGCGCTTGCCAGCCCTACAGGAAACCATCAGGCGCGGCGCTCTCGTCTCCTTCAAATCCCTTTTGGAAATGGACGCCGATGCTTTTTACCGTCAGGACAAGGGCGCTAACTACGCTCAGGCGCGCTACCTCTGCTACTATCTACAGGAGAAGGGGCTGCTCGTAAAGTTCTACCGTGAATTCACTGCGAACCAGTCTGCAGACCCGAGCGGCTACCTGAGCCTCCAGAAAATCCTTAATGAAACGGACATGCGCGCCTTTCAAAAAAGATGGGAAAAGTTTGTGCTCGGCCTCAGCGAGGGCTACAGCGTCAGCGTTGATTCAAAGTGAACATGACGTGCGTGCCGCAAGCTTCGCCCTCTTGAGTCGGGCCATTTGATTTCTGCACTGTTCGCTCAAACGTTGCATAACTTTTCCGCTCGTTCCGGCAATAAACATTAAGGCATACTTTACCAGCAAGCTTTTCAGAAGCAAGGAGACTTTATGATTGTTCCTCGCCGCCTACGCTCTTTAGATTTTAATCGCGCGGGCCTTCAAGGCAATACGTCGCGAGCATCTTTATTACTACTGCTCTCATTATCACTTCTGACTGCCTGCGTCGCTAACGCACAGCAGGAGGCTGCGAAAACTTTGCGCCTCGGTAAGGTTGAAGTCAGCGGCCTCGAACGCTACACGCAGGAACAGGTGCTCACGGCGAGCGGCCTACAGATTGGTCAGGCCATAGACATTCCGGCTGCCGACGAAGCCGCCAACCGATTGATGAGCAGCGGCCTTTTCAAGACCTTGAGCTACCGTTTTCGTTCCAGCGGTAATCAAGTGACCATCACGTTTCTGGTCGAAGAGGCGAAGGTGATGTTCCCAGTCGTCTTCGACAACTTCGTCTGGTTCACAGACCAGCAATTGCTCGATGCGATTCGCCGCGAAGTTCCCTCCTTCGATGGCACTGCTCCCGAATCCGGCCAGATGCCCGACAGCATTAAAAAAGCCTTGCAGGCATTGCTCAACGAACGGAAGATTCCCGGTGAGGTTGACTACATACTGGCCGCCAGCCCTTCAGGCCAGAACGCGGAACATCTCTTCAGCGTCAAGGGCGTCAAGATTCCCATCTGCTCGCTCACCATTCCCGGCGCGAGAGACGTTAAGGAGAGCGATTTGCTCAACGCAGCCAAGCCGCTCTTTGAGCAGGACTACTCTTTCAAGGACGTGAAAGCCTTCGCCAGAGTCAACCTCATTCCGATTTACCGCCAGCGCGGACACCTGCGCGCTCATTTCTTAGACCCCGTTGTTAAGCCATCTACTGATGCTGCCTGCAAGAACGGCGTCAACCTCGACATGCAGGTTAACGAAGGCTACATCTACACATGGGAGCAGGCCAACTGGAGCGGCAACAACGCTCTCTCTGCGCAGGAGCTTTCCGCCGCCCTCGGCCTCAAGCAGGGCGAGCGCGCAGACGGCCTCAAGATTGATAAAGGCTGGATGGCCGTCTCCGAAGCCTACGGCAAGAAGGGCTATATAGATGCGCGCCTGAGAGGCACGCCGGAGTTTGACGACGCCAATCGTCGCGTCAGCTACAACTACACTGTGACGGAAGGGCCGCAGTACCGCATGGGCTCGCTGGAAATCAACGGCGTTCCCGAAGCACTGGCCCAACGATTGAAAGAAAGCTGGCAGCTTAAACCGAGCGACGTGTTTGACGCGTCCTACTACGAAAAGTTTATGAAGAAAGCGATAATGGAGATAGGAGCCGCCGGTCTACGCTTCTCGGAGAGCAACGTACAGTTTAAGCCCAACCGCGATAACCTGACGGTGAGCGTCGTCATCAATATCAAGTAGGACGATCAACCGGCGGAGAGCTTCAACGTTCAAGCGGCGCACGTTCATTTTGAGCGTGCGCCGCCTGATTATTATTGAATGCCGAGCAGTTCCACCTCGAAGATGAGAGTGGCGTTGGCCGGAATGGTCGGCGGTTTGCCCTCCCTGCCGTAGGCGAGTTTTGGCGGCACAATCAGTTTTCTCTTCCCGCCGACTTTCATCGTCGCCAAGCCTTCGTCCCAGCCCTTGATGACGTTGCCGCGTCCGAGCGGAAATTTCAACGGCTTGTTTTTTTCCACGGAGCTATCGAAGACAGTTCCGTCCTCTAGTGTGCCGGTGTAATGAACGACTACGGTTTGTCCGGCCTGCGGCGTTTCGCCGTCGCCTTGCTTCAGGTCAACGTACTTCAGCCCCGAAGCAGTCGTCACTTCACTACCGGGCGCAGCATCGCCGCCTCTGCCGCGCGTCAGAAAATAGTAGACGCCTACGGCGAGCAGCAACGCGATGGCAATGGCCGCGATAAGCTGCGTTTTATTATTACTTTCCTGCGGGGCGCTCGGCCTGCTTGAATGAACCTGCGCTGCCGGTCTTCTTCCTTTCGCAACCGGCCGCTTACGACTTTGGGGCATCTCAAACTCTCCATCGGAATTAGTGGATTAAAACAAAGAATTGAACATTTAATTTCTCACACCAACCGAAAATCAATCAAGTCGTGAGTGAGCAGGCGCACAACTTATCCGCGCCATTTCAACGACCAGAATATTTTGCTAACACACGTCTGACGCTTATGGAAGCAGAACGATTTTGCCGTATGCGCCCTGCTCCAACACGGCCCTGTGCGCGGCCGCAGCATCTGCGAGCGGCATCTCCCGCCCGACGACGGGCCGCAGCGTGCCGTTCGCTAATCCGGCGACGAGGGCTGCGTGAATTCGAGCGAGGTCTGCGGCTGGAGCGAACAGCAGCGACATGCCCAGAATGGCCGCATCCCTGTTCATCGCTGCGCGCGGGTCAATCTCCACAGCACCACGGCTGCCGATGACGACAACGCGCCCGCCCCGCGCAAGTACGTTCAAGTCCTTGCCCAGATTCACGTTCGCCAGCATCTCCAGCACGACATCAACACCCCTGTTATCCGTCAACGCCGACAACTCCTCCAGATAAGTCTCCTCGTGATGATTCAGCACATGATGAGCGCCCTGCTCTTTAACGAGTTGCAGCCCTTGCTCGCTTCCGGCAGTGCCGATAACCGTCAGCCCTGCTGCGCGTGCTAACTGCACGGCGGCGACGCCGACACCGCCGCTCGCCCCG
Organism: Pyrinomonadaceae bacterium; assembly: GCA_036382855.1. Taxonomy (GTDB): domain Bacteria; phylum Acidobacteriota; class Blastocatellia; order Pyrinomonadales; family Pyrinomonadaceae; genus DASVTR01. Next base: position 399,922 of record DASVPO010000008.1, on the reverse strand, counting down.
TGAATCAACACAGTCTCTCCCGGCAACGCGTGTGCCCTCTGGAAGAGCGCGCGGTAAGCTGTAGCGTAAGGCACGCCCGTCGCCGCACCCTGCGAGAAAGAGACTGCGGACGCCAGCGGATAAACCTCGGCTTCGTTGCAGAGCGCCAGTTCGGCATACGCCCCGCTCAACGTCCCTGCCGTGTAAACCCTGTCGCCCGCCTTCACACGCCGCACGCCCGCGCCAACAGACATGACTGTCCCTGCGGCATCCATGCCCGGCGTATAAGGCAACGCGGGCCTCCGCGCGTGCGCGCCGGAACGAATGTACGTGTCAACAGGATTAACGCCCGCCGCCGCAACGCGCACGACGACCTGTCCAGCGCCCGCCTGCGGGTCAGCTACTTCCTCAAGCTTCATCACGTCCGGCCCGCCGAATTCGTGAATCCGAATCGCTTTCATAGTCTCTCCTTACGTAGAAAACCAGCGCCGGATGATAACACTGCCCGTCTAGGAATCTGATGAAATGTTTCCGTTAAAATGCGCATTCATGTTGTACGGAAATTTGCGACGAGGGTTCTGGATGAAAACAACTAAATTGTTGTTGCGACAGCCGCCTTATTATTGATACGATTGCGCCATTATTGACCGGGATGCATACCTACTACTGCGGTCAACTCTTCGCACGCTCTAAAGATTACGCGGGTCTATTTCTTTGGGGCTTGAAGGTCACAGTCAATTTCGATGAGCGCCGCCCTTCAACGGACATGTAGTAGCCGCCTGGCAGACCGCGTATCGGCTCGAACACGATAGGCGTTTTTCTGCTGCTGCTTCACCAAACACCACTCCCAAAGTGGCTCTTCCCGAAAGGAGAAGCGATAAGTGCCTGACCATGAACTTCCCCCCGGAGACGCAGTAAACCCGACACAGAAGCGCATCACCGCTCTCACGCTCAATCTACACCCGCTCAGGCCGGACGGAACACTCGCCGCGTACGGTCTTATCTACAAGTTTAAATCGAAGTTCAAGCCCTAAGATACTACTGAGCAGGAGACTTCTTTAGTCGTCTCTGCTCAGGACGTGTGAACTCCCGGTTCGACTCTGCCTGGAGAGTAGTGCTGGAGAGAAGTAAAACTAAAGCTAACCCAAGAAAGGTGCAAACGAGATGGAAAATCAAGACAAATGGTGTTTCGCATGGATTCCTACCGATAATGAGGTGGAGGGTGCGAACCGCGCTGCATTGCTGAAGGCCGCCAAGTGGAGTCCGGGTTCAATCATCACGGTCTCCTTCCTCGACGGCGAAGAGAGTGTGCAGGAAAAGGTCAGGACAGTAGCGCAGCGTTGGACAGGGCCGGGGATGGCAAACCTACGGCTCAGCTTTCAGGAAGACAATGACAGCCTGATTCGCATCTCATTCAGGTACAGCGGCTCATGGTCTGTGCTCGGAACAGCATGCAGAAACATCACAGACACATCGCAGCCGACCATGAATTACGGCTGGCTGACGCCGGATTCGACGGAAGATGAAGTTAACCGCGTCGTGCTGCACGAATTCGGCCACGCGCTCGGCCTCATTCACGAGCATCAGAATCCTGCGGGCGGCATCAAGTGGAACCGCGACGCAGTTATCCGCGACCTCTCCGGCCCCCCCAACAACTGGGATCTCGAAACAATCGAGCACAACATGTTCAGGGCCGTTGAAAAACAGGAGTCTAATTACACGAGTCTTGACCCGCAGTCTATAATGATGTATTCGCTGCCCTCAAGATGGACGCTCGATGGCTTCTCGGTCGGGCTTAACAACGGTCTGTCGGCGAAGGACAAGGAATTCATTCGCCAGCAGTATCCTTAATTGACAACAAGGGTCGCGTATTTTTAAAGGAGACGCTTAGTTTCCGCTGATCCGTATCCGGGACGCCGTCCGTTTGCGCCATCCCCTCTTTGAGTAGGCGCGCTTTCAGGGGCGGCTTCCCGGATACTGCATCTGCCTCAACGGTATAAACGTATGGCTATGAACGATAAAGATTACGCGGTCATCATCGGAATTAAGTCTTACCCTGATTTCGACGTGGATGGCCCGCTCGAAGGGCCTGAGAACGACGCGCTGGCCTTTCGCGACTGGCTTATCTCTCCAACCGGCGGCAATGTGCCCAATGATGAAGAGCATATAGCTTTATTCCTCAGTTCAAATTATAACCCGCCCGCCAAGACGGCAGAAGAGGCCAAGCCGATAGCCACGGACGTGCAGCTTGCGTTCGAGAGACTACAGAATAAGGCCGAAGAGAACGAGAAAAATAACAAAGGGCTGAAGGTCGGAAGACGACTCTACATCTACATGGCAGGACACGGCTTTGCTCCGCGCGACGACCAGACGGCCCTGCTGATGGCTAATGCCAAACGCAACCGTACAGGGGCTATCTATCACATCCTCGGACAATATACGGCCGACTGGTTTTTCAAGGCCAAGTATTTCGAAGAGGTAATCCTCTTGATGGATTGCTGCCGGGAGCTTCATCCCGTAATGGGCCTTAACATGTCCTTCAGCGAATCGCTCGCGCCGGGGGCTGTTGATAAGGTGAAGCGCTTTTATGGTTATGCAACGAAGTGGTCGCGCCTTTCGCGCGAGAAGAGTATTGACGGGGTCAGGCGCGGGATATTCACTGCCACCTTGATTAAAGCACTGGAAGGCGGGGCCGTTGACGCCGACACAGGAGAACTCTCGGCGCGCTCCCTGAGCGATTATCTTTATACAAACATGGAGGAACTACTCACCCCCGCCGAAAAGAAGAACCCGGACATTCCGAAGGAGCCGGAGATTGATTACTACCCCAAGAAGGGAAACGGATTCGTGCTGATGAGCGTGCCGATTCCGACGTTCCGTGTCACAATAAGCGTGCCACCGGCTGCGGTTGGAAAAGAGGCGCAAATTCTTGACGGAAAAGACTTCACGCAAGTGGAGCACGCGGCGGCCGCCCCGGCCTCGTGGGTGGTGAATCTGAAGCGCGGAAAGTATTTGGCCCTGATTATTGATGCGGGCCTGAAGAAGGTGATTGAAGTCGCCGGGACAGGAGATGTCAATGAAAGCCTCTGAACCAAAAAAACTGAATCTTGAAGTGAAGACCTCCGACGAATCGGCAGAGGTTTTTATCATAGACGGACGTTTCACGGTGGTTGAACGCGGAAGCGGCCAACAGAACACTTTCAGCCTGACTCCCGGAATCTACACGGTCAAAGTGCGCGCGGGTTTTGAGAGCCGGACAGAGAATGTAGTCCTGCTGGATAGACCTGAGACCGTCGAGTTTGCGCGCATCCACTTCCCTTCCTCAGCGCCGCTCTCCGATACGGGTAAAACACACGAGTATCATATCTCCGCCGCCCAGAGGGAATGCCAACGAGTTCACGTCGTCGCAGGTTCTGGAAGTTCCATCTTTGTTTTCGTTAGAGACTGGACATCACAGCAAAGCTCGGATGACGGAGGTGAGCCGAACAGAACACCGCACAGGGGTTTGAAACTCCTCGACGCGCAAGGCGTGCCGGTAGCAGACTTTGCTGAACAATCTGCGTCCAACACGACAAGTGACCCCTGGGCCGCATGCAATGTGCAGGTGGATCCGGGCATCTACAGGCTCTCTCTGGAACTGGCTTCCGGCGACTCGATAGAGCAAACCGTGGTTGCTTCAAGCAACTGGCAGACGCAGGTGTTTCTGCTGCAACGAAATTACGGGGAGGATGCTGCCGACCGCCGCGCCGACCTGATTAACGCGTCAATCCAGCTTTCCCAGGAAGGGTTTAATCCTCACGACCCGGAGAAGCGTCTTGTCGAAGCTGCAAAATTAGGTCTCATCAATACGCGGCAGGTCTTACCTGAGCAAACTATACAGGCGATTTTGTATGGGAAGTTTAAAAATCCCATGCTCGGTATTTTCGGAGCGCACCTGCTGCTGCTCGGCCAGCAGGTCAAGCTTGACTTACTACGCATCGTCGTTGACAACCTGAGAAGGCTGCTCGGTGAGAACCAGCACCCGGACGTTGAAGCGCTCGCCCTCCGGCTCGGAGCAAAAGAGACATCATACATCTTCGAGCACCCGCCGATGCTGCGTCGTAGTTGGTGGCAGGTCGTTAACGCTACGGTCGACAATGAAGGATTAGTGCCGCTCAACTCTATGGCCTTCCAGTGCGCGGGCCGTATTTGGGGAGAAGAGCCGTGGCTTCAGTGGAAGGTGAAAAGCGTCAAAGAAGCTCTGCCGGGATTTGAGATCTTAGCGGACGTAAGCGACGAGCGAGTCGAACTGTCTATCATTGAACCCCACTTGAGCCGGATTGCTTTTCAAGATGCAGACGCATTTACATTAGCGACGGATGAGCCGACTGCCCCTGACACCTCCGGCTCTAAGAAGGGCTTAGCCTTAAAAGGGAAAACAACAATGCGCGGCCTCAAGTCTGACAAGAAGAAGAAGTCGCTCGACGCTTCCGTATACAAAGCAAGGAAGCGGAAACCGAAAGCAAAGCTTAGCAAGAGCCAACTCAGAATGATGGTCCAATCTTCAGGACTTCCCGGCGCAAATGTGCAAGCCCTGTTTAATGAGTACAAGCAATCGAAGGCAGCTTCGGCTGCGGCGGTCGCCTCAGACACCGAAGGAGAGAGCGAATAGCTCGCTCTCTCCTGACAGTTGTTTCTTCAGAATCCTTCTAAAATAGAGTGTATGCTGGAAACTTTCATCGAGGGAAACAGGCTGCACATCGGTGAAAGGTTTTCCGTCTCTTTCCAGCGGACGCTGCGGCTGCCGGATGACGGCACAAACTATCCGCTCCCGCCGGGGCTTGGTCTGTTTCCAATGCACAGGGTCGAAGACTTTCAGGACCGCGCGACAGACCTGATGAAAGAGTACGGCGGCGTCTTTATCCCCATGTACCAGCGTGAAGCGCTATGGCTTGGGTTTAGCGCGGCAGGGTGGAAGCCGAACGCGGTCAAGGTAGGAGTCGGGCGAGTCAATGCAATCTCCGGCGACGCATGGGACAATCAACTGCGCGGCCAGCCTCAGGATTACATCGTCTGTCCTGACCAACCGTGGCTCGATGGCATCAACGCAGGCGAGGGTTATATTCGTCAGTTTGTGGCAATGCCGTTGGGCTTGGGCTACACGGTTGAGGCGCAGCTCACAGGCGAAGAAATCTGGGGCGGCGTTCAGCTTCTCGTCTTTGAACCCAAACCCGGCAGGTTTCCTGACAAACCGCCGTTGAAACCTAAAACGGACTTTCAAACTTACCCGATGATGGGTATGCAGGCGGGTGCAGGAGGCGAGCAGATGGGCCTCGGCGTGGGTGGTCGCATGATTCAGAAGATTTACCCGGATCCCTACGGAGTCGAAACATGGGACGAAAATAATTCCGGCTCAGTTTTCGTCCACATCGTTAACAGCGAGCAGTATTTCGACCTGACAGGGAGAAGGCCGCCTCCAACCCCTGTCAACGCTAAGACATACGTGGAATTTGGGCTGCCGTGGTTTGAACTGTACGACGAAGCGGAGGGTGACATTCATCCATCGGAAAAGCTGGCCGGCGTGAAGTCTATTGATGAGAAAAGTGGGAGCGGAAAGCTGCCGGATGTTGATAACGAAAGCCGCTTGGACATCAAACCGTCTCAAGTGCTCGGAATCAAGCACGATAAAAAGAGAGAGATGTAGGCACTAAATATATTCGATCCGCCTGCTCCAAGATTGCTGTTACAAAGGGCTGCGTTCTGCGTGTTTGAATGAACGCTTGTGCGGTAAAGTCTAATTTTTGTCTAAAATTGACTCGCATTCGGAGCGAAAATCGTATATTGTCGGTTGATTGCCAGCGCGGGCAGATGGTTTGAGGGGCTTGACCATGTGAAACGACTGCCGTTGGCGAGTTAAATCGTCTAAATTGCTCGGATTTCCGCGGTTTTCGCTGTGTGGCGGCCGGCAGCGTGGCGGATGCGAAACTATTTCAACAATTAGGGCGTAAAGTGCCTTTCGGCATTAAACTTTTCAATCTTTTTTATCATCCAAAGCGTATCACAACTGGCATGCGCGTCAGAGTGATTGGAAACCGACTCGTTGCGAAACAGTCCGTCTCGGTTTTCTCTTTGGGAGAGAGGTTTAAGCACTTGGGCTGACAGGACTGTTTCGAGAAGGGCGGGCGTTTAAATACCGTATATGGCTGAGAAGAACATGACAGAGGGTAGTATCTCAACGCTGGGCTTAGACCGCGACAAGTACCTGCCGTTCGATGGTGAGCATCAGGATGAGGCCATTGCGACGGGCAGAATCGAGGAAGTCTTGCAAAAACTGGGCGGAGCCAGCCTCACGGAGACTGACGCCGACGAGCTTTTGCTGGACGACGTGGCCTCGCAGACTGTCACGGACGATAACGACCTCTCCGTTGACGACGAGGACGAGCTGGACCTGTCTGCGGGCGTCGAAGACAAATCGAGCGACCCCGTGCGCACTTACTTGCGGCAGATGGGCACTGTCCCGCTGCTGACGCGTGAGCAGGAGGTAGCCATTGCGCAGCGCATCGAGCGCGGGCAGATTCGCACACATAAGGCGCTCTCGCGTTCGGCCATCGCCCTGCGTGAGCTTCTGGGCATCGGACAACTGCTTGAAAGCGGTAAGCTCAACTTACGCGATGTCGTCGCGCTCTCCGACCAGATAGAGATGGGAGAGTTTGAAGACAAGGCGGACGAGTACTTGCGCCGGACGCTCGAAGGCTTCGAGCGTATTCGTCAGCTTTTCCAGACCGGCACGAAGGAACTCGAAAAGCTCAAGGCAGAGCAGCAGCTTTCGCGCACAAAGAAGAGCAAGAAACTGCTCCGCCTGCGCCGCAAGCTCGCCGGCATACGCCTCGAACTGGCGCGCGAGATCAAGCAACTCAAACTCAAGGAGAGCGCTCGCCAGCGTCTTATTGATGCCATTGGCGCTGCCTACAAGTCCGTTCGCACGCAGGAACGCGAGATTGAGAAATACACGGAGAAGCTTAACCAGAAACGGATTAAGCCCGAGCAGGAGAAAGACTACAAGCGGCACATTAGCGCGGCCAAGCGTATTCTCAAGCAGATAGAGAGCGAGATGGGCCTCTCTCCCGTCGAGATTCGCCGCGCGCACCACTCGATTGCGGCCAGCGAGGCTCAGACCGTTCAGGCCAAGCGTGAATTGACGGAAGCTAATCTGCGTCTGGTCGTCTCGATAGCGAAGAAGTACACCAACCGTGGCCTGCAATTCCTCGACCTCATTCAGGAAGGCAACATCGGCCTGATGAGGGGCGTGGACAAATTCGAGTGGAGACGTGGTTATAAGTTTTCAACTTATGCGACGTGGTGGATTCGTCAGGCGATAACGCGTGCGATTGCTGATCAGGCGAGAACCATCCGTATTCCTGTTCACATGATTGAGACGATTAACAAGCTCGTCAGAACATCGCGCGCACTCGTACAGGAGTTGGGCCGCGAGCCGACGAGCGAAGAGATTGCCCAGCGTGTTGACATGCCTGTCTCGAAGGTCCGGCAGGTCTTCAAGATGGCGCAGCAGCCCATCAGCCTTGAGACGCCGATTGGACAGGAGGAAGACTCGCAGCTTGGCGATTTCATCGAAGACAAGTCGCGCGTCAGCCCTGCCGAATCCGTCGTCGCTTCAAACTTGAGGGAGATAACGGACGAGGTGCTGGCAACACTCAGCCCGCGTGAAGAGAAGGTCATCAAGATGCGTTATGGGCTTGGGCCAATAGGCGAGGAACACACGCTCGAAGAGGTCGGGCAGGACTTCTCCGTCACGCGTGAGCGCATACGCCAGATTGAAGCCAAGGCGCTCAGAAAACTGCGTCATCCTTCGCGCGCACGTCTGCTGAAGGGTTTCATCGAAACCAGCCAGTAAGAGACAACGCATCGTCTAAACATGAAGGGAGCGCTTCGACCGTCAAACGACCGAAGCGCTCCTTTTCTTTCTGTCGCTTCCCTTCCGTCTTAAAGAGACTTTGACAGCTTACTTGTTAAGGTCAATATCAATATCCATCTCGTCAAACTGCTTGAGCATGATATGAGTCTCGCCGCCTGCGCTGTTAATGACAGCCATTAACTTATCCCACTTGAGCACGGCGCTCGGCCCGGGAGATATGATTGTGTTCTGCGGTTTCAGATTCTCTACATACCAATCGAGAACCTTTTCATAAGAGTCTTTTGTACGCAACTGAAGTATCGTGCTGCCGCCTTCTGCGTTCTTCATTTCCATAGTGGTTTCAGCACCGGGATAGACGAACTCAGGGCTGACGGAAGTAGTCTGTGTCCTGACAGACGGAGGCTGAGGCGGAGGCGGCGGAGGTACGCCGCGCACAGTGACGCTCGGCGTCTTTGGCTCTGCGCCGGACGGTCGAGTTGCGGAAGTGAAGCTTCTGATAAACAGGATGATTCCGAGCGCAATTCCCGCGACGAGGAGAACGCTGGCGATGGCGCTCATCAGCCAGATGCTTTGCTTCGGCCCGCCCGCCTTAAGATTTTTGGTGTCATAAGCAGCGGGAGGCGGCGTCTCCGTCGGAGAGATGTAGGCGGGGCTGGTCGGCGGCGACTGGAAAAAATCTGTCGGCTGCGCGGCGTAGTCAGTGGGCGCACGCAGCGTTCGCGTCGTGGCCTCCGTCACATTATCTGCGTTTGCGCCGCCGACGAGCCGACCGCATTGCCTGCAAAATTTCGCTCCCGCCATCAGTGCCGCACCGCAATTTGGACACGTTGCATTCGACATAATCTCTGTTAACATTACGACGCTCGCCGCTCTCTATGCAAGCATTTGCGTGACGGAGCGGGAGCGTCGCGCCCGGTTCATTAAATCGAATGACGTTGAGACGAGAATGACTGCTAAAACCAGAGCCGCGACGCAAGCGAAGGCTTCCCATCCGACGGAAAAGAAGAACGGCTTCTGCTACGACCCGCAGGAAGCCATCGTCTATCTATCGGCAGCGGATTCAAGGCTGGGCAAACTGATAGAGCGCGCAGCCCCCTTCAACATGCAGATTCGCCACCTTTCCAACCCCTTCGAGGCGCTCGCCAGAAATATTATCTACCAGCAGCTTCACGGCAAGGCGGCAGCCGCCATACACCTGCGCGTTCTGGCTCTCTTCGGTAAAAAGAGGCTCGCCCCGCAAGACATTCTGCAAGCCTCTGAAGAGAGCCTGCTGGGCGCAGGACTATCGAGGGCCAAGCTGGCCGCGCTCAAAGACCTCGCCGCCAAAACTCTCGATGGAACCGTCCCCACACTGGCTCGCCTGCGGCGGATGCCGGACGAAGAGATTATCGAACGGCTGACACAGGTGCGAGGCATCGGACGCTGGACAGTTGAGATGCTTTTAATCTTCCGTTTAGGCCGCCCGGACGTGTTGCCCGTCGGCGACTTCGCCGTCCGCAAAGGCTTCTCGCTCGTTTATGGAATAAAAGAGTTGCCAAAACCGAAAGAATTAATCCAATATGGAGAGCGCTGGCGCCCCTTTCGGTCAGTGGCTAGTTGGTACATGTGGCGTGCGACTGAACTCCCACCTGAAACGCTGCAAGAGATAGCTCTTGATTCTTAGTGCGTGAAATTTCATTAACCCATTTTAACTTAACTGCAAATCCAAGGAGCAGCATGCCGGAACTGCGTGGCCTACAGGCTACACCCGAAACCAAAGCTGAATGGACGTATGCGTATCAACTCTTTCTCGAAGCGCCGGGAGTCGCTTACGACGAAAAGAAGGACAGGACTTCTCGCATCGAATATGTAGCGAAGAAGCTGAACCTGACACACAAGCAGGCGAAACGGCGAATCAGAAACTACGAGGCATGGCAGCGTAATATCAAGAAGGGGTTAGTCACGCCCTGAAGCCGTAAGATAAACCTACGACGGGAAGAGTCTCTCTTGTGCGTGTTAATGTCTAAGCTTGCACGTGGATGAGGCTTAACGTGGCCGTTGTGTGTTCAGGCGGCCAGCTTGCTGTCGCGTATAATGAGGCCGACATCTTCGTTGAAGCTGCTGACATCGGCGCTCAGCTCGTCAGCCTGTAGCTGATGCGAGCGCAGGGATTGGCGCAGGCATTGTGCATGAGAGATGACGGCGCGCACAAGCTCTTCCGATTTATGCGCGGACTGGTAATCGAGCAGGACGAGCATCAGTTCCCCGGTCGTGACGGCTATTTCGTCCAGCAGTTCCAGTGGCAAAGAGGGCGAATCGTGTAGCTGAAGCTGTCGTAGTAGTTCGTCCAGTTGGGCGGAAAAATGCTCAAGCAGGTGCGTGAGTCGTTGTGAATGTAAGGCGTCTTTCATGGCTTTTAATTTATGGTTGTAGATTATAGCATGAACCGAAATTAAACCGATATCAATTCTGCGCCGGTTCAACCCATAGGGGCGCAAATTTTTTGAAGACTGCGGCCGGAGGAAACATGCTCAAAGCGCTCATCCTGATTGCAGCAACCTTGTCATTAAACTGCTCGCACACCGCGACGCACACACAGGAAGCTGTGAACGTTTCACAGCCCGCCGCATCAACGGCTGCCTCTCCAACTGCCTCGCCAAACAAGTTGCGCGAACAGATGGAGCAGATTGCAACGGGCGCTGGCGGGCGTGTGGGCGCAGCCGTGTTGCTGATTGAGACGGGCGAAACCGTCGCTCTTAACGGAGAGCAACGTTTCCCCATGCAGAGCGTTTACAAGCTGCCGATTGCGATGGCCGTGCTTCGTCAGGTGGATGAAGGCGTGTTGCGACTTGAGCAGAAGGTGCGCGTTGAGAAAGAGGATCTGGTAGGGGCGCGTCTGCACAGTCCGCTTCGCGACGGATACCCTCGCGGGACGGAACTGAGTTTGGAAAACTTACTGCGGTTTGCTATCTCACAGAGCGACGGCACGGCTTCCGATGTCCTGATGCGCTTAGCAGGCGGCCCGGATGTCGTGATGAAATACTTGCACGAGCTTGGCGTCAATGGCTTGGTCGTAGTCAATACCGAAAAAGAGTTGGGCCAGGACCAGTCTTTGCAGTACCAGAACTGGGCCGCGCCGGAATCTGTGCTCGTGCTGTTGCGTGCATTGCAGGAGGGGCGCGGGCTTTCAGCAGAGAGCCGCGCTTTGTTGCTGCGCTTGATGACGGAGACGCCGACCGGCCCCAAGCGCCTCAAAGGACGTTTACCCGCCGGAACGGTAGTCGCACACAAGACAGGAACTTCCGGCACGGTTGAGGGCTTAACCGCAGCCACTAATGACGTGGGACTTTTGACACTGCCCGACGGGCGGCATCTGGCAGTCGCCGTTTTCGTTTCAGACTCACGCGCCGGTGAGTCCGTGCGCGAGGATGTCATTGCGCAGATTGCACGCGCCGCCTGGGATTGGAGCACCCAACCGCGCTAAGCCGCGTGCTTCCGCAGATTCGTCTCCGCTGTTTGTCTTCAAGGCTTGCTGCGTCAAAGGCTTTAGCGTCCTCAAGCTTTAGGTGAGAAAAGCGACAAAATTTATTGACAGAAGCATGACAGTTATCGTATTTTGACCCTTCGCCCCCGTTGCGAAAACATCCTAAAGCCGGATTTTAAGTACAATTTTGACGCAGTACCCCTCGCGCTGTAAATCTCCACTTGCGGCAAAGCATGCCATATGCTTTGACCGCTTTTGGTCTATGCAGAGCCGCCGGGGAGTCCCATCTTCTTTACCATCTCTTTCTGAACTGTAGTCAAGCAAGGGGCGAAAGAACCTTTCGCAGACTGTTAGATCATTCGAGATTTCGTCAACTTAGACTTTGTAAACGCAGACATCTGAGACGTGAGACAAGGCTGTCAACCCCAGACGCAGCGCATGCCCCACGCTCTTCAACCCTTCATTCCCAGCTTGTGTGGGACTACCCTGAGGAGAGTAAGACCTTGAAAAGACATTTAGTATTAGTCCTGGCTCTCGCGTTGGTACTACCGCTGTTAGTAGTATCGGGTCATGCGCGATTGACTCAGAAGGGCAAAACAATGCCCAAGGAGTCAAAGCCTGCCGACCTTTTTGTAAATAATCAATCAACCCAGGAGGGCGGCGGGACGGGCCAGCAAGTCCAGCCCATTTCGCGAAGAGTCGCCCGCTTTGCCACGACGATTCCCATTAGAGACCTTCCGAATCCTTCCGCTGAGAGGAACCGTTCGATTTTCTCTCCGACCGAAGTTGCAGGACGCGAAGCAAACCCGCAGAACGCCGGCGTCATTAAGCGCGAAGCGGAAGGCCGCGGGGCCGTCGTTGACCCTGTCGTGCAAAACAAAATGGCGCTGGACGACAAGGCCGACGTTTCGGCTCCCGACGCGCCGGCCGCGATGCCGACTCCTGCGATAACGTTTGAGGGCCTGAGCAGTATTGACAACGTGAACGCGTCAGGCGGCAGCACAGTGATGCCTCCCGACACCGTCGGCGATGTCGGCCCCAACCATTATGTTCAGGGCACTAACTTTCTTTTCGGCGTTTACAACAAGACGACCGGCGCTGTCATCCTGGCCGGCCGTCGCTACAGCCAACTCTTCGCACCGCTCGGCGGTGTCTGCTCGACAAGGAACGACGGCGACCCCATCGTTCTTTACGATCAGATGGCCGACCGCTGGATGATTAGCCAGTTCTGCACGGCGAACGATCCGTTCAATCACCAGCTCATCGCCATCTCGCAGACGCCCGACCCGACCGGCGCGTACTACCTCTACGACTTCCAGATGCCCAACATCCATTTTCAGGATTACCCGCACTTCGGCGTCTGGCACGATGCTTACTACATGACGGCCAACCTCTTCCAGAGCGCTTCGACCATCATCTTCCACGGCGCTGGCGCTTACGCCTTCGACCGCACGAGGATGCTGGCGGGCGACCCGTCGGCCAGCATGATTTTCATTGACGAGTCTTTCATTGACCCGACGCTCGGCGGACAGCTTCCGACCGACGCAGACGGTTATCTTGCTCCGCCGGCAAACGTGCCGCAGCTTATCTGCGAATTCCGCGACACGGAGTTTGGCGACCCGCTTGACGCGCTGCGCTGCTTTGAGTTTCGTCCGAACTTCGACAATCCGAATCTGACGACTTTCACGCAGCAGCCAGACCTTGCGACAGCACCTTTTGACGGTCGCAATCCGAGCGGGCGCACAGACATCGAGCAGCCCAGTCCGGCGACTTCAGCACACAACCTTGACTCGCTCGGCGGTCGCCTGATGTACCGCCTGACCTACCGCAACTTCGGCACTTCGGCTGCGCCCGTCAATCGTTTCCTGACGAACTGGACGGTGAACGTGAGCGGTGTTGTTCCCGTCAGCGGAGCGACCTATCAGGCCGGCGTTCGCTGGACTGAGTTTGAGCGCAGTGGCGCGGGTGCGCTGAGCGTCCGCGATCAGGGTACGTATAACACCACGGGCGGCCTGAACGGCGCGACCGGCGAAAATAACTGGATGGGGAGCGCCGCGCACGACCATCAGGGCAGCATCGCAGTCGGCTTTTCGGCTTCGAGCACAACCCTGAAGCCTGCTATCAAGTGGGCCGGACGTTCGGGCAGCACGCCGACAGGCACGCTGAACGAAGGCGAAGCGACGATGTTTCAGGGCACGGGTTCGCAGCTAGCGACTAATAGCCGCTGGGGCGACTATAGCTCTATGAACGTTGACGTGGACGACTGCACCTTCTGGTACACGCAGGAGTATCGCACTCTGGCTAACGAGAACGCGACCGGCAGTTTCCCGTTCTTCTGGAACACACGCGTCGGCTCGTTCAAGTTCCCGTCCTGCACGACTTCGCCGCGTGGCACGTTGACCGGCACGGTGACGGATTCCAACGGCAATCCCGTCGCTGGCGCACGCGTCACAACCTCTAACGGTTACTTCCGTCTGACGAACGCCAGCGGTCAGTACACGATTGACCCGATGGGCGTTGACAGCTACACGGTGACGGCGTTTAAGCCGGGCATCGGCGCGGGGCGTGCGACCGCACCCGCGAGCGTCTTAAACGGCAACATCACCGTTCTTAACCTGCAACTTCCGGCGGCGGCTGATGTCATTTTCGGCGGCGGCAATCCGATTATTACCGAAGGCCAGTTCAGCAACGGCAATGGTCAGGTTGACCCCGGCGAGACGGGCAACATCACCATCACGCTGACCAACCCATCCACGTCCGTTCCGGCCACAAACGTGACGGCAACGCTCTCGGTTAAGAATCCGACGGCTGGCGTCGAAATCGCAGAGCCTACTGTGCGCAACTACGGCACAATCGCCCCCGGCGGCGCTGCTAACAACGCAGGCAATCCGTGGCGCTTCACTCTGGCGGCGCAGACACCCGTTGCGACGACCATCGAGTTCGTTTTGAGAGTTGATTTCGGCGGCGGGCAGTCTCCGACGTTCCTGTACTTCCAGTACTTCGTCGGCTCAACGCCTGCTGTCCTTTCGACCATTCCGAACACGACGCTCGACACGACTCCGCCACCGCTTCCGGCTGGCGCAACTTCAGCGACGACCGGCACACAGACTGGCCGCGTAGTACGCTCCGGCACCGGCTCAGGCTGCGGAACGGCGAAGGGCGCTCCGGGCCTCAACGATACGACGCCGAACCGTCAATACGACGCTTACACCTACACGAACGCGACCAACAACGCCCTGTGCGTCACGGTCACGGTCAACCAGACGAGCACTCTGCTCTACACTGTGGCTTACGGCAACGGCGGATTCAATCCGGCCAATCCGAACGCCAACTTCCTCGGCGACCCCGGCTCATCAAGTTCCACGATGGCCTATTCGTTCGACGTTGCGCCGAACTCAACCTTCACCATCGTGGTACATGAAGTGACGGCTGGCGGCGGCATCGGTCAGGCTTACAACGCTTCGATTTCCTTCGTCGCCTATGGCCTCGCGCCTGATAGGCGTCGTTCGGACTTCGACGTTGACCTTAAGAGCGACATCGCGGTCTTCCGTCCCAGCGACGGCTTCTGGTACTACCGCAACAGCTCGACGGGCGTTATCGAGAGCACCTTCTGGGGCACTTCGACCGACAAGCCTGTTCCGGGCGACTACGATGGCGACGGCGAGACTGATTTCGCGGTCTTCCGTGCATCGGAGAACAACTGGTACATCCGCAACAGCTTCGACGGCACGGGCACGGTCAAGAGCTTCGGCCAGTCCGGCGACGTACCCGTACCGGGCGACTACGACGGCGACGGCAAGAACGATGTCGCGGTCTACCGTCCGTCCGAAGGCAAGTGGTACTACATCGGCAGCTATGCCAACACGCTCTCATTCGCGGCGTGGGGCACAACCGGCGATAAACTCGTTCCGGCTGACTACGACGGCGACAAGAAGACAGACTTCGCAGTCTTCCGTCCCAGCACAGGCAACTGGCACATCCGCAGAAGCAGCGGCGGTCAGATTCAAACCAACTGGGGCTTGAGTACGGACGTGCTCGTTCCGGCAGACTACGATGGCGACCGTCGCGTTGACCTCGCGGTCTTCCGTGGGAACGAGGGCAACTGGTATATCATCAACAGTTCGGGCGGCGTCACCGTCCGCAACTGGGGTAACTCCAGCGACGTACCTGTGCCTGCCGACTACAGCGGCGATGGCAAGGCAGACATAGCGGTCTGGCGTGCTGCTGAGGGCAACTGGTACATCCTCAACAGCAGCGGCTCGCCGGCCGTCACGCTGCTCAACCTCGGTACTACGGGCGACCGTCCTGTGCCGCTCGACTACATTCCGACCCCGTAACCTGATGACGCTTTAACCATCAGGCGAATAGCGAAAGGGCTGAGGATTACATCAATCCTCAGCCCTTTTCCTTTCCCTCTCAACCATCTGCAACCTACTCCGCGCGCCTTAATCCTCCCTGTCCTTAGTCAAAATGATCGCCCCGGCCCGCAAAATCTCACCGCGCGTTTGTGAAAACGATGCGTACGCATGTTTAGATGGCGCGTGCTGGTCTCCAACTCGTGTGCGCAGCACTATAAACGGCGTGCGCAGACTTACAGATGAGGTGCGCGCCTGTTTAGACTGCCTGCGCAGACGCACAGATGGTTTCCGCAAGCTTACAGATTGCCTGCGCACGGTTATAGATTGCTTGCGCGCCTCTACAGATTGTTTGCGCACGACTATAGACGCCTCGCGCGTCTATAGAGATTGCTCGCGTGCCTCTATAGATTGCTCGCGCGTCTCCATAGATTGCTTGCGCAGTGTTACAGACGGCTCACGCGTGCTTCGAGATTGGTTGCGCGGGTGTTTAATTGAGTCGCGCGCGTAAATAGATTGGGTGCACAGAGGTTTAGCTCGCTTGCGCACGTGTATAGATGGCCCGCGCATACGTTCTGGTGCATTGCGCAGTTCTTCGGTTGATGCGCGGGCCTATGTAGGTGAGTTGTGGAAAGTTTTTTTACTGCCCGACGTAGCTTTTACCTTCCGGCACGAGCGTCAGGCCCGCGTCGCTGCCGAAGAGACCTATGAAAAGCTTTTTCGGCTGCGGTGTTGTCGGCCCGAAGAAGATGCCGCCGTCTCTCAGGTTCAGGTCGCCGCGCAGGAAAGCGGGCGTGTGTTTGCGTGCGCTCCCCTTAAACGGCCCGTTGAAGACCGCCACCGCAAACTTCTCATAGAGCCTCTTCTTAACAGGCTTGCTCTCTATCAAAGCGACCGCAAAATCCTCTTTACCGTCGCCGTTAAAATCACCGACCGCGTAATAAGGATGATAGACAGCGCCGTTTGCTTTGCTCTGCGCCTCAATCTCCACCAGACACTGCCCGCAATCCTTGTCCGTCGCCACACGCATCTGCGGATTGCGCGCCAGCCACTCCTGCAACACGGCCCTGTGCGCCTTACCCACGTACACGGGCATCTCACTCTTTTGAGCCTCAGCCTTTTGGGCCGACACCCCAACCGTCATCACAAACAACAACCCTGCGCAAGCAATCGTTTGAGTTAAAAACTTCTTCATAAGTCTTCCCCGCCCTCAAAATATTTTGTGACCCGGTACGCGCGAGCATCCGCCTCCTTGCGTACCTGGCGCGACCGACGCCGCGCGAAAGTTTACCACGAGCCGGTATCGCAGGGCATCCGGCCTGCGTCAAATACCGCCCGCTCGCAGCCTCCCACCGCGAGCACACGCTTCATACAGACTTTCAACTGTCTTACGCTTGCCACGCGCGCTCCCTTGCGTGTAGGCTCTCTACAACTGATTGACGAGCGCGCATCCCCGTGCGGCACGCGGACACCGGCCGCCTGATTGCGCAGCCTTTCAAACGTTATCCACTATGACCACTTCGACACCGATGTTGCGGCAGTATCACGAGTTGAAACAGCAGCATCCGGGCACACTCCTGTTCTTCCGTCTCGGAGACTTCTACGAGCTTTTTTTCGACGATGCGCTCACGGGCGCGCGTGAGTTGGACATCACGCTGACCGCCCGGCACAAAGAACGCGGCGACCCGATTCCGATGTGCGGTGTGCCTCATCATGCCGCCGCCACACACATCGCGCGCCTCGTGCGCAAAGGCTACCGCGTCGCCATCTGCGAACAGACGGAAGACCCTACACAGACTAAAAAACTGGTCAGGCGCGAAGTCGTGCGCGTCATCACGCCCGGCACTGCCCTCGACCCTCAACTCTTAGACCAGAAAGAGTCAGTCTATCTGGCCTCACTCTGCGGCAGCAGCGATCATCTCGCCGCAGCCTTTCTGGATTTATCAACCGGCGAATTCCGCGTCACACAGGCAACGGGACGCGACGCATGGACGCGCATCAAATCCGACCTTGAATCCTACGCGCCACGCGAACTTCTCTTCCCCACATCGCTCGCACCCCTCGTCAAAAGCGTAGCCCGCGACGCCGGAAGCAACACAACGCCTTTGCCGC
The DNA here is from genome assembly GCA_036382855.1 of Pyrinomonadaceae bacterium. Classification (GTDB taxonomy): domain Bacteria; phylum Acidobacteriota; class Blastocatellia; order Pyrinomonadales; family Pyrinomonadaceae; genus DASVTR01. Next base: position 382,101 of record DASVPO010000008.1, on the reverse strand, counting down.
TCGAAGACGATAAGCAAACGGCAGTTGCAGGCGCAAACAACTCTCGTCGCGAGAGCGATGCGTCGTCCGAGTCAAACGACGCTGTTGCGCCCTTCGGCGGAGCAGCCCTCACACCGCTCGACGATTGGCTCTGGCAGCTTGATTCGTGCAGCGCCCTCCTGCGCGCACAGTTTGGAGCATTGACGCTCGAAGGCTACGGCCTCGAAGGTAAGAACGAAGCCATCCGCGCCGCCGGAGCCTGCCTCCATTACGCACAGGAAACACAACGCGCCGCCGCCGCACACATCACAGACCTGACATACTTCGAGCCGCAGGACTACCTGCTGCTCGACAGCGTCACCGTCCGTAATCTCGAACTCACCGAAGCACAAGGCACAGCAGGCAGAGGCCGCGCCTTGCTCGATGTTCTGGACGAAACCGTTACAGGCATGGGCGCACGCCTCCTGCGCTCCTGGCTGCTGCGGCCCTCCATGCGTCAGGGCGAAATCGAAGCGCGCCTGACGGCCGTCGGAGAGCTACACGCCTCGCAGATGAAGCGCGACCGCCTCCGCGCTCTCCTTAAAGACGTGGCAGATCTCGAACGCCTCACGGGGCGTCTCAACATGAACTCCGCCACGCCCCGCGATCTCTTCGCGCTCGCACGCTCGCTCGATCAGGTTCCACTTATTCGTCAAACACTTCAGGATGCGCAGTCGTCGCTGCTCCAAATCCTGTACGAGAGCGCAGACGAACTCACGGAAGCACGCGCCCTCATCAAAAAGAGTCTTAACGACGACCCGCCCGCCAAACTCTCTGACGGCGGCGCGATTTGTGACAACTGTTCGCCTGAGCTGGACGAACTGCGCGCCATCAGCCGCAATGCCAAGCAGACCATCGCTCAGCTTGAAGCACGCGAACGCGCACGCTCCGGCATTTCGTCTCTGCGCATCCGCTTCAACGGCGTCTTCGGCTACTTCATAGAAGTCTCGAAGGCAGCGGCAGCGCGCGTGCCCCACGACTACGAACGCCGTCAGACGCTCGCCAACGCCGAAAGATACACCACACCCGAGTTAAAGACGTGGGAGACAAAAGTGCTCGGCGCTGAGACGCGCATCACGGAGCTTGAAACCGAAATCTTCAGCCAACTCTGCGCTGAACTGGTCGCCGCCACCAAACGTCTGCAAGCCACTGCCCGCGCCCTCGCCACACTCGACGCCCTCGCCTCGCTTGCAGAGACAGCCGCGCGCCGTCGCTACGTTCGTCCAGTCATCCACAACGCAGACACGATAGAGATCGTGCAGGGTCGTCATCCAGTCATCGAAGCCTTAAGCACGGAGCCGTTCATCCCCAACGACCTCTACATGAACAACTCCACAGACAGGCTCTTAATCATCACCGGCCCGAACATGGGCGGCAAAAGCACAATCCTGCGCCAGACGGCCATCATCAACATCCTCGCGCAGATGGGTTCTTTCGTTCCTGCGGAGAGTGCGCGTCTCCCTTTGCTCGATAGAGTCTGGACACGCGTCGGAGCAAGCGACGACCTTGCGCGCGGCCGTTCAACCTTCATGGTCGAGATGACAGAGACAGCCGCCATCCTCCACAACGCAACCCCGCGCTCGCTCGTTCTGCTTGACGAGATAGGACGCGGCACAGCCACCTTCGACGGCCTCTCCATCGCGTGGGCCGTCGCCGAACACCTGCACGACTCCCCTGAGCACGCCGCCAAGACCCTTTTCGCCACCCACTATCACGAACTAACGGAACTGGCCGAACGTCTGCCCGGCGCGCAGAATTACCAGATAACAGCCGCCGAGCGCGACGGCGAAGTCGTCTTCCTGCACAAGCTCGAACGCGGTCGTGCCTCCAAGTCTTACGGCATAGAGGTCGCACGCCTCGCAGGACTTCCTCCCTCCGTGCTTGAACGCGCCCGCGACGTGCTCGCACGCCTTGAGCGTTACGAACTGGATGTCTTTGCCGGAGAAGAACAGCAGGAGGAACAGGCACAAGCGACGCCTGCGGACAACTGGGACGAGTGGGCCTTGGATGAAGCTGGCCTGCGCAGCGCGGCCCGTCGCGCTCGACAGCGCCGCATCAGTATGCAGGCCACGCTCTTCGATGCGACGAATCAAAGCCTGCTTGACGAGCTACGTGAGCTTGATGTAGAAAGCCTGTCATCCGAAGAAGCGCGACAACATTTGCTAAATCTGCGTAAGCGAATCGTCTGAAAAAGAGTTACACTCTGCTTCCGGGCGCTGAGTGCAACGGCCTGCAACACAGGCACGCGAAAGAGCGGCAACCAATGTGCATACTCTCCCATGCTCAAAGGTTTCGGAGTTAATCGTTCGTCAACTTTTATTACATGACTCAATCCTTAACTTCTCTCTCCCTCGAACAACAAATCGGACAACTCTTCTATATCGGGCTGCCGGGAACAGAGCTTGACCGCGAAACGCGCGAGCTTATCGAATACGTCAAGCCCGGCGGCATCATCATCTTCGGTCGCAACGTCCGCGAAGCTGAACAACTGCGCTCGCTCCTTGATAGCGTGCGCGAAATGCTTCCCGTCGAACCGCTCTTCGGCATTGACCAGGAGGGCGGACTCGTTGACCGCCTGCGCCGCATCTGCCAGCCGATGCCCGCCGCCCGCACCATCCGGCAGCACGGCGATCTGGCCGCCGCTCGCTCCCTTGGTCGCATCACAGGCGAAGTCCTTCGCCTGCTCGGCTTCAACATGAACTTCGCGCCCGTCATGTCAATTATGACGGACGAGCGCGACCTTCTCTCCAATGGTCTCTACTCACGCTCTTTCGGTCGCTCGCCCGGCGAAGTCCTGGGCTACACGATGGTCTACCTGCGTGCTCTTCAAGGCACTGGCCTGATGGGATGCCTCAAACATTTCCCCGGCATCGGCGCAGGCGAAGTTGACTCACATGAGGAGATGCCCGTCGTCCATCTTTCACACGACGCCCTGATTGCACAGGACCTCGCGCCATACATCGAACTCTTTCAACGCGAAGACGACCGCGTGCGCGCAGTGATGGTCAGCCACGGAGGTTTTCCAAACATAGACATCCGGCAGGGCCTCGCCGGTGGATTGCTCGAACCCGCTTCTCTCAGCCACAGCATCGTCACGCGTCTGCTGCGCGAAGAGCTTGGCTATCAACATCTGGTCTTAACAGACGACCTTGAAATGGGAGCCATCGCGCGCCACTGCGAGATTGAGGCCGCCGCCATTCGCGCCTTCTTCGCCGGGCAGGATATGCTTCTGATTTGTTCTAAGCCGGAAATGATCCGGCGTGGCTACGAAGCGCTTTTGCTGACAGCCGAGAAAGGCAAACTGCCTACTGAGCGGCTGCAAGATTCTTTGCGTAGAATCGGCGAGTATAAATCCCTGGCGCAGCCGCCGCTCGCTTTCGACAAAGAACGCTTCCGTCAACTCTCGGATGAAATCGCGCAGCTTAATCACAAACTCGACTACACTTACGGAGGTACGCTCTAATGAAACCCGTTCGCCTGCTCTTTCCTGCTCTGACGCTCTTTTTGCTCCTGTGCCTCCTGACCAGTTGTTTTTCTGACTACAACGCCGGCAACCGTTTCACGAAGCCGCTCGCCTTCAAGATTTCCGGCAGCAGCGCCGCCACGCGCAACTACTCCGTTATCATCCAGAACTCGCTGAAGGAGGTCGGCATCCCCGTCGAGATTGAAACGGTCGAACAGGGCACGCTCTTTGACCAACTGCGTCAGGGACAGTATCAGATGACGACTTCTCGCTGGCTCGGCGGCAATCAAGACCCAATTTTTCTGCGCGACCTTTTCACCACCGGCGCGCCCTTCAATCGCGGCCGCTACAGCAACCCCGAACTCGACAAGATTCTCCTTGAGGCGGTCGTCACCGCAGACCGCACGCGCGCACGCGAACTCTACGTTCAGGCACAGGACATCATCAGCCGCGAAGTGCCCATGCTGCCGCTCTGGTACGTAGACAACATGGTCATCTCCCGCAAGTCCGTCGGCAATATCAAGCCCGACGCGAGCGCCGATTTCATCTTTCTCAGTAAAGTGACGACGGATAAAACGAACGAGCCTTTCGTCGTCGCCATCGAAAACAACCCCGTCACGCTCGACGGGCTGAGCGGAACAGACGGGCCGAGCGAGCGCCTCAGGCAGTTGATGCATAGCTCGCTTGTCCGCAAAAACGAGAACTTCGAATACGTCGGCGACCTTGCGGAATTTCAGCGCGCGGAAGATGGTCTTTCCTACACCTTCACGTTGAAGGAAGGCGTCAAGTTTCACAACGGCAGCCCCGTCACATCGAAGGATGTCAAATACACGCTCGACGCGCTCTTTGCTTCCAAGTCGAACAAGCGGACGCCGTTTTACGAAGGCACGGGCGACAACCAGAAGTCGTACATCGCCGGAATCGAGACGCCGAACCCGCGCACCGTCGTTATCCGCCTGACGAAACCGTGGCTCGAACTGCTCGCCAACCTCCAACCGCTGCCCATCATTCCCGAAGGCAGCGCCGACAAGCAGAGAGAATCGCCTATGGGTTGCGGCCCCTTCAAGTTTGCAGCCTACGACCGCTCGCAACAGATTGTTGACATGGTTGCTAACGAGAACTACTGGAACGGCGCGCCGCCGATTAAGAAGCTGCGCGTGCGCGTCATCTCTGATGCCAACACGGTGCAGGCCGAATTCAAGAGCGGTCGAGTTGATTTAGCATCCGCACTTTCCAATCTCTCGCCCGATGCGTTTAAGACGCTTGGCGACGATCCGAATCTCAAAGTCGAACAGTTTCCCGGCGCAAATATCGTCTATTTAGGCTTCAACGCCGAGAGCGAATTTATCAAGGACGCACGCGTGCGTCAGGCCATCGCCTACGCTATCAACCGCGAATCAATCGTCAAAGACCTTCTGCTTGGGCAGGGACGCGTTGCACATTCCATCCTGCCCGAAAGCTCCTGGGCCTACTCGCCCGGCCAGAAATACAACTACGACCCCGAGCGCGCACGCAAACTGCTTGACGAAGCCGGATATGTGAAAAAGTAGATTGACAGAAAGCAGAAGAAATCTTCAGGCCATCATCGAAACGGCGCGCACGCCTCAGTTAGTTGCCGGCAGTGCCGGATGATGGTTGAGAGCTATGCTTCGCGCGCGTCAAATTCCTGATTAAGGAGCGCGAAAGTTTTTTCCAGCTCACTTTTTGAGAGCGCGCCCTCGCGTAACAGCCGTGGCAATCGCCCGCTTAAATCCAGAACGGTTGACGGCCTTTCGCCGCGCGCCGTTCCGCCATCAACAATCAAGTCTAAGCCTTCTGGAAACGAGCGACTGACTTCATGCGCCGTTCGTGCGGGCGGCTCGCCCGACAGGTTCGCACTCGTCGCCGTCAGAGCGCCGCCGCAAATTCTCACAAACTCACGCACGCGCTCGTCGTCCGGCAAACGCAGCCCGATAGTCTTTGTTCCGGCAGTCAATGCGTCGGGCACTTCCTTTCCGGCACGCACGACCACGGTCAAAGGCCCGGGCCAGTGTCTCGCACAAACCTTCTCGAAGATTTCCGACCTCCCGGCGATGAAACGTTCCGCTTCCTCTGCGTCGCTCAGGACGACGAGAATCGGCTTTCCCTCTTCTCTTCCCTTCAAGCTCTTAATGCTCGCCAGAGCCTTCTCATTAAACGGGTCAGCGCCGAGGCCGTAAAACGTGTCCGTCCGAAAAGCCAAGACGCCGCCCGCCGTTATCACTTGCGCGGCACGCTCACGCGCACTCTCTTTATCGTCAACAATCATCGGTTCAAACGCGCCGGAAGGAATTTGCTTGTAGAAATAATTTTGCTTGCAGTCGAGAGCTTAACGGACTTTGACGCCGTAAGCTATGCCGTCGCCAAACGACAGGATTTCCGCGCGTAGCTGCGGATGATTAACGAAGTGACGGTTAAACTCGCGCAGCGCTTCGGTCGAAACAATCTGGTCTTCGGAGCGAATCTCACCCGCTACCTGACCGCCCCACAAAACGTTGTCCGCGATGACGACCCCTCCCTCACGCAGCAACGGCAAAGACAGATCAAGATAACCTGTATACTCTTCTTTCATCGCGTCCAGGTAAATCAGGTCGAAAGTCTCCTTCAGATTCGGTATGACATCCAGCGCGTAGCCGCGTTCGATGCGCACGCGATTTTGTAGTCCGGCGCGGCCTATAAAATCTCCGGCGCGGCTTATCATCTCTTCGCTCGGCTCGATGGTCACGACCAGCCCGTCGTCCAACATGCCCTGCGCCAGATGGATGACGGCGTAGCCGATCGCCATCCCTATTTCCAACACGCGCCGCGCCTTCATCGCGCGCGCAGTAATCTCCAGAAAGAGCGCCACCTCTCTATCCGCAATCGGCACGCGATGCTCAGCAGCATACTCCTCCATCTCGGCCAGCAACCCCTTATTCGCAGGCAACAACTTTTCCAGATACTCCGCCTGCTCCCTGCGAATGATCGCATCCAGACGCGCTTTCATAAATCTCCTTTCAATGGAAGACCGGCAAACAATGGCGGAGCTACTACACAACAACCAACGCTCAGCCCACGTTCTCCCTGCAACAAAATTCTCTCTCCCAAACAGCAACACACAAACGATGACAGCCCCGCTCACTTCATTAACGCAGACCCGACCATCGCAGCGACGAGAAGCATTATTATCAACAACGTTAGAGCCAACAGCAGCAACGGAGTCGCTATAATCAAACCAAGGCCGGGGAAAGCTACGTTGTCAGTTCCACGCAGCCATCCGACCGCAACCACAAGCAGCAACAGCGCCAACAGCACAGACAGCACTTTAAGCACAACCAGCGCAATCTGTAGCACAGTGATGCCCAACGCCATAGACGGCCGCCTTCCTCAACAGCACCCGCGAAAGGAAGAATCAGGCGCGCAATTATCTTTCACTTGTCCGATTAATCCTGCGCGCCGTCGCCCACAGAGACATAACGACGGGCCAGCCCCAGCTCGCGCAATTTGTGTTGGAGCGACTGCCTGTGCATGCCTAGCAGGGCGGCGGCGCGTGTCACGTTGCCGCCTGAATCTTCGAGACAGCGCGCGATGTAGCGTCGTTCAAATTCTCTCTTGTCCAGACGAAAATCGGCCGTGAAGGGAACGTTAAGTTCGTCAGCGTCCGTCTCAAATTCCGTCTTCCCGCCCGTCACTTTGCGCGGCTCAACCTTCATCTCTTCGGGCAAGTCGTGCACAGTTAATTCGTCGCCCTCTGCGAGAATCGCTGCGCGCTCGATGGTGTTTCTCAGGTCGCGCACGTTGCCGGGCCAATCGTATTCGATAAGACGACGCAGGGCGCTCTGTGCCAGAGGCCGCACGGGCAGGTTGTAACGTTCGGCCGCGAGACGCGCAAACGTTTCAGCCAGCAGCGGAATATCCTCGCGTCGTTCGCGCAAAGGGGCAAGCTCGATTGTCACGACGCGCAAACGATAAAAGAGGTCGGCTCTAAAATTACCGGCTTCAATCTCCTGTTCGAGCGGGCGATGCGTAGCGCTGATGATTCTCACGTCAACGGGCAAAGATTCCGTTCCGCCGAGCCTTTCGATGCGCCGCTCTTCGAGGGCGCGCAGCAGTTTGGCCTGCACGTTGGCGCTCATGTCGCCAATCTCGTCCAGAAACAGCGTGCCGCCGTCTGCCTGCTCAAACTTTCCCCGACGCCGTGCAGATGCACCCGTAAATGCCCCTTTTTCGTGGCCGAAAAGCTCGGACTCAATCAACTCCGAGGGCAACGCAGCGCAGTTGACGGCGACAAACGCGCCCGTGCGACGCGTCTGGCTGCGCTCGTGTATCTCGCGCGCGACGAGTTCCTTGCCCGTGCCCGATTCGCCGCGCACGAGAATCGTCGCATCCGTATCGGCAACCTTTTCAATCATCGAACGCACGCGCCGCATCGCTTCCGAATTGCCTATCAGCGCGCCGCGCTGCACGCCCTCGATCTCAATACGACGACGCAGGCTCAGATTCTCACGACGCAAGCGCACGGTTTCGAGTGCGTTCTTCACGACGAGCCGCAGGTCGTCTAACTCAAAAGGCTTCGAGAGATAATCGTGCGCACCCGCTTTGATGGCCTCAACCGCCATCCGCTCCGAGCCGTGAGCCGTGATGAGAATGACCAGCGGCGGATTCTCAATCTTCTGCAACTCACTCAAAAACTCAAGGCCGCTTGTGCCCGGTAGATTCACGTCGAGCAACAGTAGGTCAGCTCGCTGCTCGCTCATACGCACGCGCGCAGCCTCTACGGATTCGGCCTCCGCAATCTCATAGCCGAAGCCTGAGAGCGCACGCCTCATTCCATAGCGAGCCGCCTCTTCATCATCCACTATCAGCAATCGCCACTCGTTCGTTTTTGTCTTTTCCTGCATTCTCGATTATTCTCCACCGGGCCATAAGAGGCCCACGCATTCGGAACTGCCCTGCGTCTTTAAGCTACTAGCACTCATCGTGCCACGCTCCTTTGCGTTGCCCGGCCTGAGCTACAATCGGAAGCTCGCCAACTTTACCCTGACGGGAGATGATATGGCCCTGACTGACAAGGCCGCAACCCCTGAGCGGCCCGCCGGCCGAGAGACTAACAAAGCACACGACACGACCCACGCCGGCAAGCATATCGTTTTAACTACCTTCGGCTCATTCGGAGACGTGCATCCTTACATGGCCGTCGCGCTGGAATTGAAGGCGCGTGGTCATCGCGCCGTCATCGCCACAGGCAATTATTACCGCGAGAAAATAGAGGCCGCCGGAATAGAGTTTCATGCGGTGCGACCTGACCTTCCTCCGCTTGAAGAAGCCGCGGAGTTGGTCGCGAAAATAATGGATGTCAGAACGGGTGCTGAGTTTCTGTTCAAGGAACTGATAACGCCACACGCGCGCGATAGCTACGAGGATCTATTTGAAGCCACACGCTCTGCCGATCTGTTGTTAACACACGTCGCCACCCTGACCGGGCCAATCGTCGCGCAGAAGACAGGCATCCCCTGGCTTTCGAGCGTACTCGCTCCCACATCCTTCTTCTCGATACACGACCCGCTTGTGCCGCCGCTCGCGCCCGGCCTCGTTCACCTGCTCAGGCTGCATCCGGCAATCGCACGCCAGTTTGGGAATTTTATGAAACGCGCGACACATTCCTGGGTTGAAAACATTTATAAGCTGCGCGCCGAGCTTGGACTCCCAGAGGGTGAGCATCCGATTTTTGAAGGACAACATTCGCCTGAACTCGTTCTGGCGATGTTTTCAAAGGTCCTTGGCGAGCCGCAGCCCGACTGGCCGCCGCACACGCTCATCACAGGCTTCCCCTTCTACGACCGCAAGGATGCGACGGGGATGCCGCCCGGCCTCAAAAAATTTCTTGATGAAGGCCCCGCGCCCATAGTCTTCACGCTCGGCTCTTCGGCCATCTTCGTCGCAGAGGATTTTTACAAAGAGAGCATCGCCGCCGCTCGCCAACTCAAACGGCGCGCCGTCCTCCTGATAGGCGACCCCGTTAACATGCCCGCCGAACCTTTGCCCGATGAGATTGTCGCTTTCGAGTATGCGCCCTACAGCGAAATCCTGCCGCGTGCTGCTGCCATCGTCCATCAGGGAGGTGTTGGCACGACCGGGCAAGCCCTGCGCGCAGGCGTGCCGATGCTCGTCGTTCCCTTCAATCACGACCAGCCGGACAACGCCATGCGCATCGCGCGCCTCGGTGTGGGCCGTTCACTTTCGCGCAAGAAGTATCGCGCACGACGCGTCGCCAGTGAACTCGACAAGCTACTCAACGAACCCGCCTACGCACAGAAGGCCGCAGGAGTCGGGCGCATAGTCAAAGCTGAAGACGGCGCACGCGCGACATGCGACGCGATAGAAGCAGCGCTTCGTAAACGTGTCGGCTGATTAAGGAAGAAACGGTTAGCAACTACCGCGTGCTCATTATCAGGAACGGGTGACGGGCACGCGCAGTTCAAAACGTGCGCCTTCATCCTCGCGTTGTTCCGCGAGCAGGGCAAGACCGCCGACTTCTTCCATCCGCTTTTTGAGAATCGAGAGGCCGAGGCCCGTGCCGCGTTGTTTGGTGGTGAAGAAAGGCTCCCAGATGCGCTGGCGTATTCCGGGAGCGATGCCGCTGCCGCTGTCAACGACTGTGACGACGACCTGCCCCCCTTCGATGCGTGCTTCAACCGTGATGCGTCCCGCTGGCGGAGTGGCAAACAGAGCGTTGCTCAGTAGATTCGAGAGCGCATCGCGCAACGCAGAAGAGCGAACGCCGTCAAGTTCCTCGTTCGCCTCCGTCCTGCACTCCAGAGCAATCTCACGCCCGGCAGCCTCGGCCTTAAACAGTTCGACGGTCGTTTGAATCAGTTCGTCCGCTCGCGACGGCGCAACCGCCGGCGGCGCTGTCCGCGCGAAACTCAAAAGCTGTGTGACGCTGCGGCTCAGGCGGTCTGTTTCTCCAACAATCAGGTTAAGGTCGCGCGCATATTCATGTGTCAGCCCCTTGTCCTCGCGCATCACCTGCGCGATAGACTTGATGGCTGAAAGAGGATTCTTGACTTCATGCGCGACCGTGGCCGCCATCTGTCCGAGCGCGGCGAGGCGTTCGCCGTGGGCCAGTTGTCTTTCAAGACGCACGTTCTCTTCGACGAGTCGGCAGTCTTCGACGGCTATCGCGACCTGCCCTGCAAGGACTTCAAGCACCGAGCGTGCATCCGTCGTCAGATGCTCCGGCGCACCGTCAACGAGCATTAAGCCGACCGTCTCGTTTTCGCGCCGCAAGGGATAGGCAATCTCAAAGCCCCGTTCACGCAGGATGGACTTATTCTCGACGGGCCGCCAGTCTCCTTCAGCCGCGAGTTTGAGAACAGACTCGGCGAGGGCTGTCGTCTCAACGCTTCGTGAACTGCCGGCCGGATCGGTCGTCGTCCAATTTTCCGTCGCTTCCGTTTCATCGCGTCGGCGCTCTGAGACGATGAGTTGAACTCGCTTGAGATTCAACGCGGCGGCCGTCCGTTCTTCAACATAACGCAGCAGTTCAGGCAGTTCTCTATACTGTCCCGCGTGTGCGCCGATGCGCGCCACGATGTCGCGATAGAGCGAAGCCTCGCGTTCAAACAATCTGTGAAAACGTCTTTCGAGCCAACGCCGCAGAGGGGCCGCGACCAACACCAGCGCCAGAATCAACAACGCTTCGACAGCGCCCGCGCGAAGTTGATAATGCTCGGTCAGCCAAGCGCCGATGGTGCGTATGCCGTACAGATAGACCGCGAGCACAACCGCCGCAAACGATGCGACAATCAGGCTCTCCGTTATCATCAATTCAAGATAGCGATAACGGTAGATGTAATATGCAATCAAAGCGGACGGCAGCAGCGAGCCCAGGTTGGCGAGCGTCTTCAGATAGTGTCCGAGGCGTGTGCCCTCGCCGACGCCGAAGGCATAGACGGCGATGAGCAAACACGCGATTGCAACCAGCGAGGCCGCCAGCATTTGCATTGAACGACGCTCGCCCTCGGCCTTTGCCAGCCGCGCAATCAGTAAGTCTGTGACGGCAATCAGCGCCAACACGTAGGCCGCCCAGAGCGCAAACGCCAGCGAATAAGTCAGCCCTTCAGGAAACGGCAGAAAGGTATGGGAAAACTTGTCGAGCATCGGCTCGTAAGCTCCCCGCCAGATGTGAGGCACGGCCAGAAAAAGGAAGAGCGCCGGAATGTAAGAAAGATAGATGCGCGCTTTTTCTGTTAACGTCAACGCGCGCCCGCGTGCGTTGGCCCACAGATGTATGTGTACATGGAGCAGAAACGAATAGGAGAGCGTGATGCTGACGACGGCAAATGTATCTGCCAGCCTGAGCAGCGTTGACCAGCGCTCGCGCTCCAATCCGAGCAGCCCGTGCAGCGCTACCAGCAGATTGCTCGCGTGCCAGACGCCCATCCCGATAGCCAGCGCCAGCAGCACGCGCTCGATTTTCCCCAGCCCGCTCCGCCTCCTGAGCAGCAGCCCGCCCATCCACAAGTGCAGCGCCGCCCCCGTGCTATAGCCGACGAACTGTAGAACTTCGAGCAGAGACATGTGAAAAGAGGTGATGAGTAATGAGTGATGAGTAATGAGTGGCGAGCTATCTGTTTTTACTCATCACTCATTACTCATCACTCATCACTGTTTTTAACGTTGAGCGCTGGTATCACCGGCGGCGAGGAGTCTGATTTCGGTGCGCCGGTTGCGCAGGCGACCAGTTTTGGTGTTGGGCGCAATCGGATTCGACGTGCCCATGCCGCTTGCCTGTATGCGGGCGCTGTCTATGCCTGCGCTGACGAAGCGGTCAGCCAAGGCGCGTGCGCGGTCTTCGGTTAATTGCTGCAAGCTCGCTTCGTCGCCGCGATTGTCCGTGTAGGATTCAATCACAATCTGGTAATCGGGATTGTTGGCTAAGAGCGCGGCTAGGGGTTCGAGCTTGGCGGCGGCGGCCGGAGATAAATCGCTGCGACGCGCATCGGCCCAGTAAGACTCAGGCAGGATGAGCACGAGGCCGCGCGGGGTCTCTTTGACAGTACCGTAGCGTGCCAGCGTTTGCTTTAGTTCGGCTGCGGTTGAACGCTGCTGTTCGGCGCGCTGTTCGCTGGCCCTGCGCGCTTCCTCTGCGGCCCTTTCGCCTTCGATGCGCGCCAGCTTCACCTTCGCATCTTCACCTTCAGCGCGAACGGTCTGCAACTCATCACGCAGGCGTGCGACTTCAGTTCTCAAATCGCGTAGCTGCTGGTTGTAGTTTGCAGCATCACGCTCCGCGAGTTCGCGCGCACGCTGCTCTTTGTCGAGTGCAGCACGCAGTTCTTCAATCTGCTGTGTTGCTGTAGCGGCATTCTCTTCCGCATCGCGGACGACTGCATCCCTGCGCGCTATCTCATCACGACGCGCTTTGGCCGCGCGCCTTGATTCGGCGGCCTCTTCGGCCTTGACGCCGAGGCCGATGGCGCGGCGTGCTAATGCGTCAACCTCAGATTCCTCCTGCTTCAAACGCCAGGCGTTTTCGGCCAGTTCGAGTTGCGACTGCGCTTCGCTCAGTTCGCTTTGCGCTTCGCGGTCTGCTCCTGCGTAGCGCGCGAGGTTAATCGCCTGCCGCGCGCCGAGCAGGGAGACGGGCGTCTTGCGGTAATCCGCATCGGCCACTTCAGGAACGCGCGGGTCGTTGAAATAATCGCTGGTGTTGCCAATGTACTGCACGTTGACGGTCGCGATCTCTGCGTCGCCGGAATTGCGCGGCGGGAGATTTTCGAGGACGACCATACGGCTCGGACCGCGAACGAGAAAATGCGGCTCGGCTGTCATAATCAGCGCGAAGGTTTGCAGCGGCGTGGTCACGTCTAACTTGGAGTTGATGATGAAGCTGCCGCTTCTTTTAATCTCTCCGAGATTGTCTATGCGGCCTTCGGGCGAGATGGCCCAGAGCACGTAGGTCGTATAGACGCCGCCGAGTTCATTGGCGCGCGGCAGATTTTCCAGCGAGAGTTCGACGCGCGTTCCGCGTCTTCCGGCTCTTCTGACTTTCGCCTCGCCGTTTAAGCGCGGCAGTCTTGTTGTGCCGCGAAATTTGACCGTCACGGTCTGGTCCAGCGGATACGTGACAGCGATGGTTTGTCGCGGCAGGTCGCTCTGCGCCGCCACAGAAGAGACGGCCAGGATGACGAGCGCGAGCAGGTTGAGGGAGAGACGCAACGGAGAGTTTGTCTGTTTCATACAGCAATAGCTCCTTCAAAGTCGCCGAAATTGGGGCACGGGAGACGTTAATAGCCAGACGCCGCGCACCGGGGTTAACTTCATTGATGCGCCGCTGCCGCTCATTGTTGCCGAAGGATGCCGCGAGAATCAAGCCGCCGCCTCTGCGCCGCGCCACGCAAGCGGGCACACTTCCGACTTGATTTCCTGCCCAAACTCCCTTATTACAGAGCGACGATGAGGCGAATTACGTACAATGCCTGCCGAAATTATCTGGATTTTCTCGCCCGTCGCGCCGAAACTCTGACCCGAAGGAGATTTTTTCGAAGATGAAAAGCAAGCTGAGCCTGACTGTTGCCTGTATCCTCCTTGCAATCGCTGTGGCGGGTTGCTCTAAGAAATCAACGAGCAATGCCAACGCCAACACTAACACTGCCAACTCAAATGCGACGATCACAACCGTTGAAGACGCCACGACTGAAACGACCGAAGAGACGGCCGAAGATTCGTCAACTACTCCCTCAACCAACAAAACAAAGAGCACCGGCAAAAACACGCGCACCGATAAGGCTAACGCTAACTCTCCGACCGCGAAGCGTTCGCCCGAGCAGGAGCCGCCGATTAAATCAACCGAAAAGCGTATCAGAAAACAGGGCGACCGCATCATACGCGATTCAGGCGGCCTGATTAACGAAGCCGAACGCAGAGCACGCGGTATTCTCGACGGCAGGCCCTAAGCTCATCAGGGCCTGTCCGACTTACAACTTAAACAGCCTTCAGGCTGATTCAACTTTACGGCCGAAGAGGCAACGTCGCTAAGAAAGAGCGTCAATCTTTTCTTAGCGACGTTGCCTCTTTGTAGTTTCGTTCGTCAGGGCAGCCAGCGAATTAATCCACGGCTCTCCTTGTCGCCACCAACTGCACGATGATGATGGCGATGGCACATAGAATCAGAATGTGTATGAAGCCGCCCTTATGAAAAATCATGCCGACGGCCCAGATGAGAACCAGTATGACAGAAATCACCCAGAGCATCTGAAGTTCTTCTCTCCTCGTGGAAAAATTCTCTTACCTGCCCGACGGCAAGCCATCTGCGCGCAAGCCTCCTCCTGCCGGGTCGTTGCAGACGACGAGCGGGAGCGTTTGGCTGCCGGAGCGTGTCGTGATGTAGGCGCATGTCTGGTACGTCTGTGTTTCGTCGGTCGCGCCGGCGGTCGTATTGATGGCAGTCTTCGTCTCTCCGAAAATCAGAGCACCATTGCGGCCATCATGCCCGACCATGCTCGCTGCGTCTGAGGCAATCAGCACATCCGTCAGGCCGTCGCCGTTTAAGTCTGTGAGAAGCGGAATCCCTGCGCGGTTCGCGATGTTTGCGTACCATTTGATTTTGCCGTTAGCCGTGTTAACGGCCACCGTCCGGCCACGCCGCGTAATCATCACGACTTCGGGTGCGCCGTCATTATCAAGGTCTGCGGCGGCCAGTTGACCGCGCGGCGCATCGCCTTCGGTTGCCACGCGCCACAGCGGTTTTAAGTTTGAGACATCAATGGCTATCAGCCCGTGGTCTGTCCCAATCATAGCCATCGTGGTCTGCGTTGTTTGCACAATCAACGGCGGCGTCGTGAATTTCAAATCGAGTTTGTTTGAGCGGACGCGCTCGCCCTTCACGTTCCAGAACTCCAGAGTCCCGTTCGCCAGCGCGAGCAGCGCCCCGGAATCTGTCTTTGAACTCAAGGCTGCGGGCGCGCCGATGCTCAGCGCCGCAAGCTTCGCCTGTCCCTGCCCGACGACGCGGCCCGTGCTCGTATCCAGAAAGATGATGCCCGGCTCGTTGTCATAAAAGACCGTGATTTCCATCGCGCCGTCGCCATTTAAATCGCCCGCGACTGCGCTGGCCGCCCGGCCCGGCAGCGACGTGCGCCAGAGCTCACGCCCTGTCGCGCCCTCAATCAGCCTGACTCCGCCCTCGAAAGCCACCAGCACATTTTGCAGACCGTTGCTTGCGCCGAGCGCGACCGGCTGGAAGGGCTGAGCGCCGCCGTTGCCCGTCGGCTCGCCGCGCTTAGCGTCCGGCCTGAAACGCGCTGTCCAGAGCGCGACACCATTTGTCGCATCAATGGCGTAAACCATGCCCTCTGAATTAACGCCGACCACATCCGGCGCGCTCTGTTCGCGCAAGTAGAATGCCAATGGCTGCGCAACGCTGCCCGTCGCAGCAGTCCAGCCTGTCTTGCTCGGCGGCCTCTCGCTCGTCCCCTGATTTCCAGTCGCGGTGATTGTCGTTCCTCCGCTCGGAATATCAATTGTCCGCGACTTGGAGAACGTGCCGGTCTCTTGTGCTGCGGGAGCGACGCGCCAGTAGTACTTGCCGACAGGCAGGTCGTTGATGACGTATTCGCGCCCTTCGACGGCGCGGTCGAAGACCAGATCCGTGAACTGCGCATCGAGCGAGACTTGCAGCCGGTAGCGATTAACTCCCGGCGTTCCCTCCCAGCTTAAGCGCAGCGACGACTTCTCCTGCGGGCCTGATGTTCCTCCCTGCGCTAAAGCGACAGGAGCAACGACGAGAATGAGCAGCAGGAGCAGAAATGTTTTTGGTAGCGAGAGAAAAGAGTGGGGCATATGCAAATAACCGTATGTCATGTTCCGCGCTGCGGTCCGTGTCTCAGACACACTCACGCAGCAGCGGAAGAAGGTTTCAGGTTAAGGAGCTTCGTTTAATTTGTACCCGACGCCGCGGACCGTCAAGACGTAGTGTGGATTCTTCGGGTCATCTTCAAGTTTTTTGCGCAGACGATTTATATGAGGGTCAATGTTGCGCTGGTAGCCCTCATACTCTGTGCTCCAAACCTGATCGAGAAGCGCATTACGCGACCAGGCGCGGCCCGGCTCGGAGGCCAGCAGTTCGAGAATCTGAAACTCAAGCGGCGTTAATTCAATGCGCGCGCCGCCGCGCGTGACCTCGTGCCGGCGTTTATCAATCACGAGGTCGCCGACTTCTATGCGCTCACCATCGGCCACAACAGGCGTCGCAGCCCCGCGACGCAGGAGCGCTTCGATGCGTACCTCCAACTCGCGCGGGCTAAAAGGCTTCGCCAGATAATCGTCTGCTC
The DNA here is from genome assembly GCA_036382855.1 of Pyrinomonadaceae bacterium. Taxonomy (GTDB): domain Bacteria; phylum Acidobacteriota; class Blastocatellia; order Pyrinomonadales; family Pyrinomonadaceae; genus DASVTR01. Next base: position 365,286 of record DASVPO010000008.1, on the reverse strand, counting down.
CAGCGGCAAAGCCTGCGACCTTGTCGTCAATGTCATCATGCGCGGTCAGAAACATGGCAGGCGTCTTAATCCCGCGCTCGCGCACGCGCCGCAGCAATTCAAAGCCCGTCATGCCCGGCATCGAGACATCCAGAATAAAACAATCGAAGCGACCCGAGATAGCCGGTTCAAAAGCCGCCGCGCCGCTCTCTCTTTCTTCAACCTCAAAACCGAGCCGACGGAAATATTCGGCCAGGAGCAGCCGCATATCCGAGTCGTCGTCCACAACCAGCAAACGTCTGGCCGTACCGTTAGTGCTCATCTGTTGTGTCAAACTCTTTTGCCCTGAAGATGAAATGTTTAGGTCGCCGCAGATTATAACGCATTTACGGCCTGCGCGGCGCTAAAATCTATACATCACCCGCGAGTCTCATGCAAAGCGCGGAAAAGCAAGTGTGAACGCGGAAGCGTGAACGCTGCAACGATTGAACGCAGCAACGATGAATGAAAGCCTTGCTCTTAACAGTTTATCCTTTATCATTCCGACTTCATCGTTTATCGCCGCTCCTGTGCCTTGACGCAGCCCGCTAAGGCTAAGTATATTTTGATTTACGAAATAGGGCGCGGGCGTTCCCTCCTTCCAGAGTCTTGACGAGCAAAACAGGCGCGCGGGTGACGATGCAAGACCTTCGGCGGCTATTAACATATCTCAAGCCACATTGGGGGACGTTCTCACTGGCGACCGTTTGCATGCTGCTGGTGGGGCTGCTCGAAAGCGCTACGGGCGCACTCATCGTTCCCATCTTCGACCAGGCGCTCGGAGAAGGACAACAAACGCCGACGCTCTTCGGCTTGCAGAACATTATTCCGTCGGGCGGGCTTTCCGCATGGCGCAACATAGCGCTGCTGCTCATCGTCTTCACAGCCTTCAAAGGAATCGCAGAATATTTTTCGACCTACCTGATGGCGCGCGTCGGGCAGGCGGCAGTCTTCGACCTCCGTGCAGACCTCTACAGGCATGTGCTCACGCAATCGGCCACGTTCTTCGAACGACATCGCACAAACTATCTCGTCTCGCGATTGGTGACGAGCGCGGCAGCGATTGAGTTGGCCGTGACGGCCACCTTGCGAGACATGCTGCGCGAGAGCTTTTCGCTCATCTTCTTCCTCGTCGCTTCATTCTATTACAGCTGGCGGCTCACGCTTGGCGCTTTGATGATTGCGCCCATCATCGCCGTCCTGACCGCGCGTTTCGGACGCTCGCTGCGCAATCTGGCGCGCGAATCCTTCGAGGGCAACAAGCTCTTAACAGACACGGCGCAGGAAGCTCTTGCTAATCAGAATATAGTTAAAGCCTACCGCGCAGAAGAGCGCGAGCAGGAACGCTTTGCCGTGGCCGCACAGGAGATACGCCGCGCTCATCTGCGTTCCGCGAGGATTGCGGGCATCTCGCCGCCGACCATAGAGATGATTGGCGTCATGGCAGTCGTCGTCCTTCTCTTTTTCGGGCAGCAAGAGGTCGCAGCCGGGCGCATGAACAACGCGCAGTTTCTAACCTTTCTCTTCTTCCTCTTTCGCTCCTACGACCCTATGCGGAAGCTTTCGCGACTGCACAACAGCATGGAGCAGGCGCTCGCGGCGGCGCGCCACGTCTGGGAAGTGATGGACGAGCACGCGGAGATTCCAGAGAAACTTGAAGCCGTCGAGTTGGGCCCATTGCGGCGCGAGATAGAGTTGCGCGAAGTTTCCTTCGGCTATGCAAACGAGACGAGGTCTGTGCTGCGCGACGTGAGCCTGCACATCAGGGCGGGCACGATGGTCGCGCTCGTAGGTGAATCGGGCGGCGGCAAATCAACGTTGACAAAGTTGCTGCCGCGCTTTCACGACCCCGTTGAGGGCGCAGTCCTGTGGGACGGCACGAACCTGCGCGATGCGCGCATCAGTAGTCTCCGTCGCCACATCGCGCTCGTCACACAGGAGACCGTGCTCTTCAACGATACAGTCCGCCACAATATTTCTTACGGGCGGCCCGGTGCGACCGAACAGGAGATTGAAGACGCAGCGCGCGTCGCCTTCGCACATGATTTCATCATGGAATTGCCGCACGGCTACGACTCAATCGTCGGCGAGCGCGGCATCTTTCTCTCCGGCGGACAAAGGCAGCGGCTCGCGATCGCACGCGCCGTGCTGGCCGATGCTTCCGTCCTGATTCTGGATGAGGCGACATCGGCCCTCGATGCGGAATCCGAACGCCTTGTCCAACGCGCGCTCAATAATCTGATACGCAATCGCACGACCATCGTCATCGCTCACAGGCTCTCGACCGTGCAACGCGCAGATGCCATCGTCGTCATGGAACAGGGCCGCATAGTCGAACTCGGCACGCATCAGGAACTACTGGCGCAGGACGGAAAATACAGGCGCTTGTACGAGCTACAGTTTGCAGATGAAGAGGAGGGAGAAATAGTAGGCAGTAGACGGTAAAGCAACGAGCAGTTTTGAACTACTGCCTTCGGTTGCCGACCGCTTAGAGCCTGCTGCCCACTAGCTGTTATGAAATCAATGACTGGATTCGGGCGCGGCGCTGTGACAGGCAGGAATTTCAGCGTCGCCGTTGACATCAAGACCGTTAACAACAGATTCCTCGACATTCATTTGCGGCTCGGAGCGGAGCTTTCGTCGCTGGAAGCCGTCATCAAACGTCGTATCGGCACGCGCCTCTCGCGCGGGCGCGTGGATGCCAGCATCACTTTCGAGCGGACCGGCGAAGTCGCGTATGAATTGAATCGCCCCTTGATTGCAGGTTTCATCAGCGCCCTGCGCTTGATGCAGCAGGAGTTTGCGCTTTCGGGCGAGCCTGACATCAACGTGCTGGCGCGTCTGCCAGGCGCTATGCAGCCGATGCGCGACGGCATTGACGAGCAGATGATTGCCGGAGTCGAACAGGCCATTGATGAGGCGCTGAAAGAGCTTGAGGACATGCGCGAGCGCGAGGGCGCTGCGCTCGGCACGGAGATGCGCACGCGCCTCGACGAGATAGCTCGTCATGTTCCGACTATCGAAGCAGCAGCGGGCGAGTTAGTTGAGGCTTATCGTTCGCGTTTGCAGAAAAGAATCGGAGAGATGCTGGCGCGCGACGGGCAAGGCATAGAGATTGACCAGGGACGCCTCTCGCAGGAGGTGGCATACCTGGCCGACCGCAGCGACATCAGCGAAGAGATTGCGCGCCTGAAAAGCCACCTGACGCAATTTCGCGATACGGTTGACGGCGGAGGCGAGATAGGCAAGCGGCTCGACTTTCTCTTGCAGGAACTAAACCGCGAGGCCAACACAGTGCTATCCAAGTCAACCGACATGACGATTAAGGATGCAGGGCTGGCGATTAAAGCGGAAGTGGAAAAGCTGCGCGAGCAAGTGCAGAACGTAGAGTAGATTGACGGGCGCTTTGAGCGATGAGAGAGGGCAAGCCGTTGTCCGTCGCACTCGAAGTTCGGCGTCATCAGTTCACCTTCGAGCGATGAGATAGTGCGACATTGCTTCGCCGCGTGTTGAAATCTATACCCAAACTTGGCTATTCTGTTTCGTTTACAAATGCGTGCGCCCCGCGCAAGCGCGAAATCTATCTTTTAATACACGAAACTGATGCGGAGGGCCGCTGAGGCTAAAATGGCAAAAATAATCGAAGAGCAGCAGGACACGGAGCAGGAGAACGAGCAGGTCGAGATGGACTCGAAGTATCGCCTGATTATCGTGGCGGCTAAAAGAAGCAAGCAACTTCAACGCGGCGCACGCCCGCGCGTTGACATGGACATGCAGAAGCACAAGGCCACACGCGTTGCGCTCGAAGAAGTGCAGCGCGGCAAAGTGCATTTCACAATCACTACGGAAGACAAGAATCAAGAGGAAGCATGAAGGCGCGCCGGGGTGAATGATAAGAGCGTGGCTGTTCAGCCTCTTGGATAGTCAAACTGAATAACCATTCTTTTCGCCTTCCGTCTTCATAGCTCCGGCCTGCTTTTCCGCCCAAGCAGCGTACGCCCCCTCTGCGTCGCGTGCTGCGCATTCTGCCTTAATCGTATGGTAGGCTTCCATGCGCGCCACTGCATCCCACCTTTTCTGCACGCGCAGGCAGCACCAGTAATCGCGCAGGTATGAGATGAGGAAACCAACGAAGCCTGCTTTCTCATACTGCAAGACGTGCGTCGTCTCATGTGCAATCAACCATGCCGGCGCTGTCCAGCGTCCCGTCGCCTCCCGCCTCGTCAGTTCAGGTTTGATAAAAACGTGGCGTCCGAACGTGATAGCGCCGATATTGAACGTATGCGTCAGCCAGCGCGCGAAGCGCCCGTTATAAAGATGGACAGGCGGCAGCCGCAAACTCTCATCGCCCGCGAAATGACGATGAAACTCCTCTATCAGCTTATGTGAGGCGCGAGCCAGAAGCATACGAAAACAGTGATGAGTGATGAGTGATGAGTGATGAGTAAAAGAAAGAGGTTCTTCACTCATCACTCATCACTCATTACTCATCACTTTTTTACATCCCTTTATAATCGGGGCCGCCACCGCCTTCGGGCGTGACCCAGTTAATGATCTGGTATGGGTCCATGATGTCGCAGGTCTTGCAGTGGACGCAGTTTGAGAAGTTAATCTGAAGGCGGCGTTTGCCGTTGCTGCCGTCTTCGACCATTTCGTAGACCGCGGCCGGACAAAAACGCTGGCAGGGATTTCCGTATTCTTCGGCGCAGCGCGTGGAGCAGATGTTTGTATCGAGCACGTGCAGGTGAACAGGCTGGTCTTCGTCGTGACCGACCGCCGCGTGATACACGTCCGTCAGTTTATTGAACGTGATTTTGCCGTCGAAGCGCAGACCGTTGTAACGCTGCTCTATCTGGTCGCCTCGATAACCATAGGCCGAGAGCTTTTCCATCGCTTCGTGGCCCGGCTCTGCGCTCGCCCTATCGAAGATGCCCCAGGAGCGGCCGCCTGTAATGAACTGTAAGCCTGCGTTGGCGAGTCCGAGCCAGCGGCCATGACGGAAGCTGGCGTGAAAGTTTCTCACCTTACGAAGCTCCGTCATAATCCAACTCTCGTTAACGAGTTCTTCATAGCGCTTGAGTTTTTGCGCGGAGTAGTCTCCGGCAAGAAGCGCTTCAAAGATGGCTTCCGCTGCGAGCATACCGCTCTTGATTGCCGAGTGAATCCCCTTTAAGCGTTGCGAATTAAGGAAGCCCGCGCAGTCGCCGACGAGCAACACGCCGTCAGCGTAAATCTGCGGCATCGCATACATACCGCCAGCGGCAATCGTCTTCGCTCCGTAGCGAATCATCTTGCCGCCCTCCAGAAGTCGCGCGATGTAAGGATGCTGCTTGAAGCGCTGAAACTCCGCGTGCGGGTCGAGCAGCGGGTCGCGGTAATCGAGGCCGGTCACGTAGCCCAGATTGAGAATGCGATTCTGCATTCCGTAAATCCAGCCGCCGCCGTAGGTCTGCGCGTCGGACGGATAGCCGAGCGTGTGCGTCACACGGCCCGCAGGATAACGGTCGTCCGGCAACTCCCACAACTCTTTGATGCCCAGACTATAAACCTGCGGCTCGCGCCCCTCGTTGAGATTAAGACGCTGCGTCAAGCTCTTTGTCAGAGAGCCGCGCGGGCCTTCGCCAAGGACAGTCACCTTCGCGTGCAGGTCAACGCCTGGCTCGAAGTTAGCTTTGCGCTTGCCTTCCTTATCAATCCCCTTGTCGCCTGTGCGAACGCCGATGACATGTTCCTGCTCGTCAAACAAAACTTCCGCGCCCGGAAATTCAGGAAAAATGTTAACGCCAGCCTCCTCGCATTTTTCTCCGAGCCACGCCGTCAGGCGATTCAAGGCGACGATGTAGTAGCCGTGATTCTTCAGCGGAGGCGGCGTGATGGGCGAACGAATCGCGCGTTTTTCGGTCAGGTATAAAAAGAAGTCTTCGTTGACTGGCGACTCAATCGGCGCTCCCTGCTCTTCAAAATCCGGCATCAACTCCTTCAGCGCACGCGGGTCCATGACCGCGCCGGAGAGAATGTGCGCGCCGACGTATGCGCCCTTTTCGATGACGCCAATCTCTATCTCACCGAGCGCTTTGCCCTCGCTCTTGCCGCTCTCGATGGCCTCATTATGCTCACGCACCAGCCGCGCCAGATGCAGCGCGCCGCTCAAATTCGCAGGCCCCGCGCCGACGAAGATGACATCCATCTCAAGAACTTCTCGCTCAACTCTTTCCACGCTCTTTGCTCCCGGACAAAATTTCCAGCACGCCCCGCCAGCAGGCATCGCAGCCGACAAAAAATGAATGACCATTCATTTTTCGCAGTATAGCAAATCCACGCTTGATGACATAGCCGCGCACGAAAGCCGCTTAATGCTCAAGCCGTGCCTCTGCCGTTAAGCTTTCCCGTTGACGCAAAACATTCTTCCTCGTTTCATACGTGCTGTTGTAAACTGCGAAGCGTCCGTTTCAAGATTCAACTTCCGCGTGAGGCGATAGATGCGTCCCTTTAAGAAGAGCCGCGCGCTCCTGTTTTTGAGCGTCGTTCTGTTGCTGGCAATCGCGGCGCTTCTCTTCCTGCGTTTGCGCGCCTCAAACACACTCGCCCGCAGCATCTCTCCGCCCAACTCACGCATGAACGCCTATCCAAAACTCTTCCTCTGGGCGTGGGAGAGGCCGGAGCAACTGGACTTCATTGACCCGCGCGCAGTCGGCGTCGCTTTTCTGGCCCGCACCATTTACCTGCGCAATGACACGCTCGTCGAACGCCCGCGCCTTCAACCGCTCAAAGTCCCAACAGGGACGACGCTCATCGCCGTCGTTCGCATAGAGTCTGCGCGCCAGGCTCCGCCCGTTTTGTCAGACCGTCAACGCGCAGAGCTTGCCGGAGCGCTGGCCCGTGTCAGTCGTCAGCCAGACATCTCTGCGCTGCAAATTGATTTTGACGCGACCGAATCCGAGCGCAAATTTTATAGAGCGCTCTTGAAGGATGTCAGGCGTCGCATGCCGGAATCAATGCCGCTCTCGATCACGGCGCTGGCCTCCTGGTGCATTTTTGATAATTGGCTGGACGACTTACCCGTTGACGAGGCCGTGCCGATGATTTTCGACATGGGCGTGGACCAGCACCGCATCAACAATTATCTGGAAACAGGCGGCGACTTTCGCTCACCGCTCTGCCGCGCCAGCGTCGGCATCTCGATAGACCAACCGGCAGCTTCCCTCTCATCCGACCGTCGCTTTTATCTCTTCAACTCTCAACCATGGACGGAATCAACCCTACGCCACGCTCTCGAAAGGAGTCGGCAGTGAGAAACACGCTTACCAAAACTTTCATCTTCCTTATCGTCTCAATAATCTTTCTCGCCGGCAGTTTTCGTCTGGCATCGGCCTGCGGCCCCTTTTCCAGATACGCCATTTTCGCCTACAACAAGCACCCTGATTTTCCGCTCAACAAATTCGCGGGCGGCGACATAGGCGTGCTCGAACCAACTTACGCGCGCTCCTATCTCTTCGTCGCCTACCGCTTGATAAAGGGCGTTAGCTTCAATGAACGCGAGCAGGCGGCGTTATCTGGTTTATGGAACGCGCGCCTTGACTTCAATAGTGCAGAGCAGCAGGAAGAAGACACGTTGGCCGTCTGGCTGGCGGCTAGAAAGAAAGCTGCGGGCAACGAAGACGAGCCGAAGATAAGTGTCTATCGTCCCAAAACTCAGAATCAGTACGACTTTTTCCTCAATTGTCATGCAGACGCTTTCAGAAACGCGGCCGCTATCCTGGAAGAGCGTATCGCGAAGTTTGGAGCGCAGAGCACAGAGGTCAAAGAGTGGACGCAGGCGCAGGACAAGGTTTTTGCAAACTGCACGGGCGGGCAGTCCATACCCGAAGAAGCTTCCGCTTCAACGCCACGTTTGATTCAGGACGATAGAAACTACCAGATTGCCGCCGCACATTTTTATGCGATGAATTTCGACGAGGCGCGAAGCCGCTTTGAAAAGATAGCGGGCGATTCGTCGTCCATCTGGCGCGAGCAGGCGCAGTATTTAGTCGCGCGGAGTTTGATTCGCAAAGCAAGCCTCGGCGCGGAAGCCAATCACCGGGAGGCTCTGGCTCAAGCCGAAACACAGTTGAAGAGAGTGGTGGCTGAAACACGCCAGAGCGCGCTTCGCCAGTCGGCCCAAAATCTTTTGAACATGGTCAAGCTGCGCCTGCATCCTGAAGAGCGCATACGCGAGTTGGCCCACTCTCTCCTGAAGAAGGAGGCCAACGAACAATTGAAGCAGGAGCTTCTGGATTACACCATCCTGCTCGACAAGTATCTGGGCGATGCAGACGAACCGCTTGAGGAAAACGCGAAGAAGGCTTTCGACGCAGCCGCGAAAGATGACTTAACGGACTGGCTCATTACCTATCAGGCAGAGACTAAGGACTCGCTGGCACACGCTGTAGAGAAGTGGGAACATACTACTGACGTGACGTGGCTGCTCGCTTCCCTGTCAAAGGTTAAGGCGAGCCACGCGAAGACGACGGCTCTCATGGCGGCTGCCGAAAGAGTCCAGGCATCGTCGCCAGCTTTCGCGACCGTGCAGTTTCATCTCGTCCGTTTGCAGCTTGAGAAAGGCAATCGCGCTGCCGCAAAGCGCACGCTCGACGCGATTCTGCAAAGACGCGCAGCGCTGCCCGCTTCCGCCCTCAACAAATTTCTTCATCAGAGAATGTTGTTGGCCTCAACTCTCGAAGAGTTTTTAGAGTATGCGCAGCGGCAGCCCGCCGCGTTTAGTTGGGATGAAGACGGCAGAGAAGTTCCGATTGATGTCAAGGAAGACGACGAGTTAAAAGCATGGGCGGGTCGTTCCCTGTTCGACGATGATTCGACACGGATTTTCAACGAAAACTTTCCACTCGCTGTGCTACGCGAAGCCGCCTCAAGCCATACTCTCCCCGCGCATCTACGCAGGCAAATCGCTCTCGCGGCCTGGACACGGGCGGCAATTCTGGACGACGCCGGAACAGGCAAGGCTCTTGCGCCAATCGCTGCCGCGCTTGCGCCGGAGTTAAAAACATATCTGGACGATTACCTGTCGGCCACAACGCCCGCTGCCAGAAAAGCGGCTGCGCTTTACACTATCCTGAAATTCCCCGGCCTGCATCTGACGGTCGTTCCCGGCCTTGATAGGCTGACGCCCATTAATGAGCGCGACAGCTACAGAGACAACTGGTGGTGCGAGATAACAGAGAGAGCCGCCGTCCCCGTTGATAAAAACGGAGACGCTGAAGAATCGCCCGCGCAGTCAAGTCGTTCCGCATCGCGTGCCATAGTCGAACCATCCTTTCTGAGTGAAGCTCAAAAGGCGTCGGCGCGGCGCGAGCGTGCGCAACTGATGGCACTCGGCACGGCTCCCAACTATCTCTCCCGCGAGGCCATCGCGTGGGCCAACAGAACTCCGAACGACGCCCGTGTGCCCGAAGCCCTGCACATCGCCGTCACCTCAACACGCTACGGCTGCACGGACAAAGACACAGGCCGCTGGTCAAAAGCAGCATTTCAACTTCTGCACAAACGTTATCCGAAGAGCGAATGGGCTAAGAAGACACCCTACTGGTTCAACCCCGGCGGATAGCTCTTGAAGGTGGTTTAGGCGCTCAGGCCAAGGCAAGTGTAGAATAAAGCAAACACGAGAAAAAGGGGGGAAGAAATGACGGCGCATAAACACACAAACCGGCTCGCTAAAGAGACCAGCCCGTATCTTTTACAGCATGCTCATAACCCTGTTGACTGGTATCCGTGGAGCGAAGAAGCTTTCGAGCGTGCGCGCAGCGAGAACAAGCCCGTGCTGCTCAGTATAGGCTACTCCGCGTGCCACTGGTGTCACGTGATGGAGCATGAGTCTTTCGAGAATGAAGAGATTGCGCGCCTGATGAATGAGAATTTCATCAACATCAAGGTGGACAGGGAGGAGCGTCCAGACCTGGACCAGATCTACATGAACGCCGTGCAGATGATGACGGGACACGGCGGCTGGCCGATGACCGTCTTCCTCACGCCCGAAGGCGTCCCCTTTTATGGCGGCACATACTATCCTCCCGTTGACCGCTACAACATGCCCGGCTTTCCGCGCGTCCTTATGGGCGTCGCAGAGGCTTATCGCTCGAAGCCAGATGAGATTACGCAGTCGGCCGTCTCCATGCTGGGAGAGCTTCAGCGCCTGGGCCAGGCGCGTCAATCAAGCGAAGCGATTTCAGTTGAACTTCTCGACGGAGCCTACCGTGGCATCGCGCGCAACTACGATGCGTCCTATGGCGGCTTCGGCAGCGCGCCGAAATTCCCCGCGCCGATGAATCTCGACTTCCTGCTGCGCGTCTATCATCGCAACGGGCAGGCAGATGCACTGAAGATGGTCGAGCATACATGCCGCCGGATGGCCGAGGGTGGGATGTACGACCAACTGGGCGGCGGCTTTCATCGTTATTCGACGGACGCAAAGTGGCTCGTCCCACACTTTGAGAAGATGCTCTACGACAACGCTTTGCTCGCGCGCCTTTACCTGCACGTTTACCAGTTGACAAACGACGACTTTTATCGTCGCATCGCGGAAGAGACGCTTGATTACGTCACAAGAGAGATGACGGACGAGCGCGGCGGCTTCTACTCCACGCAGGATGCAGACTCCGAAGGCCACGAAGGCAAGTTTTTCGTCTGGTCAATTGACGAAATCAAAGAAACTCTCGGCGAAGAAAATGGCGCTCTCTTTTGTGCCTATTACGATGTGACGGCGGGCGGCAACTTTGAAGGACAGAATATCCTCAACGTCAAGCGCTCCGCGGAGGAAGTTGCACAGGCGTCAGGCGTCAGCGTCGAGCGTCTCAAGGAGGCATTGGCGCTCGGTCGTCGCGAACTCTTCACGCTGCGCGAGCGGCGCATTAAGCCCGGTCGTGATGAGAAGGTTCTAACGGCCTGGAACGGACTAATGCTGGCCGCTTTCGCTGAAGCGTCCGTGATTCTTGAGCGCCGCGATTATCTTGAGACGGCGAAAAACAACGCGCGTTTCGTCCTCGAAAATCTGCGTCGTGATGGGTTGCTCCTGCGCACGTACAAAGACGGGCAGGCGAAGCTCAACGCTTATCTGGAAGACTACGCTTTCTACATTGACGGCCTCGTCGCACTCTATGAAGCGACGGGCGAGCTAAGCTGGCTGCGCGAAGCAAAGACGCTCGCAGACACAATGAACGATGAATTCTGGGACGAGCAGGAGGGCGGCTACTTCTACACCGGCAGAAGCCACGAAGAATTGATCGTCCGCTCGAAGGATTTTATGGACAATGCGACTCCTTCGGGCAATTCGGTCGCCGCCGAAGTGTTGCTCAAACTGTCTGTCCTGACCGGCAATGAAGATTACAGCCGTCAGGCCGTCACAATCTTCCGGCTGCTGCGCAACCAGCTAACGCGTTATCCGTCGGCCTTCGGGCGTCTCTTAGCGGCGCTCGATTTCTACCTTTCATCACCGAAGGAGATAGCCATCGTTGGCCCACGCGAAGACGCTGCGACCGCTGCTCTCACGCGCGAGGTGTGGAAACGCTATCTGCCAAACAAGGTCGTCGCGCAGGCTGAAGAGAATGATACGGCGGCGGCCGGACTCGTTCCGCTGCTGCGCGAGCGCCCGATGGTCAACGGCGCGGCGACGGCCTACGTCTGCGAGCATTATACGTGCCAGCAGCCTGTGACAACGCCCGCGGAGTTGGCAGCACAGCTTGCTTCGCAAACGGCGAGCGATGCCGCCAGCGCATCTTGAGCGGTCTGGAAACTTGAGCAAGTTGATGGTCGGAATTGTTAATTAACCTGTGATGGCGCGCAACGCTTCGAGCAGTTCGTCTCCGAATCTGGCAATCTTGGAAGCGCCGAGGCCGTGTATGGCGTTGAGGGCTTCGAGCGAGTTGGGTCGTTCCATTGCGAGGTGTTCGAGGGTCTTGTCTGGGCAAATCATGTAGGCTGGAACATGCTCGCTGAAGGATTTTTCGAGTCTCCACTTTTTTAACTGCGTTACTATCCGGCGCTCTTCGTCAGTTAAAGGACGCGGCGGGGGTTGCGGCACTCTGCGTTTTCTGGGCGTGCGGGCCTCGCCGCTGGAGGGCGTGAGCGTGGCGGCGCGAAGCGCGCCCGGAAATTTCCCCTGCTCCGTCAGGATACGTTCCAGTTCGTCGTAAACCTGTAGGGTGACGCGCGCGTCCGTGGCGGCATAATCGAGTTGGGCGCGTGTCAGCGGACGCCTGCGCCAGTTAGATTTCTGAAAGCTCTTGTCCAGCTCGATGCCCAGAAGATGTGCAGAGACTCCGGCCAGACTGTAGGACGGCAAGCGAAGAGCGGAGCGCGCCAGTCGCAGCGTGTCAACGAAAGCAGCGGGCTTCAATCCGGCTCCGATTAACATCCCTTCATCAAATCGCGCGTTGTGCGCAACCATCACTATCTCAGGCGATTCCACCAGCGGCTTGAGCAACGACACGTCAACCGTCATCAAGTCTATGACGATTGTCTCGCCCGCGCGCGGGGCAACCTGTACGAGCGAGACGCGCGAATGATTCGCGGAAGCGTCCCAGTATGTTTCCGTATCGAGGCCGACGATGGGCTCGCTTTGCAGAGCGTCGAGCGCTGCGCGCGCCTCCGCCGGATCTACCAGATAACGATAGTTTAATTGCTCGGACAAGTTCAGACCGTGCGACAGCTGGTTGAAAAGAGCCGCCGAGTTTGAAGACCGGCTAAAGGCAAGAGGCGCGTTGTGGTTTCAACGCGCCTCTTACATTGATACTTCCTGAGCATGCTTTACTTACGGACGAGTGTTGCCGTTCCGATTGTTGGAGTTCATGCCGTTCATGTTATTGCTGTTCATGCCATTCATGTTGTTGGAGTTCATGCCATTCCTGTTATTGGCATTCGCGCCATTCGTGTTGTTAGCATTCGCGCCGTTCATATTGTTGGCATTCGTGCTGTTCATGTTGTTGGCATTGGTGGTCGGCGTGGTGTTGGTGTTTGTCGAGGTGGTCGTACTGGAGTTAGTTGTATTCGTCGTGTTGGTCGTATTACCCGTGTTGGCATTATCCGTTGTGCAACCTGTCCAGAAGGTCGCAACGGCAAGCAAGGCAAAAAGCGCTAGGGTTCTTCGCATCGAGTTTTCTCCTGTAACCCTGTGGGTCAATCTGTTAAGAGTTGTGTGCGGCTTAATTTCTGCTGCCAGCCTGCGCAGCAACTCGGCCAATGTTTAGAGCCTTTCGTCTCACTATTCAGTCGGCCCTGCCGGGTCTACGCTGAAAACTGAAGACGAGCTATGGTTAGGACAAAGGAAGATGATTTACATCCAGCGGCGCGCAGTGTAACACTAGAAGGGCCGGAAATAAATGAAAAAATTGCTTTTTACACGACAAATGTTCTCTCCTGCGTTTTCTCACGGAGCAGGATTTTTGTGCTCATCCTTCACCCTCAAAGACCTTCGCAGTCACCACGTTTAACTGTAATTACGCTCCGTCTCGCTGCCTTGGATTCTGCGTAGCTGCATTCTCGTCCATGCCCGGCGCAGTTGGCAGGATTCAGGCCGTCGGACCGACAGAGCCGGACGGGCAAATCCGAAGGCCCGCTTTCAGCATATATTTTTGAAATTCTAGGATTTAACCGCTAAAACTCTTGACGTTTCAATGGAAACCCGCTATTGTTTGCCATAGGCCAACTTTGTTTGGCGTCTGAGTTTTCGGTTAAACACCGGCTCCTTCACAAGATTGCAGTTAACAATCGTCCCCTGCTATTTCCCAGAACAATTCTCAATAGTTTGCCCGCCAAGCAGCCTTCTGAGCAGGCGCATACTTCCTGAGAGGTCAATATCAACACATGCCAAAAGGTAACTGGAAAAGTCTTGCGCTTCTGGGCGGTGTCGCGTTGCTGGCCTGTATTTTGCTGGCGGTCGCGCTCGTCTCCCTCGTCGGTTTACCGTTAATGGGTTGGACAGGACTCGCTCCGCTGGCGGGCCTGCTCCTGCTCACGCTCGCTGCAAGCCGCTTTACAATCTCTGTCAACAATTCCGACGGGCATGGTTCGAGCCAGAAGTCGGTCGCCGACGCCTTTATTTTTCTGGCGGCGATGATGTACACGACGGAGCCTGTCAATACGGTTGGCCCAGCGGTCTTGCTGGCGGCCGCCGTCGGCTACATCTCTGTCTGGAACTCGTCCGACAGGCGCGTGGTCATCTTTACGACCGGCGCTTCGATTATCTCGACCTACGCGGGCGTCTTCCTTTATCAGGTGTTGATTCACCAACTGGCCTCCGCTCCGAGCGTAAACGATTCGTCCATCTCTCTCGGCACGCTGATGCTGCCTCTGTGCGTGATGGCGCTGGTGCAATATTTTCTCAGCACGGTCGCCACGGCAGCCTTCATCGCTTTTGATTCCGGCAAGACTCGCTTAACGCTCTCGCGCGAGAGCCTCGTCTGGACTTCGATGACGCAGATTGGCGGCGCGGCAGCAGCCGTCCTCTTCTACGCAGCATTGCAGGGCAACGGCATTCCTTTCATCTTCGTTGGCATCCTGATTATCAGTCTCATTCATCTGCTCTACCGCTTTGACGAACAGCGCGTCGCTGAAGTGAAGCGTTCGGAGGCGGAGAAGGCTCGCCACATACAGGAGATGGCAAACCTGCACATGAACACCATCGAATCGCTAGCCATCGCGATTGATGCCAAAGACCAGACCACGCACGGCCACGTGCGCCGCACGCAGATTTATGCAACCGAGATGGGCAAGCTGCTCGGCGTCAGCGAATCCGAATCGCAGGCCCTTTTAGCCGGAGCGCTTCTGCACGACATCGGCAAGCTCGCCGTTCCCGAATACATTCTCAACAAGCCGGGCAAGCTCACCGAATCCGAGTTTGCCAAGATGAAGATTCACCCGACAGTCGGCGGCGACATTCTCAAACGCGTCGGCTTCCCCTACCCGGTCGAAGACATCGTTCGCTACCATCACGAGAAATGGGATGGAACTGGTTATCCGAAAGGCTTAAAGGGACAAGGGATTCCGCTGGTCGCAAGAATCATCTCGGTCGTTGACTTTTATGATGCGACTCGCTGCGACCGCCCCTACCGCAAAGGCATGACGCGCGAAGACTCGCTCGCGCTGCTCAGAAAGATGGCGAGCTCTTCCTTCGACCCGCGCGTGGTGGAAACCTTCATCCAGCACGTCGAAAGATTCGACCAGATGATCGCCGCGCAGGACATACAGGAGCAGGTTGCGTCAGACGAAACCGACGACGAGACGAACGCGCGCCCCGATGCTGGCCTTGCTTCCGACACGCTCGGCACGCCCGACGATTCATCCGGCTTCCGCTCCATCACAGAGGCTCAGCGCGAGGTCTTCGCCCTGCATGAGATAGCGCAGACCATTGGCTCTTCTTTGAATCTACAGGATACAGTGGCGCTCGTCTCAAGTAAGCTGCGCGCCATCGTGCCCTTTGATACGTGTATTATCTATCTGGTTGACGAGAAATCAGGCAAGGCTGTTCCGACGCACGTTGCGGGCGACTACTCGGAAGCCTTCTCGCGTCGTCGTATCAGCGTCGGCGACGGCATCACGGGCTGGGTCATTGCTAACGCACGTTCGATGTGCAACGCTTCGCCCGAACTTGATCTGGTCGGTGTTGCTGAAGACGTTGCGAAGAGCATTCGCGGCGTTCTCGTCTCCCCGCTCACACGCGAGGATGGAGCCTTCGGCGCTATCACGCTCTATTCCCGCAGTCGCATCTCCTATAGCTCAGAGCATGTACGCCTGCTTGAATCCGTCGCGCAGCATGCATCCTCCGCGCTCAACAACGCTCTGACTTTTGAAAAGACAAAAGAGAGCGCGCTCACTGACCCGCTGACGGACTTGCCAAACGCTCGCGCCTTCTACATGTCGCTCGAACAGCGCATCGCCGAATGCCAGCGCTTGAACCGCGAATCAATGGCCGTCATCAGTATGGACATTGACGGCTTCAAGAAGATTAACGATGCTTACGGGCACGCCGTCGGCGATAGGCTACTGGCGAGCATCGGAGGCATCATCAAAAAAGAGCTGCGGCAGATGGACATTCTCGCGCGTTATGCGGGCGATGAATTCGTCGCCATCATGCCGATGGCATCAAACGTCATGGCAGGTATGATTGCGGAGCGCATCAGGGCGGCAGTCGAATCTCAACGATACACTGTCCGCACGGGGCGCACCGTCGAGATAGGCATCAGCGTCGGCATCTCCTGCTTCCCCGCCGACGGAGAGACGAGCGAAGAACTGCTGACGGCCGCAGCCCGCAACATGCAGCAGGACAAGCATGCACGCAAGCTCGTTCCGTCTCTTTCGAACGCGCCGCTGACATCTACGGTTGATAATTACACCTGAGTTTGTCTCTAACCCTTAAACCAGAAAGCGCGCATTGCCTTCAAAGCGATGCGCGCTTTTTCTTTTCTACGCTCCCACTTTTGCGCGTAATCCAGTATCTCGCGTATAATTCCGAGCACCTGTTTAGAGCTTTAAGAATTAACAGTTAAGCGAACGCGCAACCGCAGCCCCGTATCTTCCGGGCGAGTGCGAGGGGCGCGTCTCTGCGAAAGATAAAACTAATGAGCAAACAAGCCACTCCCAGCAAGTCGCGCGTCGTGGCGGATGAAAAGAGCGGCGCTGGCCTTCTGGAACAAGAAACGCCCGCTGAGGCTCAAACGGCTGAAGCACAGCAAGAGCATCGGGAACGCAAGGACGAGCAGAAACATCGCATCGAAGCCTTTGATAAAGAGACGCTCGTCAATCTGCTTTACCAGATGATACTCATACGCCGTTTCGAGGAGAAGTGTGCCGAATCCTACAGCCTCGGCAAAATCGGCGGCTTCTGTCACCTCTACATAGGGCAGGAGGCAGTAGCGGTCGGCGCGCTGTCGGCCCTCCGTCCTGACGACTACGTGCTGACCAGCTATCGCGACCACGGTCACGCCATCGCCAAAGGCATGTCGCCGGACGAAATCATGGCCGAGCTTTACGGCAAAGCGGGCGGCTGTTCGAGCGGCAAGGGCGGCTCGATGCACCTGTTTGACTCAAGCGTCAACTTTCTTGGCGGTCACGCCATCGTCGGCGGGCAGATTCCGCTCGGAACCGGCATCGCCTTCGCGACGAAATACAAGGGCGGCGACCAGGTGACGCTCTGTTTCTTCGGCGAGGCGGCGGTCAATCAGGGCGCTTTCCACGAATCACTAAACCTGGCCCAACTCTGGAAGCTGCCATGCATTTACATCTGCGAGAATAATCAGTATGGGATGGGCACATCGCTTGAGCGCGCGATGTCCTTGCAGGATGTTTCGCAGAAAGCCTGTGCTTACGAAGTGGCCTCCGAATTTGTTGACGGCATGGACGTGCTCGCCGTGCGCGAGGCTGTCAGCCGTGCCGTCGAGCGCGGTCGCAATGAATATTTGCCGACACTTCTGGAAGTACGCACCTACCGCTTCATGGGCCACTCGATGTCCGACCCCGGCAACTATCGGACACGCGCCGAGATTGAAAAATATCAGGAGCGCGACCCCATCAAGCTCTTCACCGCGAGCCTTCAGGAAAAGAACCTGATTGATGAGGCGGGCATTAAAGAGATAGAAGACAGGGTGCGCGAAGAGGTCGAACGTTCCGTTAAATTTGCTGAAGAAAGTCCTGAGCCGGACCCTGCGGAACTTTACACGCACGTTTACGCAAACGAAATCAAGGCGGGCGACAAGTGATAAATGATGAGAGCGCGGCTTTCATCTTTGTTCTACGACCCGCACGTTATCATTGAGGAGTTCAGATGGCTGTGATGACCATGCGCGATGCGCTCAATCAGGCATTGCGCGAAGAGTTACAACGTGATGAGAGCGTCTTTCTGATGGGCGAGGAAGTGGCCGCTTATCAGGGAGCTTATAAGGTCACTAAAAATCTGTTGCAAGAGTTTGGCGATAAGCGCGTGATTGACACGCCGATTACGGAGCTTGGCTTCGCGGGGCTTGGCGTCGGCGCGGCGATGGTCGGCCTACGGCCCATCGTCGAATTTATGACCTTCAACTTTTCTATCCTCGCGACGGACCAGATTATTAACTCTGCCGCCAAGATGCTCTACATGTCAGGCGGGCAGTTTAAGATTCCGATTGTCTTTCGCGGTCCGAACGGCTCCGCCTTTCAGGTCTCTTCGCAACACTCGCAGGCGCTCGAATCATGGTTCGCCTTCTTCCCCGGCCTCAAGGTCGTGATGCCTTCAACTCCGGCTGACGCCAAAGGATTACTGAAGAGTTCGATTCGCGACGACGACCCCGTTATCTTTCTTGAGCAGGAAAGAATGTATGGCAACAAGGGCGAAGTGCCTGACGATGAAGATTTCACGATTCCGCTCGGTGTTGCCGATGTCAAACGCGAGGGCACGGATGCGACCATCGTTGCGCGCTCTTTAATGGTTCCCGTAGCGTTGAAGGCCGCAGAAGAATTGGAGAAGCAGGGCGTCTCGGTCGAGGTCATTGACCCGCGCACGATTCGTCCTCTTGATATTGAGACGATCATCGCGTCTGTGAAGAAAACCAACCGCGTCGTCGTCGCAGAAGAATCGCATCCTTTCTGCGGCGTCTCCGCTGAAATCAGCGCACAGATTAACGAGCGCGCTTTCGATTATCTGGACGCGCCCGTGCGCAGAGTTTCGGGCGTAGACGTGCCGATGCCTTACGCGAAGAATCTTGAACGGCTTGCGATACCAGACGTGCAGCAGCTCGTCGCCGCCGTTCGAGAGGTAGCATATTTAGAATAAGTTTTGAGTTTTCGTTTCTAGGTTTTCGGAGATGAGTAATCTCAAACTGAGAATCAGCGCTCAAGGCTTCAAACTGTAAACCCAACACTGGAAAACCGAACTATGGCAACGCAGGTTGTAATGCCCAAGCTCTCTCCGACGATGGAAGAGGGCCAACTTTCACGCTGGCTAAAAAAAGAGGGCGACAAGGTCTCTATGGGCGAGCCGCTGGCAGAGGTTGATACCGATAAGGCGACGATGGAGATGCAGGCGCTCGGCACGGGCGTGCTGCGCAAGATTCTAATTCAGGAGGGCGAGAGCGCCCCGCTCGGTCAACTCATCGCCATCATCGGTGAGCCTGACGAAGACATCTCCGCCCTCATCAATCAGGGCGCATCCGCTCAGGCCGCGACTACAACTAAAGAGACGACACAAGAGAAACCTGACGACGGCGGCCAGCAGCAACAGCAGCAGCAGCAACCTGCCGGACAGGCTCGCGAAGCACAGCAGCCTGCAACAAACGAATCGTCCAAACAACAACCCGCGCCCTCCGGCAACGGCGCGAGCCAATCAACGGTAAGTTCTAACCAGACGAGCGAACGTCTCATCGTTTCGCCTCTCGCCGCGCGTATGGCCGCGGAAGCTGGCATTGATTTGCGAACGCTTAGCGGCAGCGGCCCCGGCGGGCGCATCGTCAAACGCGACATAGAAGCGGCAATGAACGTGGGCCAACAACAGCCCGACGCAGAAGCTCCTGCGCAAACTCCGCAGCGTCATCTGCGTGCGGTCGCGCCCAGCACACAGCCTTCGCAGTCGTCTCAAATCGAAGCCTCGCCCTACAGGGATGAAGCGACCTCCGTTATGCGTCAGACCATTGCGCGCAGGCTGGTGACATCCATCGGCCCTGTGCCCCATTTTTTCCTGACGACGGAAATCGAGATGGACAGGGCCGCTGAGTTGCGTGTCTCCATCAACGAGCTTGACCCCGAACTGAAGGTCAGCATTAACGATTTGATAATCAAGGTTGCGGCTGTCTCTCTCATACAGCACCCGCAGGTCAACGCTTCCTTTCAGGACAAAGCCATACGCTACTACGAGCGCGCGGACATAGGCGTCGCCGTCGCCATCGAAGATGGACTGATAACTCCCGTCGTACGCTCGGCCGACCTTAAACCCATCGGCGAGATTTCGCGCGAAGTGAAGGAACTGGCCGCGCGTGCGCGTTCGCGCAAGCTGATGCCTGAGGAATACACGGGCGCAACCTTCTCCATCAGTAATCTGGGGATGCTCGGGATTGACGAGTTTACGGCTGTCATCAATCCGCCGGAAGCCGCTATTCTGGCCGTCGGCGCGATGACGCCGAAGGCGGTCGTCCGCGATGGCGAGATAGTCGTCAGGCAAATCATGCGCGTCACGATGTCTTGCGACCATCGCGTGATTGACGGTGCGACGGGTGCGCGCTTCCTGCAAACTTTCAAGAAGCTGCTTGAAAATCCACTGTTAATGATTGTCTGATGAAAGTTTTGCGGGCAGGGGTGGCGGAGTGTCTAACGGCCAGAGCGAGATACGGTCTACAGCGGGCGGAACTCTTCCTGCTCCGACTCAAACTCAAGCAGCGCCGCACCTCGCCCTGATTGCCGTCCAACTCATGTTCGGCTCGTGGCCGATTGTCGGCAAGATAGCCTTGCGCGCTCTGCCGAGCACGGGGCTTGTCGCCTTCCGCATCGGCGGCGCGGCCATCGTCTTTATCATCCTCCAACGCCTCCTCGGGCAGATGCGAATTCCGGCCCGCAGGGATTTGGCATGGATGGCGCTCTATAGCCTGCTCGGAGTTGTTCTTAATCAATTCCTGTTCGTTAAAGGTCTTTCTCTCACCACCGTCATCAACGCCACGCTGCTCGGCACGACCATTCCAGTCTTCACACTGCTCGTCAGCATCGTCTTCGGCTACGACCGTCTGTCGCTGCGTAAAGCGTTGGGGATTCTGCTGGCCGCCGCCGGAGTCGTTTATCTGGTTGACCCGCTGCGCGCAGACTTCTCCGGGCAAACTGCGCTCGGCAATCTGCTGATTGTCGTCAATTCCCTCTCCTACGGCGCATACATAGCTCTCTCCAAGGATACGCTCAAGCGCTACGGCGCGCTGACGTTTATCACATGGGTTTTCATCTTCGGCGCGCTTTTGACGATTCCCGTCGGAGCATTAACGCTCTATACTGTGCCGCTGCAAACAATCGGGCCGGGAACGTGGCTGGCTGTCCTGTACATCATCATCGTGCCGACCGTCGGCGCTTATTATGCAAACGCATGGGCGCTGGCTCGCGTCGCGCCGAGCACCGTCGCCGTCTACATTTACCTGCAACCGCTGATTGCCTTCGCGCTCGCCCCCCTGATTCTCGGAGAAAGCTGGAACTCGCGGACGTGGATTGCCTCTATATTAATCTTCGCGGGCGTCGCCATCGTCATCAGTCGCTCTCGCAGCCCTGCGATTGAAGACGTAGCCGAGCACCCGGAAGCTCTCAGCCATTGATGGCTGCATCAATCTTCGGTAAATAATCTGACGCATGGCGACAACGCTCGAACAAGCAAAAATCTCACGCGAGGCGGAGACAGCAGCCAAGAATTCCGCTGCGCGGCTCTCAATCCTGGCCGCCGCTTTTCTCGTCACGCTGAAGACAATAACGGGTCTGCTTACCGGCTCGATTAGCGTCTGGGCCTCCCTGCTCGATTCGGCGATGGATATTTTCGCCTCAACGATTAACCTCATCGCGGTGCGCGCGGCCTCGCGGCCAGCCGACAAAGAACATGCCTACGGACATGGCAAGGCCGAATCGCTGGCGGGGCTTTTCCAGTCGGTCGTCATCGCCGCCTCCGGCATCTATCTCATCTGGGAAGCCGCGCAGCGTATCGTCAGGCCGCACCAGACGAGCTACGAATGGGTCGGAATGGCGACGATGCTCATCGCCACTGCGACCAGCGTTGCGCTTGTCGTGCGGCTCAGGCGTGTCGCCCGTCAAACCGAATCGCCCGCGCTTCACGCCGACGCGCTGCATTACGTAACAGACATCTACACGAACGCCAGCGCACTCATCGCGCTCCTTATTATCAGAGTAAGTAGCTGGCAAATCGCAGACCCTCTGATTTCGATCCTCATCGCAGTCTACATTCTCTGGTCGGCCGTGACGGTTGCGCGCGAGTCAATTGATGCGCTGATGGACAGACGGCTCCCGCCGGAGGTTGACGAAAAGATAGCTGAGATTGTCAGCCGCTTTCGCCCCCTCGGCGTGCTCGGCTTTCACGACCTGCGCACGCGCCGCTCCGGCTCGCAGAAATTCATAGACCTTCATCTGGAGGTCGAGCGCGACCAACGCCTGCAAGAGGCACACGACAATACGGTTCGCGTCTTGCGTGCCATCGAAGCCGAAATCCCGCGCGCCCGCGTCCACATCCACACAGACCCCAAGTAGAGCGAAGATGAGAGCGCTGCCCTTGCGTTGGCTCATTAAAATTGTCGGGCAGTCAAAAATTTTGATGCAACTAAATTTGCAACTAGATGCATCTAAAGCACTGTTACGAGTTAATTGTGACTGTGCTTGACGCCTAGAGGTTTCCTCCAGCCTCTTATTCCAAACAATTTTCCTGATAGACCTTAACCGATTTCCAATTTCCGTACATTCCTGCGTTAGCTGCAACGGGGCATGTGCTTGTGCTGAATCGTTGAGTGAAGGCGGCCCGAACTTTCTCTGTGTCGGCCGTAATTGCTAACTACCTGCCTCTCCGGGTGGGCGACTGGCCTAGTCCGGGTGATGGCTCAACAAGTTCTAAACAAGAAGGAGAAAGACCCTCGCATGAAGAGATTTTTGACCTCGTTTCTCATGATCGCCATGATGCTCACGCTGGGCATCGTTTCCATCAACGCACAAAATAGAGATGAAGAAGATGACGCCGATATTCCGGCCATCTCGCGCGGAAAGATAGACAAACGCACTTACCTGAGGCTGCGCCAGGAACACGTCGAAAAACTTCGCGGTCTCGACAAAGACAACCAGGGCAAGCAGCATGAATCACGCGCTCGCGCCCTGAGACAGTTGGAACAGCAGGAGCAGCAGAAACAGAAAGAGCGCGCCAGCCAGCCAAGCTCTAACACGGCTACTGAGCCTACCGCCGACGCGACGATGAGCACAACGGAAGCGGGCGCTGCCTTACCCGTCCCCGGAAGCTGGACGCCGATTGGCCCGGCCCCTATCGCTAACGGGCAGACCTACTCGGTCGTTAATTCCGTTAGCGGTCGTGTCACCGCGATTGCAGTTAACCCCAGCAATCCCAGCGTCATCTACGTCGGAACGGCGATTGGCGGCGTCTATCGCTCGCTGAACGGCGGCGGAAGCTGGACGCCGATTATGGACAATGCCCTATCTTTGTCTATCGGCGCGATTGCTATTGACCCCACCAACCCCTCCAGAGTTTATGTCGGAACGGGCGAAGGCAACTCCGGCCAGCGCAACTATTTCGGCGTCGGCGTTTACCGCATTGACAATGCCGAACTGGAAGAACCGGTTCGCACGTTGACGCGCCTTTATCTGGACGCCAGCGGCAACGACGTTTTCTCCGGCCGTGCCATCAGCAAGATACTGGTCGCGGCAAACAACCCTGACGTTATCTTCGTTTCGACGGCTTCGGCTTACGGCGGCGTCAGCTCCGACATCGCCTATTCCGTTGCACAAACTCCGCCCAGCCCGCTGCGCGGCATCTACCGCTCGACTAACGCCACGAGCGCCGCGCCCATCTTCACCAAGCTCGACACGGGCGCTGGCAACGGCGGCAACCTCGCCGTCCCGGATATGGTTTTCGACCCGGTTGATACAACCTACAACACCATCGTCTTCAGCCTGCTCGGCACAGCCGACCAGGGCATCTATCGTCTCAATAATGCGCAGGGCACGACGAGCTTCCAGAAGCTTCTGGCGGTCAGCACCACCGCCACCTCACGCATCAATCTGGCGGTTAACGCCGATGGCTCGGTTCTGCTGGCGACCTCCGAAGAGGTAAGCGGTACGCTTCGGAAATCAACTAACCGTGGCGCGACCTGGACGACACTGACGGCAGCCAACGGCTTCTGCGGCGGCCAGTGCTGGTACGACTCACCCGTCGCCATTGATGCTGCCAACAACATTTACATCGGCGGCAACGCAGACGGCACGTCCAGCGCCATCATCAAGAAATCAACCAACGGCGGCTCCACCTTCGTCAAAGCTCAGACGGGCTTGCACGCAGACAGCCATGCCATCGCTTTTGACCCGACGAACCCCTCGATTGTCTATACAGGCAACGATGGCGGTATCTTCAAGTCAACGGCTGGCGGCACGGGCACATGGCAGAGTCTCAACGGCGGCCTCAACGGTGGCACGCCTATCAATTCCATGCAGTACATGAGCGTCGCCGTTCACCCGACAGACCCCTACTTCACGATTGGCGGCACACAGGATAACGGCTCGCATCGCATCAAGACCGACGGCACTTGGACGCGCACGGACTACGGCGATGGCGGTTTCGCCCTCATTGACCAGAGTTCGACGGGAACGACCAGCGTGCGCCAGTATCACACCTACTGGAACGCAGTCGGAGCGGGCGGCCTCGTCGCTTTCGCCACGACCACCAGCCCGACCGCTTTCGAGAATTGGTCGGCCTACGGTTGCGGCGGTTTTAGCAATGGCTTGAGCTGCAACGATACGGCCGTGCTCTTCTACGCACCGATGGCTCTTGGGCCGGGTTCACCGAACACGCTCTACTTCGGTACAGACCGTCTCTACCGCACCGCCAATCCGACGGGGCGCATGTCCGTCGTCAGCCAGAAGCCTCTCGTCTCCGGCGTAGCCATCAGCGCCATCGGCATCTCGCCGCAGAACGACGCCGTGCGTATCGTAGGTCTGGAAAACGGAAGGGTCTTCCGCACCGTCACAGGCTCAACGACTCTCACGGATGTCACGCCTGCCGGCAACACCAAGTATGTCGCACGTGCCGTCATTGACCCGAACAACCAGAACACGGCCTATGTCACCCTGTCAGGTTTCTTCGGCGTTGACAACGGACAGCACATCTACAAGACCACGAACCTGAACGCCACGACGCCGACGTGGACGGTAGCCGGAAACGGCATCCCTGATGTCCCTGTCAACGGCTTCATCGTCCATAAAGCGACGGGCGCTCTCTACGCCGGAACGGACATCGGCGTCTACAAATCAACAGACGGCGGCGCGACATGGACATCATTCAGCACGGCACTGCCGCGCGTGCCCGTCTTCGACATGGCGATCACATCCACCGGCGTGCTGCGCATCGCAACACACGGACGCGGGATGTGGGAGATTCAACTCTAATCTATCAGTCGCGCTTTTTATGAGCGCTCAAGGCTGATGCTTAAGCGGGTCGTTTTCAATAACGGCCCGCTCTTTTTTATGAAGGCAATGCGTGAAGCAGGTGTTAGATTAATCAAGCACGCGGAAGGACAGTTAACTAACATGAAAACTGAAGCTAACTACATCGTCAGAGTAATTATCACCATCGCTCTCATGCTCTCGCTCGCACCATTGAGCTTCGCCGTCACGCAAGCCAGGAGACGCTCCTGCACCGTTAATCTCATCGGAGGCGGAGCGGTGAGCGGTTATTTTATCGGAGCTAACAGCAATCGTGTAATTGTCGAAGTGGACGGGGTGCGTAAAACAATAAAGCTGGATCACGTCGCCAACATCCTCTTTACCGTTGACTTCAAGAACAGAAGGATGCGGGATGTTGAGCCTTGAAAAGGTTCGTCAATAGCATCGCGGCCGCACGCTCAGGTCAAATTTTTCTCTAGGCAGTTTTGACTGCGCGGACGCTTTTAGTCGTTTTATTTTCGGCGAGGCGCTTGAGTTCGAAGAGTTTCATCAGTGCCTCTACGGGCGAGAGGGCATCGGGGTCAATGTTTAAGAGAGCTTGCGCGAGTTCCGAATCTCGAACGGCGTGCGCTGTTGCCGTTCGCTCTGTTTGAGCGTTGTTAGTTGTGCTGCCTTGAGTCTCTGCCGTGGCCTCGTATTCCGCCAAAAGCTGCTCTGCGCGGCGGACTACAGGGCGCGGGAGGCCAGCGAGCCGCGCGGCATAGACGCCGTAGCTTTTCTGCGCGCTGCCCGGACTAATCCTGTAGAGAAACACAAGCTCGCTTCCCCTCTCTGCAATCTCGACGTGAAAGTTTTTCAGTCGCGGCAGCAACTCGGAGAGTTCCGTTAGTTCGTGATAGTGCGTGGCGAAGAGAGTTTTGGAGCGAAGCTGCGGGTGGTTGTGAATGTATTCGAGGACGGCGCGTGCAACGGCCAATCCGTCGTAGGTCGAAGTTCCGCGACCAAGCTCGTCGAGCAGTATGAGCGAGCGAGGGGTCGCATGGTGAAGAATCTGCGCGGTCTCGACCATCTCCGTCATAAAGGTTGATTCGCCGCTGCCGAGGCGGTCGTACAACCCTATGCGCGTGAAGATGCGGTCGCAGAGACCGATGACAGCTTCGCTCGCGGGCACGAAGCAACCCGTTTGGGCCATTAAAACGATGAGCGCCGTCTGCCGCAGGTATGTTGATTTGCCGCTCATGTTCGGCCCCGTAATCAAGGCTATCTGCGCCGCCGCATCGCCCGCCAACTCCGTATCGTTAGCGACGAAAGCTTCCGCTCCGACGATTCTTTCCAAGACTGGATGGCGGCCCTGTTTGATAAAAAGCTGCGGCGAATCAACGATTGAAGGGCGAACGTAAAGCTGCTGCTCGGCTGTCTCCGCAAAGGAGGCGACTGTATCAAGGTAAGAGATGATGGCGGCGGCGCGCAGAATCTCGTCGCGAGTCTTCCCCAACTCGTTGCAGACCTGACGGAAAAGCCCGGCCTCAAGCTCCGCAATGCGTTCCTGTGCGTTGACGACAAGCGCTTCGTGCTCCTTAAGCTCAAGGGTAACGAAACGCTCTGAGGTCGCGAGCGTTTGCTTGCGCGTGTAATCGGCGGGCACAAGATGCAGGTTCGGCTTTGTCACTTCGATAAAATAGCCGAAGACCTTGTTATAACCGACGCGCAGGCTCTTGATGCCCGTGCGTGCGCGCTCGCGCTGTTCCATGTTAGCCAGATATGCTCGACCATCGCGCAAGAGGTTGCGCAGTTGGTCCAGTTCTTCGGAAAATCCTTCGCGGATAATCTTGCCCGGCTCAGCGCGCGTAGGGAGTTCGTCGGAGATGGCCTTTTCAATCAGGGCGGCCGCCGCATCGCAAGCAGGCAGCGCTGAGAGCAACGCACCAAAGCGCTTCACGTCTCTTTGCAGAATCGAACGCACCTGCGGAATCGCTTTCAGGCTCTGGCCCAACGCCAGCAACTCCTGTGCTGTCGCTACCGCGGCGCGCGTCCGCCCTGAAAGTCGCTCAAGGTCGTGCATCAATTCGAGAATCGTGAAGAGCTCTATGCGCGCTCTTTTCTGTTCGAGAAACCAACCGACGTGCTCCTGCCGGCTGACTATCTCCGCAACATCAAGCAAGGGTTGTCGCAGCCAGCGACGAAGGAGTCGCCCACCCATCGCCGTCCGCGTTCGGTCGAGCGTCTGAAGCAGAGAGGGCGTCTCCGCTCCGCTCTGGAAGATTTCGAGGCTGTGCATCGTCTGCGCGTCGAGCGCCATGAAGCTTCCCGTGTGATAGCTTGTCAGGCGTGTGAGTTGCGAAGCGACGGCGGTCTGCGTTTCTCTCAGGTATGCGACGATTGCTCCGGCCGCAGAAGTTGCGAGCGGCCAGCGCGCCAATCCGAAGGGAGCGAGCGTGCGCGCCTCAAAATGGTCCAGCAGAACGCGGCGCGCATTCTCAAACGCGAAGTGCTGCTCATCCCAGCGCGTGATAAAACCCGGCAAAACATTGCTATCATCCGTGCCATTCGACGGCACGAGCAACTCCGACGGCGCGATGCGCTGCAACTCTGGAATCCCGACTGCACTTTCGACTTCCGTAGCGGCGAAGTCGCCCGTCGTCACATCCGCGTAAGCTATGCCAGCACGCTTTCCGTCAGTCACATACGCCGCCAGATAATTATTGGCCTTGCTTTGAAGCAGGCCCGGCTCGAAAACCGTGCCGGGTGTGACGACGCGCACAACGTCGCGCTCGATGAGACTGCGGCCCGCTTCTCCTTTGACGGGCGCGGCAGTCAATTGCTCGCAGATGGCGACGCGATGGCCGCGCGCGATGAGGGTTGAGAGATGCCGTTCAAGACTATGATAAGGAATACCCGCCAGAGGCACGCGGATGTTCTTGCCCATCGGCTTTGAGGTCAGCACGATGTCAAGTTCGCGCGAGAGCAGTCGCGCGTCGTCGTCGAAGGTTTCGTAGAAATCCCCTATGCGAAACAGAAGTATCGCATCGCGGTGTCGCCGCTTGATGTCAAGATACTGCTGGTAGAGAGGCGTCGTGGTTGTCATCAACTACTCGAAGAAGCCTGTGAGCAAATCTTCCACGGAGGTGAGTGCGCGATGCAGCCTGTGCAGTTGCTCGAAGCTGAGAATCGTCGTCACATTGCCGATTTCGTGGAAAGCTCCTGTGTTCGCCTGGCTCATGCTTCTGTTAGCTCGGTTCGTATCACGCTCGCTGGCAATGATGAGAAATGGTTTTGAACGCTGTGCTTCGTAGGCCCGTTTGAGCTTGGCGAGGGCGGCGTCTATGTTGCCCTTATGCTGTACCTCGAAAACGTGGCTGAGGCGCGGGCTGGCCGCGCTCGTGCGCCACACGACATCGTAATACTCAAACTCGCGCTGCGCGTGATAGCCGAGCACGCGCCCTATGTCGAGCAACATCTGCTGGACGTCTGCGTGTGAGAGCGTCGCGGTATTAAGCGCAGTTTGTTCGGCCGAATCGGCAAGCGAGAAATCGAGCGCTTCGTCCGTCACACGCTTGCGGCCCAAAGGTGTGATTGACCAGTGGCCGCGACGACGCTCAATCTGGCGCTGCTCGGAAAGCTGTAGGCCCGCGCGCTGAACGAGCCGCCGCCACTGTTTGCGGTGGCCGTTATCAAAGGGCTGTACATCAGCCTCCTCTAACTGCGGGAAGTAGGAGACGAGACGCGTGTAGAGAAAGCGCACGTCTTCGACGCCGCCCGTCGCAACGAGTTCTTGAAGAATCGGCAGTTCTATGCGCGCGACGCCCGGGTATGCCATCGCCTAAACTTATCAGGATAATCAAGATGGAGGCTCAGCAAAACTTTTGCGCCTCTGCCCACAAACTTACAGGAGAAACGCTTTTTTGAGCAAGCCGCCATGCGGCACGAAGATCAAGGAGATGCTTAAAGCAAGACGAGAAAACTCAATGAAAAGAGGACGCCGGATGCAGCGAAATGCTCGCCTCATCCAGCGTCCACTCTATCTAACGCGCTCGCGCAGACTACTCAGGCTGCTGCTGCCGCTGCCTCTTCGATACCGAAACAACGATGAATCTCGTCGGAGTCGAGCGTATCGCGCTCCATCAATCCTTCGACGAGTTGAGCAATCGAATCGCGGCTCTCGTCAACGACCGCGCAGGCGCGTTGCATCTGCACGCTGATGATTTCGTTTGTCGCTTGCTCGACGCGGTCAAGAAGCGCCTGGCTATGAGGGTCTTCGGGCTTGCCCAGATGAATTGGCCCAAGCGGACTCATACCAAACTCTGCAACCATCTTGCGCGCAATCTCAACGGCGCGTTCGATGTCGTTGGATGCTCCGGCCGTCATCGTGTCGAGCAAGATCTGCTCGGCCGCACGCCCGCCTAGCAGCATCGCAATCTGGTCTTCCAGATACTCGCGCTTCTTCATCAGACGGTCGCGTTCAGGCAAAGACTGCGTAACGCCCAGCGCACGGCCGCGCGGCAAGATGGAGACTTTGTGAACGGGGTCGCCGTTTTTGACGGCCAGACCGACGGCGACGTGGCCCGCTTCGTGCACAGCCGTCACGTAGCGTTCCTCTTCGTCCATCATAAAGCCCTGCCGCTCCGCACCCATCAGTATTTTATCGCGCGCATACTCGACGTGCTTGCGTGCGATGGCTTCCGAATTATCACGCGTCGCAGCAATCGCCGCTTCGTTGAGCAGGTTGGCGAGGTCCGCGCCGGAGAAGCCGGGAGTGCCGCGCGCAATCCATTTCAGGTCAAGGCCCGCTTCAAGCTTCAAGCCACAGGCGTGAACTTTGAGTATTTCCTCGCGGCCATTCTTATCCGCAAGATTAACGACCACCTCACGGTCGAAACGGCCGGGGCGCGTCAACGCGCTATCGAGAATGTCGGGCCGGTTGGTGGAAGCAATGACGACGACGCCGCTTGTTTGGTCGAAGCCGTCCATCTCGACGAGCAACTGGTTAAGCGTCTGGTCCTGGTCGGCGGAAGCGGAATCGTTGCCGCGTCCGCGTTGACGGCCAAGCGCGTCAATCTCGTCTATAAAAATCATGCAGGGCGAGAGTTTTCTTGCTTCCGCAAACAGGCGACGAACGCGCGCTGCTCCGAGTCCGGCAAACTTCTCCTGAAAGCTTGAGCCGGAAACGGAAAGAAAGGGCACGCTCGCTTCGTTGGCAGCGGCGCGGGCGAGCATGGTTTTCCCCGTTCCCGGAGGGCCGGAGAGAAGTATGCCGCGCGGGGCGCGTCCGCCGAGGCGACCAAACTTTAAGGGGTCGCGCAAAAATTCGATTATTTCGGCCAACTCCGCTTTGGCTTCATCAACGCCTGCGACATCCTTGAAGCTAACATTTTGCGACCCTTTAGCGTCAACGGGATTGAAATCTCCGCCGCGCCCGCCCATGCTGGCATAGACGCGCCAGCCTATGAAGGCGAAGGCCGCTACCGTCAGAATCGGGATGAGCCAGTTCATAGCGGTCGAGAGCGGGCTGGGCCTGAGCGAAACAAATTCGACGGGCACGTTGTTCTTCTGGAAGATGCTGACGACTGCTTGCTGTTGGGCCTGATAGACGACCGCCTGCAAGACCGTTCCGTCCAGTTGCGTGAGGGTGATGAGGTCGCCATCAACGCTCAGGGATTTAATGGTCGGGCTTTCGCCAAGCGCCAGCAGTTGCGTCGAGTTAATCTCTCTGACAACCGCCTGGCGACGCTGGTAAATAATGAAGAGACTGGCGCAGACGAGCAGCAGCAGCAATCCGCTGGCAACAACCAAACTGGCCTTCTGAGAACGGGGGAGCAAACGAGGTAAAGGGGACGGCATCGCGAGTTCTCCTGCGCGCGTGCGGCCTGTAAAAGATAGGGGAAGCCGCCGGAAGCGCTGACGAATTTAAGACTACAAAAATCGGGTTTGGGGTTAATTTTAAAAACGGACGGGGCACACGACTCAGCACCGAAGGTGGATGGAGCAGCCCTGATGAAGGCGTTCGCCCTGTTAGGGCTTGAACACGAACGCCACCAAACACTTTACCGCCAAGCGGCGCAGATGTCCAGCCCTTATAATTCCTTCAAATTTATTCAGTAGCCGACTCAGGGCAGCGCGAACACAGGGCCGCCGCGACCACACTCTTAAGACTCCGTTCCGATGACAAGCGCGCTGCCCCGGTTGCCGCACAAAATAGGAAATATCAGGTTGATAAGCGCTATGCTCTAAATCGGAACACGACGAGCCAGCTTAGCGCGACGCGTTTCCGTACAAGACAGGGCAGAAAACTTAACTTTTCGTCGTCAATAACGACGCGGCTGGCGTCTTAAGTGCCGTAAATAAAGGGTTTTCAGATGATGGCAGGCGTCAGCGGCGCAACTGGCATGGACATTGCTCATAGCAAGGTCAGGTCGGGTTCGGGAAACCCAAAATTTTGACACGGACGCTCAAAAGGAGAAAGCAAAAATGTTGTGGACAATCTTGGTAGTACTTCTGGTCTTGTGGTTAATCGGTGCCATCGGTGGTATCGGCGGCAGTCTTATTCACTTGCTGCTCGTTGTGGCACTCATCGTTTTGGTCATTAACTTGCTGACGGGCCGTCGCACGGTCTAACGTCTCAACGGAAAAGGCCAGCACAATTTCAGGGAGAGCGGACGCTGACAACTAGCAGCGCCCGCTCTTCTTTTTTGCTCACCGGCCAGACAGAGTCTCATGCGTAAGGCACACGCCGCCTCTCCGCGCCCAATTAAAAACTGACCAGCTTAGCTTCCAGCTTTGATGTGATTCTTCCCACAGGATAAAGATTCATCTGCTTATCCCAGTAGGGCGAGCGCTCGTAGAAGAATCTGAGACGGTCGCGCGCGCTGGCAGCAAACTTCGGGTCGGTTGCCACACGCTGTTCAAATTCACGACGCAGTTGCTCGTCCTTCGCCAGCATCTCTCTCGCCAGTTTCTCCAGGACGTAATCCTCTCCCCCCTCCTTCTGTTCAAAGATAGCGTTGAAGAATCCCCACGCGACGAACGAATCCGGCGACTGTGGTTCGAGCAGATGAACTGCGACGCGCGCCGCCGGCTGGTCCAAGGGAACGACGACAGAGCCAGCGGGAAACGTCCTGCGCTCTCTCACAGGGTTAGTCTTAAACGTCGGCCTCACTCTTCCCTCAAAGGGCGATGATGCCCACTGCGTTTCACTAAAACGATAACTTTCAACCTCGATTGTCAAAGGAGCAGCGAGCCTGCGCAGTCGCAGTCCATGCGCGGCCAGCACTTCGATGACGTTTTTCCACTGTACAGGCACGATGTAGTAAAGCGGCGGCGCGATTGCTGCCGTCACTCTCGCGTCATCGTAGAGCGGCACGGTCAGGTCAACAGGCTTCGTCCCGAAGACGACTCTCACAGCGCCCGACACGTCGCTTAATTCCGTGCGCGACTCGACGGCTTTCATCTGAAAGGGTCTGGATTTTTCCGTCAACTCGAATTGCAGCGGATAAGCGCGCGACGGATTAAAACTCCGCCCTTCGGCCATGGTCTGCTCGTCGGCCTGACGGACGGCGCGCAACAAACTTTCGGAATCGCGGTTCACTTCTTCAAGCGTCGCACGCAACAGTTCGTAAGTTCCGAGCACGCGCGAGCGGTAGTCCTTCAGCATGTGCGTTTCAATCAGCAGGCCGGGACGATTGCGGACGGGCGTGTAGCCTGTCGAGAAACGCGGCGGCGCGATGAAGCTCTCGATGCCTTTCATTAAATCCCTATTGTCTCGAAACTCCATGTAGGGCGAGATGGAATGACCCGTCGCTTCCGTCGCGGGAATAATCCGTCCCTCGAAGGCAGCGCGCTCCCATTGCAGCACGGGCGCGGGAACGTTTCCGTTCTGCTCGTATTGATACGTCAGCACGTAACGGTAATCCGCGCCATCTGTGACGTGGCAATCAACGAAGAGGTCTGGATTCCACTGCGTCCACATCCTGAGCCACGCGCGCGTCTCCGGCGCATCGGCCTTCATGTAGTCGCGGTTCAAGTTGAGATTAGTGGAAGTAACGCGCCAGCCCATTTCGGCCGGGCCGTTCTGGTTAATACGATTGTATGGCCCGAAACGCTCGTGCCCGTCCGTGTTATAAATAGGGATGAAGAGCAGGACAACTCTTTCGAGCAGCCGCGGCTGCGTCTTCGTAATCGCTATGTCGCGCAGCAACGCCAGCCCTGCATCCTTGCCGTCGGATTCGCCCGGATGAATGCAAGCCTGAATCAACACGACGGCTTTGCCCGCGCGCCGCGCTGCTTCGGGCGTAAACGTGCCTCCGCTGGCGGCGATGAGTAGCGGCAGAGAACGTCCTTCTCCGCTCTCACCGAAACTCGTCAGGCGAATCAAGGGCGAAGCATCTGCCAGCCTGCGACTGTAGGCGATGGTTTCATCATAACGCGGCGTCTCGCGATAACTGGTCTTCTCAGCATGCGTTTGCCAATCAGGCGGGACGTTTGATGTCAGACTTTGAGCCATAGCGTTGAAGTTCAGGGAAGAATTGATACTCGCAAGAAACAGTATGACCAGCGTAGCGGCGAAACGGCGCATCAGTTTTCTCCAATCCGAGACGACGAGAGATATAAACCATCGCCCAAATTCAGTATCTTGAAGTTACAGCTTTTTCAACTATACGATTCATCCGCGCGTAAGCAAAATCCGCTCCCGCCAGACATCTATTCCAACAGGCGGCTTTGCAAGGCAGGCGCATGTAAGGCACAATTGCGTGCGAGTCTCCGTGCTGAATAATTCAAAGACAATCATCCTTTGGAAGGGCTTTTGATGTTTCCTCAGCTAATGAAAACAAGACTGCTCGCCGCAACTCTTGCGGCTGCTCTCATCGTCTACGGTTTTTCGTCGCCGGCTCTGGCCCAGCGCAGCAGGCGCAGAGCGGTCAGCACACCCGTACAGCGTCTTCCAACCGCATACCCACAACTTCCGGGCACGACGCACCCGCGTCCTCCAAGAACCTACGACGTGCAACACTACGTTATCCGCACGCGCTTCGATGTTCCGAACAAGACTGTCATCGGTGATGAAACAGTCACACTGAAACCCTTGCTTGCCGATTTCAAGTCGTTTGAGTTGGACGCCGCTGCGATGAAGATTGAGAGCGTGACGCTCGACGAATCGCAGGCTGCGCTCCAATGGACACAGTCGCCGGAAAAGCTTTCAATCACGCTCGACCGCGCATATCAGCCAACAGAGACGATAGCCGTTCGTATCAAGTACCGAGCTACACCCGAACGCGGCCTCTATTTCGTTCCCGCTTCGCGCGGCAGTTTCTTCGGCGGGCCGCGTCCTGCACAAATCTGGACGCAAGGACAGCCGGAAGATAATCACTACTGGTTTCCGTCCTATGATTTCCCGGACGACAAGGTGACAAGCGAGCAGTACATCACGACTCCGTCCAACGAAATCGCCATCTCCAACGGCGCACTCGTCGAGACCATCAACAACCCGGACGGCACGCACACGTTCCACTGGAAGATGGAACAGCCGCACGGCAGCTATTTAATCTCGATGGTCGTCGGGGAATACGTCAAACTAAGCGACGCCTTCAAAAACGTTCCCATCGAATACTACACCTACCCCGGCACGGAAACGGTCGCCCGTCGCTCCTTTGAAAAGACACCGCGCATGATGGAGTGGTTCAGCCGCGTAGTCAATTATGAGTATCCGTATAACAAATATGCGCAGACGGTCGTTTCAAGTTTTATTTTCGGCGGTATGGAAAACATCACTGCCACAACACAATCCGACACGGAGATTCTGCGTAACACTGGCGAGCGCGCCAGCTCTTCGACGCAGAATCTAGTCGCGCACGAGCTTGCGCACTCATGGTTCGGCAATCTGGTGACGTGCAAAGACTGGTCGCACGCCTGGCTCAACGAGGGCTTTGCGACCTTCATGGAAGCCAGTTTCAAAGAGCACGAGGAAGGCCGCGACGCTTATCTGGCGGAAATGCAGGCCAACGCCGAGACCTACTTTATGGAGGACCAGTATCGCTATCGTCGTCCCATCGTCTACGACCGCTATCGCCAGCCGATTGATTTGTTTGACATGACGCTCTACAAGAAAGGAGCAGTCATCATACACATGCTGCGCGAGACTGTTGGCGACGAGTTGTTCTGGAAGGCTATCAACCGTTATCTGGTTGACAACCAGTATCGCAACGTCGTGACGGCAGATTTGCAGCGCGCTTTTGAACAAACGACAGGCCAGCCGCTCGACTGGTTTTTCAATCAGTGGGTTTACGGCGCAGGCTTCCCTGAACTGCGCGTGCGTTCATCCTACAACGCAGCTACACGCCAACTCACGCTCAACGTCGCGCAAACGCAAACGCCTACATCATCAACGCCCGAAGTCTTTCGCTTGCCCGTCGAGATAGAACTTGCGACCGCGCGCGGCGCGCGAACGGAGCGCATAGAGATTACGCGTCGCACGCAAAGCTTCACTTTCCAGTTGGACGGCAGGCCCCTTATGATTCGCTTCGATAAGGGCGAGAAGATTCTGAAGAAGCTGGATTTTCCACGCTCACGCGCGATGGTTGCCTATCAAGTGCAGCACAGCGCTGACCTCATCGGCAGACGCGAAGCTGCCCGTGCGTTGGCCCGGATGGATAAACAATCGGACGCACAGTTTGCCGCAAGCTTTCAAGCTAACGCAGGATTTTTCAATCTGCCTTCGCTTGCGCCGTCGCTGGCTTCACACGCGCCTGGCAATTGAGTTATCAAAGAAGCTTCAGCAAAAGGAAGCTCTCATTAGCAAGCACGCTGCTTACTAATGAGAGCTTCTTTGTCATGCTCTTAAATCAGTCTGGCAGGAGCGACACTGTGCGCGACGGCGGGCGTTGAGCGTGCCGCAGGCGGCGCAGCGTATGTACATGGCGCGGGCGAATCCGTTTGTGATAAGCCAGCTTGCGCCGAGGATGCCTATGAAGACAGCCGCGTTCAGCAGGGCGTATCTCAACTCCTGTACTTCTCCCGCAAGCTCTGCTGGTAAGCCTGCCCGCGCTCGTAGCCGCGACGGAAGGCTTCGTGCTCGTAATCATCGCCGAAGCGCTCGCGCAGGCCCTCGGCAGTCTCGTCAAACGTTTTACCGCGCCGCGTCGGATGAAGCGCGGCTTCAAAGCCGCGACGATAATACGGCTCGTCTGTCGAAAAATCTTTCCCCTGCCCCGTGTACTCTTCCTCTTCCGCATCGCGCATGCCGACCCACCAGCTTTCGCGCGCAGCGTCGAGGCTTTCGGCTCCCGATTGGGCCAACACGGTGCGTCCGGCTTCGGCCTCAGTCTCATCATCTGTTACACCGATAACGACTGACTTGCCCTGCCTGAGCGCGTCTTCGTAAACGAACAACTCGTCGTGCGGCAACTCGGGCGCGATTTCGTCTTCGACCGCTCCTCCTGTAGCCGCGCCGATGGTTGCGCCGCCAGCGCCAAGCAGCGCCGCGCCGATAATTCCGGCGGCGAGGATTGGCCCAACGCCCGGCACAAAGAGGCTCGCGGCGGCCGCGCCAATCGTTGCACCCCCGGCAGCGCCGAGTGCTCCGCCGACGGCTGTGCCCATTGCTGTCCCCATTCCGGGCTGCTCGGTCTCCGTGGTTGGAACGGTCTCGTCAACCTGCCTATCACTCATGCCGGGCGTGAGAAGGCTGATGTTGTCTTCCAGAAAGCCAGCCGATTGTAGATTGGCGGCGGCGCGTGCAGCATCCGAACGTGAATTGAAAATACCGGCGACGGCACTCATGCGAAAGTCTCTCCTTTGGTGTTTGATTGTGCTAGTTGTATCTCGTTTGGGCCTAATCTACAAGTCTGTTCAGGCGATTATATATGAATCCGCAACGACCGTGCGTTGGCATCTCTCGGATTTAACGCGTCTGCCGTTTCGCTAACCATCTCGCTGTGCTAAGAAAAAGGGCGTCGGCAATGAGACACCGACGCCCTTTCATCGTTCTGCTTGAGAACTGTTTACTGCACTGTCGGGGCGGAGGCGAACGCCAGATCGGAAATCTGGAGCGCGCCCTGCGCCATCTGGTCGAACCTGAATTGAACCGAGCGTATATCACTCAAGTTGACGCCCGTGAAGGCCGAGAGCGGAATGCGCACCGTGTTCAGGAAAATCTTGGGCACGGACGCGACGCTTCCGGGCGGGAAAAAGAGCGCACCCGAATAATCGCTGACACGCACGATTGACGTAGTTCCTGTGCCGTCGGTCAGGGCGACGCTGAAATTCTGAGGCGTCGCGGAGGTGTTGCGCGTGTCGTTGTAATTAAGGCTGGCGCGGAATTGAAGCGCCTGGAAGCCGCTGATGTCCCTGTAGCCAAGAGGAAGGTCGTTGGTGAAGGTCGAACTGAGGGAGGTCCAACCCGTGCGGAGTTGGCTCAGACCGCGTTTGGTCGAGAGCGCGCTCGGCGTTGTGTGCGGCTGCCTTGTCGTTGATTGAGTAGAGGGCAGGCAATGCACAGGCTGCGGAGAATCGCCGCCGCAGAGGTCGTGGGGCGTCAGACCGCTCTGCGTTGCTGCCCCGCCCAGCGTGTTGGTCGTCAGGTTGGTTGAATTGAGCAGACGATTCACGTCGCGACGTGTCGCAGCAGAGTCGGGAGCATGATAAGAGACATGCAGGTTGGTGGTCTGGGCCGAAGCTGGCGGCGGCGCTGCTCCCGTCAGGAGCGGCAGGAATTGCGATTCCCCGCCGACGTAAACGCGCATGAAGGCCGAAATGTAGGCCAACCCGACGCCCTGCTGCTGTGCAGCGGTCAGACGCTTGTTGCCCGCGACCGTTCCGCATTGCGGGTCGGACGTGCCGCCGCTCGTGTAGGCTGACCAATCATCGGCCGTGCCCGCAGAAAAGAGCCCCGGCGTCCAGATGGTGTTGAAGTAGTTGTGATTCGCGCCCATCACCTGAACGGTGTGCTTGGCCCCTGTGTCGCCTGTGACGTTGTAGCGAGCATCGTCGAAAAAGTGTACGCCCTGGTTGTCGTTCACATCACCGTCGCAGTAGGGGAGGACGACTTCGAGCGCGACGTTGTTAATGACGTGGCGATTGAAATCAACGGGTGCGAGCGGGAGAACGGCCCTGATGTTGTAGGGTGAGCCGAGCGAGGCGTTGTGTATGAAACTCTTGACGACGCCTTCGCCGCCGCGCGAGTGGCCCATTGTGCCGACGCGGCTGAGATTCACCTTGCCGACGAACTGTGTGCCGAAGGGCGCAGCGCCGGTCGTGTTAAAGGTGTTCCACTGGTTGAGGTGGCGCTGGATTAACTCTGCGCGCGCCTGTGCTCCGTAATCCGACACCTGATTATCATAAGCGTTGATGCCGTTGGCGCTGATGGAGATAACGATGTAGCCGTTGCTGGCTAACTTTTGAGCAACGTAGTCGTAGCCCTGATAGCTCGGAATCGGTTGCTCCGTGCTTCTGCAAGGCCAGCGCAGCGCGGCGGTCGAGCCTCTGTAGCAGGTGGCGTGACGCCCGTGCAGAAAAACGATGACGGGGAACGGGCCGTTAGCCAGATCCGTCGGGTGATGAACGGAGGCGAGCAACTCAACAGAGATGGGGAAGCCGGTCGGCCTGAAAACCTGATTGCCAAAGTTGTACTCTTGACGGGTCACGGCATATGGGCCGGTCGTTCCGGGGTCAGGAGTCTGCGCCGAAATGATTTGAGCGCTCGCCGCAAAGAGCAGCAGCGCAAAAGTTGAGACGATATAAGAACGAATTCCATTCTTCATTATCTGTTACCTCCCTTCGGCCCGTCGAGTTTGAGTTTTTCTGGAACCGCGACGCGGTCAGTCTTGTCTTCCTTGTCACCGTATGAAAGAAAGATGGTCGCCCCTTCGCGCAGCAGTGAGGGGTCAAACGTGACGACGGTGATTGTGTTGAGGTCTTCGTTCTCGACGCCGTAGCCGACAGCCGTATCGTCAATCCAGATGACCGGCGGCATCGCGCGCACGGGGAAAGGCCCGCCCGTCACTTTGACGCGGAAAGCCCTGCTCGCCTGAATCCTCTGGCCGCCGACTTCAACTTCCACACTGCTCGGCAAATCAACTTCTTCTATTCTAAAACTCGCTACCTTGAATTTTCCGGCAGCCCTGTTATTAACGCCTTCACCGAGAATTCTTCCCGGCAGGTTGAGCAAATCAGACACTTTTAACTCCTGACCTGTTTGGGAGGCCGAATTCTGCGCCTGAGCGACGGCCGCACCTCCGAAAATCATCAGCAGTAAACTGGCAGCCAACAGAATGCTCTTCATCCTGTGCGGCCCGCACACTAGATTGTTCGATAGCATATTTCTCCTTCAATGTTGATGAGGTGACGCGTGATTCAATGCCTGACAATCGGTGAGCTTGGCCTCCCTAGAAGTTCTCAAGCCGCAGCCCGTAAAGATGCCGTTTGTTAGGTAAATCAGCGCTCAATGCCCGCACTACGAGATAGCGACGAGCAGGATTGACGTAAACGTTTATTCGGCTTTGAGCATAACCGGGTGAGCATTCCCTTGGCCTTTGTTAAAAACGGCCCTTAAATCTGGTCGTGAGAAACGGCTGGAATAATCTCTGCTGATTTTGGCAACGAGCAGGAATAATCCGGCAGAACCGACCCGGCAACGCGAGGAAGCGACATCACCCATTACAGTGTTAGTTGCTCGGCGAGGCCCAAACCCATAGGAGCCTCTCGAAGCGATTGGGGGACGAGCACATTACAGATGTTTGAAGGCCGTGTCAAGCCGTGACGGACATTTTTTCGTCGTGCTCGCAGTAATTCGTTGAGCGAGCGCTACGAGCCATGTTAAAGTACTAAAGCGTTGGATTGATTTTCAAAGGTAGGCTGGAAGGAACGGAAAGCGCAGCATGATTTCGATTGTCGAGAAACATTTTCCGATGTCAATGGGCGACGGCAAGGCTGCACGCAAAAAGAAGCCTCGCATTCTCGCCATCACCACAGACTGCTGCACAGGCTGCGCAGGCTCTCCCGCCTGCATCGAGTATTGCCCGATTGAAGCCTGCATGTTCTGGGTTCCAGACGAAGACCATCCGCCGTTTGGACGCATAGAGGTTGACCCCAACCTCTGCATCGGATGCCAGAAGTGCATCAGCAAAGGCCCGGACGGCGCGTTTCTCGACGGCTGCCCGTGGGATGCTATCGAGATGGTTCCGACAGACGACTGGGAAGCCGCACACGGCATACAGCTTTCCGATGCGCCCATCGTTGAAGAGCCTGTCACGGCCTGAAGATTGCGGTAATAACAGAATCCTATCTCTGCGAGCGGCTTTCGATGGCTCTGGCCGTCTGAGCCGCTTGTTGTTTGACCTGCTCCGGCATTCCCTCCACGCCCTCAGCATACCGCAGCACGTCCGGCAGGTCTTCGCGTTCCCCTATGAGAAACAACGCACGCAAAGCTTCGTAAACGAAACTACCGTCGGAAGCAACCGTCAACACTGTGTCGCCCGCTGCGACCTGCGCGCCTGCTGCAACGGCTACGCTGTTAATCTTCCCCGGCAAAGGCGAACGCACTTCGCGCGTCTGCCCGTCCGCCTGTTTAAGACGATAGAGAGTCGTGCCCTCTACGACTCTTGAATTGACGGGAAGCGTGCTGCTGATGCTGCCCGCGACCGGGGCAGTAACAGCAAAGGGGCGCAGGATTGCGCGCAACTCAGAGCGCCCGCTGCCGTCGTTAAAACGAATCAACTGCACGGCTGCATTGCGACGAACGACAGGCTCGGAATCTTCCAGCAAGCGCAGAAGTGTCTGATGAAACTCGACCGACTTGTTGTCGTTGCCCATCACCCATGCGACAGTCTTGCGTAGTTCCGGGACGGGGCTATAAGCCAGTTCGACGATGCGCGGATACCAGCGTTTGATGCTCGCATCATTCTTCTCCATCCGCTCTTCAATCTGGCTAAGCGCCGTCTGCACGCGCCGCACGCTCCTATCATCGTGTATGTACTTTTCGATGTCGTCGTCCGACAGGCTGCGGCCAAACCATGTTCCGTACCACGTGAGGAAAGGAACGATGATGAAAAGCGCCGCAAGCAAAATAAGCGGCCAGGATGCGCGCCGTCGCTGCGGCGCAGGTGAGCCGTGTCCGTTCTTTTCTGGATGCGAGTTGTTGCCGGTCATCCTTGTCGGCTATCGCGAAGGATAGATTTGATATAAGAGTAGATAAACGACGACGCCCGTGACGGAGACGTAGAGCCACATGGGAAACGTCCAGCGCGCGATGCGCCTGTGACGCTGGTAGTCGCCGCGCGCGGCGCGATAGAGCGTGACGCCGATGAAGGGCACGATGATGGCCGCCAGAATCGTGTGCGTTAAAAGGATTGCGAAATAGAGAGGGCGCACGAGACCTGTTCCCGTGAAACGCGTCGAGCCGTGATAATAATGATAGACGAGATACGAGGCCAGAAAAGCTGTCGAAGTAATGAGCGCAGCTATCAGGCAGTTGCGATGAGCGCTGATTCTACGTCGCCTGATAAACGCATATCCGATGATGAGCAGGATGCCGCTCGTCGCGTTTAAGAGAGCGTTTAAGTGCGGAAGGCCCGAAACATAATTCGCCATACATGAAAACCTGAGCCGAGCGCTTCCCTTTTCTTTAATCTCCGGCAGCGGTCGCGGCAAGCTTCCGGCCCTCTGCGGTCAGGGCGTAAAAATCGTTGCCGCGCTCTTCCAGAAGTCCTGCTTCGACGAGATTCTCGACCGTATGAAAGACTTCTGTGCGCGCTTCGGGGTCGTTGCCTCCCGCTTCAAACAGCTCGTGCAGGTCGAGCGTCTCCTTCTGCCAGTGGTCAAACATGCGCAGCACGCGCAGCATCATATCGGCCATCGGATCACCTTTGCGACTCTTTCAACTGCCGGGCGTCATGTAAGAGAATGGCGGCGTCAAGCATCCTGGTTACGCTGCTGTTTGGGCATGCGTTCGAGCACCATCTGGACATCTCTCGGCAGGCGTCGTCCTTTGGCGTCGTGCAAAAAGGCAGCGGAAGCAGCAGTAGTGGGCGTCGTTGCATCGCTCGCCGTGCTCTCTTTTCTGGCGGGCGCGGCCTTGCCATGCTTCGGCGCTTCCTCTGCCTTCGCGGAGAGTTGCGCATAGCCGCAGCGCTCACACTGCCAGAGCGGAAACACGTCCGAAGCGTTGCCCGTGCTCTGATAGACGGCGCGGTCAGAGGGAATAATCTTCCCCCCGCAACGAGGGCACGCGCGCCCGCGTATGCTCTGCTTCTCTATCTCCAGCACCAACTCGTCCGTCTCTGCCATGACTGCTCCACGAAGTTCCGCTTTAAGAAATATTTTTTGAACTCGCGTCCGTCTTCCTGTATTTAATCGCCGCAATGAAAATCGCGCAGAAGATTGCGACCGGGGGAACTAACAGCACTATGATTCCCTGATTCAAACTCCTCGCCATCGCAGCGCCGCTTGAGCCTCCGAAGGATGCGCGGCACATCGCACACTGCG
Organism: Pyrinomonadaceae bacterium; assembly: GCA_036382855.1. Classification (GTDB taxonomy): domain Bacteria; phylum Acidobacteriota; class Blastocatellia; order Pyrinomonadales; family Pyrinomonadaceae; genus DASVTR01. Next base: position 322,659 of record DASVPO010000008.1, on the reverse strand, counting down.
CGAAGGCGTTGAGAGAGCCGGAGGCGAAAAACAATGCTCCGGCAATCAGCGATGGCAAAACTTTTTCCAGTCGTAAGGCTCTCATCAATGGCTCGTCTGCGCAGGGGCGTTTGCGTCTGCCGGGGCGCTCGCTTCAGCAGGTGTTTCCGTAAACTTATAACGCATCTTCGATGAGCGGAAACTATCCGGGAAAAAAACGAAGAGCAGGCAGATGCAGATGACCAGCGCGGGCACAAGCGTCAGCACAAGGCTCAAACGCTCGAAGCGCAGGTGCATAAAATAAGCGATAATCAGAGCGGCCTTGATAAGAGAGAGGCCGATGAGAAGCGTCAGCATGATAAAGAGCGAGACCTTAACGTAGGCGAGGAAAACTTCCACCAGAGTGAGCGCCAGCAGCGCGCCCAGCACCTTCAGAAAGAGACCCGTAGAGCCTTCGAAATGCACGGGCGTGTTATCAACCACCATGTCTGCTTCGTCGCCGGCCGCAAACGGGTTCTTCAGTATCCCGCGCGAATGAAGCCACACGAGCGGGCTGATCATCAGCACACCGGCCAGCAGCAAACTGACGACGATGAAGAAGAGATTGTCCGTCGTCAACAGTCCTGAAACGCCCGCGTCCCAACTGACGTTCATCACCGCCAGCGCCAAAATTCCGAGGGCCAGAAGGATGCAGACAACGTTGATGATTGTCTCTTCCTTCTGCGCCAGGTTTTTTCCGAGAGGACTCATCTTTTACGTTTCGCCTCCTGCTCAAGCACGGATCAAGTTTTAACCCGCTCGCTTCCGCTTAACCAGACCGCTTCTTGCTCTTGTTCACCTATCGCCCCTGCCCGTCAGATTTTTAATGGCCCACGCCCATGTCAACCGACATGATGTAAATCAGCGGGAAGACGAACATCCAGACCAAATCCACGAAGTGCCAGTAGAGGCCGCTGATTTCGACATCCTCGTGCTTCATGCGACGAACGCGCATGGCTATCACGCCGAGGTAAAGAACGCCCGTCAGGACGTGGAACATGTGCAGGCCGGTGATGGCGAAGAAGGTCGCACCAAAGAGCGGCGGCGCTTGCGGCCAACGCTCCGCCCACTCCTTCGCGAAAGCTGTTCCCGGCTCGATGCCGAAGGGGCGCAAGCCTTCCTCAATCAGGTGAAACCATTCATAGATGTGCAGGATGAGGAAGGCGAGGCCGCCAGCCATCGTTGCGGCAATCCAGAGTCGTATCTTTTTGTAGTCGCGACGGGCGGAAGCGGCCACAGCCATCACCATCGTAAAACTCGATGCCAGCAGGCACAGCGTCATCACCGTGGAGAAGATGATGCTCGGCGAGAATTTAAACGGCGTCGGCCACTGGTCGCTTGAGGCGCGCATGTAGCTGTAGCCAATGAGGAGCGCGGAAAACGTCATCGCGTCCGAGATGATGAACAGCCACATTCCGAGCTTGCGATGGCCCACGCGATAGGGATGCGCGCCGCCGCCCCAATCCGTCGTCGCCGTTAAATGGTCTGCATGTGCTTCAGCCGTGCTCAACTCTTCACCTCCACAGGAAAAGGAGTAGGAACAAGTAAATCCACAAACCATCCATGAAATGCCAGTAGAGCGCGACGGCTCCGGCCGCCGCTTCTCGTTTGATTTCGGCCTTCTCGTTGGCGGCCTTGCGCCATGAGCGCAGCAGCAAATAATCGAGTCCGAAGATACCGCCGAGCAGGTGTGCGCCGTGCACGGCCGTCAGCAGGTAAAAGAAGGCGCTATGCGGATTGGTCGCTACGTAGACCTGCTGCGCTACGAGTTGTCGCCAGGCGAGAAGCTGCGTCGCTAGAAAACCGAGGCCAAGTACGACCGTCACCAAGAGCCAACGCTTGTAGGCCGGATGGTCTTTACGCTTGAGCGAGCGGCGCGCAAGAGAGATGGTCAGGCTGCTCGATAGTATCAGCGCGGTGCTGGCCCAGAGCATACGCGGCATCTCTATGGGCCGCCAGTCGTTGCCCGTTCCGGCGCGCACGATGTAGGCGCTCGTCAACGCCGTAAACAGCATCAGGATGGAGGCAAGCGCAATCCACATCCCGATGCGATAGCGTTCGGGCGAATCCTGCGCTGAAAACTGGTCGCCGCCGCCGGGGCCGCGACCGTTGGGCCTGTTTGGCCCCCCTCCGCCCAGGCCCTTAGGGGTGCGCGGGCCGCCTTTGCCCGTGGCCGTCCCCTTTTTCGTCGTCAGTTGGTCAGTGGTCGTGACCGTTGTGGTGACCATCTCCGTTACCGCCTTGTACTTCATTTATAGCGCCCGGCGCTGCCTGTGCCGCCGGGTCGGGTTCCGTCTGCATGATGTAATCTCTGGGCGCGCCCGGCACAGAAAATTCATAAGGCCCGCGATAAACCGTCTGCGGGATGCCTGCGAAATTATCGTGGGGCGGCGGCGACGTGGTGGCCCACTCAAGCGTGGTCGCCTCCCATGGATTATCGCCCGCCTTCTCGCCCTTAAACAGACTCCAGATGAAATTAAAGAGGAAGACTAACTGCACGGTCGCCGTCACGAAGACCGCGATGGTGACGAAGACGACGAGCGGGTGCAGCGTTTCGAGAAACTTGTATTCGGTAAACTGCGCGTAGCGGCGCGGCATCCCGACGATTCCCATAATGTGCATCGGAATGAAGATGGCGTAGACGCCTGCAAACGTAATCCAGAAATGAAAACGTCCCAGCCGCTCGCTCATCATTCGTCCGAACATCTTCGGAAACCAGAAATAGACGCCAGCGAACATTCCGAAAATTGCAGCCACGCCCATCACGAGGTGAAAGTGGCCGAGCACAAAGTATGTATCGTGCATCGGAAGGTCCAGGGAAGTTTGGCCGAGCACGATGCCTGTGATGCCGCCCGCGACGAAGAGCGAGACAAAACCGATGGCAAAGAGCATCGGCGTCGTGAAGCGAATTTTTCCGCCCCACAATGTTCCGAGCCAGTTGAAAGTCTTGACGGCCGAAGGGACGCCGATTGAAAGCGTCAGGATGGAAAAGGTCATCGCCGTGTAGGGGTTCATGCCGCTGATGAACATGTGATGCCCCCAGACGAAGAAACCGAGCAGGCCGATGCCGAACATCGCAAACACCATCGCGCGATAGCCGAAGACGGGCTTCCGGGCAAACGTCGAAAGGATGTGCGAGGTTGCGCCCATGCCCGGCAGGATAGCGATGTAGACTTCCGGGTGGCCGAAAAACCAGAAGAGGTGCTGCCACAAAATAGGTGAGCCGCCGCTATGCGGCAGCAGCGTCTCGCCGTTTGATAATCCGCCCGGCACAAAGAAACTCGTCCCGGCCATCCTGTCCAGCAAGAGCAGGATTCCGCCGCCGAGCAGCACGGGAAACGCAAGGAGCGCCAGCACAGCCGTCGTAAACCATCCCCAGCACGTCAAGGGCAGACGCATCAGAGAGAGCCCGCGCGCACGCATGTTGAGCATCGTCGTCAGGAAATTGAGCGCGCCCAAAAGCGATGCTACGCAGAAGATGGCGATGCTGATAATCCAGAGGTCCGTGCCCCTTCCCATTCCGGGCACGTTGAGCAGTTCACCGACGGCGCTCAAGGTCGGGTAGCCTGTCCAGCCTCCCGTGGGCGCTCCGCCCGTCACGAAGAAGGCCGCGCACAAAACGACCAGCCCGACAAACGTCACCCAGAAGGAGAGCATGTTGAGGACTGGAAAGGCCATGTCGTCCGCGCCGATTTGAATCGGGAGAAAGTAGTTGCCAAAACCTCCCTGCGGCGCTGTCGTCAGGACGAAGAAGACCATCATCGTCCCGTGCATCGTTACGAGCGCGAGATAGACTTCGGGGTTCATCACACCGCCGGGCGCGGCTTCCGGGCCGAAGAACCACTCAAGACCGGGAAGCCCGGTTGTGGGCCACGTCAGGCGAACGCGCATCAGTATCGAGAGAATCAGGCCGACAAAGACGGAGAACATCGCCAGCAGCAGATACTGTATGCCGATCACCTTATGGTCAACGCTGAAGATATACTTGCGTATAAAGCCGGTCGGGGCCGGATGACGGTGCACCTCGCCGTGGGCGTGTGTCCCGTGCTCCGCATGAGTTTCCTGTACAGGTTCGACCTCTGCCATGCTTATCTCCTCTTCAACAAGCTCGAAGCCTTCAAGCAAACGGCTGTCCGGCTGCGCTCATTCACCCTTGATAATACTGCTGCTATTTACAGTTGTACTTTGCTAAATACTCATCTCTCTTCTTCTGAAATTCAGGCTGCGACAAAGAGACCAGAGCCTGATGCTCCGCGTCCGGCAGAACCAGCATTTTCGCGCCCATCTTATAATGAAGCTGTCCGCACAATTCGGCGCAGGCTATCTCGTAGCATCCATCTTTCGTCGCCATGAAATGGACGGGGATTTCCAGACCCGGAACAGTGTCCTGCTTGAACCGCATGTTGGGAATCCAGAGACTATGGGTCACATCCCTTGACCGCAGCACTAATCGGACCGGCTCGTTGAGCGGGATGACAAGCGTCGGAGCAATGATGTCGTCCTTCGAGTTTGGGTCTGCGTCGTCAAGCCCTATGAAATTCTGCGAGCCGTCGTTAATCAACTTCGGGTCTGTGTGTCCGAACGTTTTGTCTTTGCCGGGATAATGAAAGTTCCACTGAAATTGCTGAGAGACGACGCGGATTTCGTATGCCGGCTGATTATCGGAACGGTTGGGCGCGTCCTGAAAGTGGAGCGAAGCCCAGACGCGTTGACCCATGATAGCCAGACCGATGAAGATCAACGCCGTGATGCCGGTCCAGAGCACTTCGAGACGGTTGTTGCCGTGCGAGTAGGTGGCGCGCGATTTCTTGTCTTCCGGCGTGGCGCGGTATTTCCAGATTGTATAGCCGAGGCCGATTTGCGCGGCGACGAAAGCAAAGGCGACCACCAGCATCGTGATCGTAAACTGGCTATCAATGCTGAAGCCGTGCGCAGCGATGTTTTCGGGAAACCACCAGCGCTTACTCACAAAGAGAATGACAGTGAGGAGCGTAACGAGCCAGATTAATGCCGCCAGAACGCGACCCATCGGTTAATCTCCTTAAGTAATGAGTGATGAGTAATGAGTGATGAGTTAATAACTTTCTTTCTGTTACTCATCACTCATCACTCATTACTCATTACTGGTTTAATACCATCAACACAAAGAGCAGCGGCAGGTAGAGCACGGATGCAAGCAAGAGCTGCCGCGCCTGCTGCCTCGATTTTGAGAAGGCCGCGCGCAGGCTGCTGTAGAGAAAGAGCAGGCCGAGCGCCAGAGCGCCGTAGAAATAGATGTGGCCGGAAATTCCCAGCAGCGTCGGCAGCAGGCTGACAGGCAAGAGCATCAGCGTGTAGGCGACGATTTGCTGCCCGGTCACGCGACCGGCGGGTTCGACCACCGGCAGCATCCGTATCCCCGCGCGCTCGTAGTCTTCCCTGTACATCCAGGCGATAGCCAGAAAGTGTGGAAACTGCCAGAGAAACAGGATGGCGAAGAGCACCCACGCGCCCGCGCTCATGTGGCCGCTGGCAGCCGTCCAGCCCATCAGGGGCGGCATCGCTCCCGGAAACGCGCCGACAAAGGTTGAGAGCGTCGTCCTCGTCTTGAGCGGCGTATAGCAGAAGAGATAGCCCGCGATGACCGTCAATCCGAGCAGCGCCGTCAAAGGGTTGGTCGCAAGCGCCAGATAGACTTCGGCAACAAGCGTCAGCGCGATACCAAAAAAGAGGGCTTCATTTGGCGCGAGCTTTCCTGTCGGCAGCGGACGCATTTGCGTGCGCCGCATACGCCCGTCAAGCCCTCGTTCCATATACTGATTGAGCGTCGCTATTCCTGACGAGAGCAGCGCGATGCCCGTCATCGCGTGAAAGAGCGTCGCGTAGTTGACGCCATTCTGCGCGCCGAGACAAAAACCGGCGGCCGCTGTCAACACTATCAGAAACGTTATGCGCGGCTTCGTCAGTTCCAGATAGGCCGGCAATTTTTCGCGAACACTCAGCGCTTCCCCCCCCTGCTCGCTCACATGGCCCTGACTGAGTTCGATGACAGCACTTTTCATGTAAATAGTTTTTGCTTCTCTAAAATTCTTCGGCCGCGCTTAGCTGCGCGCAGCGTTCATCTGGTACTGAGCGGTGGCGGTCTGACTGCTTCTCAAGAGACGGAAGGCACGCAAAGCCAGAACGACTGTCATAGCCAGCACGAGCGCGCCGCAGGCGACGTGTGCGACCGTCAAACTAATCATCGGATTCAAGGGCTGCGGGTCTTCGGGCGATGCGTTTCTCGCCAGAAAGGTCAGGACGCCGAGAACCAGTTGCACTCCAAGGATTGCTCCGGCCAGCTTGGCGGGCCGCGCAAGGTAAGCGCGGTCGCCGTAGAGCCGTAGCGTCGTCAAGACCGTATAGCCCAGAACCAACAGCACCAGCACAGCACCCGTGATGTGGGCCAACAACAGATTAGTCGGCAGATACTGGTCCCACGTCGCGGAATGGCGCAGCGTTGCGCCTAAAGCCAACTGCACGAAAGTCAGGGCGAAGGCTGCCACAGCCAGATAACGTACAGACAAGCTGCCTGCCTCTTCGATTGTCTCTCGCTGCTGCTGCCAGCCGGGCGCAGTGAAGACTGACAGGCTGACCAGCGTGCAGAAAAAGAGTTGGGCCAGACAGGCATGCGCCGACGAAACCCAGAGCGGCAGCAAAAGCCTGACCGTCAATCCGCCGAGCAACCCCTGCGCTATCACCATCAGGAGCGCAAACAATCCGAGCCTTCGCACCCACGCGCGCGGCTCGCGCCGCCAGAGCCAGACGTTTAAGATAATCGTCAGCAAGCCGACAGCCGTTGCGATCATCCTATGGCCGTGCTCCCAGAACAGATTTCCGACCATCTTCGGAAAGACCTGCCCGTAGGACAGCGGCCAGTCCGGCGCAGCCAACCCTGCATCATGGCTGGTGACGAGCGCACCCGCCACAATCAAAAAAAGCGTGGCGCACGTCACAAAGACTGTGAAACGATGAAGACCCCGGTTCATAACAACAGTGACGAGTGACAAGTGACGAGTGACGAGCAAGAAGAAACGAGAGACGAGAGAAAAGCTATTCTTTTAACTTGTCACTTGTCACTGCTTTATCAGTGATGCCCCAGCATCGGAAACTCGATTGCGGGCATCAGCTTCAAAGAGCTGTCTTCGATGGCTGCTGTCGCGCCGCCGTCGAAGGTGAAGTCGCTGGTGACAGTGCCTTTGGCGTCAACCTTGACCTGCGCAGTCTTTTCACCAAACTTTTCGTGCCAGGCGACGAGCGTGTATGTGCCGGGCGGCACGCCCGTGATTGTAAATGTGCCGTCCTCTTTCGTGACGAAGAAGAAAGGATGGCTGAGCACATTGACGTAAGCCTTCATCCACGGATGCTGGTTGCACTTGATGGGGATGAGCGTTTCAGCGCGCGCGAAGGTTTTGACGATGGGCGGCGCGCCCTGCGTCTGTGACTGATTCCACTTCTCGTTGCTCTTGGCCTGCACGTTGACGTTGTGCGTGGTCGGGTCGGAGTTGGTGACGTTAATCGTCTGCTTGGCGACGACGCCGAGCACGTGCGGCTCGTAGCGGCATCCTCTCTGGTCGAGTACGGCTGGCTGCGAGGGCATGTCAAAGGAGTAGTCCTTGACTTTCTTGCCGCCCGTCACCTGACCATCCTTGATGTAGACGAACACGTAACCCAGCTTGCCGTCCTTGACGGCGACTTCGTCTGAATGAGGGTTGGCGTTCATCTGCACGCACGCGCCGTCCTGCGACATGTCAATCGGCTTCGGCGCGGGCGCTGCCCCATTGAGCGAGACCTTGCCCGTGATTGTTCCCTCATCGCCTTTGCTCTTGTAGGGCGTGGCGGCGGGCTGGTCTTCCGCTACCTCGTCGTCCTCGACAGCCTTCTTTTTACAGGCGAGACTAAAGGCCAGCAGCGACACCATGACGGAGACGGCGAGCCAGAAGCGCGCACGTTGCGACAACATATAACTAATCCTCCACAGGAGATAAGATGAATTCGCGGTAATTGTAAGCCATAAGACTCATAAATCTAAAATCCAACGCTGCCGAGCGGCGCTGCCACCACGCCGACGCCCGTCACGCTCAACACAGAATCGCTGCTCTTGATTCGCACCATTCGCTTCTGGCGATGGCTGCGCAGGCTTTGTACCTCACGACTGCTACGCCTCCCACGACTGCCTTTGCCTTGCGACGCAAGCCTGCTGCTACGCCGCTTTCGCGCGTGGGCTGTGGGCGCGGCTGGCGCTGTTGCGGGCGGCGCTTGCTCGGTCGGGGCGGGCGCTGAGCCTGCTGTCGGCGCGGGCGAGGTCGCGTTCAAAGCACGCTGCTCTTCCGGCGTCATCAGGAACATGTAGCGCACGAGCAGGCGTGCGTGGTCCTTGTGATACTGGTTGAAGCTCTCAGGCCCCTGCGCTACGTTGAGCACCCAGCGGCCGTCCGCCTCTCTTCTGAACAACTCCTTCGGCATCGCCGTGCCGGGGCTGATGGCCTGCGGGTCCAGCAGCCAGCGATACGTCCAATCTGGCTTCAAGCGTTCGCTCGCCAGCAGGAAGTTTGGCGCGGAGGCCGTCTTGTCGCGCGCGGCGTCTCCCGTGATGTGACACTTCAGGCAGGGCGTCCCAGATGTGAACATCTGACGTGCCAGCAAGCGCTCGTCGTTTGAGAGCGGCTCGACAGGCTCTTGTATGTACGGGTCCTGCTGCGACGACATCGCCATGAAGAAGCGGACGAGCGTGCGCAGTTCGTTGGGCGAGAAACTAAACGTCGGCATCCTCGCCTTCAGATACGGTCGCACACCATTGCGGTCAGTGCCGGGCTGCGCCCTTAACTGGTCCAAGCCCTGCTGGATTAGATTTTTCGGTGCGCCGGCATTTTGATTGTTGCCATTTTGCCCGCCGGCGTTTTGTCCGGCCGTGTTTTGTCCAGCAGCATTTTGACCGCCCGTGTTCGTTTGATTACCGGCCTGCGCGTTCTGGTTATTTTGATTAACGGTGGCCTGGCTATTGTTTGACTGCGACTGGTTCGACTGCCCTTGATTGCCTTGCCCCTGTGGTTGAGCAGCAGGATTAACGACTGTCTTTGCGCTCAGTTGTGTCTGGCTGACGGTCTTGTCGCTGCGGCCGGGTTCGGCCCTGCCAGCCTCGTCGCTCAGGGACGGGTCGTGCAGAAAACGCAGCAGCCATTCGGGGTCAACGCGTGCGCCTTCGCTATGCAGGCGCGGCGGTAGCTGATCAATCCATTCCGACTGCTGGTAGAGCGGCAAGTCCATCAGGACGGATTTTTGCCCGATCTGAATGCTGTGGCAGCCCATGCAGTTATACTTCTTGATGACCCACCAGCCCTCCTGCACGGCCTTCTGCCGGTCCGAAGGGTTGTAGAACATGGAGACTGGAACGTTTGCGCCTTCAGCGCCGACGCTGCCGAGCAGGAATGTCGTCAAGGCGTTGCGCCAGTCGTCTTTCAGATAAGGACGCGGCATGCGGAGACGGTCTTGCGGCTCTTTCTCCTTGCCGAAGTCGTAGATGGAAGGCTCCGCCAGTTTGTGTTCGATGAAGCCCTTGTGGTTATACCACTCTTCGCCCTTCTTATCAGGGTGCAGGTTGAGCGGGTCTTTGCCATGCTCAGCATCCTGAGTCATCAGTGCGAAATCGAGGCGTTCAATAGGGGTGCTGCCTTCGGTCGAGAGTTCCTTGCCGATGCGCTGCTCTTCTTCAAAGCCTTTAATTTCGTGGCAACCGGCGCAGCCATACTGCTTGATGAGCAATGCCCCCTGCGCCTTCAAATTGGGGTCGTCCATGTAGGACGCGTCTTCGTAGCTGCTGTTTTGACGCAACGAGAAGAGATAAGCGGCGATGTCGCGCGCGTCCGTGAGCGTCAAACGGAAGTTGGGCATCACTGTCATGTTCTGCACTTGCAGTTCCGCGCCGTCGTTCGGACATCTGGAATGAAGCTCTGTATCAAACTCGAATTTGAGTCCCTTCTTCTCGTAGTCGTCGCGCGTCAGATCACGCTTTTCTTTCGGACAATAAGGAGCCCAGCGTTCGCGCGGGTTGTAAATCCAACGGACGATGTAATCGAAGTTGGCCTTATCGCCGACGCGCGTCAGGTTGGCGGCAAAGCGTCCGCCGACTGCCGCTTCGCCGTCGCCGATGGAATGACAGGCCATGCAGCCGCGCTGCTCAAACAGGTCTTTGCCGTTTCCGACATTGCCCTGCGCTGGGTCTTGCGGTGCGACTTTGCCGTCGAAGCTCTCCTGCCAGATATAAGCGGCAATGGCCTTGCGCTCGCTGACTTCCAGATCGTTGTCCTGCGACCTGTGATTGCCTTCGCCGTCGAGACGCCAGAACGTAGGCATCTTCGTTCCGGGACGAAAACTTTGCGGATCGCGCAGCCATTCGGGAATCCATTCCTTCTTCAGCTTGAGCCGCACGTCCTTCAGATTCGGCCCGACCTTCTTCTGGTCCTGCATCAGGTATCTGGATTGAACGTTAAGCTCGTCAATCTGCGCGGCGATGAGGCTGTTCGTGACGCGCAGGGATTCCGCTTCGGCGAGCAGCTTTTGCGCCTCGCCTTCGTCTGAAATCTGTCCCGAAGCTTCCGACTTAAACTTCGACTCGCGTTCGTTGGCGACAATCCGCTCTTCCAGTTGAGCGATGGTCTGGCGCGCGTTTGAGAGCGCGTCCGTCTCGCGGTCGAAATTCTCCGCGCGATGACAACCGACGCAGCCGCGTTCCTGAAAGAGGTCTTTGCCGAGCGTCAGGTTCGGCGCGCCGTCTAAAACGCGGTCGGCGGTATGGCATTGCTGGCAGCCCGCTTCCATGTTCTCTTTCTCGTGGAGCGGGTGCAGCCAGAATGGATTGAGGCCGTGTGCCTTCTCAATGGTGGTGGTCGCGCGGCCGTTGCCGCCGTGGCAACCTGCGCAACCGAAGCGGTCTGGGTTGTGAATTTCGAGCAGGCGCTTGTTGGGATGGCTGACGAAGGCTCTGGACCATTCATCGGGCTTGCGAGAATCGAGCGGACGCATGGTGGCGGGCGTCAAATCAAGCGGCTCACGCGTGCCCAGATGGCAGGCTTCGCAACGGTCAACGATATTCTCCTGCGGCACGTTAATCTGGTGCGCGCTCAGCGAATAATCGAAGCTCTCGTTTCTTTTGAGCAGGCTGTCAATGGCGGTCTCGGTCAGGCCGGGAAGATTGTTCTTCAGATAGTCGTTGCGTTTCTTATCGAGTTCGGCGGGCTTCTTTAGGAGTTCCGCAATTTCAGTTAGCTTCTTTCCCTTCTCGGTTTTCTTATCCGTGTAGAGCTTCTGTAGCTCGTCGTAGGTAAACTGTTTCTCCTCGGTCTTGTCCGGGCTGCCATCAACCGGCATGTAAACCGTGATCTTCCGCTTACGCAGTTGGTCTGCTTTTTGACGATATTTCCCCTTGTTCGACTCGCCGGCAGTTTCGATCTGGTAGTTAATAACGCTCAGTTCGCCGCGTGCGCCCTGAAAGGGTTCGGTAATGGCGTCCAGTTCTCTATCGAGGGCGCGCACCTCCGCTTCTTTCTGCTTCTTTTCCGGCTCAACCAGCTTACGCGCTGCGTCGGCTTCGGCGGCCAGTGTTTGATATTCCTCGCTGTTGCGGACTTCGCGCTCGGTAGTCTTCACGTTTTTCTTGAGTCTTCTCAGATAGCGCGATTCGCGCTCGACAAACTCTCGCTGCGCAGACTTCCAAGGGCGCTGGCCGAACGCTTCATCGTAGAGCGCCCACGCCAGCACGGCCGTCAGCAAGAGCGCGCTGACGAGCAGAATGGCGCTCGTCGAGCGACTGACAATCGGGTCCGAGGCCGGAAGTTCAGGCTCTTCTCTTTTCACTATCTTGTCAGCGTTAGCAGAGTCAGCCACCTGTGTCATTCCTCCGCGAATGGTTTAAGTCAGATGTTGAACCAGGGCGTTACCCAAACGTACTTGATGTTGAGCGCCAGCCGCAAAATGATCTTGATGGGCAGGGCGAACAGCACCGCGATGGCGAAGAACTGAAACGTCAAGTATTGCAGCAGGCTCGTGCGCGACAGGATTTTTCGCTCAAACTCTGTGCTGCGCATCAGCAGGTGCAGCAGATAACCGCAGAGGATGAAAAAACCGCCGACCACCAGCGCGCCGAAAAGAAACTTCCATGGATTGGCAGACAGAAACGAGAGTCCGAGTTTCTGTGCGAACCAATCGTGCAGGTCAATGTTGCGGTCGTTGACGACGACGTTGTGATCCCACGTCTGCCCCGGCCAGAACCAGACCCAGCCCGGCCCGCGTATGAACGTCCCGATGATAATCAGGATAATCCACGTCACCCACCCGATTCCGAACATCGCGAGCGAAAACTTGCGCTGCTTGATGGTGTAATAACCGTTGCCGAGCGGGTTGGAATCAACGTACGGGAAGACCATCAACCCGATCATCATTATTGACGGCATCACCACGCCCGCAATCCACGGATCGAAATAGACCAGCATCTCCTGCAAGCCAAGGAAATACCATGGAGCCTTCGACGGGTTCATCGTCAGATTCGGATTGGCAGGCTCTTCAAGGGGCGCATCGAGCGTGATGGACCAGACGAAGAGTATTACCGTGACGATGACGGCGGCTAAGAATTCGATGCGCACGAGGTAGGGCCAGACGTGAAGCTCGCGCGCCCAACCGGGCCTCCACGGCTCAACCTTGCGATGATGCGTCTTAGCAAGCTGCGGGTCTTCTTCGAGCTTCTCAATCAGCTCATCGTTCCGTATCGCCTGCTTGACGCCGTACCACGTAAAGAAGGGCACTAGAAACAGCATTGCCACAATCGGCACGTTGTCCGGCGTCGAAGTAATCTTCCAGAGTTGCCGCCAGTCTTCAACAGACCAGATGAACAACCCCACGAAAACTATCGCGAGCAAGACGAACAGCAACTTGATGGTACGAGGATTGAATCTTCGCTTTGCCATTCCCATCATCTCCAACTTAACTACAGTGATGAGTGATGAGTAATGAGTGATGAGTTAAATACTTTGCTTTCTTTTACTCATTACTCATTACTCATTACTCATCACTTTTTTACTTTTTCCTCACCGCCTTCATCTCCGATTCGAGCACGACGGGCGCGGGGCCGGAGATGCCGCCGTCCTTGCGTATGCGCCAGAAATGCACGGCCATGAAAATCGAAGCGACGAGCGGGATGCCGATGCAATGCCAGATATACGAACGCAGGAGCGCGTTGGCATCCACAATTGAGCCGCCGAGCAGACCGAAGCGCACGTCGTTAAAGGGCGTCATGCCGAGTTGTGGGCCAAACGGGCCTTCGCTGCCGAGCAAAGGGGTCGCACGCGCCATGTTCGTCCCGACCGTCACGGCCCAGAAGCCAAGCTGGTCATCCGGCAGCAGGTAGCCCGTGAAAGAAAGCAGCAGCGTTAAGACTAAAAGCACGACGCCGACACACCAGTTAAACTCGCGCGGCTTTTTGTATGAGCCTGTTAGCACGACGCGGAACATGTGCAGCCATGTCGTGATGACCATCAGGTGCGCAGCCCAGCGGTGCATGTTCCGTAAGAGCTTACCGAAGGGAACGTCGTGCTCAAGATAAAGGATGTCGCGAAACGCCTGCACCTTGGTCGGGTGGTAGTAGAACATCAGGAGCACGCCCGTGAAGGTCAGGACGATGAAGAGATAAAACGTGATGCCGCCCATGCCCCACGTAAAACCGTAGCGCACGGCATCGCGATTGACCTTCGCAGGGTGCAGGTGCAGGAAGACGTTTGAGAGAATAGCGAGCGAGCGATTGCGCGGATCGGAGCGGTCGTGCGAGACGCGGAAGATAGACTTCCAGAGTTGTGTCTGCTGCGGGTCTTTGAGCTGCTTGGCTTCGTCAACCGCCTGCGTCTTGAGCGCCAGGCCCTGCTCGCGAACCTTTTCCAGCAAGGTCGGCTTGCCGCCGTTGCCGTCGCTGCCGCCGTCACTAATCTGCTTTGTCTCTGTTCCTTCAGGACGTTCCGTTTCCATATCCGCCCCTCACTAGTTAAAGTGGAATGTAAGCGCCTTCCTCTTCAAACTCGCCCTTTTCGCCCTTGGGCTTTTCGTAAAGCTTATTGGTGTCAACGACAATCTGCCCTTCGGCGTCAAGTTCGACGTAGGCTCTGTCCATCGGGCGCGGCGCAGGGCCTTCAAAGTTAATGCCGTCGGAATCGTAGCCGCTGCCGTGGCAGGGACATTTAAACTTGTTCTCACTGGCCTTCCAGTCGGGCGTGCAGCCGAGGTGCGTGCAGCGCGCATAGATGACAAACAGCTTGTCCGAGCTTTTGTTGACCCAGATGCGATACTGCTGCTGCCATTTGGTGTCAACGCCGACGGAATAATCCGAAGGAAAGCCGATGCGAAACTTAGTCGCCGGCTCTGTGGTGGTGCGCGGTAGAAAGAAGCGCAGGAACATCAGGAAACTGGTCGCCAGAAATCCGGCCACCGCCGCCCAGACAATCCGCCGCCGCGTCTTATTGACGGGCGGGTCGGGCGTGCTTTCCAGCACCGCGCCTGTCGCACGCGCTGCGACAGGCTTGGCAATACCCTTTGCGACTCCGGCGACGGGCGTCGCACCGGCCTTCGCCGCTCCCGGCGCAACGCGCGCCGCAGGCGTTGTCTTCGCAGGCACTTCCCTCTCAGCCACACCTTCCGGCTGGGTGCTGCCCGCGCTTGTCTCTGTATTCGGCTTACTGTCCACGCCGTAGACCTCCCTCTATAAAAACAGGCTTGACGGCTCGAAAATGTCGGATTCGATTAACGATAGAGTTCCGCCCTGACCGCCTTCGGGCAGATTGTACAACTCCCCGTCTCACAGGGATAGACTCTCTGCACCAGATTCGGACTTTCGCGTTAACATGAAGAGCGCCGCGCCAGAATGAAATATTATAATTGGCTCGGTGGGGTATTTATACCCTTTTCACAAAATTGTGGCAAGGCTTTTGTTTAACTCACGGGCCTGTGTTTAACTCGCGTGCGGCTTAAAGCCTGTTATCCTGAAAACGCGCGGACGAGGAGCGGCAGACAATCATGGACAAAAGAGCGGAAGTCAGGTTTTACACGCGCCCGGGCTGTCATCTTTGCGAGGAGGCGCGCGAAGCTGTGCGTGCCGCCAACTGCGCCGGCGAATACGAACTCGAAGAGATTAATATTGACGAAGATGCGGCCCTCAAGAAACGCTACATCCTGAAGATTCCCGTCATTACCATCAACGGGCGCGAGGCTTTCATACATCGCCTCACGCCCGCCGATTTTAAACGCCAAATCCGCCAAGCCAATAAAGGCTGAGCGTCCCTCTCATCTTCGCTTCACTACTGTTGCCCGAATCGCTGCCTGTATTCGGGCGAGATGATGAAAGCCTGCACCATTCCCAGATAGTTGTTCGGGTCGCGATTTCTAACCACGTCGAGCCAGAACTGGTAGCCGCCCTCGTCCGGCTCACGCCGCAAATACTCGAAATACTGCGCCAGCACAAAGGCCGGATTATATTCCGCGTTCACAAACTCCTGATACTCGATCAGCCTGCGCACGACGCGCGCCCGCTGGACAACCGTATTGCCTGCATAAGTGTTGCACTCGCCGATTAACTCCGTGCGGCGCGACGCCATCTCCACCGCTGAGCTTTGACGGACTGTGTTAATCAGCGCGTCAACGAAATCAGGGCACGTCGAAGACGCGCCGTATCTGGCGACGAATTCCGTCGTCTGCACAAACGCTTCTGCGAAAGCCTGCTTGCCCGTTTCAAGGTCCGAACTGCTCTGAAGCGTTCCACGGTCGCGCGTGAATTGAACATAGGTGGGCCGCACACCGAGCGAGGCTTTGCGGAAGCGATAGATAAAGAAGCCCGTCTGCTGAAACTCCTGCTCGACGAAGAAGGCTGCCGAAACGCCTGTGCGTCTCTGGTCAAGGCAGGTGGCGTCAGTTCCGCAAAGGGTAATCTGCCCTGTCCAGTAATCCAGCCCGCCCTGATCAGGCTCGCGGTTGAGAAAATCGTGATAGTGCTGGCGGACGAAGAAGCGCGCCTCGTCAATCGGATTCGGTAAAGCCGGGCCTGTGTCGTTATCCGTGATGAACATCTGCGCCGTGTTCTGATTGCCGAGGCTGAAGCCTGCGGTCGGATTCGAGAGCGAGAGCGTCAGGCTCTCCGTGCCCTCCGCAAAGGCGTCGTCCGTGAGCAGGATGTTGATGGTTTTGGTCGTCTCACCTGCTGCGAAACGCAGCGTGCCGATGGCGCTCGTGTAATCATTTCTATCGTTGGCGCTCCCGTTGACGGCCGTATAGTCAACGGTCGCGGCGATTGTCGTATTGCCTGTTCGACTAACGATGACGGGGAAGCTTCCGCCGCCCTCCTGCGCGTTGTACGAGGCGGCGCTAAACTGAAAGACGTTAACCAGCGGGGCCGTGTAATGGATTCTGAAAATAGAACCGCTGCCTCTCGCCAGGTAATACAAGTTGCCATCCGGGCCGACACGCAAATCTACAGGGGCAGGGATTCCCGTCGCAAAACCTGTGACGGAGTTGTCCGCCGGGTTGAGTCGTCTAATCCAACCGCTGCAAAAGTCTGCGAAGAAATACTGGCCGAAGTATTCGCCGGGAAACTGATTGGCGGACGGGTTGTAGAACGTGCCGCCTGTGATGGCGCAGCCGGTCGTTTCGCTGCTGCCGTGGCCGTAAGCAAAGAGCGGGCTGCGAAAGCTTGGGTTCGTCGTCGGGCCTTCCGTGTTGGGCCAACCGTAGTTAGAGCCAGCAATTCCGTCGTTAATCTCCTCCCAGGCGTTCTGGCCTACGTCGTTGATGAACATGCGGCGTGTCACGGGCTGGAACGCAAACGTGTAAGGGTTACGCAGGCCCAGGGCCCAGATGGCACGGTTCTGTCCCGTCGCCGTGTTGAAGAAAGGATTGTCCGAGGGAATCGAGCCGTCGCTATTAATGCGCAGCATCTTTCCGAGCAGGTTGTTGAGCGTCTGCGAATTTGCGGCGTTAGCGTTTTCGCCGACGGCGATGTAGAGCTTGCCGTCCTCACCGAAGTGCATCGCGCCGCCGTTGTGATTTGTGGCAGACGACAAATCATTCAACTCAAGAATCACGACCTCGCTGCCGAGAACAACAACGTCGCCGTTGGCCGTAAAGCGGCTGACGCGATTGTGTCGCGGCGTCGAGGTAACAGTGTAGTAGATGTAGAGCCAGTGGTTTGTGTTGAAGTTCGGGTCGAAGGTCAAACCCAATAATCCGCGCTCGCCGTTTGAGTCCGTCGTCACTGTCAGAAACGGAGCGGCCAGCAGCGCGCCGTTCTTAATGATGCGCACTTGCCCGCCCTGTTGACAGACGAACAAACGGCCGTCAGGCGCAAACGCCATCGCCGTCGGGTTCGATAATCCACCGGCAACGAGCGTCTCCGCGAAACCGCTCGGCAGCGTCGCCGCGCTTCCCGCCTGAGATGCCGCCGCGATAATAATCGCGATAAGACACGCACGGCTCATCTGCCTGATTGACTTGCTCAACTGAATTTGCCCGCGCATGTTTGTGAGGCACTTCCCGTATCGAGAAACGGTGCGACTTAAAATCATATTTATTACCCGCTCGTAATGCTAATGCCCGCATTCCGTCGGCCGTAGGTGTCGAGCACGCTTCAGCCTGAATGAGATGCAGCAAGGTTGCTGTTTGTGTGGGGAGCAAATGCGGGGGGGGTCACATTGTAGAAAAGACGGGCGCGGATTGCCAGAGCGGCAGGAGACTTCAGCCATCAAGCTCAAAATTTAAAGAGCGCGCCATCTCTTCGATTGATGGATACAGTTGCTCACGCTCTCGCTCGTCGGTCGTCTGCCTGTACGCCAGCAGCAACTCTTTCAACGCGGCGAGGTTTTTGTAGAGACCCGCGTTTTCAATCGGCGGCGTCAGGTAGGAGATTAACTCCGCATAGGAGCGGCGCTTCGCGATTGAGCCTTCCGAAGGATTATTGACGCTGTAGAGATAGACGTTCGGCAACTCTCCGATGAGACGGTCGGGCCAACAAGACTCGGAGAGTCCGACCTGCTTGCCCGGCATAAACTCCATCGCACCATGCGTGCCGACATGAAGCACGGCGTCCGCGCCGTAAACTTTTTCGAGATACGTATAAAGCGCCATAAAACCATGATGCGGCGCTCCGCTACGCGCCATCAAAAGCCGCATCGGGTCGCCCTCATAACCGAAGGTCGGCTGCACGCCGACGAAGACGCTGCCGAGTTGAATACCCTGAATCAGCAACTCGTCGTCACGCGAATTAATCTTCCCCGGCGCGCTTCCCCACTCCTCTTCAATCTCGCTGACGTAAGGACACAAGCGTTTATACTCGTCAACGCTCATGCGGTAGCAAACATTAGCGGTCGTTCCAAACTTTTCCGAGTTGCCGTTAAGCAACAACTCGCGCAACGCGTCTGCATCCGGCGGCAACTCAACAGCGTAGCCTTCCATCCGCAAGCGTTGCAGAATCTCCCACACGCTCGGAAAGACATCAAGGTCGGCCGCCGTTCCGACGTTTCCCTTGTTCGGCGGGAAACAGAAGAGCAGTAGGGCCAGCTTGACGTTTGCCCGCGCGCTCGTTTGCAGATAGTTCCAACGCTTCAAACGGCGGGCCAGACGACGACAGCGCTCATCAATCGGCACAGGCTCGCATGACTCGACAGGGATTCCGCCATAAACGAAAGGCTCTGTCGCGCCATCCAACTCAGGAATAGCGATCTGCATTCCCGCCTGCACGGGATTCAATCCCGTTCCAGACGAACGCCAAGACTCAATCGTCTGCATATCAAGGCTGACCGCCGAACGGAACGGACGATTCAACTCTCGCAGGTAGCTTGCAGCAGCCTCGCTGTCATTCATCGCCGGGCCGCCCACGAAGCTGAAGCCAGTCAGCGAAACAATCTGGCTCACACGCGACGCGCGCCCGCCATCACGTGCCTGTTGTTCATCCTCGCTTGCCCGTTGTCCGTTGCTCCCTACTTCATGTTGACCATTACTCGGACTTTGGACTTTGGACCTTGGACTTTGGACTTCCCCGACAAAAAATTTCTCGCACGCCTCCCGATTGTCCATCAGCGTCGAAAGGGCTGGCAGCACGGCGAGTCCTTCAGCTTCTATGGCGCGTATTAATCCGTCGTAATGCTTGCGCGTCTTCGAGACAATCTGCGGGCGCATCAGCAGGAGTCCGATGGTGTGCTCGGCAGTGAGGGCCTGCGCGCCTGTCCGCTGAGCGCGCCGCGCATACCACTCCGCGTAAGCTTCGTATGTCTCAAACAGCGACGGCGCATCCGGGTGATAGATTGCGACGGCGGGCAACGATTCAGGCTGCTCAACCTTTATACGCGCCTGCGCCAGCCGCTCGTCCGGCACGTAATGCTTGAGCGCGTACAGAACCATCGAGCGAATATTGGCGGGCGTCGGTTGCAGGAAATAACAGAAGAGCGCCAGATAGTGCTTAACGTCTCCGAGTTTCCCGGCGCTCGGCACAAAGCGCAGGATGGACGGCAACCGCTCGATTAACTTCAAATACTGCGTATGACTACCGCGCCTCTTCTTCCCACGCGCGCCGCGCGCCTGCTCACCCATCCATGAGCCGACGCGCCCCGCCAACCGCCTTGCTCTGCCAACACCACGCTTCTCCGCGTCTTCGCCCGCCAGCCTCCCTGCATCGTCGTTCTTCGTCATCCCTGCCTTAAACAAGCGTGCGAAGTCGAGGCCGCCCATACGCGTCCGTCGCATCAGGTCGGGCATACAGTTGATGACTATCACAGCATGATGCCGCGCACCGTGTCGCTCCAACGCTTCGAGCAGGCGCGAGCCGTTCTCCCCGTCCATGACATGTATGACGAAGACGACATCCGCCGCGCTCAAATCATGCTCCACCTCTCGCCACTCGTCATCGTCTAACGTCGCTCCGAAATTGTAAGCAGCCACACGCAGGCCCAGCCTATACTCACGGTTAATCTCACGCTCCGCATCCTTGAGCGGCGCGAGAAGGCTTGACCCGACGTAGAGGACAGTGACGTTCATCTGATTCTCAACGGCAATCAATTCAGCCGACGCCTTCGAGGCGTGCTTCAAGATGAGCAAAAATTTCGTGCAGTCTTTCAAGCGTCGCTTCTTCGGCGGCCCAGAAGCCGCGGCCCTGCGCTTCGAGGAGACGGCGGACGAGCGAGCGTACGGAGTGTGGATTAAGATGACAGAGACGCTCAAGCATCTCGCGGTCGAGCACGAAGGTATTGGCGACCTCCGTGTAGACCCAATCGTCAACGGCGTCGGCAGTTGCAGACCAGCCGAAAGTATTGCTGACATGGTTCTCTATTTCGGCCACGCCACGAAAGCCGTGCTTGAGCATGCCTTCGTACCATTTAGGGTTGAGCGTCTTGGTGCGCGTTTCGAGCCGGACGGTCTCTTCGAGCGAACGGATTTTCGTTTCAGGCGAGAGCGAATCCGAGAGATAGATGGCGGGGCGTGCGCCCTTGCGCTTCTCGACGGCTTTTGAGACGCCACCCAGATACTCGAAATAGTGGTCAACGTCCGTAATGCCGATTTCAAATGTGTCTATATTCTGGTAGGTCGCTTCAACGCGAGAGAGCGCCGTGTCCATCGCGTCGCGTGCTTCGCGACCCTCAACGATGCGGCCTCTTCCGTCGCGCCCGTAGGCGAAACACTTGCGCGTCACGAAAAGGTCGCCGAGCGAATCGGCGCTCTCCCATTGTGAATCGAGAACCATGAAGTTGACGTTTGTGCCGTAGTTGCCCGGCGCGTTGGAGAAGACGCGCGCGGCCGCCTCATCAAAAGAGCAGCCGCCTTTGTCGTTCAACTGCTCCAAGACATGACGCCGCACGTAGTTCATCTCAACAGGCTCATCCAGAGAAGCGACGGCGCGCACGGCCTTGTCCAGCAGGTTGATGGTCGCGCCGAAGAGGTCGCGGAAAATGCCGGAGATTGTCATCACCACGTCAATGCGCGGACGCCCTAACTCTTCGAGCGGGATGACTTCAATCTCCGTCGCACGATTCATGGAATCGCGCACGGGGCGTGTGCCAAGCAGCCACAGCGCTTGCGCGACGCCTTCGCCCTGCGTCTTGATATTGTCCAGGCCCCAGAGCACGAGCGCCATCGCGCGCGGATAACGCCCGCGCTCAAGCCTATGTCGCTCAAGCAGGTGTTTGACGACTGGCTCTGCGCGTGCGTAAGCGACCGCCGAAGGCACTGTGTAGGGATTGACGGCGTGTGTGTTGCGGCCCGTCGGCAGAATCGAAGGATTCTGCACGATGTCCGCGCCCGGCCCCGGCTCTATGTACTCGCCGCGCAGAGCGCGCATTAAAGCCTCAAGCTCATGGTTGCTCGCAAGCTGCGCGGAAATCTTTTCAAGAAGCTGAAAAACTGTGGCGGCCTCCGCCCGCTTAACATGAGCGGTTCGCTCAAGCCAGTTGAGCGAAGCCTCCGTGCCTTCCGAGAGGAAGAGCCTGATGGCGGAAGTCGTTATCTCGTCAACGTGCTCGCGCGTGCGCAAAGCGCTTTCGTCTTCGCGTGCGGCTTTGGTGAGAGAGTCGTAAGACTGCAAGCCCAAGCCCTCTGCGATGAGTTCCGTCAGTGCGCGTGCGCCTGCTTCGGGCCGCTCGAACGAAGCCACCATCCGCAGCATAGATGCGCGCTCGTCTTCTCTGGAGACCTGACCGAAGACGTGCAGGCCGGTAGGAATAAGCCTTTGCTCGACCTCCGACACCTGCTCGTAGAGATGCAGGACGCGGCGGTCGCGCTCCTTTGGCGTCAACTTTTCCCCTCTCATCAGCGGCGAACGCTCTACGCTCATTTGAAGTTCGTTTGTCCTTAATCTTGCGTCTGTGGAATCCCTGAAGGCACGGCGTGTTGGTTTTGCTGCCGTTGCTGTTTTTAACCGATTGACACGCAATACGGCAAGCTGAAGATAAACCCTTCAGGGAAACGTCGGATGACAACCGCTCGCCCGTTCGGCTATGATTCGCGTATCCGTTGGAGCAAGTCAAACCGCTACGGTTGTTTTGAGTGTATCCAGTTAATGACCAAAGATAACATCCTGTTTTCAATCATAGGGATTCTGCTGGGCTTCATCGTCGGCTTCATGTTCGCCAACAACGTCAACCAGCGACAGCCTGCGCCGCGTGCTCAGTCTATGACGACAACGGCAAACGCTCCCGCACCTCAAAGCGCGGAGTTGCCGCCAGATCATCCGGCGATACCGGCCGAGGGCGTCAACGAACAGGGAGCGACAGCGACGGCCTTGCAGGAGGCAAAGCAAAAAGCCGACCGTGAGCCGGAGAATTTCGACGCACAGGTTGAAGCGGCCAAACAATTCTACGCCGGCAGGCAATACGAGCAAGCCATTGAACTGCTCACGCGCGCCAACCAGTTGCGCCCGGACGATTACGAGACGATGACGGCGCTCGGCAACGCCTATTTCGATGCCGGACGTTTTGAGTCTGCCGAAAAGTGGTATACAACGGCGCTCGCCAAAAACCCCGACGACGTTAACGTCCGTACAGACCTCGGCCTGACCTTCTTTTTCCGCAAGCCGCCCGACATGGAACGCGCCGTCAAAGAATTCCGCGCTTCGCTCAAACGCGACCCGAACCACGAGCAGACGCTCATCAACCTCATCGTCGTGCTCACGGAAAAAGGCGACGCCAAAGAATCACAGGCCATGCTCGCCCAACTCGAAAAAATCAGCCCCAACAATTCCGCCCTGCCCAAGCTCCGCGAACGCGTCAACGGAATTGTGAAGTAGGAACGATGAAGTAGGAACGATGAACGATGAATGATGAATGAAAGACAAGCTCTTAACAGTTCATCGTTCATCGTTCCGCATTCATCGTTCTCTTCTATGGCTCGATTGACATCTTGAGAACGTTCGTCATCGGCTGGCGTTCAACCTTGCCGCTTTTGAGGACGATGATGATTTGACCGTTATCAACCGTCACGCGGCGCACGCTCGTCATGTAGCGTTCGACGCGCAGGCCGTCCTTCGTCTCTATGATCAGACGCGGGCCAGCCGGGACGGGTTCTGGCTGCGTTGGCTGCTCTGTTGAAGCCGCCGGTTGTTCGGTCCGCGCGGGCGGCTGCTCCGGCGTGACGGGCGGTGTGGGCCTGTTGCGCGCAGTGCGCGTTGGCGGACGGCGAGGCCGCCTCGTGCGCGAGGCTCTGGCCGTTGGTCTTGGCGTGGCTTCTGTCTCTGTGGTTGCGGGTTGCGCGGCATCCGGCGGGTTTTCTGTGATGGGTGTGTTGGTCGCAGGCGTCGTTGTCCTTGATTCTGGGTCGGTGGTTCTCGCAGTCGCTTCGACAACTGGTTCGTCAATTCGCGCGCCCGTCGCCGTCACTCTTCGCGTCTTACCGCCGGTCGCTGCCGTTGACGGCGGAAGCGGGTTAATCGGCTCAGGCTCTCGCGCTTCACCCATGAAGGGCGCAAACGCTCCATCGAAACGAATCCTGAAGCTGCCTTCCGCGTCGTTTGGACTGCGCGCTTCGACGCGCAGGATGAGTGCTTCTCCGCGCTTGAAATAGATTGTCTTTGAAGTAGTGCTGGCAGCGTCGCTCGCGTACATGCTGAGCTTGACGAGCGGGCGCAAAGTTCCTGCCGTAAACAGATCAACATCGCCGTTGAGGTTTCTGCTTTCGACCGTCACGACGAGGTCGCCGTTTGTGCCCGAAAGCGAATAGAAGTATCTGGTGAGGCGCGCATCGCCAACGTCTCTCGGCGCAATCGTGCCGCTAATCTCGTTGGTGCGAACGGGCGTCGGGAATTCTATGTTTGTTGATTGAGCGACCGCGCCTGTTGACAGCAGGACGAGCACGAACGTCGCGCTGCACCAGAGAGCGAGACGCGTGCGTTGTCGCAGAGGAGCGTGGAAAGTCTTCATCAAAGCTCCTTCGAAGGAGAACAGGATTCTTTTCCGTCGAGGCTCGCCAGCATCAAGCGAGCCTTAGTTCTTCCGTGCCTGTTGAAAAATTATTATAAGGTCAATTGATGCAGAGTACGAATCCAATAGTGAATTTATTGCGGCTGATTGCCTGACGACGAGCAATCAGCCGTTCGTCCCGATTCTCTTGACACCGGGCTTCCCGCCCACAACGGGCGCGGGGACTGACCAGCCAATCCCGTCCGTCTACATAAACTCGCACACCATTCCCTAACTCTCCACGGCTTTAGCCGTTACTGGTTAGGCTTTAATGAAAAGACTGGAGGCTGCGTAAGACCAGCTTCCAGTCTTTTCGTCTACCTGCTGATGCTTCCATGTCGCTCCGTTATGGCCTCACTCGCTCTTGCCTTTAGTAACTTATCTTGAGAGACGGAGCTTCACAGAAAATCCATCTGGCATTAACAAACTAAGATTTTGCGTGCTGCATTGACACTCCGCCTGCATAGCAATATCTTCTCATCAAATACTCAATTTCGTTTTCAATGGCTACGAAGCTAACCTGAAGAAAGGCAGGTAGAAGTAAAACCCGCAATGGCGTTTGATGACCTGAGTGCTGGGCAGTATGGCCTGCTCTCCAGACTGTTTGAGGCTCATAACTCAGGTCAATATAGCTCTGAATTTTACGCCGCAAGTTCTGCTGAGAAAGGCTGGGTTATTCAGCTCAAAGGGGTTGATGGTCAAGACGACAAAGAACTGGGCGGATTTACCGAAGCCGACTTGATTGCGCTCGAAACAAACCGTTATTTAACTCCCGAACTAAAACCATCAGGACACGCTTTATCCCTTTCACATAAAGCCTTCGAGCAGCTTTATCTGAGTCAACAGGCATTAAGACTCAGATCTTCAACGGAAAAGCCTGAGCCGACTAATCCAGCCTCCTCGCAGCCTCCAAGCGCCGTTGCTGCCAAGCCAACGGCTAATCCGGCCTACGCCGGTGAGCTATACGAAGAGGTCAGAGATTTAATTCAGAACACAAAGCAGTTAGACGAAGAGACAGCGCGTTTGATAATCGAAAAATCCGATGATGCTATCAAAGAGTTTGGCAGCACGAACCAGAAAAAGAGAGTCGAATTAAAACGTTGGAAGTCTCAAGCGGAACTGGCGATACCGGCGGGTAATTTCGAGGAGTTCAGGAAAAGGGCTGAAGGGCTCTGGCTCAGGCTGCTAAGTCCTAAGAACTCCAGGCTCCGGGTTTTCCTTCTTCTGACGTTCGGTTTAATTGTCATCGCCCTCGGCGTCCTCGTTGTCTGGCGGACATTTTTAGGGCAGAGCGATAAGCCAAAGACCGCGCCGCCGCTCGCTCCGTCTACAGCCACTAGCCCTGAGACGCCTCCACGCGCCTTACAGATTGAAATCAAGCGTCCTGTTCAAGACGAGTGGATAGATGTCATAGCCGACCCGGACGGCTCAGGGGCCGGTTATAGCAGTGAGGTCAGCGGGATTAGTAAAAGCCCTGACCCATCGAACAACGTTTATGTCTTTGTTCATCCCGTCAATCCACATGGTTCGGGTTGGTGGCGACAACACACTCCGATAGACAAGCAGCACGAAAATGGATGGCAGGCACGGATGGTCTGGTTCGGCGATAAAGACCACCCTGTCGCACATGGTCAATCGTTCGATATTCAAGCTGTCGCGGGCGGGAGCGAAGTGCTGACGAAAGTTCGTCCGAATGACAGCTACATCTCGGAAGAAGATTTTGAACGCATTGAGGCCGAGAAAAAGTCACAGAAAATCAGAGTGCATATCAGATTCGTCAATCATTCAGGTTACACACAGTGGGTATCATACGGTGCGCTGACATTAAGCATCATCGCGCTTTTATTATTCGTTCTCAGACTGACGCGCTCCCCCAAAGCTCGTCCCGGCTGAATGCTCTGACTTTCCCTTTGCATTCACCCGTGAAGACGGCCTAGATGATACCAACTCTACCTCCGGCAAACTTCAACAGGAGATAAGGCATGAGTCGCAAACTTCAACGGTTATCCGTTCTAACGCTAACGCTCGTCGTCGTACTCTGTTGCTTAATCAACAAAGCGTCGAGCTACCAGGGCACGTCCCGACCCGCAGCAAAATTTTTCGCACATCTTGGGCCAACACCTGCCGCATTCAAAACACGCATCAGAGCCTTAGTGCCTGCCTACTTCGACCCCATAGATAATGCTCAAGATTGGAGCGCTCTGATAGAGGCTGGCAAAAGAATCTCAATCATTGCCATCATCAACCCTAATAGCGGGCCGGGCGATGCGCCGCAGCAAAGCTACAAGGACGCTATTGCCAGAGCACAAAGCGCAGGAATAACTGTCATCGGTTATGTGTCCACGGATGAGGGCAATCGTCCGCCTGACAAGGTCAGAAACGATATTGATAAATGGACCAGCTTCTATCCTAAGATTAATGGAATCTTCTTTGATGAACAAGCCACCGGCGATGATAAGGTCGCCGTTTATTCAGCTTTTTTCGCATACGCGCGAAAACGGATAAAGAAGGCTACTATCATTGGCAATCCAGGCACGGAGCCTTCGGAGCGTTATCTTTCGGAAGCGAAAGCTGACATCGAGTGTATCTTCGAAAGCTGGGGGGATATGTTCGACCAGTTTTCGCCTCCATCATGGCCGTCAAAGTATCAACCTCAACGCTTTGCCGTACTGCTTCACACACTTGAAGACAGCAACACTATGAAGAGCAATGTGCAAAAGCTGGCGAACTCAGGAATCGGAAATGTTTATCTGACGGATGATGAACTGACCAAAGACAGGAAAGGTAATCCCTGGGACAGATTGCCAGACTACTGGAAGGATGAGGTCGAAGTGCTTCGAGCCATAAAATAATCACATTAAGGTTGAATGCCGAAGGGGGGACTCGAACCCCCACGAGTTTCCTCACACGCCCCTCAAACGTGCGCGTCTACCAGTTCCGCCACTTCGGCTCGAAGGCATCGTCTGCCAACACACTGCTTATAACTTACCAAAGACCTACTGCCACCGACAAATAGTCCAAACTTACTTCTGCTGCTGCGCTGGGGATTGCTGTCCCTGAGGGCTGCCAGCGGGCGATGACTGCACGTTTGCGGCCGGCGCTGGCGATGCGCTATTGGCCGGAGCGTTGGCGGCAGCATTCGCATTGGCGGGCGCGGCATTGGTGTTAGCAGGTGCTTCACCCTGTGCGGGCGGAGCGGCCGGGCTGGCAGCAGGCGCGGCTGGCGTAGCCTGCGGCTGCGGTGCACCCTCGCCCTGCAATACGGAGCGTGACCCGGCCACAAAAGGCAGAGCCAAGGCCAGAGCAGCAAGCATGAAAGCGGACGCTGCTCCGATGGTAATCTTAGCCAGAAGTGTCTGCGTGCCGCGCGGGCCGAATGCCGCGCTCGACACGCTGCTGGAAAAGAGCGCGCCTGCGTCAGCCTTGCCCGGCTGCAACAGCACCGCAACGATGAGCACGATGCAGGCTAAAAGAAAGATGGCGTATAAAACGTAAGTCAACAAAGCGCTATCCTCAGTTTTCAGTTATGAGTTTTCAGTTTTCAGTAACCAGCCTAAAAGCTGAAAACTTACAACTGAAAACGGCCTACTGGTTATTATAATGAACAATCTGCGCGAAGCTTTCGGCCTTGAGGCTTGCGCCGCCGACGAGTGCGCCGTCAATGTCCGGCTGTGACATCAGGGTCGCTATATTGTCCGGCTTGACCGAGCCGCCGTAGAGAAGTCGTATCTCATCGGCTGCCTCTTCGGAGTGCTGCGCTCGTAAAACGCGCCGGATAAACGCGTGCATTTCCTGCGCTTGCTCCGGCGTCGCTGTGCGTCCTGTACCGATGGCCCAGACAGGCTCGTAAGCGATGATGATACGTGCCATGTCCGAGGCTGTCAACCCGCCAAGACCGCCGGTTAATTGACCATTAACTACGCGCTCAGCGACATTCTGATCGCGCTGTTCGAGCGTCTCTCCGACGCACACGATGGCCGTCAAACCGGCGACGAGCGCTGCCTGAACCTTGCGTCTCACGAAATCATCCGTCTCGCAGTAATACTGTCGCCGCTCGGAATGGCCGATGATGACGTGCGTTGCTCCGGCATCCGTGAGCATGTCTGCAGCCACCTCGCCCGTGTGCGCGCTGTGCTCCATTTCCGTAGAGCAATCCTGCCCCGCCACCCTGATGTTTGAGCCTTCCAGCCTATCCGCCACCGTCTTGATTGAAGTGAACACAGGCGCGATCACAACCTCACAATGATTAGCGCCTACGACCAACGGTTTCAGAGCCAGCGCGGTTTCCACCGACTCCGAAATCGTCTTATACATCTTCCAGTTTCCGGCAATGACAGGTTTTCTCATCATCAGTTTTTAGTTTTCAGTTATCAGTGTTCAGTAGAAGCAGCGGAGTTTTTGCTTAACACTGATAACTGAAAACTATTTATCGTTAAGGGCCGCGACTCCCGGCAATTCGTCGCCAGCTAAGAATTCGAGTGTGGCTCCGCCGCCGGTGGAGATGTGCGTGATGCGTCCGGCGACTCCGGCCTGTGTGATGGCCGCGACTGAATCGCCGCCGCCGACGATGACTGTCGCGCCGTTGTCCGCCGCTTCCGCAACGGCGCGTGCGATGCCGACCGTGCCCTCCTCAAAACCCTTCTCTTCAAAGACGCCCATTGGCCCATTCCAGATGACCGTCTTCGCATCCTTCAGGGCACGACTAAAGAGTTCAACGGTCTCCGCGCCGATGTCTAAGCCGACGAGTCCGGCGTTGGTAAACTCTATGGGAATCGTCTTACGGCTCTTGAGCGGGTCGTAGCTATCAACGACCTGATGGTCTGTCGGCAGCAACAGTTGGACGCCCGCCTCAGCCGCTCGTCGCTTAATCTCCAGGGCGGTTTCGAGCATGTCGTTTTCGACCAGCGACTTTCCGACCGTGAAGCCTTCGGCCTTGAAGAAGGTGTAAGCCATCGCGCCGCCAATCAACAGCCTGTCAACCTTGCGGTCAATCAAGGCGTTGATGACCGGGATTTTGTCCGAGACTTTCGCGCCGCCGAGAATGGCCGCAAACGGATGCTCCGGGTTATTGATGACACGGCCAAGATAATCCAGTTCCTTCTGCATCAGTAGGCCAGCGGCCGCGCGCTCGACGTGCTTTGTAATGCCTGCGGTCGAAGCGTGTGCGCGATGGGCAGCGCCGAAGGCATCGTTTACATAAACATCGCAGAGCGCGGCCAGCGATTGAGCAAACCCGTCATCGTTCTTCTCTTCCTCAGGATGAAAGCGCAGGTTTTCGAGGAGCAGCACATCGCCATCTTTCAGCGCGTCAACTTTCGCCTGCGCAGCCTCTCCGATGCAATCTCCGGCAAACTCGACAGGCTTATCAATCAACTTCGACAAATGCTCGGCCACGGGACGCAGGCTGTACTTCTCAACGCGCTCGCCCTTCGGCCTGCCCAGATGCGACGCCAGTATCACACGCGCGCCCTGCTCCGTAGCATACTGAATCGTCGGCACAGCGCCGCGAATCCGCGTGTCGTCTTCAACGCGCCCGTCCTTTACAGGCACGTTGAAATCAACGCGAATAAAAACGCGCTTGCCCTTGAGGTCTAAGTCTTTGATGGAGAGCTTCATAAAAAGTGATGAGTGATGAGTAATGAGTGATGAGTAATAAGCAAACTGCTCATCACTCATCACTCATCACTGCTCTTACAATCCTTTTTGAGCGATGTACTTCACAAGGTCGCGGACGCGGCACGAGTAGCCCCATTCGTTATCGTACCAGGAGAGAATCTTGACCATGTTGCCGCCGATGACTTTGGTGTATTCCGCGTCAACGATGGACGAGTTCGGATTCTGGCGATAATCGGAGGAGACGAGCGGCTCTTCGGAGAAGCCTAGGATGCCGCGCAGTTCTTCGTTGGCGGAATCCTTCAAAGCCTTGTTGACTTCTTCGGTCGTCGCTTCCTTTTCAATCTCCATCACGACATCCACTAAGGAAACGTTCGGCGTCGGCACGCGGACGCTGATGCCGTCAAACTTGCCTTTGAGTTCCGGCAGGACGAGTGCGACCGCTTTGGCTGCTCCCGTCGAAGTCGGAATCATAGAGAGGGCTGCGGCGCGTGCGCGGCGCAAATCCTTATGAGGCAAATCGAGAAGCTGCTGGTCGTTGGTGTAAGAGTGGATGGTCGTCATCTGCGCCGAACGGATGCCGAATTTTTCGTGCATCACTTTGGCGACCGGCGCAAGGCAGTTGGTCGTGCAGGAGGCGTTGGAAAGAACGTGGTGCTCGGCCGCGTTATACTTGTCTTCGTTGACGCCGAGCACAATCGTGATGTCTTCGTTCTTGGCCGGAGCGGAGATGATCACTTTCTTGACCGTGCCGCGCAGATGCTTGCGCGCGTCTTCGGCGTTGGTGAAACGTCCCGTTGACTCTATGACTACCTGCGCGCCGACGGATTCCCAGTCAATCGCGGCCGGGTCTTTTTCCGAAAAGACGCGAAACTCGTCGTTGTTGACCTTGATGCCGTTTTCGGTTGCGGAAATGTCATGCTCCAGATTGCCGAGCACGGAATCATACTTGAGCAGATGCGCGAGTGTCTTTGTGTCCGTCAGGTCGTTGACGGCAACAAAGTCTATCTCGGAATCGCCAAGGGAAGCGCGTAAGACGTTTCGTCCGATGCGCCCGAACCCGTTAATGCCAACTTTCACTGCCATGATATTTTGTGGCCTCCTGCGCCTTGCTTATCAATTCGAGAACGGGCGACTCTGCCGAACCCCGCGCGCCGCCACGTGCACACTCAAGGCACGCGGCGCTCTTCGGTCCGGCACTGTCACCCAGTTAATTTTTTACGGGAAAACACGTTTCTATAAAAGAAAGGCAAGATAATGCGCCCTCTGCTAGACTGTCAAGCAAAGGCCGCCGGTTCAGCCGTTGCAGCGGAGCTTCGACATCACGAAAAAATGCTGTTATTCGTGGCTTCCCGTGTAAATGCGTGAGAATTTGACAAGCATTAGCCTTTCATCTCTAATCCATCTATTTGAAACCGCCTGCGGACGGTTAGCGTAGTAACCTTGTGGTTTGAGGGCATACGGTTTTTCGGATATTGTCCGATATTGGCCCGCTCAATCTCTTTCACCCTGCTGGTTTGATTCAAGGAGCTTTTGGTTTTGATACGCATCACCTCTCTTCGTCGAGCAGCGCTCGTCTCTGCGCTCTCGTTTGTCATCTTCTCTCTGTCTGCGAGCGCGGCGCTGGCGCAAACGCCTCAGGCTACACCCGCGCCTGCGCCGCCCATCAGCCCGTCGCAGCAGGATGCGACGCGCCCGCCCGGCACAGAGCAACGACAGCCCATCCCCGAACAGGCGCGACCGACGACCACCAACCCGACCGCGCCTCCGGGCACAGAGCGACCGTCTCCGCAAGCAGCGCCCGGCACAAGCGTCGCTCCGCAAACGACGACAACGACGCCCGGCAACCAGCCGACAACTTCCGATGCGCTCCCCTCGCAGTTGCCGACCGCACAACCGACGCCGACCGACGACATTAACATCGGTCAGGATGTGCGTGAACCGATTTTTCCGTCATCTCAACCGCGCCCTATTCCGGCGCTCCCGAATTTGACGCGCCTCGGCGTCACCAGCGACAACACGCTGACGCTGACCTTAAACGAAGCCATCCGTCGCGCCCTTGAGAACAACAATGACATAGAGGTTGCACGCAACGACGTGCGTTTCGCGGAGACGCAGCTTCGCTCCCTGCAAGGCATTTACGACCCCGTCTTCACCTTCAACCCGCAGCTTAATAATCTGGTCCAATCGCAGCAGAGCACGCTCGGCGGCGGCTCTGACCAGTCCGGCACGGTGACAACGACAGACCTCACGAGCAACAATTCCCTCAACAAGTTTTTCAGTCGCGGCGGCGGCAACTACGAGTTTTTCTTCAACAACAACCGTCGCACGACCAACTCCAGATTCAACACGCTCAACCCTGTCTATTCGGCCAGCCTCGGCGTCACCTTCACGCAGCCTCTCTGGCGCGACCGCTCGATTGACAACAACCGCCGACAGATACGCATCCAGCGCAAGCGCCTCGAACAATCTGACGCAGACTTTCGCCGTCGTACCATTGAGGTCATCACGCAGGTGCAGCGTGCCTACTGGGATTTGGTCTTCGCCCTGCGCGACCAGCAGAACCAGCTCGCTAACCTGAACTTGACGCGCGAGAATCTGCGCCGCGTCGAAGCGCAAATCGCCGCGGGTGCAGTCGCCCCGCTTGAGCGCGCCGAAGTGATGACGGAGCTTTCGCGTCGCGAGGCAGACGTTCTTGTTACGTCGCAGGCCATCTCCGTCGCCGAAAACAATCTCAAGCAACTCATCCTGCGCGACCCTTTAGCGCCGGAATGGTCTGCGCAGTTAACGCCGACCGACCAGCCGACATTTGATGCGACGCCCGTCAACCTCAACGATGCGCTGGCCGAAGCGCGCAGCAATCGCCCCGAACTGCGTCGCCTCAGCCTGCAACGCGACATCAACAGCATTGACATACAGTATTTCAAGAACCAGACGCGCCCGCGCATTGACCTTCAGGCTACCCTAGCGACGACAGGGCTTTCCGGCTCGCCCGTCGGGACAGCGGGCGACGTGCCCCTCATCGCAGGCCCGCCGGAGGCCAGCACCAGCGCCTTTCTTCTGGACCAGATTAACCAACTGCGCGCTCTTCAGGGATTGCCGCCAGCGCTCGTACCAAACATCACGACTGACAGCGGCGTGCCGACGAATCTGGTCGGCGGCTACGGGCGCACGCTGCGCAATCTCTTCACCTTCGATACGCGCAACGTCGTCCTCGGCGTCAACATACAGCTCCCCTTGCGCAATCGCACGGCGGAAGCCAACCTCGCCGGGGCAAACATTCAACGCACGCAGCTTGAAGCATCCATGCGGCTGCAAGAGCAGGTTGTCGAAGTCGAAGTGCGCAACGCGGCGCAGAACGTAGAAACCTCGCGCCGCCGCGTCCTAGCTGCCCGCGCCGCACGCGAAAACGCTGAGCTGCAACTACAGGGCGAGCAGCGCCTCTATCAGGTCGGCCGCTCGACCACCTTCCTGCTCTTTCAACGCGAAAACACTTTGACCAATGCGCGCAACGCAGAGCTTCGCGCCGAAACCGACTACAACAAAGCGCTCGCAGACTTGCAGCGAGCAACCTCCACGACGCTTCGCGTCAACAACGTCATCGTCGAAGACCCGACCGTACCGTAATCAACTCAATCAACCCTGCAAACGAGAGCGGCGAGCCTCAACGAAAGTTGACGGCCCGCCGCTCTCGCTCTTATAAGAACGGAGAGCAGGATAAACGACGAGCGCGACCGCGAAAGCTAAAACGCTCCCCATTCGTCGCTCGCGCCCGTTCATCCGTCATCATTATGAAAATCACCGCCACCATCATTACCTTCAACGAAGCGTCGAATATTCGCGCGGCGTGTGAAGCTGTCTCTTGGGCCGACGAAGTGCTGGTGGTTGATTCCGAGTCAACGGACGGAACGCGTGAGATAGCGCAGGGCTGCGGAGCACGCGTTATCAAGCGGGCCTGGCCCGGCTTTGCCGCGCAGAAACAGTTTGCCGTTGACGAAGCGCAGCACGATTGGATTTTCAGCCTCGACGCAGACGAGCGCGTCTCCGACAAACTCCGCACATCAATCGAAGATCTGCTCTATACGAGCAACGCGCCGACCGCAGACGGCTATCGTGTCGCCCGTCGCTCCTTCTACATGAATCGCTGGATTCGCGGCGGCGGCTGGTATCCTGATTATCAACTGCGCCTCTTCAACCGCCAGCGCGGGCGTTGGCAGGGCGCTCACATACACGAATCCTTCAAGATGAACGACGGCGCACGGACTGAAACGTTGAAAGGCGATCTCCTGCACTACAGCGTGCACAGCGCCGCCGAGCACCATCGTATGCTCGGTGAACGCTACGCGCCGCTCGGTGCGCGACAGATGTTCGAGCAGGGCCGCCGCACAACGCCGCTGCGCATCGCTGCCTCCGGCCCGCTCGCCTTCACACGCAGTTTCATCCTCAAGGGCGGCTTCCGCGACGGCCTCGCAGGCTTCACCATCGCACGCTTCGCCGCCCACCACGCCTTCCTCAAAAACCTAATGCTCTGGGAAATACAGAACAAAAGCGATGAGTGATGAGTACAGAACGAAAGTGATGAGTGATGAGTAATGAGTGATGAGTAAGAGCAGTAAGCGACGAGTTGTTTTAACTCATCACTCATTACTCATCACTCATCACTTCTTTACTTCGTCACTGCTTTTGAATGTTTGATGATGGCAATAGTCGGCGCGGCGTTGGGCCAGCGATGGCCTGCGGGGTGGTTTGCCCGCTGATGACTTCGACAAGGAGTGCGTCTTCGAGTTGGCGATTATCCCAGATGCGATTGCCTTGAGCGAGAAAGGCGAAGGCGATTGGCCCATCGGCTGTAAAGACGATTCCGGCGAGGCTCGTCATGCCGCCGTCAACTTCCGCCGTCAGCGTGCCAGTCTTGCCGACAACGGCGCGTTCCAGACTTGTGCCGACAAAGCGGCGGCGCAACGTCCCTGCATCGTCGCCGACGACCGGGAGGATGTCCGCCGGTTCGAGTCCCTGCCGCTTCCCTTCTTCGATGAGAGCGCGAATGACCGTCAGGACGCCGCGCGGGGTCATGCGATTATGTTCGCGTCCCGTCACGGTCGCGATCGTCACCTGCGCGGGCGGCAATTTCAGTTGCTCGGTCAGATATTTTTCGACGGCGCTTGCGCCTCCGATGAGTGCGCCAATCTTTTCGGCGATGAAGTTGCTTGAGCGTGCGTTCATGTAAAGCAGCACGTCGCGCAAGGGGTTTGAGTTGAGCGTTAAAAGCGGTTCTCCGCTCGTCTCGGTAGAGACAGAGACCTCCGGCGGCTTCGTCAACTTCAGGGCCTTACTCAAACGCTGGCCCGACTCTTCCGGCTTATCGCTGAAGTTGAAGATAAAATCGGGCGAGACGATTAGCTCGCCGTTGATGCTTTTGATGCCGCGCTCTTGCAACTCTTCGGCAATCAGGTTCGCCCCGTAGTCGCCAAACGTCGGGTCGTGGCCGGAGACATAGAGCTTTCCCTGCAAAACGCCTTTGCCGTCAGTTTTGCCGTCAATGAGAATGCGCGTTTGAAAACGGAAGTCTGGGCCGAGAGTTTTTAAGGCAAGGAGCGAGGTCGCGAGTTTGATAAGCGATGCGGGATTAAAGATAGCATCCGCATTGTGTGAGGCGAAGATGCGCTGCCCATCAAAACTCTCTACCAGGACACCATGCTCTTCAGGTTTTTCCTCGCGCGCCTGATACCAGGCTGCAACGTCGAAAGCGGGTTTGGCGGGCGGCTGAGCAGGCGCTGGCTTTGCCGGTTCGCCTGCGAAGGTGAATGTGCTGACGACCTGTTGTTTCCACCTCTGGAGGGTGAGCGAGTAAGGAACGAGTGTCAGCGTGGTGATGAGCGCGACGCCTAAGGCGAGCATCGCATATATTGGCTTACGGCTATTCAATCTCCACTCCCCATCATTTACTTCTTTCGCAAACCGTCTCCAAAGCCGTATCATGCGGAAAGGTTGCGGCGCGCGTCAAGCACTGCTCGCTCAAAGACCGCGCAACCGTCAGGCAGGATACGTCTCCCATGAAACTTTACCAGAGCCTCTTTCTCAACGACTCGCTGCTGGGTCTGCCGCTTCCGCTCACGGGCACATTCGTCGCCATGCTCGGCGCGATCATCGGCAGCTTTCTGAACGTCGTTATACATCGCGTGCCGCGCGAAGAGTCTATCGTTTTCCCAAACTCTCGCTGTCCTGCGTGTGCGACCGCCATCGGCCCGCTCGATAATATCCCGGTTGTTAGTTTCCTGATTTTGCGCGGACGCTGCCGCCACTGCGAAGCCAAAATCTCCGCGCGCTATCCGGCCGTAGAACTCCTGACGGCGATGCTCTACACGGCTGTCTTCCTCTGTCATGTTTACCTGCGCGGCGGTGTGACCGTGATGCTCGCGTTCGATTTGATTTTCGTCACGGCGCTCGTCGCGCTCGTCTTTATTGACGCAGAGCACATGCTGCTGCCAAACGTCATCACGTATCCCGGCATCGCGTTTGCTGTCATCGCGCGGCTCGTCGTCCCTTATCTGGCCGGGCCGCAGGCTTTCGACGACCTGAGCGCATTGATGAACGGAATCTTCGCGGGTTGGCCCATGTGGGCCGCATCTCTTGCGAGCGCCTTGCTGGGAGCGCTGGCGGGCGGCGGCTCGCTCTGGTTGATGGGTTGGCTGTGGGAACGCCTGCGCGGTGTGGAGGCGATGGGCCTCGGCGATGTCAAGATGATGTTTATGGTCGGCGCTTACCTGGGCTGGCGTTTGACGGTAGTAACGATTTTTCTGGCCGTGCTCTCCGGCTCAATCACAGGCATCCTGCTGATGCTCCGTCGCCGTGAGCGAAACTTACAGATGCTCCTGCCCTTCGGCATTTTTCTGGGCACGGGTGCAATCATCGCGCTTCTCGTCGGCACACGCATCATCGGTTGGTACGTCAAACAATTCATGCCCTAGCGACGAGTAATGGGCCATGAGTGATAAGAGATTTGCTTTAACTCATCACTCATTACTCATCACTCATCACTGCTCTTATGCGTTACGCAAGTCGTATCCAATGGGTGTTGACGCTGCTCGGAGTGGTCTTTCTCCTTGCGACGCTGCTGATGGTGACGCTGGTCTGGCGTGCGCCTGCGGCCTCAAACGCGCGCGTGTTGCTGCTGTTGACGGTCTTTCTCGTCACACTCTGCGTCTCTGTTCTCTCGATTGTGCTGTTGCTGCGCTGGACGCGGCGACCCATTCGCCAACTCGTCGGCGAAGCGGAGCGCGCACCCGTGGCGGCGCGTGCCGCAAAGCCGCGCGACGAGGCACAGTTTGTGCTGGAGACGTTCCAGACAATCGTCGCGCAGTTGCAGGCGCAGCAGAGAGAGCTTGAGAAGTTGAGCGCGCAGGCGAGCGCGCGTGCCGCGTCCGCCGAAAAATTCAGCGAGCGCATTGTCGCCAGCGTCCCTTCCGGCCTCGTCGCCTTCGACGCCGGCTACCGTGCAACGCTGCTCAATGCTCCCGCTCGCACCCTTCTTGAAGCAGACGGCGCACACGTCGGTACACACCTCCGCGAGTTGCTCCGCGCTGCTCCCGATCTGGCGGAGATGGTCGAGCGCTGCATCCAGACCGGCGAGCTTTACCGCCGCGAAGAGATTCTGGCGACAAGCCCCGACGGTCGCACACGACGGCTCGGCGCAACCGTCGCGCCGATTGACCCTTCGCCCGAACAGGGAGCGCGCGGCGCGCTCTGTCTTTTGACGGACATCACGGAAGTCACAAACCTGCGCGAGCAGGTCGCGCTAAAAAGGAACCTCGAAAGCCTGGGCGAGATGGCAGCGGGCCTTTCGCACGAATTCAAAAACGCGTTGGCAACGCTCCACGGCTACGCGCAACTGCTGCAAACTCTCAGCCGCGACGAGCGCGGGCAGGCCGCCGCAGCCGCTCTCTTGCAGGAGGTGCGCAGCCTGACAGGCATGGTCACTGCCTTTCTCAACTTCGCACGCCCGCAGCCCCTCGACCTCGCTTCTGTTTCCCTGCGCGAACTCATCGCAGACTGCGACGCCGAACTGCAAGCGCTCTTTTCCGAGCGTCGCGTTCATCTAAAACTATCAGGCGACTTTCCCGAAATCCGCGCCGACGAACGCATGCTCAGGCAAGCGCTCATCAATCTACTTCGCAACGCCGCCGAAGCAATCCCAGAAGAGAGCACAGAGCGACGAGTCTCTGTGCGCGGCTCAGTTGAGCACGACGCGGACGCTCAGGCGTGGGCCAACATCGAGATTGAAGACACGGGCGAAGGCATCGCCGCGGCAGACCTCCAACGCATCTTCATCCCCTTCTTTACTACCAAATCAAAAGGGCACGGCATCGGCCTCGCCCTCGCCCATCGCGTCGTCACGGAACACGGCGGAACACTCGTCGCTACAAACTCAGCAGACGGCGGCGCTCTCTTTACAGTTCGACTACCGATTAAAATCTCTTAGAGAAGGTGTCATAGCAGCAGGCTGAAGGATGCCATCAGTCGCCGTAACATTGCGCACAACCAGCTAAAAAGTTTGTTTGTGCCACGCTTAACAAAACTTTCTACTATCCTTATTTCAAACATTAGTTAGTTGAATAGCAGTTAGAGTTTGCAATCAATCGCCTGATTCTGGTTTTCATTTCCAGTTGCCTATGAGAATGAACGGTGCCCAGTAGTAAGGGTGCGAGTAGAGCGTTGCTCTGCTATTTCTCCTTTCGCCGCTAGTCTTCGATGCGCCGCGCATCAGCGAAAGTTGAGCGCGTTGCAGGGCCTCGATTTTCGTCATCCCGGGATTGGCTTCACGTATTCTGTAGAATTCGCGCATCAGAATGGGTGTGCTTTCGTCTGCGACCGACCAGAGGGTTGCTATCACCGCCTTTGCTCCCTGCCGCTGAGCGAGCACGCCGAAGCTTTCAACTTCGACGCCGTTTGCCTTCTCACCGCCCAGTGCCGTTTCGCAGGCGGAGAGCGTCAGCAGGTTAACGCCATCGAATTTGATGGCTTTGAATTCTGCCAGCGTTAACCTATCGTTCTGTTTATTTTTGTCTCCGAGTAAGAGAAACGAGTTGGTTTCACTACCGGGTTGAAAGATAAAGTGGCTGGCGATATGTACGAGTTGAAATCTCTGGTAGAGCGCTGACTTCATAGTCTCTTTGGTGAAGCCTTCGTCAAGCATAACTCGCCCGATGAGCACGCCGGAACTGCTCGTTGCCTGCTCCGAGGCGTCGCGGATGATTGTGCGCAGTTCCTTCACCACGCCTGGCAATGAGATTAAAGCCACTTGTTTGCCGCCTATCTCAACGCTCTTGCTTTGCGAAACGCCGAGACCGAGAGCCTTCCAGTGTGCAGCAACGGGGTCTTTGAGGTGAGACTGGCTGACGGGAGTGAAGATTACGTTGCGATAATTTTCGACGAGGTATTGCTGGCCGTCGTGCAGCGCAGTGACGGGCAAGTAGCGCAGCACGCCGTCGAGCGACCACATCAGCGTCTTGGCTCCGGCCTGCTTCAAATCGTGTGCGAGCTTCGGGCCGATGAGTATCTGGTAAAGTTCTCTGGCGAGCGCGGTGGGGTCTGAGTCAGAGTTTTGCAGCGCCTCGCGGAAGGCAAGCACTTTGCGTTGAAGGTCAACGGATTTAATGGGATTCTCGTAAGCCTGTTGCGTGTCCGGCGTGACGAGCATGATGCGATACTTGTCTTCGCCTATGAGCGTATAGAGCAGAACGGCCCCCTGCCCAAGCTCACGCAGAGTATCCTGCATCCCGAGCGCATTGCGAACCTGTGCGACCGGCGCTCTCGTTGCTGTGTTGTGTCCCAGCTTGACCTCTAGTTGTTCGAGGAATTTCAAGAAGTGGTCTGTTGCGACGGCGAGTTGTTCATCGCGAAGGGCGAGCAACTGTTCTTCGGCGGCGGTGCGTGCCGTTTTGGCGTAGAGTTCGCCGCGCTCTTTGCCGATGCGCGTGATGTCGTCTGCGAGCTTGTTGTACTCCTCCTCAAGTTTTACTTCTTCTGAATTAAGCGTGGCGCGCAGTGTCAGCGCGTTGGCTTCGCCGCTATTACGCCGCACGAACTCAAAATACTCCTCCTCCTTTAGCATCACGAGCACCCGCTCTGCTTCGGGCAAACGCCCTTGAGCAATCAGCACATCGGCCAGAGTTCGATAGGCCGATTCTTTATCTTTCAGGAAACTCTGCTGAGCTTCCTTATCGAAACTCTTGATATTGCCGCGAATTTCCTGAAACGCATTAATCGCCTGCTTACCGTAAAAGGCTGCGAGGCCCGGTTTGTCCTGCTTGCTCAAAAGCGCCATAAAACTCCACAGTACTTTGCCTTCAAACTTTCTGTTTTTAATCTCTCTCGCTATCGCCAGCGCTTGCCGGTAAAAATCCCGTGCCTTATCAAATTGCTTCAATTTCTGAGATACGTCTCCAAGCCCATTAAGCGCGGAGCCTTCGCTGCTCCGGCTTTTTACTTCTCTCGTTAAAGCCAGACCTTGCTCGTAAAAATCTTGCGCTTTTTCGTACTGGTTTAAGTTCAGGTAAACCTCTCCTAGATTAATGAGTGAGTTTGCCTCATCATTCTTATTTTTAACTTCTTTTGCGATTGCCAGAGCTTGCTCGAAATAACTCTGCGCTTTGTCATACTGCTTCAAGTTTAAATGCGTAGTGCCTACAGCATTGAGCAGGATGCCTTCGCCGCGCCGGTCCTTCAGGTCTTTAATTATCGCCAGCGATTGCTGGTAGAAATCTGCCGCCTTTCCGTATTGACTTAAATCCGAAAAGACCGCCCCGATACCGAGCAGCGGATTGACCTCACCGAAACGGACTTTCAACTCCCTATTTATCGCCAACCCTCTCTCATAATAGTCTCGCGCCTTTTCATATTGGTTTATGTTTAAATAAACATATCCAAGGTCAATGAGCGCCGCGCCTTCGGCGAGCTTGCTTTTCAGTTCTCTTGAGATTGCCAGACCTTGCTCGTAAAAATCCTGCGCCTTATCGAATTGGCTTAAGCTCAAATAGACTTTCCCCAGGCTCCTGAGCGCTCCGCCTTCTGCACTTCGGTCTTTGACTTGTCTCGCTATCTTCAAAGCTTGCTCGTGATACTCCAGCGCTTTTTCATACTGGCTCAAATTAACGTAAATGCCGCCTAAGCTGTTGAGGGTTGTCCCCTCAGCGCCTAGATTCTTTAATTCTCTGGTGATTGCCAACGATTGCTCGTAGTAGTCTCGCGCTTTCTCGAACTGGCTTAAAGCAGAATAGGCCATTCCCAAACCATTGAGCGCAATTTGTTCCAACACTCGATTTTTGACTTCTCTGGTTATCGCTAAAGCTTGCTCTGAATAATCTCGCGCTTTCTCGAATTGACTGAAGTAGATGCTCACCAACGCCAGATTATTGAGAGCGAGAGCTTCACCGTTGCGGTCTTTCAACTCTCTCCTGATGGCTAAACTTTGCTCGAAACTATCGAATGCTTTTTCATATTGTCCCAAATGGATATAGATAAACCCAAGGCCACCAAGTGCACCGGCTTCGTTGAGCCTATCCTTCATCTCTCTTCTGATGGCTAATGCTTGCTCTCCGGCAGATTGTGCCTTCTCTAATTCATGTAAGTCTGTATAAACTACCCCTAACTGGGTCAGGGCAAAGCTTTCGTTATTGCGGTCTTTTACTTCTCTGGCTATCGCTAGTCCTTGTTCTAAATAATCCCGCGCTTTCTCATGCTGTCGTTCAAAAGAATAAAGAGTACCGATGTAGCTTGAGATATTACCTTCGCCGCTGCGGTCTTTTATTTCTCTTTTGATAGCTAGAGCTTGCAAATGATAATCCAGCGCCTTGTCGAACTGGTTTAAGCTTGAATAAAGGAGTCCCAGATAATTAAGGGCGTTGCTTTCACCTTCCCTGTCTTTCAACTCTCTTTGGATGACTAGAGCTTGCTCAAGATAATCACGCGCCTTATCCGTTTGGCTTAAGGTAAGATAACCAAGCGCCAAACTGACGAGCGTTCCGGCTTCAATTCTCCGATCTTTTACTTCTCTTGCAATCGCCAGAGCCTGCTCTTTATAGTCTCTCTCTTTCTCCCTCTGGTTAAGGTTGCCATAAGTATTAGCGAGAATAAAAAGCGTTGCGCCCTCAGCTCTTCTATCTTTGGTTT
The DNA here is from genome assembly GCA_036382855.1 of Pyrinomonadaceae bacterium. Taxonomy (GTDB): domain Bacteria; phylum Acidobacteriota; class Blastocatellia; order Pyrinomonadales; family Pyrinomonadaceae; genus DASVTR01. The sequence goes on along the minus strand of DASVPO010000008.1, from coordinate 280,882 downwards.
CCCGGTGGATGTTTAAAGCTTGCTCAAGAGAATTTCTCGCTCGTTCATACTCTTTGAGATTCCCGTAAGCTTGTCCCAGATTGAAGAGCGTGACTACTTCATTACCTCTGTTTTTAATCTCCCGGTAAATAATTAAAGCCTGCTCGTAATAGTCTCGCGCCTCCGCATATTGATTATTGCGGAAGGAAACTTCTCCAAGCCTGAAGAGCGTGTTGCCTTCGCCGCGCCTGTCTTTACCTTCTCGTCTAATGGTTAAAGCCTGCTCGTAATAGTCTTTCGCCTGCTTGTATTGTTTAAGGACGCTATAAGCAATCCCCAAAGCGTTGACCGCTTTCCCTTCACCCGTCCTGTCTTTAACTTCTCGAAACAGTTTTAATGCCTTACTTAGTGAATCTACAGCCCTTTCGTTCTGACTTAAATCGCCATGCGTCCAGCCAAGGGCTGTGAGCGTTACGGCTTCCCAATATTTATCTTCTATCTCTCGCCATAAACTTAGGGCCTCGTCAAAGTGCTTGAGCGCCTGCGCCAAAGCTTGTTCGCCTTTTAAGTACAAGCTCCGCCCTTTATAAAATGCTTGTTCGGCGGCAATCCGCTTCCGATCTCGTTCGTCCGGCTCGCGCAGGCGGTCAAGCCGTATCTGATAGCTGCCTGCGTTGGCATTTGGTTCGGCGGGTTTGATTTCGAGTTTGTACGTTCCGCTGCTGGCGGCGGTGAATGAGACGGCTTCACGCCACAGGTAGCCGTCTTTGGCGTTCATCTCAATTATCAGTTGACCGTCGGGTGAGAATAAAGAAACGATGACATCGAAGCCCGCGCTCTGGTTGACCTCGGTGTGCATAAACTGTCCGGCTTTGAGATTGATTTGATAGACGTGGTTTTCGCCGCCTTTCAGCGTCCGCACGACCGGCTGGTTGGGCTGTAGTTGACGCACATCGCTTATGGATTGTGTGCTGGCCTGTGAACTTAGGACGAAGATGACGAAAAAGCAGAGGAAGAAGATTGTGAGCGAAGGGCAATATGCGTCCGTCTGACTCGTGCGGGAGTTGAGAAGAGTCTGCATGGCTGAAACCTCGTGTGGATAAGTAAGCTGTATGCTGACAGAGGATGCTCTGATGGTGCGCGGTTTGCGGTGCGCGGATACTTCGAGCGCGCGTAGAGTAGCGGAAAGCGCTGGCGGTGACAAGCTTTTATTGTCAACCCATCATCGCAGAGGTATTAAGATTAGGATGAGCGCGCTATCACTGTTCCCGAGGTGGCTTATTGCCAGCTTCACTGCCAGCGGAAGATTTTCAGTGCGATGGCAACGCTCAGCAGACACCATGCGAGGAGGACGGCGATTGGCCCCCAGTTGGAAGCCAACGATGCGCCGTCGTTGATGACGGCGCGGAGCGAATCGTTCATCGCCGTCAACGGCAGCGCCTTGATGAAGGGCTGAAAGAGTTCTGGAAAACGTGCCGAAGAGAAGAACGTGCCAGACAGCAGCCACATCGGCAGCATCACGAAGTTCATCAAACCCGACACACCTTCAATGGTCTGCGGCCGCGCCGCCACAAGCATTCCCAGCCCCGAAAAAGTTAGCCCACCGAGCAGGGAGATAACGGCGACGCTCAAAATAGAGCCGCGCACGGCGACGCCGAACACAATCCATCCGAACGCAATGAGAGCCGCGACTTCAAGGGCCAGAAAAATCAGGCGCGAGAACATGAACGACAGCAGGTAATGCGTGCGCCGCATGGGCGTGGCGGCGAAGCGTTTGAGAAGTTTGCGCCCGCGCGCCTGCACGACCGTGAAGCCTAAGCCCCACATGCCGCTGCCCATCAGGTTGAGCCCTATCAGCCCCGGAATGAGAAAGTCTATGTAGCGCGCACCCGGCTCTATGGTTTTCTGCTCTCGGGCAATCATCACGTCCGTGCGGCCGAGCGCGCGTTGCAGCGCATCGTCAACTGCGAGGCGTGCCACCTTGCTCTCAGGCCGCGTCGGGTCAAACTGGTAATCAAGCTCGCCCGTCAGCGTCGTCGAACTAACGGTCTCACGACGCGGGCGCACAATCATCGCGACTTTGCCGCTGCGCAAAGACTGCGCCGCTTCAGCTGGCGCGAGCAGCACGGGCTCAACTTCCGTTGAGCTTGAAAGTACGCGTGCGATTTCGTTGGCGGTTGCGTCCGTCGCGCCGCTTCGCTCAACGGCGATGCGCTGCTTTTCAGGCGGCGCGTTGCGGAAGGCTATACCGAGTGCGAAGGCGAGCAACACGGGAAAAATGAAGACCCAGAAGAGCGCCTCCTTCTCGCGCAGAAATTCCCTGAGTCTCGTCAGCGTCAACTCTATCAGTGGATGAAAAAGTCGCCCGCGTTTTTCTTCGCTGCCTGCATTGCGAGACAAAGGCGTGCGCGCATCTTCTCGCTCTGCTCTCTGTTTTCCTTCCGGCAGACGGTCGCTTTTGACTTCATCCATCGCGCAGCATCCTTCCCGTCAGACTAACGAAAACATCTTCGAGCGTGGCCTGATGAGTGGTGAGACGGATGAGACTCACGCGCTGTCGCTCAAGCTCCGCGAGCAAAGCTGGCAGCGCCGTACTGATGTCCTTAACCGTCAGCGAGTAGCCGTTATTGTTTCCGCTCTGTCGAACGCGGCGCACGCCCTGTAGTCGCGATAGCTGCTCTTCCTGCAATTCGCCGGTCGCGCTGAATTCCACAATCTGGTCTGCTTCCAGCGAGGCTATCAACTCCTGCGGCGTGCCGAGCGCTATCATTCGCCCGTGGTCCATAATCGCTACACGGTCACACAAGCGCGCGGCTTCCTCCATGTAGTGTGTCGTCAGCAGAATTGTTCCGCCGCCGCTTCTGAAGTTTTCAATGATGTCCCACAACTTTAAGCGCGCCTGCGGGTCAAGCCCCGTCGTCGGCTCGTCAAGAAACAGCAAGTCCGGCGCGCCGACCAGCGCGCAGGCGATTGCAAGTCGCTGCTTCTGTCCGCCCGAAAGCTTGCCAACGCGCGCACCCCGTTTTTCGTTCAACTCAACGCTCTGGATAATCTCATCAACCGTCGGGCCGCGCTCGTAGAAGCTGCGAAAAAGGCGCACGGTCTCTTCGACCGTGACCTTCTCTGACAGTTGAGTTTCCTGCAACTGCACGCCGAGGCGATTGCGCAGAGCGCGATCATCGCCAGCGCCCCAACTTTGGCCCAACACTTCGACCGTACCGCTGTCGGCCGGCGTCAAGCCTTCAAGAATTTCAACGGTCGTCGTCTTGCCCGCCCCGTTTGGCCCAAGCAGACCGAAGCACTCGCCCTTGCGGACTTCGAGGTCGAGGCCGTCAACCGCCGTCACGTCTGCGAAGCGCTTGACGAGCGCGCGACAGCGCAGAGCCGGTTGGTGATTCGACGACGAAGGGTTGGAGGCTTCCGCTGCGAGAGACTGTGACATCTTCTCCTGCATAATGAATCTGCAAGAAGCAAGTCCGCGCTTAAGCGAAGGCTGCCATCACTTCGTCAGCATGCTCTTCGACGTTTACCTTGTCGAACACCTTTTTGATGATGCCTTGTTCGTTTATCAGAAAAGTCTTGCGCGCGAGGCCCATGTAGCTGCGCCCTGCGTAGCTCTGCTCTCCGTAGACGCCGTAGAGTTCGGAAACGGAATGGTCTGTGTCACTTAAAAGCGTGAACGGCAGATTGTATTTGCTGGCAAACTGCTGGTGCGATTCCTCGGAATCGAGCGAGACGCCGAGCACCTTAATGCCCTTCTCAGTCAATTCGGAATTGGAATCACGAAACGAGCAAGCCTGCTTCGTACATCCCGGCGTGTCGTCCTTCGGGTAGAAATAGAGCGCGACCTTCTGGCCGCGAAAATCCGAGAGTCGAACCTGATTGCCCTCCGCGTCGCGCGTCGTGAAATCAGGCGCGGCATCGCCTTCTTTAAGCATAATTGCCTCCATGAAATTTTTCAGGACTTGGATAACGCCTCGCATTCTAACATTCGTGATGAGAGGAACGCGAACGAGGGAGATTGATTCAACGCAGCAGTCCAACATGGAGTCGTTGTTTCTATCAAACAACGACTCCATGTTGGACTGTATCAACCGCTCTTCATGCTCTACGGTAGTTGGTAATGCAGGCGGAGGGCTCGATGCCGTCGGGCAGGCGAGGGTCTTTGACGGGAGTTTCGGTCTCTAACTTCAAGGGCAAGACTCCGGCCCAGACCGAGAGTCCGTAGTCTTCCTCGTCATCTACCGGCGGGCCTGTCCGCACTTTGGCCGAAGCTTCAACGAGCGGCAGCCGCAGCACCATCGTTGCCTTCATCTCGCTCTCGTTGGGCCAACGCACTTCCGCCCAGCGCCCCGGCACGACATGCTCCGTAAACAGGCGCAGCGCTTCCATCTTCTCCGCTGCATCATCCACAAGCAATGCGCGACCGAAGACGACGACCGAGCGATAGTTTATCGAATGATGAAACGCCGAACGCGCCATCACGAGGCCATCAACCAGCGTGACGGTCACGCAAACGTCAACTCCGTCGCGTAGCGTGCGCAGCATACGGCTGGCCTGCGAGCCGTGTATGTAAAGCTCATCACCGGCGCGTGCGTACCCGGTCGGGATAACGAAGGGCTGCCCCTCTATGACGAAGCCCACATGACAGATAAAGCCTTCGTCCAGAATCTTATAAACAGCCGCCCGTTCATACTCCGCACGCTTCGGCAGCCGCTTGAGCCTCGTCTTTTCAGTCGCCTCAAATCTCTCCATCTGTTTTTCACTCCACAAGCGATTCTGCACGCCGCTCCGGCCGTCTGCTCATTTGCCTCTGGGCCAACTCAAGCACTTTGCTGACGAGGAGGCGGAAGTCTTCACGGCGGCTGCGATGATTCGTTATCGCTACACGCAGAGCGTATTTGCCGTCAAGAACCGTATTCGATGGAACGGCCACACCGCTCTCCTGTAGCTGGGCCAACAATTCTTCGTTCAACTCGTTAAGCTGGGCTTCGCTCAACCCTGCATCAACATAGCGGAAGCAGACGATGTTGAGCGGCACGGGCGCAAGCAGTTCAAGCTTAGGCTCGGCTTCAATCAAAGAGGCAAGATAGCGCGCCTGCTCGACGTTTTGCCTGATAATGCGGCCATACTTTTCCAGCCCGTGCTCCTTCATCAGCATCCAGATTTTGAGCGCCCTGAAGCTACGCGAAAGCTGCACGCCGTATTCGCTGAACCACGTTGTGCCCGCCGACAGGCCGCGTTTGGCGTGTACCAGATAAGCGCCGGGAACTGAGAACGAGCGGTGATGCTCCTCCGCGTGTCGAATCAGAATGCAGCCCGCTTCGTAAGGCATGTACATCCACTTGTGTAAATCGAAGGCCAGCGAGTCTGCCTGTTCCATGCCTTTCAGCAGCGGCTTTAAGTCGGGCGAGAGCGCTGCCAGCGCGCCGAAAGCTCCGTCAACGTGAAACCACAAAGCTTCCCTTCGGCAAAGCTCGGCCAGCTTCTCTAAATCATCAATCGCTCCCGTATTGACTGCGCCCGCGTTGCCTATCACGCAACACGGCTGAAAGCCACGCGCACGGTCTTCCGCGATAGCAGCGGCCAGCACCGCCACGTCAATCTGAAACTCAGAGTTAACGGGAATACGCCGCAAGCCTTCATTGCCGATTCCCAGAAGCTCCGCGGCCTTCTGCAAAGAACTATGAATCTCAACCGAGCCGTACATCGTCAGCCTGCGCGGCGCGGCTTGCACGCCCTCGCGTGCGACATCGAAACCCGCCTTCGCATTACGAGCCACCGTTAACCCGACGACGTTTGCCATCGAAGCTCCGCTAACCAGCAGCCCGCTCGCACTGCTCGGATAGCCAAGCATCTCCTTGCACCAATCGAGCACTTGCCGTTCGACATAGACAGGGCCCTGGTCAGCGCCGCCGACGTTCGGGTTCATCGTCGCCGCCAGCATCTCTGCGAGCGCGCCGGAGGGTGTGCCCGTTCCGATGACCCAGCCCCAGAAGCGCGGATGGATATTGCCCATCGGATGCGGCAGGACATACTGCTTAAACTCTGTGTACGCATCTTCAGCGCCCTGCGCTTGCAAAGGCAAAGGCTGATTGAGATGCTCTTTGACCTCCTGCGGAATCGGTTGCCAGACTGGACGCTCGCGCACCTCTCTCAGGTAGTCGAGCATATCGTCCACCATTCGATGACCGAGCGCGCGCAAAGCTTCCCAATCATCCGGGTCCAGCGTCTCCTCGCTTTTAGGTGCTCCCTTCTCATCCATGTTTTATTCTCCGTGTCACAATCAATCCGATGCCGGACATAATCACCGCGCTTCCGACGACGAGTTGCCACGTCAATCTTTCATTCAGCACAATCATTCCCAGCACGACGGCTATCGGCGGCGTGACCAGCGGAATCAGCATCGTGCTCGTTACCTTGATGTTTCGCACCAGCCAGTAGTAGAGCAGAAAGGCTATGGCCGTGCCGACCAGCGCCAGATAGCCGAGCGAGAGCAGCGCCAGCCATGACCACCTGAGCTTGAAGGGATTGGCTTCGGTCGTGAGGCCGATGATTAAGAGCGGAACCATTCCGCATACCATCTGCCCTAAGGCGAGCGTGGCCGAATCTATACTGCCTCCGCGCGCCTTCACCAGCACGTTAGCGTAAGCCACGCTGAGCGCGCCAATCACAATTGCTACGCTGCCCCACAACGCCGAAGGCCCTTCCGTCGTCATCTGGTTGGAAAAGATTAACGTGACGCCAGCAATCCCCAGCGCAACGCCGCAGAGTTTCAGCACGGTGATGCGCTCCTGCGGCAAATAGTAGTGAGCGATGACGAGGCCGAAGACGGGAATCATCGTCTGAAGAATTGCCGCCAGCCCAGAAGAAATCCGCGTCTCTCCCCAGAAGACCGTGCCGTAGTTGATACTGAAAGATAGAATCCCTGTGACGACTATCAGCGCCCACTCCCTACGCCCGCGTGGCAACGGTCTGCGCCGCAGGACGACAACCGCCGTCAGAATCAGCGACGCGATGACAAAACGGATTCCGGCGAACGTGAAAGGCGGCAAATCCTGAAGGCCCAGCTTGATAAACATCCATGTCGAACCCCAGATTAGACAGAGCAATAGCCAGACGAGCAGTGGGACATTTAAACGACGCAAAATTCCTCGCCGCCAACGCGGGCGAGCGGTAGGCTCAAGCGCCGTTTCCGCAGGCAGCGCAAGACCTTCGGCTCCTGCGACCGCGACTTTTTCCTCAAAACTTTCCCGGCTCGCGGATGACATAACTCGAAAAATTCGCTCTTCCTTCAAAATAGTCGCATATCACATTCGCTATATTCATCAAAATAGTCATTGACACAATCAATGTCAATCAATATATTGTCACTATGACAATCTGGACTCCCGACCTATCAAACCATCAAGGCCCGCGCGCGCAGGCGATTGTTGAAGCCCTTGCCGACGACATAGAAGCTGGTCAACTGAAGCCGGGGACGCGCCTGCCGACCCATCGCGAGTTGGCTGACAGGCTCGGCGTTGCCATCGGCACAATCACGCGCGCTTACCTTTTGGCACAACGTCGCGGCCTGATTAGCGGCGAGATTGGTCGCGGAACATTCGTGCGTGCCGTCAATGGCACGGTTGACAGCCTCAACGCTGTCGAGGAAACGTCCGTCATTGACCTCAGCAAGAATCGCGTCATACGCGATGCGCGCGACCCCTTGATAAGCGATATGCTTTCGTCGCTCGGTAAAAGCGCAGACCTCAGTCCGCTCTTCGATTATTACCAGCCAGCGGAAGGCTCTCTGCGTCACCGCGCAGCGGCCGCTCGTTGGCTCAGCCGCGCAGACTTCGACGTGCAGCCAGAGCAGGTTCTCGTTTGCAGCGGCGCGCAGCACGCAATGTTCGTCGCCTTCTCGACCTTAACCGAGCCGGGCGATACGGTGCTCACAGAGCAGTTCAGCTATCCCGGTATCAAAGCCCTCGCCAACCTGCTCCATCTTCAACTACAGGGATTGCCCGTTGACGAGCATGGTCTTCAGCCCGAAGCCTTCGCGGAAGCCTGTCGTGCGCGCAGCGGAAAGGTTCTCTACTGCATCCCGACCATCCAGAATCCGACCGCCACAGTGATGCCTGAATCCAGACGACGGGAAATCGCGCGGCTCGCAAGAGAACATGAAGTCTCGGTTGTTGAAGACGACGTTTACGGATTTTTAGACACGGAAGCGCCGCCGCCGATTGCCGCCTTCGCTCCCGAACAGTGTTACTACATCAACAGCACTTCGAAGAGTATCGCGCCCGGCCTGCGCATAGGCTACATGGTCGCGCCCGCTCACGCCGTCAGCCGCACGGCCTCAGCTATCAGCAGCAGCATGTGGGAGGCCGCGCCGCTGATGGCCGAAATGGTCACGCGCTGGATGGAGGATGGAACGCTTGAACGTGTCATTAACTGGAAACGTCGCGAGACGATGGCGCGACAATCGCTCGCACGCGAAATTCTTGGCCCACTCTCCGGCAGGTCACACAAGATGAGTTGTCATCTCTGGCTGCAACTGCCCGCGCCATGGCGCAGCGGAGATTTCAGCGAACGCGCTGCGGCGCGCGGAGTGAAGGTTATTCCTGCCGAAGCCTTCGTCACAGGACGCGGCGCTGCGCCTCAGGCAGTGCGCATCTGCCTGCTGTCAACGCAGGACCGTCAACGACTCGAAAAGGGCCTGCACATCCTGCAAGAGATTCTGCACAGCGCTCCAGAACCCGCCCTGACCCTTGTCTAAAACTTTCCCCATCGTTTTGATTCAACGAGGAAGATAGTGGTCTGCGGCTGGGCCAATGACGCCGAGCGCGCGTAAGTCTTCCGTGTTTGGGATATCCTCTTTTTCGAGGGTGGAGAGCACTTCCTCGTTGATGTTGGGCAGCGAGACGATGCGGTTGGCTTGCTTGCTGATTGAAGTCTCGAAAATGTTGCGCGCAAGGCGTGCGTTGCCGAAGGCTTCATCGCGTCCCTGGTAGAGGATGTGAAAGATTTTGGCGAGTTCCTCTTCGGCTGTCTCTGAGAGTTTGAATTCCGATTTCTTGCAGAAGCTTTTGAAGATTTCAACCAACTGCTTATCTGTGTAGTCGTCGAAGTGTATAAACTTGCTGAAGCGCGAGCGGAGGCCCGGATTTGAAGAGAGAAAGTCGTCCATCTTCTCTGTGTATCCGGCGACGACGACGATAAAATCGTGGCGATGGTCTTCCATCATCTTGAGCAGTGTTTCGACGGCCTCCTGCCCGAAATCGTTGCCGCTGCCGCCCGGATTCAAAGCGTAAGCTTCGTCAATAAAGAGCACGCCGCCGAGCGCGCGGCCGACGACTTCTTTAACCTTCAAGGCAGTCTGCCCGACGTATCCTGCAACCAATCCGGCGCGGTCTGTTTCCGTTAAGTGTCCCTTGCTCAGGATAGTCAACGTCCTGTAGAACTGCGCCATCAAACGCGCGATGGTTGTCTTCCCCGTTCCCGGATTCCCGCTGAAGACCAGATGACGGGAGACTGGAAGCGTCGCCATTCCGCGCTCCTCGCGCATCTGCTGCACCTTTAGAAAATTGACGAGTTGCCTGACATCGCTTTTAACGCGCTCAAGCCCGACCAACTCATTCAACTCCTCAAACAACTCCTCAAGGCTACGCGGCGGCTTCTCCTCCTCAACCGGCTCTATCTTCTGCTCAACCGCTGCTGCTTCACTATTACTGCTACCGCTGCTACTACTGCGCGGCTTGTCGGCTTCAGGTTCTAATGATGCGGAGTTGAAAGGGTAAAGCGTCTCCTTGAACTTCTGTAGAGCCGCTTCTTCTGTCGGCGTCACCGTGCCGTCGGATTTGATGACGAGATTGGCAAACTGAAAGAGCAGGCTGCGCGCTTTGGCCGCCTGATTAGTCCCATGCCGCGAGTCATACTCCGTCAGGTAAGAGACGATGACGGGCGTGCGGTCGAGCCGCTGCATAATGCTTGAGCTAAACTGCTGTGCGTCTGGAAGCGGGAACACGTCCGTCCCGCCCTTCAAGCGAAAATGACGACAGACCTCGTTAAAGTATCTCTGCTTCTCAGCGTCTGAGCATTGCCTGAGATTAATGAATTGCTTAGCCGTCGAAATCAGTTGATTTTCCAGCACGGTGTCCGCGTCAGGCGGGCCGGAGACGCCGCGCCACACGCGTTTAATACTGAAATCGAGAGGCGCGGATAATTCTTTTGTCGTTCTGGTTAATGCCGAAATCAGGTGTTGGTTTTCCGCAAAAAAAGACACTAGAGCTTTCCGCCCCTCCGTTTATCAAACGCTCCGAAAACGTAGCTGTGGATTATAGCACTCTGTTTTGAGGAACACTTACCGGCGTGAATTTTCCGTCAGACACAACTCAGCGCCCCTCCAAAATTATTTCGAAGGAGCGCTGCCGTTGTGGACGTACCTTGACCCTTCGGGTCAGGCGTCTCTTAGAACCCAACCGGCCCGCTAAAGGGGCGCGCAGTTGACGTTCCAAAGCCGAAATGGAAAGTTTCGTTAGTCTTCGGCTTTCCCGGATTCGTTTGTTTAGACCGTGCGGCGGCCTGTCAACAAGTTAATCACCAGAACAATCAGGGCGACTACGAGCAACAGGTGAATAAGACTGCCACCGATTCCGCCAATCGCACCGATAAGCCACAAAACCAACAACACGACTAGAATGGTCCACAACATAATCTTCTTCTCCTTTTGTCAGTTACCAAGCTTTGCCTGCCAACGCGCCTGAATGCTGCGCCGTCTTACGCCACTCGCATCGCAATGAGCATGCCACTTGGCAAACGTGACGGATGAAAAACAGCTAAACGTTTTACTTCAACACTTTAGACATCAATGGGCCAACACGTTCTCTCAATCATCCGGGTTGCAGACCGACTTTCTGTACGGAAACAGGCAGAGCTTACCGTGCATTTATGTTTGATTTCAAATCGTTCACTTTTTGTCTGAAGCCGCGAGCGCTTCTCCGCCTTCCGGGCCGCAGAAGATAACCCAGAGCACAAGGTCATCCGTGAAATTCTCGAAGCGATGCTTGACACCGGCAGGGACAAACAGGAAATCGCCCGCGCCTATTCGATGACGCTCTGTGCCGTTGAGGAATTCGCCGCTGCCCTGCATCACTATGTAGGCTTCGTCGCGCGTGTGCGGCGTCTGCGGGTCACGCCCGCGCGGAGCGTAAATCTCTACGAGCAGTCCGCCGTATTCTAAGACGGTGGCGAAGCGCTCACCCTTCGAGCCGGGCAGTTTTGCCAGCGCCTCTGCGAGTGTAATTTTCTGGTTGTAGACAGGAGCCTTGCCGTGAGTCTCTGCCGGATTGGCTTCTTCTCTCGTTTCGTCAGCCATTAGCGCTTCCCTTCTCAAACTTTTCCGATTCTGGGATTCTACGATTCCATAAACGAACTTTCGCGTCCTTTATTTTCAGATTATCCGAAGAAAAGAGTTGAATAAAGGACGCAAACTCGCGAGCAGCGTGCTGGCACGGTTCTTGAACAGAGACGGCTTGAAGGAACGAATGGTCGAAGGCCACGAGCCTCCTGGTGTGAAACGGTTTCGGATGGAAAGAAGAATGTTGACTGACAAGCTGACACAACCCCTGATGCGTCTCTCAGGTGTGACCAAAATCTTCTTTACGGATGAAGTGGAAGCTCACGCCCTCTCAGGCGTTCATCTTGAAATACAGAAGGGAGAGCACGTTGCTATCGCAGGGCCTTCGGGTTGCGGCAAGTCAACACTGCTTTCGATTCTAGGACTGCTCGATACTCCGACCGAAGGGCAGTACTGGTTGAATGGTCAGGCAGTTGAGCGTCTGACGCAGCTTGAGCGGGCGCGCCTCCGCAATCGCGAGATAGGTTTCATCTTCCAGAGTTTCAATTTGATTAGCGACCTGACCGTTTATGAAAACGTCGAACTGCCGTTGACATATGGCAGGCTGAAATCGGCGGAGCGCAAACGCATGATCAATGCCGCACTCGAAAAGGTCGGGATGGCACACAGGGCCAAACATCTGCCGAGCCAGCTTTCCGGCGGACAGCAGCAGCGCGTTGCGGTCGCACGCGCCGTCGTAGGGCAACCCGGAATCATTCTCGCGGACGAGCCGACCGGGAATCTGGATTCGCAAAGCGGTCAGGCCGTCATGGAACTGCTGCGCGACCTTCACCGTCAGGGCTCTACCATCTGCATGGTCACACACGACCAGACCTATGCTCGTTATGCAGACCGCACGATACATCTCTTCGACGGTCGAATCACCAGAGAAGAAGGAATCAAAGTCGCCTGACGACGGCAGACGGAATTTCCGAATCAGCCGTTTTGAATTAGTGAATCAACAAAAGCTGTTTGCAGCCTCTCAGCTTGTCTACTGAACTCCGGCTCTCATTTGAAAGGATAAAAGCCATGCTTCGTTTAATGAACTCGGTCGCTCTCGTACTGTTAAGCTTTATGGTCTGCTTTGCGCAGCAGTCGCAAGGTGGGCCCATGCCTTTTCAGTTTCCGGCGGTGAGCCGCATGCAGGCTGCTTTCGTCTACGCTGGCAGCGTGTGGATTGTGAATCGCGATGGCGGCGACGCGCAACGCTTGACCAAAGCGGCGGGCGATGAGAACACGCCATCCTTCTCGCCTGACGGCGCGCAGATAGCTTTCTCGAAGAACGTCGGCGGCAACACTGATGTTTATGTGATGCCTGCTGCGGGCGGCGAGATGCGGCGTTTGACGTTTCATCCGAAGCCCGACTTCGTTATCGGCTGGACGCCCGACGGGAAGAACGTGCTGTTTAGTTCCTCGCGCACTTCGGATTCCTTCAATCGCCTCTACCAGATTCCGGCAGCGGGCGGCTTCGAGACAGACCTGCCGTTTCCGTATGGCGTCTCAGCTTCACTTTCGCCGGACGGCACGCGCGCCGCATACGCTCCGCGCAGACAACCGCTAAGCTGGCGCAACTATCGTGGCGGCGCGACCAGTTCGATTCACATCGTCAGATTGTCCGACAGCCAGATTGAAGCGACCCTGCCGCGCGAGAATTCCAACGACACTTCGCCGATGTGGATTGGCAGCCGCATCTACTTCGTCTCCGATAGAACCGGCACAGCTAATCTGTTCGTTTACGACAGCGCGACGAAAAAGGTCGCACAGTTAACAAAATTTGAGAAGACGGACATCAGGGCTGCATCGGCGAGCGAGGATGCAATCATCTTCACGCAGGGCGGGCAGATTCATCTTTTCGATTTGAAGAGCAATCAGGCGCGTGTGATTCCAGTTCGCGTGGCCGGTGAGTTTGCGGAGACGCAGCCGCGCACCGTCAAAGCCGCGCGTTGGATTCGTTCCTTCAACCTTTCGCCGTCGGGCAAAGACATCGCTTTCGGCACGCGCGGCGAGGTTCTGGTCTTGAATCTTGAAAAGAACGAGGCGCGTAACCTGACACAGACGCCGGGCATAGCCGAACGCCTTCCAGCCTGGTCGCCCGACGGAAGATTTATCGCCTACTTCTCGGATGAATCCGGCGAGTATCAGTTGCACATACGCCCCGCGAGCGGCGAGGGCGAGCTCCGCAAAATCAGTATCGAGAAGAATCCTTCCTTCTACAGCGAGCCTGTCTGGTCGCCCGATGGAAGAAAGATTGCCTTCTCCGATAAGCGGCTCTCGCTCTGGTACGTTGACCTTGATAGCGGCGCGGCGCGGAAGGTTGACACCTCCGTCTTCGCAGGACAGGGAAACTTTGCCGTCGCATGGTCGCCCAATAGTCGCTGGCTCGCCTACGCGAAATACCTTGCCAACCGCCAGCGCGGAATGTACCTCTACTCGCTAGACACAGGGAAAGCTACAACCGTCAGCGACAAGCGCATTGATGCCGACAGCCCCGTCTTCGACCGCGGCGGAAAGTATCTATACTTTCTCTCCAGCACCAACGCAGGCCCCGGCCGCGCCTTCGGAATGTCAGCCTTCTCGTTTGCGCCGGTCATCACCAGCAGTATTCAATTAGTCGTCCTCAGTTCGGATGAACCGTCTCCGGCGATACCACCATCGTCCGGCAATGACGACAAACCGAAGACGGCCGGCGACCCGTTTCGCATTGACCTTGAAAACATCGGCGCGCGTATTCTGCAAATGCCCGCGCCGACGTTAGACTACACAACGCTTGCCGCCGGACGCCACGGTGTTCTCTTCGCCTCCGCAAACGATTGGAGCAACTTCACAGGAGGCGGCGACCCACCGAAAATCGTCTACAAGCTGGATCTCAACAAACGCAAGACCGACAAATTCATCGAAGGCATCAGCGCCGCTACCTTATCTGATGACGGCAGCCGCCTCATTTACCAGAAGCGCGGCAACAACTGGTTCGTCGTCGGCACAGACGCGCCACCGAAGCCCGATGAAGGCAAGCTCGATTTAGACAAACTGGAAATACGCGTTGAGCCGCGCGCCGAGTGGCAGCAGATGTATAACGAGGCTTGGCGCGTCGTCCGCGACTACTTCTACGACGCCAACGTTCACGGGCAGAACCTCGCAGCGTTAAAGAAAACCTACGCGGCCTACCTGCCAAACATCGTAACCCGCGCCGATTTGAACTACCTCTTCAGAGATATGATGTCGAACATGGCGATCAGCCACATGGCGATTGGCGGCGGCGACACGCCATCTCAGGGCGGCGAGTCCAACGTCGGCATGCTCGGCGCGGATTTCACGATAGAGAACGGGCGCTATCGCATCACGCGCATCTATCAGGGCGACAACTCGCAGCCGCTCCTGATGTCGCCGCTCACACAACCGGGCGTGCAGGTTAAAGAAGGCGACTATCTGCTCGCCGTTGACGGCAAGGAGATACTTGCGAGCGAAAATCTCTACAGCTACTTTCAAGGCAAGGCACGCCGCCCGGCGCAGATTAAAGTTGGCCCACAGCCTGACGGCTCAAACGCGCGCACCTACATGGTGCTGCCGCTGCTCGGAGAAAACACTCTGCGCAGCTTCGTCTGGACGGAGACAAACCGGCGCAAGGTCGAAGAGATGTCCGGCGGAAAGCTGGCCTACATCTACCTGCCGAACACGGGCGTCCCCGGCTACACGGCATTCAACCGCGATTTCTACGGCCAGCTTGATAAGCAGGGCTTGATAATTGACGAGCGTTTCAATTCGGGCGGCGCTCCGGCTGATTATTTCATTGACGTGCTCCGTCGCGCTCCCCTTTCCTACTATACTTTCCGCGAAGGCAACGACCTGCCGTTTCCTGCTAACGCGCTTCCGGGCCCGCGTGTGATGATTATTAACGAATACGCAGGGTCCGGCGGCGACACGCTGCCCTGGATGTTCCGTCAGGCCGGACTCGGCACTCTCATCGGCCAACGCACCTACGGCGCAGGCATCGGCGGCTACGTTGACATACCCGAGTTGATTGACGGCGGCGAAGTCAGCGCGCCCAACCGCGCCTTCTTCAATCCGAAAAAGGGGGTGCTCGATATTGAGAACAACGGCGTCGCGCCGGACATCGCTGTCGAGTACACGCCCGCCGACTGGCGCACGGGCCGCGACCCGCAACTTGAAAAAGCAGTTCAGGTCGCACTCGAAGCGCTACAGAAGAATCCGAGCGTCGCGCCGAGACGACCGAAGTTTCCGTCCTATCAGTAAGCGACTTGAAAACGGCGGAGGAATAATTGTTGGGACAATCAACATCCTGACAATTATTCCTCTGCAACGTTGATTGCTCATGGATAAGCTCGTTCGGGATATACAGTACGGACTCCGCACGCTCTGGAAGAGTCCGGGCTACACGCTGACGGCCGTTCTCTCGCTGGCGCTGGCGATTGGCGCGAGCACGACCGTCTTCAGCATCGTCAACTCAGTCCTGCTGCGGCCCTTGCCCTATAGAGAGCCTGAGCGCCTCGTCGTAGTTTCCGAGACTGTGCGACGACAGGAGGTTGAACGACGCGGAGTTTCCTTCCCGGACTATCTGGACTGGCGTGCGCAGAATCAATCGTTCGTAGATATTGCCGCCGTCAGGCTTTCCTCATTCAATCTTTCGGGCATCGGTGAACCCGAACGCATTTCGGGCGAACACGTTACAGCCAGCTACTTTCCCGTCTTCGGCGTCAAAGCCGCTCTCGGGCGCACGTTTTCCGAGGAGGAGGACCGCGTTGAGAATCAGGAGCGACTGGCAATCATCAGCCATCATCTCTGGCAGCGTCGCTTCGGCTCGAATCCGAATCTCGTTAATCAAACCATCAAGCTTAACGATGAAGGCTACAAGGTCGTCGGCATCATGCCCGAAAATTTTCAGGGCACACTGCAAGGAGCGGATGTCTGGGTCTTGCTCGCCAACGCTTTGAACGACCCTGAGCAAGATAGTCCGGGCGGCGGAAGCATGAAACATCGCGGCTCGCGCGGCTTGCGGACGGTTGCGCGTCTCAAACCGGGTGTGACAATCGAGCAGGCACAGCGCGAGTTGGATGCTATCTCGCAAGGGCTTGAGCGGCTTTACCCTTCGACGAATACCAACCGCGGCGCGATTGTAGTTCCCATCTTCGACGAATGGCTTGGCGATGCGCGCGAGACGCTTGTGCTGTTTATGGTGGCGGTCGGCTGCGTGCTGCTGATTGCGTGCGGCAACGTCGCCAACCTGCAACTCGTGCGGGCCTCGACGCGCCATAAAGAGGTGGCGATTCGCGCTGCGCTCGGTGCGAGCCGCGCTCGCTTGATAATGCAGATGTTGACGGAGAGTGTGTTGCTGGCTCTCCTTGGCGGAGCGTTGGGATTGTTGCTCGCTTTGTGGGGAATTGACGCCGTAGTCTCCCTGAGTCCGTTTACGATTCCGTGGTTCGTCCGTGTCCATCTGGATGCGCGTGTCTTCGGCTTCTGCTTTGCCATCTCGATCTTGACGGGCGTGCTCTCCGGCCTCTTTCCGGCGCTCAGGGCTTCGCGGCTCAATCTCAACGAAAGCCTGAAGGAAGGGCGTGCGCCTTCATGGTGGCGCAGCAGGAGCAGTTTTTTCAGGCTGCGCGTGCGCGGGCTGCTGGTGGTTCTGGAAATCGCGCTGGCCGTCGTGCTACTGATTGGCGCGGCCTTGATAACGAAAAGCTTTCAGCAGTTATACAGAATCGAGTTGGGCTTCAACCCGGACCAACTGTTGACGATGAGAGTCGAACTACCTTCGCGCCGTTACAGTGAGCCTGAGATGATTAACTTCACTCAGACCTTAATGGAACGCGCGGGCCAGTTGCCCCAACTCTTGAAAAGCAGTCTGACTTCAGACATCCCGCTCGGCGAGGGCGGGTCTGCGACCGTCATCGCTATCGAAGGGCGGCCCGCCACCGTGCCCGGCGCAGAGATAAGAGTCTATATTCATCACGTCGGCCCGCGTTTTTTCGACACGCTCGGCATACGCCTCTTGCACGGGCGCGAGTTTGAAGCCGGAGATAAGATGGATGCTCAGCCCGTTGTCATTATCAGCCAGACGCTTGCCGGAAGATTCTGGCCCGGACAGAATCCTTTGGGCCAACAGATTAAGGAGGGCACTAACCCCGACTCAAAACGCCCGTGGTTCAGGATTGTCGGCGTCGCAGCCGATGTCCGCCACCGCAACATGCGCGAGATACCAAACGACGATCCTGATATTTACTTCTGTTTACTTCAGCGGCCCGTTTATGATTTGGGTCTGGTTGCGCGCACGCGCGGCGAAATGGAAGAGACGAAGGCCGCGCTTCGCAGCCTTGTGCAGAGCATAGACCCTGAGTTGCCGGTCTATGCACAGCTAACGATGCAGGAGCGCATCGCGCGTCGCGCTATCTGGTTTCGCACGGGCGCATGGCTGATGTCAATTTTCGCGTTGATGGCGCTGGTGCTGGCCTTGGTCGGCGTGCTCGGCATGATGAGTTATGTGGTGACGCTGCGAACGCACGAGATAGGCATTAGGATGGCCGTCGGCGCATCCGAGCGCGATATTCTCAGGATGATACTAGGCGAAAGCATGCTGCTCGTCGGCGCAGGCGTTGCGCTCGGAATCCTGGCGGCGCTGGCAGGCACACGCTTGATTACCGGCTTTCTCTACGGCGTGAGCACGACAGACCGTGGCGTCTTCATCAGCATCACGCTGCTGCTCACAGGGTTGTCTCTGCTCGCCAGCTATCTTCCTGCGCGGCGAGCGATGAAGATGAACCCGATGAATGCTCTGCGGCGCGAATAGACGTGTGCTGCGGCGATTGTATAACTCAAGCGTGCGGCGCTCTGCTTTTCGTTACAACTTCTCAAACGCTTTTGTCTAAGCGCGGTGGAAAGTTTGATTAAGTCAACTCCCAAAATCTTAATCGCAGATGACCAGCCGGACGTGCTGGAAGCGCTGCGACTGTTACTCAAGGGCGAAGGTTATCAGACGGAGTTTGTCAGCTCGCCCGCGAAAGTGCTGGAAGCCCTCAAGGCGCGCGATTTCGACGCGGTGTTAATTGACCTCAACTACGCGCGCGATACAACATCTGGACAGGAAGGACTGGACCTGCTGCGTGAGATACAAGCGCTTGACGGGGCGCTGCCCGTCGTTGTGATGACCGCCTGGGGCAGCGTCGAGCTTGCGGTCGAGGCCATCAGGCGCGGCGCACGTGATTTTGTGCAGAAGCCTTGGGAAAACGAGCGGCTGCTGACAACCCTGCGCACGCAAATCGAGTTAGGCCGCGCACTCAGGCAAGGCAGGCGTCTCGAAGCCGAGAATCAATTGCTGCGCGACGCAACGCGCGCGGGTCTTCCACCGCTGATTGCCGGATCGAGCATCATGCAGCCCGTCAAACAACTCATCGAGTGGGTTGGCCCATCGGACGCCAACGTGCTCATCACGGGCGAGAACGGAACAGGCAAGGAGGTCGTCGCGCGCCACCTGCATGCGCTTTCCGGGCGCGCGGCGAAGCCCTTGATTACAGTCAACGCGGGCGCTCTCTCCGAAGGGCTTTTCGAGAGCGAGCTATTCGGCCACGTCAGGGGCGCATTCACGGACGCGCGGACTGACCGCGTTGGCCGCTTTGAGTTGGCAGACGGCGGCACGCTCTTTCTGGACGAGATTGCGACCGTTCCGCTGAACTTGCAGCCAAAGCTGTTGAGGGTTCTGGAGACGGGCGAGTTTGAGCCTGTCGGTGCGTCGAAGACACGGCGCACGGATGTGCGCGTTCTCTCAGCGACGAACGCCAACCTGCATGACGAAGTAGCTGCCGGGCGTTTCCGTCAAGACCTGTTCTTCCGTCTTAACACGGTCGAGATTCAGTTGCCGCCGCTGCGCGAACGGCGCGAAGACATCCCGCTGCTCGCAAACCATTTCCTGCGTCACCATGCCGCCCGTTACCGCAAGCAGCTTGACGGTTTTGAGCCGCCAGCGCTTGAAGTGTTGATGAATCGCCAGTGGCCCGGCAACATACGCGAGCTACAGCATACGGTCGAGCGCGCATCCTTGATGGCGCAGGGAAATCTGGTGAGCGCTCCCGACCTCGGTTTACAATCTGTGGCTGAAACGACGCGCCGCCTTGAGGAGATGAGCCTCGAAGAAGTCGAAAGTATTCTGATTCGCAAGGCACTGGCGCGCTCTGAGGGCAACGTTAACAAGGCCGCTGCCGCGCTCGGTTTGAGCCGGAGCGCTCTCTACCGTCGCATCAATAAGTATGGCCTCTGAAAGAGCCGACGTTAAAGAGTTGGCCCAACTCAAAGAGGATGAATCCGCGGAGGCACACGCGCCTTCCTATCCGAGCCTGCCCTTAGTCGCAGCTTCAAGCCGTCTCAGTCATCATAATTACATTTTCGTGCTGGCGCTCTTGGCCGGATTGCCCGCAGTCGTAGTCGCCATCGTGCTGCTGTGGAGCGGCGGCTATGCTTCGAAAATAAACTGGACGCTCTCGGCCCTGATTCTCTGCGCGTGGCTCGGTTGCGCGTTTGTGCTCAGGGAACGCGTGATGCGGCCGCTGCAAACCGTCAGCAATCTGCTCGCGGCGCTTCGCGAGGGCGACTTTTCGATTCGTGCGCGAGGCGCTACGCGTGATGACGCGCTCGGTGAAGTGATTCTGGAAGTCAACGCGCTGGGCGAAACCCTTCGCGAGCAAAGGCTCGGCGCGCTCGAAGCGACGACGCTCTTAAGGACGGTCATGTCCCTGATTGATGTCGCCATCTTCGCTTTCGATGGCGACGAGCGACTGCGCCTCGTCAACCGCGCAGGCGAGCGGCTGCTGCAACAGCCCCTGGAGAGATTAACGGGAATGACGGCCGGTGAGTTGATGCTCGCGGATTATCTGCACGGCGAGAGCGTTCGCATCGTCGAAATCGAATTTCCTTTGGGGCGCGGTCGCTGGGAGATACGCCGCAGCCTTTTTCGCGAGCGCGGATTGCCGCACCAACTGCTTGTCGTCGCGAATCTAAGCCGCGCGCTGCGCGAAGAGGAACGCGCCGCTTGGCAAAGGCTTGTGCGTGTCCTCGGCCATGAATTGAACAACTCACTCGCGCCGATAAAGTCTATCGCCGGAAGCCTCGGAAGTATCCTGAGCCGCGAGCCGAAGCCGCCGGACTGGCGCGAAGACGTGCAGCAGGGATTAGCAGTCATCGCCAAACGCTCGGAATCGTTGAGCCGTTTTATGAGCGCCTACGCGCGCCTTGCTCGCTTGCCCGCTCCAGTCTTTCGTCCAGTCGAAGTTGGCCCACTGATACGCCGCGTCGCCGGACTGGAGACACGTCTTAACGTCGCGCTCCGCGGCGGCCCGGAATTAACGGTTGAGGCTGATGAAGACCAACTGGAGCAACTGCTCATCAACCTGCTGCGCAACGCCGTTGACGCGGCGCTCGAAACAGGCGGCCGCGTTTATCTCTCATGGCGGCAGACCATGAGCACGCTCGAAATTCTCATCGAAGATGAAGGGCCGGGCCTGTCGAATACTTCAAACCTGTTCGTCCCCTTCTTCACGACGAAGCCAAACGGTTCAGGCATCGGTCTGGTCCTGAGCCGCCAGATAGCCGAAGCCCACGGCGGCACTCTGACGCTCGAAGACCATCAACACACACAGGGCTGCGAAGCGCGGCTGACCCTCCCGCTGAAGAATGTTTGAAGGAAACTTTTTAAGTCGCCTTTAAGGATTGAGCCTCAGTTGTTCGACCAGCCCGCCGTACTTCTTCTCCAACTGGCTGACGGAATTCTTTGCTCTGGCCTTTCTCCACCAAGCGGCAGAAGTCTCCCCGCCCGCCCTGACTCCGCTGATTCTTTCGATTCGCTGCCGTCCGCCTGCTTCAGGAATGTAGGAATCAACTACCTGATACGTGATGACGAGCGGCTCATCCTTATGCAGCGCCAGAAAGTAGTCAACGCCGTTGCCGCCTATGAAAAAGGATTCCTCTTTCCCGTTTTGCAGTTTGATGACGGCGTGAACGTAATCGCCAACCTCGAAGCCCTTGAGAGTTCCTCTGGCAGTTTTAGTGGCTATCACACGGTCGCGTCTCTGCGCAGCGTTTCTGGAAGGCAGACTGTTTGCGTTGCCGTTGGATGCTGCGCCGAAGCTGGCGAGGAGTAACAGAAAGAGCGGCAGGGCTTTTACGTTTAAGATTCGCAAAGGGGTTTTCTCCATTGTCTGTTTAATCTTTAACTTGCTTGAGCTTGTTGCACAGGCAATCATCTTGAATTTCTTGCGCCCAATAATAACATAGCGCCGTTAGCCGCTGTGTCAACGACAGCTTGGCGGCCTTGCACTTTAAGAAGTGGGCTGAAGAGTGATTGTCAAGATAGAGATTTCCGGCGGGACGCGAAAGCGTACGGGACGGATGCTCGTGCCGATGCCGGGCGTGACGAAGAGGTGGCGATTTTCTTCTACGATGTGGCCGATGGCGTAGCGTTGTTTGAATTGCGAAGGCACTTGCGGGCGACCGATGAAGGGAATGTTGACCTGGCCGCCGTGCGTGTGTCCTGCCAGAGTCAGGCCGACTCTGGCAGGAATTCGAGGGAAAATGTCCGGGTTATGCGTCAGGACGATAACTGGCCCATTGTCTGTGACCTTCTGAAGCGTGCCGTTGATGTCGGGCTTGCGAGTCCATGCGTCTGCGATTCCGGCCAACCAGAGCGATTGGCCCTGATGCTGTATCTGCATGACATCGTTTTCGAGAACGCGTATGCCGGCCTCGTTGAAAGCGCGCATCACGCGCTCGCCGTCGTACCACCAATCGTGATTGCCGAGCACGGCGAAGACTCCGAACCTCGCACGCAAGGGCTTCAACTCGGCCGCGATGATTTCCGGCTCGATTGTTTGCCCGCTTCCTTTGTCCGTCACCATGTAATCTCCGGCGAGCAGTATTAAATCTGGCTGCGCGCCGTTAATCGTCTGGACGATGCGCTGCAACTTCGCGCTATCAATGTATGGCGAGCCGACGTGCAAATCCGAG
This sequence comes from Pyrinomonadaceae bacterium, assembly GCA_036382855.1. Lineage (GTDB taxonomy): Bacteria > Acidobacteriota > Blastocatellia > Pyrinomonadales > Pyrinomonadaceae > DASVTR01. The sequence goes on along the minus strand of DASVPO010000008.1, from coordinate 258,519 downwards.
ATGAGCACGACGCGCAGGCGCTCGAAGGCCGTCGGCCAGTTTGGCAAACGGATTGACACTTCATTGACAACCAGACGATCCGGCTCGACGACGAAGGCCCAGAGAACAAGCGTCAGGCAGACGAGCACGAGACTGCCGAGCGTAATCAGAAGATACTTTTTGAAGCGGCGCGAGATTGTCATTGCTTCCCTTTTCAAGTCCCGCGTTCCAGATCGTGCGGAAAATATTCGCGCCAGCGCTTGTCTACCATGTCTGCGATGTCCGGGCGCACGATGAGTTCGGCCGGATAGCCGGGCTTCATGCGCGCATCAATGACGACGGGGGCGCTGTAGGAGATGTGATGACGACGCACGGAAGTCTCCGCTGCGTAAACATCAGCCGCAGGCTCGAAGCGCGTCCATGTGGCCCAGAGAAAATCGGCTGCGCTTTGGGCTACGCTCGCATCGTCGTGCAGTATGACGAGCGGCCAATCACGGAAACTCTCATCACGTGCAAGCCGCGCAGCCTGTCCTTCATCCTCCGCGTAGGGCAAGCCTTCCAGGACGAGACAGCCGCCGCAGAAGACTTCAGCGCGCCTGACATCGCGCGGCAACTCCCCGCGAAACTCACGCGGCAATTCCCTCACGGGTTGGCCCAGACCGAGCATGATGGCCTTGCTGCCTTCGTTGATTTTGCCGCTCGTGTAGTCGAGCGTATCCATAGAGACGTTAGCGAAGATGAAGAGGTCGCTTTCAGGATTGAAGCGCGCGAGGATATGTTCGAGCAAGGCTCTGAAGTCGTGCAGGTCTTGCGGTGTGTCGGTCAGTAGTAGAAACTTCGTGAGCGAGAGTTGGCCCTCGCCCAGAATGCGGAAGCCTGAGACTAACGCTTCACGTTTGTAGCGTTCGCGCACGACCGCCGCGCAGAGCGAATGAAAGCCCGTCTCGCCGTACGTCCATAAATCCCTAACGCTTGGCATCACTAGCGGAAAGAGCGGCGAGAGGAGTTTTTGCAGGTAGTCTCCGATGAAGAAGTCTTCCTGACGGGGCTTGCCGACGACCGTGGCCGGATAAATCGCATCGCGACGATGAAAGACGGCCTCGACCTGAAAAACAGGATAATCGTGCCGCAAGGAATAGTAGCCGTAGTGGTCGCCGAACGGCCCTTCGGGCCTTCTGGTGTGCGGCGGCACATGCCCGACTAACGCAAACTCCGCTTCGGCGACGAGCCTGTGCCGTTCATCACCGAGCGGGTTCTTCGTCATACGCACACGCTCTCCCGCCAGGACGGAGGCCAGCACAAGCTCCGGCACATCTTCCGGCAAAGGCGCAATCGCCGCCAGAATCAGAGCTGGCGGGCCGCCCAGAAACATCGTCACGGGCAACGGCTGGTTAAGGCTTTCTGATTCGTGGTAATGAAAGCCTCCACCTTTGTGTATCTGCCAGTGGAGGCCGGTGGTCTGCGGGTCGTAGCGCTGCATGCGGTACATCCCAAGATTGTGCTTGGCGGTCGAAGGGTGTTCCGTATAGACGAGCGGCAACGTGAAGAACGGGCCGCCGTCTTCCTGCCAAGTCGTGAGCACAGGCAGTTCGTCAAGACGCGCGGGCTTGTCCATGACCTGTGTGACGGGAGCGCGGCGCGTGTTGCGCGTGCCGAGTTTCAAGGCTTCGAGGGCGAGGGCACGATGCTGCCAGAGCTTTGCAGGACGCGGCGGCATCAGCGATTCCGCAACGTGCACAGCCTCGCGCACCAAGGCTTCCGGCTTCGGGCCGAACGCCAGTTCGATGCGACGGGCCGTGCCGAAGAGGTTCGTAACGACCGCGTAACGACTGCCCTCAACACGCTCGAACAAGAGAGCCGGCCCGCCTCGCGCTATAACGCGACGATGGATTTCAGCTAACTCAAGATAAGGGTCAACTTCCGCGTTGATGTGGATGAGTTCATTCTCGCGCGTTAGCAAATCGAGAAATGAGCGTAGGTTTGGATGCATAAGGGTTTCTGGCTTCAAGTTTAAGGTTTCAGGTTAATAATGAGCAACCTGAAACCTTAAACTTGAAGCCGGAAACCGTATGAAGTTTAAGGCGTGTCTTCGCTTGTTGTGCCGACTTGGCGCGGACGTGTGGGCGAGGGGTCAACAGTTTGCTGCTGCTGTTGCGAGAGTCGAGTATTGATTTGTTCGGTCGCGTGCTCTGCGGCGACGGCCACGGTCGGCTCGAAGGATTCGAGCAGAGGCTTGATACGTTCGAGAGTTTCCGCGTCGCCGATCTGGCCTAAGAGTTCGAGCAGCCGAACTTGCGCGACGCGTTTCGTGCGACCCAGGAAAATGTAGAGCGGCTGCGGGCTATCGAGTTGGGTCAGATAGCCTGCGGCCTGTTCGGCTTGAGATGAATCGAGCGCTTGCACGAGCGCAAAGAGTGATTCGTTTTTGCCCATGCGATAAAGCGCCCAATCGAGCGCTACTTTGACGCGTGCGTTCTTCTCCTGAAGACGATAGCCTTCGACAAGTTTTAAGTGCTCCGTGTCGGCCCGTCGCGCCAGTTCTTCGGCCGCCTGCTGCCGCACGAAAGGTTCGCGGCTCCCAAGTTCGGAGAGGAAAATGGATGTCTCTTCGCGCGGCTGCGTGATTATCGCCTCATTCGCTTGGGCCAACGAGATGAGAGTCGCAGCGCAGGTTAATAATGTGAGACATAAAACGCGGCTTGCCAGCTTCAGCATCAGTCGCATGGGCTTATCGCTCTCCTTTCGATTCAGCATCTCAAATCTCAAATAGCAGGCTTCACTGTTTCGTGCCCATCGTGGCCTGACGACGCAGGGCCGCGCCGTTCAAATCGAGGTCTGCTACGGGAATCACTTCAACGTCAGGAAACTGCTTGCGCAGGGCTTCCAGAAATTCGCTGGCCTTGCCGACGATGATAATGGAAGCATCGGAGGCGACGAGGCGTGCGCCCGCAAACTTCTGCACGTCGGCGGCCGTGACGGACTGCACGTTGTTGATGTAGTTGTTTATCTCGCTCAGGTTGATGCCGTAGAGCGCCAGATTGCCAATCTGTGTAACGAGGTCGTCGTTGGTTTCCAGAGCGCGTCCGAAGTTGCCGATGATGACGGACTTGCGCGGCGTCAACTCGGCATCAGAGACGGCTTCGCTTGAGAGACGCTTGACCTCGTTGATGATAAGCGAAGCGACTTCAGCGCCGGATTCATTCTTGGTCTGCGTTTCGGCCGTAAATGGTCCAGTATCGCGGCGCACGTCGAGGCTGCTGCGCGCGCCGTAGCTGAGGCCGCGCTTGATGCGTATCTCCTGGTTAAGACGGCCCGAATAGCCTGTCAAAACCGAGTTGGCGACGATGCCGCGAAAATAGTCTGCGTCAGTCCGCTTCAAACCGCTGCGCACAAGCACGACCGCCGCCTGCCCAGCGTCAGGCTTATCAATCACGAGCACACGCGATTTACGCGCAGTGTTCTGCTCATCAAACTTCGCGGCGGGCAGCGGCGTCGAGGGCTTCTGCCAGTTACCGAAAAGTTTTTCGGCGAGGCTGAATGCGTCCTGTGGCTTGATGTCGCCGCCGATGACGAGCACGGCGTTATCTGGCCGGTAGTAAGTCTGATGAAACTTAACGAGGTCGTCGCGCTTGATGCGTCCGAGGCTTTCGGGCGTTCCAGAGAGCATGTGGCCGTAGGGAGTCAGGCCGAAGAGAACGCGCGCGGCGACGGCGCGTGCAATCGTGCCCGGCTGGCTGAGCCTGACGCTCAATTCATCGAGCGCCTGCTGTCGTTGTCGTTCTATCTCTTCGTCTTTGAAAGCAGGGTTGCGCGCAACGTCTGCAAGGATAGCCATCGCGGGCGCGATCCTAGCGGACATGACGTTGACGCTGACGCCGGAAGCATCCCAGCCGGCGCGCGAATTCAGACGACCGCCGAGCGCTTCTATCTCTTCGGCAATCTGCGGCGCGGTGCGCGTCGCAGTCCCTTCGGTCAGCAAGCTCGCCGTCATGTTAGCCACGCCCGGCAGATTGGCGGGATCAACTTCACCACCATTTTTAACGAGCAGTTCGGCCGTGACGAGCGGCAGGTTTGACGCTCCGCTGCGCTCGACGACGATGACGCGCAGCCCGTTCTTCAAGCTCTTCTCGACGGGTTGCGGTAGCTTGACGGAACGCGGGGCGGAAGGCGGCGGAGGTTGCTCTTGTTGGCCCAGTGAAGTAATCGGAGTTAGTGCCATGATGAAGCCGGTGATGATTGTGAACGCGATTGATTGAGAGAAGAATCTTTTGAGCATACTTATTTCCCCTGACCTCCTTGTGCGGTCTTGCGCGCGGATTCAGGCAGGTAGTAGATGACGACACGGTTCGTGTCGGTGAAGTATTGACGCATGACGCGCTGCACGTCTGCGGCCGTGACGGCTTGCAGGCGCTCTATGTCCGTGTTGACGCGGTTCGCGTCTCCCAGGAGCACGGCCGCTTCGCCGAGCGCCAGCGCCTTGCCGTTATTCGTCTCGCGTTCGCGCAGCTTGTTCGTCACGAGTTGATTCTTTGCCTTCTCCAATTCGGCGCTGCTCACGGGCGCGTCCTGCATCTTCTTCAGTTCGGCCAGCAGAGAGCGCTCCGCATCCTCAGGCTTCTTCTCGCTGGCGAGGACGGCCTGGAATTTAAAGAGGCCCGGGTCTTCGCGCAGATCTGCGTCGGCCTCTGCTTCCTGTGCAAGTTGCTGCTCGTAGACGAGAGCGCGATAGAGACGCGACGAATTGCCCGACGAGAGGATTGCTTCCGCGACGCGCAGCGCAACGGCATCTGCGCTCGCAGCGGGCGGAGCTAAATATGTGAGCACGACAGCGGGCAGCGGAACGTTTTGACCGTACTCAATAAAGCGACGCTCGGCCGTGCGCGCAGGCTCCTTGACTTCGACGCGCGGCAGAGGCTTCGTCGGCTTTTGCAGCCGGCCAAAATATTTATCAACCCACGCGTCAAGCTGCTTCGGGTCGAAGTCTCCGGCAACAACGAGCGTCACGTTGTCGGGCCGGTAGTAATCACCATGAAACGCGCGCACGTCTTCAATGGTCGCGGCGTTCAACTCTTCTATGTTGCCGATGCCTGGGCGCTGGTACGGATGCTTGACCCATGATTTTTGCTCGACCAGCAGATTGAGTTTGCCGTAGGGCGGCGCAACATAATTCTGGCGAAACTCTTCCTTAACCACGTCGCGCTCGGATTTGAAATTCGGGTCGTCAACATTAAGCGCACCCAGTCGGTCGGATTCGGCCCAGAGCAGCGTTTCCAGATAATTCGAGGGCACGACCTCGTAATAGACCGTCACGTCGTCGGCCGTAAACGCGTTGTTGAAGCCGCCGACATCCTCCGTCAAACGGTCCAGCATCTCGGACTTCATGTTCTTCGTGCTCTTGAACATGATGTGCTCGAAGAGATGCGCGAAGCCGCTGCGCCCCTGCGGGTCGTCCTTCGAGCCGACGTGATACCAGACCTGTATAGAGACGGTCGGGCTGCCATGGTCTTCGACGCTTAAGAGACGCAGGCCGTTGGCGAGGCTGCGCTCGCGGTAGCTAATCTTCGGGATTTTCGTGTTCGTGCTTTTTTGCGCCATGATGTTTGACGAAAGGAGCGCGGCGCTCAGCAGAGCAGAGGCGCAGACGACGAGCGCTGTTAAAGAGAAACGACGCATTGATGATGACTCCAATTTTTTGAGTGTGAACGGCGGCTTTCGATAAATCTTCCGGCTAACTTCCCTCACGCGCTCTTGGATGCACTCACGCTGGCAGGCTGTTGTACGCCGGTTCTTTTCTTACGAATACCGAGCAAATTTGTTTCATCGTTAAAATCGCCCAAAGTCCGATGTCCAGAGTTCAAACTTCGAACCCGCGTGCCCGACTTTGGACCTTGGACTTTGGACATCTTTAATCTACGTCGAGCGGGTTGATGTAAGGCTTATCCTTGTCCTTCTCGGCGCGCTTCATCGCTTCGCGAAACTTCTCTTCGAGCAGTCGCTCGCGGTCTTTCTGCGAGCTGAGTTCCTGTTGAAAGAGCTGGTCGCGCATCTGCTTCTGCTTGTCGAGCCCCTTGAACATTTCATCGAAGGAAGCAACGGGTTTCGACTTCTCTTCGTGGGAAATGAGAGCGCCCGTCTGCGCATCAACTGTCAGTGTGGCTTCGCAGCAGGGGCAAATCAATGTAAAGCGTGTGTTGTCCGCCATGGCTTCTCCAATCGTTTCCGAGAGACGTGCTGGCCTGCCTGAAGATTTGTTGGAATGTTCCGGCAGGGAAAGCTCAGTATAGCATCAGTCGGCTTGAAGGTCTTGAGAGCGTTGAGTGAACATGAAGAGTTGCGACGTTGTAACGCTCCGGCGTGATTCGTTCGGAAGCACAAAACGGAAGGCAGCCGTCAATTAACGACTGCCTTCACGGTAGTTTATATTTTGAAACCTTGATTGAAGCTTAGGGCGTGACGGCATCCTTTATCTTGCTGCCAGCCTTCTTCGCTCCCTCGACAGTTTTCTCTCCGACTTTCTTAGCGCCTTTGACCGCCTTATCGCCAACGTCTTCGGCCTTGTCGCCAACCTCTTTGGCTCCCTTCACAGCCTTGCCGCCGACATCTTCAGCCTTATCACCGACTGCATTGACGCCCTTCTTCGCTGCGCCAGCGGCATCTTCCGCCTTGTCGCCGACAAATCCGGCGGCGTCAGCGATGGCATCGCCCGAAGCCTGCAACGCATTTTCAACCCTGCCTTCAGGCAAATCGCGTGGTTCGCCGCTGCCGCGCGGGTAGACCTTGACGGTGCGCTTGCCCGCCTTCGTCGTCGTCACGACGACTCTTGAGATGCGCTTATTTTCTCTGAAGGTTCGTGTCTGAACTTTATCGCCGGTCGCCGTGTCTGTCGTCTCAGTAACCTCTGAATCGCTTGCATCGGAGACGCTCGCTGGCTGGGTGGTGGATGTTGTGTTCGTCGTTGTCGCCACGGTGTTTGTCGTGGCAGCGCTGTTTGTGTTCGCGGTGTTGCTGGACTCTGAGCATCCCGCGGCCAACGCCGAGAGCGCCAGAATGCCGTAGACCCCGATAAGCTTGATACGCAAGATTCTTCTTCCTCCTGTCTGAATTAACCGTTTAAGCCCACCTGTTATCGCAAGCATTGTGCCAGTTAGGGAGGCGTTAATCAACAGGACGAATTGAGACGGCGAGTTTCAGGATGTGGGCAAAGCATACGCTTCCGCACCAAAAGGCGTTTATTTACAATACGTCAACGCCCTTCTTCTACTCGACGACGGAGGATACGGAGGCTGACAGTAAACACGAAACGATGAGACGACGCGAGAGCATGTTATTCAATCGCAGGGGTTATTGATAAGCGGGCGACGAGGCTCGAACTCGCAACTTTCAGCTTGGGAAGCTGACACTCTACCATTGAGTTACGCCCGCTCAAGAGCAATCAGGAAGGCTCGTGTGATGGAGGCAGTTCGCACATCCTGATTCGCCTCCGTCGTGCCTGTAAGATAATCAACGTGCGGCAGGCTGTCAAATAAACCGTGCCGCCGTTTAAGTCTCTTCGGGCTGGCGTGTTTCTTCTATAAGGCGGCGCGCAATCTCGCCCAGGCGCGGCGTGTCTTCGGGCTTGCGCAGGCAGCCCTGCGCGCCTGCTCTGGCGGCTTCATTCATGTCTAAGAGTTCGGCAAAGGCCGTGTAGAAGAGGATGGGCGTCTGCTGGTCGAAGAGGCGGATTTCGCGGCAGAGTTCGAGACCGTCTTTATCCGGCAAACCGATGTCGAGCAGAATCAGCGAGAAGGGACGAGAGCGAGCCTGCTTCAGGCCCTCTTCGGCCGTCTGCGCCGTTACGACTTCAAAGCCGTCCTGCTTCAAGCTGAATTCAACGAGGTCACGCGTGTCCGAAGTGTCTTCAACGAACAAGACCTGCCGCGGAGTGTCCACCTTTTTCATTCCCCCTTAGAAGAAAGTAATCAACGACAGGATGCTTGCTGACGAAAGCAATGTCAATCCCACCTTGCGCGCTCACTTGATATACTTACGCATCAACTCGGCCCAGCGCCCCTGCGCTTTGAGAATCAGATCCGTCACTTCACGCACAGCGCCGAAGCCGCCCGGAAGCTGTGTGACGAAATGCGCGACGCCGCGCACCTCTTCCGCCGCATCCGCGACCGCCACGGCCAGACCGACGCGCTGCATCAAAGGGATATCCGTCACGTCGTCTCCAATAAAGGCCGCCTCGGCATCGTCAACCCCTGCCTCCTTCAGCACTTCTTCAAACTCCACAATCTTGTCCCACGTTCCTTGTCGAACATAAGCGATGCCTAGATCCCGCGCACGCCTCTCAACTGCCGAAGACTTGTTTCCCGAAATGATGCCTGAACGAAGACCCGCACGGTGCAATAACACCAGCCCGTGGCCGTCGCGCGTGTGAAAGCTTTTTTGCTCGTCGTCTGCGCCAAGCAGAATGATGCGCCCGTCCGTCAGCACGCCGTCGCAGTCCATCAGCAAAAGCTTCACGCGCGCCGCACGCTTCTCAACCTCCGATTGGTCACCAGGCATCATCTCAACGCACCTCGAAGAATTCTATTCCGGCGACTTTCCAACTGCCGCCTGCGCGCGCAAGCACAAGGACTGCCGTGCCCGCCTGGTCGCGCCCCAACTGGCGTGCGCTAATGCTCACGTCTGCCGCCAGGCGGTTGCTGTCCAACTGCTCCGTGCGCAGCACGCGCGTCGTCCACGTCTCAGGCTGGCTGCCGATAATCCCTTTGACGAAGGTCGTCAATTCACCCGGAACAATCAACGCCTCGATGTCGGCCTTTCTGCCGCCTTTAATCGCGGCATCGAATTGCGCGATGAAAGCTTTGGCCGATTCGTCAACTGCCGGAGCGGTGTTTGCAGCCGTCTCAGCCCTGATGCGCCCTGCACGCGCCGCCAGCGTCGAAGCATATTCAGCATCAACCCTCACAGCTTCATTAAAACGGCGCGCGGCCTCGGCCGCCTGCCCTTTTCGCAGGCCGATTTCTCCGAGACCGACGTTGGCCCAGGCGAGCGTGGAAGGAGCGGGCGCGTTCATGTCCAGCGCCGCGCGAAACTCTTTCTCCGCTTCGTCCAGCTTATTCTGCGCCAGCAGCGCACGCCCAAGCAGCACGCGCGCCTCCGTGATGCCCGGCGCGAGCGACAGCACTTCGCGTGCGATTGCTTCCGTGCGCGCAAAGTTTTGCTGGGCCAAGAGAGTCGAAGCCTCCGAGAGCGCTTCCTCGCTCAGGCGCGTGCGCGGCGCAACGTCGTTTGCATAATCAAGCTGCGGATAGAGTTTGTCGGGGTCAACTTCGACGCGCGTCGGCTGTGCGGTCGTATTAAAGATGGCTTCACCGAAACCGCGCGCAGGAATGGTCGCCTCAACGCTCAAGCGCTGTCCGCTCGCGGTCACGGCCTGCACCGTCACAGTCGCATCAACAGAACCCGTATTGCGCAGGGCCGAAACCCACTGCCCGCTGCGCTGTTGCGGCAGACCGATGAGCAAGTCCATGTCAGTCGGTTGATCAAGCTCATGGTCAAGCACGGCTTTCAAGCCAGCGCCGCCGCGCTCGCTGAACGCTTGCCTTAAGGCAAGAAGAGTCAGCCCGCTTTCGTCGCTTGCTTTCGCTTGGAGCAGCGTGCGCAAGGTGTTGATGAAAGCGTCGCGGCCGAGCGCGCGGTCAGCCAGACGCCAGACCATCGCGCCCTTGTTCGTGACGGAAGAATAGTAAGTGCTGTCGAAGGGCGAGGTCATCGAGAGCGGAGCATCGCGGCGGCTGATGCCTGCGTAGGCGATGCGTTCACGTAAGCGCTCGGCTTCGGCCGCCTCGCGTCCAAACTGTTTTTCGAGAAAGAGCGTTGCCAGATAGCGCGTCAGCCCTTCGCGCACGACGCCCAGGCCATCGCCGCGCACAGCCGTCTTCCCTCCAATCCACAAATGGCCGATTGTTTCGGCCACCAAGAGGGCCGTCGCTGAATCAATCTTCGTGCGGCGAAAAGCGGCCGCGTCGAGAAGCAGCGTGCCTGCGTCCGTAAAGCCAGCGCCGCGCGTGACACTGATAAGACGCACGGGCACGTCCGCTGATGGGCCAAGCAGGCCCGCAAAGAAAGAGCGTGCTGCTCCGGCTAAAGCGATCATCGCTTCGGCCTGCTTGCGTTCTTCTGCGCTTGCTCCCTTCGGCAGCCAAGCGCTGATGCCGCGCGCCTCGGCGGCCGTGCCGTCAAGTGTCTCCCACTGGCCTTCCAGAAAAAACGGCTGCGCGTTTAAAGTCTGCTCATACTGGCCGCCCTGCTGCGCCTGCACGCCGGAGGAAACGATTGGCCCACCCTTGAACCTCAAGACGAACGGCGCTACATCAGGGCCGCGCAGGGAAAACTGCGTGTTGGCCGCAGGATACCAGTTTGAGAGCGGCAGGAATTGACTACCGCCGGGAGCAATCGCAGCCAGCCCCGTATTCTCCGGCACGGGCATGCGATATGAAACGCTCACATCAACAGTCGCGTTCGGAGCGACGGGCGACGGCAGACTGATTGACACGCGCTGTAGATTGCCGCGCGATTCGACGGAAGAACGAAACGTCGCGACCGCTCCGTTAACGTTAATATCTTTGACTTCGGCTTTAGGGTTAAGACGCAGGCTGATGGTTGTGCCAGCGCCCTTGCCGACATTGCGAATTGTCAGACGCGAGTTGGCTTTCAAATCGCGCTCCGCGCCGGGCGCATCAACCGTGATGTCAAAACGCGTCACCTGCCATGCGGCGCGCGGCTCGTCCTGCGCGAGAGCCTGCGGCGCTGTAGCCCACATCAGGGCAGAAAGACAGAGTAAGAAAAAAGCGCTGATGATTTTCATGTTTCTAATAAAGTTCAGGGAACGTTATACGGGGAGACTGAAGACGGCTTCTGCGTGCCTCTGCGCTGCGGGCCGGTAGCGAATCAATGCGCCGCCTGCGCCGAGCCGCCCCGCGTCACCAGCGCGTGAATCTCGCGCAGCATTAAGAGCAGAGCGCCGAGACGCTTGAGCGGCAACATGTTTGGCCCATCCGACGGAGCGACTTCCGGCCGGTCGTGCACTTCCATAAACACCGCGTCCACCCCGCAGGCCACACCCGCACGCGCGAGCGGTTCGATGTACTCCGAAAGCCCGCCCGTTGCATGGCCCAGCCCGCCCGGCAGTTGCAGAGCGTGTGTGACATCGAAGACGACCGGCACGCCAAACTCGCGCATCATCGGAAACGAACGCATGTCAACGACCAGATTGTTATAACCGAAGCTGACTCCCCTTTCCGTCAGCAGAAGCTTCTCGCAGCCTGCGGCACGCGCCTTCTCGACGATATTGCGCGCATCCTGCGGCGCTAGAAACTGTCCCTTCTTGACGTTGACCGCACGGCCCGAACGAGCAGCCGCCGCAATCAAATCCGTCTGCCTACAGAGAAACGCAGGTATCTGGAGAATGTCAACGACCTCTGCCGCCGGCTCGACCTGCGCTATCTCATGCACGTCCGTCAAGACGGGTACTCCGATCTCTTCCTTCACACGCCGCAGCACATCGAGTCCTTCCGTCATCCCAGGCCCACGCGTGCTGTTGATTGACGAGCGGTTGGCTTTATCAAACGATGACTTATAAACGAAATCGAGGTCCGCCGCTCGCGCCAGCGCCGCACACTCGCGCGCCATCATCAAAGCATGTTCAGTTGATTCGATGACACACGGCCCGGCGATGACCGTCAGCCTTCCATCGCCAAACGTTGCACCGCCCACACTGAATGTTTGTCTCTCCAAAAGTTTTCGGCCTCCTCCGCGCTCAATGCTCCTAAAACGGATTCTTAAAAATCTTCTTAATCTTCCTCGCGCCCTTCTTAAACGTGTCGCCAGTCTTCTCCAGAATATTTTTGCCGCCACGCTTCTGGTTGTTGGCAGTCCTGTTTGACTGGTCGCGACGCGTGGGCTGGTTCTGCGTTCTGTTGCCGTCAGCCTGCGACGGCGACTGCTCAATGGCAGGCGCCGGCGTAGCCTTCGGAGAAGAAGAAGTCTCAACGGGCGCAGGGTTGGGTTCGATAGCTGCGTTGACGTTGGCGGTGGCAGGGCCGCGCGCAGACCTGACCGCGACTACACTTACAAGAACGACGAGCAACAGCAACCCGACGATTCCGACGAGCACAGGAGGTTGACGCAGCAGAGGTTTCTTCTGGTCGAAGAAGACGCGTATGCGCGCGATGGCGGGCGGCACGAGCGGGCGAGCAGGACGCGCTGCGTCATCAGCGTTTTCTGCACGAGCGTCTTTGAGCACACTGGTCGTACGTGCTGCTGGCGATTCCGATGTCTGGTTTAGTTTGCGTTCGCCGGAGGCGGAGGCGGCGCGCTTTTCGCGCAGTCGCTCGATGTCTATCACCAGACGGCCGGAAGGAGTTTCCGTGCCCGCGCTGCGCAGTGTTTCCAGCGACGGCACGCTCAAGTTAGCGGAATGTTCGAGGCCGAGTTGGTCGGCGGTCGTATAGAGCGCACGACGGAACTCCGCTGCATTCTGCGGACGGCTTTCCGGCTTCTTTTCCAGAGCATTGAGCACCAGCTCTTCTATCGGGGGCGGAATCGTCACGACCCAATCGCGCGGGCGGCGCGGCTCTTCCGTCGAATGCTTGAGAGCGATGGCAAGCGGGCTTGTTCCCGTAAAAGGGGTCGTGCCGGTCAGCATCTCGTAGAGGATGATGCCGAGGCTGTAGACATCGGAGGCGGGCGTGAGCGGGCCTGACTCGCATTGTTCCGGCGACATATATTTCGGCGTTCCAATCATCACGCCGACGGCCGTTAAAGTTTTCGGGTCATCGTCGTCAATGGTATCGGCGGCGAGCTTCGCGATTCCGAAATCCAGCACCTTGACGAAGGGCGGCGCATCCTTGCGTTGGACGATGAAGATATTGGCGGGCTTCAAATCTCTATGAATGATTCCGGCTTCGTGGGCCGCTGCGACCGCCGCAGAGATTTGCAGCATAATCGAGACGGCGCGAGCGGTATCGAGCGGAGCCTCTCGCGCCAGCACGTCGCGCAGCGTGCGGCCTTCGAGAAGTTCCATCACGATATAGACGAAGCCGTCCGCTGTGCTGCCGAAGTCTGTGACGGCGACGGCGTTTGCGTGCTGAAGGCGACCGGCAGCACGCGCTTCACGACGGAAGCGTGCCTGCGCAGCTTCGTCTTCAACGAAACGCGGGTTAAGGAGTTTGATGGCGACGGGGCGGTCAATCAGAAGATGCGTGGCGCGATAGACCGTGCCCATCCCGCCCGTGCCGAGCCTGTCGTCGAGGCGATACTTGTCGTCGAGCGTGCGACCGATTAAGGGGTCAACCGCGATGTTGCCCGCGACGGTCGAGTCGGCCTGCAAGGGCGTGCCGTCGTCCGGGCACGCCTGCGCCTCGTCAACGAAAGTTCGACCGCATGTGGGACAGTGAAGCATAAATCCAGTGACAAGTGACAAGGCGACAAGTGACAAGTCGGGACAAGATTTTAACTTGTCACTCGTCGCCTGTCACTTGCCACTGCTCTTTAATCGTCGCCCGCCACGCCCGCTCGCTTGTGTTCGTGTGCGACTATTTCCTGATTGGCGAGCGGTTCAACGGTCGTCTCATTGCGCATCCGATTCTCGTAGGCCGCGCGGACGAAGCTGGCGAACAGAGGATGCGCGCTCAAGGGCTTTGATTTGTACTCAGGGTGAAACTGGCAGCCCAGAAACCAAGGATGCACATCGCGCGAGAGCTCTATAATCTCCACGAATTTTCCATCCGGCGAGACACCGCTGATGTGAAGTCCTGCCCGCTCAAGCGTCTCGCGAAATTCCGGGTTGAACTCATAACGATGGCGATGCCGCTCGCTTATCTCAGTTGCGCCGCCGTAGACTTCACGCGCCAGCGAGTCTTCAGCCAACTCGCAAGGCCAAGCGCCGCGACGCATCGTTCCACCATATTCTTCAACGTCCACCAGATCGCGCAGCTTGAAGATGACCGCGTAAGGCGTGGCCGTATCAAACTCTGTCGAGTCTGCATCCTTCAGGCCGCACATGTTGCGCGCGTATTCGATGCAGGCCGTTTGCATCCCCAAACAGATGCCGAAGTAGGGCGTTCTGGTTTTCCGTGCGTAGGTGATGGCTTTAATCATTCCTGCGACGCCGCGCTTGCCGAAGCCGCCGGGAACGAGTATGGCATCGAAATCCCGCAGACGCGCTTCGGCGTCGTCTTCCATCAATTCTTCCGATTCAATCCAGCGCACGTTGACGCGCAGGTTATTGGCGACGCCGCCATGCGTCAGCGCCTCACGCAAAGACTTGTAAGAGTCTTCCAGTTCGACATACTTGCCGACAATCGCGATGGTCGTCTCGCCCGAAAGCGGTTCTTTGACGGTGTTGACGAGTTCGCGCCAGCGTGACAAATCGGAATGGGCGGCGCGGTCTGTCAAATACAGAAGATTAACGATTAACTCGTCAAGTCCCTGCTCATGGAAAGCAAGCGGCACTTCGTAAATCGTGCCAACGTCCTGCGCGGTGATGACGGCCGATTCCTTGACGTTACAGAAGAGCGCAATCTTCGAGCGCAAGTCGCGCGAGAGCGTGCGGTCGCAACGGCAGAGCAGAATGTCCGGCGCGATTCCAATCTGCATCAAGTCGCGCACGGAATGCTGCGTCGGCTTCGTCTTCAACTCTCCGGCGGCGGCGATGAATGGCACGAGCGTCAGATGTATAAAGATAGCGTTTTCGCGCCCCTCTTCATTACCCATCTGTCGAATCGCTTCGAGGAACGGAAGACTCTCTATGTCGCCGACCGTGCCGCCGATTTCGACAATCACAACGTCCGGCTTGTCCTTATTCGCAACACCGCGCACAGCATCCTTAATCTCGTTTGTGATGTGCGGGATGACCTGAATCGTCTTGCCAAGGTAATCGCCGCGCCGCTCTTTTTCGATGACGGAGAGATAGATGCGGCCGGTCGTCCAGTTGTTAGCCTGCGAGAGTTGGGCGTCCGTGAAGCGCTCGTAGTGGCCTAGGTCGAGGTCCGTCTCCGCGCCGTCGTCTGTGACGAAGACCTCGCCGTGCTGGAAGGGCGACATCGTGCCGGGGTCTATGTTGATATAAGGGTCGAGCTTGATGAGGGCCACACGCAGGCCGCGCGCTTCCAGCAGGCAGCCGATTGAAGAAGCCGCCAAGCCCTTCCCCAAGCTCGAAACCACGCCGCCCGTCACAAAAATATATTTAGGCATCGCTCTCCTCTTCGGTGGATGAGTTTAACTCTGCATCAACAGGGGTCGTATCATTGCCATCTCCCGCTTCCTGTTCGCCGTCCAGATAACCCTGACGAAAATCTTCCTGCACGGCAGCGGCCTTTTCCACAGCCGGGTCAAGAATCTTCTGTAGGCCCATGACGCCCGCGCTCAACAAGCTCGGCGCTTCGGCAGCACGCTTTTCAAACTCCTCCTGCGTGACGGGCTTCGCGGGCCGCGCCAGCAAGTAAAGCCCGCCGCAGACGATTAACAGGATAAAGCCCAGTCCAAGCCAGTCGCTCATAATAATTCAGTAGCAAGTGACAAGTGACGAGTGAAGAGCAAGCATAAGGAACAAGCTGCAAGCGATGAAGGATTTTCTTTTAACTCATTACTCATCACTCATTACTCATCACTTCTTTAATCTTCGCGCGCACGCGCTCCAAATCTTCCGCCGTATCTACGCCGATTGAGGGTTCATCGGTTTCGATGACGCGGATGGTTGCGCCTCTTTCAAGGGCGCGCAGTTGTTCGAGCGCTTCTGCGCGTTCCAGTTCGGAGGGCGGCCAACCCGTGTATTCTAACAAAAAGCTGCGCCGGTAGGCGTAGAGGCCAGTGTGTTTGCGGAAGAGTTTTAAGAGTGACGGCTCTTCGGCCAGCGCCGCCTTGAGCGTTCCATACTTGCGCACAGCCTCGCGCGGAAACGGAATCGGAGAACGCGAAAAATAGAGCGCACGCCCGCCGCCGTCTGTCACAACCTTAACCACGTCGGGGCTGAGCACGTCGTTTATCTCTGTGATTGCTTCGGAAGTCGTAACGATTAGTGCTTCATCGTCGTTTGAGAGTTTATCAACGGCGCGCTCAATAGTCAGCGGTGAAATCAGCGGCTCGTCGCCCTGAACGTTGACTATCATCTCCGTTCCGTCGAGCGCGGCGGCAACCTCCGCCAGCCGGTCGCTTCCGCTCTGGTGCGAACGCGTGGTCATCACGGCCTCAAAGCCTGCCGCGCGCACGACTTCGAGAATCCGCTCGTCGTCCGTGGCGACAATGGCGCGCGAGACGTTGCGCGCGGCAAGCGTGCGTTCCACAACGCGCAGAATCATGGGCTTGCCCGCTATTTCCAGTAAAGCTTTTCCGGGAAGTCTGGTCGAAGCGTAGCGTGCGGGGATGATGGCGACGGCCGTTTGCTGAGGGTCTGAAGCCGTGTAGTTCACGGGCCAACACGATAACTCGCCAGCCGAAGAAAAGTCAAAAGTAAAAAGGTAAAAGGTAAAAGTGAAGACAAGCAGGCCGTTTTCCACTTTTACCTTTTGCCTTTTACCTTTTGACTTTAATTTCACTGCGGGCTACCATGCCTTTTCCATCACGCGTCAGCTTATAATGCTCTGGCTATCTATTTTTGCGATTATTATCGGTTGAAAAGTTAATGCCGCCTGGGACGACTGAGAACATCATTGATCTGGTTGGTAACACACCGCTGCTACACCTTTCGCGTTTTGCCAGACCCCCGCTGGCTGACATTTACGCCAAACTCGAATACATGAATCCGGGCGGCTCCGTCAAAGACCGCGCCGCGCTCGGCATGATTCTCGACGCCGAAGAGCGCGGGCAGCTCAAGCCCGGCTCGACCATCATCGAACCGACCGCCGGAAATACAGGCATCGGGCTGGCGCTCGTCGGCGTGCAGCGCGGCTACCGCGTTATCCTCTGCGTCCCCGAAGGCTACTCCATCGAGAAGATGAAAATCATGGAAGCGCTCGGCGGCGAGATAGAGTATCTGGCGAAGGAAGAAGGGATGAAGGGCGCAATCCGCCGCGCTCGCGAGCTTTCGGAGAAGATACCGAACAGCTTTGTGCCCCAACAATTCGAGAATCCGTCGAACCCCTGCTTTCACGAGCAGACGACCGCCCGCGAGATAATCGAACAGATGGAAGGGCGCATTGACGCCATCGTCATCGGCGCAGGCACGGCGGGAACTTTCACGGGCGTGGCCCGCGCCATCAAGAATCACAACGCCGACGCGCTCTGCGTGCTCGTTGAGCCAGAAGGCTCTATCATCGGCGGCGGCCCTCCCGGCGACCATAAGGTTGAAGGCATCGGCCAATCGCAGTTTATTCCTAAGAATTGTGATCTGGGCGTCGCAGATGAAGTGGTAATGATTTACGACGAGGAAGCGTTTGCGACCGTCCGCAGGCTGGCGGAGACGGAAGGTGTTCTGGCCGGCGGCTCATCAGGCGCAGCAGCAGCAGCCTCCTATCGCATCGCCGAACGCCTCGGTGCGGGCAAGCGCATCGTCACGCTCTTTCCAGACGGCGCTGAGCGCTACATGAGTCAGGGAATCTTTGATTAACGATGAACGCGGAAGGATGAACGATGAACTGATCTCTTTTTTATTCATCGTTCCGCGTTCATACTTCATCGTTTTATAAATTTATGGGCTTCGCAACAACAGCAATTCACGCCGGACAGGAAGCAGACCCGACGACGGGCTCTGTCACCGTCCCGATTTATCAGACCTCGACGTACCAGCAGGACGGACTCGGCAAGAATAAGGGCTACGAGTACGCGCGCACGCAGAATCCAACGCGCTCCGCGCTCGAACGCAACATAGCCGCGCTCGAAGGCGCGCGTTTCGGCTACGCCTTCGCTTCCGGGATGGCAGCCATTGATGCGACGCTCAGGCTCGTCAAAGCGGGCGATCATGTCATCGTTTCCGATAACACATACGGCGGCACGTTCCGTCTCTTCAGCCGCATCCTCGCCAACTACCAGATCGAGTTTGATTTCGTTGACACGTCGGATGTCACCAACGTCGAGGCGGCGATCAAGCAGAATACGCGGATGGTCTTTGTCGAAACGCCGACCAACCCCGTGATGATTCTCACGGACTTGCAGGCCGTCTCCGATGTCGCACACCGTACGGGCGCTTTGGTCGTCTGCGACAACACTTTCATGTCGCCCTACTTGCAGCGCCCCCTCGATTTTGGTGTTGACATCGTCGTCCATTCCACTACTAAATATCTGAACGGTCATTCGGACGGCATCGGCGGCATCGTCGTTCTCAACGATGAAGAGCATGCTAACTGGCTGGCTTTTGTGCAGAACAGCGTGGGTGCTATCCTGTCACCGTTCGATTCGTGGCTGGTGCTGCGCGGGACGAAGACCTTAGCGCTCCGTATGGAGCAGCACGACCGTTCGGGCCGCGCCGTCGCGCAATTTCTCGAAGAGCATCCGAAAGTTCAGAAGATTTACTATCCCGGCTCGCTCTCGCATCGCCAGCATGATTTGGCACAGCGTCAGCAAAAGGGGTTTGGCGGGATGGTGGCTTTCGATGTCGGGTCGCTAGAGGCTGCGCGGACTGTGCTGGAATCTGTTAAACTCTGCACGCTGGCGGAAAGCCTCGGTGGCGTCGAAACTTTGATCTCACATCCGGCCACGATGACGCACGCATCGGTGTTGCCCGAAACGCGCTCGCGGCTCGGAATCACCGACGGGCTGGTACGCATTTCCGTCGGCATCGAAGACACGGATGACATTATCGCCGATCTGGATCAAGCTCTAGGAAAGATAAAGTGATGAGTGATGAGTGATGAGTAATGAGTTTTTAAAACTCTTTCTCCTGCTCATCACTCATCACTCATCACTCATCACTTAACTTATGATTGTAGACCTTCACGCAAAATCCGACGTTGGTCGTGTACGGCGTGGTAATGAAGATAATTTCCTCCTGCTGGATTTATCCTCGGGACAGACGTGGACTGGCTCCGACGGGGCTGAGCCTGCCGAGCACCTGCACCAGTTTGAGCTTGGCGAGAAGGGTCTGATTCTGGTCGTTTCCGACGGGATGGGCGGCGCGCTGGCGGGCGATGTGGCTAGCCGCATGGCTGTCGAAGAAGTGCGCGAAATGATTGTCGGCAGCGAAACGGAAGAGACCACCGAGAGCGAAGAGGAACAATCGCTCGGCCACTACCTGCGCAACGCGACCATCTACGCCAACCTCAAAATTCATCACAAGAGCCAGGAAGATTCTCGCTACAGCGGAATGGGCGCGACCTTCACCGGCGCAGCCATCAAGGGCGATTTGCTGGACCTCGTGCAGGTCGGAGACAGCCGCGCCTACATCATTCGCGGCGATTCCATCAAGCTTGCCACCAAAGACCAATCGCTCGTCCAGCAGCTTGTAGATGTCGGGCAAATCAGCGAGGCGGAAGCCGAAACACATATGTTCCGCAACGTCATCCTGCAAGCTCTCGGCGCACAGAGCGAGCTGACGCCCGTCACGGGTCGCCTACGTATCAAGCGCGGCGACATACTGCTGATGTGCAGCGACGGGCTTTCCGGCAAGCTGCGCGCAGAGGATATGCGCCGCATAGTGCTTGAGGCGAAGGGTGATCTGGCCTCTGCCTGTACGGCGCTGGTCGAAGAGGCCAACAACCGCGGCGGCGAAGACAATATTACGGTCGTGCTGGCACGCTTCAGCGGCGACGACCTCAACGAACCGACGACCGAGAGGATTACTATCGAATTGCCGCCTCTCGAAGAAGACAACACTCTCAACGATACAGAGCCTTCGACCGAACATCCCGGTTGAGAGCCTAATCCCGGCGCAGCCATCTCAAAACCCCTTGAGAGCAAGCCTGTCAAATAGCCACAGGCTCTTAGCCCTGCTGCTCCTGCGTTTGCCAGTTCCTTCCGCATCCACGTTCTTACTGCGCTTCAGCTTGCTCTTCTTTGCCGTAGAGCGTCCTGCGCTCTTGAAAGTCTTGCTTTTAAAAATTTCTCCGCACGATGATTCGTTTCTTTCCGGGTTTCCGCGTTAGTACATGGAGGAGACTTGTCCCGGAAGTTTTAAATATTTTCAGGCCGGGAATGATGTTGCCGTCTGTGGCAGATAATTTATTGACATCCGGCGCGGGGCTAAGTAACATCCGCGCTCGTAATTCTCAGAGGCGTCGAATCAAATCGGATTGCCATGCCTAAAGAGAGCATGGCCCTCGCAGATGGAGGCTCCGTTCAGCCTTGCGGGCTTCCATGAACTCGCGCAACTCCCGGTGGCGATGCTTCTCCGGCCCTGCGGCCAGACATCTCTTCTCCGATTCTCAGGTCTTTTGCTTTCGGAAGGCTGATTAGTACGCTCCGTGAACAGGTTTGTGTTGGCAAAGAGCAGGAGAGTTCTGGCCCCGCGTTCTGATTCTGCGGCGCGCCGCGCAAAAATCACGCGTCGTAATGGTCTAATGATTAATGTGGTTTCAAGGAAGTTTTCTCAGAGGCTCAATGCCCGACCTCTGGCCTACCCGTGCACGCCCGCGTGCTGTTTGCCCTTTGCGAGCAGAAGTTTGCGGCGTCGCACCTAAAATTATGAGGAGGAATTCCCTATCATGTTACGAAGAATCTCGAAAACGAAATTTGTAGTCTTCGCTGCCTGTCTGCTGGCAATCGCAGCGCTCGCCATCCCCACGACGACGCGCCCCGTATCTGCTGACGATTTGACAGGCCGCGAGCTTCTGAGCGTCACACGCGTGGCTCAGGGCGGAACGGAATATGCCGGACTGCAATATGTCACGGCTCGCAGCCAGGGCTTCGTCAACGCAGTGGCCTTCGCCGCCACGGGCGCAACCGCTCTGGCCGGAGCGGTCGAAGTCAAAGTTAATATCACGGACTATCAGGACCGCGACCAGCGTCGTCGTCTCGACATCAACCCGACGGGCGGCATGATTGTTGGGCCAACTTTTCTGGTCTATACGGGCACGACCGGCGGCGGCATGATTGCCGGCAACGAAGTGCGCGTCACGGAGATTGCGGCCTCGCGCCAGTGGGCGATGATGGGCTTCAGCACTCTGAACCGCGCCATTGACGGCTCGCTCACCACCGTTCGCCAGCCCGACCAGGGCGGCAACTACGTCGTCGAAGTTAAATTCAGCCCGCAGGACACAGTTCGCTACTACATCAACAAGAACACTTTTCTGATTAACAGGGTCGTCACACGCTACAACAGCCAAGTGATGGTCGAAGAAGACCGCTCGGATTACCGCCGCGTCAGTTGCATGATGCTTCCCTTCCGCATCGTCACCAAGCTGCGCGGCCAGCGTCTCGCAGACCTGACCATTGACAACTACGACCTGCAAACGGTAGTGCCCGCCGCACGCTTTACCATGACGGCTTCGCCGACCGAATAACTCCCTTCAACGCAAGGGACAGCAACAAAAAAGAGCGACGCGGCTTAATCAGATAAGTCGCGTCGCTCTCTTTTCAGACGCCGCCGGGGCCTACGCAGATTCGGATTGACAGTTGTTTGAAATGGCATATGATAGCGCTCAACAAGGGCACGGAGTTTTCAATGGGATTCAGTAAATTTTTTGCAACCGTTTTTCTGGCGCTGCTGGTAACGGTAAGCGTGTGGGCCAATCAGCAGGGGCGTCAGGTTGCTGCCATCAAGACGCCGAAGGGCCTGCTGCTGGTCTGGAATCAGCCGGATAATAATTTTACGCTGGAGATAACGGGGCAGGACGTAGCTCCGAACAATTCAACCGATGATGTCTTTTTCAAAGTTGACGGCATCATCCTACAGGTACAGGCGGCGGCCGTCAGCGAATTTGTCAAGGATAATGATAAAGCCGGACAGAACGCGCCAGCCGTCCTGCTTGCTCACAGAGATTGGGAATCGCAGTATGTCGAGGGACTTTTCAAGAAGAAGATTAACGTGCAATCTTCGCCGCTGAAGTTGAAAGGCGGAAGCGACGCGCTCTCATGGAAGTTCGAGATGCCTGAAGGATTCAACGACGAAGCCAAAAAGCAGTTGTTCCTGACGGTGGTCAACGGAAAGCACGTGATTGTGCTGAACGGTGTCGTGACAGAGAAAGCTAAAGAGGATGCTGTTCAGCAACTTCTCGTCAAGACTTTGGAATCTTTGAAGGTGAGCTCAAAGCCATTCAACCTGCAAGAGCTACAGGAGTCAATCCGGCGCAACGCTTCACGTTAACACTCTCATCCTCAGTCATCTTCCAAGCTTCAACGACAAAGTATCCTGCCGGTTGCTGAAAGTTAAATTAAACGTTCTCGTCGGTCTTCTCCGGCAGGGCGGGCGTGCGCCAATCGCGTCCCTGTTCGACGCGGCGCACGTAGATGGACGCGCCCTGCACTCTTTCCACGGCGACGCGCTCTCCGGCTTCGAGCGGTTCTTCGCCTTCGGCCGGATAGGCCGTCCACGTCGAGCCGAAGACCTTGACCGCGCCCTCGTTGAGCGCGCCCCGACTCGAAGAGACGACGATGCCCGTCTTGCCCGGCAGGGCGTCAACACCCGTCTTCAAATCCGTGCCGGTCTTCTCGCGCGAAAAATAGTTAACGAAGATGGTGCGCGAGGCCGCTGTGAGAATTGTCGAGACGACAGCGAAGATGAGAAATTGCAGCGGCAGGCTTGAGAGCCCGACGAGCGAGGCGAAGGCCGCGGCCAGCGCTCCGACGCCGAACCAGAGCAGGACGAATCCGGGCGTGAAGATTTCGGCGACAATCAGAATGATGCCGAGAATTGTCCAGAGAATCCATGCGTATTCGTTCATTGATAATCTTTACACGAGTCAGAAACTACACGGTCGCCGTTTACCCCTTGAACATATTCTTGAGCACGAACCAGACGTTTGCGGGCCGCTCCGCCAGACGGCGCATGAAATACGGATACCAGTGTTTGCCGTACGGAACATAGACGCGAACGTTATAGCCGTCGGCGGCAAGTTTTTCCTGTAGGTCGCGCCTGACACCGTAGAGCATCTGAAACTCGAAGGCGTCTTTGCCGATGCCTTCCTCGCGCGCGTAGCGGATGGTGGCGTTAATCATATTCGGGTCGTGCGTCGCAATCCCGTGATACGTGCCGCTTGAGAGCAGCAGCTTCATCACACGCACGTAATTATCGTCCACATCCTTCTTATCGGGAAACGCGACCTCCGGCGGCTCGTTATACGCGCCTTTGCAGATGCGTATGCGCGCGGGGATTTTCAATAGCTCCTGCGCATCTTCAAACGTGCGGCGCAGGTAGGATTGCAGGACGATGCCGACATCGTTTAAGCCAAACTCGGAGCGCAGCCGCTTGAAGATGTCAATGGTCGTCTGCGTGACGCTCGATTGCTCCATGTCAACGCGGACGAAGTTTCCGCGTCGTGCTGCTTCTTCGACGACTGTGCGAGCATTTTTGTAAGCCAACTCAGGGTCAATATCGAGTCCAAACTGCGTGAGCTTGATGGAGACATTTGAGCGAATGCCTGTCTCGTCAATGCGCGCGAGGATGCGCAGGTATTCGCGCACCTCCTCTTCCGTCTCAGCCTGATTCGCGACCGATTCGTTGAGATGATCAAACGACGCCGTGCAGCCCAGCTTGTTAATCTCGCGAATGGCGGCGATGGCCTCCTCTATGTCCTCGCCCGCGACAAAACGGCGCGTCATCTTCTTGAGCGGACGGAAACGAACGGCAAAGTCTTTCAGTCCTTCGCGACGCGACAGATACAATAATGCGCTTCTTGTGACCATTAGTTATCCAGTTTAGTGATTGACTCAGGCTCATCGCCTGCTCATTGCTACGGCCAGTACGCTGAGGCAATGAATCTGCGATGAAATGAATCAATCTCAAGGCTATGGTATGCTTGCCGGGCGCATCAAGCGCAACCCGTCTTTTCAACTATGAGCAAACTGAGAGCTTCGACGCACATTTCAAACAAGGACAAGACTGTATGCGCTGGAAGCTATTACTGATTGCCGCGCTGCTGGCGAGCGTGGTCGGCACAATCACAACGCTCGGTCTCGTCTATGGCCTGACTCGCCCCTTTGAAAGCCTGCTCCGGCCGTCTGCCTTCGCGTTCGGCGCTCTCCTGCTTCCAATCGCCGCCATCACGTTTGCCAGCATCTTCGTCTATCGTCACACAGCGCGACGGCGACGCTTGCAGGCGATGCTGACCGCGCTTCTGGCGAGCGTCCTGACGCTGACAATCCTGCTCGTCAGTTCCGCATTGTACACAAAACCCGCGCCCGCTCCGACACCCGCACCCACACCGCGCAACGTCGGATAGACGGCAAACAAATCAACAGCACTACTTTCAAGAAGCCTCCTGCCCTCAGGTCTGATTCTCAAGCGACGCGAGGCCAATCTCTTTCTGGTGCGGCCGCAGCGCGTCTATGACGAAGCGTATGTGCTCGTCCAACGAGACGCCCAGTTCGGTTGCTCCCTGATAAATGTCTTCACGATTGACAGACCGCGCGAAGGCTTTGTCCTTCAACTTCTTCTTCACGGAAGAGACTTCCATATCGTCCAGACTTCGAGAGGGACGCACCAGCGCACAGGCCACCAGAAAGCCGCACAACTCATCCGTCGCAAAGAGCGCCCGCGCCATCTGCGTATCGCGCGGCACGCCCGTATAGGTCGCGTGTCCCATAATCGCGCGAATCATCCTGTCAGGATAACCACGCCCACACATTATCGTTGCACCCTTGAAAGGATGCTCATCAGCCGTCGGAAACATTTCGTAGTCGAAATCATGCAGCATCCCGACTATTCCCCATTCATCCACGTCCGCCTCCGGCCCACCGTAACGCTCCGCACACGCGCGCATCGCAATCTCGACAGCACGCGCATGCTTGCGCAGGCTGTCGCCCTTCGTATACTCACACAACAAATCCCACGATTCTTTCCGATTCGGCATAATCAAACTCAGGAGTCAGAACGCTGAACGCTGAATGAAAAACAAGCTGCTTGGTAGTTCATCGTTCACCGTTCATCGTTTATCGTTTCACGTTCATCCTTTCAAGATTTCCCTTGAGATGACGATGCGTTGAATCTCGCTCGTTCCTTCGTAGATGGTGGTGACGCGTGCGTCGCGGTACATGCG
The DNA here is from genome assembly GCA_036382855.1 of Pyrinomonadaceae bacterium. Taxonomy (GTDB): domain Bacteria; phylum Acidobacteriota; class Blastocatellia; order Pyrinomonadales; family Pyrinomonadaceae; genus DASVTR01. The sequence continues at coordinate 233,428 of DASVPO010000008.1, read as the reverse complement.
CTCGACCGGGTAGTCGCGGGAGTAGCCGTTGCCGCCATGAATCTGCACGGCTTCTGCGCAGACACGGTTGGCCGTCTCCGATGCATAGAGCTTTGCCATCGCAGCATGAAAGCCGCTCTGTCTGTGCCCCGCGTCTTTCATCGCGGCGGCCTGTAGCGTCAGTAGTCGCGCAGCCTCGATCTCCGTCGCCATGTTGGCAAGCTTGAATTGAATCGCCTGAAACTCCGCGATTGCCTGCCCGAAAGCCTGCCGCTCCTGCGCATACTTCAAAGACTCTTCAAACGCGCCCTGCGCGATGCCTGTCGCCAGAGCGCCGATGCCTATGCGGCCATTATCCAGACTATTAAAAGCGACCTTCAGGCCATTGCCCTCGCCGCCGAGAACATTTGCAGCGGGCACACGCACGTCAGCAAAACTCATCTCGGCGGTCTGCGAAGCGCGTTGGCCCATCTTGTGTTCGATGGCAGAGACGCTGAGGCCCGGCGTATCGCCCTCGACGATAAACGCCGTCACGCCCTTCTTCCCTGCCTCGCGGTCGGTCACGGCCATCACGATGTAAGTCTGCGCGATGCCGCCGCTCGTGACCCATGATTTCGTTCCGTTGATAATGTAGGAATCGCCGTCGCGAACGGCGCGCGTGCGCAGCGCAGTTGCGTCCGACCCGGCTTGCGGCTCGGACAAACAGAAAGCGCCGAGTGTCTCACCCTTCGCGAGCGGCACAAGGTATTTGTGCTTCTGTTCTTCCGTGCCGAAGCTCAGGATGGGATAGCAGCAGACCGAATTGGTAACGCCGACGATAACACAGACCGAAGCATCGGCACGCGCTATCTCTTCGAGCGCCAGCGCGTAAGCGATTGTATCGAAGCCCGCGCCACCCCACTCTTCGGGGATAATCATTCCGAGCAGGCCCAACTCCGCCAGCCCGTTGATCTGTTCGCGCGGAAAACGCGCCTGCTCGTCGCACTCCTTAGCGCGCGGCGCAATCTCGCCCGCCACGAATTCGCGGACAGACGCCTGTACCATTCGCTGCTCTTCCGTCAGTTCAAAATCCACTGTCTCCGCACTCCTTAGCTTTTCCACATAAACTAGCACGGGACGCATATAAGGACAACGCAGTTGAGGCTGCCGCTTGCCGCCTCTTTCCGTCATCAATTACAATAAGCTTTCGTGCATCTAGTGTACTGTTGTTGCCAGCAATGAGGCCCCTCTTACTTACGGTTCTATCAGCTTACGTCGTCGCGGCGATTCATTCAATTCTGGCGTTCGTCAATAAGCGACGCACGTTGGAGCGCATCTCGCTGTTCGCGCTCTTTGCCGGATTCATGCTGCACACGGTCGCGCTCATGGCCGACTGGATTGAGGAGGGCCACTATCCGCTCTTCGGCCTTCGCGAAACGCTCTCCTTTCTGGCGTGGACGCTGGCCGCGACCTACGGCCTCATCCTTTACCGTTATCGCACGCAGTCGCTCGGAACTTTCACGCTGCCTTTGATAGCGTTGCTGGTCTTCATTGCCAGCGTCGCGCGAGATACAGGCAGCACGGCGACCGGCACGGTGACGGGCAACGGAGCGGCATGGCTCTTTCCGCTGCACACGACGCTGCTCGTCTTCGCCTACGCTTCTTTCTTCGTCGTCTTCGTCGCGAGCATCATGTACCTGCTGCAAGAGCGCGAGTTGAAGCTGAAAACCTTCGGCGCGATTTTCCACCGTCTGCCATCCTTGACGACGATCAACGACATCGCGACGACGACCGCCGGTATCGGGTTGACTTTGCTAACGCTCGGCATCCTGAGCGGGATGCTCTGGTCTTCGTCGCGCGACGGGCGTCTGTGGCACAACGACCCGAAAGAGATTTTCGCGGTTCTAACGTGGCTGCTCTATCTGCTGCTGATTCTCTATCGCGCTACGGCCGGATGGCGCGGGCGTCGCGCCGCATGGCTCGGCGTCGCAGGCTTCGCTCTTGTGCTCTGCACATTTTTCGGCACACGACTGATAGGAAGCTATCATAATTTCGGATTTTAGATTTTGGGTTTCCGGGTTGGGCAAGGACAATGATTTGAAAACTATCTTTAGTCTTCATCCAACCTCAAACCATAAATCGTAAATCAAAAGTAGCATGTCTATTATCCTCGTTGGACTCAATCACAAGACCGCGCCGGTGGGCGTGCGCGAGCGTCTGGCTTTTACAGACGAAGCCTGCGCCGCTGGCCTGCGCGCGCTCGTTGACGGCGAAGTCGTGCGCGAAGGATTGATTGTCTCGACGTGTAATCGTGTCGAAGTGCTGACGGCAACCGAGGGCGAGCGAACCGCTGACCAGTTAACACGCATCGTCAAATTCCTGAGCGACGCGCGCTCGATTCCATCCGAAGATTTCAGCAATCATCTCTATCATCACGAGGACGATGCCGCCGTGCGCCACGTCTTCCGCGTCGCGTCGTCTCTGGATTCGATGGTCGTCGGTGAGCCGCAGGTTTTAGGACAGGTGCGACGAGCCTACTCGCTGGCAGTCACGGCCGGAACGACCGGGCGCGTTCTCAACCGCCTCGTCCATCAAGCGCTGCACGTCGCCAAGCGCGTCCGCACGGAGACAGGCATCGCTGCTTCGGCCGTCTCCATCAGCTACATGGCCGTCGAATTGGGGCGCAAAATCTTCGGCTCGCTCAAGGGCCGCACCGTGCTGCTCATCGGCGCGGGCGAGATGGCCGAGCTTTCCGCGCGTCATCTGGTTGGCGCTGGTGTCGGGCGCGTGCTGATTGCCAACCGCACGGTTGAGACTGCGCAGAGAATGGCCGCCGAGTTTGGAGGCGAAGCGATTGACTATTCACGCCTGCCAAAAAGCCTCGCGGAAGCAGACATCGTTATCTGTTCGACGGGCGCGAGCAGTTATGTTGTCACGCCGGAGTTGGCCCGCGAAGCTCTCGAACTGCGGCGCAATCGCCCCGTCTTCTTCATAGACATCTCCGTTCCCAGAAATATTGACCCGGCGGTCGGCGAGCTTCCAAACCTCTTCGTCTTCGATATAGACGATCTGGAAGCCGTCGTCGCATCAAACATTCGCGAGCGTGAGCGCGAGGCAGAGCGCGCGGAGTTGATCGTCGAATCCGAAGTGATGCAGTTTCAGCAGTCGTTGCGCGCTCTGAGCATCGGCCCGACGCTTGGCGCGCTGCGGCGTAAATTTCAGGACGTGGCTCGTGAAGAACTCGCGCGCCAGCGTAATCGCCTGGGCCAACTCTCAGCCGAACAGGAGCGCGCCATCGAAGCGCTGCTGCTCTCCACTGTCAACAAGATTTCACACCCCATCATCCATCACCTGCGACGCTCCTATGACACAGGCGAAGAGGAAACCATGCGCGCCTGGCGCGAAGTCTTCCGGCTGGAAGAGCCGTCCGGCGATGAACAAATCCCTCTTGATGACGACGAGGCCGACGATGAGCAGACATCATAAAACTAACTGGCAGACGTTGGCGGCAGGCGAAAGATGACGGAGACGCTTAAAATCGGTTCGCGCGGCTCGAAGCTGGCCCTCTGGCAGGCCGAGTGGGTCGCAGCACAACTGACCGCGCTCCATCCACGGCTCGAAGTTTCCATCGAAATCATCAAGACCTCCGGCGATGTGTTGAAGGATGCGCCGCTCTCCGTCATCGGCGGCAAGGGCGTGTTCACGAAAGAGTTGGAGGAGGCTTTGCTCGACGGCCGCATTGATTTGGCCGTCCACTCTCTGAAAGACCTTCCGACGATTCTTCCCAAAAATCTGACCATCGCTGCCGTCACCGAGCGCGAGGACACGCGCGACGCGCTCGTCCTGCGCGCGGGCCTTGCTCTCAAAAATCCCTCGCTCAAGAGTTTGCCCGAAGGCTCTGTGGTCGGCACATCCAGCCTGCGCCGCCTCGCTCAGTTGAAACACCTGCGCCCGGACATTGGCATCAAAGACCTTCGCGGCAACGTTGACACACGACTGCGCAAGCTCGATGCCGGCGACTACGATGCAATCATTCTGGCCGCTGCCGGACTGCGACGACTCGGTCTGCGAGCGCGCATCAGCGCGTCAATCAACACGGATGAGATGCTACCGGCGGTCGGGCAGGGAGCGCTGGCGATTGAGACGAGAGTTGATAACAGCCTGGCTCTCAAGCTTCTGGACCCGCTCGACCACACGCAGACGCGCGCCGCCTGCACGGCCGAACGCGCTCTGCTGCGTTTTCTGGGCGGCGGCTGCCAGTTGCCCATCGCCGCTCATGCTGTCGTCACGGAAAATCGCTTACGTTTGGAAGGTCTGGTGGCTGGTCTTTCCGGCGACGTGATTATCCGCAACGCTCTCGAAGGGCGCGCGGCGGAGGCGCGAGCGCTTGGCGAGTCGCTTGGCAAACGGCTGCTCGAACGCGGCGCTCAGTCGCTCCTCTCAGGACTTCCGATCTGACTATGAGTTCCTCAACCGAACAGCAACCCGCAACAGCGAACCCGCTGGCTGGCCGCACCATCGTTATCACGCGCGCACGCGCGCAGGCGGCAGAGTTTGCAGCGGAGCTTGAGCGCTACGGCGCGCGCGTCGTCTCCTGCCCGACCATTGAGATTACAGCGCCCGAATCCTACGCGCCGCTCGACGAGGCCATTGAGAACCTATACGGCTACGACTGGATAATTTTCACGAGCGTCAACGGCGTTGATTATTTTCTGAAACGCTTTACGGAATTGGGCCACGAAACGAGCGAACTGGACGACCTGCGTGTCTGCTCGATTGGCGAGGCGACCGCCGTGCGACTGCGCGACGCGCAAATCCACGTGGATGTCGTGCCAGAGCAGTTCAAAGCCGAGGGCGTTTTCGATGCGCTCGTTAATTATCTGGGAGGCGTCGGCGGCTTGCACGCGCTCAACTTTCTGATTCCGCGTGCCGCTGTCGCGCGTGATTATCTGCCGTTGACTCTGGAGGGCGCTGGCGCGCGAGTTGATACAATCGCGGTCTACCGCACCGTCCGTCCTGAGACACATGAGCGTGGGCGCATCGAAGCGCTGCTGGCCGGAGGCGCTATTGATTGCATCACCTTCACAAGCTCTTCGACCGTCAACAACTTCGCACAACTCTTCGACACGAGCGACTTAAGCGAACTACTCAAAGGCGTCCGCATCGCATGCATCGGCGACATCACGGCCGCAACGGCCGCAGAGCACGGCCTTCATGTTCATATTCAACCGCAGGAATACACAATCCCCGCGCTCGCACGCGCCATCGCCGCCTACTATGAACGAGAGGGCAGCTAATCAAGCTTCTGCCCGCGTTCGTCAATAAGTATTGAAGTTGTATTCGATTTGAAGATACTGCGAGACGGCGCGCCCGTCTTTAATTGCAGGCTGAAATTTAATCTTGCGCGCGGCTTCGACTGCCTGCTCCGATAATCCGTCGGGCAATCCCTGAACAACACGTATGTTCGTCACCTCTCCCGACTTTTCAAGGACGACACGCAACACGACAGTCCCGACCGTGTTATTCCTGCGCGCCTCATCCGTCCTCAACGGTACAGGGTTTGACAGGATGCGCGCTTTGCGGTCAACATCTCGCAGACTGAAAGTGCGATTGTAATCAACAACGCCGCCCGCCCTGACGCCCATTCCGCCGCCACCGCCCGGGCCCGTTCCGCCGCCGCCTCCGTCGCGCCTTCCCTTCCTCTGGTCAGGCGGATACAGCATCGGGTCTATATCAATGCGGGGCGGCAGCTTTAAGGCATTGTTTGGCGTCTTCGCTGGCGGCGTCACCTGCGGAACAGACTCGACCGCGCTTGCTTGAGAAGTCTTAGCTCTTTGCGCTCTAACGCGACGACGCTTGGCCTTCTTTCGCGCAGGCTTCGCCGTCGCGCTGTTGTTAGAGTTGTCGTCCTGCGAAACTCGCGGCAGAGCGCCGACGGAGTTTGAACACAGGAGTCCTGCAGACAAAATTGACGCATAAAGCAGAAGCCGGTAGCTCTTCATTACTTCTTCCTCCGCGAATCTTTCAGCATCACCCATTGGTTTACGCGCCTGCGGCCATCTGAAAGTATGACATAAAGGCGAGGCAGCGAAAAGAAGTTTGCTTTTCATCGTCGCTCCGCGCTTAACAATTTTCGCCGACGGCGACTGAAAATGAATTTCCGACCTTGTGTGCTACACTTTCGAGTATGACGAAGGGGCGCGTGCTCATTGTTGACGATGAAAAGGCTGTGGCTGAGAGCCTGCGCGAGTTGGTCACGTCGTGGGGCTATGAGACGGCTGCCGAGGCGGATGGGCTGGCAGGCTTGAGCCGCGCCGAAGAGTTTCGCCCTTCGGCCGTCATCGCAGACATTATGATGCCGCGTCTTGACGGCTTCGGATTGCTGCGCGAGTTGCGTGTGCGTTACCCGGAAGTGGCCGTCATCCTGCTGACGGGACAAGGCTCTGTCGAGATGGCGATTCGCGCCATACAGGAAGAGGGCGCGTACCAGTACATCGAGAAGCCTCCCGATTTGCCGAAGCTGCGCGTCATCGTCGCACGCGCCGTCGAACACTGCGAAGCGCGACGCGAAAACGAAGTCTTGCGCCGTCAACTACGCGACCGCGGCGCGTTCGGAGAACTCGTCGGCGACTCTGAACCGATGCGACAGATTTACGCACTCATAGAGCAGGTCGCGCCATCTTCCGCTTCAGTCCTGATCACGGGCGAATCCGGCACAGGCAAGGAACTCGTCGCACGCACGATTCACAATCTTAGTCCGCGCAAAGCCGCTCCCTTCGTCGCGATTAACTGTTCGGCCATCCCTGAAACGTTGATGGAATCCGAGCTTTTCGGACACGAGAAGGGCGCGTTCACAGGCGCGGCCACGCGACGACAGGGTTGCTTCGAGATAGCCAACGGCGGCACGCTCTTGCTCGACGAGATTTCGGAAATGCCGACGCTCTTACAGGCCAAGCTGCTGCGCGTCCTGGAAGAACGCTCGCTGCGCCGCCTCGGCAGCACACATGAGATAAAGGTTGACGTGCGCTTGCTTGCGGCAACAAACAGGAATCCGCAGGACGTTGTTGACGCCGGTACGTTTCGCGAAGACCTGCTTTATCGCCTCAACGTCATCACGCTTGAATTGCCACCCTTGCGACAGCGCCGTGAAGACTTGCCTTTATTGGCCCAGCATCTCGTCACGCAGTTGGCCGAAAGGCATCACCGCCCTGCGCGCGTGTTGAGTCCCGGCGCGGTTGAAGCGTTGCAGACACATTCCTGGCCCGGCAACGTGCGCGAGTTGCGCAACGCCGTCGAGCGCGCAGTCATCCTCTGCTCCGGCGAGGTCATAGAGCGACACCACCTAGCGCCCTATTCGGTCGAGCAGCGCACGCGCGTTCGCAGCGACGATACACTCACGATTCCCATCGGCACTCCGCTCGAAGAGATGGAACGCCACATGATTCTACGCACACTGCAAAAAACGCAGAACAACAAGACGCGCGCCGCTGCGCTGCTCGGCATCAGCCTCAAGACCCTGCACAACAAGCTCCGTCTCTACCGCGACCGCGGGCTGCTTCCAGAAACCGGCGAGCTTCCCGCCACACACGGCGGCATTCAACAGAGCACGGACGAAATACAATAAAAACTATCCGCTGCCTGAAGTCCAAATTCCGAAGTCAACACGTACTAACTTATGGCTTTTGAAATCAGGCTTTCCTACTCTTTGTTCTTGCGTTGCAGAGGCAGTGAGTGTTATTCATCGCCAGCATGCCTGTCATTCTCTTCTTCATAGACGGCCTCGGAATCGGCGCGCGTGGGCCAGGCAATCCCTTCGACGGGCTCGACGACGCATCGCCCTTGGCAATCTTTCAGGACGAAGAGCCGTCGCTTCCTTTCGACGGCGTGCTCGTGCGAACGGACGCGACGCTCGGCGTGCCGGGTCGTCCGCAGAGCGCTTCTGGACAGACGACGATTCTGACAGGCATCAACGCGCCCGCCGCGCTCGGCTATCACAAGCAGGGTTTTCCAAACGAAGCTTTGCGCGAAATCATCAACCAGCATTCCATCTTTCTTCAACTCAAGCGCGCCGGTCTGACTCCCAACACGTTCGCCAACGCATACACGCCCTCGTTCTTTACAACTCGCCCGCGTTGGGTTTCCGCCACGACCACAGCCGTCGAAGCAGCCGGAATGAGCTTCCGTAGTCTTGAAGATTTGCGCGCCGGTCGCGCCGTCTTTCAGGACTACACGAATCAGATGCTCATCGAGCGCGGCTTTGACATCGCGCCCGGCACACCCGAAAAGGCGGCCGGAACCTTGGCCGCGCTCGCAAGCGAACATCGCTTTACGCTCTACGAATATTTCATCACTGACAAAATCGGACACGCGCAGGACATGAAGGCCGCACGCGTCGTGCTCGTCAAACTCGCACGCCTGATTCGCTCGCTCCTCTCTCGTCTGGACCTCAAACGAACGACCCTGCTGCTTACCAGCGACCACGGCAATATCGAAGACCTCTCTAAGCGCAACCACACGCTCAATCAAGTGCCCACACTTATCTGGGGCGCAGGGCGCGACCAGTTGAGACAGCGCATACACAGCCTCGCAGACATAACGCCCGCCATCATCGCCTTGCTGACGGAGGAAGCGACAACCTAAGTGATGCACAAAGAGAATCCCCCAACTGCCCACGACAGTAATCCCCCAAAGAACGACAAGCGCGAGATTTTTGGCTGGATGATGTATGATTGGGCCAACTCCGCGTTTTACACGACGGTTGTCGGCGCGCTCTTTGGCCCGTACCTGACGGCTCTGGCCCAGAACGCTGTCGGAGAAAACGGCGTCGTCTTCAACTTAGGCCCGCTCGGTTCTGTCACGGCCAAGTCGCTCTTCCCGTTCTGTGTTTCAATCGCGGTGTTTTCTCAAGTCTTCCTGCTGCCGTTGCTCGGAGCAATCGCAGATTATTCTCACTTGAAGAAACGCTTGATGGCCGTCTTCTGCTACACGGCCGTCCTAGCCAACTGCCTGCTCTTCTTTACGACCGATGGCTTTCACCTTCTTGGCGGCCTACTGTTTATTATCGCCAACCTCTGCTACGGCGCAGCCATCGTTTTCTACAACTCATTTCTCCCCGAAATCACGACGGAAGACCAGCGCGACAAGGTTTCGAGTCGCGGCTTCGCTTTCGGCTATCTTGGTGGCGGTCTGTTGCTGGCGTTGAATCTGGCGCTCGTGTTGGGTGCTGAACGCCTCGGCATCTCGACCAGTCTGGCCGTGCGCCTCTCGCTGCTCTCGGCCGGATTGTGGTGGGGCGGCTTCGCCCTGATTACTTTCGCACGACTGAAAACGCGTGCGGCTGCACGGACACTTCCCCCCGGCAAAAGTTATTTCACCATCGGCTTTACCGAACTCGGCTCGACCTTCCGCGAGCTTTTCCGTTTGCGTCACACGCTGCAATTCCTGATCGGCTACCTGCTCTACAACGACGGCATCCAGACGGTCGTCAGCCATTCAGCCGTTTTTCTGGCGCAGGAGCTATTCACCTCGCGCGGTCTGGAGGCGAGCCAGTCTTTCCTGCTCGGTATCTTTTTGATGGTCCAGTTTGTCGGCGTCGGCGGGGCGCTCCTTTTTGAGCGCATCTCAAAGGCGTTCGGAACGAAAAACGCCATCCTGATTTCGCTCGCGATATGGGCCGCGATTGTGATTTACGCTTATGGCTTTCTACAAACGACCGCGCAGGCTTGGACGATGGGAGTGATGCTGGCGATTGTGCTGGGCGGCTCGCAGGCGCTCTCTCGTTCCCTGTTCTCGCGCATGATTCCGAAGGGGCGAGAGGCGTCGTTCTTCGGGCTTTACGAGATTTCCGAGCGCGGCACGTCTTGGCTCGGCCCGTTGACCTTCAGCATCGTCGTCGCGCGCACGGGTTCTTACCGTCAGGCGATTCTCTCTTTGATCTTTTTCTTCGTGGCGGGCATGGTCGTTCTCTACTTCACAGACACGGACAAGGCTGTGCATGAGGCAGGCAATGCGCTGCCCGAAGAAGTCGGGAAACTTTAGCGACTGACGAACGGAAAGAATTAGAGACGCAGGCGCGGTCTTAAGTTAACCGGCAGTCTTGCGCTTATTGACTCCGGCAACGGAAGCTTCCAGACAGTCGTGTGAACAATAGTTAGCAAGCGAAGAGCGTAGCTTGACGACGCGTGAGGCAGGAATCCATGTGCCGCAGGCAGAGCAGCGGACGAGCTTATTGCCCGCCGCTGCTTCCGCCCTGAGTGGTTGCGCGACTTCGCTCCGGCTCATGCCGCGCACGCCGCGCATGATGCCGAACATCTGCCGCGCTATCCTGATGTAGGGCCGCAGGCGAATGAAGAGCAGCAAGAGAAAGATGGCGAGCAGGCTCAGAATAATGATGAGCTTCAAAATTTACTCCTGACTAATAACTTCTCTTCGAGTAGTGTAACAAATCGGAGATGAAAAAACGACGAGCACAAATCTTCTGCGGCGTCTAGTCTTATCTGGTGATGCTTAATGCTTGAGGCCGTGCAAAGCAGAGAGAGCGCCCGCGTCATTCGACACGCGCGCTCTCTTCTGCTGCATGAGTGGTAGGTTAGGCTTTCAGTTAAGACGATTAGTCGTCGCCGTTTGCCTGCTCGGTCGTGGCGTATGGCACGTCGCCATCGCGACGGCGGGGCAGCGGGTCTGTCTGCCGACGACGCGGCCCTGATTCCGGCGCACGCCGGTCAATGAATCCGGGCGGCAGCCTGCGGCCCTTGATGGCCTCTTCCAGAATCCGCGTGATTTCCTGCGAGAGCGTGCGGTGCTCGGCTTTCGCGCGCGTCTGCAAAGCTTCTTTGAGTTGATTCGGCACATAAGCGCCGATAAAAACCCCTTTTCGGTTCGCCATTTCTGTTGTCGCCTCTGTGTGTGGAGTTAGCCTTAAGTCGGGGACGAGAACGTCCGCCCGGCTCGCAGTTTGAAGAAACGGCCGTGCATGATGAGAGCAGGTCTGTAAGCCGAATTCTGTTCTCCGACCTTTCCGGGCCGGAGCGACGATCATTCATCTAGCCCATTTGTCGCCAAATGGGTCAAGCGACCTACCCGGAGGTCGTAGCCAGCTTTTTTGCAAAAGCTCGCTTCGGGCGGGCAGCCCTGTTTGACGCCTCCCTATTTGGTCTTGCACTACGAGGAGTTTGCCTGGCCGCGCGTGTTACCACGCAAGCGCCGGTGCGCTCTTACCTTCGGAACCCTTTCGCCTACGACAAAGGCCCCCGCACCATTTCACCCATCACCGCATTGCGAGTCGGCGCTAAAGAGCGCCCGTAGGTCTCTTAATCAATGCGGCTGGTCTGCTTTCTGTTGCACTTGTCGTCGCCCGTCTCCTTCAGGCTTTGCAGCCCTCAGGAGCCGGACGCCCAGCCGTTAGCTGGCTCGTTGCCCTATAGTGTTCGGACTTTCCTCCCCAACGCAAAATAGTTTGCGAAGCGGCGACCGCCCGACCTGCTCTCATGCAAGGCGTGCTAAGTATAACAAATCAGCGTTCAACACGTACAGCACAAACTTTCTCCCTGTTGAAACCCGGCGCAGGTAAGCATTTTCAATAACTTACGACTCAAAGGAACGCCCGCCAGCTTTATTTTCAAAAAACTTGCGCCGCGCGTGATTGCTAGGACTTTGCAATCAGACTGCAACCATGCGTGCGAGATTATCTGTAGAATTCGTTTTCAGGCAGGCAACATTCCTTTCAGAGAAGTAGGGGCAAGCAAAAAAGCCGGGCGTTGGGGGACGCCCGGCTTTTTAGCGTTTTCAGAGGTCTTCTCTTTCTTCAGCCCGGAAGATTCAAGCAAAATAGTTGAAGCCGACGCGCAGGCCCTTGAGCATCGGGGCTGGCAGCGTCCAGATAAGAATGAGCGTCATCAGGCTGTGTGAGAGCGCCAGAGCGGGAAGATTCGGGGCGCGCTGGTAAACCCAGGCCCAGACTGCGCCGCCAGCGAAGGTCGCAAGCGAGAGCCACGGATTCGGAAAGTGTAGCAGGGCGAATATAGCGGCCACCAGCAACACGCTGCGCCAGCCACGTCCTAAAGCGAGTTGCGCACGCCTGTTGATAAAACCTTGCAGCACGTATTGCTGCAAGAGTCCCCACATGATTCCCCAGAGGGGAAGCCACAGGATTGACCTATTGCCCGTGCGCGCCAGTATTCCGTTTTGTAAGCCCGTCGAAAGCCAGCCGACCATAAGAAGCACAATTGTCGTCAAAATCATCGGCAACGCCAGCAGTCGCGCGGCCTCAGGAAAATTATCGAGCCGCCAGCCCATGTCCCTGAAACTCTCGCCGCGCAGACGGTGCGAGCAGAACATCAGGGCGAAGGCCAGCAGGATAGGGACTGCGCCAACCAGTTTTTCCTGACCGGCGAAAGGCAGGATAGTCCACTCGGCAATCAACGCCGACGAAACAACAGAAGCAATCTCCCACAGGGCAAGCCCTCGACCTTCCGCTGTGAGGCTACCACTACTGCCGCCGCTCTGCTCAACCGAACTCAAGGCTTTCTCTCTCCTTCTGCGCTACTAGGAACGGGCGCAGCCTCCGTCTGAACTGAAGCGACGGCAAACTTTCGTGCGACACCGATTTGATGAAGTGTACGACGGCTTTCGTCTCTTCCTGCGAAGACGGCATAGACGCGCGCCTCGTGCTCGCCGGCGGCGAGCGGCGGAGTCTTGAATTCAAAGCCATGCGGTTCATCTGCGGCGCGTCCGGCGGCCAGCACGTCCGGGCGTGGAAGATTGGCCGTCGTCGTTCCAACGAAACGCCCGTCAATGTAAAGCTGCACCTCGACGTGGCGCGCGGGCGCGGCTTCGTCCAACGCCCAGCCATAGACGTGCTGCGCGGTCGCTTCGTCGAGCGCACCACGAAAAAAGGGGTTGAAGGTTGTCAGATAGAAACCGACGGCGAGCGCTCCGACAAACAGCGCTTCAAGAATTGATTTGGCAATCAGTATGTTCGTCAGCCTTGATACTTCAAACGGCCCGTCAGCTCTATGCTTGCTCAAATTAATTCTCGCCAAAGAAAGGGGGCGGCCACTGCGAAGCGCCGCCCCTCAAGCTCGTTCATCTCATCGTGCTGATGACACTTTACTGGCCCGTATAACCGTTGCCGTTCGTGTCCTGATAGGTAAGCGAATGGCTCGTCCGCAGGTTGGTGTCGGCCTGCAAATTCTGGCGCAGCCGGACCGCTATCCGCAGCACCGTAGTATCGCCGGGAGCGAGTTCCTGCACGCGCCATGTGAAGCGCTGTCCTGCGCCCGGCGCATCCTGCGGATTCAAAGACGGGTCGGAACTGACAAACTCCAGAGCATCCGGCAAGAGTTCCGAGACGACCAGATTCTTCGCCAATCCACTGCCCTCGTTGACGAGCACGAGGCGATAAAAGATCGTCTCACCGGGCGCTGGCGCGTCGGAAGCAAACTCCGTGCGGACGCGGACGCGCGGTGTCGCGACACGCAACACTGTGTTGGCTTCAGACGCCGCGCGATTGCTCAACTGCGAGCGCGCAACGATGCTGTAGGAATACTGCTGACCGTCGGGCGTGTTGCCGGGAATGGCGACGCGCAAGAGCATCGGAAACTGCCCGCCCTGCGGGTCGAGCGCAGCCGTCTGCGTGACGACAGGCTCGGAGTCCTGATGCTGGCCGTCGCCGTTAGTGTCAGCATAGATAGTGGCGGCGGGCGCGTTCGGCGCTGTTATCAGCAGATCGTAAGCGTCGCGGCTGTTGCCGGGATTGCGCACGACGAACGGAACATAGATGGTATCGCCCGGCGTGGCCGTCAGGCCGATGGAGACTGCATCAATGCGTGCGCGCGGAACTTTGCCGACAGTAATACTTGGGCTATCGAAGTTTGAGCCTAAGGGAAGCGATTGGGTGCGGACTGCGCCGCGCCCTAAGCTGCTCGTCGCGGCTAAAGCATTAGGCAGCGCGCGCAGGACGACGCTGATGTCGCGAGAATCGCGCGCCCCTACGTCGCCCAAGCTCCAGATGGCTGTGCGTGATGCTCGTTCGTAAGTAATCGGGCTTGGGTTGGCGCTGACCAACTCGAAGTTCGGGTTGAAGACGAAATCGGCGCGTGTGCCGCGCGCGGGTGCGCTGCCCTGATTACGCACGGTGATGGTCTGCGTGAACGTATCGCCGGGCATGACGGACGATTGCGAGGCCGCAGAATTTGCGCCGAGCGCGGCGGCGACGACGTTAATTGAGCCGTCCGCAACCTTCAGCACTTGATAGTCGGCCTGCGAAGCGGCGCGAACAAAGAAGGTGCGCTGTTGGCCGTCGGTCGCAGTCTCCGGGATACGCAGGTTCAGGATGACTTCAACAGAAGAACCTTGCGCCAGCGTTGGTGTGACGATGATGGGCAGGCCCGTATCGCCGCCGCCCTGTGCCAGACTAAAACTCGGCTGATACTCCGCGGGCAAATCCGTCTCAAGACGGAACTGGTCTTCCTTGTTGCCCGTGTTCTGCACGGTCAAGGGCAACTGCACGGGCTGGCCGGGCGATGCCGTCTCCGACGGACGACGCAGCGTGAGTAATAGTTTCGGAACTTGCTTGACCGTCAAGGTCAGCCCTTCTGTGGTCTGCGTTGAAGAGCTTTCGGTCGGCGTAATCGTTCGCGCGGGTGGTTGCGGCACGGTTCTGACAGGCGTGCTGACGGAAGTGTTCGTGTTCGCAGCGCTATTGATGGTCGAATCCGTGAGACTGGCCGAGCTATTGCTATTGACATTCGTGCGAGCGGTTGTCGTAGGCCGCGTCGGCGTTCTGACGGGCGTTGCGCTGGTGCGAGCGGACAACGTGTTAGCGTTGGTGCTCGTGTTGCGCGGCGTTCTGTTAACGGCGACGGGCGGAGCAGCGGGCTTCGTCAAGGGCTGAGCCTGATTGCTGTTGAGATTGCTGGTGTTGGCGGCAGCGGTTGTTCCTGTGGATGGCGGAGTCGGACGGCGTGAGCCGCGCCGTCCGCCGACAAAACGCCTGCGGCTCGGAGCGGTATTAGTTGCGACGCTCTGAGTGGTGTCTGTCTGTGCAGGGGTAGAACCGATGAGACGCGGCTGAGGATTATTGCTCGCCACTGTCTGGGTAGGAGTCTTCGCTGGCGTCGGGCTTGGTCTCGCCTGTGCTCTGGCTTGAGACGGCCTGTTATTGATGTTCAAGGTCGGGCGCGACGGCGTCGGAGTCGGCGTAGCCGTGGCGACGGGCTGCCTTGTGCTCGGAGTTCGGCTAGAGGGTGTTCTGGTAGTGGTCGGAGGCTGAGTGCGCGCGGTAGTCGTGCTTGAGGCATTGCGTCCTGTGTTCTCGCGCCGTGCTGTTTCAAGCTCGCCCGCGTAGATTTCCGCAAACGGCGTATCTTTAATCGCACGCAGGCGTTCTCCGACCTGCTCGGCTTCGGCAAGCTTGCCCATCTGCATGTAGGAGCGACCGAGCCAGAGTAGCGTGAGGTCTGTGATAATGCTGCGCGGGTAGGTTTTGAGAAAGTCCTGAAGCGCAGCGGCGGCCTCGTCATACTGGCCCTGATTATAAAGGTTCTGGCCTTTGGTAAAGAGCGCCTGCTCTGCGTCGCTCGGCACATCTTCCTGTTGAGCGGCGCGGGCCTGTGCAATAGTTGTGATAATAGGTGTAAAGGGAGCAAAAAGGAGCGCTGCGGCGAGGGCTAAAGCGCCGAGTTTGTTTTTATTGCGCAAGACAGTAATCCTCCGGCAGGATGGGGCAATAGAATTTTCGCAAGATGTTCTCGAATACTAACGGTGCTTGCAAGGCATTTTTGGACGACGTACCCTTCAGAGGCGTCCGCAATCCAATGCGCAGCATGATACTCGCTTCGGATGCCAGCGGACAAGACAAATTAAGTAAAAAGGTAAAAGGTAAAAGGCAAAAGGTAAAGAGCAAAAGGAAGACAGCAAGCCTTCTCATGTTTCAGACTTTTGCCTTTTACCTTTTTACTTTTACCTTCCTCTTACCAGCCTCCGCGGCTGACTTCGAGGCGGTCGCCAGCTTGCAGCACGGGGTCGGGAATTTTACCCGCTTCAATCTGTTTCAGGTTGTACTCGGTCGAAACCAGACGACCATCCGTGCCCTGTCTTGAGACTTTCACTTTGCTGCCGGCAAAGCGCGTCACACCGCCTGAGGCGAGCACGGCCTGCGTCAGCGTCATCCCGGCATGAAAATCTTTCTGCCCGGGCGCAACCACCTGCCCGCCGACGTAGAAAAACTGTGGCGGCGCGGGCGGCAGCGCCGACAGTGTAATCACATCGTTGGGAAAGACGAGCGTCGCTGTGGCTTTCGTGTCCGACAAATCAACGACGATGCTCTGCCCGCCGGAACGTAAAATCGTAGCGCGTCCAGCGTCAGGACGCGGCTGTGCTTCGGCCAGCACGACGTAAAGGGGAACGGCCTCGCGCCGCAGGACTTTCGTTCCCGGCTCGCCCACAAGCCCCGCGATAATCACGTTATGGCTCACGTAGTCGCGCACGCTGACGACGACCTGCGGGTTTTCGTAAAGCTTAATCTTAGCGGTCAGGCGCGCGTCAATCTCATCTGTGGTCAGTCCGTTAACCTGAAGCGGTTCGCCCGCGAGCGGGTACTCCAGAAGGCCGCCGGGCATGACCGTGAAGAGGGTTGACTCGCGCGTCTGCGCGTTGAGCAGACGGATGTCGAGCACATCGCCCGCTCCGACGCGATAAATGCTCTCAGGCGGCGGCGGAGTTTTGACGACAGGCTCCGTCGTCGTGGTCGCAGCAGGCTTAATTGGCAGACTCGCAGGCGGAGCAGTCGGCACGTTAGGCACAGTCTTTCCCGGCGCATCGCTGGTCACGGAATTAGCACTCGTGTCAGCGAGCGGCGTTGCTGCTGCCGTTACGGGTGCGACTGTGAGCTTTTCCGTCTCGGTTGGAGTTGTCTTGTCGTCTTTGACGTTTGCGGGCGTGGTTGCGTTCGCTTTATCCGTCGTGGGGACGGCGGCGCGGACATCGTTGGTTTGCGCCTGCGCGGCGAAGGCTTGTGCGCCGATAAGCAGCGCGAGGCTTAATGCGGAAAAAACTTTCTTCATGGTGCACTCTAAATCCCGATTCAAAGTTTGGAAGCGCGCTTCTTTCGCCGGGCAATGACGATGACTGAAGAGCGCTGATTTGCTCAAAGAAACTTAGAACGGGCGACCGCGGACATCATTGCGCCGCCCCAATTCAAAAACCAGCGAGAGACGATTCGTGTTGAAAGTAAAGACGGGAATCGTCGAATCCCGCCTAGAGAAACTATACACTAAACGGGCGCGCAATAGTTCGCTTAAACGATAGCCCGCCTCAAAATCAAAGCCGTAGAGGTGGTCTTTGCGCCGTTCTCCGGCAAACTGGCCGACGAAGACGCCGCCGCTCGCCGTCGAATCCGGGACAATCGCCAAGGGGAAGCCTAACTGTTGATAATTAAGGCCCAAAGCCAATTTCAAGCTTTCCGTTGCCGCAGTTTCGAGGCGTGCCGAGCCGCCCGTCGTGACGAGCCGTGCGTTGCCTCCTTCTAGATTAAACGTCGAAACCTGCGTTTTTCGCAGAGCCGCGAGCTGTAAATTTGTTTTTTCCGTCAAATCGCTGCGGTAGAGCAGGTCAAAAATCAGCCCGCGGAAGTTGTTCGGGTCTGGAGCATTGCGGTAATCGCTGCGCTCGTAGCCGACGCGCAGGGCCACGCCGCTCGTCTCCGTCACGCGCGTGCGCCCGCCTATCTCAAAGGCATAGCTGCGGTTATCGTTGAGGCCGTTAAACTGCGGGCGCAGCGGCGCAAACGAATCCGTCTTGGTGAAGGTAAACGAAGCGACGGCCGTTGTCTCTTCGGAAATATCGCGCTCGTAGGAGAGAGCAGCGAGGATTTCATCGTAGTCTATAAAGAGCGGCGCGCTTTCGATGTGCGACCTGCTCCAGCGGACGATGTTTGAGCCGAGGTCTAGGCCGAAGCGGCTACGCTGGCCGAAGGAAAAGTCGAAACGGGCGTCGAAATCGTTGCGCATGAAGGTATCGCCGACGATATAGACTTCGCCCGCAGGGTCAAACTCACGCGGGTCTAAGGCCGAACGCACGAAATGGTCGCGCACGCCGAGCCTGATTGAAGCCGTCAAATCGGCGCGCATATCGAAATCAAACTGATGCCCGTTGGCCCAACGTCCGTTCGTCAGCTTCCGTATCTTGGCTTCATAGGCCAGCCTTAAAGCTCGCTCCTCGCCGGGAATCTCGTATTCGAGGCGCGGGGCAAACGTAAAGACGCCCATGTTTCTTCCAGTCTGAGAACGATAAAAGAAATTGTCGCTAAAATCTGCGCCAAACATGAAAGACGGCCTGAGGACTCCCGCTCCGAAGCTGCGCCCGCCGATTTCATCCTCGATGGCGGTCGTCGTCCCCGGAACCCAGACGCCGCGCGGCGCGCCCGGTGCTTCAATCGTCATCGGAATAAAGTTGAAGAGCGATGGTTGGCCGGCTGCGACCGTCGCATTCAATGTTTGCGGAGAGCCGTGCGAAAGATTGAGCGCGTTGCGTGCGGCGAGATTGAGCGGAGGGCCGAACAATATGCTCCAGAGCGGGCGGCTGCGGAGCGCCGGCTGCGGCATCTGTCCGGCGAGCGCAGAATCCGTGGCAACTTCCTGTGATGGACTTGCACCAGCAAAAGTGTTGACGGCGACAGGACCACCTGTTTCCACATTCGCGGGCGCAGGCTCGACGGCGCGCGGCGCGGCAGACGTAGCAGCGCTTGCCGCGCTCGTATTTTTTGCATCCCTGCGCGCAAGCTCCGCGCCGGAGTTTGCGGGCCTCGTCCGGCGCAGTCGTGCGAAGTCTGCGGCGATGCCGATGACCAGCCGGTTAAAACTCTTCTTCTGGGCCAACGTCGCTCCGTCGCCGAGCGAGATGAGCACGTCAACATAAGGCTCACCGTCGCTGACGCCGGAAACGACCCGGAGACTGCGCGCCAGTTGGTCGTCAACGGCGTAGCTCGGGCGAAGCAGCGAGCGTGCTCCGCGTATGCGGACCACAGCCTCGCGCCCGCGCGTTAATTGTTCGATGACCGCATCGTTGAAAGAGCCGTCTGCTGTAATCTCGATGCGCACCATGCCTGAATCCTGGTTGACGTTCAGGCGCACTAACTGCATCGTCGTCGCTGCCGTTGTCTGAAACTGTTCGGTCAGGAGCGCAATACAGAGGCAGCAGAAAAAGAGCGCGAGGGCCGCAGATACTACGCCCATTCTTCTGCGCCGACAAAAGCGCCGCACGCTTGTCGCATCAAAGCGCTTACGCATCGTTGTTCTCCGAAGATGATTGGATATGATCGCCCCTGTCTGCCGACGCCGGGCCCGCACAGCCTGCGTCGCAAGGCACAAATGGCTTTACTTTCACGGACGAGCTTTTTGTAGTCAACTGAGTCTGAAGCCAACTCAGGATTCTACTCTTGACCTCTGGATGCTGGCAAGGATTTTGGCGGGAAAAGATGCGGCCACAGAGCGCCAAAGCGCGTCCTCACTAACTCTTCAACTTCATCTGCGGTCGCACACTCAAGACACGCGGCGGCAATCTCGCGTGCATCCTCGGCAGCGATGCCCGAAAGAGTTTGACGAACGCGCGGAATCGAGGAGGAAGTCATACTAAAATCGGTTGCGCCTAGACCGAGCAGGATAACCGTATAGACGGGCGTGGCCGCCATCTCTCCGCAAACGCTGGCGGGAATCCCGGCCGCACGCGCAGCGTCGAGCGTGAGCGCGATTGATTGCAGCACCGCCGGATGCAGAGAGCGAAACCAATCCGCTACCTCTTCATTGCCACGGTCAACGGCCAGTAGATACTGCACAAGGTCATTCGTGCCGAGACTAAAAAACTCCACTTCACGCGCAAGCTTACCGGCTGTAAAGACGGCCGACGGCACTTCAATCATCGCTCCGATTCTGGCAGTTCCAATCTCCAGCCCTGCACCTTCAAGCCGTCGCCGCTCTTCGTCAATAATCGCACGCGCGCGTCTTACGTCCGAGACATCAGAGACCATCGGCAACACAATATCCAGACGCCCCTGAGCGGCTGCACGCAAGATGGCGCGCACCTGCGTGCGCAAGACTTCTTCGCGTCGCAGGCTGAAACGGATCGCACGCAGGCCCAGGGCAGGGTTACGTTCCATCTCGGCAGTTGCGCCCATTATCTTCTCGCCGCCCAAGTCGAAGAGCCTGACGGTTGCGCCGTCCGCGCCCGCCAGTCGCGCGACCTCTACATAAGTCTGCCGCTGCTCTTCCTCATCCGGCATCGCGCCGCGATGCGAGAGCAGGAATTCGGAACGGTAAAGGCCGATGCCCCTCGCGCCGAAACGGCGGACGCCTTCGTACTCCGCAGGCAACTCTATGTTTGCACGCAGGATAATCTCAACTCCGTCAGTCGTCCTGAGCGGCCCGCGTTCCTCTTCCGTTGCGCCCGGCCTTGCAACCGCAACGCTGGCGGCAATCTCGCGATAATGATCGAGGGTAGCGGGCGCAGGATGCAGGACGGCTTCACCTTTGAAGGCATCTATCACGATGTCGTCGCCCGTGCGCGCACGACGATGCAGATCGCGCAGGCCGACGACGGCCGGAATTCCCAGGCCGCGCGCGATGATTGCCGTGTGAGAAGTCCAGCCGCCGGCATCGGTCGCAATCGCGCGTGCGTGGTCAAAGTCTAACTCGGCCACAGTCGAAGGCAATAAATCTTCCGCAACGATAACGGCGTCCTCCGTCAGTTGACGATGACGCGGCTGCTCGCCGCTCAAAGCGACGAGGATGCGCTGCATGACATCTTCTATATCCGAGCCGCGCTCGCGCAGGTAATCGTCTTTGATTTCGGAATAGATGGAGAGCAAGCGGTCGGCCGCGACCTTGACGGCCCACTCCGCGTTGGAGCGCTCCGTGCGTATGTAGCCCTCGACATCCTCAAGCAGCTTGCGGTCTTCGAGCATCAGCAGGTGCGCGTCGAAGATGTATGCGTGTTCCGCGCCAAGCTCTTTTTCCGCGCGCTTTTTGATGGCGAGAAGTTGCCTGCGCGCAAGGCGCACGGCGGCACGCAGGCGACGTGTTTCGCGTTCAACATCTGCTTCTTCGAGTGTGGCGCGATAGACCTGCCGCGTGCCGCTGAAAATCCGCAGCACGCGTCCGACCACGACCCCATCCGAAACACCGAGGCCCGTCCAGCGTATTTCCCTTCTCTCGCGACGCATACGAACGCTCACAACATCAACAACCACAACAACTACTGCTCGCTCTCTCCAAACCCGTCTGCGAAAAGCCGACTCAGCGCACCGATTGCGTCTTTTTCGTCAACACCCGTCGCGGTTGCGCGCAACTGCGTGCCGCGTGCCGCCGCCAGCATCAGCACGCTCAAGATAGACTTGGCATCGGCCGACGCCGTGCCGTCAATTCTTTCCAGCCGCAGCACGCTCTGAAAACTGCTGGCCGTGCGCACCAGAAGCGCCGCCGCACGCGCATGTAGACCGAGCCGGTTGATGACCACCACGCGCTCCTCAATCATTCGGCTTCAATCCTTCTTTGGCGGAGCCAGCAAATCGCCTGCCAGATAAATTCCTTCCTGTCCCTGCTTGCGCACGCGGCGCGCAATGCTCGCCAGCGATTCTTCCTCCGTCTGGCTCGCCAGCTTAATGACCATCGGCAAATTAACGCCCGTCACTACTTCAGCTTCGCCGTCGGCTAGAAACATGGAAGCGATGTTGGTCGGCGTGCCGCCGAACATGTCCGTCAACAGAAGGACTCCTCGCTCTTGCGAGACACGCGCGATGGCGCGCTCAATCTCGTTATGCGCCGCCTCAACGTCGTCGTGCCAGCCGATGGAGACGGCCGTGATGTGCGCGATAGGGCCGATGATCATTTCGGCTGCTGCCAAGAGTTCGCTTGCCAGTTGTCCGTGCGTGACGATGACGCCCGCCACCTTGCGCAGGCTTGCGTTCATTGCATCAGCTTTGTCAGGTTGCTCTGCCATTAGTTTCCCGTTTGAATTATGAACGATGATTGCGTGTTTATGAAAGGGCGGCGATTCAGGCCATAGCTTGTCACGGCTTTCCTCCCGCCGCCTTTCTGTTTGCTTTCCGGCGTTTGGCTTTGCCTATATCGCGGTGCGCCGATTGGGCGTCAAACCCTGTACGGCGCAGGCGGCGCGCGAGCGCGTTAGCAACCATCACGGAGCGATGACGGCCGCCCGTGCAGCCGATGCCGACAGTCACATAAGACTTGCCCTCGCGTTTGTAGAGCGGTAGCAGGTAATCGAGCAAGTCTGAGAAGCGTGCAAGCGTTTCGTTGACCTCCGGCTGCGCTTTCAGGTAATCAACGACACGACGGTCGTGGCCGGAGAGGTCGCGCAGGTGCGGCACGAAAAACGGGTTCGGTAGATGACGCACGTCAAAGAGCAACTCCATGTCGGGCGGGCTGCCGTACTTGTGTCCGAAGCTCAAGACCTGAACGCGCATCGGCGTGCCCTGCGTTGTCGGACTAAAACGCTCGACGAGGCGGCTGCGCAGCGTGTGCACGGAATCTTCCGTGGTATCAATGATGTAATCGGCGTGGGCGCGGATCTCTGCCATCGCATCGCGGTCGGCGCGGATGGCTGCTAGCAGCCCGCCGCCCGTATCAGCCGGATGCGGGCGGCGCGTCTCGCTGAAGCGTCGTTGCAAGGCTTCGTCCGAAGCTTCCAGAAAGAGGACGAAGACCTGAAGACCGCGCCCGCGCAAGCCTTCAAGCTGCGCGCCAAACTCTTCCAGAAACTGTCCCTCACGAATATTGATGACAAGCGCCGCACGCGCAATGCGCGCATGATTCTCCTCGTCAGGTTCGACGAGGCGCGCAAAGGTCGGCAACATCGTGACCGGCAGATTGTCCACACAGAAATATCCGAGGTCTTCGAAGGCGTTGGTGGCCGACGACATGCCGGAGCCGCTTAACCCCGTGATGATAACGATGTCGGGCGCGCCCTCGTTGGCAGTTACCTGTTTCGTCTTAGGCATTACGTAAAAGGCAGAAGCGACAGGAGTCTAGTAATCAGGAAGCAAGAATAAAAGAGAACGTTGAAGAACGGCAATCGGAGAAGTGCGTGGGCCCAAATGCCTCTTCATTCCGATTCATTCCGAATTTTGCACTCGCAATTCCGGCTGCTGTTCTTCCGGCTCCTGATTGAGTATTTCCGTATGGCGTGCGACAAAATTCTGCGCGGCGTCGTAGCCACGCGCACGCAGCATTTCGACGCGGACGGCCGTCTCCACCAGCGTCGAAAGATTGCGGCCCGGACTGACTGGAATCAAAACCTGCGGAACACGCACGCCAAGGATTTCGATGGCCCGCGCGTCAATGCCTAGACGGTCAACTTCGCTGGCTTCGTCCCAGCGTTCGAGCCTGATGGAGAGGTCTATATTCTTGGCCGTGCTGACGGCCGAGACGCCGAAGAGGTCGCGTATGTTGATGATGCCGAGGCCGCGTATCTCAAGATGCTCGCGCAGCAGTTCGGGCGCGTTGCCGACAATCCGTTCCTGACCGATGCGCCTGACTTCTATCACGTCGTCAGAGACAAGACGATGCCCACGCGCCACAAGGTCGAGCGCACATTCCGACTTCCCAATGCCGGAAGCACCCTCAATCAATACGCCTAACCCGTAGACATCCATCAAAACACCATGACGAACATCGCGCGGCGCTAAGCGCTCCTGCAAATAGTCTGTGACGAGCGTGATGGCGAGGGAGCTAACAAGCGGCGTGCTGATGAGAGGGAGGCTGGCGCTCTCTGCCGCCTCCGTCATTTCGGGCGGCGGCTCAAGCCCTTTTGTAATCAGCACGCAGGAGATTCTATCGAGCGCGAGATTATTGATGGCTTCGCGGCGCTTGTCGGGCGCGAGTTGGCCCAGAAACCAGATTTCGCTTTGCCCGACAATCTGCAAGCGGCCGGAATGAATGTAGTGCGTGAAGCCAGCGAAGGCGAGGCCCAGCTTTTGAATACGGGCCGTCGTTAGCTTCCGACCAAGAGCGCCGCCTGCGCCCGCCAGAACTCTCAACTCAAGACGCGACGGCGCGTGCGCCAGAAAATCGCTGACGCTAATCTCAGGATTGTCGCTTGAGGCGCTGCGGCCCATAAGGCTATTCGCCGTCAGGACGGCCTTGTGATGAGATTAAGCTCGATCTCTATTTCATCACCGATGAAGGTCGGATTGTTTTTGTTCGTGTAAGCGATGCCGTAGTCTCTGCGGTTGAGCTTTAAACGCCCGGCGAAGCCGACAACCTTTTTGTTATCAGGGTTGGTGTTTTTTCCAGTGATGCTGAAAGGGATGGCGACTTCCTTGGCGACGCCGTGCATCGTCAGAGTTCCGTGGAGGATGAGTTGTTTGCCCTTCTTCTCGACGCGCGAACTCTGAAACGTAATCTCAGGATATTTTTCGGCATCGAAGAAGTCGGCGGTGCGCAGGTGGTCGTCGCGGCGCTGTATGCCGGTGTCAATGCTGGCCGTCTTTATCGTCGCCGTGACGGAAGACTTAGTGATATCTGCTTCGTCATAGACGATGGTCGCCTTGAAATCGGAGAACTTGCCGCTCACCCTTGAGAGGCCGCCGAGAATCGGCACGGAAAAGCCGACGGTCGAATGAGCCGTGTCAACTTCGTAGCTGGCAGCAAGGCTGGCGGGCGCAACTGTCACAAGCAGCAAGCAGCAGACAGCGGCCAGCGCAAAATATTTCTTAAGCATTCAAACTCTTCCTCCAAAGCAAAATAGATATTGCGGGCCAACACGCTCCGGCCTTGCGTCAGCAATTCGGAGACACGGTTAGCCCGCGCGCACGGTGTCGCGGTTAAGGCTCGATGAGACCGAAATTGCCGTCCTTGCGTTTGTAGATGACGCCGATGCGATTCGTGTCCGCATCGCGGAAGACTAGAAACTGGTCGGCCTCGCCCGATAAACGGAGCGCTGCCTCTTCGGCCGTCATAGGCTTAACCGAATAACGACGCGCCGCCAGAATACGCGGCCCCGCGGGGCTGGCTTCCAGATTACCGTCCGGCTGCGGTGCGACTGCCGCAGCAGATTTCGCGCCCTGCTTGCGGTCAATAATCTTCTTCTTCAGCTTGAGCGCCTGCTTCTCGATCTTGGCGATGGCGCGCGTCAAAGCCTGATACATGTCCGCGTTGGTATCAGTCGCCGTCAGCGTGTGCTCGCGCCAATGAACGAGCACTTCGCCAATCTGGCGATTCTTCTCGACTTCGATGATGACGTGAGCGCGCGCCGTCGTATCGTTGAAAATATGCTCTATCTTCTGAAAATGGTCTTCGACGTGCGCACGGATAGCTGGCGTCACGTCAACGTGGCGTCCAGTGTACTCAAATTCCATCTGTTCCCTCCTAGAAAAAAAAGTAATGAGTGATGAGTGATGAGTGATGAGTGAAAAGCAATCAACTTCTACTCATCACTCATTACTCATTACTCATCACTTCTTTTCAGACTACGGCGCGGCGCTCGCGTGAGCCGGGAATCTGCATCTGGTCGCGATACTTGGCGACGGTGCGCCGCGATAATTTGATGCCGTCTTTCAGTAGAATCTTAACGACCTGATCGTCCGTAATCGGATTATGGGAGTCTTCCTCTTCGATGAGCTTCTTTATCTTCAGCTTGATGATGCGCGTCGAGACTTCTTCGCCCTCTTCGTTCATCATTCCTTCCGTAAAGAAGCGGCGCAACTCGATGACGCCCTGCGGCGTGTGCGCATACTTGCGATTGACGACACGCGAAACCGTTGACAGGTGCATCCCTATGTCTTCGGCAATGTCCTTGAGCATCATCGGCTTGATGTACTGCACGCCCTTATCGAGAAATTCGCGCTGGCGCTTGATGATGGATTCGACGACCTTGTAGATGGTCTGTCGCCGGTGCTCTATGTTGCGCAGCAGATCAACGGCGGAGCGCATCTTATCGCGTATAAAGTCGCGCGTCTCTTTTGAAGTTGTCTGCTGGCTGAGCATCTGCTGGTAGTTCTGGCTGATGCGCAGGCGCGGGCTGCCATCGTCCGCAAAATAGATGATGTAGCCGCCAAGCTCGTCGTTCTCATCATCCAGTTCGTCGAGCTTTTCGATGTAGATTTCCGGCGAGATGAGAATCGGCTCATCGGAGGCGTAGCGTCGGCCCGGATAGGGGTCTAGGCAGCGAATAAAGGCGACCTCCTCAAGCAGCGTTTCGACATCAACGCCAATCTGCTTGGAGAGGTTTGGCAGCTTATGCTGTTGAAGGTCAAGGAGGTGTTCGCGAATCAGGCGTGCGGCCAAGCGGTCGCTTTCGCCGCGCACTTCCAGTTGGACCAGCAAACACTCGCGCGCATCACGCGCACCGCAGCCGACAGGGTCAAGCTGCATCACAATGCGTCGCGCCTCTTCGACCAGTTCTTCCGTCCAGTTGCCCATCGAGGCAATCTCTTCGTTGGTCGCGCTCAAGCGTCCGTCGCCGTCCAGATTACCGATGACACATTCGGCGGCCTCGCGCACACGCTCTTCCAGCGTGGTCATGTGCAACTGCCACTCAAGATGCTCTGCGAGGCTTGGCGGGCGCGTCAGGAATTGCTCGAAGGTCGGGGCGTCTTCCTTATACTCAAACTCCTGCGTCTTGTAGCCGGGGTCAAGATAGTCCTGAAACTCACGACCGAAATCTATCTCTTCAAATGCATCGCGCGAAGCTTCGTCCGCGCCCATCTCTTCGCCGGCATCGCCCGTCTCAACTCCCGCTTCGCCCACGCCGGCAGCTTCCGCGTCGGCGTACATGGCGACTGCTTCCGCATCGCCAGCGCCGTTTGATGCCGCCCCGTTTAAGCTGCTCTCGGCCTCGCCAGCCGCCGCTTCAAAATTGCCGGCCACATCCGAGCTGGTCAACTGGTCCAGAATATTCTCCGACAATTCGCGGGTTTCGTCTTCCGAGGCGACCTCTTCCAGAACCGGGTTTTCCAGCAATTGCTGCTGGATAAGGTCGCTGAGTTCGATGGTCGTCATCTGCAACATCTCTATGCGCTGGCGCAACTGCGGCGTCAGCACAAGACGTTGACTCAAACCAAGCGTAAGTTTAGCGGACATACCTTAATCGTCTACTCGACTACCTTCTAAATCTTAACGAATGAATTTTTTCGTGAGCGCTTTTCCGGCGCGAGGGAGATTATAACCGAAAATGGCGCGAGTCGTCAGCAGCCAGTTTTCAGTTTTCAGTTTTTAGTTATCAGATGGCTATCCGGGAGAGGGGTGGTTTGAACGTCAAATCAATAATCCGCCGCAGCACAATCATTTGCTGAAAACTAAAAACTGAAAACCATGCTAAAGACTGAACCTCTCGCCGAGATACAACCTGCGCACTTCAGCGTCGTTGACGAGGCTTTGCGGGTCGCCGGAGCGGAAGATGCTGCCTTCGGCCATGATGTAGGCGCGGTCTGTGACGCCGAGCGTCTCGCGTACGTTGTGGTCTGTAATCAGAATCCCGATGCCGCGGTCGCGCAGGTAGAGTATCACGTTTTGAATATCGTCAATCGCCTTCGGGTCAATACCGGCGAAGGGTTCGTCCAGTAAAATATACTGCGGCTCGGTGGCGATGGCGCGGGCAATTTCCGTGCGTCGTCTCTCGCCGCCAGAAAGCGCGTCGCCGCGCGTGCTGCGCACGTGCGCAATCCCAAACTCTTCCAGGAGTTCTTCGAGCCGCTTGAATCTTTCGCGCCGCCTGAGGCCCATCGTTTCCAGCACAGCGAGGATGTTCTGCGCCGCCGTCATCTTGCGAAAGATGGAAGGCTCCTGCGGCAGGTAGCCCAAACCGAGGCGCGAGCGCAGGTACATCGGAAGCTTCGTCACGTCGCGACCGGCGAGGCGAATCGTGCCGCGGTCTGGACGCTCAAGGCCCGTTATCATGTAGAAGGTCGTGGTCTTGCCAGCACCGTTTGCGCCGAGAAGGCCGACCACCTCTCCCTGCTCTACGTAGAGGCTGACATCATCCACTACACGCCGCTTGCCGTAATGCTTGAAAAGGCCGGAAGCTGCGAGCGCCGTCGGCGACGGTGTACCATGAGCAGCACGCGTCTCGACGGCCTTTCTCTCGCGCATAGTGGCGCGCGTTTCCTGCCGCTCCGAGACCACATCCTCTGTTTGCGTGCTACTCATTAGTTTTAAAAGTGATGAGTGATGAGTAATGAGTGATGAGTGACAGAAAAACTGTCATCGCTCATCGCCTCCTGCTTTTACTCATCACGCATCACTCATTACTCATCACTCGTCTTATCACTGCTTTCTAATCTTGTGAACCGAGCGCACGCGGCCCGGCGATTGTGGGCCACGCGCATCGTCGGCGACAACTCTACTCTGGCGCAGATAGACAGTCAAACGACCTCCTTCGGTCGTTCCCTGCTCCGTATCAACGACGCGCGCGGGGTTGCCTTTGAGCACTACAGTCTCATCGGCGGCAGTGTATTGTGCCCAGTCGCCGTTGCCCTGACGGCCCGGTTGTGTCACTACCACGTCGCGCTGTGCGATGGTCTTTTCGACCTCGTTCAGTTCTTTTAAGAGATAGACATCTGCGACGGCGCTCTGGATTCGTTCTGTGCCCTGCTTGATGTCAACCGTGCCTTCGTAGTGAAGAATACGGTCGGTGTCCGAGTAGGACATGCGCTCGGAGGTCGCCAGCGCCGGAACGACCTCAGCGTTTTTGGAGCGAGCCTGATAGAGCGCGCTCTGAACATGGCCGTCGCCCTCCATGCGCTTGTTTTCGCGGTAGATGGTGATGCGGTCGGCCTTGACGAAGTTGTCGTCCTGCCATGCGCGTGCGCCGCCCGTGTAGATGGCCGTGCCCGTCAGATGACGAAACTCCGCGCGGTCTGAAACGATGAAGACAGGGCTCTTCACTTTCGTAAACGGTGTCGCGCCGCCGGTCTGTTCCTGACTGTAGTAGGTAGTGGCGGTCTTGCCGCGCGTGAAGGAGACATCGTTGCGCGTGTCCGTATCAATCTCGACGGCTTTTGTGCGGGCGCGTGAATCCCAGACGACGGGCTCGCCGCCGCGCATGCGCACGGTTTCGTCGGCGGCCGTGTAGGAAGCATTGGCCGCGCGCCCGTTGCGGTCTTGTTCGTTAAACTTGGCGTCGCCCTGCGCATCAAGCCGTTCGACATCCTGTGTCTCGCGTATGAAGAGGGCGACGATTTTCTGCGCGGTCAGGGTGCGCGTGGCGCGGTCGGCGGTCGGCTGGTGCGGCTCTATCAGGACGCGGCTTTCGCCGCCCGACGCCGTAAAGTTGCGGGCCAGGTTGTTCGTCTCGTAGAAATCGCAATCGAAGCGCGGGGCTGTCAGCGTCTTGCGATCACTGGCCGCGTTTTTCTGCACAGGGTCAACGATGAGTTCTGCGTTACCGACGGCTTCCGCGCGTTCGAGGTCGCGGCCCGTCGTGCGCCAGAAGAGCTTGACGGCATCCGCGGTCAGTTGTTTGTTGGCCGCGCGTTGGTCTTGCTCGCGCGATTTCGGCGCGGAGAGTTTGAGAACGGAACGACCGTCTGCACGCATCTCTCTGAGCAGGCTGCGGTCGCCCTGTTTCTGAAAGTTGACTTCGAGCGCGGTTGGGCCGGTTAGTTCCATCTGCGAATCGGCGTTGAGGCTGTTGGCACGCACGTCGCGCGACGCCAGCGCACGCTCAAGCTGCTGCTCAGTGTTGAGAAAGAAATCCATGTCGGCGGAGCGCACCTCAACGGAGCGGCCTTCGGTCATCGAACGCAAGTAGGAAGCGCCGCGTGCTTCCATCTTCTGTAGCTTCTTCTGCTGGTTGAGCGTGGCGGAGAGCGTCTCGCCGCTCATCACGTCCTGTCCCTGCTCGGCGGTCGCGCCGCCCATAAAGAGCAGGTGCAGCGACGCCTGGTCGAAGGCTGCACGCGCCGAACGTATCAACACAGGCTGCGCACGCGCGCCCTTTTTAGGAGCAGCATTCTTATCATCAGCTTCCGGCGCGACTGTGATTTCGACTGCGTTGCGAAGCTCAAGCTTCTTGTTTTTGGCATCCACGACGACGCCCGTTGCGCGCCCCGAAACATTCTGGCGCTCGAAGGCAACGGGGTCGCTCGTCTCACCGATCTCCGTCTTCTGGTCGTAGACAATCTTTTCGGTCTTGACCTTCAGCGCGTCGCGCGTTTCGAGATTAACGTCGCCGCTGAAGATGATGCGCGCGGTGGTCGAAGCGGGCGAAGACGGATTGACGTTTGAAGCGGTCTGCGCTTTTGCCTGCTCCGTGGCTTCCGGCAGGTAGATGGCGCGATGGGCCGTTATCTTGTCGGGCTTATCGCCGACGGGCGGGTAGATTTCCAGATGGACTTCTTCCAGTTCGTGATGCCCGTCCGAGTATGTCACATCGGCCGCAGCCTTGACGTAGAGGCGCAGCTTATCGCCTTCGGTCACGCGTCGCTCATAGCCTTCGACACGGCTAACCTCAGCCCTCGATAGCTCCGGCGTCTCGCCGCGCATCCGAAACGGTTCATTATTACGCAGACGATAATAAGAGATGATAACGAAGACAATTCCCGCCACCAGAATAAACAACGCCACCGCGCGCGCCACCAACGGCAAACGCGCACGCAACCCAACCGCAATCGCTCTTCTTCGTCTAATCTCCTGCATATCAACTTCGACAACAGTTATGAGTGATGAGTAATGAGTAATGAGTTAACAACTCTTTCTTTTACTCATCACGCATCACTTCTTTTCAAATCCTTAACGCACAACTGCAAGCGCGTGACACCCTGCCATGTGTTCGGCTCAAGTGTGTAAGCAAGTTCGATGCTTGTGGAGGGCGCAAGCGTTTGCCCTTCGAGTTCTTCGAGGGCGTTCCACCAGACGGCTTCGAGCGGGCGTTCATCCTGTCCCGCAAGGCGCAGCTTGAGGTGCTTGTCTTTCATCACGCGCGGCTCGGAGACGATGCGCAGGCCGCGCGTCAAAAAAACCGGGCGCGGATTGCCCGCTCCATAAGGCTCAAGCGCTCGCAGTTCTTCGGCCAGCGCGAGCGTCAGCGCTGTAGCAGGTAGCTCTGCGTCTATCGCAAGCGCAGGCTGCAAGTCTTCGCCTGTGAGAAGGCTCGCGGCGTGCTCGTTTAAGCGGCGGCGCAATTCAGCGATGTGCTCGCGCTTGATGGAGAGCCCTGCGGCGTGCGAATGGCCGCCGAATTTTTCGAAGAGGTCAGAGCAGGCGGTCAGGCCATTTAACAGATGATAAGCCTCTATGCTGCGCGCGGAGCCGTGGCCCACTCCGTTTTCAAGCGAGATAACGATGCAGGGGCGGTTAAGTTTTTCGGCTATCTTCGAGGCCGCGATGCCTATGACGCCCCTGTGCCAGTTGTCTCCGGCGATAACGGCGACATGTGCAGCATCGTTATCAGATGTTTCCCATTCGGCAAGAGCGAGTTTGACGAGTTCGCTCTGCACGCTTTGCCGCTCTCGATTGCGTGCATCTAGATGGCGGGCCAAGCGCGTTGCTTCCGCATACTCTGTCGCCTCGAACAATTCGACGACGGCGCGTGCGGCATCCATACGCCCTGCGGCGTTGATTCTTGGGCCAAGCCGGAAGCCCAGATCATAAGCTGTCATCCCGCGACCGTCGCCGCAGCCTGCAACTTCCATCAACGCACGCAAGCCGGGGTTGGTCGCGTGCGCGAGGTCTGAGAGGCCGAGCGCGACGATGGCGCGGTTTTCTCCGACGAGCGGCGCGACATCCGCCACCGTGCCGATAGCGACCATCTTCAAAAAGCCGCTGACCTTGCTTTCCAGCCCTCGCTCGCGAAAGAGCGCGTGGGCCAACTTGAAGGCAACGCCCACGCCCGCCAGATTCTTGTCAGGATACGTGCAGCCATGCTGGTTAGGATTTATCACGGCGTAGGCAGGAGGCGTGCCCTCGCCTTCATCAGGCAGGTGATGGTCTGTGACGATAACGTCTAGGCCGTTGTTGCGTGCCCACACGAGCGGCTCGTGTGCGCGGATACCGCAGTCAACGCTGATGACGACCGTGTAGCCGTCAGCCGCAGCTTTTTCCAGCGCCGCCTGCTGTATGCCATAGCCTTCCGTGAAACGTTGCGGGACGTGAAAGCCCGTCTCAGCGCCGAGCAGCTTGAGGGCACGACGCAGGACGACCGTGCCAGTCGTGCCGTCAACGTCGTAATCGCCATAGACCAGAATCTTTTCGCCAGCTTCGATGGCGCGCAGGACGCGCGCGACAGCTTCCTTCATGCCGAGCATGAGCGACGGGTCGTGTAGCTGTTCGTGGCCGGGACGCAGGAAGCGGCGGGCTGTTTGTTCGTCCGCGTGGCCGCGCGCAATGAGAAGCTGCGCGATGATGGGCGAGACGCTGAGTGTGCGTGCGAGCGAGGCCGCACGTTGTGAGTCTGCCTCACGCACAATCCAACGTTTCGTTTGCATAAGCTTCAACCGTTATTCGGCAAACCAGCCGTGAGCATCAAGCAATTTGACGCCGATGCGCTGTTTGCCGTCCGTCTCATCCGTCCAGACGCCGTTGACTTCGGCGTCGAGCGCGCGACCGAACGGAGGCGTCAGCCGCACAACGTCGCCAATGCGGACGCTCACGTCCGTCACTAATGTCGCTCCGCCGCGACTGACCTTGACGGCTTCGGCTTGCACTTGAAACGGTTCGCCGCCGTGAGTTTTCCCCGAAAGCTCGACGGCGAAATCAACGGGCACGCGCGGGCTGCGCGGGCGTTGCAGGCGTGCTTCTTCAACGCGTTTCGTATCTTCAGGCATCAAAACTTTCACCGCCTCTTCCGTGTAGAATCAGACTTCTTCCCTTTTTGTGAAGAGGGGCGAGATAAGTTTACCGAATCTTTCGAATTATTGTTAGTGCCTCGCGTCGTTTCAGTCTGCGCGGCGGGCGCTGATTGCTGCTCCTGCGCAGGAGTCGCGGCATCCGTCGCTCCGCCCTGCGCCTGAAGCACGCCGCCCAAGAGCAGCCCCATAATCAGCAGGCCCACTACCAGACGGTAGCCTATGAAGATGCCCGTCGAATGTGTGCGCAGGAAACGCAACAGAAACCAGATTGAAGCATAGCCGACGATGCCCGAAACAATCACAGCCAACAGGAGCGGGCCGAAGTTTCCCTCCGGCAGAAGGTGCACAGCTTCCTTCAATTCAAGCAGGCCGCTGGCGGCAATCGCGGGAATCGAGAGTAGAAACGAGAAGCGTGCGGCCGTCTCGCGCTTTTCGCCGGCGAAGAGTCCGGCCATGATGGTCGTCCCGGAACGGCTCGCGCCCGGCATCAACGAAAGCACTTGCGCACCGCCAACCGCCAGCGCGTCCTTCACGCCTAACTCGTTCATCCCGCGCCGCTGCTTGCCGATCTCCTCCGCCAGCAGCAGCAGGAGCGCGACGACTATCATCATCGTCGCAATCAACCACAGATTCTTGGTCAGCGGCCCTTCGATGACTTTCTTTAGCAGCAGCCCGACGGTCGCAATCGGAATCGAACCGATAATCACGAGCCATCCGAGCCATGCTTCCTGCGAAAGCTTCGGCGCGCTCGTGCCCACCATTGTCATCTCCAACGCGGCCTCGCTGCGACGCCCGCGAAGAAGTGCCAGGTGGTCGCGAATGAAAGCCAGCATGATATTCCAGATGTCGCGCGCGAAATAGACGAGCACGGCGACGAGCGTGCCCAGTTGGACGACGGCGATGATGGCTGTCGTCTGCTGGTCTCCGGCGCTTGCGTGCAGACCCGTCGCGCGGCTGGCGAAAATCAGGTGGGCCGTCGAGCTAATCGGGATGAATTCCGTGAGACCCTGAACGATACCGAGGATGATGGCTTGAAGAAAAGACATGATTCAATTTTGGATTTTAGATTTTTGATTTGCGATTGGATAAGGACTGAAGAAATTTTTATTAAAATGCTTTTCGCCTTATCCAATCAAAAATCGCAAATCCAAAATCGCAAATTCCTTAATCCTTTTACTCGCGGTAAGAACGCTTGGCAACAATGCGGTCATAAAG
The DNA here is from genome assembly GCA_036382855.1 of Pyrinomonadaceae bacterium. Lineage (GTDB taxonomy): Bacteria > Acidobacteriota > Blastocatellia > Pyrinomonadales > Pyrinomonadaceae > DASVTR01. The sequence goes on along the minus strand of DASVPO010000008.1, from coordinate 199,461 downwards.
CGGAATGGGAAAGAGCATGGAGGCGCGCACGATGCTCGCCAGTTGCCACGGAAAGGCGCACGACTTGCGGCGCGTTTCAATAGCACGAACAATCTTTTTCGTCGCAGCGTCGAGTTCCATCAGGTAAGGCATCTTCGCCTTGCGGCCCTCGGTCAAAGGCGTCTTGATAAAGCCGGGGTGAATAATCGTCACGTCAACGCCCGTCCCGCGCAAGTCAACCCTGACGCTCTCAAAATAGGCGGACACGGCGGCCTTGCTCGCACAGTAAACGGCAGACTTCGGCAGACCGCGATAGGCAGACAGGCTCGAAATCGCTACTAACTGCCCCTGCCCGCGAGCCAGCATCCCGGTCAGCACAGCCGCCACGCTGTTTGCCGCGCCCACGACGTTAATGCTCATCACTTCGTTAACGACTTCTGGACGCACATCCGTGATGTGGTCTGTCGTCGCGATTCCGGCGTTGGCGATGAGCACGTCAATGCGCTCGAAGCGTGCGCGCACTTCACAGGCAGCAGCACGCACCGCCTCAGCATCACGCACATCACCGGGCACAGCGACAGCGCGCCCGCCCGCCTGCTCTATCTCTTTGACCAACTCGCGTAGAGCTTCAGCACGACGCGCCAGCAGGCCGAGGCTCGCCCCGCGCCGCCCCAACTCCAGAGCCAGCGCACGACCGATGCCGCTCGATGCGCCCGTGATGAAGACTACCTTTTGTGTCCAGTCAAAGCTCATAAAAGTTTTCTAACACAACTCCGCGACGTGCTCGCCGAGCACTCTGAGGGCCGTGCCCAGATCTTCCTGCCGTATGAGCAGGTGGTCGCGCGAGAAGGCGGAGAGAGCGCCGACGGAGATGTTTGCGGCGGCGAGAATTTCAGTCACGCGCGCAAGGTAGCCGACGACGTTCCAGTCCAATTCCACATTGAGTGTAATTAAGCGGAAGCCGCCTTCGATGCACGCGTCGCGTGCGGCGTGGCGCATTGTTTTCCAGTCCGTCTCATCCAGCAGCAGCGTCACTTCATGTTCGTCGCGGAGCAGCATGAAGGGCGCGCTGCCGCGCGGGCTGAGTTCTGGATTCTCCAGCAGCCGTTGCCAGTCTTCATGTCGCAGGCCGACGAGAAAGTAGGTTGCGGGCGCAACCTCGACGCGCGTTCGCCGCAGCAATTCTGTCGCGTTTGCGTCGTGCGTCATCCGGCGTTTGTGTTAGACCTGAACGATGACAGGCATGATGACCGGCTTTGCGCCGGTCTGTTTCTGAATGAAGCGCTTGAGCTCGACGCGTATGTGCTCTTTGAGCAGGCTTGTCTCCCGCCGGTCGTAGACGGGCGCGCTCTCAATGGCCTTCGTGACGACACGCTGCGCCTCCTTCAGAAAGCCGTTGTTGCCGTCGAAGCCAAGCAGTCCGCGTGCGACGATTTCCGGCGGCGCTTCGAGTGCGCCTGTCTCTTCGTCGAGCGTGACGACGAGCGAGACCACACCGTCGTAGGCGAGTTGCTTACGCTCGCGCACGACCTCGCGGTCAATCTCCTCGAAGCCTGTTTCGTCAATAAAGGTACGCCCGATTTCGTGTTTGTTGATGATGCTTGCGCGCTCGCCGTCGAGTTCAAGCACGTCGCCGTTTTCGATGAGGATGATGTCTTCCTCACGGTAGTTGAGATGATTTTTGATGAACTCTTTATGACGGAAGAGCATGCGGTATTCGCCGTGTATGGGGACGACGAATTTCGGGCGCACGGCTTCGGTCATAATCTTGATGTCTTCCTGCGAGGCGTGGCCGCTGACGTGTATGAGGCGTCGTTTCTCTTCGATGATGTTTGCGCCGCGCTTGTAGATTGCACCGATGAGGCGCGAGATGGCGCGCTCGTTGCCGGGAATGATGCGTGCCGACAGCACGACCGTATCGCCCTCTTCAATCGTGAGCCCTTTGTAGCTCTGATTAGCCATCTGCGAGAGGGCTGCGCGCGGCTCTCCCTGCGAGCCTGTGACGAGAAAGACAACGTCGTTGTCGGCCATGTGCTTCGTCTCGGATTGGGAGACGAGCAGGCCGTCCGGGATGTCCAGGTAGCCTAGCTCTTCCGCAATCTCTACGTTCTTCAGCATCGAGCGGCCGAGCACGCAGACCTTGCGGTCAAACTGCTGTGCTACGTCGAAGACGATTTGCAGGCGATGTATGGAGGAAGCAAAGGCCGCGACGATGATGCGCCCCGCAGCTTCCGCGAAGATCTCCTCGAAGGCGGGGATGACGGCGCGTTCCGATGGCGTGCGTCCCGGCACGGTCGCGTTGGTCGAATCGGAAAGGAGCGCGAGCACGCCCTCCTGCCCGTAGGAACGCAAGGTGCGCAAGTCAATCGGCTCACCGATGACGGGTGTTTCGTCAACCTTGTAGTCGCCCGTGTGCACGATTGTCCCGACGGGCGTTCTGATAGCCAGCGAGAAGCAATCAACGAGCGAATGGGAAGCGCGTATGAATTCGACCTTGAAAGGCCCAAGCTCAACGACCTGTCGCGGCTCGACGCGATGGATGAGAACGTCGTCCATGAGGTCGTGCTCTTCGAGTTTGCGTTCCGCTAGTCCAACCGTGAAATGTGAAGCGTAGACGGGGACGTTGAACTTCTTGAGGATGTAAGGCAGAGCGCCCAGATGGTCTTCGTGTCCGTGCGTCAGGACAATGGCAGTGATGTTGTCTCTATACTCTTCCAGAAAATCGAAATCGGGAATCGAGACATCAACGCCGTAAACGCTCTCTTCGGGAAAGCCCATGCCTGCGTCTATGACAATCATCTCGTCGCCATATCGCACGGCCATGCAATTCATCCCAAACTCGCCGACGCCGCCGAGCGGGATGATCTCCAATGTATTACCCACTGTGTTTTTTAACTCTACTCTCCTGAAAAACCCGGCGCTGCGGCCCACTCAGCAGGCAGCCTCCGCCGGGAGAAATTTAGCCGAGTAGTATAACACAGCGCCCGCTGTTTAGCTTGCCCGCCCGCTTTGCGGTGGGTTTAGTAGTGCGTTGCTCCCTTGCGCACAGATTGTTGACAAAATCTTTTATTCTGACCGAAGATACTTACATGAGCACACGGCATAAAGACCTCAGCATCGAAGAAAGGATTAAGAAGTTAGAGGCGGTCATAGACCGGCTCAGCATGTCAGCCGCGCAGGAGGCGAAGCCCAGTTTCATTACCAACCTCTTACAAGGCGTCACACTCCTTTCAATCGTCGCCTTCGCCTTCTGGTTCGGGACTCTCAACGGCAAAGTCGATCAAGCCACTATTAAGGTTGATACCCTGACCTCTGCCATCTCCGGCGCGACGAAAGACAGTCTCTCATCCCGCCTGACCGCCGTGGAAACCAAACTTGATTCGATTGATAAAACTCTGGCTTCCATAGACAGTAAGCTGGACAAGAAGTAATGTTCGGGGCTTTGCCTGAAAACTTCTATCTTCCCAGAAGTAATTAGCTCATCTCCCGTAAGAGTAACAGGCAGGCGGAAAAGCTCAACGAGCTAGCCTCTGGCCGTGAGCATGAAATTTGGCTTCAGCTTAGCAACGCACTAATAGCCCGCCACCCGCTTTTTGTCGCTAGTGATAGCCGGTAGTTGAATTGGTGTCGTATTTCGGGCGCTGTTGCTCGTTGTCCGTGCTTCGGAGAGTCGCCTGAAGCGGGTCAGCGTGTAGTAATTGCCGGATGACACGCTTTTCCTTTGACACAAACGGCTGAATCGCAGATACTTTTGCGCCATGAACATACCCGGATTCACACTCCTCGGCTTCAAGCGCCCGCGCGAGGTGGTTTGCCAGACGCTCGGCAAGCTTGAGCGGCAGGTGATGGAGGCCATCTGGCAACGCGGCGGCGAAGTCAGCGTCCGCGAAATCGTCAGAGCCTTCGACGAGCAGTTTGCTTACACCACACTGATGACTACGCTCGACCGCCTGCACAAGAAGGGCTTGCTGAGCCGCCGCAAGGACGGGCGTGCCTTTCTCTATTGTCCCCGATTTTCACGCGAGGAGATGGAGCAGGGTGTGGCCCGTGATGTCATTGAAGGCTTGCTCGGTTCGGATGCTGTGAGCGTCGAGCCGATGCTGGCGTGCATCGTTGATGCCGTCAGCGAGCACGACCGCGAGTTGTTAGACGAACTCGACCGCCTTGTTAAAGAGAAACGCAGGGAGTTGCGGCGACAGGATTAGCACTCGGCATGTACGCTCTACTCGGAATCAGCATCGTGCTGGCGGCGCTCCTGACCATCAACGCGCTCGCCACCCTTCTTGCCACAGCGCTCTGGCGCACCCTTGAGCCACGCGCGCAAAACTGGACGGCCGAAACGCGCGCACGCATCCTCTTCGCCCTGCGTCTCTTTCCAATGCTCGGCGCGTTTGCCTGCGCGCTGATTCTGCTCACGCCTTCTTACCTGACCCACGAACCGACGGACACGGACGAAGTTGTGAGCACGAAACTGGCCGTGCTGGCTTCCGTCTCTGCCATCGGGATTGCGCTGGCACTCTGGCGCGGTTTCGCAGCATGGCGTGCCACGCGCCGCCTCGACGCAGACTGGCAACGCCACGCCACTCCGCTTCAACTGGAAGGCTTCGGGATTCCTGCCTACCGTATGCGGCATCCGTTTCCAGTCGTCGCCATCGTCGGCGTCTTCAGGCCCAGACTCTTTATCGCCGAACAGATTTTCGGCACACTCAGCGAATCCGAACTCGCAGCCGCCCTTGCTCACGAACGCGGGCATCTAGCCATGTTCGACAATCTCAAGCGCGCCTCTTTGCGTGCCTGCCGCGACGCGCTGACGATTGTCCCCTGCGGGCGCTCGCTTGACCGCGCATGGGCCGAAGCTTCCGAGGCGGCGGCCGACGAATACGCTGCGCGCGGCGGCGCTCACGTCGCTCTCGATTTGGCGTCGGCCCTCGTCAAGATTGCACGCATCGTTACGCCGCACACATCGCCGACCATGCCCGCGCTCGCTCATCTCATAGGCGAAGACACGAGCAGCGTCAGTTGGCGCGTGCGCCGCCTGACGGAACTGGCCTCGCAGGATGGCGTCGTCGCAAAGCGTCGTGCTTTCTCGTCGCCCCTGATGATCTGGTCCAGCCTCTGCGCTTTCCTCTTCGCCCTCGTCCTGACCGCGACCGACTCAACGCTGCTCTGGTTTCTGCATCAGGCCATAGAGCACATAGTCTCCGCGCTCAGCTAAGCGAGCAGCCTTTTACAGGCTTCACCGCAGGAAACTTTTTCCAGGCACTTTCCGTAATAACCAGAGTTGGTCAAACGTGCTGTACACGCAGCCGGACGCGCGCCGTCGAAGCCGTGCATCGTCTCCTTTATCCCAAAAGCTTTTGACACGATACGCACGAAGCCTTTGCGAGGGTTAATCTCCTGTCGCGGCCCCTTCCGCTTCGCTTCATGCGCAACGCTTCTCCGGGCCACGTGCGGGACAGTTTCACTCTCATCAACGTGAGGTTAATCATGGACAGTTTACGCAAGCTCGCCTGTCGCATCTGCTGCGGGCTGGTTGTCATGTGCGCGCTCTCGCCCGCGCTCGCTATGGCGAAGCCGCCGAGCATTCCTGTCATCTACTACAAGCTGCCGAACGGCCTGCGCGTCGTCATCTCCGAAGACCACGTTGCCCCTGTCGTCACCGTCGCCGTCTACTACAACGTCGGCTTCCGCATTGAGCCGAAGGGCCGCACGGGCTTCGCGCATCTCTTCGAGCACATGATGTTTCAAGGCTCTGCCAACGTGAAGAAGTTTGAGCACGCCAAGTATGTCGAAGCCAACGGCGGCAGCCTCAACGGCCACACCGATTTCGACTACACGAACTACTACCAGACCCTTCCCTCAGACCGCGTCGAGATGGGCCTCTGGCTCGAAGCAGACCGCATGCGCTCGCTCGACGTGTCGCCCGAAAATCTCAAAAACCAGCAGGATGTCGTCAGCGAAGAAGTGCTCGTCAACGTGATTAACCAGCCCTACGGCCTCTTCGAGTGGATTGACCTCTGGGGCAACGCCAACCAGAACTACTACAACTCCCACAACGGCTACGGCGACCTCAAAGACATCAAGGCCGCCACCCTTGAAGACGTGCGCTCCTTCTTCAAGACCTACTACGCGCCGAACAACGCCGTGCTCTCCATCGTCGGAGATGTTGATGTAAACGAAGTCAAGCGTATGGTCGAGAAACATTTTGCGAGCTTGCCCGCGCAGCCGCAGCCCACGAAGCCCGACATCACAGAACCACCGCAGACCAGAGAAAAGCGCGTCACACAGACCGACAAGCTCGCCAAAGCTCCAGCTCTCGCCATCGGCTACCACGCGCCTGAGCAAACCTCGCCCGACTATGCACCGATGGTCCTGCTCAACCTTATCCTTCAGGGCGACGATAGCTCCCGTTTCTATCAACGTCTCATTAAGGAAACGGGCCTCAGCCTTGACCTCTTCGGCGCTGTCAATCTCTTCGGCAACGAGTTTGACTACTACGGCCCGATGCTGATTACAACGCGCACCACCTACAAGCCCGGCCACACCGGCGACGAAATCGTCCGCGAGATTGATGCGGTGCTCGCAGACATCAAGCAAAACGGTGTTACGGAAAAAGAACTACGCGACGCAAAAGTGCGCTATCGCTCAAACTACTACAACCAGCTTGAATCCACCTTCAACAAAGCGCACCTGCTCTCAAGCCTCGCGCTCTTCCGCGACGACCCCGGCTACATCAACAAGATTCTTGCTCCTTACGAAGCCGTGACCGTCGAACAGATTAAGACCGCGGCGAGGAAATATCTCATCCCCGAAAATCGCACCGTCGTTGACCGCGTTCCCGAACAGAAAGGAGGCAAGTGATGAGCCTGCTCCGATTCAAGACGATAACCACTACGATGTTGGCAATCATGCTGGCCGCAATGTCTGCCGCGTCGCTCAGCGCGCAGCAAACGACTCCGCCGCCTCCCGGCCCTGCGCGGCCGCTTAGTCTGCCCAAAATCACGGAGCGCAAACTTTCAAACGGTCTGACCGTTATTCTCGCGCCGCTCCCGAACGTGCCGAAGGTGACTGCGCAGTTAACAGTCCGCGTCGGTCAGGCGACGGCGCGCGACAAGCATCCCGGCGTCGCCCAACTCGCGGCAGCCGTCGCCAACGAAGGCACGGACACGCGCAACAGCCGTCAAATCAAGGAAGAACTGCGCTCCATCGGCGGCACGCTCAATCTCTTCACAGATCAGGATGCGACCACACTCCTCGCTTCCTCGCTCTCGGAGTTTTCGCCCAAGCTGTTTGACCTGATGAGCGATGTCATACAGCATCCAGCCTATCCTGAAGATGAGGTCAGGCTCGCGAAGGAGAACGTGATTCAGGGAATCCGCGCTGGACGCGCCGACCCGAATTTTCTCGCCAACGAGCGTTTCCAGAAAGCCGTCTTCGGCAACCACCCTTACGGCTTCGTCGTCGCGGACGAGAAATCCATTAACGCCTTAACACGCGAAACCCTCAAAGCGTTTGCCGCTACCTACTACGCGCCGAACAACTCTTTTCTCGTCATCGTCGGCGACTTCAACCCTGATGCCATCAACGGCCAGATAGAAAAAGCGTTTGGCTCGTGGAAGAATCATCCCGTACCCGCGGAGCAACTGCCGCAACTCCCCGCGCGCGACAAGCGGCAGATTTATTTCATCCACCGCCCCGATTCCGTGCAAGCCACAATCTACATCGGCAACGCCTCTTTCCCGCGTAAAGGCCCGGACTACTTTGCCCTTCGCACCGCAGACACAATCTTCGGCGGCTCCTTCTATTCGCGCCTGACGCGCAACATACGCGAGGCCAAAGGCTACACCTATTCGCCCTTCAGTTTTTCTTCCACGAAAGCGCAGTCGGGCTTCTTTATGAGCGGCGCGTCGGTGCGCAACGAAGTGACGGGCGTCACGCTGCTTGAAATGTTTTACGAACTCGACAGGATGCGCGTCGCACCCGTGACGGATGAAGAACTAGCGGCGGCGAAGGCTTACAGCAACGGCAATTTCTCCGTCGAGCTTGCCAGCCAGGCCGGACTCGCCGGACGCATCAGCACCGTCTATCTCTACGATCTGCCCAAAAACTTTATCGAAGACTTTCGCCCGCGCATCGAAGCCCTCACCGCCGCCGACATACAGAGAGCAGCCGCGAAATACTTCGACACCTACCGCGCGGCGGTCGTCATCGTCGGCGACTACGACAAGGTCAAAGACCAGATCATGCCCTTCGGCGACATCACACTCTTCGACGCTGAAGGAAATACGATAAGTAAAAAGTAAAAAGGTAAAAGGCAAAATCAAGCGGAAGGCAAAAGGAATAATGAGAAGCAAGCTTCTCGTCTTCCCTTTTGCCTTTTTACCTTTACCTTTTACCTTCCATTGCATTAGCCAGCCGCGCCCATTCTTCGAGCGACAATGTTTCTGCACGGCGTTGCGGTTCGACGCTCGCCGCCATGAGCAACTCCTTCGTTCCGCCGCTCTGCTCAATCCGTAAGCTCAACTCTCCTGCGGCCGCGCGCAGGTTATTGAAAATCGTCTTACGCCGTTGTGCGAAGCCTGCGCTGACAATGCGCCACAGCAACGCTTCGTCATCAACCGGCGCTGCAATTTGAGAGCGCACGTTCAAGCGCACGACCGTGCTCGTCACTTTCGGGACAGGCCGAAACGCGCCTGGCCCAACATCAAAAAGCTTTTCTGCCTCACAGTAAGCCTCTACGAGGACGGAGAGAAACCCGCGCTCGCTTCCGCCCGGCGGCGCAATGATTCTCTCGACCACCTCGCTTTGCAGCATCAACACCATCTCAGTCAAACAGCGTCGCTGCTCAATCAAGCGTTGCAGGATAGCGGTCGAAATATAATATGGAAGATTGGCGACGACACGCGCGCGCGTCGCGGGCGTAATCAGCCCGCACAAATCCACAGCCAGCGCATCGCCCTCAACCAGCTCAAAGTTTTCGCGCTTGCCAAAACGCTCACGCAACAACGGCACAAGCTCACGGTCGTATTCAACCGCGACGAGGCGTTCGGCCTTCTCCACCAGTCGCGCCGTCAAAGCACCACGCCCCGGCCCAATCTCAACAATCGTCTCACCAACGCGCGGCGCGACAGCGCGCACGATGCGCTCAATCACGCCCTCGTCCACCAGAAAGTTTTGCCCAAGACTTTTCTTAGCCCGTAGCATTAAAAGGAAGTGATGAGTGATGAGTAATGAGTGATGAGTTTAAAAACCCTTCTTTCTTTCACTCATCACCCATTACTCATCACTCATCACTGTTTTTATATAACCTGTGATTTCGACATCGCGGCCGTGCTGTCTGATTTCGACATCGTGAAGGTTGATGGCGTCGCTGATTTTCTGTGCGCCGTCGCCGCCGATGGCGGAGAGTGCGTCGCGGCCTCCGATAATAATCGGGGCGATGAAGAAGCTGACTTTGTCCACAATCTTCTGGTCCAGAAACGCGCCCGCGACCGCAGCGCCGCCTTCAATCAGGACGCTTTGCAGGGAGCGCCCGGCGAGCGCTCGCAGCACCGCGCCGATGTCGCGCCCACCGCTTTCATCAGCGACAATCTCAACGCCCTGCGCGGCGAGCGTCGCGGCGGATGAGGAGGCTGCCGCGTGCTCTGAAGCAAAAACAAGAACGGGCGCTTCGCGCGAGGTCTGGGCCAGCCGGGAAGCGGGAGAGAGGCGTAGAGTTTCATCCAAGATAACGCGGACGAGCGGGCGGCGACGCACACGGCCTGAGCGGTCTGTCAGCAAGGGGTCGTCCGCGAGAGCCGTCCCAGCGCCGACGAGGATTGCGTCATACTCGTGGCGCAATTCATGTACGCGGGCGCGAGATTCAGTGCCCGTAATCCAGCGCGAATCATTTGTTCGCGTTGCCGTGCGCCCGTCGAGAGAGGTTGCGAGCTTGAGATGAACGAAGGGCCTGTTCGTGCGTGTAAAGTGCAGATACTTTTCATTGAGGCGCGCGGCCTCACCGGCGCAGATTCCCAGTTGGACTTCGACGCCCGCTTCGCTCAGTTGGGCCAACCCGCGCCCGTTGACTTTCGGATTCGGGTCGCGCAGCGCGACGACCACTCGTTTGATGCCCGCGTTAATGAGCGCTTCGGTGCAGGGCGGAGTGCGCGAATGATGTGCGTGCGGTTCGAGCGAAACGTAGGCGGTCGCGCCGCGCGCCTGCGTGCCTGCCTGGTCGAGCGCCTGCTTTTCGGCGTGGGCCAACTGCTCGTAAACGTAGAAGCCTTCGCCGACGCTTCTGTTTTCGCCGTTCACGATAACGCAGCCGACGAGCGGACTCGGGCTGACCTGGCCCACCCCGCGCGCAGCCAACTCAAGTGCGCGCCGCATCCAGGCATGGTCGGCCTCGCTCCACACGGCGGCCGAATCGCTGGTGATAATCTCCTGCACGACTTATATAAGCTTCAGATTTCGATTCTCAGTTTTTATGTCTTTGCTATTAATTTGAAAGCTGAAATTTAAGACTCGAAAGCTCCTAATCAAAGAGGCTGTCAACATACTGCTGCGGCTCGAAGACAACAAGGTCGTCAACTTTCTCGCCGATGCCCGCGTAGCGGATCGGTAAGTTCAACTCTTTGGCGATGGCGACGGCGATGCCGCCTTTGGCCGTGCCGTCGAGTTTGGTGAGAACGATGCCGGTCACGCCCGCGACCTTCAAAAACTGCCGCGCCTGCTCAAGCCCGTTCTGACCTGTGACGGCGTCAACCACGAGCAGCGTCTCGTGAGGCGCGCCTTCCACTTCGCGGCCCGCGACGCGCTTCATCTTCTCAAGCTCGGCCATCAGGTTTGACTTGTTGTGCAGGCGTCCGGCCGTGTCAACAATCAGCACGTCCGCATTTCGTGCCTTCGCGGCTTTCAACGAATCAAAGAGAACGGCGGCCGGGTCAGTTCCCTGCTTCTGCTGTATGAGCGGCACGCCCGTTCGTTCGGCCCAGATGGCTAACTGGTCTGAGGCCGCAGCGCGGAAAGTATCGGCCGCGCAGATCAAGACATCATTGCCCTCGGCCTTAATGCGTTGGGCCAACTTGCCGATGGTCGTCGTCTTGCCGACGCCGTTAACGCCGACGACCATCATCACGTAAGGCGTGACATCTTCGGGCGCATCCGTCTCCGAGCCGACGCCGTTGTTGGATGAAGCTTGCAGGATAGCCAGCAGTTCATCCTTGATGGCCTGCTTGAGCGCGGCGATGTCGCCTATTTGCTGGCGGGCGATTCCGCTCCGAACGGTTTCGAGAATGTGCAGGGTTGTCGGCACACCTATGTCGGCGGCGATGAGCGCTTCTTCAAGCTCGTCGAGCAGGGCTGCGTCAATCTGCTTCCGTCCCTGAAAGACAGTGTCAATCTTTTCGGAGAGCGATTCGCGCGTTGCGGCGACGGCGCGGCGAAAGCGTGCGCCGAATTCCTGTTCGAGCGCAGCCTCTTCGGCCTGTAATTCCTCAATCGAGCGGTCCAAGCCGAGAATCGAAGACTGAAACGGAGAGCGCGACGGGACGGGCTTCTGCGCGCTGGCCGGTTTGACTGGCTCTTGATTGCGCGCTTCGATGGGTCGCGCAGGAGGCGGCGGCGCGGGAGCGACCGGGCGCGGGCTTTCGGTGATGGCCTGCGTTTCGCGAGTTGGCGGCGGAGTCGGCGCAGCGCCCGTGGAAACAGGCTCAAGCGCTGGCAGCGCGGGTTGTGTGCCGGCTGTTTCCGTTTGTGATAAAGCGGCGGGTCGCTCCAATTCCGCTGGCGGTGCGACGACGGGCGACGTTGTCGTAGTATCCGTCGTTGTCTCACGCGCCGTCGAAGGCTCGTTGAGGCCGAGCGTGATGTAACGTTCCTTATTCTTGCGTTTCCAGAATGCCATTTAAATAGTTTGCGAACCTTGCGTTTGAAAATTAGAAGATGAAGCGTGGATTATAAGCGCAAGTGTGGCGTGAGGACAAAAGCGCGGGCGGCGCGCGTCCGTGTGGAAATGAGAAAGGGCGTAGGCTTCAACTTGAAAGTTGAAGCCTACGCCCTTTCTGTTATTCATCCGGCTGCGAGGAAGGAAGCTTGACAGCGCCGCTTGTGCGCGGCCGGAGCTTCCCGCCTCACAGCGAGGGACTACTGCGGAAGGTAGGTGTAGGTCGCGGGAGTCGGCTGGTCGCCGCCAGCGCCACCTAAATTCTCAAGGCGTCCAGTGTTGGTGTTGCTCTGGAGAATAAACCAGTTGCCTTCGTTTGACCTGTAAACGGCGATGTCGCTCTTGCCGTCGCCGTCGTAATCGCCGGGAACGGGCACATCGGTCGGGTTGCCCCAGCTCTTAACCGTGATGGTGTTGGTCGAGCTGTTGATGATGTACCAGTTGGCCTCGGCCGGACGGAAGACGGCGATGTCGTCCTTGCTGTCGCCATCGTAGTCTGCCGGGACGGGCTTGTCGCCGCCGACGCCCCAGCTACGGACTGTGACCGAGTTGGAGCCGCTGTTGATGATGTACCAGTTACCATCGGCTTCGCGCCAGACGGCGATGTCTGTCTTGCCGTCGTTGTCGTAGTCGGCAGGAACGAGCTTATCCGTGCTCAGACCCCAGCCGCGAACGATGGTCGAGTTGTTGGAACTCTGGACGATGTACCAGTTGCCTTCGTTCGGACGGAACACAGCAAGGTCTGCCTTGCCGTCGCCGTCGTAATCGCCGGGAACGGGGATGTCGCCGCTTTGGCCCCAGTTGCGAACCGTCGGCGTGTTGCTGACGACCTGCTTGGAGGTTTGCAGGATATACCAGTTGCCATCGCTCGGACGCCAGACAGCAACGTCAACCTTGTTGTCGCCGTCGTAGTCTCTAGGCACAGCGATGTCGCCAAGAGCGAGACGACCCCAATCGCTTTCGATTCTACGGAAGCCGCCCATGCTGTTGATGACGAACCACTGGCCTGTCGAGCCGCGCCAGATGGAAACATCAGACTTGCCGTCAGTATCGAAGTCCGCACGCTGCTTGAAGATGGGCGCGACGGCAATCTGCCAGATGCCGCGACCGTGTGTGGCGATGCGAAGCACGCGCGTGCTCGGATCATTGCGCGCCTGAAACTCCATGTCGAAGACGGCCACGCGCGGCAAGCCTTCGCTAAACGGCTGCCAGCTTGCGCCCGCATCCGTCGAACGATAGACGCCGATGTCCGTGCCCGCATAGAGATGGTTCGAGTTCTGCGGGTCAACGACGATGGTGTTGACGGGAACATCAGGGATGCCCACGCCGGAAGCTGTCCACGTCGTCCCCGCATCGGCGAGGTTGGTGGTCTTGAAGATGTGCTGGCCCGCAGGCAAACCGAAGCCATTGAGCGTGACGTAGGCCGTGTAGGGCGCTGTGTTGTCATTCGGGTCAATGACGGCGCGCGAGATGAAGACGTTCGGAACAGTGTTGCCCGAATCCAAATTCGCCATCGGGTTAGCGCCCGTCGAAGTGCCCCAGAGGCCACCGTTGGATTGACCGACGATGCGCGCGTTATCGTTCTGAAGCGAGATGCCGATGGCGCTCACCGGCCCGTTGAACAGTTGGCTGACGGCGGGCATGGTGTCGCCTCTATTAGCGGAGCGGAAGAGATGCTGCGCGCCGTAGTAGATGGTGTTGGGATTGCCCGGCCCCTGTTGCATCGGAGCGTAGAAGAGCACCTGATCGCTGCAAGTGATACCGTTGTTCGACGAGCCGCTGAGGCAGCCGTGATAGGTGGGCCAACCAAGCGCGCCCGGGTCAATCTCGGAGCGATTGTTGGCGCGAACAAACAGCATTTGCGTGTTGGTCTGGTTGAAGTACGTGTGATAGGCCGTGACGTTGTTGGTGTCGGTGGCGTTCTGGTCAATCAGCGAATAACCGCCGTCGCCGAAGTCGCCGAGTTTCCAAACGTTTTCCGGCTGAAGAAACGGCGTGCCGTTATCCTGCGTGCCGCCGATCATGAAGTTGCGGTCGGTCGGGTGCGTCGAAATATCAACGAACTGCGTGGCGCTGAAGCCCGTGTTATTGAGGCTCGCCCACGTCGCGCCACCATCGTTCGAGCGCCAGACGCCGCCGTCGTTGCCGTGATAGACAATCTGCGGATTGGAAGGAGCGTACTCGATAGCGTGCGAATCAGGGTGCAGACCCGTAGAGGCTTTGACGAAGTTTGTGCCGTCAACCGAACGCTTGTTCGGCGTCTGTAAGGCATCGTAATCGCCTGAGCCGCCGATTAAAACATTGTTCGGATTGGTGGGGTCAACATTGATGGGCATGTCGTAGAAACACTGCCCGCCGCAGAATCCAAGGGACGTTGGCAGCGGAGCCGGAGCCCACGTCACGCCGCCGTCAATTGACTTTCTCACTTCGCCGCCGTTAGAGCTTTCGAGCGCTGCGTAAACAGTCACGACGTTCAGAGTTTTGTTAACGGCAATCTGCGTGTTGCACCAGAGACACGCACCGGGCAGCGTCTTGGTGAAGGTGACGGTTGTGGGGTCGGCGGCCAGCGCGTTAGTTGAGCGCCAGACACCGTCGTGGCCTGTATTGAGGGAGTCAACTGCTCCGACCAGCAGGTTGTTCGGATTGCCCGGCTCAAATTCCAGGTCATGGACAGGAAGGTTTGCGCCGGGGTTCAAGCCCGTGCCTGTCGCGCCTGCGATGTTGAGCTTCGTGAAGGTGGGATTCGCAGACTGGGCGTTGGTAGAGCGAAAGACGCCGCGCTGCGTGTTGCCGACGCCAGCCGAGCCGGATTGAATCATACCGTTGCCGCCCGACGTGGTGGCAACAAAGATAACGTTGCTGTCGTTCGGATTCACTATCACTTTAGGAATGCCGCGACCGTTAGCCATCAACCCGGTCGAGGTGTTGGTGGCCGTGTTGAAGGGGCCTTCGAGAACCGGCTTGGTTTTCGCGTTTCTGATTCTGTAGAGGCCGACGCCGAAGAACTGGCCGCCGCCGAAGCCGCCCTCGCCCGTGCCGACAAAGAGCGTGTTCGTATCATTGGGGTCAATCGCGACAGAGCCGATGGTCAGCGTGAGCGCGTTGTCCATGATGGCAACCCACGTCGCGCCGCCGTCGAGCGAGCGGTAGAGTCCGCCCTGCGCCGTGCCGACGTAAACGATGTTCGGGTCGGTCGGGTCAACCGCGATGGTGGTCACGCGACCGCTGACAGGCATACTGATAGTGCTGGTCTGCCCGTTCGGAATAGGAGCGGGGCCAATTTGCGTCCAGCTTGTGCTGTTGATTTGCGGCCCGCGCTGAGCCGAGTCGCGCAGGATAGCGCTTTGCTGGCGCAGGGCGGCTTCCTGCTGCTGGAGTGTGCGAACAGCATTTTCGCGGATTCTATTGCCGTCCACACCGTTCGGGAACGGAAGGCCGCGCAGCTTATTAACCATCTCGTCGCGCCTGAGCATATATTCCGCGCGAAGTGCATTCGAAGGGCTACCGGCGCGCATCTTTAAGTCCGCATCCATTTCTGCGAACAAGTCCTGCGCGAGTGTAGAGTCCTGCACTTTGAGCAGGTCGCTCGGCTTGCGCGCGGCTGTCTGTTTCTTTGTAGTTTTCTTGTCGGTCTGCGCGACGGCAGGCAACATGAACGACGATAACAGCAGTACGGCCATCATCATCAGGGCGAATTTCTGTCTCATTCTTGTCTTACTCCTGAGTTAAAAGAAAAGGGTCTGGGCAAATCGGCCTGAGGCTATAGTGAAACAAAGAGGCTCAGGCACACATGTATGGGGGTTTGATTTCAGACTTCCAGTGATTCTAAGGTTGCAGTCGGGGCTAAAACGAAGCGCCATAGTTTTTGCTTGCTCGAACGAGCGCTTCGTCCGTGTAAAAAGATGCCGCCAGTTGTCGTTAATGCCCAACCGTTGGCAACAGCAGCGTTATCTTTGTTATTCAGTTTGACTACGAGTAGAAGTTTGAAACTGCCTGTGGGGCGGTATCAAGCGGTTCTATTAGACTTGCGATAGATAAAATAGGATGATTTTTAACAAATGTCAAACGGAAAAAGGCGTTTATTGCAGAGCGGCCAAGTTCATTATTATTACGGATTTCTCATTCCCGGCGTAGGGGTCGGGCGCACAGGCGGCGGCGCGTCTTCAGCCGGATTATAAACTCTAATAACAGGCTGACTTGTGGCAGCGGGTTTGACGGCTTCGGTTGTGACGTTGGTGTTTGATTGCGGCCTGCTCCGGCGCGTCCGGCGGCGCGTGCGCGAGCGCCGTTTTCTGGTGGTGCGGGCCTGGTCTGTGTCGCTGTTGATAACCCGCGCGGTCGTCAAACGCGAAGCAGCTTCGATGACGGGCGCGGCCAATAGCAGAGCCAGACAGACGAGCAGCATGCCGTTGATGAGTCCTCTTGTGCTCTTAGTCAACACTGCCGCGTCCTCCTGAAGCCGACAGGCTAAGGCAGTCAAGCCTTGTGCTGAACTTGTAGGCTATTCGGAGTGGGAAGTCAATTGCAGCAAATGATGCGCGCGATTGAGGCGGAAGCTTCGTGCGGCTTTAGGTTGTAACGAGTGTGGCCTGTTTGTTTGTCTCTGCGGTTCCGGCGGCGCTCGCGTTCGTCTCCTTCGGACGACGTTTGAGGCGGACCGAGCCTGCGCGCACCTGCCCCGATTCATAGGCCGCGACCAAGGAGGCGACGACGCCTTCATCATAACGCGTGCCGACGAAGCTCTTGATGCGTCCGATTGCTTCTTCGAGGCTCATGGCTTTTTGATATGGACGGTCGGTCGTCATCGCGTCGAAGGTGTCTGCGACGGAGACGATGCGCGCCATCAGAGGGATTTCAGCGCCTTTGAGTCCTTGCGGGTAGCCGCGCCCGTCAATCATCTCATGGTGCATGTACATGCCCGGCAGAAACTCTTTCATCGCCGGAATCTGCGACATGATTTTATAACCCTTCTGCGGGTGGCCCTTCATCACCTCAAACTCTTCGTCCGTCAGCGCCGAAGGCTTCTTGAGAATATTGTCGTCAATGCCAATCTTCCCGACATCGTGCAGGAGCGCGCTGATTCTGATTTTTTCAATCTCATCGTCGGGCAAGTCCATGCCCTGCGCGATGGCGACAGAGAAACGCGCGACGCGTTCCGAATGACCACGCGTGTAAGGATCTTTGCCGTCAATGGCTGCGGCGAGGGCCTTGACCGTGCCTAGAAACAGTTCGCGGTTTTCGTCGGCCGAACGCTGTAGGTCGCTGATAAACTTTTCAAGCTGGTCGGTCATCAGGTTAAACGACTGGCCGAGCGCGCCCAGTTCCGTGCGGCTGCGGACGGCGATGCGTTGCGAGAAATCGCCGGTCGCGATGCGGTGAGCGCCCGCAGCCAGTTCGCGCACGGGCTGCGTCAGCTTTTTGGCGAAGAAGAATCCAATGATGAGCGTGAAGACGGCGGCCACTAGACTGATGAAAAGCGTCTGGCGGCGCATGTCCGCGACGGACGTGAGCGCGGCCCGCTCGTCCTGTATGGCAATCACGCCGAGGCGCATGTTGCCGTCAAGCTCTGCGGTCGCGTAAGAGCCGAGCATTTCAACCTTCTGCCCGTCGCGCTCCGCCGTAAAGGGTGCTAAGGCAGACTGCACCTGCGCGCTCGATTCCTGCCAGTCCTGCACGACCTTCAGGTTTGTCATCGGCCGCTCGGAAAAGGCCACGCGCTCGTCAGGGTGTGCAACTGCACGTCCATCCTTGTCAACGACGAAGAGCACAGGCAGTCCTGCGTTCAAGAGTTCACGCTCTGTCTTGGAGCTTTGCTGCTGGACGGCCTTGAAGACTTCCTGAAAGGAGATGATGGCTACGACGGCTGCGACGACCTCGTTGCCGCTCTCGCCGCCGATGACGGGCGCTGCGATGGTCAGTGCCATTTCCTGACCAGAGCGTATAATCTGCGGGCGGCTGACGACGAGGCCGCGCCCGCTGACGCGCGCCAGTACATCTCCAACACGCTCGTCAACCTCTTCGCGCTTGATAACGTCGGGCTGAAAAGCCCTGTGCGGCGTTCCCTGCACAGGCTCTATTGAAAGGGCGATGAGGTTTGGGTCTTCCTGCAAAGACTTTTGCAGGCGTGCATCCGAACCCTGCTCGTTGAGCACGCGGACGCCGCCGGCCAACTCGAAAGCACGCGCCAGCCCCGCCACAACGTCTCTGTAGCGCTGCCCGTAAAGCTCTATCTGCCGCGCTTTATCCTGCACAAGCTGCGCCTGATAGCGATTCTCCACCGAGCGCAACTCTTCGGCGCTCCGCTCAGAGAGCAGCCACCCTGCCATCGTCAGCGGGAACAGCCCGACCAGCAACAGCACCCCCAGCATGATATAAAGCAGGCGCACGCGCCCAGAACCTTTGCTCATCACGAATTTTTACAGGCAACAGCGGGCAATTCAGTCTTTTTGCGGAAAACGGACGGAGGCAGGTCAAAAGCTTTTGACGGACGAGGCCGGAAGCGCGCCCGGCTGACACACTTTCATAGTACGCACGCCGGAAATCCCTGTCAATGAGTTTTACATCTTTTAATTGCTGTCATCAAGGGCTTAAACCGCTAACTGAGGCGGCGCATGGAGGTTGAGACTTCGAGCTTAAAACTCGGACGTTCAGGCTCAAAGCATGAATTTCCGACCTTTGTGGTGAAAAGTTGAGGCTTTAAGCTCGGACGTTCGAGCCTCAAGCCTGAAAGTTCAGGCTTAAAACTCGAATTTCCGGGCTTTGGTGTAGAAAGTTGAGGGTTAAAGCCTGAAAGTGCAAGCTTTGAGAGGGAAAGTTGAGGCTCAAAGGTCGAAAATTCACTCTTTGAGGGTGAATCTTGAGGCTTGGAGAGGGAAAAGTCGTGCTCCAATCCGCAGTCTGTTAAGTGTGCGATAATTGAATCGGCTGAAAGGGTAGTTTGTGCGTCTAAATGGTTGAGCGCACTGAAGCGTTACCGGGTGCGACGCAGGGTGAGAGGGCGGCCTCGCGGGTGGCACATTGCACTTGAGGATGGAGACTGCGACGAGCGACGAGCAGATCGTAGAACGAGCGCTGTCGGGCGATGCGGAGGCTTTCGGCGAGATTGTGCATCGCTGGGAGCGCCGTATCTTCGCGCTCGCCTACGGCATGCTCGGACGCGAAGAGGACGCACGTGACGCCACGCAGGAGACGTTTCTAGCGGCCTTCCGCAACCTGCGCGGTTTTCGCGGCGAAGCGAAAGTCTCGTCGTGGCTGCACCGTATCGCGGTCAACCAGTGTATTACACGACAGCGGCGCGCGAAGGTGCGAAGTGAGACGGCGCTCGAAGATGAGACGGAAGCTGACGGTGCTTCTTTTTCGCTGGCCGCGCATGAATCGCCAGCGCGCGTCGTTGAAAGTCGCCAGACGACCGAAGCCGTGCGACGCGCCGTGCAGTCATTGCCTGCGGAGTTGCGGCAGGTGATAGTGATGAAAGAGTTCGAGGAGTTGACGTTCCAGCAGATAGCCGAAGCGCTCGACCTTCCACTGAGCACGGTCAAGAGCCGCCTCTACACGGCGCTCCGGCAGTTAAAGATGCGACTGGAAAAACATGGCGCAGAGGTCGCCTGAGATGAACGAGAAAGAGACTCTGGAAACAAGGATGATGAGAAACGACGACGACGCGCAAGCGTGCGCACGCGCAGAGGATCTGGTCACTTACCTGTACGGTGAAGCAGACGCACGCGCGGCCCAAAGCTTCGAGGCACACGCGCAGGGCTGTGCTTCATGCCGTACGGAGTTGGCCCAATTTGGACACATGCGCGCCTCCATCGCAGAGTGGCGCAAGGAAGCTCTGGGCTCTCTGCCTTCGACCGTCGCTGCAAACAGCACGCCTGTCATCGCACCGCCCGCCCTCGTCTACTCTGAACGCAGGCCGTCGGCGCTGGCAGCGATTCGCGAATTCTTTACGCTTTCGCCCGCTTGGCTGCGCGCAGCGACCGCCGCTCTTGTTGTCGTCTTCTGCGCACTCGTCGCTCTGACCATCGCCCGCTCGCTCGAACAGCCGGAGACCATCACAGTCGAGAGGATTGTCTCCGTCAAACCATCCGACGCGGAACTGGATGAACTGATAAAGGCACGCCTCAAGGAGAATAGCGAAGCCATTGCCAGAGCGAACGGAGACAATCAAGTTGGCCCAACGGTTAATAATGCTTCTCTGCCCGGAGACCAACCCGCACGGAATGTGAACCGGGCATCGAAGCCAAACGCCGCAACGCAAACTAATCTCGCTCGCAGTCGTGCACCACAGTTGAAAATATCCCCCCAGGAATCGCGCGAGATTGCACGCGACCTGCGCCTGGTCGCGGCCAACGACGAAGAGGACCTTCCGCGTCTGACAGACCTGATTGACGAAGCTAATTAGGCGTTCGTGCCCTATGAGGTGAGAATGAACAGATTAATCAACAGACCATTAATGCCCTTGATAACAGCCACGCACATTCTGCTTGCTCTGCTTCTGCTCGGCTTTTCCGCAGCGTCAACACGCGCGCAAGGCGGTGACTCAATGCCGCCGGGCGAGGCCGAACAGAACGCCGTCAATCAGGGCGGCGAACTCGGCAGAGTTTTAGGCTTAACGCGCGAGCAGTTTGCTAAGATCCGTATGATCCGGCAGCAGCATCAGGAGGAGCGGCGGCTGGCCGGCGAGCGTTTGCGCAACGCGCAGCGCGCTCTGGATGAAGCGATTTATTCGGAAAACATTTCGAGCGAAGCCCTCGTCGAAGAACGCGCACGCGAACTTGCGGCAGCGCAGGCAGCCACCATACGCCTGCGCGCCCTGACGGAATTGGGCATCCGTCGCGTGCTGACGCCCGAACAACTCACCATCCTGCGCACCCTGCGCCTTCGCCAAGGACAGCAGCGCCGTCTCGGACGGGACATGAATCTACAGCAACGCCTTCGCGGCGACCGTCCGCCAAGAGACACAGGCGGCGTGCCTCCCTCCCGGCCCGACCGATTCAGACGACGCGATAACGCGCCCCTACAGCAACGAGACGGCAACCGCCCTCCCGCTGACCGGCCTGACCGACGCCCCTGAGGCGCTTCACAAAACCCAAACATGAATTAAAGCTCTTCAGCGTCCTTAAAAAGTTTCGGTAACTTCAAATGAGAGAAGCCGGTCAGCCGAGAGTTGACCGGCTTTTTTGTATTAGTCAACGCGAGGCGCAAGCGAGGCTGCGCGCTTCGGGTTTGCGTCAGGCTTTGCGAATGGCTGCGTGGCCTTTGAATTTAGCGCTTGACGCATCGCGCATATTTTGAGCATCATAGCCTGCTCGTTCACAGATCGCGCGTTTGCACGTCCAGATTTCGGAAAAGGGCTTTTCTGGCGAGGCACGCGTCGTCTATCCGGCGTTAGCTTCAAGTGCTCGTAGTTGCTGCTGATGCTAGGCTGTCACGCTCTCGCGCAGGCGTAAAAAGCGCGGCGTGTTTTCGCTTTCCGCTTCTCGAATGAACATTGCCACGCGCGTTCTGCTCGAATTGCAGGAAACGACTTTACTGGCGGCGCGCGCCGCTCGCGGGCTTTTCAAACGCCCGCGCTACATTCCCGAAACCATCGCACAGATGGACGCCATCGGCGTCGGCTCTTTGACTATCATTATCCTGACCGGCTTTTTCACGGGCGCTGTGTTGACGCTGCAAACCTACCCGACGTTGAAGTATTACGGAGCGCAGCAGACGACAGGCTATCTCGTGGCGCTCTCGCTGATACGCGAGCTTGGGCCTGTGCTTTCCGCATTGATGGTGACGGGCCGCGTCGGCTCCGCCATCTCCGCCGAGCTTGGCTCCATGAATGTCTCGCAGCAGATTGACGCCATGCGTGCGCTCGGCACAGACCCCGTGCGTAAGCTCGTCACGCCGCGCATCATCGCGCTGTTCATCACGCTGCCGCTCTTAACTGTTGTTGCCGACGTGGTCGGAATATTCGGCGGCTGGGCTGTCGCGGCCGGACTTTACGGAATGTTCTCCGACGAGTTTTTCAACTCCGTGCGCGACGGCATCACGACGGATGATATTGTCGGCGGGATTATTAAGCCGATGGTCTTCGCGCTGATTATCGGCACGATTGCCTGCTACAAGGGCTTGAACACCGAGGGCGGAACGGTCGGCGTCGGGCGCTCTACGACGCGCTCGGTCGTGACGGCCTCCATCGTCGTCATCATCGCAGACTTTTTTCTGGCACGCGCGCTCCAGTATATTCTCAACATGCCGACGTAGAGGTTTTTGGAAGTTATGGCATCAACAGACATCGAAGTTCCACAACAAGCTCCGCCGCTGCCTGAGATAGACAATCAGGTCAGCGAGGATGCCGCCGAGTCAACGTTTGCGGAAGTTGACGACCGCGAGCGTGCGATTCCGGCCATCGAATTTCGCGACGTGCATCTGGCCTTTGACGACCGCGAGGTTCTCAACGGTCTCAGCTTTAAGGTGATGAAAGGCGAGACCAAGATTATCCTCGGCGGCTCCGGCTGCGGAAAATCCACGACCATCAAGCTCGTGCTCGGCCTGCTCAAGCCTGACTCCGGGCAGATTCTCGTTGACGGCGAGGATATAACGTACTACACGGAAGTTGAGATGATGCGCGTCAGGAAAAAAATCGGGATGATTTTTCAGGAAGGCGCGCTCTTTGATTCGCTCTCGGTGTATGACAACGTTGCTTTCCGTCTACACGAACAGGGCGTGCCCGAAGAAGAGGTTGAGCCTGAAGTGAGACGCATGCTCCGCTTCGTTAATCTGGAAGACGCGATTGACAAGATGCCGATAGAACTATCGGGCGGCATGCGTCGTCGCGTAGGGATTGCGCGCGCTTTAGTCGGCGACCCGAAAATCGTTATGTTTGACGAGCCGACAGCCGGACTCGACCCGCCCACCGCGCGCACCATCTGCGAGCTGGCGATGAAGCTGCGCGACCTTGAGGACGTATCCTCCATCTTCGTCACACACGAGATGAACAACCTTCATTATCTTAGTTCGGAATACGCCGTCGTTAACGATGCCGGAGATGTCGTCTTCGAAAAGGAAGGCGAGCGCCTCTGCCTGATTAATACGAAAGTCTTGATGCTGCGCGACGGGCAGTCCATCTTCCACGGCACAGACGAAGCGCTGCAAAAAGCCGAAGACCCTTATATACAGAAATTCCTGCGCGGACATTGAAGAAAGGAAAAAGGTAAAAGTAAAAAGGTAAAAGTGAAAGCATAAATCCAGAGCAGTAAATTTGTTATTTTCCTTTTGCCTTTTACCTTTCCACTTTTGCCTTCAGAGCGATTATGCCTCCTGCTAAAAGAACTATCGGCCTCAGCGAGTTGCGCGTCGGGCTGCTCGTCGTCGGCGCTATTGCGATTCTGATGTTTTTGATTCTCAACGCAACCGGCGACATCAATCCCTTCACGAGCAAGCTGCATTTGAGAGCACAGTTTGCCAACGCCGATGGCTTGCGCCCCGGCGCGGAGGTGCGTCTTGCAGGTGTCCGCGTCGGCAAGGTCGAAGAGGTGAGGTTGCTGCCGCCATCGGCGAATCCCAAAGACCCTAAGGTTGAAGCGCGACTCGCGATTGATAATAAGATTGACGGACAGCCAGCCAACCAGCGTATTCGCAAAGACTCGTCGGCCCAACTCGGCTCGCCCAACCTGCTCGCCAACGACAAGCTGATTAATCTCACGCCCGGTTCGGCCGGAAGCGAACCCGTCGCGGAAAACGACCTCCTGCTTCCCTCTTCGCTAAATACAACCACCCTCTCGAACCTTGCTGGCCCTGAAATCGCAGACCAGTTTGAGTCCATCACCAAGCAGGTCAACGACATCACGCGCAAGATTAACGAAGGCGAAGGCTCGCTCGGCCGCTTCCTCAACGACGAAGCCTTCTACAACAACCTCAACTCAACCATTCAGGAAACGCAGTCTGTCATCCGTCAAATCAGGTCTGGAGAAGGCACTGCCGGAAAACTCATCAACGACCCTGCAATCTACAACAACGTCAACGAGCTTTCCCTGCGTCTCAACGACATCGCCGAAGGACTCCGCCGCGGGCGCGGAACGGCAGGCAAACTCCTCACCGACGACGCACTCTATAATCGCGTCAACGCAATCGCAGACCGCGCCGACCAGGCCGTCGCAGACATCCGCGTTGTCATCGCTGACATTCGCTCAGGCCGCGGCACCATCGGCAGACTCCTCACAGACGAAGCAATCTACAACGACGCGCGCACAGCCATCGCCCGCTTCAACACCACCACGCAGCGCATTGACAGCGTCGTCGCCAGCGCCCAGCGCGGCGAAGGCACAGTCGGCAAGCTCCTCACAGACGACCAACTCTACTCCAACATCAACCAACTCTCCGCCGAAGGCGTCAAACTCATCTACGACTTCCGCCAGAATCCTAAAAAATACCTGACCGTCAAATTTGAGTTATTTTAATCGTTAGTTGTTGTTGATTGGGTGAAATAAAGTTGTACTCTAGGTAATAAAGTTGTACATCGAAGGAATAAAGTTGTACACCAAGTATCTTGCCAAATTAATCGATGGGGCGATTCTTCCTTACCGGCCTTTGCCTAGCCGTATAGATCAAACTCTTAAACAATGTAAACTGTGTTAGAGCTATGTTGCTTTCATTTAGATTTGAGCAGTAAGTGCAAAGATAAACGTTTTCTTACCCATTCCTCTGTGGGAGAAAGAGAAAATGGTGAACATAACACAAGCCTTTACTACCACAGGTGAAACTGTAGCTGGATTTCTGCGGCGGCCCGGCGCGGGCTTTTATATCCCGTTGTATCAGCGTGAATACAGTTGGGACAAAGAGAATATTGACCAGCTAATGGAAGATATTTGCCGGGGTGTTGAAGCTCTCCTTGTAGATAACAAGAATGCGATCCGCTTTTTGGGGACGCTCATTATCGTGCAAGAAAAGAATCCGGCACTTAATATACGCCCTCAAGACCATCGTGCGCTACCGACGCGAATCGACAACGTCATAGACGGTCAACAGAGGATTTCAACTCTATCTCTGCTGGCTTGCTTGCTTTATCAAAGGCTCTTCGAACTCAGAGGTAGGCTTCCCAAGGCCGATCTCTACAACGGCTTACGAGAGGCCATAGACACTTATCTTTCAACCTTCAACGAAATGTTTTCGGTTGATCTTCTACGTGGGCGTCCCACACGAAAGCCGGTAATTATTCGTGGGTCGGTTGACGGCTGGACTTTCGAGGGTACCGATGAGGGCAACTATACTTCTGACGTAGCTTCGTTTCTTGCCTCCTTCATACGCTCAGTGGAAGAAAATTCAAAATTTCCAGCTTTGCCGGGAAGAACGTCCCAAGTTGGCTACAATCTGAGGACGATGGCCGAATGGCTGGATAAGGTGGTACGTGCCCACGAACCGGATGGTGAGGCTGAAGGCGAGTTTCCGCCCGCTTGGCAGATCATAGAAAAATTGCCCCAAGAGCAATTATGGAATTACGCCCGACCTGAACTTGTAAATATAATCAACAACCGTCAAGACCCAATGACAGCCGAAGAGCGGCGCGTATGTTCTGTCGTTCAACTCCTTGCATTCTCCCATTACCTGCTTGAGCGTTGTTGTTTCACTGTAATTCAACCAGCATCAGACGATTGGGCATTTGATATGTTCCAATCGCTCAACGCAACAGGTACTCCGCTCACAGCCATTGAGACTTTCAAACCTCTCGTAGTCAATATGGTTGAGAAAGATAAACCGGGGACGATCTATAAGGATACGAAGTCGGCAGAGTATTTTGAACAGGTTGATCGGTTACTGAACGCCGAGCGCACCGCCGCTCAGAAAAACAAATTAACGAACGATTACCTGACGACATTTGCTACTTCCTATAGCGGCACTAAGCTGTCCAGCAAATTCAGTGAACAAAGGAAGTGGTTGTCGGATAGATTTAATGAGTGCGTATCCCCGGAGGAGCGGGAGGAATTTGTCCGGCGAATGGGTAACGTTGCAACTTATTATATAGATGCCCTTAGATTCGACCCGAACCAACTCACCGCAATTCCGGGTACGGAGTTAGCAACTGAGCAGGGTCGGAAGTTGGCGGCGGTGTGCGTTCTTTACCTCAAAGATGCAGGGCACAAAATGGCGAATACAATCCTGAGCAGGTTTTATGCACAGATTTTGCGCGATAAACCTAACGCGGGAAACGAGTTTGTCGCGGCCTGCAAAGCGGTCGCCGCTTTTTTCACACTCTGGCGATCAGCCCTGCCGAACACCGGACTTGATGACGTTTATAGGCAGATGCTCCGTACGGGGAAAATGTCGTGGCAGGGCGATCAAGCCGCCCTAACCATATCTAATCTGAAATTTCAACTTAGAAGCAGCCTCAATGACAAGGGCGTGGATAGCAAAGAGGACTGGTTAAGCAAAGCCACACAGCATTTGAGATATGACAATGTTAGGACCGTGTGCAGATTCGCCTTGTTTGTGACGGCGCACGACACTATTACTGATCGTGATGAGCCGGGTCTGATGAAAGTCGGATCAGCCGGATCCTACTCATACTTAGAACCAGCGAAGTGGGTCTCTAAAGACTTCAAAAGTGTCGAACATATTGCCCCTCAGAATCCTCCGGACGGATCGCAATGGGACAAGAATCTGTACGAAGAATTCGACTATCACCGCATCGGCAACCTAACACTACTCCCCATTGAGATTAACAGTTCCGCTAGCAATAAGCGGTGGCTCGATAAGCGAATTTACTACATGCATCTAGCAGAGACCGATCTTGACAACTTGGAAGCATTGAAAAAAGAAGCGGAAGAAAACGGAGTCGAACTGAAGGAGCAAACGATCACGCTGCTAAAAAATACTGAACATAAACACCATATCAAACCCATCGTCTTCTTAGATCCGAGTAGCGCATGGGATAAGGATTTGGTCGATAAACGAAGCAGGCGGATGTGCGAGATCGTATGGGATCGTCTCCATCCTTGGCTTGAGTAATATAGCCTTATAAAGCTGTCTTATCTTCTAGCGCACAGGAGATTACTGCATATCGTCTTCGACCCGACTACGCTCTAATTCATTAATAAAATCTACTTTTATGCTTCCTTTACCCACGCCCGAAATGATCCCCGTTTGTAAAGCCTGTTGGATGACATAAGCACATTGCAGATTTATATCTCGCGGTGTGCGATTTGGAAGATTAGCTATTAAAGTAGAAAGAGCTTTCTCTTCAAACGGATAAATAGCCGGAACCCCCTTCTTAGAGAAATCTTCTGTGCGGTAGTGCTGTAACAGATCTCGCACGTAATCAAATGACTCTCCCTCGGTAGGTTCTCGGAAGTAAATTTCGTCGGTTACACGATCTAAAAGTGCTCGGCCTAAAACAGTCTCAACATCTTCAAGCGCCTCTGGAGAAGCTAAGGTAAAGTTCATAAGCATTGAAAAATAGTTTGGCAGGCGATCAATTAGCTCACGTAAACCTTGCGTAAACGGGCGGTAATACTTCGTGGAATAATATATTAAGTCTTCAAGCTCATCTATCCACAATATGACTCTGCTGTGACTCCTAATATCCTCAGTTCCATTAGAACCAATAAAGCACTGAATTAGACCTCCTAAAACACGAAACCGATCTTGGGTCCCCTTAACGCCCCGTCCCAAGCCAAGTTTTTTTAAGTCACCACTGGTAGCTTTAGAGAAAAAATAACTTCGTAACAGTCTCTGCCAGTCATCAGATTCTGTATCATCGAAAGATTCTGTATCATCGAAAAGAGTTAACCGCCCGGATTGCTCTTTTTCAAAACCAAGCAACCAAATAGCTTTTCCTAAATCCTCACTTTCTGTAGCGTCCTGTAGGAATTCTAATGCCGGATCTTCCCCGTGAGTAGTAACCATATCTTTGACTTTATCTCTGATACGGCGGAATCTCATTCCTTCAATAACGCTTTGGTAGAAGTATTCATCTG
This sequence comes from Pyrinomonadaceae bacterium, assembly GCA_036382855.1. Lineage (GTDB taxonomy): Bacteria > Acidobacteriota > Blastocatellia > Pyrinomonadales > Pyrinomonadaceae > DASVTR01. The sequence continues at coordinate 171,597 of DASVPO010000008.1, read as the reverse complement.
CAAGTTCAGGCTGTCTTGGTGTTTTTACATAGATTACCACTGAATCTTTTACGTGAGGGATAGAGCGCTTGGGTAATGGTAGAGCATCCTGCTTACGATAGAAAAAGGCCGCGTGCGTTTTGCCACTACCATATTCTCCCCTATTTAGAACTACTTGAGTGGCGTTTGTAGTATGGGCTCTAGTTAATAGGTTATCTAACTGAGTTTTAAGTTTATCGAATCCAGCCCACACCGCCTCTTCCGGGCGAGTCGGGGGTGTGGTCGAGAAAGGATTCTGAGTAAGAAGGGCGTTATTCCAGTTGAGGGGTTTTAACTTAGTCATTAGTTGCCTCCGTGACACTGAGAGAGGACAGTGTTTATCGTATCAACTTTGCTGTAGTAATCTGCTAATCGCCGAGTCCTTTTCAATGTTTCCTCTGGAGACGCGTTAGAGACACCAATCAAGTTGATGTCTCTCAATACACCCTTAACTTCCTCCAACAGAATCCGGCCCCTATGTCTTAAAAAGAGATATGTCACAAAATCCATTGAAGACCATATTTGCCCTAAAGGGAACGTATTAAACACGTAATCAGCATAATCCCTAATGCCACGGCTGTCATCAGTTAAAAAGATCACTTGTTTGTGCCTGCGAGAAGCAAGAGCAGCGAGAGCAATACAGCAGTTGTGACGTTCTCCTCTATCTTCGCGTTCATTCAGATCGGGTGTAAATGCTTGCTTAGTCCAACCTACCTGCCCACAACGCCTACACCTTGAGGTCTCGACTTTGCGATAAAGAGGTGGAGAAAATAATGCTCTCTCCCATGTATCAATGGCCGGTAACTGATAAACAGATCTGCCGCCATTACGTCGAAACCACCTTCTGTCAGTATTTAGAAGACGAAGGTTATTTTCCATTTCCTCCCATAACACCTGACTAAACTTGACATCAAATTCATCCCAAAGCCAGTGATGTAACGTACGGCGCGACAATTGAAGCTCTTTCATGTAGATGAGCGAGCATGCATCTGTAACACAAATGAGGGTCACGATTATTCCTCAGACGGTAGTAGCAAGGAGATATGATTCGTTCTCACGCGGTGAGTAACGTAGTTCGTAAAGTCGCCCATTCACAACCTGTGAGGAAGCTAGCCAGCTACTAAGACAGGCAGGATTAGCGAGGATTCCATAATCAATTATCAGTCTGATACTAAGGTAAAGCAATGATTGTGAAGCCGAGATTTTAGGCACAAAGGTGTATCGGAATGCCTTAAATGTATCAGGAAGCAATATACTAAAAACATCTCGACGCTTTAAGTCGCTCATTTTCTGCCAATGAACCCAAGATTTCCGGTTATTAAATACCTTGGCCGCATCCTTCCAAAAATCAGTATCAATCCAATCGTTAGTCACATCACTGAGTCCATGAAATGTTGGTAAAGCGGAGAAGAATGATTGCCCACTTTCGCTTAAGGAGTATTGATGTTTCTTAAATTTTTCAACATCTAATAATAATAAATCCAGAAGCCAATTTAACCTCGGAGGAACTATATGTTCGGCATATTTTTTTGGTTTTTTCCACTCTCTATGAACTTCACTTATTCTGTCGAGTAGTTGCCGGCGTATCAGTTCATCGCGACAAAGTTTTAATTTTTGTTCCAATCTATCTAAAAAATCTCTTTGGAAGGTATCTTGCAATTCAGATAAAGTTATGTTTGGTTGATGAGTGATTCGATCAACGATAGTGAGAAGTATATCCGCGTCGGTTTTTAAGATTTGATATGTATAGTAGAGCCTTTCCGGGGTAGTAAGAAAAAAGGGGTTTGAGGTAATCCCATATTGCTCAACTAAAGTACCAAGCACTAAGCCGGTGCGGCTATTTCGATAGACACCTGCTAAAGATGTAATAATTCTAAGACCAATTGCTAAATCTAAATAGCGTGAAATAGCTGAATGATGCTTTGTAAAAGTAAGTTCTCCTGTCTCTACATAATAATGTTGAAGACTATTCGCATGATCTTTGTTCCATTTACCTAAAAGCGTCAGCAATCGTTGAAGACTTAAGCTTTCTCGGCGTAAACAACCCACCATTGCAGTTAAGTATGCCAAGCGCCGTGTCTTTGTATTCGTACCCTCCAGAGCCCGGTATTGTGTCCTTAAAGTTTGCTGCATCTGAAAGTATGTTCATACATGGCAAATTGTACAGCCCTGCTCATCCTCCTCATCATCAAGCACGTCTGCAAGGACTTCTACCAAAGGGCGATTGGGGCGGTGTTTACGTTCGGCCTTCACCGCTTTGAGATGATTTGCCTTTATTTCATCAACTCTCTCTTGGCCCGATAATTCTTCTAGGCTTTCTCCGTTAGACCAAGTGTAGTTCTCGCCGGTTAACTCATTCACTTTTTCATACTGCTTGGCTCTCTCAAACAGGTCCGGGTGATTCTCCATCAATCCTACCCACTCTGCTTTGCGTTGAAAGAAGCAGAAGTAACACCCTGAGCGCGTGCGCCATTCGTAGTAAGTAGGCAAAGACGTTCCGCTTTCAGCCAAAATCCGCATCACGTCTTCACGAGTTATTCCATCTTCCTTGAATGGAAAAACCGGGATAATGTTCGGCTTTTTGGAAATGTAGCCTTCCCGATATTCATCGGCTCGGATACCAACATAACTGTAAACAAGGTCATCCCCAACGTATTTCTCGAACGGAATCAGTTTCAGCATCCGCGTACACCAACGCATGTTTGGTGAGGGTAAATAGTAGCCGTACACTTTAAGCCAATGTTCGAATCCACGCTCATCGCTGAGACGAACGATACGCTTACCTAAATAGGCTTCTAGCAAGCCGAGGTATTCATACGTCTCAGGCAATTCTTCCTTCGTATCGCAAAAGACGTACTCCATCTCAACTTTCTCGGAAGGCTCTATGACAGGCTTACCGAGACGCCGACGCCAAGTGTCTCGATCACGCATATAAATAGCAAGCGCGGAACTATCCTTGCCGCCGGAAATGCTTACGATATGGCGAGCCTTGTTCGTGATCTCCGAATTGTGATCGACATCTTTCTTCAACGTGACTCCTTATGCCAACTTGGCTTGTTGTTCATCTGCCTCATCGCGCTCTTTCTGCTCTAAGACTTTTTGCGAAAGTTTTGCAAGAACGGCTAGACGTAGTTCCGCATTGCCATTAAGGCCGGCTGATTCCAGAGCTTGTTCTACGACATGCCCTGCGCTCTCTATTAATAGCCGATCCTGTTTGCTGACAATTATTACTTTTTGACGCTCAGGTTCGCCTAGTGTCGTGATGCCGAGCCGCATCATTTCATTGTCTGAGAGCAGTGCGTTACCGCCGTGCTTATGGAGTTCGAATGAAAGCAATTCAATATTCAGTAAGCTGCGGCTCACTTCGGCTAAGCCGATCTCAAAGCGTGCCAGATCAGTATCATTCCATGAAGCAGGCGGCTTGTTAGCTAGTAGGGTCGACACCGACTCTAACCAATCTACGTACTCAAGCTCATCATCAGTGACTCTGAAAATAAAACTTTTGAGCTTTAGCTCGACCGTTAAATCTAAAAGTGGCAGGGCGCGGATCTTAAGTTCCTGACGGGCTTCTTGCCCCGCGCTCTTTAGCGAGAAAGCCGCGATCAGCATACCTTCGATCTCGGCCAGAAGGTCATCATACGCCCGCTGAAGCTCTGATAGGCTAGCGCGTAAGGTCTTGAAGAAGCTGTCAACGTCTGCCGAATCCCGTGAATCATCACTGCCAAAGGGGGCTACGCCGCACGCTTCCGGTAATTTTACGAACAAGAGCCTGTCTGGTTCGCGTGCCTCGAACAGCGCGCTACGAACCCGCGTAGTTGTCTCCGAAAGGCGCTGCGTACCCTTGGTGTACGGGGGCAAGCTTGCCGCGAACTTAGTCAATGGTCGCACGACTCCGAGCAAATTAAGATTATCGACGGAAAAACCATCAGGTTTCTGTAAGATCGATTTGGCGAAACGCTCGAAGACGACCGCCCTTACCCCTGCTATGCGACATCGCTGAACGTGAAACTTCTCCGGTGACTTTACGAGTCTTTCGAATATGGCGTCAGAAAGCGACGGGACGAACGACCCCTCCTCGTAGAGAGCTATCTCTGTGTCGTAATGGAGCAGTGCTGCGCACAGCAGTATCGGCAGAGGACCAACCCTCATCCCGAACGGTGGTCGCATTAGCCGGTCAAACATCTCGGCAACGGAACGTCGCTCGAACTCTGACTCCGTAAAGAAATCATCCATCGCCTGCCACACGGCTGCCGCTCCCGCATCAGCGTCTGGTTTAGGCGGGAAGAAACCCCACTTTCCGCCTACTTTTCGATGTATCCCGGTCTTCTGTAAGAGAGAAAAGTAAATGCTCAGTTGAGGTGGGTAGCCCTCGATGCTGAGCCTTTCCTGATCGCTGTAAGCGAGCATGGCATCAAGAAGGGCGTGTCTTGCAGCGGTGGCCGAAGTGGAAATCTGGCGGCGATTGATCAACTCATTACGCAAGATAAGAGCTTTGCTGAATACTTTATAGCAAATCTTAGAGAGGCGCTCTTGGAGCGCCCTCTCTGTCGGCACCGCAATACGAGCCCCTTTGTGATACCAAGCGCAGCCGTTACCGACGCCCGAAGATGAGCCGCCCGTGCTTGAATCAAAAGACGATCTGAGTAACCGCTCAACCGACCTCTCGGCCTGAGCCAGCCGCTCCTGAAGTTCTTTACGCGCTGCTCTATCGCCTTCCAATTCAGGGGTGGTATCCCAAACCAGTCTTAGGCTAGCGACTTCGAGTACCGCTTCCCGCAGCCCCGTAGCCTCTTTCGGGACGGCGAGAAGGATTTGCGGCTTATCTTTCAGATTGCCGTCCTGCGCTCTTTCATGAAAGGCGGTTGTCTCATCCGAGTTCAATGCTATGGCGTATAAGATGAGACCGTCCGCTTCTTTCAACGGCTCGTTCAGAGCTTTATCTAGTCCTTGCAGGTCAACATATTTGGCCTCGAAATACCGGAGCGTACCTGAGCGTAAAGAATGTCGGCGCGCGATTAAGGGCCGGGGCCTGAAGTATCTGGTTAGGCTCTGTGCTAGTGGCTCGTTAGGGTCAATCTTAGAGCGCGCCTCCGCCAGCCTAGCGTCGATGTCTATATCACTGCCTTCCCAAAGACCGAAGCTGTCGCTGTGGCGGCGGTAGATAATTATGGAGCGTTTCTGAAGCCGTTCTAGGGCAGAGTTGACATCTTCCACCGAGATGGCCTCGTCTGTGAGGGCAAATTGGAGTATTTCTCTGGAAGGCTTCAAATTACCGACATCACCAATGACACGCAACAGTCCAATTGTCTTAATCAGCCTAATATAAATCTCTGGCGGATCCACCAAACGGTTGAGGGCTGCTTCGACCTCCGCCCACCTCTTTGAGTTACTCTGAGTGTACAGTCCGCTGCCCAAGGCCATGACAACGTAGTCGTATAAGTTGTCCAGCCTCAGACTTGCAGGTTGCCGCTTGTTCCAGATGGTGGAGGTCAGGAACTCCTGAAAGCCGTAAGGCTCGTGTGATGATAGAAACGCGAAAAAGGAGCGTTCATTCTGTCCGAGACGGCGGAAAAGGTGCCCCAATACTAACGCTACAGTGGGATGTAACGGAACACAGCTTTCGAGCAATTCGACAACTTGTGTTCTCTTAGATATTTTTGGCATCAGACCGAGCATTTCGGCCTTCTGCGCCAACTCACGACCGTATTTAGTCAACTCGCCGACGGCGGGCTGCGGGCCTTTGCGGGTGATAGCTTGGGCTAATATCCGGAGAAGCTGCTCGGTCGGTTCCTGAAAGGCCAAGTCTTCAAAACGGCCTTGGACTTTCATCCACTCTTCCCGTTGGGCGCGACCGAGTTTCTCCACGTATCTATCGAAAGCTTGGTGGAGGATCGTGACCAGTAGTATTGGGCTATCTCCGCTCCTCTTCGCCGCCTCAGCTAATTCCTGAAGTACGAATATGTCACCGTCATTCGGGTTGGCGGCGGCATACTCCAAAAGTTTGCCTAACTCGTCAACGATGACAAGCAGGCCGTCTCCTGATACGCGGGAGCCGCAAACTCTTTGAGCGACCTCTTCGTAGACTTCAGCCACTTGCCGTCCGGGCACGGCATTTCCCGCCTCCGCCTCGCTCAACAAGTTCTTGATCCTAGCAAGAACGAGAGGTGGATTCTTGGGCCAGAACTGTTCGACTGACCGGGCCAATCCTCTCAGCAGTGCTACGCTGATCGACTCACGTGTGCCGCTGACGAGGACCGGGAACAACCCTCTGCGGATGGCCGTTTTCCTGCGACCGTCGAACAGGTTATGCCAAAGCTCGTTGTCCTGCTCTTTGATTAAGAGTCTGGCCCGCTGAGTGTCCTGACTTGAATCGGAACTGAGGGTTTTAGCGAGGAATAATGCGAAGGCCGACTTGCCTGCACCGTAGGGGCCGGTCACCGTCCACGCACGTTCGCTAGACGTATCTTTAAGGGCATGCCCAAGGCGGTGCAGCGATGAGCGTCCGGTGATCGTAAGGATGTAACCGTCGAGGGATACTTGTTCGTAGAAGTCACGCTCCAGATTTACGGACCGCCCGAAGCGGGCACCTACGCCCACCAGATCAGAAAGGTGTATTAGTTCAGTTGCCATCGGCTTCGCTACGCGGCGTAGGTTCTTGCAGCCTTGCTCTTTCGATAATAGGACTTCAATAGCTCCATGGGATCTATCTCTTCCTCAGAGCGTTTGTAAACTTGCTTGAGACCGCCGGTCTCGTCATAGTCATACAGCCCACCGGTGACAGTTTCGATGCGTCCAAGGCGATCAGATAGCGAATCCTCATCCAGCTTGAAGATTCGTCCGGGGCTGCCGGGCTCGTAGGCGATCTTCTCGAAGGCCAGTGTGTTACTCGACGGCGCGGACGCGCGCCAGAACTCAATTAGCGCGTAAGTAAAGACTTCGTCAGGCAATGAGGGCTGCGCGCCGCGCTGAAACTGATATGTCCTGCCGTCCTCAAGTTCAATGATCAGATGTAAGTCAATTAATGGACAATCCAAAGTGTCCTCGGAAATAGCCCCTCGGTATTGGCGTGACTGAACGTATGTACGGACAAAGCAGTCGGCATCCCGCTGAAGGGAATTGTCCGCCACCTGCTTGTAAGGGCTGTTTGCCAGCCAAACCCGGAGTTCAGAGACGAGTAGATCCTTTGTGAATTCGCCGACGTTCCATAAGTTGAATGCCCAAAACCATGTCGTGGTCTCGCTAAAGTTCGAGGCGATCTGCCAGTGAATGAGCCATAAGCTCGCAGTGTCTTCGAGGTAGGGGTCGAATCCGTGGTCGGATAAAAGCTTTCGACCTAAAGCCGTCGGAGTCATCCCGCTCCTACCTGTGCCGCCTGAGATTTCATGAATCAGCCCCGCAGCCACGCACCAGTGGCGGATTGAGCGGACCATATTTCGTCCGACCCCCATCTCACCCATAGCCTCTTCGCTGGAAAAAATGGTGGGTTCTTGCGAAACCGCGTCGAAGCCCTTCTTGAGCCAACTGTATCGGAACGGAAAAGTCTCATGGCCCGAAAACCCGACTGCGGAATTAGACTTAGTTACGGCGGCTGGATGCATGGCGGTGTTCTTGACTGTCGCGCCCGAACAATCTTGCAAGACGGGCGGATTATAATTCAGGGATACACTTTTTAGAAGCTAGTAAGAAACTAAATATTGTGGTATTTTTACAGACCCATACCACTTATTGACGACGCAGCCACTACTTAAACCTGTTATTGCTAAGGCGAGCCTTCTGAGGTGTGCCCGCGCGGAACCCCGACAGTTAAGCGGCTAATTAAATAGGGTGCGCCGCCATGTGTCAAGTAAAACACCGCCACAGAAGTTAGAATTAACTCTGGAGTCCTAAAACCTCAGATATTTGCGATCATTTCCTCTTTCTCCCCTTCTTCGGTACTAGCGTAGATTTACGCAGCACTTCAAAACTTTTGAGACGGACAGGTAACTTGTCGGGAATGTCACGCTCTGGCCGAAGAAGCACATCGAGCGGTATCCCCGCAAGGTCACTATAGCCAATTAACACATAGACAGGCGGTTCCAAAATCCCGCGCTCATATTTTGAGATTCGCTCTTGGTCAAAATCTTTCTCCAGTCCAAGCCGCTCAACTATCTCGTTCTGTGTCAGCCCGCCGTCAATCCTCTTCCTGATTTGTCTCAGCTTTTCGCCCAATCGCGGCGTCCGTCGCCTTTGGTGTCCCATTAGGTGGCCCTCCTAACGGGACGAGACAAAATAAATGGAACGCACTCGCGGGCTGGACAAAAAAGGATAGGTATCCTATCTTGTTTGCGAACTTCAGGAGCCGCACGCTGTCCCTTTTTGGTAGACGCGCGGCTCATGGCAATTAACCTCGTGGTTGAGCCGCTCTGTTTCGCACTTTGCGAGTACTCCCGCGCTTTCAAAAAACTTGCTGGCCTAGTCGCGCCCGGACGTGGACAGATACTGTCTCATTTCGCACGAGACTAGACCATTTGTAAAGAATTTTCTACGCGGCACAACTACCCTCATCACGGCTTAATCCCCAAGCCAGCGGTCGAGCCCTATCATGAAAGCAAAGTACGCCTCGCTACTCCGGCTGCTCCTACTGACAGTCTGCCTCGGTCCCTTCACATCTGTTTTTGCACAACAAACCTACCCGCCATCAGAGGCAATCACCTACCAAGCTTTGGACGGGGGCACATTCACCCTGCGTGCCTTCAGCGGCAGGCGCATCAGGTACGCCCTCCCGGATAGCTGGATTGATGGTAGCTCACAGTCTCTCTCACCGGCTGAACTGGTTACCCTAATAGAGCGAACTGATCTCACCTACGAGAAGCTGATGGATGTCATTGGCGGAGAGCCGCGAGGAGACGGCTTGATGACCATCGCCCTCGTGCCGCTCGCGGGCGAGGGGGGCGCACAGGGCACCGCCCTCCTCGGCGTCAAGAGACTGGAGATAGATTCAAATCAACTTGGTGCGACGAAAGTGGCTCTCGCTCAAGGAACTCTATCTGATACCATCCTGCATGAAATTGCCCATACCTTCGATCTTTACCGCAATTATCTCAGCTATTATGCAGACTCCTCCCACAACTGGACAGAATTTTGGATAGCTTACTCTCAATATCTTTTACGCTTCGGCGACTATAGCTCAGCGCCGGAGTTGGCACTCCAAGAGAAGGTCTATTACTTCACGAATCTTTGGGACAAGAGAGCAAACAGTTCGTCATGGGCGCAATGTGTAAGAAACGGCGGCGGCTGCGAAAGTGAGGGTATTACAGCGAATCGAGCCAGTGCCGGACTGTTGCTGCGATTTGCAAGGCTGCACGGCGTCGAGGCCGTCAAGAGAACTTTCGAGTTCTTTAAGAGCTATAAAGCGACTCATGATCCTAATGAGATATTTACTTTCACGCCTGAACAGAAGAATGACCTGCTTGTTGAAGCTCTGGCCTATGGCACTAATGCAAATATCAGCGGCGAGCTAGACGCTTGGTGCTGGCCTCTTTCAGACGCCACACGTGAGAAGCTACGACAGACATATCCTGCGCAGAACCCTAAAGTAATTGACGCCGACGGGGATGGCTGGAGCCCGGTCAGAGGCGATCTAGACGACCATGATCCCTCTGTTCATCCCGGCGCAGTAGAGACAGTTAACGGCAAAGATGACGACTGTAACGGCTTCATTGACGATGTAGCTCGGACGGTTAGTACAACACTCTTTTCTCCTCCAGCACACCTCACAGGCCATTTGCTGCCCGGCCAGACTCATAACTACCGCTTCACCGCAACAGGAACGCTAGTAGTACGGCTGCATCAGCCTTCTGGCAACTGGAGTGGGTTTATCAGCATTAAGCAGGAAGGGACTATCACGGCATCACTCCTCTTCGGCTTGGGCGCAACTGAGCCATCGCTACGCACCTTCACGCTCACGGGATCAGGTCCGTGGCAGTTGGATGTCAATTCGATGAGCGGGGGCGAAGGCGATTACGACATTGTGATCTCCTACCCGCCAGCACAAGGTGAAAGCAGCGGTGAAGTTTTCGCCCTGCCATTACGTGCTCCCTCTTCTCCTTCAGCCCACACAATCTCTCCCGGCGGCCTCGCCCGCGCTGTGGTCACGCTGCCGGGTGTAAGTGCAGCAGAAGCTACCGCCAGACCAGATGCTACCGGCAACTGGCCGACTACTCTCTCCGGGTTGGAAGTGCGAGTTGACGGCCAACCTTCCTCAATGATCTCAGTCAGGCGCGCAGGAAACAGTTACGCAATAGATTTCGTCGTTTCCACTTCAATTACGGCTGGTGCGAGTGTAGCCGTGCTGGTGAGACACCTGCCATCGGGAGCGCAGTGGACAATGTCCGGGGTGGGACTGCGCGAGTCCACAGCCGCTCTGTGGGCACAGGCAGGTGAGGCACAGGCTCCAGCGCCAGCCGTAGCTTTTGAATCCCCTACATTTCTTGCTTTCTCAGAGACGAGGAGAGTACAGGCAGACGGTACGACGAGAGTGATGGTCTTCGCTTCCGGTCTTGGAAACCGTGGGGTTGAGACGACCCGCCTGATTGCTGACTTACCTGACGGACGACGCTTCATCTTACCGGTCGAGTATGTCGGCCCCACATCCCTGCCCGGAATTGATCAGATCATTTTCAAGCTCGATCCCGCCATGAAGGGGGCTTCGCGTGCGCTGCTTTCAGTTGAAGGCGGCGACGGCGAGCAAGTCACTTTACCAGTTCAGTAGAGAGACAAAGAGGATACTCCAATGAGAAAGCTTAGGAGTCTTACATGGATCACAATTCTATTATGTGCAGTGATGCTGTTCACTTCAGCCTGCGGTCGTAAGGCCAAGAATCCGGTTATCGGCAAATGGGTGGAGACTACGGATGCTGCTCACCAGATTATCATCATAGAGCAGGGTGACACTCTAATCGTGGAAGAGAAAAACACGAACATGCCGGACCTCAACAGTAAATCTCCTGCGATGTATAAGGATGGGGTGCTCCGACTTGAGGGCGGCTTCGGGCGTCCTACTATGTTTTACGACGCGGCAACAGATCGCTTAACCGGACAAACGAATCTCGGCAAGGTGGAATTTAAGCGGCAGTAGCGGAGACTTATGTCGTCAGCCTGAGTTAACATCTATTTCCAAATCTGCTCGTTTCGTTCAGCGAGATAGTTATACAGCCTTAAGTAGCGTTCAGCCAATTTTGTATTACCGTGCTTTTCAAATTTTTGGCGTTCTTCAGATGCGAACCTCAAAGCTGGCGCAATGGCACTCCCTAGTTTAGGGAAAATCCTTTTTGTAACCATACCGGCATAATCTAAAACTTGAACGCCATCAGTATCAGTCATAATCCAGTCTGCGCAATCCTGCGCCCACATTCGTTCATGCCTCTCGTCTACACTCTGTCCCGGCCAATTAATTTCGCTTACAATATAATTATAGAACTCATCTCCTACGACAATTCGCGGAAAATGAGCGCGCTCACTTTCGAGATGATAAGCTCGATACAAAGCTGGCCCGTAAATTTCTCCTTCAAAAAACTCGCTGGCAATTCCGACATCTATTCCAATACGACATACCATCCTTTGTGAGAGCCCTAACAAAAATGTGGCGGCACAACCTGATAATAAAGTGTGGATACTTGAAATATTGAGCTTCTCAGGTGTCTCTCTCAAGGAAACGTAGTAGAGCATCGTATCGGAAAATAGCTGCTTTTTAATCTCATATCTCATTAACCGCTCAAACGCTTTTGACTGTTCTGGACTTCGCTTCGGGCTTTTAGACGACTATAGCTAAAGGGTGTATCAAAAAACTTACTGAACATGTTGCGATATTCATTTATTACTCCAAAAGTCTCCCGCAACTGCTCAATAAAACGTTCTCTTTGCTCATCATTCTTTGGCAATGCGGAAATTTCGCGGAGTTTATCTTTTTGATTAAGGACATCAATAAAGGCAACCGCATAGTGACCAAAAGGGATTTGCCTCTTCCCTTCAGATTTGTTCTCATCTGACTTCGAGTCACTTTTTGCAGAGCGTTTTGGTGAGGGTTTCTTCTTTTTCATTTTTCCAATATAACTCTAAATTAGAAACTTGCTACATAGCGTCGAAATTGAGAGGTAAGATAGTCAAAGCTATTTAGAAAGGGTTTCAAGTGAACGATATTACGGATTTTAATGATACTAACCATCGGATAGCTTCAGCTAGCGCAGCCTTCCAAAAAGGAATCTATCACCTCTTTATGCTCAGGCACAGGGAAACGTCTGACTACTATGCACAGATCCTTCGTGCCTATCAATCTCTCTTCCAATTGTGCTTGACTCAGTTGTTACTGGATATGGATCATCAACTAAAATCAAAGGACATTCCAGTCAGGCTGAGGAAGCTCTGTTGGGATCGTGAGAATCCGACGCGGAAAGAGCTTGATCCGGCGGCAATAGTAACTCATTCAGTCTTCGAGAATGGTCGTTGGGAAGGGGTAAAAGTAGGACACCCATTGCGTAATGTAAGCAAGGCGGCAGTAAAACTATACAAACGAGTTGTCGACGCGCGGCATAATTTAATTTACCGTCCTTTCATGCTAGACGGCCCCTTTTGGGAAGATTGTACGCTACTAGATCTTCTTTCTATTGTACCTAAAGCGGATGAGGTAGAGCAGGCTTACAGAGAATTCGCGCGTGCGATGATGGAATGGAATACGATTGAGCGAGAAGAAACAGCTAAATGGATAAAGAGCTTGACGGACACATCCATCGGATCCGCCGTGCATTTAGAAAAATCTACTGACAAAAATAATACGATTCGGTTGCGTTGCGCCGGATACTTCTTACAGATGTTATTTACGGTTTATGAGGATCGACGTGACAATCGCCCTACTGAGACTCTGCTGTTAACTTACGCGCGGATGATGAATCCGGGTGATGAAGAACTATTAAAGTCAATCAAGGAGTACCGTAATCAACTGTTGGATCTTCAGAAGATGCTTCCATCTATCACCGCGTTAAAAGAGTGGCGCGCTGGTCAGCGATGACATCTAAGGCTATTTTATAGCTAAACGCTTATCTCTGATTATAGACTCCGTATCAAGCCTGTAGTTACCCAACTCCATCGCGCTCACATGGAGCACATTCTTACACTGCCGAAAACCTCTTTCAGAATTGAACGAGTCAGGCATTGCAGCAATAAAGACGGCAAAATCTTTATCAAAATACTTAGTGCTGTCGTACTTACTGTTAAGGTAATTGGACGCTTGTCGTAAAACCGGCGGGCACTTCTTCTTCCAAGCGTCAAATAAGATTTGGCATTCCTCAACAGTGCTCGCTTCGTCCGAAATACGTTCGGCCTCATTTTGTAGGTTCGCTATCTGCTGAAGATAAACTCTCGCCATAGAATCTTCTCCGCTGCGCAATTGTTCAGAGGTATTGACAGGAGGGGAGATTTGTTTTGATGGTTGCGAGATCTCACTGTTAGGAAAAACAGACACTCTGCTCGGTACGGCTTGTCGGTACTCAGGCGTCTGTTGCGGAGCAACGTTGGCACTTTGGCGAGCGGGGCCGGGGCCGAAATTATACTGGTTCGTGGTTATCGAATGATTAGTCGAATTCACAGGAGCGTTGTAGACGTTTAGCTCGGCCACATTGCTATTTTCGACTCTGGTCGTCTGAACAGTTTGCTCTTCTGCTGCTTGAGATTCGGTATTAGATTTCGTGTTGGGGCGATAGTAAACATAAATACCAAAAATTAAGGCGGCAGCAGCGGCGATCCCGCCGATGATCGTGCAGATTTCAACCCACTTTGGCCTTTCTTTGGACCGAACCGACCGAACGTTTCGTTTACTCATTTTCTTGCTCCTGATGAGGAATTCTGATCTCTTAGTTGAGCTTGCGCAAAAACATGTACCCTTTAGAAAGCATAGGAAGAAGACAAAACTCTTCGCTTTACTTCGACTTGATTTGGAACACCTTAGTTGGGATCATCCAGTTAAGGCGTGTTGAGCGCGGGAAGTGTGAGGCCAACGCTACGGTGGTCGGCACGGAAATTAGATGCCCCGTGCTCAAGTGGATTTTATTATAAATACAGTCGAAAAAGCTATATTGAGGAAGTGCGTTTCATTTCGGATTTGAGTGGGGAGAATTATGAATAATACTCCATGACATGAATTCACTTGAGCTTCTTAATGAAATCTACCGGATCCATGTCTATCGCTTCCATCACTGCCATAAACTCCACTACGTCTAAGCGGCGGACACCGCTTTCAATTTTAGAGACGACCGACTGAGGCTGGCCTATTCTCTCGGCGACGGCTTCTTGAGAAAGACCCGCATTTTTACGGGCCTCTACTAATAGCTCTTGGAATCTTTTATACCGCCTTTTCAAGTTTCTCTGACGCATCTGAATTCCCGAAGCAGTGCATACAATCGTATTGAGTGTTTTCATCAATAGATATTCCTATTGATGAAAACACTCAATACGAAGGTCAAAAATAAATCTTGAATCTCATCCGAAAATCGGATAGTATTCGCGCCCCCGAAATTCATTAACGCAACGATGTTGCAACCGCAAAACAAGTTGCGTCCTGTTAAAACGAGGCAGTCTATCCAATGCGAGCAATAAGTGTCCATCACAATTTCTTTTAAGAGTGCTACGAAAGGGGATCGGCGTGATCTCACTGACTCCTACCAAGCTTCGCGATTTCCTAACGTGCCCGCAGATGTACAAGCTGAAGCACGTTGATAAGGCGGGAACAGATTCCAACCTCGCCGCCTTATCATTTGGTCGTAGCTTGCACGCCGCCCTCGAAGAGTTGCATCGAGTCGATGATGATTACAGGGTCAATAGCTCAACCGAAACCGAGCAGCTTCTCAAGCGTCATTGGGAGGCAGGCGCTTTTCTGACGGGAAGGAGAGTGAAGCATTCTTTGCCAAAGGATGCGAGGCGCTACGGCGATACATAGACACGTCTTTGACTTCTGCCGGACAAACTCTCGGCACCGAAGTGTTCATGTCACGCGTGATCAACTTAAAGAACCTCCGCATCAAGCTCGGATGTAAAGCCGACCGCGTGATCCTCCGAAAAGACGGTGCGCTGGAAGTCCTAGACTATAAAACAAACATGTCGGGCAGATTGCCAACTGCTGAATCATTGGCAAGCGACCTGCCGAATTTTCTCTACTATCTTCTGGCCCGAATCTGTTACCCCGATCACCAGAATATCAGGGTTTCACAGTTGAATGTGCTGACACTGGTGAAAGTTGAGGTCGAGTACGATCAGGCGCAGATAGTAAGCAACAAGAAGAAACTGGTTGAACAGATTTGTTCTTTCGCCTCAAGTGAGTTCAGTCCTTCCCCCTCTGAAGCGTGCGCGTGGTGCCCTGTGCAGGATTTTTGTCCACTATTCAATAAAGAAATCGATTTCGACAGCATTTAAGGATCGAGAAGTAAAAATAGTGTCGGTTGAGGGTTTTCAGGAAGATTTATTACGCCTGAATTGTCCCTTTCTTTGCACGTTGTTGCACTAACGGAACAAACTGCTTGGAGAAATGAGAGTCTTTTTCCATCACGCAAGGCACAACAAAGAGATGGTCATCTAAGAAATGAAACGCACTTTGTCAAGGTAAATCTTTATGTATCAATAGCTTACGGAAATTTTCTGCTTGACGTCTCCGGTCTTATATCGTATATGCGTGTGCAGAGGAGATGAGATATGCCTAAGCGCAAAAGAAGAATGACGAAGGAGAAGATAGCGAAGTGTATTAAAGAAGGGCGCGGACAAGGCGAAGGTAAAAATTACAAGCCATGGTTCCGAATTCAAGATGTGCCCTCCCAAGGGATAGTCAGCCGGATACGAGGCTGGAAGACCGGGCGGATTCATCACCTGTTAAGCAGGCTTGAGCGGAGTTTCTTTCTTGTATTCGATTACTCGCCGATCATAAAAGACATCCGTGAGCAGTTTCCGCTGCCGCTGGAAGAAACCATCGAAATTGCCGAGGAATGTGGAATCCGACACCCGGTTTGTGTAGGTACTAAGGATCCTAACGTAATAACGACTGATTTTCTCCTTACGCTTGAAACCGGCACGGACGAAGAAATAGCCCTCGCGGTAACAGTAAAACCTGTCTCCAAACTACATGACGAGCAAAAGCAGCGCAGGATCATCGAGAAATTCGAAATTGAGCGCCGTTTCTGGCAGCGCAGGCGTACCCGCTGGATGATCCTGACCGAGCGCGAAGTATCCGTCGTGCTCCTTCGAAATCTCGAACGGGTCTATCACCGTCTGCACATTGAGGACATGCACCCCCTCACAAACGATGACGTCAACAAAATAGAGGCGGAGATGCTTCCTCACATTATGGAAGGGCGGCTCCCGTTAAACCTGATAACCACCGGTTGTGACGAAAGGCTCGGCTTGGAAGCAGGCACTAGCCTCACAGTCGTCTTCCACTTGATAGCCCAACGCCGCTGGCAGGTCGATCTAAGTAAGAAGATCAGGTCAGATGAAAGGTTAGTCATCCTGAACCTCAAAGAATTGGCTGTACCCAAGCGAAAGAGGGTCGCCTGATGAAGCAAGTCAATCTGCTCCTCAACATGGTCGTCGACTGGACGGGCGAGAAGCTGCCTCGCGTCGAGCGCGTGATTTGGATAGACAGAGGTAACTCCTGCGCCTTGATTCGGCTCAACGGGGGCAAGCAAGGCAAGCGGGTTAAGGCCCTTCCCTACCTGATGAGCACATCTGATCTGAAGGAAGCCATCTCCTCCGGGGAAGCCCGCATCGTTGATGACCCGTATAAGACGCCGAAGCTTCAGGAGCACGAGATACCTGCGAATCACAAGCTAATCAGGGACGAAGCGTGGGAGGTTATCGAACCGCTGGTCAAGATCAAAGAGATATGGCGGTTATTTGATCCTCGCACGCGCGGGCCGCTAGTTGCCCGAAGGGAACAGGAACTTCAGAAGAACGAGGACAAAAATAAGAGAAGAACTAAAAAGATCATCTACCGCTATCTACAAAGATACTGGCAGGGAGGGCAGACCAAAAATGCTCTCTTACCTTTCTACGAAAATAGTGGTGCCAGAGGAGTGCCGCGACACGAGAAAGCTAATGAATACAAGAAGCTTGGCCGCAAGAAGAACCGGACCAAAGCTGATCCAGAGCAAAAGGATTTAGGAGTCAACATTGACGAGAGGTCGCACAGGTACATCCTCTTAGGCGCTAAGATGTTTTACGAGCGCAGTCATCCGAAACTGACGCTCAAGCAAGCGTATGAGGAGACGCTGAAAAGATTTTTTAACATAGGATATGGACTGCCAAGAGCGCCGTGGGCACCGATCCCGCCCGACGCGGACGAGGCCCCTTCTTTAGATCAATTCA
The DNA here is from genome assembly GCA_036382855.1 of Pyrinomonadaceae bacterium. Lineage (GTDB taxonomy): Bacteria > Acidobacteriota > Blastocatellia > Pyrinomonadales > Pyrinomonadaceae > DASVTR01. The sequence continues at coordinate 154,200 of DASVPO010000008.1, read as the reverse complement.
AATACCACTATCGGCTGAATCGTAAGCTCAAGAGGATGATCGAAGCTCGTGAGGGCAAGCATGCCTTCAGGACTAAGCATAGAGAAGTCCTTGGAGATTCAACTCAAGCTGCCGACGGCCCCGGCGCGATCTTTCAGGTAGATGCCACACTCGCCGACGTGTACCTGTGTAGCCTGCTTGAACCAAGCTGGATCATCGGGCGACCGATTGTCTACATCATCACTGACGTTTTCAGCCGTCTCATCACAGGCTTCAGCGTCGGCCTCATAGGGCCGAGTTGGGAGGGCGCGTGCTTGGCCCTACTAAACACGTTCTCCGACAAGGTCGAGTTCTGCCGACAGTACGGCGTCCGGGTCACGGCAGAAGAATGGCCTAGCTGCCACCTGCCCAATCAACTGCTTGCTGACTGTGGCGAATTCAAAGGCAACAAGGCCGACGTTCTGGTCAATGCGCTCGGCATCGAGGTCTTAAACACCCCGGCCTACACGCCAGACTGGAAGAGTATTGTCGAACAGCAGTTCAACATGATCAACCGCAAGGTGAACAAACGGATGCCGGGCTATGTGTATAAGCGTGCGCCGGGAGAGCCGAGATGCGAGCTTGACGCGGCGCTCAATATCCACGAGTTCCGCCGGATAATGATCTCGTACATCATCGAGCACAACCTTGAACGTAGGCTGAACGTGAAAGACTACCCGATGAGCAGGGAGATGATCGCCGCCGGGGTTGATCCTTACCCCATCAACATTTGGAATTGGGGTGTTAATAATGAAAGTGGAAGTCCAAAGAAAAAGGACGACGAGCTTATTCGGGTCACTCTGTTGCCGGAAGGGACGGCGAGCCTCAAATTCAACGGTCTTGAGTTCAAGAATGCCAGATATTCATGCCCTTGGCTCCTTGAAAATGAGTGGTTCCTGAAAGCCGGACAAAGTGGAGCGATTGACATGAAGGTGTCTTACGACCCTCGCTTTCGAGAGCCTATTTACCTTCGATTGGATGATGGCAGACGTATAGAACCGTGTTACCTCATAGAAAGGGATAAGCGGTTTAAGGATTGCGACCTCTATGAAACCGAAGATTATTTTGCCAAACAGATGATGGAGCAGGATGCCTCAAAAACCCGCGAATATAGGGCAAGCGCGGAGCATTCAGCCTTCCGGCAAAGCATCGTTGACGTTGCCGTAAAACGCAGAGATAAGGAGACACACGGCATGAGCGATAGTGCGCGATTAAAAGATAAAGGAGAGAAACGGAAAGACGAGGTTGCGCTCTTGCAGCAGACTGATTACAGAGGGCAGCCGGAATCTCCATGCCAAGGGGCTCCGGCGCGGATCATTAATTTTGACCGTTCTGACCGGCAACTTTCCGAAGAAAGCCATATCGGACCGGCTAATTACGCAGAAGAGTTTGATGAGTTGGACTAAAGGAGTAGCGAAGATGAGTGATTCACCGAAATTCCCGTTAGGACGTATTTACCGTGGTGAAGTCGTCAAGGCGTCTTACGGCGATCCCGGAGTTGCTTGCTACCGTGGCAACCCGCTTATCGAGGCTTTGCCCCCGATTTTAACGGTTAAGCAGGTGATCAATAGTTTGACATATTACCCGGAGTACGATGAGTCCGAACGTCTTGTTGATTCTCAGCACCGGCTTCACCTGATTGATAACGCGCTAGATCTTTTTATCCCGCTCCCGATCCACGTCGATTTAGAGCAACGACTCTCACGAGTGATCCGTGGAGGGTACAAGGATCGGCATCCAGAGCGCGCACAATTTTGGAAAGAACGGAAGCAGAAGCTCCAATCCTCACACGACTTCGTGCCGCATAACCGGAATCGCGCGAGCAAAAGAACTAGGGGCTTCACCATCATCGGCACGAGCGGTGGCGGTAAGAGCACTTCTATTGAGAAAGTGCTGTCCCTGTACCCTCAAGGAATTCTACATACCCACTACAACGAGGAAGACTTCATCTTCGCTCAACTCGTCTGGATGCAGCTTCAATGCCCTTATGATGGGAACCCTAGATCTATCTGCATGAACTTCTTCAGGGCGGTTGATGATCTTTTTGGGACAACCTACGAAAGGACATTCGGGCGCAACAGACCCAATTTAACTCAACTCATACTGGACATGAAGGGCGTGGCGTCGGGTCACTGCCTCGGCGTGCTGGTGATAGATGACATCGAGCACCTTAGCACTGCTAAAAGTGGCGGTGCCGAAGAACTGCTAAATTTCTTCGTTCAGCTTACCAACACTCTCGGCGTACCCGTAATGCTTGTCGGTACTTTCAAAGCCATGAAGATTTTAACCCGCGAGTTCCGTCAGATCCGACGTGGCACCGGCCAAGGCGACATGGTGTGGGACAGAATTCTGAAAGATTGGACGGACGATGAGAATGAGAGACCCGGTGATTGGCAGAGATTTCTTAATAAGCTTTGGAAATATCAGTACGTAAGAAAACCCTGCAAATTAACCAGAGAGTTGAGTGGTGCGCTCTATTATGAAAGTCAAGGGGTTACGGATTTCGTCGTCAAAGTCTTCATGCTCGCACAAATACGTGCGATCACGACAGGCTTAGAGGAGATAAACGTAGACATCATCCAGTCGGTTGCCCATGACTGCCTGCGCCTTGCTCAGCCCGTTCTGAGAATCCTGCGCAGGATTCTGGAGGGTGTGTCCACCATTGAGGAACTTTCCGAAGTGGACGACATTCATCGTATTGACCTTGAGCCTTTCTTCAAGCAAGCCCGGCTGGAGATGCGAAAACAAAGGAAGACAGAACTCGCATCCGAAAATGTAGAGGAAAGTCAGCCGGAAGATGTCGCAGAGGAAACAAGTGCGGCTAGTGAGGCTGAATCGGGGGTTGAGAGTAATGTTGGTGTTGAGCCCCCTACTCAGAAGACTCAGGCACATAGGAGTTCAAGGCGGCGACCAACAAAATCAGATTTTGCCGATGATGACTTGAGAAGAGTTCTGTTGGCTGCCAAGGAATCTGGAAAAAGCCTATATGAGGCACTCCGGCGAGAAGGATACATAGGCTCAACTGCCGGTTATCTTCAGGGAGGGGTATCAAGTTGATCGGCTACTTCCCTACTCCGTACCCGGATGAACATTTTTACAGTATATGTGCCAGATTACAGGATCGGCTGAGATACTCTAGCGGGCAGCAAGTTAATGAGGAATTATTCGGACCGGGACGTGTAACTTCAAGCATTGACTTTCCATGTCAGCTTGAGCACCTGACCGACTCTCTGATACCCGGCCATCGGCTCACGGTTGATCGCATAATAGACGAACACACAATACTCCCCTTTTATAGTCCATTTATTTCCAATGAGCGGGTCAGCCGAATTAGAGGACTCATGGTTCGCTCAGAAGCATCTAAAGGCAAAGCTGCCAGCAGCCTCGCTGGAATAAATCGCAGTCATATTCGCAGGCCGGATTGGTTCCGGTTCTGTCCCTCCTGTGTAGAAGAGGATGCAAAAAGTTTTGGCGAAAGTTACTGGCACCGTCTCCACCAAATACCCGGCGTAGAGACGTGTCCCAAACACGAGGTATTTCTTGAAAACAGCAGCGCAGGCGCTCGTAACCGAAAAAATCCGAGCGAGTACCTACCTGCGGAACAAGTAATATCTAAATGTCACCCACTTCGCCCGCTAAACTTGTCTGATACATTTCAACAAATTCTTCTTAACATCGCCCGTGATGCCGCTTGGCTATTAAGCGAAAGAGGTAAAGGTATTACTGCCGAACTTACCCGTAAGCGATATACTGAGCTACTAAGAGACCACGGGTTCGCTTCGGTGAGTGGCATCGTGTATTGCCGAAGACTGCTGAAGGCTCTAAAAGACCATTATACAGATGAAGTATTGAATAAACTCCGCTGTGGATTTAACGAAACAAGCACAAGTTGGCCCGCTCAGATAGTCAGTGCTCTGAATAGAGATATTGTCCACCATCCGCTTCGCCATCTTTTGCTGATTCAGTTCTTAGGTTGCACTGCGGAGACGTTTTACGAGGCAGGTGGTAATAGCAAACCTTTTGGTGATGGCCCGTGGCCTTGCCTCAATCCTGTATGCCGACACCACTTAAAACCAAGCATACGTCAGATACAATTCGTATATAAAACCGTCCAGACGCGCCGAGTGGTACTACCGGTGGCGACCTTTTCTTGTTCCTGCGGCTTCGTCTATGCCAGAACCGGCCCTGACGTAAAGCCGCAGGACCGACAGCGCATTACTCGAATCATCACGCGCGGAAGTGGTTGGGACGCGGCTCTAAAGAAGCTGTGGTACGACCTATCACTTTCTATTACGGAGATAAGAAGGCAACTCAAATGCGGTAGATCGGAGATAAAACATGAGGCCGCTCGATTAGGGCTTAAATTCCCTAGACAAGGTCCGAGCGGCCCCGCAGTACAAAAGCCTGAAGAATTGCCGCCCTCTTCAAGTAAGGCAAAGTCTCCTACGCAGGAAGAATTGCTGCAAAGCCGAAAGCTTTGGGAATCAGCCCTGAAGGGCCACCCTGAACTGTCACGGACAGAGTTATATAAAAAATTCTTCCAACTTCACCAAACACTCTACTATCACGATAGGGATTGGTTGGAAGCGCATCTGCCGCAGCCTAGGCAACCCGGTGGAAACACTTCCTCGGTGGACTGGAGCAGTCGTGATGTGGCGCTCGCAAAAGCCGTTAAGCAATCCGCCCGGCGGATGCGGAGCGTCACCGGACGCCCCGTCCGAGTCACTAAAACTGGAATCGCCAGAGACATTAATGAAGTGAGTTCGCTTCTTCATCGCTTGGACAAACTTCCGCAGACCGAGAAAGCTCTGTCGGAAGTAGTAGAGACGCGTGTGCAGTTTGCCAAGCGCCGCCTACGGTGGGCTGCTGACTGCTACCGCCAAGAGAATATTCTTCCGACTCGAACAGCTTTAGCAATACGGGCCAGTTTCGGCTGCGACATTTGGGACGTGCCTGAAGTTAAAGACGCCATTGAGGCGACGCTTAGATCTTTAGAGTTAGAGATGCGCTACCAACGAGTCGATAACCTCAAAGAGTTGAAGGTTGCGTGATAGGTGTTCATGGAATTTCCGAACTTAATGAAATCTAGCTCAATATTATTTACCGTTCTTTATAAACCTCTATATCAAAATGATCGGCTATTTCCCTACAATTTACCCGGACGAATTGCTCTACAGTGCCTGCGCTAGATTTCAAGATAGGGCGATGCCTCACCACGGAAAGACAACCTTACAAGCTTTGTTTGGCGCAGCGACTGCCTCTGCAATTATAGATTTACCTTGCCGCCTTAAAGATTTCACTTTATCGCTTCTACCCGGACACGGTTATACGGTTGAGAGATTGATTAATGACCATACGATCCTGCCTATTTTCAGCCCGTTCCTGCCGGCTAAGCGCGTTCGGCAACTAAGGGCAGACATGAAGGGTCGTAAGGGATTATCCATCCAAAAGCGAGCAGGTATTATGGCAAGCCGCATCCATTTACCAGACCGACTGCGGTTCTGTCCCTTGTGCGTAGCAGATGATGAACAGCTTGTCGAGGAGACGTACTGGCATCGGCTTCATCAGATTCCGGGTGTCATCGTTTGCCCGACACACAGCATCTTCTTAGAAGATAGTAAGGCAACTGTCCGGCATTTGAGTAACCCGTTTCAATTCTTCTCAGCCGAACAGTCGGTGCGGCCTTCTATAGTAAGAAGGTTAGTCCCTTCAGACGATAATCACGCTGTCTTTCTAAAGATTGCGCGTGACGCTGAATGGCTACTTAGTCAACGTGATTTAGTATCTCATCCCAAGATTCTGCGCAACCGTTACCTGTTGTTGTTAATTGAGCAGGGGTTGGCAACCTACAGCGGCTGTATCCGTGCGAGCGAACTGCTCGAATCTTTTAGACCTCGCTATTCCACTGCTCTACTGAAGCGCCTTCATTGCGAATTTACCGGGAGGGATCAGAAGAAGGATAACTGGCTGTTGAGGCTTGTGCGAAATCCTAAGAATACTCAGCATCCTATCCGCCATCTATTATTGATGGATTTTCTAGGTGTCACAGCAGAGCGTTTCTTCAAGCTGCCGGAAGAGATTAAATTCTTCGGAGATGCTCTTTGGCCCTGCCTCAACCCCGCCTCTGATCATTACCGTGAATTGCGAGTCACTAACTTAAAAATCTCCTATCGCGGAGAGAATGGAAGGCCGGTCGGGACGTTTAGTTGTAAGTGCGGCTTTGCCTACGCCCGGACAAGCCCTGATCAAAAGCCGGATGACCGCTTCCGTATCAGTAAAATGAAGTCGTTCGGGGCTGTTTGGGGCAATGAATTGAAGAAGCTTTGGAAAGAGCCGACTTTGAGCGTTAGTGAGATCGCTCGGCGACTCGAAGTTGACCCGCTAACCGTTCGGCGCTATGCCGTGCGGTTGCGGCTTTCATTCTCGCGGTCAAGGGGTGAATTAACGGAGCTAAGCCCTCAGTTACAACTTAAACCTCCAAATACCAGAGCGGCGTTCCGAACAAAGCGGCGTGAGAATCGCATGAAGTGGTCATTAGCAATCAAACAAAATACAAAAATCACGATGAAACGCTTGCGCCAGAAGCTGCCACGCGTTTACGCATGGCTCGTAAAGAATGACACTCTCTGGCTGAAATCTCACAAGCCTTCATCTCAAAAGCGCGTTAAAGCACCGTCCGGCGTCGATTGGAAACGCCGTGACGCTGTACTGGCTGTAAAGGTTAGGTCAGCAGCCTCAATCTTGAAGAATGCTACAGGCCGTCCGGTTCATGTAACAAAAACCGCCATCGGTAGAAAGTTAGGGATAATCCCATTGCTCCAACAGAAGATCGAGAGGATGCCTTTAACGGCTCAGGTGTTAGCCAGCGTTGTCGAGTCACGGGATGACTTCGCTGTTCGACGTGTTTGGTGGGCTGAGAAGCGTTATCTTCGAGAGAGGTTTCTGCCCGCAAGGTGGCAGCTTCTACTTCGGGCTAATGTGTACAGCCTCCGGGAGAATCCACAGGTCAAACAAGCAATTGATGTTGCACTAGCTGACCTTGAATCATCATTCACATCCATGCGAGCCGTCCAATTGTAATAGTCATTGAGGAATGTAATTAAGGAAGCTAGTACACTTTTTAATCTCATAGGTGCGGGAGTGCCCTAAAAGTACATTATTAATGTCAGAATTTTTTCAGAGCAAGAAGTTTCGTCCAAGAAAAACGGGAGTGTTATCAGCGTAAATATCACAATCATTCAGCACAAAATCTATATGATGGTCACATTGCCGATCCGAAAGTGAAGTAAGATTTTCGGTTAACTCTGCTCCCAAGCCAAAGTGGAATCCCGGATACCTTTCTTCCCACTGATACCCTAAGCCAGCAAGTTCTTGTATTCCTGTATTGAAGGAAATAGATGTTTCACCGACTTTTCGAATAACTGGTAATCTTGAAAAGATTCTTTGTATATCTTCAACTAAATTATAATTATTACCAGAGACGCCGGAAGCTTCTCCGTCCTCAAATGTTAAAATTAAATCACCTTTGCGAATCTTGCCATACTTAAACCCAAAGGGAATAGTTCCAAGTATCGTGCCTTCAAATACAACTACACCGTTAACCTCGATTGGTCTTGTTGAAATCTCTCCACAAGGTAAAATGTGGTCAGATGGTTTTCCGTCGTTTGAATACCATGAGTCTTTCTTAACCGATACAGTTAAATTTGTTCCCTCTCCCTCTTTAACAATAATCTCAGAAGCGTTTTGAACTTTTGAAATCAGTCTGTCTGCAAATTCTCGAAGTTCAGACTTAGATTGCTTGAAAAAGTCATCAAAAAGAGCATTAGGCACATCAGCAAGCAATCTTATCCGTTCAATATCCCAATAATCGAAACCACCAATGTTCTTAACTAAACTGCGGTAGTTATCATCAGATGCGATTCTAGCGTAGTCAAGCAAGTACACTAAGCACACCGCCACATCTTTGCTATTGCGATGCAGACGAGCAACATCTCTTACTCTTTCTGACTCCGCGATGAAATCAAGAATGGTATAAGACAAAGATAACTTATTTATCTCATCCCCTATTCTATGTGCGAGCTTTTCAAAATCTCCGCCACAATGAACCAAGAACAAGTGTGATAAGTTAGCTTTATCAAGGTGACCAATCCAGTAATCCAGAAAGTTACCTACAGAGCCATTTGAGGAGGTCATAGCGTTATGGCTGAGTTATTTCTGCCAAGCATGTCCTGTAGAACCACGTCTGTCTGAGCAACTATTCGAATTTATAGGAATTTCCTCATAATCTTGAGGCTTCAAATAGTCATCGTCCAAAAAACTTTCTAGATTCATCTGAGGATTTACAGCATTAACAGTCATTGCCTCCAAAACCTCTTTATGTTGGGCTTTGGCGTCTTCCTGCAAAATCTCTTGTCTCATTTTATTCTCCTTGTGGTAGCCTCTATAACTTAGTGAAGGCAAAGCCAAACTGCTGGTGATGCAAAGGAATTCCGCATAACACTTAAATTTCGTATATTACGAGGAACGGCTCCGCATAATAACAGTTTATACATGAGAATTGTAGCGTCAGTTAGCAACATACTTTTAGAACACTATCCGGCAAAATCTGGCAGGAGAAGATATAACAGGAAGACCAGCAACGTAGGAAGAAGCATCTACACCGCACCCTCTTGTCCTACGATGAACAAAATGAGGTTGAGATCCGACGTGATGTTTGTCGCAAGTAATTGGCATGTGGTCATTGCCAAAGCAGCAAATATCAGGTTCCTGTTACAACCAAACGTTCAGCATCTCTCGCCGCGATTTTCTATTTCTTCCAATAAGAATATTTAGTATATTGGCCTGCAAGCAATTGATTCTATGGGCTATATATGAGTGTACAACTTTATTTCCTCGGATTTTAGGCTGAGGTAGACTGAACGACAATCCAGTGTACAACTTTACTTGAATCAACCGTTGTTTTGGGAGTCCTGAATAAAAGACTTACGGCTTTTTCCGGGAACAACTTTATTTCACGGAATCAGTTGTGTTGCCGGAAAATTAAGTGGTGCACTGAAGAAAGTAAGTCGTACGCTGAGAGCTTCAGCGTCTTAACAACTAACATTCTTCTCTGGTAATCCATCGCGGCATTTTGGATTTCCTCCGTGAGAATAGCGGTAGGTGATTTATTTCCTGTCGAAATTTCGCGTTAATAGTTGGAGATTGAATTGAGGAGGAATGACATGGCAATAGAAGAGATAGCTCCCGACCTTTATCGAATCTCAACGTATGCCCCGGCGATTGACCTGCAATTCAACCAGTTTCTGGTAAAAGACGATGAGCCGTTGCTGTTTCACACGGGAATGAAGGCATTGTTCCCGTCAGTGCTGGAAGCGGTGTCGAGTCTTATCAATCCTTCGGAGCTCCGTTGGGTTGGATTCAGCCATTTCGAGGCCGATGAGTGCGGCGCACTGAATGAGTGGCTGCAAATGGCTCCCGCCGCGCAGCCAGTATGCAGCGTGGTCGGGGCGCTGGTGAGCATCAACGATTTCGCCATTCGCCCTGCGTTGGGGATGACGAATGGTGCGGTGCTCAATACGGGCAAGTACCGTTTTCGTTTCGCTCAGACGCCGCACGTCCCGCATTGTTGGGAAGCGGGGCTCATGTTTGAGGAGACAAACGGCACACTGCTTTCCTCAGACCTGTTTCACCAGAACGGGGATGTCGAACCGCTCACCGAATCTGATGTGATAGAGCGCGTGCGCAAGACTCTGGTGGACTATCAGGCTGGTCTCTTCGCCAACTACATGCCTTACACGAAACACACCGACGGCATTTTGCAGAATCTGGCGGACCTCAAGCCACGGACGATTGCGCCTATGCATGGCTCGGCTTATGTCGGCGATGGGGAGCGTGCGATACGCGATTTGGCAGTTGTAATGCGGGAGGTTTTAGGATAAGTAAGACTCGTAAAACTCTACAGGCGAAGCCGCCTGACAACTCATCCGACCTGACCCGCAAGCAGGTAGATTGTTATCATCAGAGTTAATCGCTCGCCGGTTAATTCGAGCCTCCGGCTGCTTCCGTTAGACGGAAATCTATGCCACAAAAGTCCTGTCGCCGGTGTTTACTATAGAAGGCGTACTGCGGTCCAGTTTCATGCCCGCAGCAAGCCGACTGTTCTATCCAAACTATAGGGAGAAACGAGCATGAAGAAACTTTTCCTGACGTTTACACTGGCCTTAATTTTTAACATTAGTAGCAGCTTTGGCATCAGCACCGTCTTTGGGCAGACACAGAAAGCTTCAACTGCCACAGCAGGAACGAGCGGTTGCAGGGATTCAGATCGAGAAAGAATTGCGCGAGCGCAGCAGGCTTCGTTGACACCAGCGGAGCGAATGGCATGGCGGGAGATTCAGGAGCACATTGATAGGATGTCTCACGGCGAAGAAGCGAAAGACTTAAATGCTGCGATGCATTTTATGGCAGATGATTACACGCTCTACACATTGCCCGATAGGGACGCGCCTCAGGGGAAAGTTATCAATCGCCAGCAGATAGGGGTCTATAAAAAAGAGAACCTTGACAGCCTCTACTCCACCAGTCCTGAAACCCATACAGATATTGAGAGTCTCACAACGAAGGGTAATGTGGCGACTGTTATCACGTATCAGTATTACGTGAGAGTCATACGCGGCGGCGACGGCAGCCCGCATCAGGCGATTACCAGTGTCAGGCATAAAGAGACGTGGATATACACTGAGCGGGGTTGGCTGCAAAAGAGCGTTCAGGAATTGGAGAAAGGTCCTGTCTTCCTGGACGGTCAGCCGTACAATCCTTAATCTCTTCAACGCACAGCCGGACAACTCATTCAAGCGCGACCGCTCCGTAGCATGACCCTCATCATAATCTGCTCCGGGTTGGTAGAATACTGTTCGCTCGCGGCTGGTTAATCCGGGCGTTCCGACGCTTCCCGCTTCTCCTATCGTCAAATAATACGCGGGAACTTTAATGGCCCATGTAGTGTCTAACCTTTGTGTTGTATTCCATCTTCCGCTGTCATATCGAGGAATCGAATGAGAAAATCAACAGCCTTGTTGTTGCTCCTAATCTTCGTCAGCCAGCTTACCGCCCAACGTCTTCCTGTTACGCAAACAAGCTCTCTCGCTTTCACTCACGTCACGCTTATTGATATGACCGGCGCACCGCCAAAACCTGACATGACGGTGGTGTTGACGGGCAATCGCATCACGGCGCTTGGTCAAACTGGAAAGATTCGGATTCCCAGAGAGGCCCAAATCATAGACGCCACCGGCAAATTTTTGATTCCGGGCTTATGGGATATGCACTTTCACATACATGAAACGGAAAGAACATTTCCTCTGTTTATTGCCAACGGCGTGACGGGCGTTCGCAATATGGGCGGCGATTTTCAAAAGCTTTTCGAGTGGCGCGAAGCTGTTGCCTCGGGTCGGCTTCTAGGCCCGCGCATCGTTGCCTGTGGGCCTGTCATTGATGGGCCCCATCCGTCAAACCCAGACCACGCCGTTCCAGTCAGCAACGCGGAAGAAGGAAAACAGGCTGTGGACTTTCTTAAACGGAACGGCGCTGATTTCATCAAAGTCTATGACGGTATTCCGCGCGATGCTTATTTTGCGATTATCAAAGAGGCTAAAGAACAGGGATTGCCGGTTGTCGGACATATTCCGAATGCGATTACGATGACGGAAGCCTCAAACGCCGGTCAGAAAAGCGTTGAGCATTTAGGCACTTTTCTGGAAGGAAGCTCGACCGCCGAAACAGAGTTACGAAATTGGCCGTCGCCGCCTATCAGGAATCAGGATTACAGCGTGATTCCGGCGCGAATCGCCGCACGCGGCAAGCGGACGCTGGATACATATAGTGCGCAGAAAGCAGCTCAATTGCTGGCTCTGCTCGCCAGAAATAATACATGGCAAGTGCCGACCCTTCTTGCCAAGCAGGTTAATACATTTGTTGACGACATTAGCAAGGCTCAAGACTCACGTTATAAATATGTTCCGGCCTCAGAGAGAGAGGGTTGGAGTCCTGACAAAAACTTCTTCTATCGTTACCGCACGCCTGAGTTCATTGATTACCAGAAACAGTTGTTTCAAGCGGAGATGAAAGTTGTCGGCGAGATGCATCGTGCTGGTCTGCCAATACTAGCGGGAACTGACGGCGGACCCTATACGGTTGCCGGCTTCGGTATGCATCAAGAGCTTGCGCTGCTAGTGAGAGCAGGGTTGACGCCGATGCAAGCCTTACAAGCGGCGACGATTAACCCTGCGATATTTCTCGGAGAATCAGACACGCTCGGCACAATCGAGCAAGGCAAGATTGCCAACCTCATTTTGCTCGAAGCAAATCCGCTTGAAAACATCAGCAACACCGAACGCATTGATGCTGTGATAGTCAACGGAAAATTCTTACCCAAAATGGTGTTACGGATGCTGCTGGCAAACGTAGAAAAAGCAGCGAACAAAAGATAACGTCTGCTTACCGATTAGATTCAACTTTGTGTGGGTCGCTCAACCCGGATGTCTCCCTGTTGCGTTACGACCATCAACGCTTCAGCCGTCACACGGAGGTACTGTCATCGAAACCTCGCTTCTGTTCGTAGCCCGTCTCGAAGAGTTGCGCGCCAGCTCTTTCGTGCTTTGACCAGCGGGAACGGCGCTCACCCTGTTTTTCTATGACGTATTAGAGAAAAACCCTCGACGTGTTAATTTATGGAGAGCAGAAATCTTATCGTCGGGACTCGGCCGGATCGGACAGGAGAAAAGTTCGTCAGGCGCTTTGTCCCGCGCGGCCATGCAAGGAGAAAGAATGGAACGTAAAGTAGCAAGTGATTACCCGCAGGAGTTGTTAGACCTCTTTCACGAATACCAGCACGGCGACATTGACCGCCGCACCTTCCTGGACCGCGCCGTCAAATTTGCTGTCGGCGGCTTAACGGTCGCGGCAATTTTCGAGGGACTGAGACCCAACTACACCTGGGCGCAGCAGGTCAAGCCGGACGACAAACGCATCAAGGTGGGCTACGAGGTCGTGCAATCCCCGGCCGGAAACGGCTCTATAAAAGGGTATCTTGCTCGCCCGTCAAAAGGAAAAAAGCACGCGGTCGTGCTCGTCATTCACGAGAATCGCGGACTCAATCCCTACATCGAAGACGTGGCGCGGCGGCTTGCGCTCGCCAAGTTTATCGCCTTCGCGCCCGATGGCTTGACTTCGGTCGGCGGCTATCCCGGCAACGATGAAAAAGGCGCTGAAGCCTTCCGTAAGGTGGACGGGAAGAAGATGACCGAAGATTTCGTCGCGGCGGCCGGGTGGCTTAAGGCGCGTCCCGATTCCACAGGCAAACTTGGCGCGGCGGGTTTCTGCTTCGGCGGCGGGATGGTGAATCAACTGGCCGTGCGGCTGGGCGCTGAGTTGAATGCAGGGGTTGCGTTCTATGGTCGTCAGGCGGGCGTTGATGATGTCCCTAAGATTTCCGCGCCGCTGTTGTTTCATTACGCGGGCAACGACCAGCGGGTTAACGAGGGCATAGCGGCTTACGAGGCTGCGCTCAAGGCCAACAAGAAGGTGTATGAGTCGCACATGTACGATGGCAAGCAGCACGGCTTCCACAACGACACGACGCCGCGCTACGACGAAGCGGCCGCCAAACTGGCATGGGCGCGCACTCTCGAATGGTTCAACAAGTACCTGCGGTAACGCTCGCGCATCATCTCTTCCAAAGGTCGCGTTAAGAGAGATGATAACGGCCGCACTAACATACACACAGAAGTATGACGGCAGGCTCGAACCGGCGACACATGAAAGGAGACTTGTCGCAACACGGTCAACAAGCATCGGTGCAACGTTGAGCTTCATGTTCTGCAAGCGACGGCAACTGCGCAAGCGTGCTCGAACGAAATATTAGTATCAATCGTCGGACAGTTGCCCGTGCGCGCATAGCAACTTTTCACCAAACATTTAGCTTGACGTAATTTCCTGACAAGGAATAATATGCGACACGCTTTTTTGCTCATCGCCGGTTCTTATGCATATTGAGCAAGAAAGCTTTTGTTAAAAGCCAGCGGCGTTTGTCTCAATACGCGCTCCCCAATCATAGCTATCCAGTTTTGTTCACGTCCTACCTGAGAACAGAGCGAAGTATTCTTATTCCGCTCACCTAGTTCCGATGCATTGACAATCACGTTCACAGCTCATCGCATGTGATACGGGCTCTCAGACAGAAAAGAGGTCTTCATGGCGAAAAAGAGACAGCAGCGTAAGCGCGTCAAGCGCCGTCAGACAAGCGTAGCAAGGGCAAACCGCCGGACAGTTATCGCCATCGCTATACTCTTAGTCGTTGGTTTCTCCGCCATCATTATCGCCCGGTCTGGAATAAAGCTTCCTTTTATGACGGGCTCCGCGCCGGTCTCTATTCCGCAACCCACGCCGACCCCCGCCAACACTCTTTCAAGAGAATACATTCACTTTAGTACGCGCACGCTGGCGACGGAAGAAAGGATTAACGAGAGACGTAGATCTCCCTTCGATTTTGACGGCGACGCGACTGCGGACATTGTTGTTTATCGTCCGAACGAGGGCAACTGGTATGTCCTGAAGAGCACAGATAGTCAAGTTATGCTCATGCAGTTGGGAGTGTCAGGCGATCTGATTCAGCCGGGCGATTATGATGGCGATGGCCGTACGGATTTGGCCGTCTGGAATCCTCATTCCTCCGATCCTTCGCAGCGCTACTGGAAGATTAAGCGCAGTTCCGACAACGCGCTGGTGACACAATCGGACTGGGGCAATGCTGCTTTCAACGATGTAGCTGTGCCCGCGGATTATGACGGCGACGGGCGCACAGACATCGCCATCTTCCGCCCATCGGAAGGCAACTGGTACATCCTACAGAGTTCGCATCCTAATCCGGGCGACCCGCAACACAGCGTAATTATTAACTGGGGTGGGCAGGGTGATAAACCCGTGTCTGGCGATTATGACGGCGATGGGCGTGCAGATGCCGCAGTCTTCCGTCCCAACGAAGGCAACTGGTATGTCAAGAAGAGCTCTGACGGACAAACTATCATCAAAGGATGGGGAGCGAACGGCGATCTACTAATCCCGGCAGATTATGACGGCGATGGAAAGACAGACATAGCGGTTTACAGACCTGCCGGTAGCATCTGGTTCATCATCAAGAGTAGCAGCGGGGCGGCCACGAGCAGAAGTTGGGGTGCAACGGGAGACATGCCCGTTCCCGGAGACTACGACAACGACGGGCGCGTGGACCTTGCTGTGTGGCGTCCGTCGGAGGGCAACTGGTACATCCTCAAGAGCGCGTCAAACACAACGCTTGTCCGCAACTGGGGTGCAGCCGGAGATATACCAGTGCCTTCTGTTTTCGTCAGGTGAGATAAGTAGAGCAAGCTAAGAGAGTGGATTCTAAAGCTAAAACGGAAGCCATAGGTGAGGAAAGAACAATGATGCCAGCCCCTTTAGTTTCTTCTTCGGATAAATCGCCCGTCGCCATAACGCTTTCTTCGTTAAAGTCTCACCGGCGATGCACGCTGCTACTCATTATCTGTTTGTTTGCCATCCACTTTGTGAGCTTGCCTGTGCTGGCGCAGAACGTGCAGTACACCAACAACACGGTTGATGCATCGCTGCGCAGCAACGCACGCGTCGATCCTTCGACGCTCGGCATGAGTTTGCAGATTCCCTTACGCGCTTTCCCCGGACGCGGCGACATTGATATACCGATTACGGTTTACTACTCGTCGAAGGTGTGGCGTATTAAGAACGCAGGGACGTTTGGCGGCGGCGGGACATCAACGACAGTCGTCGCACCCGTCTATGCTGAACATTCAGCCGCCGGTTGGACCACCAGCCTTGATCTCCCGGTAGTAGAATGGCCGGAAAACGACGAACTATATTTTAATGATGGGAAATCTCTCTGCGTTCCATGCGGTAATCCGGGCGGCGTGAGGGTCAGCCATGTGCTTATTCATCTGCCGGACGGCTCGACCCATGATTTAAGAGAAACCGACACTCCTTATAGCGGCAATGTCAGAAAAGTTGGCACTTTCTATGCGGTTGATGGTTCAAGGCTGCGCTACATCAGCTACGACCCGAATGACGCGCAAGCGCCTACACTGCCGGATGAATCGAAGGCCAATGGAACGCTCTATATGCCGGATGGGACGCGCTATGTCCTCGGAACGACCTACTCACTTATTATTGACCGCAACGGCAACTCTTTAACTTTCAACGCGGCGAATCATCAGTGGACAGACACTCTCGGCCGTGCCTTCGACCCTCTTCCCATTAGCTCTTATACCAGCCAGTTCCCTGCCCCTAACGATTATTACCTGCGCGGTGTGGAAGGCCGCCAGGACCGTTATATTTTCGTCTGGAAGCCGCTTGAGCAAGCGCTGACGAACCCTGCTCAGCAGGTTCGCTACCGCAGCGATTATTATGAGACTGTTGGTGCGCCGAACAACAACAATCTGCCGCAACCGATTAACTCGCCGCCCTATCTGTTCGAGTCAGACTTCGGCGACGATGCAGGGTATGTCGTCTCTCCCCAACAGAAGTTCAATCAGGGCGTGCTCTACCAGATTATCCTGCCCAACGAAAGTAAATATACTTTTACTTATAACATCTATGGAGAGATTGACAAGATTGTATATCCGACCGGCGGCTACGAGCGCTTTCAGTATTCTCAGATTTCGCCCATCGGAACGGCGAGCCTGCCTTACAATCAAGCTAATCGCGGCGTGCTCTTCCGCTGGACGAGCACGGATGCGCCCGGCGCGGAAGAGTCTCGCTGGGATTATTCCATTACGAGGAGCGGGAGCAGCTACGTCTCATCAGAGATTACGCCTGACGGCACTTGCACAGACCGCCACCTGTTCTACAGCGCCCCGACGCAGCGCAGCCATAGCGGCGGGACGTACTATCCTTTCGGCTACGAGGACGCGCGCAATGCCATGGTGAAGGAAGAGCGCGTCTACTCGGATATCAGCAGGACAACCCTGTTGCAGCGCACCCTGCGGCGTTGGGATAACAGCATCAGGAGTGTGCCTCCCGTAGGATTCGGTGGCATCACGACAACGGCGACGCGCAACCCGCGAGTCACGAAAGAAGTCTCGATTCTATTTAAGCCTGACGGCAGCGCCATAGCGAAGAAGACGGTCTCTGAATACGGAGGTACGGCTTACGAATTCGACGTTGGCCTTGAGCAGATTTCTACTATCGAATATGACTTTGCATCCGCTTCGCAAGCGACCGCCCAGAACGGCACGGTTGAAGACATCGCACTTCAGGGAGACAAGATTCGGACCACACAACTCACATATTTAACGTCTAACTCTAACTACCGCTCGCGTAATATCCTTGGGCGGCCTGTGCAAACGACAATCCTTGACGCAGAGGACAATCTTGTCTCCAGAACTCTGGTTGAATACGACCAGGAGAATATTGTTCCTTCCGGCGCGCTGCCTTCCAACAATCCTTCGTGGGCTGACCCGAACAATAGTTATCGTGGCAATGTGACCAGAGTCAATTATTTTCTCGATTTGAATGCGGCGGATTGTCAGGCGGCAGGCGCTTGCGTGGGGACGACTACCAGATATGACCAGTATGGTAATGTCAAAGAGACTACTGATGCCGGAGGCAATACATTCAAGACTGAATATTCAGGCAGCTACGCCTACGCATATTCAACGCAGGTCAACTCACCCGTACCTGACCCAACAGGGCAGCACGGCTCCAGTACCGAGTTGATTTCAACCACGACTTATGACTTCTGGAGTGGTCTCGTAACGGCAACGACTGACGCAAACGGGCAGACGACCACGCTCTCATACAGTAATGCGGAGGGCCAGCCCGACAAACTCAATAGATTGTGCAAAGTGACAAAACCTGACGGCGGATGGAGCAGCTTTATTTACGACGATACATTGCGCAGCGCAAACATCCGCACGCAGACATCACTTGACTCAACGCGAACCACTGACTCTTATCAATATTTTGACGGCCTCGGCCGCCCGACGCGTGCCTTCAAGAAAAACACCAATGCCACCTATTCGGTGATAGACACGCACTACGACAAATTGAGCCGCGTCTCACAAATCTCAAATCCTTACATTGTTTCGACGCTGGAGCCAAACGTCTTGCCATGTGGAGACTGCACGACTACGACCTACGATAAATTCGGCCGTACATTAACGGTCACAACTCCAGACGGTGCGGTCGTCAGCACCTTCTACGATGGCGCTCACACGCTGGTGAGAGACCAGGCTGGCGAAGAGCGCATTAGCCTGACTAACGCGCTCGGCCACCTGACGGATGTATGGGAGATTAGATTCGTCAATCCGAATGATCCGGCGCTCGTCTCCGTCTCCTTCCCCGGCCGTGCAGAGGTGCAGGCTGGCTATCATTCTCATTACAGTTATAGTGTGTTTGGCAACTTAACGAAGGTCGAGCAAAGAGTCGGCGTGAGCGGGACGCTTCAGACGCGCACTTTCACATACGATGCACTCAAGCGTCTCAAACAGGCTTTTAATCCCGAAAGCGGAATAACAAATTATGTGTATGATGCCAGCGGCAACATAATACAGAGAACGGACAGCCGCAATATCAGCACACACTACAGCTACGATGCGCTGAACCGGCTCGTCAGTCGCAGCTATTCAAACGACCCTGCGCAAACACCGGCAGTGGCCTATACATATGATAGCCCGTCCGTGCTCAACTCTCGCGGCCACCTAACGTCAATCGCCAATTCCATCTCGACAACGCGCTTTCTGGAGTATGACGCGGCGGGACGTGTCACTACCAGTTCACAGGCCACGGTCGGAGCAAGTGGTGCGACGCGTTCTTATACGATGAACTATGGATATGATCTGGCCGGTAATCTGGTCAGCGAAGTGTATCCGTCAGGGCGCGTTATTTCTCTGTCGTATGATACGGCGGGACGCATCAGCCAAGTCAGCGGAAGCAAAGCGGGTGAATCAAACAATGCGCAATATGCTTCACAGATCGGCTATGCGCCGCACGGCTCGGTAGCAGGCTTGAGGCTCGGTAATAATCGCTGGGAATACACGCTTTTTAATAAAAGACTTCAGCCCACAGAGATTGGTTTAGGGACATCGCAGAACGTAGCGAATTTGCTCAAACTGGTTTATGGCTATGGCACTCAGAACAACAACGGTAATGTGCAGTCTCAGACCATCCATGTGCCGGGCCTTCAGGCGTTGACCCAGACTTATTCCTATGACGAGTTGAATCGTCTGTCTTCTGCCACGGAGACCGGCGGCGGCAACAACTGGTCGCAAACCTTCGCTTACGACCGCTTCGGCAACCGGGCCTTGACGAGCGGGTACGTCGCGCCCGGCGGAACGACTCCGCAGTCTCTCGCCGACTTTAATCCTGGAACAAACAGGCTGACCAACCGTGGATATGATAGCGCCGGCAATGTAACGATTGAGGCCGGATACGCCTATAGCTACGACGCGGAGAACCATCTGCTCGGATATGTTTATACATCTACTTCCGGCAGCACCAACGGCAGCTACGGTTACGACGGTGACGGACACAGAGTGAAGAAAACGGCGGGGTCTGTTAACAGCGTCTACGTCTATGATATTGCGGGGAGAATGGTTGCCGAATACACAGATTTCACGAGCCAAACTGCCGACAGCACAAGCTATCTGACGACGGATGCTCTGGGGAGCACGCGTGTCGTCACGGATGCTAACGGAGCGGTCGCAGCGCGTTATGATTATCACCCGTATGGTGAGGCGATCTACTCATTCGGAGGACGCGATAACGTTGTGGAAAATGGTATTCATACCTATGGCTCGGACGCCAATAGTCTAGCCAGACAGAAATTCACGCAGAAGGAACGCGACACGGAAACCGGCCTGGATTATTTCGGCGCTCGTTACTACAGTTCGGCGGCGGGACGCTTCACCAGCGTTGATCCGGGGCCGCAAACGCCTTCAGACCCGCAGAGCTTTAACCGTTACATCTATGTGCAAAACAACCCGCTGAAATTCGTTGACCCGAACGGCGAAAAACTCATCCTGCTGGGCGATGATGCAGACGAGATCGTCTCCATACTTGAAAAAGCCACGGGGCTCGACCTTGAGCGAAACAAGAAGACAGGTGAAGTGAAGGTTGTGGGCAATAAGCGAAACAGCAACGGTACTTCGCAGTCTCTTGCCGATAAGGTAAAAGAGGTCATCGGCCTTAAAGATGCAAAAGGCAATGCTATAACTGTCCAAATCAACGTCGTAAGAGATGTTGATAGCAACGGGCAGGAGGTGTTTGTTGACCAATTTGCTACAAGGTCAGTGGATGCCAATGACATTAAAGCTATGAACGCGAAGCATCCGGCGCTCGCAGCCTCGCAACTCGCTCACGTGCTTGAGGAATATGCACAGGCGGCGACAACGTTTAAGGATTTAGAGTCGGTTTCGATGCGAATTCAGAAGGACAGAAGTCACGACAAAGCTTTGGATTTTGAAAGCAAGGTGCTTTCAGACTTTACAGGTGTAGCTGAAAAACGGAGACAGGGAGGAGGAACGTACATCGAGAACAACCCGTACATTCTATTCCAGTATACGAGCATACAGTATAATGTGCTAAGGAAATCTGAAGTTCGCGCGGACGGAAGTAGAAGGATAACGCAAAGCATCCAGGAAATCACCACACAAAAGGGAAGACCATGAAATTAATAATGTACTCGGCAGCGCTCGCTGTTTTCTTTTTCGGAAATCTCAGTATTGCTCAGGAAACAATACCGTATAAGGAGCGGCGTCTCATCTTTTCCGGGAAAGTTCTTGAGATTGGCCCTTCGCCGGGCTTTGGCAGCGGCGGAGTAACCGCCTACCAGATGGTTAAATACAAAGTGTTAGCAGTTTGCGAAGGCACTTATCACGAAAAAGAGATAATCGCCGACCACATGCTTTTACAGGCTGATGATTTAAGCGATTTGAAGGTTGGCGATAAAGTCTGCGTCGGTGTCATGAAGAATAAGGATATAGACACGCGGTGGAATGACAACAATCTGCGTAAAGAATCCGATGTCGTTGATATGTACTATATCGTCTTTGATACTTTCATCAGGAGATGCCAGTGTTCCGGCTCCGCCCCACACTAAGAGGGCAGTGTTGCAGGGATTGCACTCCGATTAGAGCCTGCCCTTTAGCTTATTAATCCCTCTCCGAGAATCTTATTCGTCAAGCAGCAAAAGTCTTCGTTTAGCTGGCGACACATCGAGCCTCCAATCACTCTTCTTTCGCGTCAGATGGTATTGCATCTGCCAGCCTTCCGGCCTGCTCTTCTCTTTGCAGGGCTAACACCGATGGGATGACTCAGTTCATTCCGTAATGAGCAATCTAGCTGAGCACACTGAACTCCTTTTGTGAACACTGCGATTCCATATCAATCCTCCCGGTTTGACCAAAAGATACTTGCACCTTGATGAGACTTACTGGCCCATCTATTTGAGCCTTTTTACAGTGCGTCTCTTGCCTGCCAGCAGACTTAAAGACGGGCGACGCCTGCGTATTTTCTCGTCCTGTTGCTGCACTGTTGGAGGGATTCAAGCGCCGGAGCGTGTTTATTGATTCTCAAACTTTAGCCTATCAACAGCATACAGGAGGCCCCCAGAGTGAAATCTCACAATGAATTTTTGAAGGCAGCGTTTATCTGCGCCCTTTTGCTTCTTATTTCTGCCTCGGTCGCGAAGGCGCAATCGCCGACTTTTACGGTAAGCAGTCACCCGTTGCTCGGCAACACTCACGTCGCGGCGGATTTTAACGGTGACGGCAAGCTCGATCTGGCCGGGTCGGGTGCAATGTCTGCGGTTGTGATGCTCAACAACGGCGATGCCACTTTTCAGCCGAAGATTGAATATCCTGTCGCCGGCTACACACAAGACTTGGCGGCAGGCGATTTCAACGGCGACGGCAAGCTGGATTTAGTCGTCACTATTAACACTCCGCACACGAGCCTTTCTCTCGTCACGGGCAACGGCGATGGGACTTTCAACCCGCCGGTCAATTTTCCGAACACTTCTGGTTTTGATTCGCCGTCGGTCATCGCCGCGGACTTGAACAGAGATGGCAAGCTTGATGTAGTCATCATGCACAGCGTCTCCTGTTACAACGCGCCCTGCGTCGTGGCGCAAACCATCTCCGTCATGCTCGGCAACGGCGACGGCACATTTCAGCCCGTCCGGGAACTCGACGCCGCATATGGCATGTACCGAATGACGGCCGGAGATTTTAACCGCGACGGGATGATAGACCTCGCTATCGGCGCGAGAAATACGGAACTCTACATTCTGCTCGGCGTGGGCGACGGCACGTTTAACAGATTGCCTGTGATGACGCTTATTCCCGGCGGCGACGTTGCCTCCGCCAGCAACGACGTTGATGTCGCTGATTTTAACCGCGACACGATTCAGGATCTGGTCGTTCCGCTCGGCAACGGAAACGGGAACGTGATTCTACTCGGCAACGGCGACGGCACTTTCCGGCAGAGCTTCCGCATTACCGAAAATGCCACGCAAGCCCCCTATAATCTGGCTGTCGCAGACTACAACGGCGACGGCTTTCAAGACATTGCTCGCGCAATGGGCTATGGCAATTTGGGCTTGATGGAGATAGCAAACGGCAACGGTGACGGCACGTTTCAAGCGCCGGTTGCTTACCTCAAGCCTACTGCCGTGACCAGCGAGGGCAGCATCTTCATCACTACAAGCGATTTCAACGGCGACGGCAAACCAGACATCGCTCTGGAAGTCAGCGGGGCGGGCAACTCTCTTAAGGTGCTGATAAATTCAACTGGAACGTCTTCCCCGGCAACGCCCCTCACAGTTTCATCTTTAACCTTGAATCCGAGCACAATCACGGGCGGAAACTCAGGCACAGGTCGAGTCACGTTAAACGCGACAGCACAAACAGCAACCGTCGTCCGGCTGGCGAGCAGCAACAGTGCAGCTACCATTCCGGCGAGCGTCACGGTAGCGCCCGGTGCAACCTCAGCTAGTTTCGCAATCAGTACAACGCAGGTTACCGCTCAGAGAACGGCGACGATTACCGCGACTCTGAACAATACATCGCGTTCGGCCGGCTTAACCATCAATCCGGCGGCTGCACCGACGACGGATACGGTTTCGATTTCGCGGGCTGAATACGAGTCGGCAAAACGCACACTGCGCATTGAAGCAAGCTGCTCACGCTCGACCGCGACGCTGCAAGCCTACGTGACCTCAAGCAATCAACTCATCGGAACCCTGACAAACAACGGCGGAGGAAAATACAGCGGCCAATTTAATTTGACAGCGAATCCGCAGAACATCACCGTTCGCAGCAACGGCGGCGGACAGGCGACGCGCGTAGTATCCGTAAAATGATTTTTGCGTGGGCGCGAGGGAAAGATTTTTCAGTTTCAAGAAACTGAAAAATCTTTCTTTCGCGTCTAAAAAAGTCGCTTCTCTCAGCATCCGGGACGTAGAGTAGACCCGCCTAACCCGGACGAAATAACAATCAATCCGATTTTGGTCTTTGAGTGTGAGCTGCATCAGTAGATGCGGCTCATCGCAGTTTGTGGCAGACGTTTGCAGGCAGGAAGGCCGTTAAGTCAAAGCCGGAATCAGGTCAGGAGCGGAATTGAAGCTCAATTTAAGCGCGGATCATTTTGCTTCAAATGTACTGCCTTTTCAATGCTACAGACGTGAGTCAGGAAAGTAACTTTATTTCCAGACGGACGGATTTGTCTCATCAAAAATAAAAGAGTAAGGATATAATGAGCGCAGCGAAAGGTTCTCGATTGCGCAGTCCGCAAATCCTCTGCGCGCGCTGAAGTCAGGGCATCGTGTTGTCAGCCGGGCCGTAAAAGTACGGCTGACTCCATCAGTCAATCAGTTTCAATTAATAAAAGCAGGACAATGAACTACAAAAAGCAGCGATTGGGAACGAAACTACTGCGCGCGGCACGAAGCGAGGAGCGTTATAAAGATATTCATGTTTTCATAGGCGGGACGGGAGCGGTCGGCGGCACGGCGCTCTTGCAGATGCTTTCGATGTATGAAGAGATGATGAGCATACACCCGCCGGAGGCAGACGACGTGCCCATCCTTGTTACGACCGGCAGGGATGCTGAAGACTTAAACGCCTTTACAAGAAGATTATTCCGTTTCGTCGAGTCGCGTCATGGAGCGGCGCAGCGACCCCTCAGTATTGGCTCAGGCTACATTACCCGGAGCGGCGTTTTCGTCGCACTGGAAAGATTCCGTTTAACTGCCCTTCCCGGCCTTGACGAGTTGCGGAAGATTGCCGTTGATGAACGCCCCGCTTTCGTGCGTGAGTTTATTTCGCGTTTTGATAAATCGCTGCATCCCTTCGATGCGTTGATGCGCGCCATCTCTTCGACGCGGCCGCTCAGTTCATTCCTGAGGTCTTATCAAGCGAAACATTTTAAAGATAAAGAGCCTGCTCCGTTCAGGTCTGTGATTATCGGCGTCCCGATTCCCAGTCTGGTTGCTTATCACATGGACCACCTGAAAGACGCGCTCAGTTATATTGATGACGTTACGGAAGAAAAACTCGACGAATTTCTCAAAGCCTTCCGGCGTGCCTTCCGTGACGACCTCAACGAGATAAAGACTTCGCTGGCAGACACCGTGCTCATCGCACATACGACGGCCGTCGGCGGCATGTACGATGAGGATATTGAAGACGGAAAGATAACGAGAAGCATCCGCCTCGGCTTCGCTCACAGCGCTCAGGACACGCGGCTTATCATCAAGCAACGCGAGGCCGAAGAGTTTGCCAGAGAATATGCTGCAATCGGCATTAAGATGCTGGTGACGGCAGCGGCCATAGGTATTGACGAAGTGCGCATCCGCGCAGAGATTCCGCTGCATTTCCAGATTGCACAAAAACTTTACGACCACCCGGAAGAGTTGTTTCCGGGTGCGAAAAGGACGCTGCCGCTTGATGCTAAAAAGAGCATGGAGAGAGGGCATCCTGCTCCTGCGCGTCATGTCATCAGAATCTATAAACCGTTGACTGTTCCGCTTGATACTCCGCCAAAGGGAGCGGCCCGGTTCACAAAGGGAGAAGTGCTGCGTCCCTCCTTCTCCATACGCAGCGGCGAGAACGGCTTTTTCTCCGTCTCTAATGCCGACGCGCTCTATCGTGTGATGCGTGTGGCTTCTGCAAGTGAGTTAGGGCAAGTGCTCGCCACGGTCGGCCTCTTTGACGACGATCCGCTCTGTCCCTGGTTCAAGGAGAGCGTCTGTTATTACTCGGAAACAGACAACTCGCGTCAGGTCTTCGACCTACTGAATCAACCGCCGCTGCTTAAAGCGCAAATGAGCGGGCTGGAGCCGCTGGCCCTTCAGGAATTAGGCTCGGCCAAGCATCAAGGCGAGTTGCACACCTTATCCATGCTCATCCTTCTGCACAGGCTGCGCAGCTTGGATACGGACGCGATAGACCCTTACGTTGACCTTGAACATTTCGACCCGACCCGTTTCTTCGTCGAACATTCGCGCTCTCTGATGTTTGAGGATCTGGAAAACTGGCACATTGATACTCTCTCAAGAGAGATGCAAATCCTCGCTTCGGCCGAGACTCCAAACGAACTCGGCCGTCTAATTAAGGGTCGCTATCATGGCGGTATGTTTCCGCTGCGTGATAAGGCTCTGGCACGCGTGTTCGAGCGCGTGCTTCAGGCCGTCTGGATGATTCCCTCGCTCGGCTCTCCCTTGATTTACGAATCGAAGGGAACGACCTTTATCCGCACGGGCTACTTCGCCGCTCCCCTCGATCTGCTCGTCACAGAGCAAGACTCCATTCACGCATGGCTTGAAAAAAGTTTTGAAGCGCATCTCAGGCAGGAAAATGCGGCAAAGAGAGATGCCTGTTCGTTTGAAGAGTTCCGTAATTTTCATATCTGCGCGGGCGGCTTCGTTGACCTGCGCCCGCTGGCCCTCGTCTGCACAGCTAAAAGCTCCAACATGAGTCTCAAAGGAAAGCTGAAGCAGGTTTCAAATGAAGACGAGTTGCGAGCCGAGCTACTGAAGATAGAGCCTTACAGCTTTTTCACAACCTCCGGCCTCATTGCTTTGCTCTACAGATTGCGCAGCCTGCACAACCTGCTACAGGAGGCGATGGCGGAACTGGGAACGCTGCATGAATTCAGGTGGCAGATGCCGCGTGATATTAACGGGCACATAATGCTTGTTCCCGGCGCAGTCGAGGCATTCAGAATGATTGCCGAAGGATTGGAGAAGACGACCGGCACGGAGCGCCTTGATGGCATCTGGGGCTATGAACGTCGTCGCGTCCCCGAACGCTGGCAAAGCATTCCTGGAATCAACCCTAAGTCTTAACCCGGTTTTTATATGAAGGTCGCAATCGCTTCTGTCGGCTTAGCTACCTCACAGGGCAGTGCCTTCGACATTATTAACGGAGCAGCGCCACGTTTACCGTCGCAATTACCCTGGCCCGCAGACAAGTGGACCACGTGTCACAACTCATATCAGGCCGTTGGGATTGAGCCTGCGCTTAAGGGCAGAGAGCGTTGGTCAACTCTCGCCGCGAAGGCGCTTCAGGAATGCTGCGGCGGCGCGTCAACATCTACGGCAGCGCCCTTGTTAGTAGCGACCTGCAACGGGGCTGCCGCCGGATTCGATTCCGATAGCTGGCGTCATGCCTTCGACTCGAAGGCGCTGCTCAAGAACACAGCATGGGCAGAGCAAAGCTGGCCCGTCTTCAGCGCTTCCTGCAACTCTGGCCTGCATGCCCTCTTTCTAGCCAAACAACTTTTGCTTGCGGGCTACTGCGACGAAACAATCCTGCTTGCCGTGGATATTCTCTCGCCCGCAAGCCATGATAATTTCGAGGTCTTGCGCGTGCTGAGCGAAACGCCGACGCCTTGGCAATCCGCAAGCAGCGGTTTTGTTCCGGGCGAGGCGGCCGTCGCCCTGCGTCTCGTTCGCGTGGAAGATGACGAAGAAGCGCCCGCGCTCGTTGGGCCAACTCTGAGCAGCGACCTGGACGGCCATGACGGCCTCTCGGCGGCACTCTCGGAACTGCGGCCCGACAAACTCAAACTCATTTTGGGCCAGGGTACAGGCCCTTTTCAGAGCGACGAGATGGAACTGGCAGCGCTCCGAAAGAGTGTTGATGAAAAGGTCGCTCTGTCCACGCCGCTCGTGCGCTTCGGACACACGCTTGGCGCTTCAAGCCTGCTCTCGATTGCTCTGGCGGTTTTAACGTTGAAACGAAACGAACCGTTGCCTGTGCTCGGTATGGACGCACCATCGGCCATTGATGGAAGACCGCTCTTTCAGGGTTCGGCTGAGGGCGATAAGATACTGATTACATGTCGTGCGTTGAGCGGAGCTTGTGCGGCAACGAGCGTTGGGCCAATCGTTCGAAGTCGTCCTCGTACGGTTAAAAGCTGGCGACAGCCGGGTGTGCATGGCCCGTTGATGCATCCTGTGCTGCGACGTATCGCCACGGAAGCGCAAGGCTTTCGCCCCTCAGTTCCTCCTGATATTCTCGTCGTGCGGATGGACGAGCCTCTGCTTCCGGGCGAACGGGCGAGCATCGGAGGGAGGCTTCTTCCGAGCGCTGTGCTTGAGTTGACGCCCGGCTTCGTGTCGCAACTGATAGCTCGCCTGTGGGGATTTACGGGCGGCGCGCTGTGTCTCGTCGGTGACGCTGAAGCCGACAGGACCACAACAGCGATGATACAGGCGTGTGAAGAAAACAATCTGACTGTGAGCCGTATAAATCTGTGTGGGGGTATGGATGAGCGAGCAATCGAATGGAACTGCTGAAACGCAAAGCACAGGGTTGATGAAAGACTTGCGTGTGCTTGTGACGGGCGGCTCAGGCGGACTCGGGCAAGGCATCTGCGCGGTCGCCGCTCGCGAGGGCGCACGCGTCGCCTTCACGTGGCACGGAAATAGATCCGGCGCTGAAGAGACGGAAGCAATCGTGCGCGGCTTAGGCGGCGATTGTCTTGCGATTCAGGCAGACCTGCGCGAGCGCGATGCGGCCTCGCGCGTCGCGGCAGAAGTTGAAGAAGCATGGGGAGCGTTGGACGCTCTGGTCAACAATGCGGCTTTTAGCGAAGCCGTGCCGTTCATACTTCTTGACGACGACGACTTTGCAGATTTGATGGAACTCAATCTCTTCGCAGCCTTCCGCATGTGTCGCGCGGCGGTGCGCGGGATGATCCGGCAGAAGTACGGGCGCATCGTCAACATCAGCTCCATCACAGGCTCTCGCTCTATCGCCGGGCCGGTTCACTACGCCGCCAGCAAGGGCGCTCTCGAAGGCTTAACGCGCAGCCTCGCGCATGAAGTTGGCCCATACGGCGTGCTCGTCAATGCGATAGCCGCAGGGATTTTCGAGAGCGGGCTGCGCTCTACGATTCCTGAGCATCACCAGAAACGTTATCTGGATGCCTGCGCGCTCTCACGCTTCGGTCAGCCCTCGGAGTGTGGCGAGGTTGTCGCGTGGCTCGGCTCGCGTCGTAACACGTACATGAACGGCACAGTCGTCTTTCTTGACGGAGGAACGCTCGCCTAACTCAAATTTTATTGACTATCAACGAAAAAAGTTTAGAATCTACCTGCATTCGGCGGTTGACTTACGACCAATAAAGATTTTCTCGTCCTTACTTCTCGGCCGCGATTATCTTTCTCACTAGCTTCTACAAAGTCTTGCCTCGTTAGCGCTTTTTCTCAAAGGAGCACGGCGATGTTACCACTCAATTCCCTGTTTGAAGCCCCGCTCGTCAAAAAGGATAGAGATGCGGCCTTCTTCTCCTACACGCGCTCCATCTGCCCTTCGTGCAAAAAGCTGCTCGATGCGCACATCGTTCTGCGCGACGACCGCGTCCTGATGCAGAAGAAGTGTCCGCAGCACGGCTACTTCGAGGTGGAGATTTCCAGCGACGCAGATTACTACGTTAAGTCTCTCTCCTACACGAAGCCGGGCACGATGCCCTTGAACTTCTCTACGAAAGTAGAGCACGGCTGTCCGCTCGATTGCGGACTCTGCGAAGACCACCTGCAACATACCTGCTCGCCCATCTTTGAGATTAACGATGTCTGCGACCTTACGTGCCCCGTCTGCATCGTGCGCAACCAGCAGCGCTATTCGATGACGATGGAGGATTTCAAGCGCGGCGTTGATTCTCTCGTTGCCGCCGAAGGCGAGCTTCCTATCATGTTGCTGTCAGGCGGCGAGCCGACCCTGCACCCGCTCTTCTTCGAGTTTTGCGACTACGTGCTGCGCGGCCCGCATCAAGGCAAAATCAAGCGCCTGCTCATCTCAACGCACGGACGCCGCATCGCCAACAATCGCCAGTTTGCCGAGCGCTTCAAAGCGGGCGGCATGTATGCTTCGCTTCAGTTTGACACGCTGCGCGCGGGCGTCTATCCGAAGACGCGCGGCGTCGAACTGATTGACATGAAGATGCAATGCCTCGAAGTCATCAAGGAGCTTGACATCCCGACGGTGTTAGTGCCAACAGTTTCGAAGGGAGACAACAGCGACGAGCTTGGCGCGCTCATTGAGCTTGGTCTTGAGCTTGAACAGGTATCGAGCATCGTCATTCAGCCGATGGCCCACACGGGCGACGGCGGCGACGGCTATCACGGCAACCCCGCAGGTCATCGTCTCACCATGCCTGAAGTCCACAAGCTGATAGAAGAACAGACGGGCTGGTTTAAGCACGACTATTTTCATCCTGTTCCGTGTTCGCATCCGAGTTGCTACACGGCGACCTATCTCTTCCGCATGGACGACGGAAAGTATGTGCCGCTGCCGGAGTTCGTCAACATACGGCAGTATTTAGACGCGATGGCTAACCGCGCCATCATGCGCTCCGACGACCAACTGGAGCGCATGCTTCTCGATACGATTACGAGCCTCTGGTCGGCAACGAAAGTGGGAGAAGATTCCGAAGTCATTCTCGCTTCGCTGAAGACGTTTCTGAAGAATACCTTCAACTCTCGCAACCCGCTCTCGGCCGCCGACATCGAACGCCGCACGGAGGCTCGCAGCAAGGCCATCTTCATACACAATTTCATGGACCCTTACGACCTAGACGTAGCGCGTCTCAAAAAGTGTTGCACGCATTACCTGATGCCCGACGGCCGGTTGATGCCGGGCTGTTCCTATAACAACTTGTATCGCCACAAGGACGAGCGCTTCTTCCCGGATGCCGAGCCGGTCTCGCCCGCGCCGGTCAGAATCGAAGGCCCGCAACTCGTCCAGATAACAGGCGGGAGGAGACCATAAACACTTCGGAGACCATCAACGAACTGCGCGAGCTAATCATCAGAGCCGCGCCAGACCCGCTGGTTGCAGAGCCGGTCCGCCATTGCCACGAGGATGAATTGCTCGACAACGTGATTCCCTTCTCGTCAGTAATTCTGCTCGGAGTGGTAGTGGCTGTGGAAGACCGTTTCGGCATCGTCGTCACGCGCGAACTTCTTACTCGTGCCTGCTCTGGCGGCTCAAGCCTGCGCAGGCTCGCAACGATGGTCTGTAGCCTTCAGGACGACGGAGCGGAACGTGTTGATGCTTCTGCTGTAGCGATTGAGATGCCGGAGCACTCTTCTAGCCTGTAACGTGCGCGCGCACGCGCTGCCGCCGAGTGGAGTTTTCATCCGATGAAGATTGACATCGTACATCCGGCGCACTATCGCGCAGACGGCACGCTCGTTCAAGCCAAGAGCTTGATTGACCGCGTCGGCGCATATCTGCCGCATCTTGGCCCACCATTGCTTGCGGCGCTCACGCCCGACAAGCATCAAGTCCGCCTTGTCGAAGAATACATGGAGGACATTGATTTCGACAGCGATGCAGACGTGGTGGCTATATCCGGCCAGATTATGCAGTTTGACCGTTGCGTTGACATCTCCCGCGAATTCCGTGCGCGCGGCAAGAAGACAGTCCTCGGAGGTTATCTGCCTTCCATGTTGCCCGACCGTGTGGAAGGATTGTTTGACGCGGTAGTCGTCGGAGAGGGCGACGAACTCTGGCCGCAAATTCTGGACGACATAGAGCAGGGCCAACTCAAGCCGTCTTACCGTTCAGCGAAGCTGCCGGACATCAGCAACCTTCCCGTCCCGCGCTACGATCTGATTAAGAAAGACCGCGTCGTCGTCTATCCCGTACAGGCCACGCGCGGCTGCCCGTACACGTGCCAGTATTGCTCCATCGCGGCCGTCCACAATGGTCTGTATCGGAAGCGCCCCGTCGAGCAGATTGTGCGCGATGTCGAAGCGACCCGTAGCCGTAATATCAACTTCTGCGACGACAATCTCTGCGAGGACGTTAAATTCTCAGACAAGCTTTTCACGGCGCTCGCAGGTGCTCCCATTCGCTGGGGAACGCAGACGACAATTAACGTGGCGCGTCATCCTGCGCTGCTCAAGAAGGCGCGTGAGTCAGGTTGCGTGCTGATGGCGCTCGGTGTGGAAACCTTCTCCGCTAAAAACCTTCGAGAGGTCAACAAGACTTTTCATGCTGTTGATAACTACACGGAGAGCCTGCGTCGCATCATGGACGCCGGCATCAGCCCGCACGCGTTGATTATCTTCGGTCTGCCGGACGACGACGCAGACACGTTTAAGCGCACCGTAGAGTATCTGGAAAATCTCAAAATTCCGATCACTCAATTTTTCATCCTGACACCATATCCCGGCTCTCCGACCGGGGATAAAATCTGGAACTCAGGCAAGGTCTTCGACAGAAAGTTGAGCCACCTGCGCGAGCCTTACGTCGTCTTCGAGCCGGAGCGTCTGACGCCCGCCGAATTGCACGACGGATGGTGGACGGCCGTCAACGATTTCTATTCGCTGCGCTCTATCCTGAAGCGCGTCGTGCTGCGCCGCAAGCCCCTCAACCTGTGGGTCAATCTAGCGACCAACCTCTATTACTGGTCCAAAATCAAGCGTGGCATTCACACAGTCTACTTCGGGAAGAATTAAACGGATGCAAGCGGCCCTTGCGGGAGGATAGTTTTCGGCGTGGCGTATCTCGTGGCAACCGCTGTGAAAGATGACCTCGCGGCCGTCAGGCAAGCATCGCCGGAGGTCTGGCGGCAGGTGCGCCGCTACAACCTGCCAGTGCAGCTTGCATTGGCCGCCGCAGACGAAGCCTTGCAGGCGGCAGACGACCCTTCGAACATCGCCATCTTTTCGCTCGCGCCCTGCCAGCAAGGTTCTGCGGAGCTTTATAGTTGGGGAAGCAGTATTACGTCTCGCATGGCTCAGGGTAATCTGGGCAGTATGCGCATGAACCCTGTGCAGACGCTTCACGCGGTTGACAATCTGGCGATGTCAGCGCTGGCAATCAAGCACCGCAATCATGCTTACTGTCTCGGACTCGGAGGCGCAGCAGGACAGGCATGGGCCGCGCTCGAAGCCATCTCGGAACGTCTCGCAGACGGGCACGAAACGGAGGCTTTATTGATGGCAGGCGATCAGGAGAGCGTTGAAGCGGGTGCTGCTGGCATTGGCGTCGCTTTGTTGTTCTCCGCCACGGTAAAGCCTTACCAGTCGAGCGACCGCCTTGTGCGTCTCGTCAGCATAGAGCGCGAGCGCAAAGGGCCGGACGCGGAGCGTTGCGTGCGCCCTCATGCGGCGGCAGGGCTCGCCTGCCTCATCTCTGCAATCGCAGAGCATCAAGGCGGGCAACTCGCTTACGACGTGCCCTTTGAACATTCGGACGGAGTTGATGCGGTGAGGGTCTTGATGGAGATTACGGATGAACGCTGAGAGCCGCGTCGTAATTACGGGAGTGGGCGCGCTTTCGGCGCTCGGCGCGACGCCCGGAGAATTATGGAGAGGGCTTTTGGACGGGCGCTCCGGCGTCGGCCGCGTCGCTCATCTGGTGGCGTCTGGAATTACAGTGACGACGGGCGGCGAAGTTAAAGCAGTTGCGCACGACCACGTTGATCGCGACCTTGAGATAGCACAACGCGCCATAGAGGACGCGCTTGTGTCCGCGAAATGCGATTCTCTGGAATGCGGCTTCCTGTGGTCAACCGGGCTGGACACTTTTCAGGACAGCGAGGACGGCTACCTGCATCGCTCAGCCGGTCGCTGCTTCACGGAGCTTGCATCCGGCTTCTCTCACCCTCGACGCATGATCGCCGCCGCGTGTGCTTCAGGCACACAGGCAGTAGGCGAAGCGTTTCGCCTTATCAGGAGCGGACGAGCGGAGGCGTGCGTCGCGGGCGGCTCAAGCGTGATGCTCACGCCGTTTTATCTAATAGGCTTCGCGGGGCTACAGGCTGTCGCCGTTGACTACGATAATGATGAACCATCTGCTGCCTGTTGTCCGTTTGACCGGCGGCGCAGGGGTTTCGCGCTGGCAGATGGCGCGGGCGCGCTGGTGTTGGAGTCGCTTGCTTCCGCTCGACGGCGTGGGGCGAAGCCGCTGGCCGAAGTAGTCGGCTTCGGCGTGAGCCAGGACGGCTTCGACCTCAACCGCCCTTGTGACGACGGAGCAGGCGCGGAGCTTTCGATGAGACGCGCCTTGCAGGACGCGCATCTTCAGCCCTCTGCGATTGATGCCATCAACGCACACGCAACGGGAACATTCCTCGGAGATTTAGCCGAGGCCGCTGCCCTGCGCAGGCTCTTTTGTGAAGACTGGCAGCGCATCCCCGTCTGCGGTGTGAAGGGAGCAATCGGGCACGCGATGGCAGCGGCGGGCGCGCTTGAGACAATCGTCGCGGCTTATACGTGCGCGACAGGCATCGTTCCGCCGACCGTTAACCTGAGCGAGCCTGACGAAGGCTGCGAGTTGGACCACGTCGTCGGAGCGCCGCGCGATGCAGATGCGCGCACCGTTTTATCCGCATCATTCGGCATGGGCGGACAGAACGCAGCCGTCATCCTAAAACGAATATCACTATGATTGCGTCGCCCGACTGGG
Organism: Pyrinomonadaceae bacterium; assembly: GCA_036382855.1. GTDB lineage: Bacteria > Acidobacteriota > Blastocatellia > Pyrinomonadales > Pyrinomonadaceae > DASVTR01. Next base: position 120,190 of record DASVPO010000008.1, on the reverse strand, counting down.
GACAACACGGACGTGTATGCATCATCACGGGCGCGACCGGCTATCTTGGCCGCGCGCTCGCACACGGCTTCGCTGCCGCCGGGGCGACGCTCTTTCTCAGCGCGCGCAATCAGGAAGCGCTCGACGCGCTTGCCGCCGAACTTGACGCGCCCCGCGAGAGACTGCACACGCTGGCTCTTGACCTCACGGAGAGCAACGCGGGCGAGCATCTCATCAACGCTGCCCTGCTCAAGGCCGGACACATTGACACGCTCATCCTCAACGCCGGAACGCTCGCCGACGGACTCGTAGCAGGATTGACAGACTACGAGTTGGCCCAGGTTTATGAACTCAATTTGTGGGGCACGTTCCGCGTGCTGAGGGCTGCGCTCCGGCCCATGATTCTACAGCGCAGCGGGCAGGTGATCGTCGTCTCTTCGACGGCTGCCAGAAAACCGGGCGTCGGGCAGGGCGCTTATGCTTCTTCAAAGGCGGCGCTGGAATCTCTTGTGAGAACCACTGCGCTTGAGACGGCCGCGCGCGGCGTTCGCATCAACGGTGTCGCGCCCGGACTACTGGCCGGAGGAATGGCGACGCGTATTCTTGACGAGGCTTCGGAGCGTGCTATGCAACTGATTCCGATGCGAAGGCCGGGCGAGGCGCGAGAGGTAGTACCCGTCGTCCTGTTCCTAGCGTCGCCGATGAGTTCTTATGTGACGGGACAGGTGTGGTCTATTGACGGAGGTTACACGGCATGAGCAATCAAGACACTTTTGCGGAAGTGTCCACCCTCGTCAGGCAAACGCTCGCGCTGCCTGACGACGAACCGATCCGGCCCGAGCAGCTTCTCTTTTATGATCTGAGCTTCACGTCTCTGGACATGCTAGACCTGCTCTTCCGCGTTGAGCAGCACTTCAACATCAGTATTCCCGAAGGAACTATTTATAAACTCGCGCGCGGCGACATGCAGGACAGCGAGTTTGCGGAAGACTCCGTACTGACGGCTGCGGGCCGCGAACGCCTGATAGCTTTGCTTCAGGATTCGCCGCCGCAAATTTTTCCGGCGCGTATTCATACAACGACACTGCCGCGCTATTGCACCGTCGGCGCGATTGTGCGGCTGGTGGAACACAAGCTGGCTGCCGTGTGAGATATGTTTGAGTTGATAAGCTCAATCACTACTGACGCGGCGAGCGGCCGCGCACAAGGGCGGGCCAGCGTTCCGGCTGACATCCCTTTTCTTGCAGACCATTTTCCGGGCGCGCCGCTGCTTCCCGGTTCGCTCCTGATAGAACTGGCGGCGCAGGTCGCAGGGCCGCTCTCCGAAGAGATAATCAACTCGCGCCTGGGGCTTGAGCGCTGGGCCATGCTCGGCATGATTCGCGACGCAAAGTTTCTCAGGCACACGAGGCTTCCCGCGACCCTGTTGATCAGAGCCGAGGTGCGCCGCGTTGAAGCGTCGAACGTCATCGTTCAAGTTGAGGCTGAAGCGGGCGAGGCTCAAATTCTTCGTGCGGAGCTGTGGATGCTGCTGCTGGAAGCTGTGCCCGAATGGGCGGAGGCAATCTCGGCGCGGCGCGAGCGTGTGGCGCGCTGGAAAGGAGCTGCGTAATGCAGTCGCAGCAAAGAGCCTCTGCGCTCTCGCAGCTAGACGCCTTCTTCGTCGCCTATCAGGAACGAACGGGCATCCTCATGCAGCACGGCGTTGAGGTTGAAATTAAAGGAGAGTTGCAGCCGCAGCACGTCGAAGAGGCGCTGGCTTATCTCCTGTGTCGTTGGCCCAGACTCGGCCAGACGCTTCGCAGCGGTGTGGCCGGACTGACTTGGAGCGGCGATTGTCTACTGAAAGAGATGCTGCAAACTGCCGACGGCAATGGCGCTGTCTCTCGTTGGAGAAACAAGCCCCTAGACCCATTCCGCGAGCCGCCCTTTCAGATACTCTGTATCTACGGCCGGGAGAAAAGCACGCTGGCCTTCCGCGCTCACCATGCGCTGACTGACGGCGAAGCGCTCTTTGCACTCTGCGCTGATGCGCTGCGCGTTCTGGCACGCCTCAGCAATAACGAGAGACTGCCTGCGCCCAACATCGCAGCCGGATTGAAACTCACGGAGCTTATCTCTCCCAGTCGTTTGCTCCGGCAGAAGAAGCTGCCGGGGATGTGGCGCTATACGCGCTGGCTGGCGGCAGAAGCAAAAGCCGGGCGGAGCATGCCGCTCAAGATGCGTGCGTGCCACCCCGGCGAGATAGCGACGTGCGAGAGGATGCTCGACGCGGCCGCCTGCGAACGCATCAAGCAGCGAGCCGTTAAAGCTTCGGTCACGCCCGCGTGGCTCTGTGCGGCCGCATGGGTACGAGCAATCGGCGCATGGAATACTGCGCAGCAGGTGACCGCGCCGGGTCGTCAAGTTTCGCTCGAAGTGCCTGTGAGCTTGCGACCGCGGCGCGATGGGAAAGATGCTATCGGTAATTTCGTTTCGCCGCTCATACTCTTCGCAGACCCCATCGAACCGCTGGAAAAGATTGCACGCGAGATGCAGGAACAACTCAAAACGGGCCTGCGGCAGCGTTCGCACTTGGGCGTGCCTTTGTTCACTACGCCCGCGCGATATTTGCCTTGGCCGCTGTTCCGGCGTCTCGCCGTTAATCAAAGTTCGACAGGCTTTGCCACAAGCCATTTCACATGGCTCGAACAGAACACACACATCTATTCGGAAGTCGAAAAGCTTTCGGGCGGCGCGCTTCAGCTTCTCGACCATCATATCTACACGCCCGTTTGCCTGCACATGGGCGCTGCGCTGGCTGCCGTCGTCTTAGCCGGAGGCACGAAGCTATCGCTGACTTACCGGCTGACCGGCTTCTCAAGCCTTGATGCTGAGAAACTGCTCGACACGGTAGTCGCAGAATTGCACGACGAGTCGCAAAGTAGCTGACGCATTTTTTCAGATGAGCCGAACCAAGTCAGCCAAACACGTCATCATCATAGGGGCTGGCCCGGCGGGGCTGGCCGCTGCCGCCTGTCTCGCCCGTCGCGGAGTCGCTTATACGCTGCTCGAACAGGGCTCGCACGTTTCTGCGGCGCTCCGCAAAGTTGACCCCGAGATGGTCTTGCTCTCCCCGACCAGCCTTTCGCTGCTGCCCGGCATGGACACAGAGCCCGCAACGCCAACCTACCTGCCCTTTAATCAACTCGTCCGCGAACTCGAACGTTATCAGGAGAAGCACGGCATAAGCGTTATCACTGATGCCGAGGTCACGGGCGTCATGTGCGAGCGCGGAGTCTTCACGGTTCGCTACCGTGGCAAAGATGAAACGGAGCATCTTCTTCAGGGTAGCCACGTCATAAACGCCACAGGCATCATCAGCCAGCCACAGCTTCCGCCGGATTTCAATCCCACGACTTGCTCGTTTCGCTGGCTTCATAGCATCAACGTGCGCGCTTCAGACCTCGCGCCTGTGCGCAGACTGCTGGTGGTTGGCGGCGGTGCGTCTGCGGCCGAAGTGTTGGAACGATGGCTCGAAGTGCGCTCTGAGGACGCGCACGCTTGGCTCTCGCTCCGCTCTGCCATGATTGCCTCCCCTCATTGGATTCTGGGCATTGACGTGCACTACTTTGTCTGGCTTCCAGAGCAAGTGCCGACCTGTCTTTTCGGCTGGCGTGCCGGACGACTGCACGAACCGATGACCGGCCTCGCCGTCCGTCGCGCAATCAAAGCCAAGCTGATTACGCGCGTGCCCGCCGTCAAAAGCTACGAAGGCGAGACGGTAGCGTTCCGCAATGGCGTGCAGCTCCGGCCTGACCTCGTCGTCTTCTCGACGGGCTTTCGCTATGCCACAGAGCACTACAAACGATTGGTTGACTACGACCCGGACGGGCGACCCATCGTCAAAAACTGTGAGAGCACGCGGACTCGCGGGCTTTACCTGCTCGGCTTTCGCTTCGGTCGAACCTTCGCCTCGCCCTACCTGCGCGGCATCGCTCGCGACGCTCGCTACGTAGCCGAACGCATCGCGCGTGAAGGTTAAGAGAGAGTCAACAGCCGGCAACTCGTCATGCTGTTTTCAGTGACACGTTATGGAAGATTCGTAACCAAACAGAGCCTTGAGAAAAAGGATACCTGTCGAACCTAGTTTTTATTGACACGAGGGGTGCGCGCGAGATATAAGCCGCGTGATGCCGCTTGAAAGGAGATTTCAATGGTGCATAAAGTTGTTTTAGCCATGAGCCTTTTAACTGCCCTGTTGCCTAACTGGATTTACGATAAAAATGTAACTCCTTTCGCGACTGCGATGGTTTCACAAACTAAGTTCTATTCTGCCTTCTCCCTGGTGCATGTAGTTGTGAGGAATAAATTGCTTTGGAGAGAACTTTGCTCCGGCGGTGGGGGCGGCGGCGGCGGCGGCATCACGGAATCAAAATCGGATAAATATTCCCGCAATAGAAGCGAGGGCCTCACGTGCCAGATAAAAGATTCAGTTGGGGATAAGTTCAAGGAGAAGGAAGCAGCAGTCCTCGAATCCCTTAAATCAGATATTGAGAAGCTGATTATCCAGAGCGGTGCAAATGTCGTTAGAACGGGTAGTGCTTCTCCCGCTGGCTTTTATTTTGAATATAGCGAGGCAGATGTGCAAGGGCGAATAGAGTTCGTCGGTGAGCGCTCGATGGAGAATCATTACTATATGGGGGTAAACATGGTCGAGAAAGATAAAGATTAATAAGGCCAACTCGATAAATCAGACGGCATAACAACTCATTTAGTCTGACCGTCCTCATAGTTGGTTGAAGAGCCTTGCAACTCCGATACACTCGGTTGCACCCCGGTTTCCGTAGGAAGTTAAACAGATGAAAGCCATACGCGTTGATGCTTTTGGCGGAGTTGAAGTGCTCGAAGTAGTGGAGCGTTCAAAGCCTGAGCCGCGCGAGGGCGAAGTGCTGGTACGCGTCGAGGCCGCCGGGCTTAACTACTCGGATGTGATGCAACGCGAGGGACTTTATCCGGGTGGCCCAAAGCCGCCTTACTTTCCCGGCGTCGAAGCAGCCGGAGTTGTCGAATCAACGGCAGCGCAAGGCAGCATCTCAACGCCTGTCGGCTCTCGCGTCATGTGTCTCACTTCGGGAGGCGCGCAGGCTGAATACGTTCTCGCGCATGAACGCGCCTGCATTCCCTTGCCTGATAAAATCTCTTTCGCGGAGGGCGCGGCCTTCCCTGTTCAATACCTGACCGCTTATCACGCGCTGACGACTCTGGCCCATGCCACTGAAGGTGAGACGGTGCTCATTCACGCAGCGGGCGGTGGGCTCGGCACAGCCGCCGTACAAATCGCACGGCTGCTCGGCCTGCGGGTAGTTGGAACGGCCAGCACGCGAGCGAAGCGCGAGCGTGTGCTTGAGCTTGGCGCTGAGCGTGCGGTCGCGTATGAAGACTTTGAAGCGTCTGTGCGCGAGATAACGGATAGGCGCGGGCCTGACATCATTCTTGAAACAGTCGGCGGCGACGTGATGCGCCGGAGTCTGGCGCTTCTGCCGTCGCTTGGCAGGATGGTGCTTATCGGTTTCGCCAGCCGCGAGTCTCCGGCGATAGATTCGCTCAAACTCCTCTTCCGCTCGCAGGGCGTGCTCGGCTTTCATCTGAGCGCGATTCTGGAGCGCCGCGAGTTGATGCAGGCATCCGTCGCGCGCCTTTTAAGCTGGGTTAGCCGAGGCCAACTCAAGATACAAATCGGACACACGCTTCCTTTAAGCGAAATTCGGCAGGCTCATCAACTTCTTGCCAATCGTCAGAACTACGGCAAGGTCGTACTGCTCACGTAAAGCTCCAAATCTTCGCGGCGGGTTGATTAACTCAACCTGAGGAACACGCTATGAAACACAACTACTCGGCCTCCGATTATCTGCATTACGCTCGCATGTACTGGCGCAGTCGTCGTCGCCATAGAGCTTGGGGTAAACAGTATGAAGCGTCTGTACGCGACGGAAGTTTCAAGTTGCCGACGGCCGCCGTCGTTCAACTCCTGCCGACCGAAGCCTGCAACCTGCGCTGCCAGATGTGTAATCAGTGGGGCGAGAACGGCTACTTTATTCAAGGCATACGCAAGGCTCAGCACATGGAAGAAGAGGGGCTGGCGAAGCTCGTGCGCAGCCTCTCGCCGCGCGAGACGTACATCAGCGTCCACGGCGGCGAGCCTTTCGCCTACAAACACACCGCAACGCTGCTTGAGCTTCTGCGCGAGCAGCAGTTCGATGTCATGTTCACGACTAACGGCACACTGCTGACACCTCATCTTGAAAGCCTTGCCCGCATCGAAAACCTTTCGTTTCTCTTATCAATTGACGGCGACGAAGAGACGCACAATCAGATTCGCGGCGCGGGCAGATTCGCGCAGGCGAAGACCGCCATGGCCGAACTCTTCGACCTCAGGCGCAAGCTGAAGATGCCGCTCCCTCTGCTCATCATCAGCATTACGGTCTGCGAATGGACGACCAATGTGCTTGAGAAAATCTACGACGTGGCGCGCGACTTTAACGCCTTCGCCATCAACTACAACTTTCGCTGGTTTCTCACAGAAGAGATCGGGCAGAAATATGAGCAGCACTTGCAACAGGAGTTTGGCCTGAAATCATCGGGCGCATGGCGCGGCTGGATGTCTGAGCATCACGACGAACATGATTACGGAAATGTCGCCGCCGCCTTAAGACGCGTGCTCCGCGAGAAGCGCAGCCGCGTTCGTCCGCCCTACGTTGTTACAACGCCCAGCCAGCTTCGCGGCAAAGATTATGAGACCTACTTTACGGACTATCTAGACACGTTCGGCAACGAAAGCTGCTTTATGCCTTTCTACTGGGCGCGCGTACACGCTAACGGCGACCTCATCTATTGCCCCGGCCATCCTGACATCATCGTCGGCAACGTCTTTCGCGACGGGCTAATGCCCGCTTTCAACTCCGAAACGTCAATCAAGTTTCGCAAGCACATTCTGACGAATCGTTTTCCGATCTGTAATCGCTGCTGCGGGCTGTACATGACAAACCCTGCGCGCCCCTACGAGCAGAAGGCCCGGCGCAACCTCGGCCTTCCCAAAGAGGTCGCTACTCATTGGCCCTGAAGATAACAACTCGCAGACCGAAAGGAGCGAACCATGTTGATTCTGGCAATCCTTTTTTTAGTCACATGCTTTCTGGCTTATGTGAACGGAGCCAACGACAACTTCAAGGGCGTTGCGACTCTCTTCGGTAGTGGAACGACCAACTACCGCAGGGCCATCTGGTGGGCCACCGTGACCACCTTCGCAGGCTCCGTCTGTTCAATTTTTCTGGCCGAAACGCTGGTCAGAAATTTTTCCGGCAAAGGACTCGTGCCCGATGCGCTGACCACCTCCGCAACTTTTCTGCTGGCTGTTGCCCTCGCCGCCGGCCTGACAGTCATGCTGGCAACCATCACGGGCTTCCCCATCTCGACGACACATAGCCTGACGGGAGCGCTCGTCGGCAGCGGCTTCGTGGCCGCCGGAACGGCCGTCAACGTCTCAAAGCTCGGCGGCGCGTTTTTTCTGCCGTTGCTCTTAAGCCCTGTGATGGCTCTCTTGCTTGGAGTAGCAATCTACAAGCTCGTTCAAGCATTCGGAACTCGCGCTGAGAGTGCAGCAGAAGAAGGATGTATCTGCGTCGGAGAAGTCGAACAGGCCGCTTCCGCCACAGTGCCCGCCGCCGCAGCCGTCGCCTTTAGTCCCGTCGCTCTGCCCGGCGTGAGCGTGTCCACCATGACAGACTGCGATACGATTTACGGAGACGAGAAGCTTGCCATCACCACACACCGTGCGCTCGATCTGTTTCACTTCATCAGCGCCGGTAGCGTCTGCTTCGCCAGAGGTCTCAACGATACTCCTAAAATCGTCGCTCTCATGCTCGTCATACAAGCTCTGGGACTGCGCTGGGGAATGATGTCGGTCGCATTAGGGATGGCCGTCGGCGGCCTGCTCAACGCACGCAAGGTCGCCGAAACGATGAGCCGCAAAATCACGCCCCTCACACGCGGACAGGGCTTGACAGCGAATCTAACGACGGCGGCGCTCGTCATCTTCGCCAGCCAGCTGGGAGTGCCCGTCTCCACCACACACGTCTCATGCGGCTCCCTGTTTGGCATCGGCCTGATAACGCGACAGGTCAACAAGCGAGTTGTCTCCGAGATACTGATGTCCTGGGTCATCACCCTGCCCGTCGCTATGATTCTGGGGGGCGTGACCTACTACCTTCTGACCTTAGTCTGAAACACGCCGTCGCATCTCTACTGCGATTGAACGACGCGAACGACGAGCAATCGAGCCTGCTCTCTGAAGACGGGAAGACGACAATGAGCTTTCACTATCAACTGCGCGACTACTGGCACTTCGGTCAAATGTTCTGGCGAAGCCGTCGCCGTCATCAAAGATGGGGGCAGGAGTTTGAGGATTCCGTTCGCAGCGGCGAGTTCAAACTGCCGTCACCCGCTGTCGTGCAGTTTATTCCGACCGAAGCCTGCAATCTGCGTTGCCCTTTCTGTAACCAGTGGGGCGAGAACGGCTATTTTCTAGACGGCACGCGCAAGGCAAAGCATGTTGATGAATCTTCGTTGACAAAACTCGTCGAAGGTCTCAACCCTCAGACCTCTCTCATCAACATTCACGGCGGCGAGCCTCTAGCCTATAAGCATATTGACAAGCTGTTTGAGATTCTCGGCACACGCAACTTCGACGTGCTGCTGACCACGAACGGCACTCTCCTGAAAGACCATCTGGACCAACTGGCGGGCATCAGGAATCTGGCGTTTATCTTATCAATTGACGGCGACGAAGAATCGCACGACAGGGTTCGTGGTCGCGGCAGATTTCAGCAGACGAGAGAAGGTATCACAGCGCTCTTTGAGTTACGACGCAAGCTGAAGATGCCGCTGCCGCTCGTCATTATGAGCACGGTCGTCTGCGAATGGACTTCGGACGTAATCGAGAAAGCCTTCGCCGTCGCACGCGATTTCAACGTCTTCGCCCTTAACTATAATCTTCGATATTTTATGCCGGAAGAGGCAGGGCTGGCGTATGAAAAACATTTACAGGAGCATTTCGGCATCGAGAAATCGTCGGGAGCGTGGCGCGGCTGGATTGCCCCGAAGCATGACAAGCATGATTACAGTGAAGCGACAGGCAAGCTCAGGCGACTGCTCCGTCAAAAAAGATTCCGGCTGCTGCCGCCCTTCGCGGTCGCTGGCCCAAGTCATCTGCGCGGCAAGGACTACGAAGACTGGTTTACTGATTACCTCAACACGTTTGGCAACGAAAGCTGCTTTATGCCCTTCTACTGGGCGCGCGTGCAGGCAAACGGCGATTTAACCTTTTGTCCCGGCCACCCTGACATCATCGCTGGCAACGCCTTTCGCGACGGCCTGATGGAAGCATTCAATTCAGAGATGGCCGTCAAGTTTCGCAAGCACATCCTTCATAATCGCATGCCCATCTGCAATCGCTGCTGCGGGCTGTACATGACAAACCCTGCACGCCCCTACGAGCAGAAGGCCCGGCGCAACCTCGGCCTTCCAAAAGAGGTCGCTACTCACTGGCCCTGAAGAGAAAAAGCTTGACGAAGCGCGTCAGGCTCTACGAGAGTTTGAGCGACATTTGCGTGCACCGCACCTGCACTTTTCAGGATGCTCAGGGTCTCTGTAGTTGATGGTTATCTCTTCGCCCTTCTTAATATCGCGCAGGGCAAAGAAGATAATCCTGTTTCCCGGCGCGCCGCGCATGTAGGCATTAGGCTCGCAGGAATGATTGATGTAAGCAGTCTCCGCGCCGCCGACCGCGCCGTCTATCGCAACCTCGTCGTTAATCCAGATAATCTTTACGATGCGCTGCCGTCGCAGTCGGGCCTCGATTCTGCGTTTGCCACGGATCAGTTCGCCTGCATAGTCTGCAATCTTCTTCCCCTTAACAAACGGGACGAGGGCAAAGCAGCCCTTCCCATAAATGTTGCTCTGTTTGACTTCAAGTTTCCCGGACATCTGCCCCCTTTTGCTCTCACGCTGACCTTCAGATGAATTGTTAATGATGTTTATAGCAAGTGAGCATTAAGATAGAGAATCTGCGCCGCAAACGCCAGAGAAAACTGGAAATGCGCTAAAATCAGTTTGCTTAAGACTGTAAAGGCCGACTGCCTTTGGACAGAAGCCATCACCTTTACGCACGGAGATGATGCCGACTTGACTACAAACGACACAGTTCCGGCTCTCTATGATTGGCTCTCACGCTACGTGCAGCTTGCCAACTGGCTAAGCTATCGCGACCGCTTCGCGAGCTTCACAATGCACAAGACGCTCTCCGTGCCCGCTGAGACGAGCGAGCCGCAGAATCGGACGGCCGGTCTTGACTACGTCAACGACCAGATGCTTAAAGCGGCGCAGTTGCCGCCAGCGCCGCGTGTGCTCGATGCCGGATGCGGATTCGGCGGCACGATTTTTCATTGGCATGAACGCATCGGCGGCCAATACGACGGGCTGACTTTGAGTCGCGTGCAGCTTCGCGTCGCGCGGCGTGAAGCTGAGCGGCGCGGCATCGCTGATGCTTGTCGTTTCCACCTCCAGAGCTACGATGCTGCAATCGCCGGAAGCTACGATGCAGTCACCGCTATCGAATCCCTTGTCCACGCGCCCGACCTCAGTCAAACCATCTACAACCTCGCGCGCAGCCTGCGCCCCGGAGGGTTAATGCTCATCCTGGAAGACATGGCGAAAGTTGATATCGAGAGGGAAGCTCCTGCTGATGCCATGCTCCTGCGCCAACACTGGGGCTGTCATCCTTACCCGACCGAGGACAACTACCGTCAAGCGCTCGAACGTGCGCGCCTGAACGTGATTCACGAAGCAGACCTCACTCCGCACGTCAGATACAGAAGCGCCGACATCCTAGACCAGCAGGAGAAGAAATACACGCGGCTCTACAAATTGCTGCGCCTCGCTCCGGCGCGTGCCGTGTTGTCTGCCTATCTGGGCGGCGTCGGGCTGGAACGTCTCTACCAGAAAGGGAAGATGCGCTATCGCCTGATAGTCGCTCGCAGAGGACACAGTGAGTCGTAGTTTAGACGAGACTCAAACGCTCTCGCGGAATATTCTTGCAGACCTAACTCGATATGTTTCAACTGAACAGAGGAGACTGCCGATGCCGGAATTCATCAAGGGACTCACGCTAAGCGAGATGTACTACCATGAGATCGTCAGGCCGATTCTCGAAGCGGAGTATCCTGCACTGCGCTATTCGGCGGCTCTCATTGGTTGGGGTTCAGACGTTCTGGGCTACGACGACAGCGAATCAGCAGACCACATGTGGGGCCTGCGGCTCTACCTGTTTCTCTCCGAAGAAGACCGCGGAAGATACAACATCAGCGAAACTCTCAGCCGTAAGCTGCCCTATGAATTTCGCGGCTACCCAACCAACTTCGCGCCCACAGGCCACGGCGAACTACTAATGATGAAGGCCATAAACTCTGGCCCTGTCAATCATCTCATCTACTGCGAAACTTTAAAGAGCTTCTTTCACACAAACCTCGGCTTCGACCCCGACAAAGAATTGAAGACGGAAGACTGGCTCAGTTTTTATGAACACAGGCTGCTGACCGTCACGGCCGGAAAAGTTTTCCACGACGGGCTGGGAACGCTCGAACCCGCGCGCCGTAAGTTCAGTTATTATCCCGACGAAATCTGGCGTTACCTCTTGAGTAGGCAGTGGAAAGCCATCGGAGACGAGGAAGATTTGATGGGCCGTTGCGGCTACGTGGGCGATGAGCTCGGCTCGATGGTTATCACGGCGCGTCTCATCAAAAACATGATGAAGCTCTGCTTTCTGATGGAACGCCGCTATGCCCCGTATCGAAAATGGCTGGGCACGGGTTTTTCCCGCCTCAGGTGCGGGCCGGAGTTGAGTCCGCTTCTCCAGCAAGCACTGCTTGCAAGCTCATGGAAACAGCGCGAAGAAATCCTTTGCAGAATTTACGAGATTATCGCCCGCCTGCATAACGCGCTAGCGATTACAGAACTCTTGGACGAAAACATCAGAGCGCCCAGAGACCACAATCGTCCGTACAAGGTGATTGACGGCGGGCGTTTCAGCGACGCCATCCGTCGCACGTTGACGAGCGAAGAGTTTGCGCGGATAGATGATTCGTGGGGCTTCAAAGGAGGCTCTATCAATCAACTCATCGAATCAGACCACGACCTTGCATACACCAAATTCTGCGAAAAGTTTAAATGCCTTTACAGATAAACCCGCTCGCTTACCTGGCCCATCACGCAGCCTTCAACAGAAAGATGAACTCGTTGGCAAAACGGAGCGGAAGAATGTGGCGCTCTGGCTTGTAGTTTAACTTGCTGAGCGGCGCTGGCATTAGTCTTTGGAGTCGCTGCCGGAACCATTGGTCGGGCAGAACGTTTTCGATGGCGAAGCCGTTAAGCTTGAAGAGGGCCGTCCAGCTTTCGAGAGTGTCTGCGTCCTGATGGCCGACTGTGTTTCGCTGGCGCAGGAGTTCGATGGCGAATTTCCAGCTCAGCGTGCGCGAATTTCGCACCATAAAACAGAAGCGTGCCTTTGGTCTTGCTACCCGACGCATTTCGCTTAATGCCTGCTCACGATTCAGGAAACGCTCCACAGCGCCGATGCAGGTCACATAATCAAACACGCCATCGGCAAAGGGCAGCGCTTCCGCGTTGCCAGCGGTCGCGAGCGCGCCGGGCGCGACCTGCGGCGTCATCGTGAGAGCAACCGTCGAGATGTCAAGCCCGCACGCACGAAGCCCTTGATTGCGTGCCTCTCGGAGCAGCAGGCCGGGCCCGCAGGCCACATCCAGCAAAGATTGCCCCGGCTCTACTCCGAGCAGTCGCAGGAAGATTGTGTATGCCTCAGGCGGGCGCAGGTAGTCTAGTCCCTGCGTTTGATAGACGGAATCAAACCAACGCTGAATCTGTTCCTGTGTGACACTTTCCTGTTCTATGTTTCGCATAGCAGTATCCATCCGGCTTAACTACAGAGGCGCGCGTGTCTCGCCCCCTATGAAATTTTGCATTGCTCTTTCGTCGGCCGTCGTATCTGCGCTGACTATTGATTGCAGAAATTCGCGAACGCGGCCAAAGCTCTGGGCCCACGTCGGGTGCGCATCAACACGCCTGCGCGCTGCAAGGCTCATTTGCAGCAATCGTTCGCGGCCTTGAATGACCTGCTGTAAGTAATGAGCCAGCGTGTCCGCATCTCCCGGAGACAGTAGAAAACCTTCCTGCCCGTGGGTAATGAGTTCGCGTGCGCCGCCAGCCGTACTCGCGATGACAGGAAGGCCGAAGCTCATCGCCTCCAGATACGCGATAGCAAACGCCTCGTAATACGATGGCACGACCAGCAGGTCGCTTCCTGCAAGATGAGCGGGCATCTCTCCGTTCGGCACGGTTCCCGGCAGGCTGACGTGCGCGGTTAATCCTGCCTCGGCGATCTGCATGCGTATTGTCCTGACATAAGACGCGTCCATCTTGAGGCTGCCCAGCACCTTCAAGCGCCAACTATCAGCAGGCAGCTTCGACAGCGCTTCAATCAGGACGCTCAAGCCCTTGTTTGGCAAGATGTTGGCAATCGAGACGATTCTGAGTGGGCCAATTTGTTTGGCGCGTGCTGCAACCTCTTCGAGAGAGAGGCCCTGGCGCAGATGGTCGCGGCCGGGATGTGCGACGACGAAGGGAAGTTTTTTTCCGAGCAGTCGCTCAACGCTCGTGCGCGTCGTCTCACAATTATAGATCGCGCCGTCAACGCTTTTCAGGTAACGCTTTTCGACTGCTCCGTACAGTTGTTTCAGCAGAGCCGGATGCGTTTCGCTCGAACGCAGTAGATGAACGAGAGTGATGATTGGATATTTAACATGACGTTTCAGCCGCTTGTTGAGCAGGAACAAAGACGGGTGGGCCAACTCATCCTGTATCAGGACATCAAGGTTTGCGGCGCGAAGGCGTTTAAGCAGTGAGCGCGAAGCGTTATCAAAGAGATGATGGCCGTAGGCCCGCCACGGCGTAGAGATTACTTCCACCTCTTCGCCTTGCTCTTGCAGGTATTTGACCAGCATGCGGTCGTAAAGAAAGCCGCCGGTCAGGATGTCCAGATCGCCGCAGATGAGTAGTCCGATTCGCACTACTACAACTCCTGCCTGAATGAAGCCCAGGCGTTTTCGTCTTCCCACAGCCTGACGGTGATGGCTTGCAGGCCCGGCGCTTCGATGTGTTTGCGAAGCTCGGCGCAAAGGATGCGCGCGAAGTGTTCGACGCTCGGGTTTAATCCTGCAAACTCCGGCGCATCGTTGAGCGAACGGTCGCGGTATTTGCCCAGAAGTGTTTCCAGATTCTCTTTAATGAGATCAATGTCAATCAGGTAGCCCTGCTCGCTGAGGCGCTCTCCTTCAAGCCTGACTTCGATTTTGTAGTCGTGCGAATGCAGACGGCTTTCCGGCCCGCTGATTACTCCGAGCAGGTAATGCTGCGCAACGAAGTCTTGCCTGACCGCGACGGTGTACATGCCCAAAAACTCCTTTTCGAGACGCGCTTAAGAATTGTTCTCATAGTTGAGCAGGACTTGAATACACTGCTCTGGATGCTTGTCAATCAGCTTGTAAGCTTCGCCTGCGCGGCTGAAGGGGAAGCGATGCGTGATGAGCCGCGAGGGTTTCAGTAGCTTCAGCATCTCGAAAGCCGTTTGCAGGCGGCGCGTCTTCGTCCAGCGTCCTGTCAACTCTGGAGCAAGCGTGCTGACCTGGCTGCTCAACAAACGAATTCGACTACGATGAAAGCGCCCGCCCAAGTTAAGCTCAGCGCGCTTCCGCCCGTACCATGAGCCGATGACGATGCGCCCGTCGAAGCCTGTCGCTTCGATTGCCATGTCTAACCCCGGAGGGCTGCCGCTCAGTTCATAAGTCAAATCCGCTCTGGTGTCCTGTTGCTGCTCATTCAGCAGCGCGATTAATTCTTTCAACGCGTCTTCCGCTTCCGGGTTGAGGCTGGCGTGCGCTCCCATTGCCAGCGATTCGTTCCGGCGCAGAGTGTATCTGTCCATAGTCAATAGTGTGGACAAAGGCAGACGCGCTAGCAGCGCCGTCGTCAACAACCCGACAATTCCCTGCCCGAAGACGACAACCTTTTCTCCAATCAGCGGGCGGCCGTCCATCAGGAGGCCGACGGCTGTTTCCATGTTTGGCAGGAAAGCGGCATCATCCAGAGAGACGCCGTCGGGAATCGTAATGACATCTTCCGGCGTCGCGACAAAGTGGCTCTCGTGTGGATTAAACGAGAAGACGTATTGCCCGTGCCATGCATCTGACACGTCCTGGCCCAAGCCTACAACTTCTCCGACGGCAGCATAGCCATACTTGAAAGGGTAGCTGCCCGGATGTGCAAGCGCAGGGATTGTTTCATCCAGAGGAACGTCCGCAGGAGCTTCCGCCCTGTACATCAAAAGCTCCGTGCCCTGACTAATAGCCGACAAGAGAGTTCTGACAAGAATCTGTCCGGCGGCAGGCACAGGCATCTCTTCCTCTCGCACGCCTACTTCGTAGGGCGCTGTGAAATGAAGTGCCAGCCGGTTTCTCATCATCCCTCCCAGACGGGGTCGCCCCAGAAAATCATGTCTTTGCCGACGGGCTGATGCTGCAAGTTGCTCAAGTGTGGATAGAAGGCCGTGTCCGAGCGGTTGAGCTTGCGCACTCCGCGCATACCGCCGACGAAGACAGGCGCAACCGTCAGTATCATGTGATTGACCAGACGCTCCGAGAGAAAGCTTGTGATAATACGCGCGCCGCCCTCGACCATCAGGCTCTTTATTCCCAACTCACGCAAACGCTCCAACATCAAGGGCAGACGCACACGCCCTCTCTCATCAGACGGAAGGCGCAGCACGCGCGCTCCCGCTTCCTCTAACACCTTCTGCCTTCCGATGTCCGCCTGCTCGCCCGTCACTATCAACGGGCGCAACGGATGATTGCGGAGCAGGTTAACGTCAAGCGGAAGCCGCAGGTGGCTGTCTAAGATAACGGGCTGCGGGATTTGACCTTCGACCAGCCGCACAGTGAGTCGTGGATTGTCTGCCAGCACCGTGCCTATGCCGACTAAGATAGCGTCGTGCGCCGCACGCAGCTTGTGCGTCAGAACAAGCGATTGGCTGCTGCTCAAGACAAGCTGCTGTCCGGGCCGCCCTGCAATGCAGCCGTCAAGACTCTGCGCATAGCTCAGGGTGACGAACGGGCGATTGTCCTGTTGATGTCCGGCTATTTTCGCGCGCAACAGTTCGATACCATCGCTGACGGGGACGCAACTCTGTGTGTTGAGAAAATCGGTTGCTTCAGTTGCTTCGGATGCTGCGGATTCGTTGCCGTTCTCATGTTCTTTCAGAGCCGTGGTGTGTGCGTCCAGATTAAGAAGGTGGCGCATGCGCCTGACTTTGGTTAGCAGGTAAGCTGCGTTTTCAGCCGTGACGTATGAAGGCAGCGGCACGCGCTCGCTCACTTCGATGCCTGAAAGTTCAAGGCTCTCGATTTTCGTAGGGTTGTTCGTTATCAAACGCACGGAACGCACGCCCAGATGTTTCAGTATGAGAGCGGCCGTCGTGTAGTCTCTTTCGTCGGCTCCGTATCCGAGTAGCAGGTTGGCATCAACAGTATCGTAGCCCTGCTCTTGAAGGTTGTAGGCCCTGAGCTTGTTGGCGAGACCGATGCCTCTGCCCTCCTGGCGCAGGTAGATGAGAATGCCAGCGCCTTCCTTCGCAATCAGGTTCATTGACTCTTCGAGTTGCACGCCGCAATCGCAGCGCAGAGAGCCCAGCACGTCGCCCGTAAAGCATTCGGAATGAACACGCACCAACACATCGTCCTGCCCTGTGACATCACCTGCGACTAAGGCCAGATGCTCCTTGTTATCCTGCCCGTTGACGAAGAGGCAGACCTTAAATTCACCCTCAGGCGTAGGGATACGAGCACACGCCATATGTGTTACTGCTAATTCGTTCATGCTATCCAAACCTCCTTAACCTGACGGTGAGAATAAAAAAGGCCGCCGCCAGCCGTTTGACAGTTCATCTTCGATTGTCCTGCGTTCAGGCAGACTTTCGCGCGCAGACCATCAGCCCGCTGCGGAATGAAGTCATGCCCGGAAGTTTGCCGACTACATCAAGCTTCTCAACCACAACTCCGATGACGGCAGGCATGTCACCCTTCGGGACAAACTTCCAGTGGCCCACTTCCAAGCGTTTGAAACCCGCCTCTTTAAGCATTCGCGTAAAACTCTTGCGCGTTAAAAATCTATCTGTTGAAAGATGCCTCGTTTTCATTCCGAGCAGCGGCGCGATGGCCCTGTACCAGAGGAATCCTCCATGCGGCGTCAGACAAAAGAAGCGCCCACGCGGTTTGAGCACTCTATAGACGGCCGCCAGCACAGACTCTTTATGATAGATATGCTCAAGAGCGCCGATGCAGATCGCAAGGTCAACTGAACTTTCAGGCACGCTCTCAAGCGCCTCGCCGTTTTCGACGACGAATTCGAGCCTCTCCTTCCAGACGGAAGACGAAAGATTCTTTCGCGCAACCTCAATCATTCCCGACGACAAATCAATCCCGATGCCGCGCTTGATTTCTCCTGCGAGGGCCAGCAAATGATGGCCGGGGCCGCAGCCCACATCGAGCACGACATCTTCGCTCCGAAGTTCGGCATACTTCCGTATAAGACCGAGCCTGTATTCGAGCAGTCGCTCGGCATCTCCGTGCTGCTCGTTATATTCGGGAGCGCAGCGGTCGAAATGGTCTTTGATGTCGGCCGTGCCGCCGACAGTTTTGGTCTCTAATCTACTGAACATCTCTTTCGCCGTCTCAAAAAATTATTTCTGCGGTGCGTCAACCTCAAAGATGCCTGCTCCTGAGGTATCTTTCGGGACTAACTCGAACTCTGTGTCGCCTGGGATATTAACTTCGAGCGTATCTCTGTTCGAGATTTGTGTTGTGGGCGGCAGCCTCCATCAGCAGCAACATCATCTGAATGGCGCGGCAGAGAATGCCAGACACAAGAATTGCTATAATCCCGTTTGCGGCTTCTCTGCTTTAGTTGGAAAATCCTTGCAGCATCCTCAGAAAACTGGATACTACAACCTTGCAGACACCCAGCTGGCTCGTTCGATTGCTTGAGAAATGAGACCGAAGCTGCCGGGCCTGCCGCATCGAAATTCGGAGACGGACGAGCCAGCCGGCGGCGACGGAAATGAGAGATGATTGCTATTCCGCGAGGACAGCTAATGTGGCCCGCTACAAGAGAGTTGGTAACGAAGCCTGTAAACGGGAGCTAGCTTCCCGATGAAGAATTATCAGAGCTTGCCTTGCGTGAATCCAGCGCATTATACATGAGAAACCATCAATTTCAATCCTATTAATAGCGCATCACGATTCGGTTTACTAACTGCTGCAACGATTACTGCGGCGTCGTTATCAAAGCTCCAACATGCGTTTGCCGAAAACGCGATTTGAAAGCAGCTTCCCTCTCATCAATTATCATTCTTCAATCCGCGCCACTCTTCTGTACGAGAACTTGAAAGCTGGCGCTCATGCCGTCGGGTAGAATCATGTCGCGTGCGCTGGCGCGTAAAGCAGCGATGTCGGCTTCACTGCGGGCCTTGGCCGTTAATCGCTCCAACTGTTCCAGTAGTCCTGCCTGCAAGAGAAACTTATCCTGTCGCTCAAGGAGGATTGTTCGCAGCCCTGCCTGCATGCCTGCGTTTTTGACGGATGTCCAATCAATGGTCGTCGTCAAATCCTGCTCGCAGGGCGAGCAGAGCGCATCGTTCGATAAGCGATGACGTTGAAAGGCACGCAACGTTCCCGCCGGTCGCACGGAAGAGTCGTAGAGTTCAAACGCCTCCGCGCCGTAGTCAACGACGATGAGAAATCCTCGTTGCAGAAGCCCTGCGACCTTCGAAAACCAGTCCACTGCTTCGAGGTTTACCTCCGCCGTCTGTCCTTCCGCCAGCTCAATCCGAAGAGTATGTAGATACTCAGCCAGACGCGGCGTAGACGGCGCATCCTCAATCCAGACGAACTCGCCAGCCTCATCGCAGCCAACGAACAACTCCATTAGCTGTCCCTCGCGCATCGTCACGCGATGCACAGGAAAAGCATCAAGCAACTCATTCGCAAAGACGATTGATTCCCCGGTTGGCTCTTCTCGCTGCAAGAGACAACCGAAATCAACGCGCTCCTTAAAAGGAGCAAGCATTGCTTTCGCTCGCACTACAGCGTCGGCGCTCGCTTCATCAATCAGGTAGCGCGTGCGTGCGAAAATTTCCGGGAAATCACGTTGCAGAGTTTCAAGCACACCCGCCGCGAAATGGCCCGCACCCGCGCCCGCTTCGATGATTGTCCAACTCGCGGGCGCTCCGAGTTCTCCGTAAAGTCGGGCGAAATAGTGTGCGAAGGTGACGGCGAAGAGCGGGCTTCGTTGAGGGCTGGTGAGGTAATCACCGTTGCGGCCCCATCGCGCAAGGTCTGTGCGGCAGTAGTAACCCTCTTGCGGGTCGTAGAGCGCCGCGCTCATCCAGTCGCGGAACGTGATTGGCCCATCGCGCCGGATTCTTTCGCGCAAGCGGGCGGCTGGATGATTCGACGGCTTGTGCTCTGCGGGCTGGCTCGCGTCCATCTCATTAATGACGGATTGACAGGTGGACTTCCGTATAACAAAGCTGAAATGGAAATTTACGCGGGCGACGAAGCAGTGGTCAACCGTGCAAAGGTCTAGCGCTTGGTTTGCTCCGGCGGGTCATCGAGAAGTCGGGTCGTATTCTCAGTGACGCTCGGCGGTTGAATAATCTCGGCCGTGTTTGGACGCTGCCGCCAGGTCGAAACGGGAATGCTTTGCGCAGGAGGAAGCGCGGTAGCACGCGCGCCGACGTTTAACTGTGGCGGAGCAACGGGCGGAGCGTAAGGCGTCGGAGCAGACTGCGTGTAAGCGTGAGGCGGTATGCCTTCTTCAAAAATCGCCGCGTAGAGAATACGCATGAAGCCGCCGACGAAAAAGAGGACGGCAGAGATGGGA
Source organism: Pyrinomonadaceae bacterium (assembly GCA_036382855.1). Classification (GTDB taxonomy): domain Bacteria; phylum Acidobacteriota; class Blastocatellia; order Pyrinomonadales; family Pyrinomonadaceae; genus DASVTR01. Next base: position 100,111 of record DASVPO010000008.1, on the reverse strand, counting down.
ACGAGTATGTCGAGCAGTGTGGAGCCGTTGGCTTGAAAGGAATTGATAATCGCCAGCAGCGGCACTATCACAGCGCCTATGAAGAACAGTGTGACGCCCTGACGCACACCCTCGTAACGCGGCGAATGTTTCCTCTTTTCTGTCGCAAATTCGCGCGCCGGCAGATTGCCGTCGTTAGCCAGCAGTTCTACCACGCCGCCGAGCGAGAAGCCGCAGCGAGAGCAGAAACGCATTTCGCCGGAAGCCTGTTGCTGACCACATTGCGGACAGTGCATGAGAAGAGACCTCTCTTGAGATTGATGACGGTGGAGCTTGCGGCTGCGTCAGCCTGCCTCCGGCCATCGCCTTGCCTTACGATAAGAACGACGGCAAAGTTCGCAAGCCTTATCCGCGGCCCGTCCGTGTTTAGACCTGCGGCAAACGCGCGTCGGAAAAAAGGCGAAACGTCGCAAACGCCCTGCCCTGATGATTCGATGCGCGCACGAGCGTTTCCAGGAGCAACGCGAAGAGCGTCTTTATCTCCCCGGACGGATGCGCAAACTCTTTACTCAAATCATCGTCGTTATCGAAAAGCGCGAAGCCGCGCAGTCTCGTTGCTTCAACTTCCGACAGATATTCGGCCACGCGTTGCGGCGTCGTCAAAGTCTCCGGCAGCGTCCATTCAAACGGGTCGTCCCAGAGGTTTGTCGTAATGCCGCCAAACGTTTGCTCGACGACCGCTGCGCTCCGCAGGATGTGCTCGCCGCAGGAATAGACTGGAAACGTGCCCGACGATGCTCGCGGCTGCCAGTAAAGCTTCTCAGCCGGCAGCGCCTCAATCAACGAACAGGAGCGCGCGTGCAGCCGCACAAACTGTTCGTTGAAAGAAGCGATTAATGTCGTCATGTAGTCATTGATTCATCGCTTCGTCTGTGCAAACGATTAGCCGGATAATGAAACAACGAATCAATCCGCTTCATTTAGCACGACGGTCTGATTCCTCAAGGACTGTGCCGAAGCTGCGGCCGCCGAAGCTGAAGCCCGTATAGACGCGCCCTTTTGCTCCGATGCGCGAGCCGCGCGAGGGAACGCCGCGACGTGTGATGACCCACAGCTTCCCTGTGCCGTCGTCCAACTCATAAGCGCCGTTGCCGAGCACACCGTAGCTGTCCGTCACAGTGCCAGCAACGCCCACGTCCTTATTCCTGTAGCGGCCGGGGTCTGCATTGATCTTCGAAATCGTCTCGCGTTGCGGACAGGCCGTCAGCAGCAGCGTACAGAGGAGCAGAAGCGACAGAAATATTGATTTACGCCCTTTGCGCATTTGCATCTCCTTCAATCGTCGTCAACAAATTTTGGGAGAGCACGCCAGATAATACCATGTGGAAGAAGGTAAAAGTAAAAAGGTAAAAGGCAAAAGTAAGGGGAAACCAGTTTTAATAACAGATGGCTTCAGCCGCACTTTTGCCTTTTTACTTTTACCTTTTAACTTTACTTATTTCCCGTACCAGCCAATCGGTTTGCCCGAAAGGTCAACCCACACGCTCTTGACCTGCGTGTAGAGTTCGAGCGCATGCTTGCCCATCTCGCGACCGTAGCCGGATTGCTTGAAACCGCCGAAGGGCGAGGCAGCATTAAACATATTGTAGGTATTGATCCAGATTGTGCCGGCGTGAATCTCTTTGGCGAAGCGGTGTGCACGCACGATGTCGCGCGTCCAGATTCCGGCGGAAAGGCCGTAGATGGTTTCGTTGGCCTGCTTGATTAGCTCGTCTTCGTCTTTGAAGGTGATGACGGACGTGACCGGCCCGAAGATCTCCTCCTGCGCGACGCGCATCTGGTTTTTGACCTCGCTGAAGATGGTCGGCTGGAAGAAGTAGCCTTTCTGGAAACTGCCTTCAAGCTGCGGAGGCTCGCCGCCGCTAAAGACGGTCGCGCCTTCCTCGCGTGCGATGTCAACGTAGCTCTTGATGCGGCAAAGCTGCTCTTCTGAAACTTGTGGGCCCATGTGCGTGCTCTTGTCCATAGGGTCGCCGACCTTCACCCTCTGCGCACGCTCTTTGAATTTTTCAAGAAACTCATCCTTGATCTGTTCTGCGAGGAAGAGGCGCGAGCCTGCGCAGCAGACCTGTCCCTGATTGAAGAAGATGCCCATCATCGCACCGTTGACGGCCTGCTCTATGTCTGCGTCTGCGAAGACGATGTTGGGCGCTTTGCCGCCAAGCTCAAGCGAGACTTTCGTTAGATTATCAGCGGCGGAATGGGCAATGATTTTACCGACTTCGGTCGAGCCTGTGAACGCAATCTTGTCTATTTCGGAATGGGAGGCGAGCGCCGCGCCGGCCGTTTCACCGTAGCCGGGAACGATGTTGACAACGCCGTCTGGAAAGCCCGCTTCCTGAATCAGTTTGCCTAACTCCATCGCGTTGACGGGGGTCTGTTCGGCGGGTTTGAGAACAACTGTGTTACCGGCGGCCAGGGCGGGCGCGAGTTTCCATGCGGCCATCAGGAGCGGGAAGTTCCAGGGGATGATCTGGCCGCAGACGCCTATCGGCTCGCGTAGCGTGTAGTTGAACATCTGCCCGGGGACGGAAATCGTCTCGCCGTCAATCTTCGTGGCGTAGCCTGCGAAGTATTCGAAGTTTTCAACGACCTGCGGCAAATCAACATAGGCCGACTCGCGGATCGGTTTGCCGTTGTCGGCTGTTTCCAGCGCGGCGAGTTCCTGAGAGTGCTCTTCGATTAACTGCGAGAGCTTGAAGAGCAGGCGGCCGCGGTCGCGCGCGCTCATCTTCGACCACTTGCCTTCGTAGGCGCGTCGTGCGGCCCTCACGGCCTTGTCAATATCAGCCTTGTCTCCTTCAGCGACTTCGGCCAGCGTTTCGCCGGTCGCCGGATTGGGCGTCGTAAAGGTCTTGCCGGATTCGGCGTCTACCCATTTTCCGTCTATGAATAGTTGATATTTGCGAGGCGTATCGGACGCAGATGGTTGCGCGGAAGACATAGTTTTTGCTCCTCTATCGTTAGGTTAATTCGGTTCGGATACTGTTAAATACTCTATCACTCCGCCCGTCTGAAAGTCCAAGCAAACGCACGAGAGCAAGGGTCTGTATGAAGACGGAGGATGAGAGCGCTACTCTTTATCTTGAATCGTCAGCCCTTCGACTTCTTCCTACTTCTCAGTTGCTCTTGTAAGCTGTCTCGCGGTGTCCGAAGATAAGTGACGACGGATAACGTGGAAAGATTCTGCCCTTCATCGAGCATCGCAGGGGATGTCTGGCATGGTGAAGCACATGTGCCCGCCTATGAGTGGTGGTACTTCGACGCGCTCAGCCAGGACGGGCGCGACGCGCTGGTCGTTATCTTCCTCTCCAATTTCGTTTTTTCTCCGCGTTATAACCGCGCGGCGATGGAGAGCCTGCGGTCTTCTGTTCAAACGAACGACGCACAATTCCCTGCCCTCGCGTTCTCTTTCTACAGAGACGGCCGCCCGCTTTTTCGTGCCATCAACGAATATGCGGCCAGCGATTTTCGTTCAAGCACGACGCAGCCCGAATGTCACATCGGCAGCAATAGTTTTCGCTTGCTAGAGACAGGCAACGAGTTTCTTTACGAAGTGCACATCGAAACAACGCTGCGCGGCAAGAGACGACTACAAGCACGGCTCAGGTGGACTTTGAAGGAAGGAAACTTTTTCGAGGAAGAGAAAGCTGGCTTGGCCGGCGAGCACGCGCACCACTGGAATATGGTCGCTCCGCGCTGCGACGTTTCGGGCGAGATAGCGTTGATTAATAATGATGGCGGCCGCGCGTTCGTGCACGAGTTTAACGGCACGGGTTATCACGACCACAACCGTGATAGTCGCTGGATGCCTGCGACGATTGCCGGATGGCAGTGGGGACGCTTTCATTTCCCAACATCAACCGCCGTCTTTTACCGCTACGGCGAACGCCAGCAGAGCCAGCCCATCACGCGCCTTTACCTGATTCAGGACAACTCTCTTTCCCAACACACGCCGCAGTTAACGACCGGGCACATGCGCCGTCATCTCTACGGGCTTCGCTACCCGCAACACATGAAACTTCAGCCAGCCACGGCAACAGGCAGCGACATACTCTTACGAGTTCGACAGCAGCGCGTCGTTGACGGCAGTTTCTTCTACCTGCGTTTTTTGAGCGAGGCCACGCTCGAAGCCGCCGGCAATCGCACACAACATGCAAGCGGCATCACAGAACAACTTTCACCACGCGCTCTCGGCCATACATGGCTCTGGTGGCTCATCAACATGCGCATCGGCCGCAACGGGCGCACAGCATTCCTGCCGTAGAACAGAATCAGCCGGTCAGGATTTAAAAGTAGGATGTGAAAGAAAAGAAAGAGCGTATGAGAAATAATACCGGGTAGTTGTAGCGGGTAGTTGTAGCGGATAGTTGTAGAGGCTCTTATTCTGGATTACGGATGCCGGATTCCAACTGCTGCCTTCCCTGTGTTCGCGGCTCTTCCATCTCTTCGTCGGCGGCGTAGAGCAAATCACGGTCGCCCGTTATCTCGTCCCAATCGTAGCCCAGATGAAGACTGAAGCGATGCAGTTGGGCTTCCCAGTCTTCGCGTCGTCGGTAGTAATGCACCCACGCGTCTTCAACGTCAGGCTGGGTTTTGATTCCCGCTTCTCTTAAACGCTCCATCGTTTGCTGAAAGCGGTGCTTCCAGCGTCGCCCCTCTTCAAACGGGGATTCCTGACGCTTGCGCGCGCGTCTCTCCAGCTCCAGAGAAGCAACCAGAGCATGTAACACGTGAAAGGCGCTGGCCTCAAGCGTTCTCACTTCCGGGTGGTCGCAGAGTTCCTGATACTCCTCCCTATCAAGACACGAACGGATGACGGCGCATGTTTCCAGAGCGAGAAACATCACGCGCGGCAGGCTCTTGTAAACTTCCAGAGGATGAAAATAGTGAATCACAGGATGCTCTACGTGAGATTCGAGCAACGCCTGAATATCACGCGCCGCCTGATGCAGCACGGTTTCCAGCCCGTAAAATTTCCCGCGCACGAAATGATGAGCGATTAAGCCAGCGACATTCGCTCCCTCTTCGGCCTGATGATAAAAAGAGAGCGCCACGGCTCGCTTGTGTTCGAGCGCGCTATAGACCGCAATCAGGTAAGTAATGGAAAGCGAAATCAGCGCCAGCCCGCAGGCGGCTTCAAAAAGAGCGGTCGTTCGCATCATCGCGGAATGTGGAGCGATGTCGCCGTAGCCCAGAGTGGTGAGCGTGATGCCGCTGAAGTAGAGCGACTCGGCCCAGCCCGGAGAATTAGCCACAGAGGTTTGGACGACAAACTGCGCAGGCATTCGCGGGTAATAGATGAGCGCGAAACCCGTCAGCAGCATAAGGATATAGACGACGATTAACGACGGAAGGAGCAGCGGGCCGACGACGTTAAGCATTCCATGCCGACGAGGGCGCGAAAGCCGGAAAGCAACTAAGCGCGCCGCTCGCCAGAGCCACCTGTTCAGCGTCTCGCCGATTGGCCCGGAACGCCCGCGCGCGTGGAGAATAGTCGCATAAACATCGTAAGCGACCAGCATCAGCAAACTGACGCCCAGTGCTGTAAAGAAGACAAGCTTCATCAGTACAGTGATGAGTGATGAGTAATGAGTGATGAGTAAAAAGAAAGAGTATTTAACTCATCACTCATTACTCATCGCTCATTACTCATTACTCGCCGTTATTCTGTTGCAGCAATTGACGGAGCACGTAGGGGAGAATGCCGCCGTGCTGGTAGTAGTCCAACTCAATCGGCGTATCAATGCGCAGGGTGATGGGCACTTCTTCCGTTTCGCCGCTCTGACGGTTGATGACGAGGGTGATGTCCTGTCGCGGGCGGACTCCGTTTTCGAGGCCCGTGATGTCGAAGGTCTCCGTGCCGTCGAGCTTCAATGTCTGCGCGCTCGTGCCCTCCTTAAACTGGCAGGGCAGGATGCCCATCCCGACCAGATTGCTGCGGTGTATACGCTCGAAGCTCTGCGCGATGACGGCGCGCACGCCGAGCAGCCGCGTGCCCTTCGCCGCCCAATCGCGCGAGCTGCCTGTCCCGTATTCGTGGCCCGCGAAGACGATGAGCGGAATATTCGCCGCCTGATAATGGATGGAAGCATCGTAGATGCTCATCTGCTGCCCGACGGGTTGGAGAACGGTGACACCGCCTTCGATGCCGGGCACCATCAGATTCTTAATGCGGACGTTGGCAAACGTGCCGCGCACCATCACCTGATGATTGCCGCGCCGTGAGCCGTAGGAATTGAAATCCTCTACGGCGACGCCGCGCAGTTGGAGGTAGATGCCGGCCGGCGACGTTGGCTTGATAGCTCCGGCGGGGCTGATGTGGTCAGTCGTCACGGAATCGCCGAAGATGGCGAGCGGGCGTGCGCTGCGAATGTCGCACCAGTTAGTCGCACCCATTCCGAATTTCTCGAAGTAGGGCGGCTCCTGAATGTAGGAGGATTGCGAGTCCCATTCGTAGACATCGCCGGTGCTGGTCGGAATCTCATTCCACAGCGGATTCTGCTCCGCGAAATCACTATACAGCCTGCGGTAAGTTTCAGGGTCGAAGGCCGAGCGCATCATCTCGCTCAATTCTTCGAGGGTGGGCCAGATGTCGCGCAGGTAAACGTCCTGCCCTTTTCTGCCTTGGCCCAGTGGTTCTTTTGAAAGGTCTATGTTGACGCGACCCGCGAGAGCAAAGGCGACGACCAGCGGCGGACTCATCAGAAAATTCGCCTTCACGCTCTGGTGCACGCGCGCCTCGAAATTGCGGTTACCCGAAAGCACGCTCGCCGCAACGAGGTCTTGCTTTGTTATCACGTCTTCGATGCGCGGGTCGAGCGGGCCGGAATTGCCGATGCAGGTCGTGCAGCCGTAGCCGACGACGTTGAAGCCTATACGGTTCAGGTATTCTTGCAGCCCTGTCTTTTCCAGATACTCCGTGACGACGCGCGAGCCGGGCGCAAGCGAAGTCTTGACCGAAGGATCAACCTGAAGGCCAAGCTCGACGGCCTTCTTCGCCAGGAGACCTGCGGCCAGCATGACGCTCGGATTCGAAGTGTTGGTGCAGGATGTGATGGCGGCGATAACGACATCGCCGTGGCCCAAATCGTCGAATCTTTCTGGAAACTCGTCGGGGGGAATCTCCGCGACGCGGTCGGGCGTCGGGCGATTGTTCATCATCTCTATTTCCGTATGCGGGCTGGTGTCTCTCTCGCTCACGTGTAGCTCTTCAACCTGAGGCGTTGTCTCCGGCGATTGCTCGCCGCCGCCCGCCAGGACGGCCAACTCTCGAAAAGCGCTGCGCCCGACCCTGACGTTGAAGCGCTGCTCCAAATCTTTCTGTGTCTTGCCATAGCCGTTTTCGCTCGTCGGCTTCTGGAAAAGCTCCACGAACTTTTCTTTCAACTCCGGCAGCACTATGCGGTCTTGCGGCCGCTTCGGTCCGGCCACGCTCGGCTCAATCTCCGCCAGGTTAAGCTCAAGCACTGTGCTGTAGTCACATTCGCCCGCGCGCGGAATGCCGAAGAGTCCCTGCGCGGTGTAGTAGTTGCGCACGGCATCAACCTGCTCCTCTTCGCGGCCCGTCGCCAGCAGGTAGCGGCAAGTCTCTTCGTCAACTGGAAAGAAGCCCATCGTCGCGCCGTATTCGGGAGCCATGTTACTGATGGTCGCGCGGTCGGTTGCGGGCAGATTGGCAGCGCCTTCGCCGTAAAACTCGACAAACTTGCCGACCACCTTTGCAGCGCGCAGCATCTCCGTGACGCGCAACACGAGGTCTGTCGCCGTCACGCCTTCCTTTAGTGCGCCCGTCAAATGCACGCCGACCACGTCAGGCGTCAGGAAATAGACGGGTTGGCCCAGCATGCCGGCTTCCGCTTCGATGCCGCCCACACCCCATGCGACGACGCCGAGGCCGTTAATCATCGTCGTATGCGAATCCGTCCCGACCAGTGTGTCCGGGTAATAGATTCCGTCTTTTTCCCAGACGCAGCGCGCGAGGTATTCGAGGTTGACCTGATGAACGATGCCTATGCCCGGCGGGACGACGCGGAAGCCGTCAAACGCCTGCATGCCCCACTTAAGAAACTGGTAGCGCGAGTTGTTGCGCTTAAACTCCATCTCCATGTTCTTGATGAGGGCGTCGGAGGTGCTGGAAAAATCAACCTGCACGGAGTGGTCTATGACGAGGTCAACGGGCACAAGAGGCTCTATGATGCTGGTATCACGTCCGAGGCGCTCAACGCAGGAGCGCATCGCCGCCAGATCAACAAGGAGCGGCACGCCCGTAAAATCCTGTAAGAGGACGCGGGCGACGATGAAGGGTATCTCCTCTGTGCGTTCCTCGTTCGGCTTCCAGTTCGCGAGACGGCGCACGTTCTCTTCCGTCACCTTCTTGCCGTCGTAGTTGCGCAGCACGGATTCGAGCACAATCCGTATACAGACGGGTAATCTGGAAACAGGGCCGACAGCCTCCTTTTCAAGTTGCGGCAGCGAGTAGAACTGTCCCTCGCGGCCCGGCCCGGGAGCGAATGTTTGCAGCGTATTGAAGAGATTATGCGGCATAGGATTTCAGGCAGTCAGGTTCAAAGCACAACCATGCGCCCACTCGGACGCTTCATTGTGCAGAGTCATGTATTTTAGGTTGAAGCTTAGCAAAGTTCAGTGTAAGGCGTGTGCCTTGCCTCGTCAAGCAGCATTGAAAAGCAGGCGGGAAGGCTCTCGCGATGAGGGATGAAAAGGCGGCGATTTCTGATGAGCAGCCGGTCTTTCATGCTTCAAGGCCCATCCTCTTTCCAACTGCTTCCGATTGCCGCGCTTCCAAGCGATTTGTTATAGTGCGTGTAATTCAGCTACCAGCTATCAGCCGTCCGTGCCGGTGAAAGCGGCGGGAGACAGAGTTCCCGCACTTTTAAGTGAACTCTCTTGAGAAGGGTTTGCCCGGAGCGGAACTGTTTGCGGGCTGAGCGGCTGAACAGATGATGGCTGAATGTTGATTGCAAGGAGATTTGAGATGCCGAAGAAGAAGCCAGAAGATTTCGAGTATTTGAGTAATAACCCTGACTACGTGCCCGACCCGGAAATTGAGAAGTTTATGGAAGAGGAAATTTCCCGCGCTCCGAAAGACCCTGACCTGCTCGCGCGTCGCATGCGGAGCAACAACTCTACCTCGTCCGCACAGGCGGGCGGCGACCCTGACGCGGACGATGTGGATGGTGTCGGCACGGAAACATTCTTCGGCGACAATCCAACGCCAGACCAATCGCTTGTCGAAGAGAACGCTCAGGCCGTCGGCGTCACCTACGAAGACAACGAAGACCTCGAATTTATTGACAAGATAGACCGCCGCGACCGCGACCGCTACGAACTGGACGAGCGCTCGAAGTCGGACGACGATACGATTTAAAACGAAGTAATGAGTAATGAGTGATGGGTGATGAGTAACAGAAAGAGCTTTCTACTCATCACGCATCACTCATTACTTATCACTGTTTTTATCAATCCGCCCAGAACGGAGACTGCTCGGCCATGAAAGGCGAGACGGGCTGTGTGATGGCCGCCATCGTCTTCAACAGCTTCGCCTGAGTCTTCGTCTGCTCGTAGGAATAACCGAGCTTGCCGATGTCCAGCACGAGACGGATTTTCCGTCCCCAGGGCTTTAAGATGTCGTCGAGGTTATGCCCCTTCGGGCCACCCTTTTCAGGTGCGTAATGCGGCGCGGCATCCGGGTTCTTCTGCTGCTGAAGCGCCTGCCAGTCGGCCCACACCTTATCAATGAAACAATGATGTAGAAAGAAGACGGGGTCGTTGGGTGATGTCATCGGCTCCATCGAGCCGCCGACCCAGAGATGCACGCGGTTATGCAGTTGCGAGCCGGGCAGCTTGACGCGATTATCGCCGCGCTGCGTAATCCAGCCTTCGAGCCGGTTGCGGAAGCCGAGCGTGAAGGGGCTGCTGTTGTAGTTCGGCGTGTCGTAGAAAGCTTCGTTCATGGCGAGAGCGAGGTCGTCTTTTGTGGGGAGGGTCGGCATCGTGCCGCCGAAGCGGCGACGCAGGGCTGGCCCATCCATGCCTTCGGGAATGGGCCAATTGCCCGTGCTGTAGGCGAAAGGGCCTGTGGCGACGCGCCAGTCGTCGGCTTCAACTCCGTTGCCGCCCATGAAATCATCGTCCCAGATGGACGATCTTGTAGGGTCTTTCAAAGCCGCATCATCGGTCCAGTCCCAGTAGGGCAGCGTAACGGAATCATCAACGGAACGCAGGTCGCTTTCCAGTCGCATTAAAAAGGCTCTATGCCATGGGAGAAAGTTTGGGCCGCGATGCGCGCCGTTGCGGTAGTTTGCGTCTCGCGGCTCGTAGGGGAAAATGGTCGGAACCATCACCATGTGATGCGCGTGAACGTAGCTGTCGTAACGCCCATCCTTCTTTAAAGCCAGAAACGCATTGACCAGAGCTTTTCTTTCTTTCGCGTTCAAAGACTTGGCATTTCTACGGACAATCATGGGGCCTCCTATTTTGGCTTCGGTGTTGAATGTCGCACGCGTCGGTGAGACAGGGGTAGACTTCGTTATCGCTTCTCTACTGTGGAGAGTTTGAGAAAACTACGGCAGCAGCAGAAGCACCTGTAAGAAAAATTTCCGCCTTGAGATTTAAAACAGCTTGCGGCTGTCAAGAAGGATGGTGACAGGGCCGTCGTTGACGAGTTCGATTTGCATCATGCGCCGGAAACTCCCGGTCGCCACGCGCTCTACGTGCCGCTGCGCTTCTCTGACAAAACTTTCGTACAACGGCTCAGCGACTTCAGGCCCGGCCGCTTCAATCCACGAAGGACGACGACCGCGCCGCACGTCGCCGTAAAGCGTAAACTGCGAGACGACGAGCAGCGCTCCCTCCGTCTCCATCAAAGAGAGGTTCATCTTGCCCGCCGCATCATCGAAGATTCTGAGTTGCACGATTTTTCCGGCCAGGTACTTAACGTCTTGCTCCGTATCGTCCTGAGCGATTCCGAGCAGCACGAGCAGGCCGCCTTCAATCTCGCCGACCATTTCATCTTCGACCCTGACCGCAGCACGCGTCACACGCTGCAAGACGGCACGCATCTGACGACTCCTTTGCGAGAGCGCACGCTCTTTTGATTTCCAGTTGAAGGAGGAAAGCGCACCATCACGCATTAAAATGGCAAGTTGAAAAACAGGAAATAGCCGTTGAGCATTAACAAGAGCGCCACTGCTCCGACAACGATTGCGAGATACAGTATCAAGCGTTTGGATGAGAGGATTGCGACGGAGGCCAGCACAATCGCGATTTGAAAGAGTGCTTCTGCGAAATCGAAGTTGGGGTCTTGCAGCAGCGCTCGGTCGCGTTGGGCCTCGAAGTCGCGCGCACGCGCAGAGAGTTCTTTCTTGCCTTCGCCCTTGATGGGATTGTTCGGCTCATTCTTGTCAGGCTCGCTTTCGTAGCGCGCGGCCGTCTCGTTATACTGCTTGACCTTCTTTTCCAGAGTTTCGCGCACTTCAGGCTTGAGAGCGTCTTGTTGCAGCAGGATTTGTGATTCGAGTTCTTCGGCGGCCAGCTTATTAGCGGTCTGACGGATGCTTTTGGCCTGATAGAAGGCCCACGTGTCGCTGGCATGAATGTTGTTGCCCATTATATCTTCGGCGACGTTGCCGCCGCCGAGGCTTGTAATTGCCAGCAACATCGCCATCACGGCGATGCTGATCGCCGCCAGCGAGCGAAACTTATCTTCCTCCTTACGCTCCTTTTTCTCCTCTTCCTCTTCGCTCAACTCTACCAGTTGGTCGGCAGCGTCGCTGGCTTCCATTCTTTTCTCTCCTTCGTTTGGCGTTGTGTTAGACGGAAGTGCTCTCTTAACAGGTCTGGGCTGGCGTGCTTACGTGCCTTACTTCTTCGGCGGGCGGCTCGGCCTGATTTCGATCCGACTAGGCAGGCTTCTCTCGTCTTGATGCAGCAGGTCAACGACGACGCGCGCGATGTCCGCAGGCTGCAACTGCCAACTCTTCTCAGGGCCTGGCTCATCATCGCCAAACGCGGTATTGACCGAGCCGGGCATAATGTAGCTGACCTTGATACCGTCGTGCCTCACTTCCTGCATCAGAGCCTCGCTGAAGCCGTTGAGGCCAAACTTCGAAGCGTTGTAGGCAGACATCTGCGGGTGAGCGTTTGTTCCGGCCAGCGAAGAGATGTTGATGATGTAGCCGCCGCCGCGCTTCTTCATCTGCGGGATCGCTTCGCGGCAGGCGTAGAAAACGCCGAAGAGATTTGTTTCCACTACGGCACGAAAATCTTCAACTGATAAATCTTCAACGCGCCCGAAGATTCCGATGCCTGCGTTATTAACGAGCACGTCAACGCCGCCAAACTCCGCGACTGCATGTTCGAAGAGCGCCGCGACTTCCTCCGCTTCCCTCACATCACACACAGCGCCCGTCGCACGCCCCTCTCCAATCTCGCTCAACTCTCCGACAGCCTCTTCAACTTCCTTCTCTTTGCGCGCCCCAATGCACACGCTCATCCCTTCGCGCAACAGAGCCTCTGCAATCGCGCGCCCGATGCCCTTCGTCCCGCCCGTCACAATCGCCACCTTGCCATTCAAATTCATACTTAACCTCACGAAAACCAATCCGACATCCGTTCTTATCCTTACTTAAGGATACTCACTGACGGAGCTTTGAGCGCAGTCGTTCGTTGGCAACCTTCGGGTTTGCTTTGCCCTTCGAGGCTTTCATTACCTGCCCGACGAAGAAGCCGAAGAGCGTCTCCTTGCCCGCTTTATACTGAGCCAGTTGCTGCGGGCTGGCGGCGATAACTTCGTCAATAATCGAATCAATCGCGCTCGTGTCGCTCAACTGGACCATCCCGCGTTCTTCCACGACAGCGCTCGCAGGCTTGCCGCTCGCAAACATCTCGACCAAGACTTCCTTGCCCTGCTTGCCGCTAATCTTGCCTTCGTCAATCAATCGCACCAGCGCTCCCAACTCTTCCGGCGCGACAGGACATTCGCCCGCAGTCTTGCCCGCCGCCTCCAACTCGCGCAGCAATTCAGACCGCAGCCAGTTTGCCGCCGCGCGCGGATTATTGGAAGCCCGTGCTGCCGCCTCGTAGTAGTCGGCCAGACTTCGCTCCGAGGTCAATTGCGCCGCGTCGTTAAAAGACAACTGGTACTCTTCCATCATGCGCCTGCGCCGCGCTTCCGGCAATTCCGGCATCTCTGCGCGCACGCTCTCTATAAACTCGCGCGCGACGACAAGCGGCTGCAAATCAGGCTCAGGAAAATAACGGTAGTCGTGCGCCTCCTCCTTCGAGCGCATGACGCGCGTGGAGGCCGTACGCTCGTCCCACAGTCGCGTCTCCTGCGTCACCTTTCCGCCGCTTTCGATGAGCGCGATCTGGCGTTCGATCTCAAACTCTATCGCGCGCTGCATGAAGCGCACAGAGTTAAGATTTTTCAATTCGACTTTAGTGCCAAACTTTTCCTCTCCCACTCGACGCACGGAGACATTCGCCTCGCAACGCAAATTGCCCTTCTCCATGTCGGCCTCGCTTGCTCCGACCCACTGCAACGCGAGCCGCACGTAGTTCACATAATCGTAAGCTTCCCATGACGAACGGAAGTCAGGCTCGGTGACGATTTCCGCGAGCGGCGTTCCGGCGCGATTAAGGTTTATGTAAGAATAACGGTCAACGTCTGGCAGTCCCTCGTGCACATTCTTGCCAGCATCCTCTTCAAGATGCAGCCGTGTGATGCGAACCTTCAGCGGCCGCCAATCGCGCGGATGCCCGCCTTCGTCGCGCTCCGCGGTCATAATCTCAAGCTCGCCGCGTTCGGAAAATGGCTGGTCGTACTGCGAGATTTGATAACCCTTCGGCAGGTCAGGATAAAAATAGTTCTTACGCGCGAAGATTGATTTCTCGTTAATCTGAAGCTCAAGCGCAAGCGCCGCACGCGCGCCAAGCTCTATGACGCGACGGTTCAAGACCGGCAGCGCGCCCGGCAAGCCCAGACAGACGGGACACGTATTCGAGTTTGGCTCGTCGCCAAAACGCGTCGAACACGAACAGAAGATTTTCGATTCCGTGCTCAACTGCGCGTGAATCTCTAAACCGATAACGCTCTCCCATCCTTCTTTAATCATTTAGTTTCCTGTTCAATCGTCCGCAATCAATCGTCAGCGCTCCGATTAATAGTTCGCGCTTACTGACCGCCGACGCTCGCCAGCTTCTCCTCTTTCGGTACTAACGGATAACCCTTATCGCGCCAAGCGTTCATGCCGCCGACGAGCGGGCGCACGTCCGTGTAGCCATGTTCGAGCAATATCAGCGCCGCACGGGTGCTGGAATGCTCCTTGTGTCAGGTGCAGTAAGTAATGATGGGCCTGCCGCGCGGAACTTCGTCAAGGCGCGCCGCCAATTCCTCGCGCCAGATGCGAACGGCATTCGGTATCTTTACGTCGCTTTGCCCCCAGTGCTTCTCATTGCGCGTGTCCAGAAAGAAAGGGTTCGCGCCCTCCTCCAACAGCCGCCACGCATCATCAACGCTAATAAACTCCGGCCTCTGCTCCTCCATCCACCAAGCCCCTTTTCTATAACAAAGTGATGAGTAATGAGTAAAAGAAAGAGAGGTTTTAACTCATCACTCATTACTCATTACTCATCACTGTTTTTATGGTCTTAACCATCCCGGCAACGCACCGGCGCGGCGCGCTTCGTCTTCGAGCAGACGCCAGCGTGCGTGTAAGCCGGCGCGGGCAGCCTCTATCTCTCGCAGTCGCGCGATGAGAGCGGCGCGTTCATACGAGGGTTGGTAATATGGAAACGGCCCGACGCTATAGGTCGAAAGCGGCGACACGAAGACGCTATTCCCGATTATCACGGGCGGAGCGACGAGCGGCACGCCTGTTCTCGCGCGCAACAAGAACTGCGAGCGCGACGAACCGCCGCCGAAGCCGAGGCGTGCCGTCGCGTGCAAGCCCTGATTGGCCGCATGAATGAAGCCCGGATTTCCAGTCAGCACAGGATGCGGAAACGTCACGAACGGGCGCGATAAATATGATGGAACGACGGTCGTAACGGACGTGAACGGAACGTTGATGTAATCAGCTTCCTCCGCGAGACGCCCGCGCAGGTAGTTAATCTCCGCATCGAGCGAAACGATTTCCGCTCTCAGCGCGCTTGCGCGTGCACGCCAGTAGCCTTCAGCCTGCGCCTCTTCGCGCTCGCTCTGCTGTAATTGCTCGCGCGCACGCTCGGCTTCGACAGCATTACGGCGACGAACCTCATCAAGCGACGGCAGGCCCAACTCTTTCAGCCTGCGCTCGTAGGCCGCCTCACTCTGCTCACGCGCACGCTGCGACTTTTCGAGGTCTTTGTTGGTCAGCGTCCGTCGAGCTTGCGGCTGCGCATTCGTCGCACCTGGATTGGCTGCCTGCGGAGCGGGCGCTTGTGCTCGTCGGAGCAGGCTTCCGGCGGGTTCGTTGTTGGCGCGTTCGGTTGCGGCGATGTCAATGCCGGTCATCATCAAAGTGATGTTGATGCCGGGAGCGGCCTCGTAAGTCAGAGTCTTGCTCGTGACGATGAAGTTGGAGGGAATCTCTATCCGGCGGCCGCTGCGCATGACAACGGTGTAAGCGCAGGCCGCGACGGGCAGAAGGATAGCGAGCGCGAGCGCTCCGCAGAGCCGCAAAGCGCTTCCCGCAAAGCCTCGCGGCACGAAATATTGTAAAACTCTCATCAGCTTGAAAAGCATGGCTATTAAACCTCGCCATCTCTCTTTCAGGTTTCGGACGACTTCGAGTATAACACCCGCCGAAATCAGCGCTCAACGCGCGCAGCGTCCGTCGCTTTTGTCCAAAAAAGTTTTGGTTACAAGCGGAACTTTCTGTGATATACAATGCGCCGTTCAAAGTCGCTACTTCGCTGTTTGCAACAGCGTCGGCGTTCCCCAGCGCGGAAGGCTGTCGCTATCAGTTATTCAACCCTTATCTCGCAAAGGAGAGACGAAGGAGTATGGCAAAAACTATCTGTAAGATTCTGGGCGTCGTATTCTTGATTGTGGGCCTCGCAGGTTTCGCTGCGCCCGGCTTGCTCGGCACGCACCTCAGCCTGCTGCACAACATAGTGCACATCGCTTCGGGCGCAATCGCTCTTTATTTAGGCTTTGCCGGAACACTGTCGGCGGCGCGGCTCTTCTGCCTTGTCTTCGGCGCAGTCTATCTGCTGCTCGGCGTCCTGGGCTTCGCGCTTGGCGCTCCGGGCGTCCCGACCGTCGCCGGAATGACCGGCATGCCCTCGGACAACAAACTGTGGAAAGTGATTGCGGGCCAACTCGAACTCGGAACTATGGACCACATCATCCACCTGCTGCTCGGCATTATCTTTCTCATCGGCGGTCTTCTGACCAAAGCCGACATAGACCGCGCAGTTGACAGGGTTGATTAAATTTTTTGTAACGACAAAATAATTCGGGTTTCAAAGCTCGCTCGTGCGCCAACAGCACAAGCAGCTTTGAAACCCGAATTTTTTATTAACCTTTTACGGCTCGCAGTTGAAAGTTAAAACCTGACGCTGGCTCCTCCACGGCCTAGTGCGCCGGGCGCGCGAAAGCCGTTCTCGTAGTATTCCTCATCGAAAAGATTCTCCACGCCGCCGAAGAAGATGAGCCTGACGCGCTCCGTCAAGACGCGCTCGTAGCTCAGGAAGAGGTCGGCCTTGGTGTAGCCCTTGAAATTGAGAATCGCCCTGCGAAACGGAAAATCAATCTCAAAGACAGGAGCGACGTAAGCTCCCGTGCGATTAAGGTCGAAATTGAAAACGAAGGCACGGTAGCGTTGATTGAGGCTCAGGCCCAGTTGGTGATGCGGGATGACAAACTCCCTTTGCAGGCCCGACGGAGGCACAGAGCGGTCGCTGTTGGTGTAAGTGTAGGAGGCGCGCAGTTCCGTGCGACGGAAGGGCGCTGCTTCAAAGTAGGTTTCCAGCCCTCGCGCCAGTCCGCCCGGATTGTTGACGTAGCCGCCGAAGCGTCCGACGCCTAGCGGGTCAGCCGCGAAGCTCTCGAAGGTGACGGTGCGTTGAAGGCGCGTGTAGAAGTAGGTCGCGCCGAAACGCAGGCGGTCTTTAAAGAGACGCTGGTCAAAGCCGCCATCGGCGCTGATGGATTGCTCCGCACGCAAGGTCGGGTCGCCGAAGCGCACGAATCCTGCGCCCGAAAACGACCCCTCGCCAAAACGCTCAAACAGCGACGGCGCGCGAAAACCGTTGCCGACGTGAGCGCGCAGCTTCGTTCCCGTCGAGCGAATGAAATAAGCGATTGAGCCGTCGCCGGTGATAGAACCTTCAGCCTCGACGCCGCTCAGGAAGCCGGGGCGGTCCGCCGCGCGAATCCTGTAAGCTTGACCGCGTACGCCAATGGAGATTTGCAGCCGGTCGTCGAGCAAGTAGATCTGGTCCTGCCCGAAGACGGCAAACGTGCGCTGGCGGTCGGTCGTGCCGTCGCCGCTTGTGAATGCAGAGATGAAATCCTGAAACAGACTCTCGCGCTCAAACTCGAAGCCTGCTGTGATGAGATGCGAGCGGCCCAAACTAAAATTGGCACGCCCGTCGAGCGTATCAATCGAGCCGCTGTTGAGGCCGACGAACTCAAAATCTCCGAACGGGTAGAAGGCCGCGAAGCGCGGGTCAACGAGTGGGCCGTTGTAGTTGCGACGCCGCGTGGCGACGCGCTGGTAGGCGACCGAATAAGAGAAGGCTTCACTCGCGCGTTGCGTAAAACGCAGCGAGCCGACGAGCAGGCGATTGCGGCGGCCCTGATCAGGATTGTTAAAGTCCGGCTGAAAGTTTATTCCGGGCTGTGCTCGTTCGTATTGCTCGCCGGCCGCGAAGGCTGCTGGCAACGCAAGCGGGTTGTCGTTGATGCGCGCGTTGGAAAGCGTGCCGTAGAAATTCGCGGCGACGGTAATGGAGGGCGTGGCTTCAAACTGGAAACGAGCGCCGCCCGCTGTGTCGCCGTATTCGTCGTTGCCGTCAACGCCGCGACGCACGTCAAGCCGCGTCACGCCGAAGCTGAAGCCCGCGCGTTGGCCCACACCGCCCGACCCCTGCAAGCGCTCGCGAAACAGAGAGAGACTTCCGCCCTCCACGCTGGCTTCAAAACGCGGACTGCCCGTGCCTGTCTTCGGGACAAGGTTGATGACGCCGCCGATGGCGTTCGTGCCGTAGATGGAAGAGCCGGAGCCGCGCAGGATTTCAACGCGGTCCAGATTGGCCGGCAGCAGGTCTGTGATGAAAGGCAGCGCAGAGCCGTTGATGTCGGAAGCGTCGCGCACGCGCAGGCCGTCCAGAAGCAGCGCCGTGTCAAAGTTTCTCTGTCCGCGCAGCCTGATGCTGGTCAAAGAGCCGTATGAACCCTGCTGCTGCACACGCAGGCCCGGTGTGCCGCGCAAAGCTTCCGGCAAGGTCAACTCGCGCTTGTCTTCAAGCTGTTGTCCGTCAAGAATCGTGACGGCCTTCGAGACTTCATCAACGCGCTGCGGTGTTCCGCTGGCGACGACGACGATTGTTTCGTTGAGCGAAGCGACGGAAAGCTGAAAGTCGCGCGTAAGCCCTGCCCCGCGTTCGACGCGAAGCTCTTCGGAAGTCTGCGCGGCGAAGCCGCCAGCTTTAACTTCAAGTATGTAATCGCCGGGGCCGAGGCCCGTAAAGCCATAAACGCCTTCAACGTTTGTCCGCGCAAAGAGCGCGAGGCCGCCTCGCGACCTTAAACGAACCTCCGCGCCAGCCACGTTAGCGCCTCTCTCATCCGTCACGCGCCCCGTCACGCTCGCGCCTCCCTGCGCGCGAACGTTCACCGAAAATGTGCACGACAAAAACAGCAGCGCCACACAACATGCCAGCGCTATAGAAAACGCAGACCTTTCACAATGGAGACTTTTATGCGTCTCCACGATTCTTTTTATCTTTATCATTTGAGCTTCTCCTGCCCGTCGCAGTGCGAGCCTGAAATGAACGAACGGAGAGGTCTCCTGACTCGCGGCTCTGACTCCCTAAAGAGTCGCCAACAGCCTGCGCCTTCCCAACGATGGGAACGATGAAGTAGGAATGATGAACGATGAATGACAAGCAAGCTGCTTTTAATTCATCGTTCATCGTTCCTACTTCATCCTTTCAAAGTCAGTGGCTAAAGCTTGCAGGTGGTTGTCACCGCTTACAGTTGCGCGGGCAGTGGCGGCTTTGCACCGCCTTCCCCGCTCCGTCGCTCGTTGATTGTTCAAGATGACCGGCGCGCTTCATGCACCGGCGTGATGCGTGGCGCGCCCGTCAAAGGATGCGCGTCAACCAAAATCCGTACGGCAAAAACTTCTTCGAGTAGTTCCGGCGTCAACACTTCGCGCGGGCTTCCGCTCGCCAGCACCCGACCGTCCTTGATGAGCAGCAGGTAATCCGCAAACTCTGCGGCGAGGTTAAGGTCGTGTGTGACGATGATGGCCGCCGTCTTGCGAGCGTCGCAGCGTGCGCGCACAAGCGCGAGCAGGCTGGCCTGATGCGCGAGGTCCAGATTGGCCGTCGGCTCGTCGAGCAGAAGAATATCTGCTTCCGTCGCGAGCGCCCTCGCGAGCACTGCGCGCTGGCGTTCTCCGCCCGATAGCTCGTTCATTAAGCGCCCGCCGAAGTCTTCCATCTCGGTTTCACGCAGAGCCTCGCGGGCGATTGAGATGTCGCGCTCCGTCTCCCAGCCCCATGCGCCTGCACCCGACCATGCATAACGACCGCCGAGCACAAACTCCAACACCGTCACTGGAAAACGCAACTCCGCTTCCTGCGCGACAACCGCGATGCGACGCGCCGCCGCTCGACGCGCAAGGGAACGCAAAGGCTTGCCGTCCAGAAAGACTTCGCCGCGCGCGGGCACGAGCGAGCCGTTTAAGGCGCGCATCAAAGTTGACTTGCCCGCTCCGTTCGGGCCAATGATGGCCGTTACTTCTCCGGGCGTCGTGCGGAGCGTCACGCTCTTTAGCACCTCGCGCGCTCCATACCTGACCCATAAATCAAGCGCTTCGAGCATCCCTCAGCCTCTACGCAGAAGATAGATAAAGAGCGGCGCTCCTATCAGCGCCGTGATTGCGCCCACTGGCAACTCACGCGGCGCGATGATGGTGCGCGCAATGGTGTCTGCCACGACGACGAAAAGTGCGCCGGAGAGCGCCGCCGCAGGGATCGCTGTGCGGTTGTCGCTTCCGAAGGAAAGTCGTACCAGATGCGGGACGACCAATCCGACATAACCAACCGAACCCGACGACGCAACCGAAGCGCCCACAAGCAAACTCGCCGCCAGAAAAACCATCAGGCGCACGCGCACCACCTCGACACCCAAATCGAAAGCATCTCGCTCTCCGAGCATCAGTAAGTTTAGCGGGCGCGCGTTGTAGGCGAGCGCAGCGACGCCGACCAGAGCCGCTACACCGGCCACGCCAAGCAAGCTCGCTGAAGTTCCCGAAAGGTCGCCGAGCAGCCAGAAGGTAAACGAGCGAATGCGTGTCGCGTCCATCAACGTAGTGATGAAGACGATGGCCGAAGAGAGAAACGTCGTCACGATAACGCCCGCCAGAATCAACTTTTCGGGCGTTGCTCCTGCGCGCCCGCGTGCCAGTTGATAGACAGCAAAGGTTGCTGCCAGCGCGCCCGCGAAAGCCATCAGAGGGCGGCTCCACTGTTGCTGCGAGCCGAAGAAGACGAGCGCAATCATCGTCCCGACGGCCGCGCCGTTTGAGACGCCGAGCAGATATGGTTCGGCCAGCGGATTGCGCAGCAATGCCTGATAGGCAGCGCCCGCCGCCGCCAAAGATGCGCCGACCACCGCCGCCAGCAGAATGCGCGGCAGGCGTATGTCGAGCAGAATAGCTCGCTCCTGTTCTGTCAGGCCGCAAGACCCGCTTCCGCCCGTCAGGAGCGCGCACAGTGAAGATGAAACGGGAAGACGCTGGCTGCCGACGACGGAAGTGATGACGATAGCGCAGAGCAAGGCAAGCAGCAGGCTCAGGCAGATGATGAGCGTGCGCATAAGCGTTGAGCGTGCGCCGCCTGAAAGCTGTTGCGCGTTTCCGCTCGTTCCGATTTTCGCGCTGCTCGTCGTCATGGCTTGAAGGCTTCCGGGTGGAGGGCGCGCGCCATCTGTTCCAATCCTTCGACGAGTCTTGGCCCTGGGCGCGAAAGCAGATCGCCGTTGATGCGGTAGACTCTGCCGCTTTTCACCGCCGCAGATTTTTCTAGCGACGCTGCTGGCCGCGCGTTGTTCTCGTCCATCGAACTGTCAACGGACATGACGATGGCTTCCGGCTGCGAAGCGAGCGCGGCCTCGTCGCTGAAGCGCGGAAACGCGCCGGGCGTTTCTGCCGTCACTGATTGACCGCCAGCGCGACGTATCAAGTCTGTCAGGAAAGCGTCTCGCCCGATGGTGTACAACGGAGCGGCCGACACCTGATAAAAGACCCTGACGGGCTTGCTCGACTTAACTGCTTCCTCGACTGCCGACGCACGTCCACGCAAATCATCCGACAGCTTTTCGCCGCGCTCTGCCTCCCCTAGCAACTCTCCGAGCGTCCGTATGGAGCGGAATACGTCTTCGAGGCTGCGCGGGTCTGTGACGTAGACGGCGATGCCCTGTTCATCCAACTGGCGTGTGAAGGATTCGAGTTGCGAAGCGGTGGAGACGAGAATCAGTTGCGGGCGCAAAGCGATGATGCGCTCGATGTTGGGCTGCAAAGTGTCGCCGATTTTCTCGACTTGCTTTGCTTCCGCAGGGTAGTCGCAGTATGTAGTGTTGCCGACGAGGCGGTTGCCAGCGCCGACTGCATAGACTATCTCGGTCAGATTCGGGGCCAGCGTAATAATGCGTTGTGGGCGAAGCGGAACGCGCACACGGCGGCCTGCTTCATCCGTCACTTCGCGCGTCTCTGCGGCTTTAGTGTTTGCGCCCGCGCTCCGTTCGCGTCGCGAAGAGCAGGCGAGCGCAAACACGAGAGCGCAGATGAAGAGAGCGAGCGCGCCGTACAGTTTCGATTTGTTGATGAGAAGAGTGCTCAAAAAAAGCCCCGTCGCCTGAAGCCCTGCGCGCCTCTATGCGAGAAGGCGGCAGGCTGGCGACGGGGTATTCTGGGAAAAGCCCGGCGTGCGGCCTGAACACCTTTACGCGAGGCGTTCTTCAGTAGGCTGCTGGCGCGTCAAAACGGGCAGGTCTCCTGGCTCGGAGAAAATTGATAACTACTCGCCGGCGCATCCCTCACAAGCTCTTTGAGCCTGCCGCAGAATGAGCCGTTATTCTCCTCACAGTGGCGCGACCGCGCGGGATTCTCACCCGCTTCCCTATTCTCCCCGCTCAAGTTTTTTGAACGAGGCACCCGTACGCTACAAACTTGAAAGAACAAACAACGAACAGCTTTTCATGTCTCGACCGAAGTGCGAACGTTATCACAAGCAGAGGGCAAAGTAAAAAGGTCGGAGGTCAAAACGGCGTGCCCGGAAAAGTTGTCAAACGCTGAAGAGAGCGCACCAACAGCTGGTGTCAACAATCGTGGACGCGCACAGGCCGTTAGTGTTCTCTAAAGGCGACACTTTCATTCAGACAGTTAACAAAACCCCAGCATCGTTCGTGCGAAAAGCTGCTCACAACAAGCGCAGGCGCGGCTGGCACACAGTTTACCAATCAGCCTTGATAGATGCGCTGGCATGGCTTCCGCTTCAAGTTCTTTGAACCCGGCCGCCGCACTCATCTCTACCAAAGAGTCCACACAAAACTTTTTCCTTTAAACCTCAAAGAAAGGACAGACCTACCATGAGAATCCAATCTCGCATCTTCACAACTCTTCTGCTCTCACTACTGCTGCTGCTCGCAGCACAATCCGCGCAGGCACAATGTTCCGCTGACGCAGGGCCATTTAACGTGCCAGAGAACATGCGCGACGTTGATACCGGCGTCAACGTCGAAGTCGGCGACACCGTCGTTTTCAACGCTTCGGGGCGCATCTGGGCGGGCGTGTGGTTTACGGGCGAAAACGGCCCCGCCGGCTGGGACAACCAGCAACTCGCTCCCATCAGCGGCTACTATCCGTTGCCCGGCGGGCGCATCTACAGCCTCGTCGGACGCATAGACCGTGGTCCAGCCTTCTACATCGGTGAAGGAACGCGAGTAACCATGAGAACGCGCGGCAGGTTGTTTCTACGTATTAACGACGACGTGCCCGGCAATGGCAGCGGCCGGTTTACGTGTTGGATTCGCATCGAGCGAGGAGGAGCACCGCTGCCTTCCAACTTCAACGGGACAGGCACGCTCAGACTTCATCATCCGAGCACGCCCAATCCGTTTACTCAAAACCTCTCCCTGCCGATGGAATTCAGTCGCGACCGCTGCAACGTCCGTATAGTCTATTTTCCTCCCATCAGAGAGACATTCTGGACTCCTTTCGGACCAAACACTACGACCATCAGCATGATTGGCGGAGGAACAGGCACTTTCAATCGGGCTACGGGAGACATAGAAATCCCCATCACGCTGCGCTTCAGCCACACAATCTTCTTTGCCGGCCCTTCCACCTGCGACCTGCGCCTGCGTACCAACGTCGGCGGCGGCCGGCGTTTAGAGATGGGACGCGCAACATTGTTCGGCTCGTGCCGGTGCGCCGGAGGATTTATGCACGGCACAAACGCGGATTTCACGGTTCAAGGCAGTTTCTCGCCCGGCCCTTGAGCGAGATGCTTGACTGAGCAGCCGTCAGCTTATCGCTTCAACGTTTAGCGCAAAGGGCCGCCCGCATGAGCGGCCCTTTCCGTCAATTATCTTTACCTTTTCGCTTTTGCGTTTTGCCTTATCGCCTTTCCCTCTGTAAGATTGCCCGCTGATTGAAATTGTCGGAGGGGCATTTCTGGAAGATGATTAAGACTGTCGAATGGACAAGCGAAGGCGTGAGGATGATTGACCAACGGCTGCTGCCGACGGAAGAGAAGTATCTGATGCTGCGTTCCATTGAAGAGGTAGCGGAAGCTATCAAGAAGATGGTTGTGCGCGGCGCACCGGCTATCGGCATCTCGGCTGCGATGGGACTCGCGCTCGGCGCACAGCAATCCGTGGGCACGTCCGTCGCAGACCTTGAATATGATTTCAACTACATGTGCGAGGTGATGGCGGCAACAAGGCCGACAGCCGTCAATCTCTTCTGGGCCATAGAGCGTATGCGTGCGGCGTTTCGCCGCGCGCAGGCGCAGACCGACAACGTTGAAGAAGTCAAGAAAGCGCTCGTCAAGGAAGCGCAGGCGATTTTCGATGAAGACCTCGTATCGAATCGTGCGATGGGCCGCTTCGGCGGCGAGTTGATTCCTGATAACTCTACCGTGTTGACTCACTGCAACGCCGGAGCGCTCGCCACCGCCGGAGATTACGGCACGGCGCTCGGCGTCATTCGCGGCGCACGTGATGCAGGCAAGCGCGTCGCCGTCATCGCAGACGAGACGCGCCCCTTTCTGCAAGGCGCGCGGCTCACCGCTTGGGAATTGAACAAAGACGAGATTCCCGTCACGCTGATTACGGATAACATGGCCGGGCATTTGATGAAGAAGGGAGAGGTGGATACGGTCGTCGTCGGCGCAGACCGCATCGCTGCCAACGGCGACACGGCCAATAAAATCGGCACGTACATGGTTGCCGTTCTCGCACGCCAGCACGACATTCCTTTTTACGTCGCCGCGCCCGTCTCGACCGTTGACCTCTCGCTCTCCACAGGCGACGACATTCCGATTGAAGAACGCGCCGCAGAGGAAGTGACACATGTGCGCCAGCAGCAACTAGCGCCCGATGGCGTCAGCGTGAAGAATCCCGCCTTCGATGTCACGCCAAACGAATTCATCACCGCCATCATCACCGACCGCGGCGTCGCGCGTGCTCCCTTCACAGAGAGCTTGCGGCGCATGGTCGAAGGCTAAACGTGAAGAGCGCAGAACGACTAAACTTTGCGCTCGCAGAAGAATTTACAGGGATTCAAGCCGACGGCTATTGACTCGCCAACGGATTTAGCATAGAAAGAGCGCAACCACTCGTTTTCTTATACTTTAATGGAGGTTGATTCGATGGCTGACGACAAGGACAAAAATATCTGTAAGCATCCGGCCTGTAGCTGCCCTGTGGAAAAGGGCGAGAAGTATTGCAGTCCGACCTGCGCGGGCGCGGGCGACACGATGCAGATTGACTGCGACTGCGGGCATCCGTCCTGCACTGGAGATTTTTAAGAACGGACGAGCTTGCAGCTTGGGCTTTCAAAAGCTGGACCGGCACGAGTAGCCTTCCGATGATTGGCAACGTTACTCGTGCCGGTCCAGCTTTTCCTTCAGGCGCTCATTTGAAAATCAGGGCCGGGGTTTTCCGTTCAGCGAGAAGCAAACCCGCACGCACACGCGCACGAGTTCTCAACTGTTAAAGCGGCTCTGTTTCCACCAGTCAATCGTTAGACGCAAACCCTCTTCCAGGCCCATCTGCGGCTCGTAGCCCAAATGCTGGCGTGCCTGCGTGATGTCCGCGAGGCTGTGGCGCACGTCGCCCACGCGCGGCGGCCTGTACTCGGCCTGCACCTCTGTCCGCCCTGTAATATTCTTCAGCACCTCAAGCAGTTCGTTGAGGGTCGTCCGCTCGCCGTTGGCGATGTTGATAATCTGACCGACGCCGCTCTTGGTTTCAGCCGCGCGCCGGTTCGCTTCGACGACGTTTCCGACATACGTGAAGTCGCGCGATTGCTCGCCGTCTCCGAAGATGACGGGCTGACCGTCGTTGCCTAAGAGCGCGCTGATGAAACGAGAGATGACGCCCGAATACTGTGAGCTTGGGTCTTGACGCGGGCCGAAGACATTGAAGTAGCGCAGGCTGACGGTCTCCAGATTGTAGACGCGATTGAAGACCTGACAATAATACTCGCCGACGAGCTTCGCCACCGCGTAAGGCGAAAGCGGCTCCGGGCGCATCTCCTCTTTTTTCGGGAGAGTCGGCTGGTCGCCGTAGGCCGAGCTGGAAGCAGCGTAGACAAGACGCCTGACGCCGCGCTCGCGCGCCGCCGCGAGCAGCGTAAACGTTCCGTCAACGCAGGCCAGATGTGTCTCGCGCGGATTATCAACGGAACGCGGCACAGACGGAATCGCCGCCTGATGAAAAACAAGCTCGACATCTTCGAGCGCGCGCCGCGTCTGAGCCTCATCGGCCAGACTGGCTTTCACGAAATCAACGCTGCCGCCAATCTCTTCCAGATTCTCTGCGTGCCCGGTTGAGAGATCATCAATCACGCGGACGCGTGCGCCGCTCTCGACCATCGCCGCAGCGATGTGCGACCCGATGAAGCCAGCGCCGCCCGTGACCAGTACGATTCCTGAAAGACTCATAAGAGCAGTGATGAGTGATGAGTGATGAGTAATGAGTAAAAGAAAGAGTTATTAACTCATTACTCATCACTCATCACTTCTTTTACCGTCCGACTCCGACATAATCGAAGCCAAGCTCGCGCATGGCTTCTGGTTCGTAAATATTCCTGAGGTCCGCGATGTTGGGGCTGCGCATCAGTCCGCGTATGCGTTCCATGTCGAGCGCGCGAAACTGATTCCACTCGGTCATAAAAACAAGCACGTCCGCGCCCGTCACAGCGTCGTACTCATCCTCTGCGTAAGTGATTTCAGGCAGAACTTTCTTCGCCTCGTGTGCAGCAACGGGGTCGTAGGCGCGCACAGTCGCTCCGCGTTTGACGAGACCGTGGATGATGTCTATCGAGGGAGCTTCGCGCATGTCGTCTGTCTCAGGCTTGAAGGAGAGTCCGAGGACGGCCACAGCTTTGTCGCTCAGATCTCCGACGAGCTTCTCGATTTTCGGGAGCATCATCTCACGCTGGCGCTTGTTGACCTCTATGACTGAATCAACGATGAGAGAATCGCTCTTGAACTGGCGCGCGACGGCAGCCAGAGCGCGCGTGTCCTTCGGAAAGCAGGAGCCGCCGAAACCGGGGCCCGGATGCAGGAATTTAGAGCCGATGCGACGGTCCATGCCGATGCCGCGCGCTACGTCGTGAACGTCGCAGCCAATACGGTCGCAGAGATTCGCAATCTCGTTGATGAAAGAAATCTTGGTGGCGAGAAACGCGTTGGCGGCATACTTGATGACTTCCGCCGCCTCAAGCGATGTGATGACAAAAGGCGTCTCGATTAGATAGAGCGGGCGATATAAATCGCGCATGATGGCGATGGCTTCTTCATCGCGGCTGCCGATGACGACGCGGTCCGGCCGCATGAAATCATCAATGGCCGCACCCTCACGCAAAAATTCCGGGTTTGAGACGACGCCGAAGTTGTTCGGCTTCTTCTGGTGCTCGCGAATGAGCGAGCGCAGGTGTTCGCCTGTGCCGACCGGGACGGTTGACTTCGTGACGATCACTTTGTAGCCGTTCATGTATTCGGCGATGGAACGAGCGGCCGTCTCTATGTAGGCTAAATCTGCCGAGCCGTCGTCCTTGGGCGGCGTGCCGACGGCCAGAAAAATAACGAGCGCCTGCTCGACTGCTGTTTTAATGTCGGTGGTAAAACTGAGGCGACCGGCCTGTGTGTTTTTCGCGACGAGTTGTTCGAGGCCGGGTTCGTAGATGGGGATCTGGCCGTCGGAGAGACGGGCGATTTTTTCCTTGTCAACGTCAACACAGGTCACGTCAACGCCAAACTCTGCGAAGCAAGCGCCGGTGACAAGGCCGACGTAGCCGGAACCAATAACTGCGATATGCATTCTCTAAATACCGTAAATCGTAAAAAGGTGAATCGTCAATTGTGAAAAGAGAAACGGCGGCTGCTATTCACGATTGACGATTCACCTTTTTACAAGCGATGACATGCAAAACCTTGCGGGTCACGCGCAAATGGTCGGGCGACGTGACCCGCAAGGTTCAGGATGATGTGCCGCGCAAGCCTCTTGTGAGAGCGCTCACACGGCGACAGTTAATCTTTCACTGGCGGTCTTACTTGGTCGGGCTGACGACCGTCACCGTACCACCGAAGTTAAGATCGTTATTCTCGCTGCGTCCGGCAAAGATAGCCGCCGCAATCGCACCACCGGCTGCGAGCAACAGGGCTGCGAGAGCGCCGCCGCCGATGCCCTTCATGCCCTCTGTCCGCAAGCGCGTGCAACGCGTTCCCGGAGCAGCCTGACCAGCGGTGTCCTGTGACCCAGCAGCAATCTGCGTGGTCTTGTCAGCGGCGCGGAGTTCCACGTTGCCTGACTGTGTGGCGACAATCATATTGCCGCATTCTGTGTCAACGTTGAAGACGTTGGCCTGTGCGCTGTCGCCCGTGGCCGTTCCATCTTTGGTGATGACACTGGGGGTCACGCCCGACGGAGTCGAAAGGCGCACGCGGCCGGCATCCAGATGAACCGTGACGCTTGCGTCCGTGAAGCTGAGCTTCATGTTGCTGTCCGGCAGGACTTCGACGCGTCCGAGTTTGCCAAGACTGACGACGGCGCTGCTGCCTTTGGCCGTGGTCACCGTGCTATCCGAAAAAACGGTCGCACCTGAAATTGCGTTCTGGCCGTTGACCTGCACCTGGCCGGTCGCCGACAATTCTCCTGACGGCCCTGTTTGGCCCATTTGTCCCGGTGTCGCCAGCACTACCATCGAGTACACGCTCAAGACGGCTACTGCCAGGCAGAACGCGATGGACTTGCGGCTCCAAGTTCTGCTGATCATTAATTCTCCTCCCGTAAAGTGAAAAAAGTTTTGAGAGCGCGCCGCACGTCTCCATAAAGTTAAACATGCGGGAGATGGAGTTCGGTCAAAGACACTGGCTTAGACCCATCTCGACTTTTCAATTCTGTGACCGCGCGAAACATTCCCTTAAAAAAGCGGGCATGATAAGCCTCTGCGGGCTTTCTTGTCCCGGTCTTTTTACACGAATCCTAGCCCTGTGTCAACAAACATTTACGTAACGTTACCATAAACTTAGCACACCTGCGAGCCTTTTTCCAGACCCTTTTTGCGGAATCCTCGGCTGCGTCCCCGTTTCAGACGCCGTTTCAGGCGCGACGTTCGTACAGGTAAGCGCTATCGAGCAAGCGCCCGCCGGAGCCATCGTCGGCCGCGAATTGACGCCTGCGACGCTCGCCACGGCTCGTTACACCATGACTCCAGATGGCCGCTCCTGCGTAGTCGCCCCGCTTATTCAGGGCGTAAAAGTTGACATCAATGTCTTTAAGCTTCTCCTGGTCGTTGCCGTAGCGGGCCGCAATCAATTTCAACGCGTCGAGGCAGGCTTGCTCCGGCGACTTGCCGTTTTTCATATATTCGACGACCGTTCGCGCCCCGTTAATATAAATAACTTCCTCGCCGCGCCCCGTAGAGCCTGCCGCGCCGACTTCGTTGTCAACGTAGAGGCCGCAGCCGATGAGCGGCGAATCGCCGACGCGGCCCGGAATTTTCCAGGCCAGCCCGCTTGTCGTCGTCACGCCGCTGATGTCAAAGGCCGTGTCCAGAGCGAGGCAGTTAATCGTGCCCGTCGGAGGACGCCGCGCCACCTCGTCTGCCCACGCCAGTAGTTCCTCTCGCAGACGGAAATTCCCGCCCGCGTAAGCATCGGCTAGCAGAAAGCTTGGGCGCGTCTTTTCCTGCGAGATTTTGCGCTGCCCGGCGGGCGAAGCGGGAGTGGGCGTGTACGGGCTAGGCCCCCACTTATCCTTGTCCGAGAGCGTCTCCTTCCAGCGCAGCCATGCGATGCGCGATTCTTCGGTCAGCAGGTCAACGTTCTCAAAGCCGTGGGCGGTGGCAAACTCGCGTGCGCCCTGCCCGACAATCAGTATGTGGTCTGTACGCTCAAGAACGACTTTGGCGACCTTCGACGGCATGCGCACGCCCCGCAGGGAAGCGACTGCGCCCGCGCGACGCGTCGGCCCGTGCATCACGCTGGCATCCAACTCAACATCGCCGCGCTCGTTCGGCAAGCCGCCGTAGCCTACGGAATTATCCTTCGGGTCAAGCTCAACGATATTGACACCGGCAATCACCGCATCAAGCGTATCAGCACCGGCCCGCATCTCCTGCACGGCCTTTGTGACGGCCGCGACGCCATTGCCGCTGGCAATAGACAGCGGCGGCTTCGCACTACGGTTCGCGCCGCCCGTGCCTTGCGCAAACACACCGGCGGGAAGCTGCGCACCGATGGCCGCAGCGCCTAAGCCTTTGGCGGCATCACCTAGAAATTTGCGACGGCTTTTGTCTTGCTTCATGTTGCGAGGGCGCGCCGCGTCTCAACCGAAAACGCACGGGTGAAACACGAACACTTTCATCGAGATTGATCTGGAACGAGCCAGATAGTAGCAGATGAAGGCGAGAGTAACAATATATTTTCCGTTCATTTAGCGGGCGAGTATTTGTGTGCTTCGCGCCAGATGGCGGGCGCTGCACGCAGTTTGGCTGAAAGCGAGAGATGAGCGCGGCGCGTGTAAACGTCGTAGCCGTTAAGTTCTATCTTATCGAGTATGCGAGCGTAGAGGCGCGCGGCTAAGAGCACAGTGAAACGCGTGTCGGCTTCGAGTAGCGGGATTCCCTGCTCTGCTTCGCTGTACAGAGAGCGCGCACGCTCAATCTCATAATTCATCAGCGCGAAGAAAGGCTCGCTCAGCTTGCCGCGTAATAAGTCTTCTTCCGTATAACCGAAGCGACTTAGTTCTTCCTGCGGCAGGTAGATGCGCCCCATGCGCGCGTCTTCTCCAACGTCGCGCAGAATGTTTGTCAACTGCATTGCCAGCCCCAGTTGTTCCGCGTAATGAAGCGTGCGCGGTTCTTTGTAGCCGAAGATTTCAGACGACATCAGTCCGACGACTGAAGCCACGCGATAACAGTAGACGCGCAGTTCGTCCCACGTTCCGTAGCGCTTGACGTGCGTGTCCATCAGCACGCCGCGCATCAGTTCGAGCGGCAATTCCTGAGGAATGCGAAAACGCGCCAGCATATCGCGCCAAGCGATGAGCACAGGCGAAGCGGCGCGTCCCTCTCTATAAAGTGTGTCAAGCTCCGCGCGCCAGCGTTCGACTGCCTCCTGCGCGTCGCGCTCGCCACGGATGCCCGCAGCATCAACTGCATCGTCAACATGGCGGCACAAAGCATAGACGGCATAAATCGCACGCCGTTTTTCGCGAGGCAGAAAATGTGCGCAGAAGTAGAAGCTCTTGGCGTGCAGGCGCGTCGTCTGTTTGCAGTAACGATAGGCGCGCTCAATCTCCGCGGGCGAACTACCGGCAGCAGACGAAAGATGTGCGGAGCGTGAAGACATAGAATCCCTTTAAAGGCTTGTCAGGATTCACGGTTGACCACGTAATCGGCCAACTCACAAAGGATGAGCGTCGGCTGAGACTGCCCAAACTCTTTGACGAGTGCATTCTTTGCTCCGGCGATTAGTGTTGCGACGCGCAGGCGCGTGTCTCTCTCGCCGCGCTCTAAAGCAAAGGTCTTGCGACGCGCGGCCGCGTTCGCCAGTTGAGCATCTTCCTTCAGGTCGAGCATGTCGTCTCTGGTCTGGTAGGCTTGACCAAGCAATTCGGCGTAGCTTGAGAGCGCGTTTAGTTGCCGCTCGCTTGCGCCGTTGAGAATTGCGCCGACGCGCAGGGCGAGGCGGATTAAAGCAGAGGTTTTAAGATTACGGACGGAGTCATAACCGTCGCGGCCGTTGATGGAGGCGGCAGCAGGCGTTCGTCCCTCTGCAAGGTCAACGCTCTGGCCCGCCACCATTCCACGCGCGCCGATACATTCGACAAGCTCTGCATGGGCGTTGACGGCGAGTGACTTATCCGAAGCTGAGACTTCGAATATCAACCCGTAGGACGCGTTCATCAAAGCCAGCGCGACGAGCACAGCCAAGCCTTCGCCATAACGCGCGTGCAGGGCCGATTGCCCGCGCCGCTTCACGGCGTCGTCCATACACGGCAGGTCATCGAATATCAGCGAGCTGTTGTGAACGTATTCGACGGCAACTGCTGCCGGAAGCACGTCAAGAGCGCGACCGCCTGCTATCTCTGCGCCGAGCAACGTCAGCACGGGGCGCAGCCTCTTGCCGCCGGGAAAGAGCGAATAGCGTAAAGCTTCGTTGAAGAGCGTATCAACGCTCAGGTGGGCCAACGGTAAGTTCTGAAGCAGAGCACACTCTATGTGCGGGCGCATGAGCGCCACGTAGTCCCACAAGCCCTCGCTCGTCGCTCTAGCTTTTGCCTGCGTGCTCATGCTCATCAACAAATTCCGGCCGGTCCGCGAATAGTCTACTGAAGCGCCAGAGATTAAAGACTACCCTTTACGGTGTTGCTGCGCATATCTCACAATTGTGCTTCGAGAAACCATCTGTCAGCGTCAGTGTTAACGGATAATACGTGCGAGAGAAGGGTTCGGATTGCAGATGGAGTCTGGGACGAGCGAAGAGACTTGTGGAGCTTGCTTTCTCGCTCAACCGGCCTGCCTTGCTTTCGTTATTATCTCCTGATAGACGCTCGCGGCGCGGCGCGCAAGTTCTGCGGGAACAATCACGCGGAAGGGATGCTTCGCAACGAAGGATGGAACTTGCCTGACGTTTGCTCCGAGAGCTTTGAAGGCGGCGACGGCGCGTTCGTCTGAAAGCTCTTCGATTCCGAAAGCCTCGGAGGCGCGCTTGAGCGCTCCGCGCAAACGGTCCAGAGGAAGGTCGCGCTCGGCCAAGATTTTTCCGCGTGCCTGAAAATCACCGAGCGCGTAGAGCACAACCTGCTCGACGGCGACTGCGCCCTCTCCGCTGTTGCGCTCGAAAAGTGTCGGCTGACGCATCTCTTCCAGTTTGTCTCTCCGGCAGTCAGGCTTACATTTATGGCGCGGTCGCTCGACGCGAACGAGTCTGCGCCTGCCCGTCTTCGCTGTTATCAGCGGGCGTTTGTGTTTGCGGCCCGGCGACTGTTCTGGCCTTCTCCTGCTGCATCAATTCCGCCTGCTCGTAGGGGTCTAGTCGCGCGAAGACGTAGAAGATTTCGCCCGCGCGCGCAGTGCCGAGGAATCTGAACGTGTTGCTGAAGATTTTCCCGACGCGCAAACTAGTAATGCGCGGCGGCTGCTCAAAGAGATTGCCGAATTCATTAGCGGCGACGGCTTCAAGCTCCGGCAGATAATCGTTACCGCTCTCGCGTGCGATGCGGATGGCAATTTGCCTGAGCGCGCGTATGCGATTCGAGTTGCGGCGATAATAGCTGGCGCTGATTTCGTGACGACTGTTGCGGTCGTCAACGACCTCCTGCTCGTTTCGTAGATAACCTAAGTAAGCGCGCACCACTGGGCCGAACTCTGAATCCTCACGACGACTCGCTTGCGCCTGTGCAGTCAACGCCGCGCTCAGGAAGATTAAGACCAGAAACACGCTGCCGTACAGTTTTCTCACTTTACCAGACCCCGGCCGGAGTAAATTAATTTCGACTGTTAGCTGATCCTTTATAGTCTAGCACAAGCTCTGCGGTCGTTGCAGCGTCGCGCCAGCCTGCGCACACGACCTCCGCGTTGCACGCCTCGCCCCACGGTGTTACATTTTCCACATCGAATTTCATGCTCGTTTGACGAAGGACGTTCATGCCGCAAGGTGAGACAAAGCCGGTCTTGAAGAGCAAGCGCGTGGCGCTCGGCATCACGGGCGGCATCGCTGCCTACAAGGCTGCGGAAGTCCTGCGCGGGCTGCAACGCGCGGGCTGCGTCGTGCGTGTCGCGATGACTGCGCGCGCCTGCGAATTCATCACACCGCTCACGTTTCGCGCGCTCTCCGGCTCGCATGTCATCGTTGACGATTATGCGCCGGACAATCCAGACCCCATCGCACACATCACCTTTTCACAGACCGTTGACCTGCTTCTCGTCGCACCGGCCACGGCCAACATCATCGCCAAATTCGCCAACGGCATCGCAGACGATTTTCTAACTTCGACCTACTTAGCTGCAAACGCTCCCGTCCTCATCGCCCCGGCCATGAACACGACCATGTGGAATCATCCGGCGACGCGGCGCAACCTCGCACAACTTCGTGCGGACGGCGTGCGCATTGTCGAGCCGGACGCGGGTGAGATGGCCTGCGGCACATTCGGGCCGGGACGCTTAAGCGAGCCTGAGATAATCGTCCGCGCAGCGCTCAGGATTTTAAACGACAACGAAAACGCCAGCGCTCTTGAATCATCAGCCAGAAAAGATTTAGCGGGCGAGCGACTGTTAATAACAGCCGGAGCGACGCGCGAAGCGATTGACCCCGTGCGCTTTCTCTCCAACCGTTCGTCGGGCCGTATGGGCTTCGCGTTGGCCGAAGCCGCACGCGAGCGCGGTGCGGAAGTGACGGTCGTCGCAGGCTCGACGAGTGTGCCAGCGCCCGCTGGCGTCCGTCTCATCCCTGCTCTCTCGGCAGACTCGATGCGCGCCGCCGTTATGAAAGAGGTATCAAGCTCGACCGTCTTCATAGCTTCGGCCGCAGTCTCCGATTATCGCCCGGCGAGCACAAGCGAGCTTAAGCTCAAGAAGGCTGACGCGCCGCTCACGCTCACGCTTGAGCCGACGCCGGACATTCTTGCGGAAGTCGCAGCGAGCAGGAGCAACGGCTTGCTCGTCGTCGGCTTCGCGGCTGAAACAAACGACGTGATAAACTATGCGCGCTCGAAACTCGAACGGAAAAATCTGGATGCCATCGTCGCCAACGACATCACACGCGACGGCGCAGGCTTCGACACTGAAACCAACGCCGTCACAATCCTGACGCGCACGAGCGACGCCGCGATTGAGTTGCCCTTGATGACGAAGCATGAAGTTGCCCATCGTATTCTGGATGAAGTCGTGCGCCTGCGTTGTGCAGCAGCAGAAGGCGTGTGAAGAAGCATTGCTTTCAACCTTTTTCCAAAACCCGTGTCAGGCGAAACGGAATTGAAAGATAATCTACAGGCGCTCATCAGGGATGTCGGCGAGCATCTCTCATATTTACGCGAACTCGGCGTCGAGGGCATTGAGGACGACGCGCAGGCTGAAAGGCCGCAGGCTGTTTCTTCACACGCGCAAAGCAGAAACGAGGCCGGAGCTACGCCAGCACAAAGGAGTGCTGCGCTTCAGCGCAACGCGGAAGCCGCCGCGCGCCAACTGACAACTCAAGCGCACCCGCCCGCCAGTGTTGCAGTTGCGGGCGGCGAGCAATCTTCACGGGACGAAACGGAAATGGCTACCAAACGAACCATCAAGCGTACACCCGAACTCGAACCGCCACCGCCACAGGAAACACTCTTCGGTGAAATCACCCCGAAGGATGAAGCAAGCCTTCCGCGTTCCGGCGAAACGCTCGAAGACATCTGGAACGACGTTGGCGAATGCATACGCTGTCCGCTTCATGCGACGCGCACGCACGTCGTCCATAGCGAAGGCAATCGTCAGGCGCGTCTGATGTTCATAGGCGAAGCGCCTGGCGCTGACGAAGACATGCAGGCACGCCCTTTTGTCGGACGCGCGGGCCAACTCCTGAACAAGATCATCGAAGCCATCGGCCTCAAACGCGAAGACGTGATGATCGGCAACGTCAATCGCTGCCGCCCGCCGCAGAATCGCACCCCGACGCTAGCCGAAGCCGCGACCTGCAAGCCTTTTCTCCTGCGTGAAATCGCCATCATTCAGCCCGAAGTAATCGTCGTGCTCGGCAACACTGCGATGAAGAATCTGCTCGACACCAAAGAAGGCATCACCAAGCTGCGCGGCCAGTTTCAGGATTACAAAGGCATCAAGGTCATGCCCACGTTTCACCCGGCCTACCTGCTCCGCGACCCCTCTAAGAAACGCGAAGCATGGGAGGACATGAAAAAGGTCCGCGATTACTTGGACGGAAAATTGAAACCATAGCGATGAGTGACAAGCGACGAGCGACAATCAACAGCTTGTCTTTCTCACTCATCACTCATTACTCATCACTCATCACTTCTTTATGTCTCAATCTTCTCTCTTCGATGAAGTTCCGGCGGAGTCGAATGAAACGCTCGATGAGATTAACGCCGAACTGCTGCGGCGTGCTAAAGCCATGCCGCAATACGCCGAGCGAATTTTTATCTTTGGCGAAGGGGCTGTGAATTCGCGCGTCGCTGTGGTCGGCGAATCTCCGGGAGCGCCCGACATTGATTCCGGCAAACCCTTCATGGGTCCGGCCGGGCAGATGCTCGAACGCATCCTCGGCGCAATCGGACTCAAACGTGATGAGTGCTACCTGACAAACACCGTCAAGATGATTTGCAGCGGCGATGAGATTACGCCCGACGTGCTTTCGTTCTTCACGCCCTACCTGCATCGCGAACTTGCCGTCGCGCGCCCACGCGTCGTCATCGCTTTCGGCAACACGCCCACGCGCGCACTGCTGCGTACGAAGAAACCCATCTCCCAGATGCGCGGAGAGTTTCACGATTATCAAGGCATGCAACTCATGCCCACCTTCAATCCGGCCTACCTGCTGCGCGACCCTTCAAAGAAGCGCGAGGTCTGGGAAGACATGAAAAAGGTGCGCGAGTTTCTTTCGTCGCCCTGAGCCTCCGCCGCCGGTTAAGTTTTGTTCGTTAGACTAATCCGGCCGCTACCGGCTTCACCTTTTCAACGCTTCAAGCTAACTTAACTCTGCCGTGCAAAGTTTTGCTTCGCAGAGCCGGGAAGATGAGACGGTCGCTCAAGACCGTCTGGAGGCGTCGTCTGCGCCGCAGTATGCGGAAGTGGCTATCCCGCTGCGTGTGATGCAGACGTTCACCTACCGCCTGCCGTTGATGCTGCAAAGAGAGGCACAACTGGGCTCGCGACTGCTCGTGCCCTTCGGACGCAAACGCATCACGGGCTACATCGTCGCGCTCCTGGACGCGCTCGACCCCGCCAACAATCTACAGGCAGACGAAATCAAGGAGGCCGAAGAGCTCCTCGACACGGAGCCACTGCTGACGCCGGAGATTCTGGAAATCACGCGCTGGGTGGCCGATTATTACGCCGCGCCGTGGGGCGAAGTCTTAAAGGCTGCGCTGCCCGCCGGACTCAACGCGACGGTCGAACAGGTGCTCTCCATCACGCCCGAAGGACGCGACGAACTCGCGCGCCTGCCCCTTCATCGGACGGCGACTGCTAAAGCACGCGCCCTTCGCCTTATCGCGGACGAGGGAGAGGTCAGCCTGCGCGTCGTCGCACGCGCAATCGGTGAAGCACGGGCATCTGCGGTCGCGCGCGAGTTGGAGCGCGCCGGATGGATTAAGCTGTCGCATCGCGCCCGCTCTGTGCTCGCCAGAGCAAAACGGCGGAAAGCAGTGCGCCTGCTACCGCTCGAAGAGCACGCCGAACCCGATGCAGCGCGCTCTTTGTCGCCGAACCAGCTTCGCATCATCGAAACGCTCATCGCAGAAGGCGGCGAGATGAGTTTCACTGACTTGCTGCAAACGGCAAACGTCAGCGCCTCCACGATTCAGACTTTAGAGCGCAAACGAGTCATCGAAGTCTATGTTCGCGACGTACGACGCGACCCCCTTGCGAATGCTTCCCTGCCTGCGACCGAAGAGTTTAGTTTGACTGACGCACAGAGCGCGGCGCTCTCTTTGATTGAACAGCCGCTCGCGGAAAATCGCTACGCTGCCTTCCTCCTGCACGGCGTCACGGGCAGCGGAAAGACGGAAGTTTACATACGTGCTATGCGCTCGGCCCTGCGTCGTAATCGTTCGGCGATGATGCTCGTGCCTGAGATAGCGCTGACGCCCGTTTTCTCGCGCCGGCTGCGCGCTTACTTCGGCGACGAAGTGGCGATTTTTCATTCGTCTCTGACGACAGGCGAGCGTTTCGACGAGTGGAGTCGTTTGAAGAAGGGTGATGCTCGAATCGTTATCGGCACGCGCTCTGCCGTCTTCGCGCCGGTCGCCAATCTCGGCCTCGTCGTCGTTGACGAAGAACACGAGACCTCTTATCGCCAGCAGGAATCGCCCTACTACAACGGTCGTGATACGGCCATCATGCGCGCTCTCAAGGAATCTGCGGTCGTCGTGCTCGGCTCGGCCACGCCCTCGCTCGAATCCTTTCACAACGCCAAGAGCGGCAAATATACTTACCTGCCCTTGCCTCATCGCATAGGGATGCGCGCGATGGCCCGCGCCGAAA
This sequence comes from Pyrinomonadaceae bacterium, assembly GCA_036382855.1. Classification (GTDB taxonomy): domain Bacteria; phylum Acidobacteriota; class Blastocatellia; order Pyrinomonadales; family Pyrinomonadaceae; genus DASVTR01. The sequence goes on along the minus strand of DASVPO010000008.1, from coordinate 61,904 downwards.
TCATAGACATGCGCTCCGTCTTCGCAGAGCAGGGCCGCGCCGCGGTCTTCTCAGACCAACTGCTCGAAGCCATCGAAGAGACGCACGCGCGAGGCGAGCAGTCAATCATCCTGCTCAATCGTCGCGGCTATTCGAGTTTTGTGCTCTGCCGTTCCTGCGGAGAGTCAATCCATTGTCCAAACTGCGATGTCACGCTCACATACCATCGCAGCGAGATGAGCCTTGTCTGCCACTACTGCAATCATCGCCGCGCCGCGCCGAAACAATGTCCTGCCTGCGCGGGCAAATATATTTACTACGTCGGCGAGGGAACAGAACAGATAGAGGAGATGCTGCGGAAGAAGTTTCCGACGCTTCGCATCGCGCGCCTCGACCGCGACACGACATCGCGCCGCAAACTCTTCGAGCGCACGATTCTCGAATTCGGCGCGGGCGAACTGGACATGCTCGTCGGCACACAAATGCTCGCCAAAGGCCACGACTTTCCAAACGTCACGCTGGTCGGCGTCGTCTCGGTTGATGCGGGGCTGGCCCTGCCGGACTTCCGCTCCGCCGAGCGTACCTTTCAACTCATCACGCAGGTAGCAGGCCGCGCCGGTCGCGGCTCGCGCGCCGGTCGCGTCCTCATACAGACCTTTCATCCACACCACTACGCCCTCAAGCACGCCTGCGCGCAGGACTACGCAGCCTTCTACAAAGAGGAGATACACTATCGCAAGACCATCAGCTATCCGCCCTTCGTCGCGCTCGCTTCTCTGCTTATTCACAACGAAGATTTGACGCGCGCACAAACAGTGGCCGCAGAAATCAGGCAGGCGCTCGAAGCGGCCAACGCAGACCGTGCCTGCCGCATACTCGGCCCCGCACCTGCTCCGCTCTCGCGCCTCAAAGGCGAGCATCGCCTGCAAATCATCGTCAAATCGCGCAGCCGCCCCACCTTGCGCCAGCTAATTGACATGGCTCTCGCCGAGACAGCAGCCCGCGGCGTTGACCTACGCTCGCTCAATATCGAGATTGACCCGATTAATTTGATGTGAAGGTTTTATATGAAACTTACAGAACTCGCCCGCTTGACGGGTGCGCGTCTTGATGAAACTCATGCTGACACGGACATCAGCGGCGCGGCCGGCCTCGATGATGCCCTGCCCGGACAGGTCAGCTTTCTCGCCAACCCGCGCTATACGCCGCGCATACAGACGACGCGAGCCTCCGCCATCTACGTCGGCGAAGACACCGAAGTAGGCCGCGACATAGCCGTACTGCGTGCCCCTGACCCGTACCTGGCCTACACGCGTGCGCTCCGCCTTTTTCACCCGGAGCCTGAGTTTGAGCCTTCCGTGCATCCTTCGGCAGTGATTGATGAGACGGCGCGTGTGGCGACGGATGTCTGGATTGGCGCGTGCGTCGTCATTGGTCGTAATGCGTCTATCGCTTCGGGCGTCCGCATCCATCCAAACACGACTCTCTACGAAGGCGTGCAGGTTGGCGCAGACTCCGTTATCCATTCGGGCGTCTCTATCCGCGAGGGCACACTCATCGGCGAGCGCGTCATCGTCCACAACAACGTCGTTATCGGCTCAGACGGCTTCGGCTACGCAAAGGACGAAGAGCGCCGCTGGCTGAAGATTCCGCAAACGGGGCGCGTCGTTATCGAAGACGACGTTGAGATAGGTGCTGGCACAACCATTGACTGCGCTTCCGTCGGTGAGACACGCATCAAGCGCGGCGCGAAGATTGATAATCTCGTTCAAATAGGACATTCCTGCACGGTCGGTGAAGACACGCTGCTGTGCGCGCAGGTCGGCCTCGCCGGTAGTTCTCACATCGGGCAGCGCGTTATCCTAGCGGGTCAGGCCGGAGTCGCTGGGCATCTGACGATTGGCGATGACGTTGTGCTGACAGCCAAAAGCGCTACGAGCCATAACGTCGAGCCGGGCAAGGTCATCTCCGGCATCCCTGCCTTCGATAATCGAGAGTGGCTGCGCGCCACAGCCGCCTTCCGTCGCCTCTCTGACATGCAGCGCTCGCTCCGCACTCTCGAAGCCAGACTCGCAGCCTTAGAAAAAATTTCAACCGACAACAAAGAAACTGCTTGACAGAAAAAGGCGCGACGGGCATAATCCTAATTGAAATTGGCTTTCAATTTCGCCCATCCTGAGGTGCGAACCGAAAAGCCAGCAAAAACCTTATCGTTCCCCGAGGTATTAAGTAGTGAATAACGGACAGAGCGCTGCGGTTCAGTTTCTACAATCTCCCCGCGATGATGAAAGAGTCGAAGTCTCTATGGAACAGCACGAGGGCGTCGAACGCGTCGTGCTGCGTCAATCCACTTGGACGGAAGGACTCGGCTGGTGCTGCCAGAAGACCATTAGCCTCGACACAGAACAGCTTGACGACCTTCACCGCGCTCTGACGGTCGCGCGCCACCGCATCGCTCGCCAGCGCGCCGAATCCGGCCAGATTCAAGAGCCGGCGCAGGTTATCCAACTCCCGACCGTCGCTTAGCAAATTTTGAGTTCCAAATTAAAAGGCCATCAGCGGGCGTTTCCCTGCTGATGGCCTTCTGGCTTTTCGCCAAAACAGTTTTTAATTTACCCGACCTGCCGGAGCGTAATCTTCTCTTTCGTGACGTTGGCCTTGCGCTCGGAAGTCAGCTTTTCCAGTTCATCTATGTGAAGTTGTTCCTGATAAATACGCTCTTCCAACTGGAAGCGCGTCGGCCTGTCCTCATCCTTGCAGGATTCCCAAGCGGCTAAGTATGCGGCCATCGCTTCGCGTTCAAGCGCCAAATCCTGTTTGAGCATTTCGGTTAAGTCCGTTGACTGGCGAATTAGCCCAGGCTCGACGGCCGGGACGCCGCCCAAGGCCACCACCTTATCGCCAATCGTGCTGGCGTGGTCGTGCGATTCCTCGCTCTGTTTGCGAAAGTAGGAGCGAAAGACTTCGCGCTCAGTCCCCGTCACCAGAAAACTATGCTGCAAATACTGAATCACCGCCGCCAATTCAAGACTCAAAGCGCGATTCAAATTCTCAATCAACTCAGGACTAGCCATTAATCGCCTCCCTCGCCAAAACTCTTCGGATGTATGTTGTCTAAAACGCCGCGATAATACTCCTCGAAAACCTTGCTGTCAACCCTAACCCCTAATATTTCAACAATTAACTATGAAATTCGATTTCAGTTCCAACGACTTCAGGTGACGGCTCCGCCGTCAACTATCACGACTTCGCCGTTCATAAAGCTGTTGCGATCCGAGACCATAAAGGCCGCGTATTCGGCCAACTCTTCGGGGCGTCCGAGCCGGCCGCGTGAAACCCAGAAATCGTGCATCTGGAGCAGTCGCTCAGGCAGCGTGTGCGCCAGATCCGTATCGAAGATTCCGGCGGCGATGGCGTTGACGGTGACATTGAAGGTCGCGGCCTCGCGCGACAGGCATTTGGTAAACCCTATGACGGCAGCCTTCGAGGTAGCGTAATGAACGGAGGTCGGAAGAGCGCGTATCGCGCCGATGGAAGTGATGTTCAGAATCGCGCCCTTGCGCTGGCGAATCATCTGCTTATAAATCGGTTTTGTAACGGCGAACAATCCGTTGACGTTGGTGTTGATGACTTCGTCCCAGGCGCGGTCGGTCGTGGTCGCAAAATTATCGCCCCTGTTAATCGCCGCGTTGTTGACCAGAATATCCAGACCGCCCCATTCTTCAACCAGTTCGCGCGTCATCTTTTTCAGGCCAACACGGTCGGTCACGGATATTTTGAAGGCTTGCGCACGCCTGCCGTGTGCTTTGATTTTCTCAACCGTGGCTACGGCCAAATCTTCGCGCGTGTGGTAATTGAAGGCCACGTCAGCGCCTTCACGCGCAAAGACATCACAGAGCGCCGCGCCGATTCCGCGCGTGCCGCCCGTTATAAACGCACGCTTCCCCTCTAGCAAAAGGCTCACCAGTTCCCACTCCAAAAAAAACCGCTCCGACTGACGAAGCGGGTGAAATAGAAAATCTTAGTCGAAAGTCGTAACCGAGATTAAATCGCGAATTGATGCCGGTCGTCAACAAACCAACTCTTTCAGACCGTGCGCGCTTCGACCAGCACAGGCTCTTCATGGGCCAATACTGGCGCAGGAATGAGCGCTGTAATCTCTTCAACGATGTGCTTGGTCGCGTTTGGTATCACAAGGCTGATTGTGGCTGCGCGCAGGGCCGCGTAATGCTTTGAATCCTCGACCATCCTGCGAATCACAGGCACGATGTCTGTCGCGCGTTGCAGGAGCACGCCCGCGCCGCGCTTTTCAATCAGGTCGGCTGCGCCCGCTTCCTGCGGCATCGGCGGCGTCGTCGCATCGGCGATAATGGGCACGCGACACGCGAGCGCTTCAAATGTCGTCAGGCCGCCGAGCTTGGAAATCATCACGTTGGCGGCGCACATCAGTTTCTCAATCTGGTCCGTATAGCCTATGACCTTGATGGGAAACGGCGCTGTGGAGGCGAGTTGTTCGGCTTCGGCCTTCAGTTCTTCATTGCGACCTGCGAGAAAGATGGCTTGAATGTCGAGTTTGCCGTTGACGAGTTCGCGAAAGATGGCCGGAATGTTACCGCCGCCTGCCCAGCCCGCGTTAACGAAGACTGTGAATTTTTGCGGGTCGAGGCCCAAGGCATTACGCGCGGCCTGCGCGGCCTGCTCCGACGGATAGGCAAACTTCGGATGAATGGGCATGCCTGAGATTTTGATTCTCTCGGGCGCGACACCGTAGTCAATCAACTGCTGCCGTGCTTCAGGGCTTGCGACCAGATAGAGCTTGACATCATCGCAGGCCCAGCCCTTCCAAAATCCGTAGCAGGGGTCTGTGACGACCGTGATGAGAGGAATTCTGTCAGCCAGTTTGAGTTCCTTGAGGACGCGCGCAATCGCGTGCTGCGTCAAAGGATGAACACTAACAACGACGTGTGGACACCAGCGCTCGAAGAGCTCACGAACGAAACCGACCGTGCGTTTGTAAAAAAACTCCCGCGTTTCCGGCCGGAAACGATTAACGAGCCAGTATAGATACTTCATCCAGTGCTGCTTATTGCGCAGCATCCAGTTGTAGACACGAACGAGCTTCGCCGTTATCTCGTGCGACTCTTCGATGGCGCGCACAACGCGCACGGCGTACGACTTCCCGTTGAAGAATTTCTGCACGCCGGCCACAATCGCCGCTGCCGCCGAACGATGCCCGCCGCCCGTGTCCGACGAAATAATGAGAATTTTTGGAACCCTTGCTCGAAACATAATCTATTAATACCGCTGGCTGAACGCCGATGCCGCTGCGAATTTCCGGCTCCGTTAGTTAATGCAGTTTGAAGCCTTGCTCAGGCTTCATAGAGTTTGGCCTTGCCCTTCAACTGATGATCGAATCCATGGACGAACAACCTTGTTGACTCGGAATGATTGAGTAAACAGGCGTCGTTGTTCTCATCTCTCGCGCATTGAAAGCCCAGCCCGACGTAAATGTCATCTATAGCGACCATCTCCATCAGGCAGTCTGGTTCGGGTATCTGGAGCACCCAAAGTTTGTAATGCCCTACGTGCTCGCGGAGTTTCTGCTTGAGCCGCTCATGTATCTTCTCGTATTCGCCCAGCTTTCCGTCGGGTGAGACCAACACCAGATCATAGATCACTTTCCCCTGCCGCAGCTTCTTCGCGATTACCGTCAGGACTTTTTCGGGGATTCTCTTTCGCGAAGCATGCAGCACGATTCTGATGTGCTCCTCGGCGGTAGCGATGACATCAACAGCCATGTCATAGATGGCCGCTTTCGGGACGTGCTGAGCGTTCGTTTGACTGTGGTCAACCTTCTCTCTGAGTTTTTTTAACTGGTAGCTGATAGCAAAGTATCCGCACCCACCCTCAATCAACAAGATCGAGATAAGAAGCGAATTCAGGTTAAGCTGCTTCGATGGGTCAAGAAAGAGGTTCAGAGGGCCGCCGTCGCCTGCCACGAGCAGCAAGATGAGGGTCACCGCAACAAGAATGGGGAGAATGCCTCTAAAGAATTTATCTATCATTACGTTTGCAGCCCTCCCTTCTGCGTCTTTCTACCAAGTTAAGTTGGATGCGCTTTACAACAGCAAAGACCGCTCTCAAGCATTAATGGCGACTCCATCCGCCTGCTTTGCTCCTCGCCCTGCGTTTTTCTGCGCCTTCTTCATTTCGCGTTCGAGCCTTTTGATTTGAATCAAGTGCTTCGGATTAAACGGCAGCGACGGATAATAGCTGTTCGACTCGTGTGTGCAGAAACAGCCATCGGATGCCTTCTTGCGCCGCGCCTGCATGGCGGGCGAAAGCCAGAGTTTCTGGAAATTCCAATCGTAGTCGCGCAGGTTGCCGACGGGCTCCAGATTCTCGCAGGAAGAGACTGTGCCTTCGTCGTAGATGACGCCGCCTGCCGTGCCAGCATAGCAGGTCATCTGGGCCTGCTGCGTCTCCTGCGTTTTGGCGATGAGGCCGTGCATGTAAATGTCAATCGCGGCCTTGAAGAAGCCTGCGTCGCCGCCGTAGTTGTTCTTGATGGCGGCATGGCGCGAGTCGTCGTCAATCATCTGCGCAAGCCTTGCATAGCGCGTATGGTCTATCTCAATCTCGACGGGGTCGGCTGACGGCGGACGAATATAGTTGAAGTTAACTTTGTCCGGCTTAAGGTCATACTTCAAAAAGTCGTACCAGTCGAAGATTGTGTCCTGATTCGAGTGCATGAAGCAGGTGCAGGTCTGTATATCCAGACGAGGGTAAGCCTTCTTGATGGCCTGCAACTGCCGTGCGGTGTCTATGGCGATGTCCCATGAGCCGGGTTTCTGCCTGATTTTTTCGTGCTGGTCTTTGAGGCCGTCAATGCCGAGGGCAACCGTCACGTTTAGATTCGGACACTCTTCAAGGATACGCGTCACGTCAGGGAAGATACGCTTTTGAATCTGCCCGTTTGACATGATGTAGATTGATTCGAGCTTGTTATTCTGGTAGAAAGCGCGTGCAATCTCCGGCAAATCTTTCCGTGTGAATGGCTCGCCGCCGGCCAGAATCAAGACTCCTAGGTTGCCGCCGAGCGTCTCCGAGATTTTTTCAATCTCGTGCGTCTTCATTTGCAGCTTTTTGCGCGGGCGGTCGTCCAGTTCATCCGTAAAAAAGCAGTGTGTGCAACGCATGTCGCAGACAGACGTGACCAGAATGTTTAATAAAACAGGCGAAAACGGCTGGCCCAACGCCAGCCGCGCGTAACGCTTCAGAAGTTCTTTTGTCGTGTAGTCCATTTAAACCCCAAAATTGAAAACCTGCTCTTGAGTTTAACCCAAAGAGCACAGCGCCGCATCACGAGCGACAATCAAAACGAAACAGATACGGCATTTAGCGGCCCTTGTCAACGTTTCAACGCAAAAGCATCTCAGGCCGCGCCCCGCCCGGAGCTTTGATGCTCGTGCAGGTTCGAGCGTAAAGTGAAAGCGCCTTCACAGAGCACTATCAGCTTACAGGCGTGGTTTACCCATCTAATGAAAAATCGTTCGCACAGATAGTGAAAACACACATCATTATTCGTGTCTATACTGAAAACTCCGAAGCCCTTCCGGCCCGATTTAGCACAATCAGGCACTTACATAAGATGCTTATCATCAAATTTTAGGTGTATAGATTAATGAAATACTATGTTTGGGGAACGTCCGAATTGTGAGCGTGGCAAGGGCGATACTTTAGACTGTCCACGCCCCACTACGGGCGCTGTTTGAGTCGTGTGAGCAACCAAAACAGCAAAGTGAGTGCGAACTCTAGAGTTCGCACTCACTTTCATTGTCGAGTAAGGCTTAAACGCTCAGAAGTTGGCGGTCAATCCGACGCGCAGAGCGCGCGAAGAGCCCGGCGAGATATTGGTGTTGCTGTCGGCGTTGATGTAGTACCTGCGGTTAAAGAGGTTCTCGATGTTTCCCTGAAGACGCCAACGCTCGTTGAAGGAGTAAAAGACGGCAGCCTCAGCCCTCGTGTAACCCGGCAGGATGACGCTGTTATCAACTGCAACAAACATATCCGAACGGGAGATGATTCCCAATCCAACATTCAGCCTCGGAATAATCTGGTACTTATTCCAGAGAGAAAACGTGTTATGCGGCACTTGACCGACCCGCTTTCCGACGGCGGCCGCAACGGTCGCACTTGTAATGAAGGCATCCTGATAGGAATAGCCTCCGGCGATGCTCCAGTCGCGCGTGATATTTCCGTTTAAGCCAATCTCAAACCCGTTGGTGCGCTGGCTGCCGGTCTGGATGATGGCCGTCGGATTATTGGGATCAATCGCTCTCGTATTCGTGCGATTCAGACGGTAGAGCGCCGATGTCAGAGAAAGATGACGACGAATATCCCATTTGACTCCGAGCTCATAGTTGCTGAACTTCTCCGGCTTGACCTGCTGCGTAATCGTCGTTAACGAAGAGAACTGGTCGCCCGAACTGGGCAGGTACGAGACGCTGTAGCTGCCATAAAGAGAGATGTCGCTGATGGGCTTGATGACAAGGCCGACGCGCGGCGAAAACAGATTGTCAATGCGCCGTAGATTATCGCCGTTGCGGTTGTTGTGATATCGCAGGTCGAAATAATCGTAGCGCAGCCCGACGACTAGCTGCACATAGCGCGACAGCTCCATCTGGTCCTGCACGTAGGTCGCAGCCAGATTGATTTTGAGGTGGTTGTTCGCATCGGTCGCGCTCTGGCGGAAGGTCACAGGCGTGCTGATGACAGGATTGCTGTAAGACGCCTGTATGGACGTGGTCGTGTTATTGAAGAAGCCTGTGTTGCGAAAATTATCCGTGAGTTGACGGCCCAATTCGACGCCGCCCAGAAGCGTATGCCTGATGCGCCCGGTTGACACACTGTAGGTCAAATCCGTCTGGTTGAGCAGGTTCCTGCGTTTGGTTGAATTGTTATAAGCAGTTATCGTGACGGAGGTCTTCGCCGCATTCGCCACACCCGGCACATAGTTCTGGTAAAACCTGTCATAGTCGCCAAAGAGTGTGCGATTGCGAATGTTCCATTTACCGATTTGATGCTCGAATGTGCCCGACAACAGATTCACATCGGAGCGAACGCGGCTGTCATCAGGATTACCGTAGAAGGTTGAAATCGGCACATCTGCCGGTCTGCCCTGAAACGAGGTGATGCCACGGTCAGCGGTGCGACGGTCGCGTGCAAATTCGTAACCGACCGTGAATCTCGTCTGCGGACCGGGAACAACCGTAAACGTCGGGTTGATGGCAAAGCGATTCAGGTTGACGAACTTGCGAAAGCTGTCCGAGTTCTCATAGACGCTATTCAGACGGAAAGCAACCTTGTCGCTCAAGGGCTGGTCGAAATCGCCCGCAACTCGTCTGTTATAGAAAGAGCCGCCGGTCAGCGATATTTCACGGAGCTGCGAGAAGTTGGCTTCTTTTGTGACACGGTTGATGACACCACCACCACCGCCGCGACCGAAGATCATGGCGTTGGGCCCTTTAAGAGTTTCCAACCGCTCCAGGTTGTAAACATCACGATAATACTGCGCGTCGTCGCGAATACCATTAAGGAAAAAGTCTGCGCTGGTGTTCTGGCCTCGAATGATTACCTGATCACGATTGTTTTCGCCTTGATGAACAGAGAGGCCGGGCGTATAGCGTACTATGTCGCCGACGCTCTGCATCTGCTGATCTCTAATCTGCTCTTTAGTGACGACAGTGATTGACTGCGGCACATCGCGCAACGGCGTCAGGGTTTTAGTGGCACTGCTGATGCTGTCGGTCTGGTAGTCTCCAGTGCCGAGAATCGTGACGCTGCTGCTTGCTCCGCTAACTTGCAACACTACCTCCAGCGACGCATTTCCCGGCTGATTCAAACTCACCGTCTGCGAAGCTTCGGAAAAGCCGTTGGCAACTATCCGCACAGTATATTCGCCGGGTTCGACCGCCAGCGAGAATTCCCCGTTCTGGTCAGTCGTCGCAGAAAAACTAAAAGAGCGACCGCTTGCTTCCGCGACAACGCTCGCTCCGACGACCGCCGCCCGGTTTGGGTCAAGCACTTTCCCGCGAATCGTGGATTGAGTAGTTGCCTGCGCATGGGCCAACAACGTACATGCAAGAAGGAGACAGAAGGATTGAAGCAGGCGGATGATTGTAGTCGAACGCAACATGAATACGTCCTTTCAAGACACAATGAGTTCTGATTAATATCAGCAGACGCTGGAAAAGAATTTGAAATTCGTTTTCAAGAAGTGAGAAAGTAAAGCAAAAATAGTTTGTTGTCAAGCATATTCCACGTTGGATTGTTTCTCACGTTTGAGGGAATCAATCGGATTGCGGTGAGTTCATCGGATTCGAATATCTTGCTGCCCGGACATACTGTAATTAGTGGGATTGAAGTTAATAGATGGCGGGAACTTTTTTATTTGATGGGCGAGGCTTTTTCATTTTTTGGCGTAACCCAGGTGTCTGAAGCGCCGCCGCGCTCGCCGCGCCCCTGAATTCCGAGGGCGCGCATACGCCTGTAGAGGTGGCTGCGGTCAACTCCCATCAACTCCGCAGCACGCGAGACATTGCCCTCCGCCTCCGCCAGTTTTCTTTGTATAAACTCCCTGTGATAGGCATCGGTCGCAGATTTGAATGACGGAAATCTGAACGACGCGGCAGGTGGCTCTTCGCCGCCCAAGTCTGGCAAATCGCTCGCGTTTACCTTTATCTTCGCGTGCATGATGACCACGCGCTCGATTGTATTTCGCAACTCGCGGACGTTGCCGGGCCAGGAATAATTCTGCATCGCGTCCATCGCTTCCGGCTCAAAGCGCTTCGCCTTTTTGCCATACGCCACAGAGAAACGCTGGTTAAAATGCTCGACTAAGAGCGGCACGTCTTCAAGGCGTTCGCGCAATGGGGGCAACTCAAACGGAATGACGTTTAAGCGATAGAAGAGGTCCGCGCGGAAGTTTCCCTGCTCGATTTCAAAATAGAGCCGCTTGTTCGTCGCGGCGATAACGCGCACGTCAACGCGCACGCTCGTTCCGCTTCCGACAGGCTCAAAGCGCTGCTCTTCAAGCACGCGCAAGACTTTCGCCTGCACGCGTGCGCTCATGTCGCCCACCTCATCCAGAAAAAGCGTCGCGCCGTCGGCCAACTCAAACTTTCCTTTCTTGGCGGCGGTCGCGCCCGTAAACGCACCCTTGACGTGGCCGAAGAGTTCAGACTCGATTAACTCTTCGGGAATCGCAGCGGAGTTAACTTCTATGAACGGGGCGGCGGCGCGCTGCGAGTGAGCGTGAATCGCACGCGCGACCAGTTCCTTTCCCGTCCCTGACTCGCCGTAGATGAGGACGCGCCCGTCTGTCGGAGCGACCACCGCAATCTGCTTGCGCAGCGCACGCATCGCGATGGATTCACCAACCATCGCATATTCTTCGTTTAACTCGGCGGTCAATTCCGCGTTGACGCGTTCAAGATTTTTCTGCCGCAGGGCATTGCGGACGGTCAGCACGGTCTTCTCAATCGAAAGCGGCTTTTCGATGAAATCAAACGCGCCGAGCTTCGTAGCACGCACGGCCGTCTCTATATTGCCGTGGCCGGAAATCATCACGACGGCAGCCTCTATTCCGGCCGCGCGCAACTTCTCCAACGTCTGCAAGCCGTCAATGCCCGGCAGCCAGACATCCAGCAGCACACAGCCGTAAGCCCTGCGCTCAATTGCCTTCAGACATTCTTCGCCCGACCCGACCGCATCGGCGGCAAAGCCCTCGTCTTCGAGCACTGCCTTCAACGTGTCGCGAATGCCGCGCTCATCGTCAACGATAAGAATTGAATCAGCCATGCGAAATGCAAATCATCAGGTCGAAGTCGGTATCTCTACCGTAAATTTTGCTCCACGCGGGCGATTGGCTTCGGCTCGTATGCGGCCGCCGTGGTCTGTGATGATGCGCTGGACGATGGCGAGGCCGAGGCCCGTGCCGCGCCCGCGCGTCGAGAAATAAGGTTGAAAGAGACGCCGGAAATCAGAACGCGGAATGCCCTGCCCCGTATCCGTCACTTCGGCCAGCAGCAGAGCGCGCGTGTGATCGTGGGCCGTCGCGACCGTGATGCGTTTTTCGCCTTCGACGTTTTCGAGCGCTTCAAGTGCGTTGTCAATGAGGTTGACGAAAACGCGGCGAATCTGCTCGGCATCGAGCATCGCGGGTGGAAGTTGCGGCGCGAGCGCAACGTCAAGGCGCACGCCGTTCAAGCGTTCTTCGTAGAGCGCGACCGATTGACGTATGACATCATTCAAGTCTGCCGTTTCGAGGCGCGCGTGCGGCAGTCTTGCGAAGCGCGAAAACTCGTCAACCATCGCTTTGAGTCCGGCAACCTCGCGTGTGATGGTCGCCGTGCATTCGTCAACGACCTGCGCGACGCGCGCACGTTCAGCGCCGCCGTTGCCGTTTGCGCTGCCCTGAGAATCGCCGTTTGTGCCGCGATGGAAATTTCTGGCGATGCGTTCGGCTGAAAGCTGTATGGGCGTCAGCGGGTTCTTAATCTCGTGGGCCATACGGCGCGCAACTTCGCTCCAAGCGGCGGCGCGCTGCGCTGCCAGAAGCTCGGATAAATCTTCGATGACGATGACGACGCCGCGCTCTTCGCCGCCGGGCGCGCGCAAAGCTGTGGCGGAAAGAGCGACTGGAAGAGCGCCGCCGTCCGAGGCACTGCCGCGCGCGAGTTCCGTCTGCTCGCTGGCACGGCTCATACGCCGCGCGCGACGAATGAGCCTTTCGATGATGGCGCTGTCTTCCGGGCCTGTGATGTCTGAGAGAGTTGAACGAGCGGGCGGCGCTGTTTCGAGCCGGAGCATGGCGGCGGCGGCGGCGTTGATGGTCGTCACCTGCCCGCTTTCGTCAAGGGAGATAACGCCCGTGGATAACGATTCGAGAACTGTTTCGATGTAGTTGCGCCGTTCTTCGAGCGCTAGATTCTTTTCGCGCAAAGCGGTTGCGCCGGCCTCTATATGACGACGATTCTCGTCGAGTTGGGCAGTCATCTGGTTAAACGAATCTGCGAGCAGCGCCAGTTCGTCGTCGGCGATTGCGCTGACGCGGTGAGAGAGATTTCCGCGTGCCACCTCGTTTGAAGCTTCGGCGAGAGCTTGAATCGGCTTGGCGAGCCCGCGCGCCAGATGAATCGCGACCCACGTGGCTGCGAAAAGCAGGAGCAGCGTGAGCAGGCCGAGCGTAGAGAGGCCGAGCAGTCGCACCTTACGCTGGCGCGCGACCAGCTTGCTATACTCGCTTTTTGAATCCGTTAGTATCTCGCTCAAAGCGGAAACTGCGCGGCGAGGCGAAGCGACTGAAAGCAGTCGCTCGTTGCTCAAAGGGATTGTCGCCACGTCGAAGCCTTTACCGTCCGCGAGGATAGGGTCAGCGCCGCGAGTCAGGCGCGCGGTCATCAGAGCATGGTCCAACTCTCTGCGCTCACTATCAGGCAACTGCGCATGGCTTTTAACCAACACTTCCCCGCCCGCACCTGCAATCTCAACCGCCGACAGATGGCCGCTCTGAATAAAGCGTGCGAGCATGCTCTCCTGATTAAAATCGGGCGATGCTTCCAGCATCACGGCCAACATCGCGGCGTTTTCCTGTAGGCTGCGATGCTGTATCTCCTCCGCCTCGCGCTGCACCTTGCCAGCTTCCTTCACGATGTCTTCCGGCAGGCGATAGAACCATTTTTCGAGCGAGCGATTGAGAAAGAGATAGGAGAAGACGGCCATCGCCGTGATCGGCAGGAGGCTGACGGAGATGAAATAGACGATGAGACGCGTCTTAATCTTCGAGCCGAGCTTGCGCTCGCGTCGTTCGCGACGGAGCTTGAGCAGGTTGCGTATGAAGATGAAGGTGAAGACGATGAAGGCTGCGAAGTTGAGCGACGAGAGCGCGTAGAGCAAGAGCGTATCGGAAGCCGTATCGGGCGGCACGACCGTCCAGAGGCCGAAGGCTTGCAGCGCGATGAGCACGGAGAGCGGCAGCAGCACAAGGCCGCCGAGCAGCCAAGGGGCAGTCCGCCTGCGCGGCTTAAATTCCCCTGCGTCCGTCTCCTCAATAGTTGTACGCATCTTCTCGCTCATCCGTGCTCACTTTAATCAAAGCGAAGTTTACCATACGAGGGGCTTCCGGCATGATGCGCTCGCGGTGCAAGTTAAAGGCGGCTTCAGTTAGAATACGTGCGCTATCGGAATCACACTGCGCGCCGGATGAATCGAATGCAACCAACTGAAATCTTTTTCAATCGTGTCGGGAGACTGCGTAGCGGCTGGCGGTTTGCGATTTACATAGTCGCCCTCTTCTTCGCAATCTGGTTCATGTTCAATCTGGTTCGCGTCCTGCTGTTGAGGGTCGGCGGCTTATCGGAAGCGAGTCTGGTTGAGGGCAATCACGGCTGGTTCGTGCAGTCTCTTATTTTGTTGAGCGTGGCGACGCTGCTCGGCTGGGCTCTGGGCAAAGCGTTTGAGGATTTACCGTTGCGCGCGCTGGGCTGGGCGTTTCATCGTGGGTGGCTGCGCGACTGGCTCAAAGGCTCTCTCGTCGGCGCGCTCTCGCTCCTGCTGGCGACGCTGTTAGCGGCCATCTCCGGCGGCTTCACCTTTTCACTCAACAGGGCAACAACCTTTCCGAACATCGGCAAGACGCTGCTTCTCTCCGGCCTCATCTTCATACTCGCCGCCGCAGCCGAGGAAGCAATGTTTCGCGGCTATCCTTTGCAGACGATGACGCGTTCAGGTCTGGCGTGGGCGGCGATAATTCTGACCTCCGTTATTTTTTCAATCGGTCATCTGGATAATCCAAACGTCGTGCCGGGCTTCACGTTCGTCAACACGGCGCTGGCGGGTGTCTGGCTCTCCATAGCTTACCTGCGGACGCGCAGCCTGTGGTTTCCGCTCGGCGTTCACTGGGCATGGAACTGGATGATGGGCGCTGTCGTCGGTCTGCCCGTCAGCGGTATAGAGCGTTTGACGCCGGATCCGCTCATGCGTGCCGCAGCGGTTGGCCCACCGTGGCTAACGGGCGGAACATACGGCCTTGAAGGCGGAGCGGCCTGCACGCTTGCCATCATCATCTCGACCGTCTTCATCTGGCGCACCAACCTACTCTCCGCAACCGAAGAGATGAAGCGCTTGACCGACCACGAGATTCCGAAGCGTGCACAAATGCCTTCCACGACGTACGGGCAGCCGTTGCACACAGAGCAGCCAGCGCAAACTCCGCACGACGGAGAGCGCCTGACCTGATAACATCATAAAAGGCAAGCTTATCTAGCTCCTGCGTCTCGCGCAAGCGAGTAAATGTGTTGGAGTTCTCCGCGTTAGGATAGTCACGCGGGCTTCCGTAGTTTGGCAGGCAAGCAGCTTTCTGTTAACAGTTTTCAGAGGGCTTGCGTCTTAATAGTCGGCAGGCAAGATAGCAGGGAGCGAGCAGAGCGCGCCGCAAGCAGGCAGGCCGGTAACTTCTTCAAATTCCGCGGAAACGTTCGCGCGCAAAGGTTTTCCAAGAGCCACGGCGCGACCAGACAGAATGTCCAAGCTTGAGATTACAGGAGACTTGCTCCTTATGGCGGGTCAAGCGCCAGCCGTAAAACGGATGCCCGCCGTCGTAGAAGCTTCGCCGCACGCGCTCCTGGTCGAAGCCGCGCGCAGCGGCGACCAGCAGGCTTTCGCGCGTCTCTACGAGCTTTACGGGCCGATGGTGCACGGCATTCTGCTGGCGCGCGTGCCATGGAGCGAGGTGGACGACCTCGTGCAGGACGTTTTCCTGCTGGCCTTCAGACGCCTCGGCTCGCTTCGCGATTGCGCGGCCTTCGGCGCATGGCTGGCGATGATTACGCGCAATCGTGCGATGGATTTCCACCGTCGTTCGCGCGAGACGACGGAGTTGCCTGAAGACCTCGCGCGAGTTGACAGCAAGCAGGCGGAAGCATCCGAAGTGCTCGCGCTGATCCGCACGCTGCCGGAAGCTTACAGGGAAACGCTTGTGCTCAGGCTGTTGGAAGGCATGACGGGGCCCGAAATCGCAGAGCGCACGAATCTGACGCCCGCCTCTGTGCGCGTGAATCTACATCGCGGAATGAAAATGCTGCGCCAGAAGCTGGGCGGACGGGAGGACATATGAGAGACGATTACCTGTGGGATAAATCGGGCCAGCCCGACCCGGAGATAGAACGACTGGAACAGCTTCTCGGCAATCTGCGCTACAGGCGTCCCGCTCAGGATTTGCCTCTGCCTGAGCGCTCGCCAGTCCAGACGCGCCGCAGCACGTTCACAACGTTTCTGGCAGCGGCCGCCGCCGTGCTCCTGATGATAACGGCAGCAGGATTCTGGCTCACGCTACGCAGCAATCAAAAAGAGACTGCACGCGCGCTGGCAGCCGTCGTTGAACCGGGCAGCCTCCCCGGTGCGCTCAATGCTGCGAGCATCTCTGTCATCACTGTGCGAACGACACGTGAGCCCAACAGGCCGGAGCACAACATCATCGCGACGGGCGCTTCAAGCCCTGAGAAACCACGCCGTGCGACCGTGATTAAACACAGAGAGCCGTCGGTGGCTCTGTTGGCGAAAGCTGCGCCGCAAGCTTTGCGTGAGCGCATCAGCGAAGATGAGGGAGTAGCTGCCAGAGAGCAACTGATTAAGGCGTTGCATCTGACGAGTGCAAAGCTCAATCAGGTGCAAAGGAAGGTCTTGGATAATAAAGGCGCTGGCCCTGTATCCTGAGTTCGGAAGATTCGACGAACGGAGTTGTTATGAAGCTAATGTTAACGAAATCTCTGCGGCTGCTCTGCCCTGCGCTGCTCATCATCGTCGCAGCCGCAGCAGGCTATAGTCAGGACGCACGGCTACAGATTAGTAATCTTGACCGGCTCGAACCGAAAGCGTCGCAGGTCGTGGATGTCAGCATTGACGGGCGACTGCTGCAAATCGCCATCGGTTTTCTCAATCCCAAAGACCCTGAACACGCGAAGGTTAGAGACGTGGTTGCGGGACTGAAGGGCGTCTACGTCAAGAGCTACGAGTTTGACAGGCCCGACGAATACTCGCCCGCTGATCTGGCGTCTATCAGTTCTCAATTGAAAGGGCCGGGCTGGTCCAGAATGGTCGGCATACGGAGCGCGCGAGATAAGGAGACGCTCGAAGTCTACATGATGCTCGTCGGCGGTAAGATTGGCGGCATCGCCGTCATCGCCGCAGAGCCAAAGCAACTGACAGTCGTCAACATCATCGGCCCGATTGACCTCGAAAAGCTCGCCGCGCTCGAAGGCAACTTCGGTATTCCCAAACTAAAAATCAAGGGCGACGGCACGAAGGACAAAGGAGTCAGGCCATGACACAAAAGCGCACGCGATACTTCATCTACGCACTCGCGCTCTCCCTCCTGCTCTCGTTTGGCTATCCTACAAGCGCACGCGCCGGCGACCGCGCCTTCGATGCGATCTCAAAGCATCTCAAATCTCAGTATAAAGCGAAGAAGCGGCGCGTCCCCTTCATGGGCTTAGCGAGCCTCGCCATTAAAATCATTCGCCCCGCCGGTGTCAAAAGCGTCAAGCTCGCCATCTTTGAAGAACTGGACCACGCGCCCGCCGTAGGCAGCAACGAACTCAGCAACATCATGCGCAGCGCGCTCAGCCCCGAATGGCAACCCCTCGTTCGCATACGCTCGCGCGACGGCGAACAGATGCACATCTATGCAGCCGAAGAAGGCACAAGCGTCAAACTAATGCTCCTCAGCATTGACGGCACGGACGCCTTCATCGCCCGCGTCAAAATCAACCCCGACAAGCTCAAAGACTTCCTCGAAAACCCGAAGCTTCTCGGAATCTCACTCAAATAATTCGAGTCCAAAGTCCAAGGTTCTAAGACAGTCCAAAGTCCAAGGTCCAGAGTCAAGAGCATTCTTCCTGACTTTGGACCTTGGACTTTGGGCTTTGGACTATCTTTATTTTATCGCTCGTCAATCGGCACGTACTTCAGGTCGCGTGGGCCAACGTATTCCGCGCGCGGGCGAATCAGTTTGTTGTTCTCGTATTGTTCGAGAATGTGGCCTGTCCAACCGCTGATGCGGCTGACGGCGAAGATGGGCGTGAAGAGTTCGAGCGGGATGTTCATCATGTAGTAGGTCGAAGCTGAATAGAAATCAACGTTCGGATACATGCCTTTTTCGCGCAGCATAATCTCTTCAATCTTGCGCGAAATCTCAAACCACCTCGTTTCGCCCGCACGCTCGCCCATCTCTTTCGAGAATTGCCGCAGGTGTGTGGCGCGCGGGTCTTCCGTTTTGTAGACGGCGTGGCCGATGCCCATTATCTTCTGCTTCCGCGCAAGCGCGTTCTTCACAAACTCCTCCGCTTTTTCGACATCGCCTATTTCCAGCAGCATCTTCATCACGTTGGTGTTTGCGCCGCCGTGCAGAGGGCCGGAGAGAGCGGCGATGGCCGCCGTCACTGCGCCGTACATGTCGGCCAGCGTGCCGGAAACGACGCGCGCCGTAAACGTCGAGGCGTTCAATTCATGGTCTGCATGGAGAATCAAACAGACATCGAAGATGCGCGCGTCCTGCTCGGAGGGCATCTCGCCCTTGAGCATGTAGAGAAAGTTGGTGGCGATGTTGAGTTCGGGATTGGGCTTGATTGGCTCCTGACCGTTGTGCAGGCGAGCGGAGGCGGCGACGATTGCTGGCAACTGCGCGGTCAGACGTGTCGCCGTGCGCAGGGAAGCTTCCCGCGAGATGTCGCGCGCGCTCTTGTCGTAAAAATCGAGCGCCGAAATGCTGGTGCGCAACGTGTCCATCGGCTCGGCGTCGCGCGGATACTGTCGCATCAGGTCCAGTAGGGCGGCGGGCAGATCGTAACATTCGGCGAGAGAGTGTTTCAGTTCATCGAGTTCGGCGCGCGTGGGCAGGCGACCATGCCAGAGCAGGAAAACGACCTCTTCAAAAGTTGAATTACGCGCGAGGTCGTGTATGTTGTAGCCTTGATAAATCAAGACTCCCTGCTCGCCGTCAACGTCGCCGATTGATGATGTCGCAGCAACTACGCCGCGAAGCCCGGCAGCGCTGGCGGCTGTGGCTGTTGCGCCATCCTTCGCTTTATCCATGGTCTGCTAGTCCTTATGTTTGAAGTAATTTTGAAGATAGCAAAGTGTGTGACGTGTGACAAGTGACGGCTTGCGGAGCGTTGGGAAAGGAGGCGGACAAACGAAAGCTCGTCTCTCATTCTTTCGCGCTGATGAGCAGGAAGCGCTGGCCGCGTTCGACTCCCAAACGTCGCTGAGCGGAATCAAGGTAGGCGACGATTTCCAGAAATCCGGCGCTTCCCCAGATAACAAACAAGCTGCCTGAGCCATCATCCTTTTGAGCATAAAAGCGACGAAGTTCGGTAATCTCGACATCGTTAATCAGGATTCGCGCGCCGCGTTCAAACATCTCATCGTTGATGTCATCAGTTGTGAGATTCGTAATGCAGTTGCCGAAGCGGTCTATGTGGATGATGGAGGCTTCAATCGTGTCTTTGTCCTTCCGTGTGGGCAAGTTCAAATCGGAACGGAGGTAATCGTCAATCTCAGTTCCCAACTCTTCCGGCCCGACGCCCTTCGACAACGCGCCCGCGACGGGAGCGAAGATGTCGCGCCCATGAAAAGTCGTGCTCACAGGATGACGAAAATATTGCTCGCTCGTCAGGTGATAAACGCGCACGGAAGCGTCGTAGTTGTAGAAGAAAAAGCTGAAGAGGCCGTTGTCAGGCCCTATGAGAAACTGCCCGCCGACACTGACTAGCAGCGGACGGCGCGAAGAACCGACGCCGGGGTCAACGACGGCGACGTGAATGGTCGCAGGCGGAAAAGTTTTGTACGAGGCAAGCAGGGTGAAGGCCGCGGCGTGAATGTCGTGCGGCGGAATCTCGTGCGTGAGGTCGAAGATGCGCGCTTCAGGGTTGACGGATAGAATCGCTCCCTTCATCGCACCGACGAAATAGTCTGTAGTTCCGAAATCGGTGAGTAAGGTGATAAGCATGAAAGGCCAAAACCTAAAGTCCAAAGTCCAGGGTCCTAGATCCTAAGTCAAGAACAAGCTGATTGACTTTGGACCTTGGACCCTGGACTTTGGACTTAGTTACTGGATGCGCGTCTGACTGGAAGTGCGGATTCTCATCTGCTGGCCTTGCGGCATGCGTATGTCTTTCCCGCGCTGGGAGAGGACGCCGCCTGTTCCGATTGCGCCGCCGATGGCAGCGCCGATGGCTGCGCCCTTGCCGCCTCCTGCAATCGCGCCGATGATTGCGCCGATGCCCGTCGTCGCCCCGACCTTCGCCACGTCGTCCTTCGTCGTGCTTTTACCCTTCACGCCGCCTTCCTCGTCAACATCGCCGACGCCCTCGCTGCCGCCCATGTCTATGACTTCGATGACCTGCGCTTCAAAGTTTGCGCCGCGGTTATCTGTAAAGCGTATGTGGTCGAAGGTGAGTTGGAGTTCGGCGCGGCCGCTGACCTTGCCTGCGCGTTTGACACGCGTGACGCGCCCGTCGAGAATCGCGCCCTCATACTCGCTCGGCTCAAGCACGCGCGCCTGAAAACGGTCGCCGCGCTGCGTAGCCTCCGTCGAGAGGTTGGTCAGCAGTTCGACTCTCATCACGGTGTTGGCGGGAATGTCGTAGATGCCGCCGCTCATGCCGGGGCCTGTATTGTTGCTGTTGTTGTTGCCGCTCGTCGAATTTGTAGAGCCGGTACTGGTGCTTGTGCTGATGCCTGCGCTTGCATCATCGTCGTCCTGTGTGTTTGCAGGATCGCGTCTTGAGAGGCCGTTGGGAATGTCGGATTTGAAGGTACGACGTTCGTAGCCGTCGGCGTAGCCGACCTCGAAGCCTTGCTGGTAGCCGTCGCGGTAATCTTCAATCGCGCCGTAAGAGGGAGCATAGGCGCGGTCGCCGCGCTGGTAGTCTTCCTTGTTGCGATAGTCGCGCGCGGCCCGCTGCACGGAATCGCGATAGCCTGCTTGGTAGCCGTCCGAATATCCAGTGCGATAACCGCGCTCAAGCGCTCCGTTGCTCTGCGAGACGACAGGCGGCTGAGGGTCAATCGTATTGCGAGCATTCGCCAAGTTAAACGACGGCAGAGCGAGGAGGGTGAAAACAAGCGAGGCAACAAGCAGCAGTTTCAGATTTTTCATATGGCATCCCTTCACATCAAAATTGTTTCCGGCTCATCCTCAGTCCGGGTTTGAAACCTACGGGAGCGGGCAATGCAATTCCGCGTTTGATATTACCACTTTCGCGCGAGTCTTGCGGCATTCATTCATGTCTCTTGACGCTCTCGCGTCCGCGCGCCTAGACTCATTTCGGAGCAGTCAAAACTAGCGCGCACTCGATAGCTTCTGATGCCGTGCGCAGGCTTGCGGGTTGGCACGAGAAAGCAGCCAGCTTTCAGCGATGAACAATCGGCTACCGGCGCAAGCGCGAAAACTTAAGGGTGATTAAGCAAAACCGGCTGCCGTTTTTGGAGTCTGATGACCAAGCTACGCAGAGTTTATCTGGACAACAGCGCGACGACGCCCGTTGACCGTCGTGTCATCGAAGCGATGCTGCCGTATTTGACGGAGAAGTACGGCAACGCTTCGAGCGTGCACTACTTCGGTCAGGAAGCGCGTGCGGCGGTTGACCGTGCGCGGCGCGAGGTGGCAACGCTCGTCGGCGCGGCTCCTAATGAAATCACTTTCGTTTCCGGCGGCACGGAGGCCAACAACCTTGCGATACGCGGGCTGGCCGGAGCGGCAGCGGCCCACGGCCGTCATATCATCACTTCACAGATAGAGCACCCGTCCGTGCGCGGCATCTGCGACGTGTTGGAGAAAGAGGGCTGGGAAATTACACGGCTGCCCGTTTATGAAGACGGCATCGTGCGCGTTGAAGATGTGCGCGCGGCCTTGAGGCCGGAGACCGTTTTGATAACAGTGATGCTCGCTAACAACGAGATTGGGACGATTCAACCCGTCGCTGAGATTGGCGCGCACGTGCGCGAACTGCGCGCAGAGGGTCGTCGTCATCTCTGGCTGCATACGGATGCGACGCAGGCCGCAGGACGGATGCGTGTGGATGTCGAAGAGTTGGGCTGCGACTTGTTGACGATGTCTGCGCATAAGCTTTACGCGCCGAAGGGCACGGGCGCTCTGTACATGCGTCGCAGCGTGCGCCTGACGGCACAGATTGTCGGCGGGCATCAGGAACGCGAACGTCGCGCGGGCACGGAATCGGTCGCGGGCATCGTCGCGTATGGCGAAGCGGCGAGGCTGGCGCTGGCAGAGTTGGACGAACACGTCGAACATCTTCGTCGTCTGCGTGACCAGTTTGAGGCCGGAGTTTCGCAAACGATTGAGCATGTCGTTTTCAACGGTCATCGCGAGCGGCGGCTGCCGCATTTGTCAAACATCTCTTTTCGCTACATCGAAGGCGAGGGATTGTTGATTAATCTTGACATGCAGGGAATAGCCGTCTCGACAGGCTCTGCGTGTTCTTCAGGTTCGCTTGAGCCTTCGCCCGTGATAAGCGCACTCGGACACAACGACGAACTGGCGCGCGGTTCCGTACGCTTCAGCTTCGGCAAAGACAACACGGAGGAGGATGTCGCCTACGTGCTGGAAGTGCTGCCGCGCGCGGTTGAAAATCTGCGTCGCCTCTCGCCGCTTTACCAAAAGGCGCTGGCTGAGCGTGAATGTCAGGTGTTGAAAGCATGAGTTTCATGTTGGAAATTTCAGGTTTCAAGTTTGCTTTGAGCCTGAGACTTCAAACGTGAAATCTGAGATTTGAAACCCAACCTTGCCCTATTCCGAAATCCTTAAAGACCATCTGGCCCACCCGCGTCATGCTGGCGAACTGCCGGACGCAAACGCTGTCGCTGAAAGTGTGAACCCTGTCTGTGGCGACCGCCTGCGGCTTAGTTTGCGTGTGCGCGGCAATCTGATAGAGGAGGCGCGTTTCCTCGCATACGGTTGCGCGCCGACGCTGGCGTGTGGTTCTGCGCTGGCGGAGATGTTGACGGGGATGACGTTAGATGAGGCGGAGATGTTGACGCGCGCTGACATCGTGCGTGCGCTTGACGGGCTGCCCGCGCGTAAGCAACACGCAGCGGCCTTGGCAATCGAAACACTGCGTGCGGCGCTTGAGGTAGTAACGGATTAAGGTTTAAGGCGCGCGATGGAAGGTGAGAAGGGTTTAAGGTTGTAGTCGTTTAATAGTGTAGCTTGCGTCTGACTTGGTCTGCGACCTTCTGGCCGCCTATTTCGAGTTCGAAGCTTGCGCTTATTCTTCGCTGCCTGACGGTGGGAATGCGTGCGCCGTTGAGTCTGACATTTTGATTGCCGGGTTCGACCTGTCCTTCGGTGAGGAGTTCGGCGGTCTGCGGCTTGAAGACGAAATACTTGATGTAGGGGATGGCGTCATCGCCCCACATATTGATGTCTACGACGCGGATTTCGAGCCAGAGGACGTAGGCGGCTGTCTCTTTTTTGGCCCATGCGATGGCCTCTTTGCGTTTCAGCTTGCCGCCTTTGACGGCGTTGAGCATGGGGCCTTCCTTGAACCTGTTTATGCAGGCTTTGACAGCAATGTCAACGTAGTTGGAGCGAAAATAGTCTGAATCGTGAACGATGTCTCCGGCGACGATGACGGAGGTGATGGCGACGGGCGCTTGCGTTATCTGCGGCTCGACGGCTGTTTCCGTTTGTGGTTCGACGACGACGGGAGCGGGCCGTGCTGTTCTCTCTTTACGGTTGCGGCCGGACTGCGCGAGCGTAGGCTGTGTGCAGCAGAGCAAAGCAGCGACGAAGAGAAGGAAAAGGCGCGTGCGTCTTGTTGCGGAAGACAGAGCGGCCGGTCTTTCGTGTAGCACAATTACACCTCCCTGAAGAACGCCGGTCTGATTGGCTGCCCGCGCATCTTCTTCTACAAAATCTCAACGGATAAAGGATGACGGGACGGCTAACGGGCGATGTGCTTCGATGATGGTCGCGAGCGGTTTGATTGTCGTCCAAGTGAGGTTAATTGGCAAGAAAAAGATTTGCGTTGAGTGGTTCGGATAAAGGTGTGAGGCGGACTCAGGCGCGGGTGGGGAGAGTGGCGCGCACGCCTGAGTCCGTTCTGGCTGAAGCTTTGTGAGGCGAAAGCTTCACGGCTTAGCTCATCAACTCTTTGCAGGCTGATGCCTTGCCGATGCAGACACGAACGGTTCCGTCATTGTTATAGATGACGATGACGTTCGTCGGCTGACCGCCTTCGCCTCTGACAGGCACAACTTCGGCTGACAATCTTTCGTTTCCTCTGAACGAGAAGAGATACTCATCAAAGGTCGTGCGGCGGCGTCCGAGGTTGGGCCAGTTGGCGATCACCGGCTGCGAGGCCAGGGGCGATTGTTTACTTAACCGTGAGGATTCCTGAGCGGCTCTGTCGTTAGTCTGCGGCTGATTCTGTGCGCGCACGTTGAAGAGGTTCGTGGCGAGCAGGCCCAGCATGATTGTGAGAATCGCTGCTCCGAGCGCCGGACGACGGTAGACAGAGATGTGCGACGACGTGAGGTGTCGTGAGTTTGAGTTTTTCATTTTCTTTGTTCTCCATGAACTGAGGTTAACTTCTACTTGAGGTTGTGAGTAATTGAACTCTCTTCACTGAGGTTAGTGAGATGAATCAATCGCGGTTGGCTATGCAACTCGGAGGCCCAAGATGAGCGAGAGGTGAATTTTCGCTTTTGCTGTGCATTCTCAACGGCTCGAAAATTCGGAGACGTTGAACTGTCCTTTAACCGCATCACATGCGTGAACTATTGAGGACACAAACGACTGTGCGAAAGGCTGACTAGCGTGGCGAGAGATAGCCGGGGCGTGTGATGACGACGCGCTTGTCGCGCTTTGTCGCGTCCGTGAGTTTAACTTTTACCTGACGATAAGAACCGCTCTTCGGCTTCGGATTAAGCGTGTAGCCGATGAGAAACTGCGTGCGCAGGCTCGACAGTAGTTGTTCGATAACCGGCGGCAGGTCTTTCGTTGACTTTGTAAAGAGAGTGCGCCCGCCCGTCCGCTCCGCGAGTTTGGTCAACAACTCTTCGGCCAATGCGCGCGGCGACTTCCTGACAAACCCGCCCTCCTTATCCAACTCGCCCGGTAGGCCGACGGTGAAAACCTGTATGCCCATATCGCGCAGCACCTTCAATAAATCGTCGGGCTTATAATAACTGGAACGGTCTTCACCGTCCGTGATGAGGACAATGGCCGCGCGTTGCGTTTTCGGAGTCCACCCGGTTGCGAGTTTGAAAGCAGTGAGATAGACGGCATCAATGACTGCCGACTGCCCCTTATCAATGACAAGATATTTAACGGCGTCGAGCAGCACAGACTTGTCGGCGGTGAAATCCTGTAGGATGTTAATCTGCTCGCTATCAACGAAGCGGACCAGAGCAATCTCGTCAGTCGGCGCTTTTGTATTGATGATTGTTTTGACGGCCTCTATGACTTCTCTGAACTGCGTGCGCAGAGAGCCTGTGTTATCAACGATGAGCGCGATGCGCAACGGCCTCGTATCCTTCTCCAGAGAGAGAATCGTCTGCGGCTCTCCGTTATCCGTGAGTTGCAAATCCTCCTGACGAACGTCCGCCAAGACCCGCCCGTCTTTGTCCAGCACCAGCGCGTTGAGCTTAATCTCCGCCTGCGGCGACGGCGCGTCCCCTTGCGCCTGAGCACGCAAAGAGCCCGATAGCAGCAGCCAAGCAACGATGACAAAGAACGTCGCAGCAGATTGTTGACGGACGGCAAACATCATCTATTAAGTAAAGGCATCCGGCGAAGGAGCGCAAAACTATTGCGGCCTGACGACGCGCGGGCGTGTCGCGGAAGGCTGAACAGTCTTGCCGTTGTGATACTCGGGGCCGCAATAACGGCGCGGCTCCTGCCCGATGCTGAAAGTCTTGGAGCGGATAACGGGGCAGACCGAAGGGTCTGCGATGAGTCCTGTGGTCGGGTCTATGTCGAGCGTGATAGTGCCGTCAAAGCGCGCGTCGTCGTCGGGCGCACCACGGCTGTCCTGCCTCGGCGGCGCACCTCTGCGGGACGCACCATCTGGCGGCAGAGCATCGGTTGAGGGCGCAGGCTCGTAGTCGTATTGCGGCGGCGCTACCGGCATCTCCGTGCCCGGCTCTGTCTCCGCCGCTGGCAGTTCGTCGGTCACTTCTTCCGTGTTGGCGGAAGACGGCGCTGTGCCGTTGATGAAGAGTTCGAGGCGCTTGCTGGTGCTCTCGGGCGTGGCAGGCTCGCCCGTTGTCGTGTCTATCTCGACCTCGCGAATGTTTTCGGGCATCTTCCAGTCGCCGTTCCACTCAGGATGTGCGGCGAGGGCCGCGTTCATAAAGTCTGCCCAGATGGGGAGCGCGGAATCGGCGCCGGTGATGCCGAGTTGGGAATTGTCGTCGAAGCCGACCCAGACGACGCAGACGATGTTTGGGGTGTAGCCAGCAAACCAGCCGTCGCGTGATGTGCCGGTCTTTCCGGCGATGCCGCTGCGGCCGGCAACGTTCTTCAAACCCCACGCGCTGACCTTCGCGGCCGTCCCGCGATTGACGACATCCTTCATAAACGATGTCATCACGTAGGCGACTTCGGGCCGCATCACTTCATTCTTTTGCCCGACGGGCGCGGCGACCGTGACGCCCTTGCCGGTCGTGATGCGATTAATGGCGACGGGCGTTGTGTGCGTGCCGAGGTTTGCGAAAGAGGTGTAGGCCGAAGCCATCTCAAGAGGCGTGGCCTCGTGTGCGCCGAGCGCCATCGCCGGATAGGCTTTCTTCGGCTTCGGGATGCCAGCCTTATCCGCCAGACTCATCACGCGCCCGATGGTCACTTCCATCGCGACATCAACCGTTACGACGTTCAGGCTCTTCACTAAAGCGTCGCGCAGCGTGACGGGCTGATGAGAATACTTCTCGCCCATGTTGCCGGGCGAGTATTCCTGATTGCCGTAGTTGAATGTCTTGGGTTCATCCTTGTAGATGGTGGCGGGCGTAATGACGCGCGGCGTCGGGTCGTAGGCAGTGTTGAGGGCTGTCGCATAGACGAAGGGCTTGAAGACGCTGCCGGGCTGGCGATGCGCGTCGGTCGCACGATTAAGCTGGCTCTTGGAATAATCACGCCCGCCGACCATCGCCACTATCTCGCCCGTCTTCGCGTTCATAGCGACGAGCGACGCCTGCAAAGTGCCCGGCTCAATCTTTCGCTTCGCGAAAACTTTGTCGAGCGAGTTGAGTTGCTTCGTCACGGCCTGATAGGCTGCGCGCTGCAAGTCCATGTCAATGGTCGTGTAGATGCGCAAGTGTTCTGCTGCGCTCTGGCCCGCGATGATGTCGCCCAGTTGATTCTGCACGTAGTCTGCAAAGTAGGGCGCATCCGATGCATCTATGCGGCCTCGCGCGCTGGCGAGCTTCAAAGGTTCGGCCTTCGCCTTCTCTGCCTGCTCCGGCGTGATAGCGCCCGTCTCGACCATCGAATCCAAAACCTGATTTCGCCGCGCCGTCGCTGTGCTTAAATCACGATAAGGGTTATAGCGATTCGGGCTGCGTATGATTCCGGCGAGGAAGGCTGATTCGGCGAGCGTCAGGTTCGTGACATCCTTATTGAAATAGGCGTCGGCCGCTTCGCCGAAACCGTTGATGGAAAATCCCGACTGTTGGCCCAGATAGACTTCGTTGCAATAGAGAGCGAAGATTTGCTCTTTCGTCAAACGCGTCTCAAGGATAACGGACATGTAGGCTTCGGAAAGCTTGCGCCGCCATGAACGCTCAGGCGAGAGCAGCAGATTTTTGACGAGCTGCTGTGTGATGCTTGAGCCGCCCTGTCGTGCAATCGGAGAGTTTGGGTCTGCGTCGTAGCGTCGCACGAAGGCGCGCAGGATGCCGCGAAAGTTGACGCCGTAGTGTTGAAAGAAAGAACGGTCTTCGGTCGTCGTGATGGCGTCTATGAGATGCTTGGGCAGGTCTTGAAAGCCGACGATTTTTCGTTTGGAGCGCTCGCGCCCCGTCACGGAGCTAATCAACTCCGGCTCAAGTTGTGCTTTCTGGTAGCTCGTTCCCTTCTGTAAATCGTTAATCGTAGAGATTGACTTGCCGCCGCGCGCAAACTGCACTTTGAGCGGCGCAAACCTCAACTCGCCGTCAACGGGAGCAGCCGAACTCGGCCTGATTTCAAGCGTCTGGCCGTTCACTTTATAACGCCCGCGTGCGCTATCGGCCTGCTGCGTTTCCTCTACGTAGCCTGCGCGCTTCAGGTAAGCCAGCAAATCCTCCATAGAGATATTTTCACCGGCGCGCAACTCTTTCGGCGCGGCGTAGATGCCAGCCGAACGTGTGAAGACTTCGCCGTTGAGCAGCTTGTCAATGCGTTTTGAGAAGACGACCCAGTAGTAGCCTAAGATGCCGATGGTGACGGTCGTCAGGAAGACGAGCGCGATGATGACGGGCGGGCGAAAGATGCGCTTCATCCAGCGACGAAAAAATCCCTGCTCCGGCTCGTTGTTCGTATACTTAACGATGCGCGGACGACGCGCCCCTTTCCCGCCACGAGCGACAGGCGGCACGCGATTTTCTGGTGGATGACGAACAGCCATAAAAAAAGTGATGAGTGATGAGTGATGAGTGATGAGTGAAAAGCTGTTTGCTGCTCATCACTCATCGCTCATCATTCATCATTAAGACTGTAATCTTTCAGCCTCGGGGCTGTCTAGCGTTAATTTGACACTGGATACTCATATTCGCTACCGTTGCCCGGTTCGTTACCGTAGCATTGGATGCGGCTGGAGAGAGATGAGGTTGACATCGCCCGGCTCGCGGCTTGCGGCGAGGCCACGTTTTCGGATTCGCTACGCGCTCGTCGCGTTGGCCGTCGCCGTCATGTTCGGCACGCTCGGTTTTCACTGGGCCGAAGGCTGGTCGCTGGTTGATAGTCTCTACGTCACTGTGCAAACGGTGACAACGGTCGGCTACGGAGACCTTCCGCCGGAGACTACTACCGGGCGCATCTTCGCCAGCCTCTTCATGTTCTTCGGGTTCGGCGCGGTCGCTTACATACTGACGAGCACGGTGCAATGGATTGTGCAGTCGGAACTGCTCGCGGCCCTTGGCGCGCGTCGTCGCCAGCGTGAGATGAACAAGCTTCGCAACCATTTTATTATCTGCGGCGCGGGCCGCGTCGGCTCGCGTATTATCCGCGAGATGCGGCGGTCGCACGTCTCCTTCGTCGTTATCGAAACAGACGCGCAGAAGGTCGCAGACTTGATTGATGAGGGTGTGCACGTGCTCGTCCGCGATGCGACGCTGGAAGAGACTCTGCGCGATGCAGGAGTCGAGCGTGCGCGCGGCCTCGCCGCCTGCCTGCCCGACGACGCGGATAACGTCTATATCGTTCTAACGGCGCACGATTTGAATCGCGAGTTGTACATCGTCGCGCGCGCCGTCGAAGAGCAGGCCGAGGCCAAGCTGATGCGTGCGGGCGCGAACCGCGTCGTCGCGCCGACCATCATCGGCAGCCAGCGTATGGCTCAGGCTTTGTTGAAGCCTGCGGTCGCGGATTTTATGGACTCCTTCACCGCCGACGACTTAGACCTCAAGTTTGAACAACTCGAAGTCGCGCCCGGATCGCCCTACGCAGGCCACAAGATTAGCGCCACCAACATTCGCTCCGAACTCAACATCGTCATCGTCGCCATTCGACACCGCGACGGAAAGATGACCATCAATCCTTCCGGCGACGCGCTCATCGAAGCAGGCGACATACTCGTTGTCATCGGGCGCACGGAAGCGCTCGTCACGTTTAACGAATTAGCGCAGGGAGCAAAGTAGCTTCAGGATTCAAGCCTCAGATTTCAGACTAACAGGCAGAGAATCTGAAATCTGAAGCTTGAATCCTGAAACCAGCAGCATGAAGATTATCGTCACAGGCGGCAGCGGTTATCTGGGCACACACGTTCGCCGTTTCTTCAACGCCGACGATTTTTCGCGCCGTTCGCATCTGGACATTCTCAATCCGCACGACGCGGCCCTCATCGCAGACTACGACGTTGTGATTCATCTCGCCGCGCATCTAGACAAAGACCCTGCGGCGGCAGATAGCTGCTTTCGCACAAACGTCGAAGGCACTTTGAACGTGCTGCGCAACGTCCGCGAGAGCGCCGCCTTCATCTACGCTTCGACGAAGGATGTCTACGGCGCACACGCAGACCAGTATGCGGAAGTCCCTGAGACGTGCAGCACGGAGTATTGCGGCCAGTCTGCGCTCGAATGGTCAAAGCTGATAGGCGAACGCTACGTTGATTATTACGCTGAGGCGCGCGGATTTCGCGCCTGCATCTTCCGCATGTCAAACGTCTACGCGCGACCGACAGACGATAACGAGCCGGGCTTTGTTACAAACTACGTCGAGTCAGTCAAGCGCGGCTGGCCGATCCGACTGCCGCTCGAAGGCGAGCCTGTGCGCGACATTCTGCACGTCGAGGATTTCTCGAAAGCCTGTCGTGCCTTCGTTGATTCGTCGCTCCCGCGCGGGCTTTACAATATCGGCGGTGGCCCGCGTAACAGCGCAAAGCTTCGCGCCATCATCCAGACCATCGGGCAACTGATAGAGCTTGAGCCGCAGATTGATGCAACGAATCCGTTGCCTGCCCCGACGCCGCTTAACTACGTTTCCGACCTGACGCGCATTCGCGCCGAACTCGGCTGGCAACCGCAAACCGGCATCGAAGCAGGACTGCGCAGCCTCTTATAAAGCAAGCATGAAGTCGGAGCGATGAACGCGTCAGTGATAGAGAAGCTTTAAGGTGGTGCTAAAGAATTCTGTGTGGATTGCCGTGTGAGTGTTGACGGGCGGAGGCGAAAGCTGGCGTTTGTCGGTTAAACTATTGAAGCAACCATTATTGATTAGAGTTTATCTTGAGAGAGCCACGATTACAGGCAGAGCGGATTGAACGCGTCGTCGTGCGGGGCACAAACTGGGTCGGCGATGCGGTGATGACCGTCCCGGCGCTGCGCGCTTTGCGGCAACTGTTGCCTGAGGCGCACATCACGCTCGCCACGCGCCCGTGGGCCGAAGGGCTTTTTGCCGGCGCGGATTTTATTGACGACCTTCTGCTTTATGAGCGTGGGAAGCGCGACGTGCGCGCGGTCGTGCGGCAGACGAGAGAGTGGCGCGCTCGCCGTTTTGATCTGGCCGTGCTCTTCCAGAATGCATTCGAGGCCGCGTTGATTGCCGCTAGCGCTCGTGTGCCACGCCGCCTGGGCTATGCGACGGATGGACGCCGCGCGCTTCTGACCCACCCGCTTCCTCTTCCCTCATGGAGAAGCGAGCGGCACGAAGTCTTCTACTATCTCAACATCGTCAGCCAACTCGAACGGCTGCTCTACGGCACGTCCAACATCGAACAGCGTGCGCCATCTTACGCGCTGTGCGTCTCCGCAGAGAGACAGGCGCAGGCACGCTCCATCCTGCAAGAGCATGGAGCGACGGGAACGCGCCCGCTCGTCGCGCTCTGTCCGGGTTCGACCAACAGCCGTGCGAAGCGTTGGCCCGCCGAACGCTTCGCGGCGCTCGCAGATATGCTGATTGACGAAGCGGGCATGGATGTCGCGCTCGTCGGCGCGGCAGACGAGTTGGAGGTTTCGCTTGAAGTCGGCGCAACGATGAAGGGCCAGCCGGTTATGTTGACGGGACGGACAAGCCTCGCGCAGGCTGTCGCCGTTTTAAGTCTCGCCGGTGCGCTCGTCACCAACGACACAGGTCCGGCGCACATCGCCGCCGCACTTGAGCGCCCGACGCTCGTCATCTTCGGGCCGACAGACCCGCGCACGACGCGCCCCTTCTCGCAGGCGGCGGAGATTATCCGTCGCCCGCCTGAGTGTGCGCCCTGCATGCTGCGCGATTGCCCGATTGACCATCGCTGCATGACTGCGATTACACCAACGGAAGTCTTCACGCGCGTCTGCGCTCTGATGAAGCGCGAGGCGGAAGCCGCTTCGGAGGTGCGCGTATGAAACGGCGCGCGGTCTTCATGGATCGCGACGGGACGATTTCCGAAGAGGTCGGCTACGTCAATCACCCTGCGCGTTATCGTGTCTTTCCCTATTCGGCGGAGGCCGTGCGCTTGCTGAACGAGGCTGGCTGGCTCGCGATTCTCGTCACGAATCAGGCGGGCGTCGCTCGTGGCTACTTTACGGAAGAGATGATTGACTCCGTTCATGGAGTGCTCAAAAGCGAACTGGAAAAAGGCGGCGCGCGCCTTGACGCAATCTACTACTGCGCGCACCATCCGACTGTAGGCCAGCCGCCCTACCGTCTTGCCTGCGATTGTCGCAAGCCCAGACCCGGTTTGATTACGCAGGCCGCCGCCGCGCTTGATATTAATCTCGACGAAAGCTGGATGATAGGCGACCGCTACAGCGACATCGAACTTGCCCACAATGCAGGGACGCGCGCCGCACTCGTCCTTAGCGGCTACGGTCGCGGCGAGTGGGAATACCAGCGAGACACCTGGCAACACACGCCCGACATCGTCGCCGAAGATTTGCTTGAAGCGGTTAAAAGAATAACTGAAGTGATGAGTGATGAGTAATGAGTGATGAGTTGAAGCAAGTGACGAGCGTTTTTCTGTTACTCATCACTCATCACTCATTACTCATCACTTCTCCCCGGAGGAATGCTATTGAGCGTTGAGCAAACAGCGCAGCAGGAGAGTTTGACGGCGACGGTGCGGTTGTTTCCGCAGCGGAAGATAGTGGTCGTCGGGGATCTGGTGGCCGACCAGTTTTTGTACGGGCAGATTAGCCGCGTCTCGCGCGAAGCGCCCGTGCTTATCCTGCGCTACGAGCGTACGGAGACGATGCCGGGAGGCGCGGCCAACTGCGCTCTTAATCTCGCTGCGCTTGGCGGGCGCGCTTCGCTCGTCGGCTTCACCGGCGATGATGAGGCGGGAAAGGCCCTGCTCGATAAGCTCCGTGGGGCTGGCGTCGAATGTAGCAGGGTGGTCACCGTCGAGGGCGGACGCACGACCACTAAAGTCCGCATCCTCGCCGGGCAACTGCACTCGACGCGCCAGCAGGTGATACGCATTGACTACGAGGGCAAGCCGACCATTGAGCCTTCGCTTCAAGAGCGCCTTCGAGCGCACCTGCGTGAAGAGATAGCGAGCGCCGATGCAGTCATTATCTCCGATTACAACTACGGCGTGGCCGACGCAGAGACGGTCGCCGTCTTAAGGGAAGCGGCGCAGTCCCGCAAGCTCCCCGTGCTCGTTGATTCACGCTTCGGCCTCGCGCGCTTTCCCGGCTTCACCTCCGCCACTCCCAACGAAGACGAGGTTGAGCAACTGCTCGACGGTAAGCTGATGGATGCCGCGCAGGTCGCTGCGGCTGGCCTTGAGTTGCGCGAGCGGCTGGGTTATCAGGCGCTCCTTATCACACGCGGCAGCCACGGTATGCTGCTCGTCGAAGCGGGTGCGGAGCCTCTGCACATCCCCGCTGTTGGCGCGCGGGAGGCCGTTGACGTGACCGGCGCAGGCGATACAGTCATCGCTACCTACACGCTGGCTCTCGCCTCCGGCGCATCCTTCGCAGACGCAGCGCACCTCGCCAACCACGCGGGCGGCCTCGTCGTAATGAAACGCGGCACGGCCTCTATTAACAGG
Organism: Pyrinomonadaceae bacterium; assembly: GCA_036382855.1. Taxonomy (GTDB): domain Bacteria; phylum Acidobacteriota; class Blastocatellia; order Pyrinomonadales; family Pyrinomonadaceae; genus DASVTR01. The sequence goes on along the minus strand of DASVPO010000008.1, from coordinate 28,176 downwards.
CAGGAACTACTCTCCTCCGTCCTCCGCTGGGGCGAGACCGCGTAAGAGCGGCAGCGATTTTAACGTTTTTACTCAGCAATTTCGATGTCTTGTTAAGTATAGGATTAGATGTCGGCTACTGACGAACAATCAAGAAATCCTGCGGCGTCGCGAATTCTGGACCGCAACCGGCTGATTGCGCACATAGCGATTGCCCGCAAGAACGGCGCACGCATCGTCTTCGCCAACGGCTGCTTCGACATTCTGCACGTCGGCCACATACGTTATCTCGAAGGAGCACGACTCCTGGGCGACGTGCTCGTCGTCGCCATCAATTCGGATGAGCAGGTGCGCTCTCTCAAGGGCGAGGGGCGTCCCTTCGTGCCCGAACGTGAGCGCGCCGAAATCATCGCAGCACTGCGCGCCGTGGACTACGTCACAATCTTCCCTGAGCGGACGGTCGAGGCGCTCCTGCGCGCCATTCGCCCTGACGTTCACGCCAAAGGCACAGACTACTCGGAAGAGACTGTTCCTGAGCGCGATGTGGTACGCTCCTACGGCGGGCGTGTCGCCATCGTCGGCGACCCAAAGGATCATTCGTCAACGGAGATGGTTAAAAAAGTGATGAGCAATGAGTGATGAGTAATGAGTGGCAAATACGGGATTGCTGCTTTTACTCATCACTCATCACTCATCACTCATCACTTAAAAATGCGTCTTCTCATCGTCAAACTCGGTAGCATCGGAGACATCGTGCACACTTTGCCGGTGCTGGCGGCCGTCCGCCGGGCGCTGCCGCGCGCGGAAATCTCATGGGTGGTAGAAAGACGCGCGGCTGGAATTCTCGGAGACAACCGATTTTTAAATCGCCTCATCGAAGTGGACACGAAGGTGTTGAGGCGCTGGCCGGTGTCTGGGGAGACGCTGCTGGCACCGCGTCAGCAGTTACGTCGGCTACGCGCCTCAGCCTTCGATGTCGCACTCGATTTTCAAGGCTTACTCAAATCAGCAACCATCGCTCGCCTGTCCGGCGCACCCCGCCGCTACGGGTTTGCGCGCGAATCTCTGCGCGAACCGGCGAGCCGGTTTCTGCTGACCAGAACTATACGCGTTCCGCTGCGCTCTCACGTCATCGTCAAAAATCTTACTCTGGCGGCAGAAGCGCTTGGCATCAGTGTGCCTACTGACCCTGCCGAATTTGAGTTTCCCATCAGCATCCTTCGCGCCCACGAGCTTGAGGCCGAGGAGGCTGCCGAGGGCACGAAGGGCCTGTATGCGATTTTGAATCCGGGCGGCGGCTGGCCGACGAAGCTCTGGAGCGCCGAGCGCTTCGGCCAACTGGCCGACGAACTGTGGACGCATCACGGTCTTTCTTCCATCATCACTTATGGGCCGGGCGAAACCGAACTGGCCGGACGTGTCCTGCAATCGAGCCGTGCGGGGCGTGCGCGGATGGTGAACGTTTCGTTGAAAGGCTTTTACGCTCTGGCGCGGCGGGCGCAAGTGTACGTCGGCGGCGATACTGGGCCGACGCATCTGGCCGTCGCCGCAGGCGCACCCGTCGCCGGACTCTTCGGCCCGACCGAGTGGTGGCGCAACGGCAGCCCGCGCCCGACCGACATCTGCATCGAGCGCAAAGACATTCATTGCCGCACGGATTGTCATCGTCGCTCCTGCTCGCAATGGATTTGCATGGACATCGAAGTCGAGCAGGTGCTTCATTTCGTCGGTGAGAGACTGCGGCGGGCCAGTGATGTTCCGGCGGCGGAGGCGAGCAGCGTTGCCTAGAGGCGGAACATGGATGCAGCGCTGGCGCGTCCCGCTCGGCTTCGTGTGCGGCGCGCTCTTTCTGGTCTTCGCGAGGCCGCGCCCCTTAACGCTCGCCGCTGGAGGCGCAGTCGCGCTCGTCGGACTTCTATTACGCGCATGGTCCGCCGGGCACATACGCAAAAACACACGCCTCGCAACCTCAGGCCCCTACGCTTACACGCGCAATCCGCTTTATCTGGGCAGCTTTCTCCTTGGCGTCGGCTTCACCATCGCCTCGGCGCAACCGCTGCTCGGCCTTCTCTTCGCAGCACTCTTTTTAGGCATCTATTTGCCCGTGATGCGCGTCGAAGCAGCGACCCTCGCCGAGCTGTTCGGTGAGGATTACGAGCGTTATGCGCGCGCCGTCCCGCTCTTCATTCCGCGGCTCTGGCCCTACAGGGATGAGCAGACGCGTGATGCGCGTTTTGATGCCAGCCTCTACTTGCGCTATCGAGAATATAGAGCGGCTTTGGGACTGCTCATTGCCTGGGGATTGCTGGCGCTGAAAACATTTTTCATACGTTAAGATTAGCCATGCATCATCGCAGTCGTCTTCTGAGTTTAGCTCTCCTGCTCTGTGCGCTTGCGTTCAATAACGTGCGCGCGCATGACAACGTGCAGCCGGCCGAACCCGCCGCCTCGCCCTTCGAGACGACTGAAGAGCTCATCTATGAAGGCGAGTTTACGCGAGCCATCCTGCGCGGCATCAACGTCGCAGAGCTACGCTTTACATCAACTCGCACGACCGACGCGCCAAACGCCGCGACGCAGGATAAGCACAACTCTCAGAATTTGCGCATCACGATGGAGGCTGTCACGAAAGGCATCCTGCTCAAGCTCTTCGGCCTCAGCTTCCGCCAGCGCATCGAATCAACTGTCGAGCCTGTGCCCTTCTCCGTGCTGCAATCCAACAAGATTGACGAGCAGGGCAAACGCAAACGCATCAGCGAAGCCGTCTTCGACCGCAACGCCGGTAAGGTTGTCTGGACTGAGCGCGACCCCAACGACCCGAACCGTCCGCCTCGGGTCGTCACCAATCAACTGAGCGGCTCTGTGCATGACATCGCCACGGCCTTCTATTTTCTGCGCACACAGCCGCTCGCCACAGGTCAGAGCTTCGAGATGCTGGTCAGCGATTCAGGGCAGGTCTATCGCACGCCCGTCCGCGTGACCGAACGCAGGAAGATGAAGACCGTGCTCGGGCAGGTCTGGACGTTGCGCGTCGAGCCTGAAATCTTCGGTGAGGGTCGCCTGCTCAGAGGCAAAGGCAAAATGGCGATCTGGTTTACGGACGACGCACGCCGTATTCCCGTCAAAGCTCAAATCAGCAACGAGCTTGGCAGGCTCGACATCAAGCTCAAGAGCGTCAACAAGCCTGCACAGCTAGCCTTGGCTCAGTAGACAAACGAACGCGTCGAGATAATGAAAGCGCGGCTGCTTAACATAAGTAGCTGCGCTTTCGTCGTTGTTCCTGACTTCCTTCATCCTTGCTTTTCCGCCTGCAATACCGTAAAACTGAGCCTGCTTTAATCAAACAACTAAAGTGATGCGCTGTCCTGTGCTGGAACGTTTCTCTCTCGCGTGGGCCGGTTCGAGAAATGCACGATGCCACTTTTCTCCCCCGTTAGTTCCGAACAATTCGTAGCGCCGCCTGCGCCGCAGCCTGCCGTCTTGAGCGACAAGCTGGCTGCGCTCTCCGAGGATGAGCCGCTGCCCGAAGCTTATCACGTTGACCGCATACGTTTGTTGGCCCAATCGCCGCGCAAGCTCTATCTCTACTGGGAGTTTGCGCACAACCCTCTGGAAACTCTGCGTCGTGCCTTCGGCGCACAGGCCGCGCACTATACGCTGGTCGTCAGGCTAACGAATGTTGAGACGGGCGACGTTAGCTGGCACGAAGCTTCAGCGTCGCGCTCGCAATGGTTCAAAGTGCAGCCCGGTAAATCCTACCGCGCGGAGCTTGGATTCTTCGCGCAGGGCCGCGCCTTCATTCGTTTGTTCTCCTCGAACGTGGTGCAAACGCCGCGCGCAGGAGTTGCACGCGCGACTGCCGTCGAGGAAGATTTTCGCGTCTCGCCCGAAGAGTTTGCGCGCGTGCTTGACGAAGCGGGCTACGCCAGCGATGCGCTCGAAGTCTCGCTCGAAGCCGCGGACCTTGCGACACACGACGAGGCGACGCGTATCATCGCTGAACGGCTTGGCGGACAAATAGTGGAAATCGGAGAGGCGGAGCAGGCCGAACTGCGCAGCCTGCTGGCGGCGCTCGCGCTCGGCGTCAAGCCGGACGATTTGAGCGGGCTGCTCTCGCCAACGCTCGCCGGTTGGCTCGAAGGCGTCAGCCGCGAGCACAGCGAAGCGCTCCGCTCAGCCTACTTGCTGGAAATCTTAAGCTCAGCGCTCGGCATACAGACCAGCCTCTTTGCCTTCGATGAATTTGACGAAGCGGCTGCGCGGCGTGTCGCGCGTTTTGTCGTCGGAGCAAGTCTGGTCAACATGCCACGCAGGCCCTTCCACATCTGGATGCCAAGCATGAACGTCGGAAGACTGAAAAGTATAAAGGCCGAAGTGTGAACGATGAACTGAAAACCTCTTGCCTTTACTTCATCGTTCCGCGTTCCGCGTTCATCGTTTCATTATGCCCACAGGTTTCTTCAGTCTGATACTCCACGCGCACCTGCCCTTCGTGCGTCATCCAGAGCACCCGGAATTCTTGGAAGAAGACTGGCTCTACGAAGCGATAACGGAAGTCTACCTGCCGCTCATCTTCGTCTTCTCAAACCTTCAAGCGAGCGGCGCACAGCCGCGTCTGGCGATGAACGTCTCGCCGCCGCTCTGCGAAATGCTCTCTGATTCGCTCCTGCAAGAGCGCTATACGCGCCACCTCGAAAATCTGCTCGCGCTTTCTGAAAAGGAACTCTCGCGTACCTCTCGCGAAGCGCCGGAGTTTCACCCGGTCGCACGCATGTACAAAGAGACTTTGAGCGCCGCTCATCATCTCTGGACCACTCGTTATAATCGTAATCTCGTCCGTGCCTTCCGTGAGTTGCAGGATGAAGGCGTGCTGGAAATCATCACCTGCGGCGCAACGCACGGCTTTCTCCCGCTCATTTCCACGCCCGAAGCGAAACGCGCGCAAATCTCTGTTGCCGTCAACAACTACCGCAAACACTTTGGCAGAAGCCCGCGCGGCATCTGGCTGCCCGAATGCGCGTATGAGCCGGGCGTTGAAGACTTGCTGGCCGGAGCCGGTATCGAATATTTCATCTCCGACACACACGCCATTCTCTACGGCGAGCCGCGCCCGCGCTACGGCGTCTATGCGCCCGTGCGTTGTCCGAACGGCGTCGCCGTCTTCGCGCGCGATCTGGAGACGAGCCAGCAGGTCTGGAGTTCGGTCGTAGGCTATCCGGGCCATGCAAACTATCGCGAGTTCTACCGCGACCTCGGCTGGGACGCACCGCTCGATTATCTCTTGCCGCACCTGCACGCGGGCGGCGAGCGCCGTCACCTCGGCCTCAAGTATTACCGCATCACGGGCCGCGATGTCTCGCAGGAGGACAAGCAGCCCTACAATCCGACCTTGGCACGCGAACGCGCAGCCATTAACGCAGACGACTTCGTTGGCAAACGCATCAGTCAGGCCGAGCAGCTGCACACCACTTTTCATGGCCGCGCGCCGCTCGTCGTCTCTCCATACGATGCAGAGCTTTTCGGCCACTGGTGGTACGAAGGACCGCAGTTCATAGACTTCGTTTTCCGTAAGCTCCACTGGGACCAGCAGACCATTCAGGCCATCTCACCCGGCGACTATCTGGATGCGGGCGTCCCCATTCAGACGCAACAGCCCTCGCAATCCTCCTGGGGCGAAGACGGCTACTTCAAGGTCTGGCTCAACGAAGCAAACTCTTGGATGTATCCGCACCAGCAGGCCGCCGAAGAGCGTATGACCACGCTTGCGAACGCGCATCCTTTGGCGGACGCTCCTCTGCGCCGCGCTCTCAATCAGGCAGCACGCGAACTACTGCTCGCCCAATCGAGCGACTGGGCCTTTCAAATTTATCAGGGCACGACGGTCGAGTACGCCACGCGCCGCTTCCGCTCACACATACGCCGCTTCAACGCGCTCGCGGACGACATAGAGCAGAACCGCATTGACGGAGAACGCCTCACCGAAATCGAATCGCGCGACAACATTTTCGCTGAACTAGACTACCGCACCTACCGCTCCAGATGAATGACCAAGCCCGACGCGCCCACAGCTTCCCTCTCATCATCGGACACAGAGGCGCTTCCGCAGTCGCTCCTGAAAACACGCTGGCCGCCTTCGAGCGCGCTCTAACGGACGGAGCGGACGGCATCGAATTCGACGTGCAACTCGCAAGCGACCGCGTTCCCGTCGTCATCCACGACGCAACCCTGCGTCGCACCGGCCTCCGCGAAGGCTCTGTAGCTACCCTTTCATCTTCCGAGTTGAGCAAGGTTGATGTCGGAACGTGGTTCAACCTGCGTTACCCAACCCAAGCTCAGCCCGCCTACGCCGCAGAGAGAATCCCCACGCTCGCACGCGTCTTCGAGTTGATGAAAGAGCGGCGAGTTGTGCTCTACGTCGAGATGAAATGCACGGAGTTTGAGAGCAATGAGTTGGCCGCCGGAGTTGCACGACTCGTCCGCGCCTACGCCTTGGTTGACCGCGTCGTCGTCGAAAGCTTCACGCTCGAAGCCATCGCCGCGCTCAAGCAACAAGCTCCCGGAATTCGCACCGCCGCCTTGTTTGAGCCGAAGCTCTCGCGCCCTATACCGTTTGCGCGTAAACTTGTCGAGCGTGCGATTCATTACCGTGCCGACGAGATTGCCCTGCATCGCACGCTCGCCACGCGTCGTGTTATTGAAGCCGCGCGGTGTCGCGGGCTGAACGTAGTCGTGTGGACGGTTGATAATCCTGCGTGGGTCAAGCGCGGGCGGGAGTTAGGCGTCCACGCCCTTATCACAAACAAACCGGCGCAGATGCGCGCACGGCTCGCGAGGCTGCTCGACGCCTGAGCAAGAAGTCGTCAAGCTTTGTCCGCTATCCGTTTGATGAGTCAAACTCAGAATCAATCCGATAGGATTTTCCTGCGTCCTCAGTACGTCGCTCATTACAGCCGCGCGCAGCGCACACGCTGGACGAATGAAGCGCGTGCTGACTACACAACCCTCTTTCTTCTCAAGGGCCATCTCTCCTGCGACCTCACAGGCCGCGCGCTCACACTAACAGAAGGCAACGCCCTTCTGCTTAACCCCGGTGCGCCCTCCGCCGCCAGAGGACGCGAGACCGAACTTTTAACGCTCACGCTCTCACCCGCCCTGATGCTCGACGCCGCTGCCCGTATGCAACTCATTAGCTCCGGCAGCAACGTCATCTTCTCCGACAACGTGGTCGGCCACAACGCGCAGCTTGCGCGCCTGGCTCACGATTTGGCAGCAGAGTTAATTCAAGCGGAAGCCGGGCAGGAGTTGGTCGTCGCGGCGCTCGTCGAACAGGTTATCGTTCAGTTGCTCCGTCATCATTCGAGCATGCGCCGCTCGCCGGAGCTAGAGCTATCGCGCGCCGGTCTCGTTGACAGGCGCATCCGTCGCGCCGTCGAACTCATGCACGCGCGCCTCGAAGAGAGTTTGCCGCTTGAAGAGATAGCAGCCGCCGCTCATCTCTCGCCCTTCCACTTCGCGCGCCTCTTCAAGAAACTCACGGGCGCAACTCCGCACGCCTACCTTGCATCTCTGCGCACAGCCCGCGCGCAATCCCTGCTCGCAGATACAGACCTCTCCATCACGGAAGTCAGCGCCCGCGTCGGCTATGACAGCCCCAGCCACTTCGCCAAAGCCTTCCGTCAACTCACAGGGCTCTCGCCCAGCGCCTTCCGCAATGCGCTCGTCAGAGGCTAGAGGCCATCGGCCGGATGTTCGTCAAAAAGCGGCGGCACGAATCTAAAATCCTGCATTAAGTCTCCGAAGTAGCAATCCGGCGACAGGACTGCGCAAGATATGACGAGACGGCGACGAGTCTCTGCGTCTATGCTGTTCTCAATATAATCTTGGAAGGAAACTAGACATGGTTGAAAAGGGAGCAGAGATTGCACCGGCAAAGGGTAAGCTCGGCATTCTACTCGTCGGCTTGGGAGCCGTCAGCACGACGTTCATCGCGGGCGTCGAGGCCATCAAGAAGGGCATCGCAGACCCCGTCGGCAGCCTCACACAGATGAGCACGGTTCGTCTCGGCAAGCGCACCGAAAATCGCTCGCCTCTCATCAAGGAATTCGTGCCGCTCGCGGACTTAAACGATCTCGTCTTCGGCGCGTGGGACATTTTCGAGGACACTGCCTATCAGGCTGCGATGCACGCGGGCGTGCTCGAAAAAGAGCTGTTGGCCCAACTCAAAACTCCCCTTCAGAAAATCAAGCCGATGAGCGCCGTCTTCGACCAGCACTACGTCAAGCGCCTCAACGGAACCAACGTCAAAAAAGGCGCAAACAAGATGGAGCTGGCCGAACAGCTCATCGCAGAGATTGCAGAGTGGAAGCGCAAGCATAAGTGTTCACGCCTCGTAATGATTTGGGCGGCCTCGACCGAGATTTTCCTCAAGCAACATGCCGTTCACAAGAATCTGGAATCCTTCGAGCGTGCGATGCGCGAGAATCACAAGGCCATCGCTCCCTCCATGCTCTACGCTTACGCTGCCTTGAAGTCCGGCATTCCCTTCGCCAACGGCGCGCCGAATCTGACCGTTGACATTCCAGCGCTGCTACAGCTTGCAAACCAGAATAACCTGCCCATCTGCGGCAAGGATTTCAAGACCGGCCAGACTTTAATGAAGACGATTCTTGCGCCCGGACTGAAATCAAGAATGCTCGGCCTGCACGGCTGGTATTCCACTAACATCCTTGGCAACCGCGACGGCGAAGTCCTCGACGACCCCGAATCCTTCAAGACCAAGGAGGAATCGAAGCTCTCCGTCCTCGAATACATACTTCAGCCCGAAGTCTACCCGCAGCTTTACAAGGACTTCTCTCACGTCGTCCGCATCAACTACTATCCGCCGCGCGGCGATAACAAAGAGGGCTGGGACAACATAGACATCTTCGGCTGGCTCGGCTATCCGATGCAGATTAAGATTGACTTTCTCTGCCGCGATTCCATCCTTGCCGCGCCGATTGTCTTAGACCTCGCTCTCTTCCTCGATCTGGCCCAGCGCACCGGGATGAAAGGCGTGCAGGAATGGCTCTCTTTCTACTTCAAATCGCCGCAGACCGCGCCCGGCCTCTATCCCGAACACGACATCTTCATACAGTTGATGAAACTCAAAAACACGCTCCGGCATCTGCGCGGCGAGGACTTAATCACACACCTCGGTCTTGAATACTACGACTGACAAACATTCGATAAGCTTCCCTTTCATCCATCAATCAGGGCTTGTAGCAAGATGCGCCAAGCCCTTTTCTTTTACGTCAGGCAACCCGTAGGAACCACGCCCTCGCCGCGCATCCGCGAACAACGTTATGAGTAAATCGCCTCACGTTTAGGTGCACTGGAGTCTCCACGCTTATCCAAAAACTCGTAGGGAAGACAGTATTTGTCAGTTTTCTTCTGCCGCTATTTGTCAATGCGCCTGCCGCTTCGAGCGCAGGGCCTCTCGTCAATTTTTTCAATTTCCTGATATTTTGTGGTGACAATCACGGCTTTGTCGTATATATAGCGTCTGGTTAAAAAAGGCGTCGGGCCTCGGACTCGAATTTTGGCAAACTCGCCTCCGCTGGCTCGCATCAATTAGGTTAGTGGTTCGTTCTTTGCATGGCAGGTGGTTGGGGATGTGGCCCAGACGAGGCTGGAGGCGACCACTCGCGGTCGAATTTCCATAAACCTCGAACTTAAAACACGTCGCCGCTGATCGCTCATGCGAAGGAGGACGGCCATGATTGCAGAGTTAGAACTCGAAATGGAAATGGAAAAACAGAATCACAAAATGGAAACGGTCTTCCTCGATCCAGATCAAAAAAGCCCGCGCGCGCAGGAGTTTGAAGAGAAGCTGAGCCACCGCATCGTGGGCCAGGAGCGCGCCGTGCGTCGTATGAGCGGCCTCTACCAGATTTTTCTGGCGGGCATGAATCCGCCGAACCGGCCCGTCGGCACGATGCTCTTTTTAGGGCCGACCGGCTCAGGTAAAACGCGCGTCGTAGAGGCTGCGGCCGAAGTGCTCTTCGGCGATCCGAACGCGGTCGTCAAGATTGACTGCGCGGAGTTTCAGCATTCGCATGAAATCGCGAAGCTCATCGGCTCGCCTCCGGGATACTTAGGCCACCGCGAGACTTCTCCGATGCTGACGCAGGAAAACCTCGACCGCATGCACACGGAAGAGACGAAACTCTCGCTTATTCTCTTCGACGAAATCGAGAAGGCTTCAGATAGCCTCTGGCAACTGCTGCTCGGCATTCTCGACAAAGCGACGCTGACGCTCGGCGATAACCGTCGCGTTGATTTCTCGAAGACGATGGTCATTATGACCTCGAATCTGGGAGCGCGTGAGATGTCGGAGTTGATTTCGGGCGGCATCGGTTTCGCTCCCGGCAAGGGCGCTCAGGCCAACTCCGATTCGGAAGTTGACCAGAAGATTTACCGCACGGCCGTCGAAGCGGCGCGTCGTAAGTTTTCGCCGGAGTTTATGAACCGCATTGACAAGGTTGTGGTCTTCCGTAGTTTGAAGGAGCACCACCTGCGGCAGATTCTTGACCTTGAGTTGCAGGCCATTCAGGACCGCATCATGGGCTCTGCCGGAACGAAGTTTATCTTCCAGTGTACGGACGCTGCCAAAGACCTGCTGCTGAAGGAAGGTATTGACTTCAAGTACGGCGCGCGCCACCTGAAGCGGGCCATAGAGCGTTTTCTGGTCTACCCGCTCTCGAACCTCGTCGCGACCAATCAGGTCGGCCTTGGCGACCTCGTCAACGTTGACCTCAACGGAACGGGCACGAAGCTCACCTTCTCGAAGCGTTCAGGCGGCGCTCTGATTCACGAGTCGCCCGGAGCGGAAGAGGCGCAGGAAGAGTTGGAGTCTAAATCGGGCGGCGTCGGGATGCCGATTCCGCAAACGAAGGCCGCACGCAAGGGCCAAGGCCGCGGCGATAAGACCGAAAGCTAAGTAAGGTAAAAGGCAAAAGGTAAAAGGCAAAAGGGAAGACGAAGAGCAAGCTGCTTGTCTTCCCTTTTGCCTTTAGTCTTTCTCTAACTTTTACCTTTTGCCTTTTTACTTTTACCTTCTACGTTGGGCGCGTGGCTTCGGCGGGCGAGATTTTGAGCAGCGCTTCGTAAGCTATGCGTGAGAGGTAGGGGTCAGGCGATGCCAGCACGCTGCGCAGGGGAGCGACGACCGCCGCGTCGCCGATTAAACCAAGCGAGCGAGCGGACTCGCGGCGCACGTCATTTGGCGCACGCTCATCCGCAAGCGCGACGATTAGGGCTGGGACGCTAGCACGACTGCCGATTTGTCCGAGCGCGACTGCGGCCGCGCGACGTACAAACTCATTCTCATTCTTCTTCCGCCGGCTCGTGCGTAAATCCAGAATTTGCGTCAAAGCCACAACAGCAGTCTCGTCGCGAATCAGGCCGAGGGCGACTACCGCCGCGCCGCGCACGCTATCCATCTTCTCTTTTTCGAGTATCGTTAATAGCCGTGCGGTCGCCAGTCGGCTGCGCGTCTCACCGAGCGCGTAGGCTGTTTCCTGCCGGACAAACTCTTCGCGGTCGTTTAAGAGTGGAAGCAGAAGGGTGGCGGCTTCATCGCCTGGAAGCGAGAGGATTGCGCGTGCGGCCGTGGCACGGACGATTGATGCCGAATCACGCAAAGCCGCAGCGGCCGCGCGCGAGCTATCCGCACGATTCATCCAGCCGAGGCTCATCGCGGAGCAACGCCTTTCTTCAACATCCGAAGAAGAAAGGCGGCGACTCTGAATCTCTATTTGCTGTTGGAGCGAGGCCGAACCGGCGCTTGGTGGCAGGCATCTTTGCTCGGCAGGCAACTGCGCCGACGCGTTAAAGTAAAACCCGGCGCAGAGAATGAAGGCCAGCGCGAACGCGAGGCGAGTTGGCCCACCTTGCGAGTGATGCAGAGGCTTGTTCGCGAGCGTTTCCGTTTTCATGCGGATTCAGGCGCGCGGGTGTAGAGTTGCCGCGCGGCGGTCGGCCTTGCGGCGTACGGCTTCCCACTCGAAGACCTGCCGAGCGCGCCTGTTTTCGGGAGCATCGGCAAGGAGCGCGACCAATTCATCTTCCCATAAACCGGGGACAGCCGTTGCACGCCGCATTGACTCCATAATCGAGATATAGTCTAAGACTTCGTTGACCTCTGAGTCGTTTAATGAATCGAGTTTGAGAGCGAGGCGTTGCCGTTCGGTTAATCTTTTAGCCATCTCTTTGCTCCTTGCTTGCAAAGGGCGACGGCCTCTTATCAAGCCTGCCCCTTGAGGCGGGAGCGTTGGCAACGACGTTCGGAAGGCCGTCGGCGGATTCTTCTTGGTGCGCGAGCGCACGCTTCTGTTATTCTCACCTGCGAGTTTTGTCTCTCCAGAATTGAAAGATTCACGCTGCCGGGTTCGTGCGAAAAGTTCTGTCGCTCAATCGTCTTGTCTGCTCCGGGATGCACGCAATATACACGAGACGCAAAAAAGGCGCAAGAAAATCGAAGATGGACGAATAGCCGAACAGTCTTCGTCAGACAGAAAGAAACGACTTCCTTTTACGGAAGACCGTTCGACGATTCAACTGCTTTCGCCGTCAAGTTCGATGATGCGTGAAGTGAGATGCTCGTCGCGTATTTCGAGCAGGCCGACAGAGCGCGGGAGGCTGAAACGTTTGGGTCCGGCGCTGCCCGGATTGAAAAGCAATGTGCCGCGCCATTGGCCCGCGTAGGCTTTGTGGCTGTGGCCGAAGATGACGACATCCGGCATCCGCTGCTCGATGATGCGCTGCTGCGCGGCCGTTAATTTCTCGACGGTCGCGAATTGATGACGGACGTAGAAGGTGCGGCCCTTGATGACCGCCATCCGTTCGTTTGGGAAGCACATCGTATTGGCGTCGTTATTGCCACGCACTGCGATGACGGGCGCGATTTTTTCGAGTTGCCAGATGAGTTCTTCGCTGCCGATGTCGCCCGCGTGAATAATGCGGCTGACGCCGGCAAACAGACCGAGCACCTGCTCGTCCAGTTTGCCGTGTGTGTCGGAGATGACGCCGATGAGCACAGGAGCGGATGCACTCATCACAAATCAACTTTGGAAGCGAGCTTGTGCATCGTGTCAACGATGAGCACGGCGATGGGCGGGTAGAAAATGAGGTCGGGTCGAATCTTCTGGTCAAAGAAGACCGCCAGATCGCCGATGATGTATTCGGCGTGAGCGCCAGCGAAAAGCCCTGCGGCGATGCTAATCAAGGAGCCGATGATTAAGAAGGCGACGGCCCTGAAGCGCGTGAACGGTTTGCCGGGTGCTTCCTCTTCATTCATCAATGAATGAACGGGCGGCGGCTGGTACGTGTAACGCTCTATGTACTCGCGTATGCGCGTGAGCAGATGCCAGAGGCCGATGATAAAGAGCGCGACGACGACCGCGCGCCCTGTGACGCCGTTGAACCTTTGCCAGAACTGCGGCTTCAGCATCGCGACGATGAAGGTCGAGAGAAAGAGCGTGACCGTTGTGAAGACGACCTTGGAGCGTTCGGAGGTTTCGCGGCGGTCTGCTTCGAGGATGATGTCAACCATCCTGTCGTAGCGCATCTGCGCGGCCACCATCCGCGCACGCCGTGCGTGAATATTGCTGGAATGAAGGACGGATGAGCTGCTGGCCGTTTCCCGCTTTTCGCGCTGCGCATCGTAGGCGGCGCGCTCATGCGGGTCGCTGAGAGTGCGGTAGGCCAGCGCCAGCATCGCAAACTCGCGCGCAGCCTCTGGCGAGCCGCCGTTATGGTCGGGATGCCGCTGGCGGGCCAGTTTACGGTAAGCCGACTTGATTTCGGCTGCCGATGCTGTCTGTCTGACGCCTAAAATTTTGTAGTAATCAACCACCGCGCTTTCCCAAACTCCTTCTAAAAGCCTGCGATGGGACGCCCCGACATCTCTGCGTGCCTGGGCAGGGAGGGTCGCCCTTTGACCTGGATACTATAACATCACACGGCGCATTTCGTCTTCCAACGAAATGACGCCGCGACGCTTTGGGAGGTTAAAGCAAGCGTCGCGGCAGCAGGATTCCCGTAAAGGGGGTTTGTGGTTAGACAAGAGTCAAAAGGAGCGATGCTTGCTTCCTCGAACGACCGTCGAGGGGGGCGAGGACAATTGTAAGTGGTCACCACTCCCTTTGGACTCTCGTTCCGACCCCAGCAATGTCTGTGCCACTTAGGATTCCGATGCAATATCAGCAAATTTGTTGACATCTATCAGAAACCGTTATTCCAGACTGTCTACAATTGTGGACACCCCTGTCCACAATCAAGGACACTCCGCCGCCAAACGGCCTGCCCGTAATGCGCTCAAAAAACGGAGCGGGCGATGTTAACTTCAGTTAACATCGCCCGCCCTGCCCTGTTTGCTCCGAACAGCTTTGAGGCTCGTCGTTTAAGATTGCGGCCCAGAGCCGTTGGAACGGGAATTGACCTCGCGGTCAATCATGTTGATGAGCGTGCGGACGGCTACACCTGTTGGCCCTTTGGCGCGGAATGGTTTCGCATCATCGCCCCAGGCCGTTCCGGCGATGTCGAGATGCGCCCAGGTGATGTCGTCTGCAAACTCTTTGAGGAAGGCGGCGGCCGTAATCGTTCCGGCCTTGCGCCCGCCAACGTTTTTAATATCGGCGATGTCAGACTTAATCTGCTTCGTGTACTCCTTATCGAGCGGCAGTTGCCAGAATTTTTCACCGACCTCCCGGCCCGCTTCGATGACCTCGTTGATGAAGGCTTGATCTGTACCGAGAATCGCCGTGTTGACATCACCGAGCGCGATGGAGACGGCCCCTGTGAGCGTCGCCATATCTAGAACGCGCTTGGCTCCGAGTTTCTTCGCGTAGCAAATGGCGTCGGAGAGAATCAGCCGGCCTTCGGCGTCTGTGTTAATGACTTCGATGGTCTTGCCAGACATTGCTTTGACGACATCGCCGGGTTTCGTGGCCTTGCCCGAAGGAAGATTTTCGGCGGTGGGCACAACGCCCAGCACCGGCATCGGAGGCTTCAACTGCGCTATGGCACGCATCGCACCGAGCACGGTCGCTCCGCCCGTCATGTCATATTTCATCAACTCCATATTCTCGCCGGGCTTCAGCGAGATGCCGCCGGAATCGAAGGTGATTCCCTTCCCGACAAACGCCAGCAGGTTTTCATCCTCCTGCTGCTGCCCGCCAGCATCGCGCGGCGTGTATTTGAGGATAATCAACTTCGCAGGCTGGTCAGAGCCGCGCGCGACGCACAAGAGCGCGCCCATTCCCTCCTGCTCCATACGCGCTTCGTCCAACACGTCTACGCTCAAACCAAACTCGCTGGCAATATCGCGCGCTCGGTCTGCCATATCGGAAGGCGTCATGTATCCGCCCGGCTCGTTGGAGAGGTCGCGCGTGAAGTTGACGCACTCACCGATGATGCGTCCGCGCTCCACACCCCGCTTGATGGCCTCTTCGTCTGCGCCCTCAACCTGCACGACGAGGCGCTCAATCGTGCGCTCTTCCTTATCAACCGTGCGATACTTGTCAGGCTCGAAGAGGCCCATCACAGCGCCTTCGGCTGCCGCTGCCGCCAGCTTTCCGGCGTCGCCTTCTGCGCGCGGCACGACCGCCACGGTCTTGATATTCTTGTTGCGCAGAAAGCGCGCTGCCGTGCCCGTCATCTGTGAGACCTGCGCGGCTGTGTAGTCTTCGCGAGCACCGACGCCGATTAAGAGCAGGCGTCGTGCTTTCAAGCCTCCTGCATCCCCGACGAGATGAACGTAAACCGTCTCACCCTCTTTGCCCTTCAACTCTTCGGATTCAATAACTGACTTGATTATTCCCCCGGTCGCAGCATCCAACTCGCTTAAAAAACCGTCACCGGCCTTCTCGTCCTTAAAGACGGCGACGGCCAAAGCCTGCACGTCCTGCTCCTTCAGCGACCCGACACTTGCTTGTACGTCCATACTCATTTCCTCTCTGTTCTATCTATCAAATCATCCACCCATTAGCCTACGGCTCAAATCCACAGCGCAAAGCGAACGATTATAGTAAATGTTCTCAAGGCCGTTCGTCCATGCTTCGCCGACCGCTGGCAACTCGACGGACGCTTGCCCTTAGCTTCAGCTTCTCTCAACTGTTGTTACGTTCTTTCAACTGCGCACGCGTCTCGCGGTCAATCGTGCGGCGCATCTCCGTCTCTCGTTTATCGTAAAGCTTTTTGCCCTTCGCGACGCCGACCTCCAGCTTCACGCGCCCGTTTCTGATGTAAACGCGTGTCACCACGAGCGTCATGCCCTGAACGGTCGCAGACTGTTCGAGCTTGCTGATTTCGCGACGATGAAGCAGCAGCTTGCGCGTGCGCGTGGGGTCATGGTTTTCACGGTTACCGTGCGAATAAGGCGAGATGTGCGCATTGAACAACCAAGCCTCGCCGTCGCGCACGGCGACATACGAATCCTTCAACTGCACGCGCCCGTCGAGCGCGCTCTTGACTTCCGTTCCCGTCAAAGCAATCCCCGCTTCATACTTGTCCGAGATGTGATACTCGTGAAAAGCAAAGCGGTTTGTCACCAGAGTTTTATCTTCTGCAACCTGTGCCATTATGAAAAATTCCGTGCTTCAGGAGCGCAACTTATAAAGAGTCGTCCGCTCGAAAGGCGCTCCGCTCATGCAGGTAAGCAATCTCTCCGGGCGAAAACGCGTCAACGTGAAGATTAGGGAAAGCCTGTTTTATTTCTCGCACAAGTCTGTAATAAAAGTGCACGCTTGTGCGGGCATCAAGGCCGCCCTGAACCGTCACCTACGTGATACCAAACGACAAACGCCCTTAAATCTGTTCCAGACATTCGTCAATCGTTATCTCTCCAACGCCTGCCATACAACAGTTTTCAGTTTTCAGTGAAGACAGTTTGCTTTTTCTGAAAACTGAAAACTGGAAACTGAAAACTTACCTTTAAAATTCTCCGCGCAGCGGCCGCGTCATTAACTCTCCGGCGGCATCGCGCGCCACCTTGCCTTCGTAAAGAACGGCGTAGACTTCGTTTGTAATCGGCATCTCGACGTTAAGACGCGCGGCCAACTGCTTGACGGCGCGCGTCGTCTTGACGCCTTCTGCGACCTCCTTCATGCCGCCGACAATGGCTACGAGCGGGCGGCCGCGTCCTAGTTCCTGCCCGACGAAGCGATTGCGAGAGAGGCCGCCCGTGCAGGTCAACACCAGATCGCCGAGTCCTGCAAGGCCCATCATCGTTTCAATCCGCGCGCCTTCTGCGAGCGCAAGGCGCGTCATCTCCGCCAGCCCGCGCGTGATGAGCGCGGCGACGCTATTCGTCCCCAGTTCCAATCCTGAGACAATTCCTGCGGCCACGGCCATCACGTTTTTGACAGCGCCGCCGAGTTCCGTTCCCACTAAGTCCGTATTCGTGTAGACGCGCAAATTCTGGAAGCTCAGCAGCGCTTGAACGGCAAGACTGTCATCAACATTCTCGCTCGCAGCCACAACAGCCGTCGGCTGCCCCGTGACCACTTCCTGCGCAAACGACGGCCCGGACAAACAGACAAAGCGCGGCGCGAAACTCTCGCCCACAACATCCTGCAAGACCTCCGAAATACGCTGGCCCGTCTCAATCTCGATTCCCTTCGTCGCGCTGATAAAAAGCATCTCCTTCCTGAGCGACGGCAGCATCGCTTCCAGCAATCCGCGCGTTGCGTGCGAAGGCGAAGCCAGCAGCACAAACTCCGCATCCTTCAACGCCTCTCCGAAATCGTTCGTCGCACTCACACTCTCTGGAATCGTCTGCGATGAGAGATACGCACGATTCACTCGCTCGCGCTCTATCGCTTCGACGACTTCACGCTTACGCGCCCACAGCCTGACTTCATGGCCCGCGCGCCCTGCCACAACGCCGAGCGCCGTGCCCCAACTCCCAGCCCCTATAATCGCTATCCGACTCATAAAAAGTAACTATCAACTAGGAACGATGAACGATGAATGACAGGCAAGCTGCTTACAGTTCATCGTTCATCGTTCCGCCTTCATCGTTTCACCTAAATTTGCTTTCGGTTCCGCGCAGGAGCCTGCCGATGTTGGCGCGATGCATAAAGATGATGAGCGCAGCACTGGCGAGAGCGGCCGTGATGACGGGCCGTAAGTTCTCGCTGCTGTGCGTGTAAATGCTGAGCAGCCAGACGCACAACGGAAAGGCTGTGGCTGCCGTTATTGAACCAAGCGAGACGTAACGCGTCGTCGCAAAGACGAGCAGAAAAACCAATGCCGACAAGGCCAGAGCCTGCGGCGACAAACTGAGGAAGACGCCGACGCCCGTCGCGACACCCTTGCCGCCGCGAAAGCCCAGCCACACAGGGAAGCAATGCCCTAAGACGGCGATAATCGCCGCTGCCGCTACCAGCCAGTTAATGCCCCAGTCGGGCGTGGACAGCCAGCGCGCCATCCAGACCGCGAGTGCTCCCTTCGCAGCATCGAGCAGGAGCGTTACAACGCCCGCCAGTTTCCCCGCACGCCTTGAGACGTTCGTTGCGCCCGTTCCACCCGACCCGCTCTCGCGCACGTCCGCGCCCTCTTTCGCGCGCACAATCAGGTAGCCAAATGGAATCGAGCCGAGCAAGTAGGCAGCGATTAGAATTAGCACGGGTCGCATTGGAGGCACTCCGCGCCCAGCGAGTCGAAAGCTTGAAAAGGGCGAAGCGAGACTATAGCAAGCATACGGAAAAAGGTGAAACGATATTGCTTTGCATTGATAGGTCTGCCGTGAGCAAAGCTTTCAACTCGCCGCGCCCTTCTCATGGAACTTTCTTCAGCCAGCCAGTGTCTATAAACCCGGAGGAGTTAAAAAGCTTGTCGGGCGGCAGCGACGCGGTTCGTCAATCTGAGGAAGGTGAAAGATGTTACCGAAGGATTTACGCGAGCTTCAGCTAAGAGACATCAACGTCGCCATCAGCGTTGCGATTCTGGCCGCGACGATAAATTCTCTATGGGTTATCCGTGAGATATACGACACGCACCTGATGATTGAGAGGGCGAGCGCAGGGGGCGCAACTGTCTGTTTCGCTCCCGACTTTCACCTGATGTTTGTCAGGATTGTCATCGCGCTACTGACCAGCCTTATCCTGCTCAGCTCGCGTAAGATGATAGGACTCTGCTTCTCAGCCTTTGCGCTCCTATGGATACTGCTCGAATATTTTTACTGGTACGTCTGGTCTCAGAATTTACTGGAAACTTCAGGGCGCGAAACTTTCCCCGAAGGGATGCAGCACGCGCTCGGCATGAGCGGTGCAACCGCGTGGAACGCAGCCCTGCTTGCAATCGTCAGCACCCTTTTCATCTGGGAACTGAAGACTATTATCAAAGCCCTCTCTCACCAATAGAGACGAAAAACTGTAAGAACTATTGAGGACAAACGCCCGCCGATTTTTCCTCACCTTAAATCAACCGCCGGCGCAGCAGGTCGAGCGCGGCCTGCGATGCACGCCAGCGTATGAGATGACGGTCGCCGGGCAGCATCAGCTTGCGATGCTCCGTGTGTGCATCGTCTGCAAGCGCTATGTAAACGAGGCCGACGGGCTTCTCTTCGCTGCCGCCGCCCGGCCCTGCGATGCCCGTCACGGAAAGACCGAAATCCGTGTCGGCGCGATTGCGCACGCCCTCTGCCATCGCTTCCGCCACTTCGGCGCTGACAGCGCCAACGCGCGAAATCAAATCTGGGTCAACGCCGAGCGTTCTCGTCTTCGCTTCGTTTGAATAAGCGACGACGCCCTCCATGAAGTAGACTGACGAACCGGCCACTTCCGTCAGTCGTTCTGCGATGAGTCCACCCGTGCAACTTTCTGCGACGGCGAGCGTGAAGCCGCCGACAGCAAGGCGCAATCCGACGACCTCTTCCATCGTCTCGCCACGAAAGGCGAAGATGGAATGGCCCAAACGTTCTTCAATCTGTCCGGCGAGGCCGTCGAGCAGCAGTTCGGCTTCCTGCTCGGTTTTGGCCTGCGCTGTGAGGTGAATCTCAATCTCGCTGCGATTGAAAAGGATCGTAGTCTGCGGATTCTTGTACTGCGTATAGACCGGCGCGATGCGCTCATCCAAAGCAGACTCGCCCATCCCCGCCACACGCAGCACGCGCCTCACGACGCGCACATCGCCCGCCTTAGCCGCCAGCTTCGGCTGCACAAACATCTCATACATAGGGCGCATCTCTCGCGGAGGGCCGGGCAGGAGAACGACTGCACGCGTGTCGTATTCGATGAACATGCCTGGCGCTGTGCCGTTCGGATTAGCTAGGACTTCCGCGCCTTCGATAACCATCGCCTGCCGCGAGTTAATCTGCGGCATCGAACGACCGAAGCTTAAGAAACGCGCGCTTATTTCTTCGAGCACTTTTTCGTCGAGCTTTAAGCGACGCCCCAGAGCGCGGGCCGCGACCTTGCGCGTGATGTCGTCCTCTGTTGGCCCAAGCCCGCCCGTCATAATGACGACGCGCGAACGCCTGAGCGCATCCTTAATCGTTTCCTCAAGACGCGCGTCGTCGTCTCCGACAATCGTTTTGAGCTTGACCTCTATGCCGATGCCGTTCAGTTTTTCAGTCAGCCAGAGGCTATTGGTATCGGAGCGGTCAGGCGTCAGCAGTTCCGAGCCGATGGCGATGATTTCAGCGGTGAGCATATTTTTTTATAAGAAGCGACTAACTATAACTTGGTTTGAGAAACGACGAAAGATAAGCTGATGTTTCATCGCGTCTTTACTTTGCGCCTGCGACTTGAAACTTCAACTCACGACGTAGAGGTTGAAGACGTAAAACGGAAAGCCGTTTTTAGTTTGAGTCCGATGCTTCCCTGACGCTGTAAATTTTCACTTCGCGCACCCACATCACGAAGGGCCGGTTAACAGGCCCCTGCTGCGCGGGCTGAAAGATTCGCAGGCGCTCGGTAGTGATCGGTGGAAAATCGAAGGCCACGCGGTCGTGATCTTTGTCCTGCTCAATGGTTGAGACCGAGCGCCACTCGCGATTCTCTTCCGCCGTTTGCAGTTCGACGCGACGCGAGGGCATAAAGCGATTGCGGTCGAAGCCCCAGTAGATATAGACGGCGGCGATGCGCGTCGGCTTCGGAAAACTAAACTCTATCCAGTGTGGCTCATGCGTCTCGGCCGAAGCCCAGTTGCCTTCGTTATAACGGAGGCGCGCAATGCGTCTCACGTCCGTTTCGCCATCGGTCAAAGGCTGCGGGCCGTAGCCTTCGAAGCTCGAATCAACAGCGACGCGCTCAGGCTTCAACTCTTTTAAAGCCGATTGCGGAACTGGTGTCGGCGCGGGCGCTTCAGGCGGCGGCGGCGCACTTTCCGTCGGCGCGCTCGCACGCCGCGCGAAAAAGATAGCGGTCGAAAGCAGAGCCAGAGCGGCAACGATACCGATGAGCCAGAGATGCAGGCCGCGACGCCGTTTTTCCTCAACGCCTTCCATGTGAGCGAGCTTGACGGTCGCAGACGTATCTCCCAACTCGTGTCCGCACTCTTTGCAATGCTTATCTCCGAAGGAAGCCTGTGCGCCGCAGGCCGCGCAGACTGCTGTTCCGATGGGCCGGGTTTCGTAGCTCTCGCGCTCGATGTGCTTCGTCACAGGCTCGAATAATTCCTGCGTGCCTGCGGCATTGCGAGAAGCGAGTTGCGCGTTTTGAATCTCTTCCAGTCCATCGGTTTCGAGTCCGCGCGCACGACGAATCGCACGCCAGAATTCCGCGGCGTTTGCGAAGCGGCGCTCAGGCGCTTTCTCAAGAGCGCGTTGGATGACGGCTTCTATTGCTGGCGTTATCTGTGAATTGAGTTCCGAGGGCGGGCGAGGCGGCTTGCGCAGGTGCGCCTGTAGGATTTCCATCTGAGAGCGCGCGTCGTCGCTGCAACAGAAGGGCGGCTCTCCCGTCAGCATTTCGTAGAGAATGACGCCGAGCGAGTAGATGTCTGAACGCACGTCAACGGGCTTGTCTTCAGCCTGTTCGGGCGAGACATACTCGGGCGAGCCGTATGCGCCGCCGAGCGTGCCTGTCTGCTCCGAGCCGACCAGCTTGACGATGCCGAAGTCTGTGATTTTCGCGCGGTCGTCAGGCGTGATGAGAATATTGCCGGGCTTGAGGTCGCGGTGAATGAGTCCGTGGTGAAGAGAATTGCTCTGGTCGCGGTAGTTGAAATTTTGCGCGTAGGTGAGCGCCTTTAGTATTTGTTCGAAGAGGTTGAGCGCACGCTCGACAGGCAAGGGCTTGACTTCACGCGCGAGCAGCGTAGCCAAGGAACGTCCCTCTACATACTCCATCACGATGTAGTAGGTCTGCTCGTCAGCAATGTAGTCGTAGACCTTGACTATGTTCGGATGGTCCAGCTGCGATTGAACGAAGGCTTCCTTCTCAAAGCGCGCTTTGAGGCGACGCGCGTCGCGCCTATCGGTCGCGTTGATGGATTTGATTGCCACGTCGCGCGGAAGCTTGATGTGCTGCCCGCGATAAACGACGCCCATCCCACCCTGACCAATCCGCTCGCCAACCCGGTAATTTCCGATGATTGTTCCGCTCGCCAACTCGATTCCCCCGCACGATTATAAGGCAAAAGTAAAAAGGTAAAAGGTAAAAGTGACGAGCAGCCACTTCCATTTAAAGTGGTTTCAGCCTTACCTTTTACCCTTTACCTTTTACTTTTACCTTCTTACGCCGTCTTCTTCTCTTCCTCGTAAACATCGCGGAGCACATCCGAGATGGGAGGCGGGGCGACGAGCGTAGCGGTGCGCTTCGCGGACGCGTTCTGCGTGGCTGTATCGTTCGCGGATTCCTTGAGCGACGTTTTGGCCGCCGAAGACGCTTGAGAGATATGCGGAACTGCGTTCAGGCGTTCCCGACTCTGGGCCAACAACTCTGCGGCGCGATGCCGGCGGGCGCGGTCAAGGCTGCGTATAGCCGCCATCGTCTGCGGCGCTTCCGTCGGCTCGCGTTCGAGCTTGCGCAGGATGTTGACATAACGACGCAGTTCCGGCGAAGGCGCGAAACGATGACGCTCGTCTGCCTGCTCGTTATCAACGACGTAGGAGAGATGTTCGACGGCTGCCTCATGGTCGCCTGCCTGATGGTAGAGTGCGCCGAGAGCGTAGTAGATGAGCGGCGGCGGGTCGCTCATGGCGTGCAGCACGCGTTCGCCGCGCTCTATGACTTCGGCAATCTCGAAACCGTACCAATGGCGTTCTTCGTCACGCAGGATGTCGTTGGCGCGAATGTAAAACTCGAAGATGCGCCCGGTATCCTGCCGCTCCGATTGCTGAATCGCACGCCAGATAAAATAGGTCACAGTGGCGAAAAAGATGATGACCGAAAACGGTATGCCCATCACACCCAGCATCGCCACGATGACGATGATGGCTAGCAATCTTTGAGCCGCTTCTCTTCCCTGGCTGTTCATAATAAAACGATGAACGATGAACAATGAATGATGAATGAAAGCTGAAGACTAAGCAGTTCTGCGTTCATCGTTCCGCGTTCATCCTTTTAGTGATTCTCTCTCGAATCGCCGCGCCTGCTTCCTTCGTTGAGAGACTACCGCCGAGGTCGCGCGTTGTTTCCTTTCGCGTGACGGCTTCCCTGACTGCTTTTTCAACTTCCCGGCTGGCGTCCTCGAATCCGAGGTATTCTAGCATTATCGCCGCACTCAGAATAGCGCCAACTGGATTAGCCACACCTTTTCCCGCCAGCGGCGGCGCGCTGCCATGTACAGGCTCGAAAAGAGAGACGCGGCCCGGATGAATATTGCCCGAAGCAGCGAGGCCAAGGCCGCCCTGCAACGCCGCGCCCAAATCCGTCAGGATGTCTCCGAACAGATTGTTGGTCACGATAACGTCGTACTGCGACGGGTCGAGAATCATAAACATCGCCATCGCATCAACGTACTGGTGATTGGCTTCGATGCCTTCGTATTCCTTCGCGACCTCTTTGAAGACGCGCTGCCAGAGGTCGCCGCCGAAGCGCTGGACGTTCGACTTGTCGGCCATCGTCACCTTTTTACGCCCCTGCGCGCGTGCGTATTCAAAGGCGGCTGTGATGATTCTCTCCACGCCGCGCCGCGTGTTTAGTTCCTCCTGCGTGGCAATCTCGTCGGGCGTGCCCTTCTTGAGAAAGCCGCCCGCGCCGCAGTAAGCGCCCTCAGTGTTTTCACGGAAGACGACGAAATCAATCTCCTCAACTGCACGATTCTCAAGCGGCGTCAGTCGTGCATCGAGGAGGCGAACGGGCCGCAGGTTGATGTAGAGGTCAAGCCCGCGCCGCATTCCGAGCAGAATGTCCTCAGCGTGCTTATTGGAAGGCACGCGCGGGTCACCGAAAGCTCCGGCGAGAATCGCATCAAACTCACGCGAGAGCATCTCCAGCGCGCCTTCGGGCAGCGTCACACCGTCGCGCAAAAATCTATCCGCGCCCCAATCGAAATGCTTCAACTCAAGCTCTACGCCGTATGTCTTGCGCAGGCTTTCAAGAATGAGCACGGCTTCATTGATGACTTCCGTGCCGATGCCGTCGCCGGGGATAACGGCGATGCGTTTCTTCTCGGCCATCTACTTCTCCGTCTCCTAAAATGGCACACACAAGACAGGCACGCGCGTTCCGCGCAGGACTTTCTCGGCCGTCGAGCCGAAAAGCACTTCTTCGGGCGGGCTGCTGCGCCCGCGCACGCCCATCACAATCATTGGCAAATCAAGGTCACGCGCGATTTTCAAAATCTCAACAAAAGGTATGCCGACGACAATCATGCGCTCTACGTTGACTTCGCCCGTATCGAGTCCGTCGAGCATGTTGTTGAAATCTGATTCGGCGCGCGTGCGCAGTCGCCCGGTAATATCTTCGGAAGTTCCGAGGCTGGCAGCCACACCGTCGTTAATGAAATCCTCGTCAATCACGTGCAGGAGCGTCAAATCTCCGCCGGGAGTGGCAATCCCTGCTGCGGCGCGCACGGCATTAACCGAACAGGGTGAGAAATCAACTGGAACTAAAATATCAGCCGCTTTGAGCATGTCTGCCTCCCTTCATGCGATGTTAATGTTTGAACCTGACGAACTCCGTCTCTCAACGTTTCTCATGCCGTATAATTTTATCTCGCCCCGCTGCCGAGGAATCGCTCTTCAATGCGGGGCAAGCTACTGATGACTACATCCCCGACAATCTTGAGGCTGCGCGGGGAGATTTTATCGAGCGTATCGTCGGGCGTGTGCCAGTAGGGGTAGGTACTGAGCTGGATGATGTCTATGGATTTGATGTTGGCACGCAGAAACGGCTCGTGGTCGTCGCCGCCGACGCCTTCCAACTCGCTGACGAAAACATTCTCATGGCCCAGCGCGCGAGCCGTCTGCCAGACGATGTCAACCAACTCCGGGCTGCTCATATCGTCGCGTCCAAAACGCTGTTGCTTGTAGCCAATCATGTCCAGCAGAATCATCGCGCGCACGCGCTGCGTCTCATTCTTCGCCTTCAACTGCTCTACGTAGCGACGGCTGCCGTATGTGTTATCAGGCCCGTCCGGGTTGCGGCATTCGGTCCATTCCTCGCAGAACGCTTCCTCGCCGTCGAAGAAGACGAAGCGGTAGGTCGCGCGCCGGCGCTGACCGGCAGCAGCCATCACACGCGCGATTTCCATCAACGTGCCCGTCGAAGATGCGCCGTCGTTTGCGCCGACGAAGCGAAACTCCCTGAAGAGCTTCGTGTCGTAGTGGCTGGAAATGATGACGACATCGCTCGCTTCGCCGGGCAGTTCGGCAATGATATTGACCATCTGCCGCTGTCCGACGGGCGTGGTCGCGCGCCACTCGTCAAACGAGACGTTCAAGCCATACGACTTCAACTCGCTCGCGATGTACTCGCGCGTCTGCGCAAGCTCCGACGAGCCGGCAGGACGCGGCCCGAATTCCACCTGCCTGCGCACATGCGCAAACGCTCGCGTCTCGTCGAAGGCAGATGTCTGCGGAGGCGCAGGGCTGGGAGTCGGCGTGCCCGCGTTATTATTAACTGTCGTACTGCTGCGGCAGGCCGTCAGGCTAAACGAGAGCAGGAGCAGAAGCGCAAACAAACAAGAGGCACGCACAACTGTCAGCACGGATTGATTGCAGCGCATCGTGATGTGAAATTTGTTCCGGCGCATCAGGTCTTCCGAATTGTGGGAGATTGAAGAGCGAGTTTTCGATTCCGGCCCATGACGGCATTCTTCAAACTAAAAACGCTGCGAGATAGGCCGCCATGAAATGATAACAGCAGCCTTCAGTCTGCCGGCCGGCAGACTGAAGATGAAGAGCCTGCTTCTCATCCTCCGTCGCTGCCACTACCCTGCGCTTACTCTTTCGGAGGCATTGTGCTTGACGTTTGACGATGCTCCACGGGACGGCGCTCACGGCGCTCGCGCTCTGTGAGGCTGCGACCGCGCCCTGCCATGATGTCGAGCACTTTTCCGGCGACCTTAAAGGGAGCGTCCGCGATGGCGCTGAGCGTTTGATACATCGTCACGGCTTCCAGCTCAAAGAGCGTCGCCAGCTTTCGTTGAAGCGGCAGTTCGTTAAACTCTTTGCGCAGTTCCTTGACGGTTTCCTGCGTAGTCTCTGCGCGCTCCGTGACAGGCACGGGCCGCAAGACCAACTCGCCGCCGCGCTCGACCTTCGCCTGGCAGGCCAGACGCTCGCCAGACGCCAGACGCTCCGGGCTCAGGCGTTCTCTTTCTGCCTCCGTCAGCGACGAAAGCAGCACCGCCCCTGTTTCGACAATCACAGCGCACGTATCACACTCGCCGCGTCCGCTACATTCGGCGGGCAGCCTGACGCCCAGACGCTTCGCAGCGTCCCACAAATACGTCCCTTCGGCGATGACGCCCTGCCTGTTACCCGGTTCGAATCTGATGTCTACACTCATCTGTTAATCCATGGCTGCGCCTGACCGAAGGCAGCCTCCTGAAAACTTTTTACGGGGATGACAACTGAAACTTACACCCAAAGTAAGGTAAAAGTAAAAAGGTAAAAGGTAAAAGTTTGGAAGAAGCCAGTTTCAATAAAAATGGTTTCCGCCTTCCTTTTGCCTTTTACCTTTTTACTTTTGCCTTCTTCAGTCGTGGGCGACTGCCGCGACGCGGACGTGCGGCTGCGCTGTCGCCTCCTCTTTCTTACGTTCTCGTGCCAGCCGGCGGCAGTCAACACAGATGCCGTTGATGCGCAGGGAATGATATGTCGGCTCGAAGCGATGCTTGGCGGCGATGGCGTCCTGTATGGCTTCCAGTTCGGCGGAGTAAAACTCTATAGTTCGCCCGCACTCTGTGCAAATCATGTGGTCGTGGTGCTGGTGCTTGTAGTTGTGCTCGTAGCGCGTGCGGCCGTCGCCGAAGCGAACCTCGCGAGCCAGTCCAGCTTCGGTCAGCAGCTTGAGCGTGCGATAAACGGTCGTGTGCCCGATGCTCGGGTCTTCCACCTGTACCAGCCGGTAGAGGTCTTCGCTCGTGAGATGTTCTTCGGTGCGTAGAAAGACATCCAGAATCAGGTCGCGCTGCGCCGTGCGCTTCAGTCCGGCCTTCTGTATATGCTTGAGAAATACTTCCTGCTCTTCAGTCATAAAATCTAACCAAATGGCGTCCGGCTTTAAGTTGTGATGCAAGGTTATTCTAACACTGCGACGCCCGAGTGTGAAGATATTGGAATCTGCTCGGGGCGCGTGGTATCTTCTTAGCCCAAGTGCCGGGGTGGCGGAATGGCAGACGCGACGGACTTAAAATCCGTTGGCCGTAAGGCCGTGCGGGTTCGAGTCCCGCCCTCGGCACCAACATCTTTAAGCCCGTAAGACTGATAAAAGTCTCAAAGCCAGTGTAACGCTTCCGGATTAATAGAACGCATCGCCTCTCGAAGCTGCGGCAGACGATCCCTATTTCGTGCCCATTCAATCATTTCTGATGCCAGCCTCTGCTGATGAAGCAGTTGGTTCCTGTCGGGTTGCAGCTTGCCGTCAAGTGGCTCGGTCAGCGGAATCTTGAGCCTGTTAATGATGATGTTCATATCAGCGACAGTGAACCTATTGGCCAGCACCTCTTGTAATTCTTTGACCGGTATCTTGTGCTTCTTTCCGAGCCGGAGCAACCACATATAACCGATAATGGGTCCGGCGATGGCAGCGAGGAAAGCTA